>JBITGK010000014.1:0-252504 GCA_044456955.1 Spirillospora sp. NPDC050679 | reverse complement strand
GAGGTCGCCGCTTCGGGCGGTCCAGGGGTCCCACAACTCCCACCCCCTTGCGCGCGAGGTTGGGGGGGCGGACGGGGGGGGGGCGGGGGCCGCCGCGCGGCGGCCCCGGCCGCGGCCGGTCACGACAGTTCGATCTGGTTGAAGTCGTAGGCCTGGTACTGCGGCAGGTACAGCGCGTTCTTCACCCGCGAGGAGTGGAAGATCGGGTACTTCTGGTTCATGAAGGGCACAATCGCCGCGTCCTGCATGATCAGCTTGTCGGCCTGGGCCCAGGAGCCGGCGGCCTCCTCGGTGGTCTTGGCCTGCAGCGCCCTGTCGATCAGCGCGTTGACCTGGGCGTTGTTGTAGCCGCCGTAGTCGGTGGAGTTCGGGCCGTAGTGGCGGCCGTCGAACAGCGGCACGATGGTGGAGCGGCCGTTGTTGCCGTACCAGTCGGGCTGCCAGCCGGGCGCGGCGATGTCCCACTTGCCGGCCTTGGCGTCGGCCGGGGTGACCAGCGTGGTGTTGTAGAAGGTGCCGGCGGTGTCGGAGGTCAGGTTGGCGGTGACGCCGCACGCCTTCAGGTTCGCCTGCAGCGACTGGGCGATCTTCGGGTGGTTGCTGCTGGTCCGGTAGGGGAACTTCAGCGTCAGCCCGTTGGGGTACCCGGCCGCGGCGAGCATCTGCTTGCACTTGTTCGGGTCGCCGGAGTTGCCCTGCGTCGGGTAGGGGTCGTACTGCTGGTAGCCGACGCTGCCGGGCGGGATCACCTGGTTGAGCACCTGCGACACGTCCGGGCCGCCGTAGATCTGCACCAGCGCGGTCTTGTCGACCGCGTACTGGATCGCCTGCCGCACCTCCTTCTTGCCCAGCGCCCCGTTGTTGTTGGGGCTGAGGGTGTTGAAGACCAGGTAGGGGTTGCTGCTGGAGCCGTCCTGGATCTTGAAGTTCGGGTTGGACTTCAGGCTCTGGATCTTGGCGGTCGGCACCGGCTGGTCCCAGGCGATGTCGGCCGCGCCCTGCTCGATCTGCTGCTGGACGACGTCGGGCGACTCCTGGCCCAGCGTGATCTGGATCTTGTCGGGGTTCTGCGCCCGGGTGGGGTCGCTGTCGGGCTTCCAGTTGGGGTTCTTGTCCAGCACGTACTCCTTGTTGGGCGAGTACGAGGTGATCTGGTAGGGCCCGTCGGAGATGGTGTTCTTGCGGAACTCGGGGCTGTCGGGGACGTACCTGTCGTACTCCGCCGGGGCCGCCGCCGCGAACTGCAGGGCCAGGATGTTGGTCATGTCGCTGGCCGGGCGGGTCAGCCTCAGCACCAGGGTCGTGTCGTCCTTGGCCTGCAGCCCCGACACCTGGTTGTCGTTCTGGTAGGCGGCCATCTTCTGCGCGCTCTTGGCGTCGACCTTCTCGAAGCCCTTGCAGAAGGCGGCCATGCCCTCGATGGTCTCGGTGTAGTACGCCTTGCCGCCCGACGGCTTGGCCGGGTTGCAGACGCGCTTGATGCCGCGCACGAAGTCGGCGGCGGTCACCGGGCGGGGCGGGCTGGTGTTCCACTGCACGCCGTCGCGCAGCTTGATGGTGTAGGTCCTGCCGTCCGCGCTGATGCCGCCGTTGTCGGTGGTCGGGATCTCGGCGGCCATGTCGGGCTGGACCTTGATGGCCTCGTCGAAGTTCTCGGCGCCCTTGTAGCCGAACAGCGTGCGCGCGAACTGCCGGGACAGCATGTTGCCCCAGGTGGTGTAGGTGCTGGAGCTGTCGAGGTGGTCCACGTCGGAGGCGCCCAGCACCTTCAGCGTGCCCCCGCCGCCGCCACCTCCTCCCCCGCCGCCGCCGTCGCCGCCGCAGGCCGCCAGCCCGAGCACGACCGCGCCCAGCCCGGCGGTGACCGCCACCCCCCGTTTGCCTGCTGCCATCTGCACTCCCCCGTCTGCCTGACGACCGTTCGGCGACCGTCCGTGAGGGGGCTGCCCCGCAGCACCCCACGAAGATCGCATTAGGTAGTCAAATTAGCACTCAGAGTGAGACGGGCGTGCGCGCGGACCCCGATCGGTGGCGTGGCGGGCGGCATGGCGGGCGGCGCGGCGCGGTGTGGCCGGTCCGGGAGCCGGCGGCCGGGTCAGAGCAGGGTGGTCCAGGCGTCCGGGTCGCCGGGGGCGGCGGAGAAGTCGTAGCGGACCGCGTCGGGGGTGAGCGCGGCCAGGCTGACCGAGGTGGTGCCCCACACGCGGCCGTCGCCGATGTCGAGCATGGGCAGCAGCGCCCGGGGGTCGGTGCGCGGCAGGCCGTCGCCGTCCACCAGTGGGAGCCAGTCGCCCCACGCCTCGGCGGCGCCGCCCCGGCCGGGCAGCGGCTCGGGCCGCCGGACGGCGGCGAGGCGGGGCCGGAAGTGGGCGAGGCGCGCCATCATGAACGCGTCCTCGGTCGCGCCCTCCTGGTGGCCCTCGCCCTCCAGGCCGTTGTTGACGACCACGTGCAGGCCGGGGCCCAGCGCGCGCTCGGTGAGGGCCGCGCCGTCCCAACTCCACAGGCGCACCCGGTCGGGCTCGGCGCACAGCAGGTGGAAGGGGTCGAAGCGGGGCAGCTCCAGGTCGCCGAGCTTGCCCTCGGCGGCCATCAGCAGGGGCAGCTCACCGCGCGACAGCCGGTGCTCCTCGGGGGCCAGGGGGCCGGGGCCGTTGAGGACGGTGGCCGCGCGCGGCGCGCCCGGGTCCACCGCGAACCAGGTGCCCCCGGCGCGCAGGTCGCGCCCGGCGACCAGCGCGGGCCGGTCGGGCCAGTGGCGGCCGGGGGGCGCCCAGGAGCGGACGACGAACTCGTCCCGGACGCCGACGAGCAGCACCGGGACCGGAGAGGCGGGGTCGACACTGACGATCGCCGTACACATGCCACATATTTGAGCATCAGCGGGCAAATCGCCCCACAGCGGGGTGACCGCTCTACAGCGGCGGCCAGGGCACCGCGGGCCAGTCCTCGGGCGGGTAGGGGTGGATGCGGTGCTTGAGCATCAGCTCCACCCGGTGGCGCGTGGCCTCCACCTCCTGCTCGGTGAGCAGCTCCGACAGCGTGCGGCCCAGCCCCTCGCCCAGCGCCCGCCGCACCCGCTCCAGCGCCTGCACCGCCTCGCCGGTCAGCTTCTTGCCGCGCCACTGCCACAGCACCGTGCGCAGCTTGTACTCGGTGGAGAAGCACACCCCGTGGTCGCAGCCGTAGACGTGCCCGCCGCCGGGCGGCAGCAGGTGCCCGATCTTGCGGTCGGCGTTGTTGACCACCGCGTCGAACACCGCCATCCGGCGGATCGCCTCGTCGTCGGAGCGCGACAGCGCCACCAGGTCGACGTCGGGGTCGGGCTCCACCCACAGCTGCACCATGCCCGGCCCGTAGGGGCCGTCGCGGTGCACGGTCGGCGGCACCACGTTCCAGCCCATCGCCTGCGAGACGGCGTAGGCGGCGACCTCGCGCTCGGCCAGCGTGCCGTCGGGGAAGTCCCACAGCGGGCGCTCGCCCGCCACCGGCTTGTAGACGCAGGCCGCGCGCACGCCCTCGTCCTCGATCGAGCAGTAGAGCGTGGCGTTGGACGCCTGCACCAGGCGGCCCTCCACCTCCAGGCGGCCGCGCAGCAGCAGCCGCTCGGCGGCCACCACGTCGCTCGGGGAGACCGGCGGGCCGAGCGGGCCGTCGCCGGCGGGGGGGCGATCCCGGGAGGACTGCGTCATGGCCCCATTCTCCCGGCGCCCGCGTCCATGATCCAGCACTCCGGCGTGCACCCCGTCCCCGTCATCTCAGCCCAGGTACCCGTTCTGGCGGGGGCACACGTGGCCCGCCTCGTCCAGCGGCAGCCCGCACAGCGGGCACGGCGGCCGCCCGGCCGACACCACCTTCAGCGCCCGCTCGGCGAACGCCCGCGCCTGGCCCGCGGTGATCCGCACCCGCAGTACCGCGATCGCCGGGTCGTCGGCGCCGATCTCGGCCTCCGGCTCGCCCTCGGTGACCTCCTGCGCCTCGATGACCACCCGCTGCTCGTCGGGGTCCCAGGCCAGCGCCATGGTGCCGACCTTGAACTCCTCCTCGACCGGCTGGTCCAGCGGCGCGTCGTCGTGCAGCTCGGCCGGGGCGACCGCCGGCACCGCCGCGTCGCCGCCGCTGCGGCGCAGCACCTCGTCCAGCAGTTCCTCCAGCCGCTCGGCCAGCAGCGTCACCTGGAACTTCTCCAGCGCGACGCTGGTCACGCGCGCGCCCGAGCGCGCCTGGAGGTAGAAGGTGCGCTCCCCGGGCCGACCGACGGTGCCCGCGACGAACCTGTCGGGCAGTTCATAGGAGATGACCGGCATGACAACGACCCTACGCGCCGCCGCCGACGGCCGCGTCACCCTGTCCCCCGGCGGCGGGCGTGTCGGGCGCGGGCAGCAGCCCCCCGACGTCGCCGCCGGTGTCGTTGAGGCGCACCAGGAACGGCCGCAGCTCGGTGTAGCGGATCACCGTCAGCGACGCCGGCCCGGCCTCGATGCGCTGGAACTGGTCCAGGTGCATGCCGAGCGCGTCGGCGACGATCGCCTTGATGATGTCGCCGTGGCTGCACACCAGGTAGGCGGCGCCGGGCCCGTGCTCGGCGGCGACGCGGGCGTTCCAGTCGCGGACGGCGGCGACGGCGCGGTGCTGGGCGGCCGCCAGCGACTCCCCGTCCGGGCCGGGGAAGCGCGCCGCGCTGGGGTGGGCCTGCACGACCCGCCACAGCGGCTCCTCGGCCAGCTCCTTCAGCGGGCGGCCGGTCCAGTCGCCGTAGCGGACCTCGCCGAACCGCTCGTCCACCTCGACCTTCACCTCGGCCGCCCCGGACCCGCCGCCGGACCCGCCGGCGGACCCGCGCCGCGCGGCGGCGATGGCCTCGGCGGTCTGCAGGCAGCGGTCCAGCGGGCTGGACACCACCGCCGCCAGCGGCAGGCCCGCCAGCCGCGCGGCGACGGCGGCGGCCTGGGCGCGGCCCCGCTCGTCCAGCGGCAGCGCCGGGGTCCACCCGGCCAGCACGGGGCCGGTCAGCTCGGTGAGGCCGTGCCGCACCAGCAGAAGCGTCGTCACGGCACGCACTCTACGAGATCTACGAGATGTCCGGCATGCCCGGGCGACGGCGCCCGGGTCGCGGTGCCGGTGCCCGGTCGTCCATCATTCTCCCCTAAGCTCCCCCGGCACCCCCTGATCTCCCCGGCATGCGTGAGGACGGGCCACCGTGATCGTTGACCAGGCCATCTACTCCCGAGGGGCGCGCCGCCCCATCGACGGCGACATCAGCGACGCCTTCGACGCCGCGCGCGCCCGGGCCGCCGAGGAGGGCGGCGGCTGCTTCGTGTGGATCGGGCTGCACGAGCCGAGCCAGGCGGAGTTCGAGCTGGTGCAGGAGGAGCTCGGGCTGCACCCGCTGGCCGCCGAGGACGCGGTCAAGGCCCACCAGCGGCCCAAGCTGGAGCGCTACGGCGACACGCTGTTCATGGTGCTGAAGACGCTCACCTACACCGACGCGACCTCCGACATCGAGGTCGGCGAGATCATGTTGTTCCTCGGCCCGGACTTCGTGGTGACGGTGCGGCACGGGTCCGGCAACCCGCTGGGGCCGGTGCGCGGGCGGCTGGAGGGCAACGCCGAGCTGATGGAGTACGGGCCCGCGGCGGTGCTGTACGCGGTGTGCGACGAGGTGGTGGACGCCTACAGCGACATCACCCACGAGGTCGAGGTGGACATCATCGAGCTGGAGCGCGCGGTGTTCCGGCCCGGCACCCCGGACGTCACCGAGGAGATCTACTCGCTCAAGCGCGAGGTGCTGGAGTTCCGCACCGCCGAGGACCCGCTGGTGCCGGTCCTGCAGGAGATCGTGCGGGGCCGGGTGCCCGAGTTCGAGCCCGCCCGCGAGTACTTCCGCGACGTGCTGGACCACCTGCTGCGGGTCGACGGGCAGGTGGACGCGCACAACGAGCTGCTGAACAGCGTGCTGACCGCGCACCTGGCGCTGATGGGCAAGCAGCAGAACGAGGACATGCGCAAGATCTCCGCGTGGGCGGCGGTGATCGCGGTGCCGACCATGGTGGCGGGGTTCTACGGCATGAACTTCGACCACATGCCCGAGCTGAAGTGGCTGTACGGGTACCCGGCGATGATGGCGGTGATGGTGGTGGTGTGCGTGGTGGTCTACCTGCGGCTGCGCAAGAGCGGGTGGCTGTGATGGCGCCCCGGCCCCGGCCGCACCGGATCTGGCCGATCACCGTCATCGCGGTGCTGGTGCTGTGGATCGCGCTGATCACGGTGCTGATCCACAACGGCCCGCACTGAGCGGGCGCCGGCGGGTCAGTCCTCGCCGCGGCCCGGCGGCGGGGCGGGCGCCAGCAGCGCCGCCCACAGGTGCGAGGTCGCGCCGCCCGCCTCCAGCCGGGCCCGCATCGCCTCCACCGTGCGCGCGGTCGGCACCGCCAGCCACACCAGCAGCGGGTAGCCGAGCGCGAACCCGACCGCGAACACCAGCTCGCTGCGCCCGATCATGGCCAGCGGCAGGCCGAGCAGGATGACGCCCTCGGCGAGCGCGAAGCGCAGCAGCAGCGCCTGCCGGAAGGCCATCAGCGCGGTCCAGGCGGCCTGCCGGGGCTCCAGGCCGGGCGGCATCGCGCGGGGCGCGCGCGGCGCGGCCAGCGCCGCCACCAGCGCCGCGGCCGCCAGCGGCAGGTAGATCCACCAGGGCGCGTCGCCCAGCCGCCCGCGGCCGTCCTGCACGATCAGCGGCGCGATCGCCGCGATCAGGACCGGCGCGGCCAGCAGCACCAGCAGGGTGCCCCGCATCCGGCCCAGCACGGTGCCGGTGCGCAGCGAGGCCGCGTAGCCGGGATCGTCGGCGCGGCCGGCCCCCAGGACCGGCGCGAAGTCCGGTTCGCCGTCGTCCTGGGGGGACTTGGGCGAGTACATGGGGAACTGGGGTGGCGCCATGACCGCGCACTCTAGCCCGCGCACCGCTCATCGCGACACATTCCGGCCGCGCAGGTGGGAATGGGGACAAGGGCGGTGGGGCGGGCGGCCGGGCGCGGACCCGGGGCGGGCGGGGCCGGACCCGGGGTGGAGCGGTCCGGAGGGCCGCTAGATTGACCGGCATGGAAGAGCGTCACGTCGGGAGGAGCGGCCTGCTGGTGTCGCGGCTGGGGCTCGGCACCATGACCTGGGGCCAGGACACCGAGCCCGACGAGGCGGCCGCGCAGCTCACCGCGTTCGTAGAGGCGGGCGGCACCCTGGTGGACACCGCCGACGTCTACAACGACGGCGACAGCGAGCGCATCCTCGGGCACCTGGCGCGCGAGCTGGTGGACCGCGACGACCTGGTGGTCACCACCAAGTCCGCGATCCGCCCCGACGGCCGCTACGACGCCTCCCGGCGGCACCTGCTGGCGGCGCTGGACGCCTCGCTGGAGCGGCTGGGCCTGGAGTACGTGGACCTGTGGCAGCTGCACGTCTACGACGCGGCGACGCCGCTGGAGGAGACCCTGGCCGCGCTGGACGAGGCGATCGCCTCCGGCCGCACCCGCTACGTCGGGGTGTCCAACTACGCGGGCTGGCAGGTGGCCAAGGCCGCCGCCTGGCAGCGGGCCTGGCCGGGCCGCGCGCCGGTGGTGGCGGTGCAGCAGGAGTACTCGCTGCTGAGCCGCGACATCGAGCGCGAGGTGGTGCCGGCCGCGCTGGACGCGGGCGCGGGCCTGCTGCCGTGGTCGCCGCTGGGCCGCGGGGTGCTGACCGGCAAGTACCGCACCGGCATCCCCGCCGGGTCGCGGGCGGCCGCGCCGCACTTCTCCGACTTCGTGCAGCCCTACCTGGACGACGAGTGCGGCCGGATCGTGGAGTCGGTGGTGACCGCCGCCGAGGGCCTGGGGGTGACCCCGCTCAGCGTCGCGCTGAGCTGGGTGCGCGACCGGCCCGGCGTCGCGGCGCCGATCGTGGGCGCGCGCACCGCCGCGCAGCTCGCCCAGGCGCTGGCCAGCGAGGCGCTGACGCTGCCGCAGGAGATCCGGTCGGCGCTGGACGACGTCTCCGACATGGCGGCCGCTCATCCGTGACCGGCCGCGCCGGGCGTGGCACCCTCGGGGGCGCGCCGTCCCCGCGCCCGGCCGCACCTGTGCCCGATCCTCCGACCGACCTCTTACGGGAAGCCCGTGACCGACACCGCTGACTCGACCGCCGCCGACTCGAACACCGCCGGCTCGAACACTGCCGACTCCAACGCCCCGGCCTCGACAGACCTGGCCGCGCTGTTCGCCGAGACCGGCGTGCCCGCCTCCCTCACCGCCCGCACCGCCGCGCGGCTCGGCGCCGGCGCCGCCGCGCGCCTGCGCGCCGACCCGTGGCTGCTGCTGCGGGTGCCGGGCCTGCGCCCCGAGCAGGCCGACCACTTCGCCCGGCGGCTGCTGGGCGAGGCGGCCCGGCCCGACGACCCGCGCCGCGGCCTCGCGCTGGCGGTGCACCTGCTGACCGGCGCGGCCCGCCGCGGCCACACCGTGACGCCGCTGGCGGAGGTGCTGACGGCGCTGGAGAAGGCGGGCGCCGCCGACCCCCGGCGCGCGGTCGAGGACGCCCTGAACGAGGGCGAGGTGCTCGCGCTCACCGAGGAGCCGGAGTTCGACGAGGCCGCCTTCGACGACGAGGACGCCGAGCTGCCCGAGCCCGAGGAGACGCTCGGCCTCGCCCGCTGGGCGGTCGCCGAGGAGGCCGCCGGCGAGGGCTTCCAGCGGCTGACGATGACGGCCGCGCCGCTGCTGGAGGACGCCGACATCAAGGCGCTGCGCGCCGGGCTCGCCGAGGACCGCTCGCTGGCGCTCACCGCCGCGCTGCGCACCGGCGTGACGGTGTGGCGGGGCGCGCCCGCCGACCTGGAGGAGACCGCGCTGGCGCTGGCGGCGGCCGCCGCCGGGCGGGAGCTGCGCGTGGCGGTCGCCGCGCCGACGGCCCGCGCCGCCGCCGACCTCGCCGCGCTGGCGTCCGCCGGGGGCCACGAGGTCCCGGACGGCGCCGTCACCAGCCTGCACCGGCTGCTGGAGCCGCAGGAGGCGGCGGCCGCGCCGGGCGCGGTGGTGTTCGGGCGCGGCGAGCAGCGCCCGTTCGAGCTGGACCTGGTGGTCGTGCCGGACGCCGCCGGGCTGGACGTGGAGCTGGCCGCCGTGCTGGTGGAGGCGTGCCCGGACGGCGCGCACCTGGTGCTGGGCGGCGAGCCGGGCGCGCTGCCCCCGGCCGGGCCGGGCCGGGTCCTGGACGACCTGGAGTCCTCCGAGACCGTCCCGGTGGTGGAGCTGGAGCCCGCCGGTCCGGGCGGGCCGCTGGAGACGCTGCTGGCGGCGGTGCGCGGCGGCGAGCTGATCGCCGTGGAGGCGCCCGGCCGCGAGGTGGTCGTGGTGCCCGCCGCGTCCCCCGGGGAGGCGGTGCACCGCGCGGTGCAGCTGGTGACCGACTCCATCCCGCGCGCGCTGGGCATCGCCGCGCCGGAGGTGACGGTGGTCGCGGCGTCCGCCGGGGGCGAGGCGGGCGCGGGCGCGCTCAACGCCGCGCTGAAGGAGCGGCTGAACCCCGGGCCCGGCGCCTTCGGCGGGTTCGACCCCGGCGACCGGGTCGTGGTGGCCGCGCCGCTCCCCCAGGCCCCGGTGGGCGAGCCCGGCACGGTCACGGGCGCGGACGCGGCGGGCCTGGCGGTGGAGTTCGCCGACGGGACGGCGACGATCGCGCCGGCCGACGCGGCGCGGCTGCGGCACGGCTGGGCGGTGCCGGTGGCGCTGGGCCGGGGCACCCGGTGGCCCGCGGCGGTCGCGGTGCTCGCGCCCGAGGGCGAGGCGGGCGCGGCGCTGTCGCGGCCGCTGGCGGCCACCGCGTTCGGCATGGCGCGGCGGCACCTGTCGGTGGTGCAGGCGGCCGGCCCGGCGCTGGCGCGGGCGGTGCGCGAGGGCGCGGCGCCCGAGCGGCGCACCAGGCTGGCGCGGCTGGTGGTGCAGTAGCCGCCGGGGGTTCGGCGGGGTTAGTTGTTTTTGCCGGGCGGGGAGAAAAAACCGTGTCGCTGTTTACGCTCGCGCGCGATTGGGGCACGATCTGATCAATTGCCGTCACCGGGGCGTGACCTCTTCGTCCGGCGCTCGTTGGACATAGTGTCAACAACGCGGTGGCGGACGAGGGTCGCAGACCGCGTCAAGGCTCACCAACGGCTAAGGAGTGCAATGCCCCAGCAGCGACGCTTCAGGCGGCTCGGATCGGCGTCGACGGCGGTGTCGGCCGGCGCCCTGGTGCTGGTGTTCCTGGGGGCGCCGGCGGCCTACGCGCAGTCCGCCGCCGCGCCGCAGAAGTGCAAGAAGGGCGTGGACCCGGCCACCACGATCGACAACTGGAAGTGCCAGCTCGGCAACTGGCGCGACAGCCTCACGCCCAAGCCGACGCCCACTCCCAAGCCGACCAAGCCCGCCCCCAAGCCGTCCAAGAAGCCCCCGCTGGACAAGGGGTCGGGCGGCAAGGAGCGCAAGTCCGGCGGGAGCAAGAAGAGCGGCGGCTCGCCGTCGGTGTCGGCGCCCACCGGCAGCCTGCCGTCGGGCGGCGGGGCCACCACCATGAACCGGCCCGAGGGCCTGCAGCCCTACGCCCCCGGCGGCGCGCAGAACGGCGCGAACCTGCCCGGCCTGCTGCCCACCCCGCAGGTCGCCGCCGACCCGAGCGCCTACCAGGCCCCGGTCGGCGCGGCCCCGCAGACCCGGCTGATCTCACCGGTGGCCGCCACCGAGCACGACCAGAACCAGATCCTGTGGGTCGCCGCCGCCTCCGGCGCGGCGGGTGCCGTGCTCGCGCTGAACCTCAGCGTGCTCGGCCGCCGGATGCGCCGCGTCCGGTCCTGAGCGGGTCCCAGGCACGGGACGGGCCCCGTCCCCCGGTTCGCGCCGGGGGACGGGGCCCGTCCCGTCTCCGCGCCGCTACTCGGGCGCGCCGATGGCGTGCAGGCCGCCGTCCACGTGCACGATCTCGCCGCTGGTGGCCGGGAACCAGTCCGACAGCAGCGCCACGCAGGCCCGCGCGGTCGGGTCGCTGTCCTTGATGTCCCAGCCGAGCGGGGCCGCCTTCGGCCACATCTCGGTCATCCCCTCGAAGCCGGGGATGCTCTTGGCCGCCATGGTCGCCAGCGGACCGGCCGCCACCAGGTTGACCCGGACGCCGCGCGGGCCCAGGTACTTGGCCAGGTAGCGGGCGCACGACTCCAGCCCGGCCTTGGCCACGCCCATCCAGTCGTAGACCGGCCACGCCTTGGTGGCGTCGAAGTCCAGACCGACCACCGCGCCGCCGTCCTGCATCAGCGGCAGGCACGCCATCGTCAGCGCCTTCAGCGAGAAGGTGGAGGCGTGCACGGCGGTGGCCACGTCCTCCCACGGCGTCTCCAGGAAGTTGCCGCCGAGCGCGGTCTGCGGCGCGAAGCCGATCGCGTGCACCACGCCGTCGAGCCGGTCGAAGCCCACCTCGCGCAGGTTGCCCGCGAGGGCGTCCAGCTGCTCGGTGTTCATCACGTCCAGCTCGATGACCGGCGGCGGATTGTCCGGGCCGCTGGGCAGCCGCTTGGCGGTGCGCTGGGTCAGCGTGGGGCGCGGGTAGGCGGTCAGCACCACCTCGGCGCCCTGCTCCTGCGCCACGCGTGCCACGTGGAAGCCGATGGAGGCGTCGGTGAGGACGCCGGTGACCAGGATCCGCTTGCCTTCGAGGATTCCCATGAGTTCGCTCAGTGCCCCATTCCCAGGCCGCCGTCCACCGGGACCACGGCCCCGGTGATGTAGGCGGCGTCGTCGCTGGCCAGGAACCGCACGGTCTTGGCGATCTCCTCCGGCCGCGCCACGCGGCCCAGCGGGATCACGCCCTTGATGGCGTTCTGCTGGTCCTCCGACAGCGCGGCGGTCATGTCGGTGTCCACGAACCCCGGCGCGACGACGTTGACGGTGATGTTGCGCGACCCCAGCTCGCGGGCCAGCGACCGCGCGAAGCCCACCATGCCGGCCTTGGAGGCGGCGTAGTTGGCCTGCCCGGCCGAGCCCGACAGCCCGACCACCGACGACACCAGCACGATGCGGCCGGTGCGCTTGCGCATCATGCCCTTCACGCCGCGCTTGGCGACGCGGAACGCGCCGGTCAGGTTGGTGTCCAGCACCGAGGTGAAGGTGTCCTCGCTCATGATCGCCAGCAGCGTGTCCTTGGTGATGCCGGCGTTGGCCACCAGCACCTCCACCGGACCGTGCTCGGCCTCGACCTTGCCGAACGCGGCGTCCACGTCCTCGGCGCTGGTCACGTCGCACCGGACCCCGAACAGCCCCTCGGGCGGCTCGCCGGACCGGTAGGTCACCGCGACCTTGTCGCCGGCGGCGGCCAGCTCCCGGGCGATGGCCAGGCCGATGCCCCGGTTACCGCCGGTCACGAGGACAGAACGACTCATCCCACGCCCCTTTAGTCTTGTCTGCCGAACTGCGGGTGCCTGTCGGCTGGGTCACAACAGCGTCCGAGCGTAGCGGCCGGACCCGCCGCCGGTGGATGTGCCGTCCCGACAAGATCCCCGCACCCGGCTTTGTTCGGGGCGCGCGGTCCAGCGGCGCGATCACCCGACGGGGTAGGTTGCGAAAGGTGCATGACATCGATCCCGCCTTCACCGCGCTGCCGCTGCGCGCGCTGGCCGACGCGGCGCTGAGCCGGGCCCGGGAGCTCGGCGCTCAGCACGCCGACTTCCGCCTGGAGCGCATCCGCAGCCAGACCCTGCGCCTGCACGACGCCGCCCTGGAGACCGCCCTGGACGCCGACGACGTGGGCCTGTCGGTCCGGGTCGTCAAGAACGGCACCTGGGGGTTCGCCGCCGGCATCGACCTGACCCCCGAGGGCGCCGCCGCCGTCGCGGCCCGGGCGGTCGAGGTCGCCGCCGTGGCCTCGGCCGTCAACCGCGAGCCCATCGAGCTGGCCCCCGAGCCCGTGTACGGCGACGTGACCTGGGTGTCGGCCTACGAGACCGACCCGTTCGCCGTCCCGACCGCCGACAAGGTCGCGCTGCTGGGCGACTGGAGCCGGCGCCTGCTGGACGACCGGCGCGTCCAGCACGTGGACGCCACCCTGCTCCAGGTCCGGGAGAACAAGTTCTTCGCCGACCTGTCGGGCAACGTCACCACCCAGCAGCGGGTGCGGCTGCACCCGGTGGTCAACGCCGTGGGCATCGCCGACGGCGCGTTCGACACCATGCGCACCCTGGCCCCGCCCGCCGGGCGCGGCTGGGAGTGGCTGACCGGCGACCACTGGGACTGGGACGGCGAGCTGGAGGAGATGCCCGAGCTGCTGGCCGAGAAGCTGGCCGCGCCCTCGGTGGAGGCCGGGGCCTACGACGTGGTGGTCGACCCGTCCAACCTGTGGCTGACCATCCACGAGTCGATCGGGCACGCCACCGAGCTGGACCGCGCGCTCGGCTACGAGGCCGCCTACGCGGGGACCTCCTTCGCCACGCCCGACAAGCTCGGGGAGCTGCAGTACGGCTCCCCGGTCATGAACGTCACCGGGGACCGCACCGTCGAGCACGGGCTGGCCACCGTCGGCTACGACGACGAGGGCGTGGAGACGCGCTCGTTCGACATCGTCACCGGCGGCCGCTTCACCGGCTACCAGACCGACCGCCGCATCGCCCGCCTCACCGGCGCCGAGCGCTCCAACGGCTGCTCGTTCGCCGACTCGGCCGCCAGCATGCCGCTGCAGCGCATGGCCAACGTGTCGCTGATGCCCGCGCCCGACGGCCCCTCCACCGACGACCTGATCGCCGGCGTGGACCGCGGGATCTACATCGTCGGCGACAAGAGCTGGTCGATCGACATGCAGCGCCACAACTTCCAGTTCACCGGGCAGCGCTTCTACCGGATCGAGAACGGCCGCCTGGCCGGTCAGCTCCGCGACGTCGCCTACCAGGCCACCACCACCGACTTCTGGAACTCCATGGAGGCGGTGGGCGGCCCGCAGACCTACGTGCTGGGCGGCGCGTTCAACTGCGGCAAGGGCCAGCCCGGCCAGGTCGCCCCGGTCAGCCACGGCTGCCCGGCGGCGCTGTTCCGCGGCGTCAACATCCTCAACGCGCTGAAGGAGGGCGGCCAGTGACCAGCATCAGCCCGCAGGAGGCCGTCGAACGCGCCCTGGCGCTGTCGCGCGCCGACGACTGCGTGGTCATCGCCGACGAGGCCGGCACCGCCAACCTGCGCTGGGCCGGCAACACCCTGACCACCAACGGCGTCACCCGCTCCAACCGGCTCACCGTCATCGCGCTGCGCCGGTCGCCCGGCGGCGTGCGCTCGGGGGTGGTGTCGCGGGCGGCGGTGACCGCCGACGACATCGAGGACCTGGTGCGCTCCGCCGAGGCGGTCGCCGACCAGAACGAGCCCGCCGAGGACGCCGCGCCGCTGATCACCGCCGACTCCGCGCCGGGGGGCGGCGCCTGGGAGGACGCGCCCGCCGAGACCGGCATCGGCGTCTACGCCGACTTCGCGCCCGCGCTGGGCGAGGCGTTCGGCCGCGCCGAGGCCGAGGGCCGCCGCCTGTACGGCTTCGCCAACCACGTGCTGACCTCCACCTTCCTCGGCACCTCGGCCGGGCTACGGCTGCGCCACGACCAGCCCACCGGGCTGCTGGAGCTGAACGCCAAGGGCTCCGGCGGCTCGGCGTGGGCCGGGGTCGGCACCCGCGACTTCACCGACGTGGACGTCGCCGGCCTCACCGACGACCTCGCCCGCCGCCTGTCCTGGGGCGAGCGCCGGGTGGACCTGCCGGCCGGGCGGTACGAGACGCTCCTGCCGCCCAGCGCGGTCGCCGACCTGATGATCTACCTGTACTGGTCGGCCGGGGCCCAGGACGCCCACGACGGCCGCACGGTGTTCAGCGCGCCCGGCGGCGGCACCCGGGTGGGCGACAAGCTCGCCGACCTGCCGGTCACGCTGTCCAGCGACCCGGGCGCGGCGGGGCTGGAGTGCGCCCCGTTCGTGATCGCGCACGCCTCCGGCCGCGAGTCGTCGGTGTTCGACAACGGGCTGCCGCTGGCCGCCACCGACTGGATCGCCGACGGCACCCTGGCCGCCCTCGCCCAGACCCGGCGGTCGGCGGCGCGCACCGGGCTGCCGCTGACCCCGGCGGTGGACAACCTGATCATGACGGGGCCGCAGGGCGGCGCGTCGCTGGAGGAGATGGTCGCCGGCACCGAGCGCGGGCTGCTGCTGACCTGCCTGTGGTACATCCGCGAGGTGGACCCGCAGCGGCTGCTGCTGACCGGCCTCACCCGCGACGGGGTGTACCTGGTGGAGGGCGGCGAGGTGGTGGGCGCGGTGAACAACTTCCGGTTCAACGAGAGCCCGGTGGACCTGCTGTCGCGGCTGTCGGAGGTCGGCTCGACCGCGCCGACGCTGCCGCGCGAGTGGTCGGACTACTTCACGCGCACGGCGATGCCGGCGCTGCGGGTGCCCGACTTCAACATGTCCACGGTCTCCCAGGCGTCCTGAGAGGCGCGCAGGGCCCCGGGGAGGGCGTCCGCCCTCCCCGGGGCCCCCGCGGGGCCTCCGCCCCGTCCGGCGCGGTCTGGGCGGCGCTCAGGCGTCTTCCAGCCGGAAGCCGACCTTCATGGTGACCTGGAAGTGCGCCACCTCGCCGTCCTCGATCTGCCCGCGCACCTCGGTCACCTCGAACCAGTCGAGATGGCGCAGCGTCCGCGAGGCCCGCCTGACGCCGTTGCGCACGGCCTGCTCGACCGAGTCGGGCGAGGTGCCCACGATCTCGGTCACCCGGTAGGTCCGGTCGGTCATGGAAGACCCCTCCTGGTGTCGCCTGTCTGACCCTGTGGGCTTACCTTGGAAGGGTGAAGGTCAATCCCCGTAGGCAGGCCGAGGTCTACACGGTCACCAACGCGCCGCGCCCGCTGTCGGAGGACATCGGGTCCCGGCAGCGGCGCTACCTGCTCTCCATGGGCATCCGCACGGCCTGTTTCCTGGGGGCGGCGTTCAGCGCGATGGGCGGGGCGCCGCTGTGGGCGGTGGGGCTCCTGGTGGTGGGGGCGGTCTTCCTGCCCTACATCAGCGTCGTCGTCGCCAACGGCGGGCGGGAGCCCACGCCCGTGGCGCGTTTCTCCGGCCCCGATAGCCAGCACCACAAGGGGATTTCCGGACAACGGCCAGAAATCGGGTCGTGACTTTCTCTTGACTAACAGCGGGGGGTTTCGGTGTACGATTTGTACCGGCGCTCTGGTCCCCCGTCGGAGCGCCCGTGCCGGTGTTCCGGGCCCCCGTCGGAACACCGATGTGCGGCGCCGGGTGGATTGCCCCCGTATCCACCCGGCGCCGCTTTTTCTTCTCCCTGGTCCGCCGCGGGCCCGCGCCTGACCTCCGCCTGACCGGCTCCCGCGCCGCCCCGTGTCGCTCCGTGCCGCCCTGCGGCCCCCGCTCCGGCGTCGGCGCAGCTCGCATAGCCGCCGCTCCCGCCCCGGGCAAGCCGGGCCCGTGGCCTGATCCGGCCAGGGACCGTAACCCCCTTTCCGCGAACTTTCCGGCGCCCGCCGGCCCTCCGCCGCGCCCGGAGAGCGCCCGCGCCGGTCCGGGGCCGTCCGCCGCCCCGCTAAGTTAGAATCCGATTCTAAGATCGGCTTCGCGAAGGGGAGGGCCATGCGCCGCACCGTGTTCAACGAGGACCATGAGGCGTTCCGGGAGACCGTCCGGGACTTCATCAACGCCGAGGTCGCCCCGGTCTACGAGCAGTGGGAGCAGGCCGGCCACCCGCCGCGCGACTTCTACAACAAGCTCGGCGAGCTGGGCGTCTTCGGCATCCAGGTGCCCGAGGAGTACGGCGGCGCGGGCGAGACCAGCTTCAAGTACCAGCTGGTGGTCTCCGAGGAGTGCGCCCGCGCGGGCGTCAGCTTCGGCGGCTACGGCGTGCACGTGAACCTGGTGCTGCCCTACCTGCTCAAGTACGGCTCGGAGGACCAGAAGAAGCGCTGGCTCCCCGACTTCGTCTCCGGCGACATGATGACCGCCATCGCGATGACCGAGCCGGGCACCGGCTCCGACCTCGCGGGCATGCAGACCACCGCCCGGCGCGACGGCGACCACTACGTGCTGAACGGCGCCAAGACCTTCATCACCGGCGGCGTGCTGGCCGACCGGGTGCTGGTGGTGGCCCGCACCTCCCCCGCCACCCCCGAGAACCGCCGCGCGGGCCTGTCGATCCTGGTCGTGGACACCAGGAGCGAGGGCTACGCGGTCGGCCGCAAGCTGGAGAAGATCGGGCTGCGCAGCTCCGACACCGCCGAGCTGTCGTTCAGCGACGTGCGCGTTCCCGTCGAGGACCTGCTGGGCGAGGAGGGGCGCGGGTTCGAGTACCTGACCCACAACCTGGCCGAGGAGCGCCTCGGCATCGCGGTCAGCTCCTACGCCTCGGCGGCGGCCGCCGTGGACTTCGCCAAGAAGTACGTGCAGGACCGCACCGTGTTCGGCAAGACCGTCGCCTCGTTCCAGAACACCAAGTTCGTGCTGGCCGAGTGCGCCACCGAGGTCGAGGCCGCCCAGTCGCTGGTGGACCGCGCCGTCGAGGCGCTGGACGCCGGGGAGCTGTCCCCCGCCGACGCCGCCAAGGCCAAGCTGTTCTGCACCGAGGTGCAGGCCCGCGTGGTGGACAAGTGCCTCCAGCTGCACGGCGGCTACGGCTACATCCTGGAGTACCCGATCGCCCGCCTGTACACCGACGCGCGCGTCACCCGGATCTACGGCGGCACCAGCGAGGTCCTGAAGACCATCATCGCCAAGGACCTGGGCGTCTGAGGTGGCCGCCGTGAGCGAGCAGCGAGTCGCGATCGTCACCGGGGCCGCCCGCGGGATCGGGGCGGCCACCGCCGAGCGGCTGGCCCGCGAGGGCTTCGCCGTGGCGCTGTGCGACCTGGACGAGGCCGGGTGCGCCGCGGCCGTCGAGCGCGTCCGCGAAGCCGGGGGCCGGGCCCTGGCGGTCGGCGCGGACGTCTCCGACGCCGAGGCCGTCGAGGCGGCGGTCGCGCGGGTCGCCGCCGAACTGGGCCCGCCGGTGGTGCTGGTGAACAACGCCGGGATCATCCGGGACAACCTGCTGTTCAAGATGTCCGACGACGACTGGGACTCGGTCATGTCGGTGCACCTGCGCGGCGCGTTCCTGATGAGCCGCGCCGTGCAGCGCCACATGACCGAGGCCGGCTGGGGCCGGATCGTGAACCTGTCGTCGGTGTCGGCGCTGGGCAACCGCGGCCAGGCCAACTACTCGGCGGCCAAGGCGGGCCTGCAGGGCTTCACCAAGACCCTGGCGATCGAGCTGGGCCGGTTCGGGGTGACGGCGAACGCCATCGCCCCGGGCTTCATCGCGACCGAGATGACGGCCGCGACCGCCGCCCGCGTCGGCATGGACTTCGAGGAGTTCAAGCGGGCGGCGGCCAAGGAGATCCCGGTGCGGCGCGTCGGCGTCCCCGAGGACATCGCGGGCACCGTCGCGTTCCTGGTGAGCGAGGACGCCTCGTTCGTCTCCGGCCAGGTCATCTACGTCGCGGGCGGCCCCCGGGACTGACCCCTGCCCCCGCCGGGCGGCCCCCGGGCCGCCCGGCGGGACGCACGCCGGGTCGGCACTCCCCGCGTCCGCCCGGTCACTCCTTGCTAGCCTTCGGTGGGAGATCGCCGGCTGACGGGGGGACGTCGATGGGGGCGGCGGCGTACAAGGGCGGCTCCGAGGGGGCCGCGACCGCGCTGCTCGCCAAGCGCGCCGCCGAGGTGCAGCAGGGGGCGGCGCGGGCGGCGGTGCTGGGCGTCAACGACGGCCTGGTCAGCACGTTGTGCCTGATCCTGGGCGTGGCGGGCGCGGGCTCGGACCAGACCGCGGTCCGGCTGGCGGGGCTGGCCGGGCTGGTGGCGGGCGCGGTGTCGATGGCCGCCGGGGAGTGGATCTCGGTGACCGCGCAGGTGGAGCTGTTCAAGGGCGTGCTGGCCGACCTGCGGGGGCTGGTGCGCGACCACCCGGGGGTGCTGATCTCCCGGCTGGAGCAGGAGTTCCTGGAGGCCGGGTACACCCCGGCGACCGCGCACACCGCCGCGGCCGAGCTGTCGGCCGACGGCGAGCGGCTGTACGGCAGCGCGGCGCTGCGCATCATCGGGATCAACCCCGAGGAGCTGGGATCGCCGTGGACGGCGGCGCTGTCGTCGTTCGCGCTGTTCGCCGCGGGCGCGCTCGCGCCGCTGCTGCCGTGGGTGTTCGCCAGCGGGGCGGCCGGGGTGGCGATCTCCATCGCCGCCACGGGCCTGGCGGGCCTGGTGGTGGGCGGCGTGGTGGCCCGCTCCAGCGGCCGGTCGGTGCTGTACGGCGCGGTCCGCCAGCTTCTGATCATCCTGCTGGCGGCCGCCGTGACCTACTACGCCGGAGCGCTGTTCGGCGCCGCCTGACGGGGCCGCCCGCAGGGGCGTCGAGGGCGAGGAGAGCGAGAGGACTGAAGGGAAAGGTGGAGAAGGAAGCCCCCTCATGGCCTCGCCTCGATCACCGTAGCAGTCAGTCCGGGATCAGGTCGCGCAGGTTTTCCGGCGTGACGACGCGGCAGCCCTCGGGCAGCCCGTCCGGCCGCTCCAGGCCGACGAAGGTCACCGGGCCGCCGGGGACGTCCCCGCCGTCCCAGACCCGCACCGAGCCCTTCGGCAGCAGGTCCGTCAGGTACTCCACCGTCAGGTAGCGGCGCTCGACCACCGAGCGCACCAGCGTGCTCGCCGCCGCGCCGTTGTTCTGCACCTGGTTGCCCCAGTCCGCGCCGCGCAGGTACAGGTGCAGCCACTTGGCGTGCCAGCGGCCGCCCCCGTCGCGGAGGAACACCAGCGGCAGCGCGACCTGACCGGGGCCGCGCAGGTCCGACTTCAGCCGCACGGTGCGCGGCTCGAAGGGGCGGCCCTTCTGCTCGGCGTCGCGCAGCATGAACCCGAAGAACGACTCGGCGACCTCCTCGAACCCCTCGCCGGAGAAGACGTTGACCTGGGGCACGACGAAGTCGCCCTCGACCGCCTCCAGCCGCAGCTCGATGAACTCCGACGCCCCGTCGGGCGCGGCGGTGACGTCGCCGGAGTGCTCGCCCTCCAGCTGGGTCAGGTCGGTGTAGGACAGCCACTTGACGGCTTCGTAGGCCCCGTCCAGCACCATCGTCGACAGGTCGAAGTCGGTGGTGCGCGCGGTCTGCCGCCAGTAGACGAAGAAGCGCAGCAGCTCGCCCTCCACCGGCGACAGCGAGCCGCGCGGCAGGACGCCGAACCCGGCGGCGGTCGCCTTGCCGCTGAGGGGCAGGGCGACGTGCAGTGCGGCGGGCTCGACCAGCACGGTCCCGAGGTCGGGCAGGCGGCGGCGGATCTCGGTGTCCAGGAGCCCGGCCAGGCGCTCGCGGACGGCGCGGGGCATCGGCCTGCGGCGGTCGGGGGCGACGTGGGCGCGGGCGTAGCGGTTGGCGAACACGCGGGGCCGGCCCGCGCCGGGCTCGGTCGGCCGGTTGCGCAGGTGCTCGCGGACCGACAGCAGCACGCGGCCCGACACCTCGGGCAGGACGCGCTCGGCGAGGGTCAGGACGTGCTCGTCCTCGCCCTCGGCGGCGGTGCTCAGCAGCCGGTCGAGGGCGCGCATCAGCTTGCCGGGCGCGGTCGCCAGCAGATCGGCGGCGCCGACCACGTCCCCCTCGGCGAGCAGCGCCTCCACGCGCGCTTCCATGGTCGGGGCGGCCTTGTCGCCGCGCGCGACGGCGAACACGTCGGCGGCGTGCGGCCAGCGCGGGTACTCGTGCGGATGGAGGCGCTCGCCGAGGCGCTTCCAGGGCTCGCGGTGGGCGTGGACGTCGGCGAGCTTGGCGGGCGAGGCGGCGACGACCTCGTCCAGGCCCGCGAGCAGGGCGCGGCGCACCCAGCGGGGCAGGGGGACGAACCGGGTGGGCTTCAGGAGGGTGACGTCGCCGTCGGACAGGGCGCAGGCCAGGCGGAGCACGTCGGTGACGGTGTCCAGCAGCGGGGCCCGTCCGCACAGCACCCGCACCCGGTTGATGACGGCGCGGTTCTCGCGGATCGGGACGGCGTCGGGCTGGGGACCGCTCAGGCAGTGCTCGGCGAGCAGTTCCAGGGCGTCCAGGTCGTCCTCGCCGAGCGGCGTGGCGCTCCCGGCGAGGGCCAGGTACAGGGCGCCGGCCTCGTCGTCCAGGCCGCCGCCCTCGTGCAGGACGGTCACCCGGTCGCCCGCCGCCTCGATGAGCTCGTCGTGGGCGTCGAGCATCTGCTCGTAGGTGTGCCGGTAGTTCCCGTAGGCGGGCAGGGTGAGCAGGTTGACCACGCCGCTCCGGAGCTGGGCGAGGGTGCCGGCGCGGGAGCCGGGCCGCACGAGCGCGTCGGCGATGCAGCGCAGCCAGAAGTCGAAGGTGTCGGGAACGTTGTCGGGGAAGTCGATGAAGTAGACGTTGTGCTCGACATGGTCGCCGACCATCTCGCGGACGGTGCGCAGGGTCTGCCCGGCGAGTTCGGCGACGGTGCCGGGGTCGCGCGCCGACAGGGTCTCCAGCAGGCCGCCCGAGAGCTTGAACCCGGCCGTCATCAGCGCGGCGTCGAACCGCCGCGCCAAAGCCGCCCCGTCGCCCTCCGGCCCCGGGGGGACGCAGACGCGGCGGGTGTGCCGGAGGACCAGGGGCGCGGGGCTCGTGCTCATTCCGGCATCGTCGCAGAACGCCGGAAACCCGCGCATTCGGGTTTTCAGACCGCGAGCTGCTCCCGGAGCACGCGCGGCGCCTCCGTCAGCGACGGTCCGTACCAGGTCAGGTGGCGGCCGCTGACGAGGGCGGCGGGCAGGGCGGGGAACGCCTCGGGGCCGTCGTCGGCGGTGAAGCGGTAGGGCTCGTCGGGCAGCACGGCCAGGTCGGCCCCGGCGGCGTTCAGCTCGTCGAGGGGGATCTTCGGGTAGCGCTCGGGGTGGCCCGCGTAGCGGTTGGCGACGCCGAGGCGGGCCAGCACGTCGCCGGCGAAGGTGTCGCCGCCCACCACCATCCACGGCCGCCGCCAGATCGGCACGATCGCGGTGCGGGGCGGCCCGGGCTCGACCGCCGCCCAGGCCCGCTCGGCCTCCTCCAGCCAGGCGGGCGCGGGGACGCCGCAGGCTTCGGCGAGCATCCGGCGCAGCGAGGCCAGGGCCTGGTCCACGGTGCGGACGTCGGTCATCCAGACCGGGACGCCGGACGCGCGCAGCGCCGCGATGTCGGGGGCGCGGTTCTCCTCGGCGTTGCCGACCACCAGGTCGGGCTCCAGCTCCCTGATCCGGTCCAGGTCGGGGTTCTTGGTGCCCCGGACTCGCGGCACGTCCAGGCCCTCGGGGTGGGTGCACCAGTCGGTGGCCCCGGCCAGCAGGCCCGGCGCGGTCGCGGCGACCGACTCGGTCAGCGAGGGCACCAGGGAGACGACCCGGCGCACCCGGAGCGGGAGGGGGACGGGTGCGCCGGTGTCGTCGCGGGGAGGGGTCACACGTTCCGCCGGTACTGGCCGCCGACCTCGAAGAACGCCTCGGTGATCTGCTGGAGGCTGCACACCCGGGCGGCGTCCATCAGCACCTCGAACACGTTGCCGTCCCCGGCCGCGACCTCCTTCAGCCGGGCGAGCGCGGCCTCGGCCTCGCTCCGGTGCTCCTGCTGGAAGGAGCGCACCCGCTCCAGCTGGGACCGCTTCTCGGCCTCGGTGGCGCGGGCCAGCTCGATCGGCTTGGCCTCCTCCTGCTCGCCCTCGGGGGCGCGGAAGGTGTTGACGCCGATGAGGGGCAGGGTGCCGTCGTGCTTGCGCTGCTCGTAGAGCATCGACTCGTCCTGGATGCGGCCGCGCTGGTAGCCGGTCTCCATCGCGCCGAGCACGCCGCCGCGCTCGCTGATCCGGTCGAACTCGGCGAGCACCGCCTCCTCCACCAGGTCGGTCAGCTCGTCGATGACGAACGACCCCTGGAGCGGGTTCTCGTTCATCGCCAGGCCCCACTCGCGGTTGATGATGAGCTGGATCGCCAGGGCGCGGCGGACCGACTCGGCGGTGGGGGTGGTGACGGCCTCGTCGTAGGCGTTGGTGTGCAGGCTGTTGCAGTTGTCGTAGATGGCGATGAGCGCCTGGAGGGTGGTGCGGATGTCGTTGAAGTGCATCTCCTGGGCGTGCAGCGAGCGGCCCGAGGTCTGCACGTGGTACTTCAGCTTCTGGCTGCGCTCGTTGGCGCCGTAGCGCTCGCGCATCGCCACCGCCCAGATGCGGCGGGCGACCCGGCCGAGCACGTTGTACTCGGGGTCCATGCCGTTGGAGAAGAAGAACGACAGGTTGGGCGCGAAGTCGTCGATGTCCATGCCGCGCGCCAGGTAGGACTCCACGTAGGTGAAGCCGTTGGCCAGGGTGAAGGCCAGCTGGCTGATGGGGTTGGCCCCGGCCTCGGCGATGTGGTAGCCGGAGATCGACACCGAGTAGAAGTTGCGGACGCCCTGGTCGATGAACCACTGCTGGATGTCGCCCATCATCCGCAGCGAGAACTCGGTGGAGAAGATGCAGGTGTTCTGGCCCTGGTCCTCCTTGAGGATGTCGGCCTGCACGGTGCCGCGCACGGTGGACAGCACGCGGGCGCGCACCTGCGCGGCCTCCTCGGCGGAGGGCTCGCGGCCGTGCTCGGCGCGGAACGCCTCCAGGCCCTGGTCCACGGCGGTGTTGAGGAAGAACGCCAGGATCGTGGGGGCCGGGCCGTTGATGGTCATCGACACCGAGGTGGTCGGCGAGGACAGGTCGAAGCCGTCGTAGAGGGCCTTCATGTCCTCCAGCGTCGCGACCGAGACGCCGGAGGTGCCGACCTTGCCGTACACGTCGGGGCGCTCGTCGGGGTCGCGGCCGTACAGGGTGACCGAGTCGAACGCGGTGGACAGCCGCGTGGCGGGCTGGCCCTCCGACAGCAGCTTGAAGCGGCGGTTGGTGCGGAACGGGTCGCCCTCCCCCGCGAACATGCGGGCCGGGTCCTCGTTGTCGCGCTTGAACGGGAAGACCCCGGCGGTGAAGGGGAAGCGGCCGGGCAGGTTCTCGGCGCGCAGGAAGCGCAGCAGCTCGCCGTGGTCGGTGTAGCGGGGCAGGGCGACGCGCGGGACGCGGGTGCCCGACAGCGACTCGCGCGCCAGCCTGGTGCGCAGCTCGCGGTGGCGGATCGTCACGACCTGCTCGTCGCCGGAGTAGGACTCCACTACGGCGGGCCACTCGGCCAGCAGGTCGGCGTCGGCCGGGGCGAGGTCGCGGCGGGCCTTCTCCAGCAGCGCGCCGACCTCGGCCGCGCCCGCCTCCGACAGCTCGGCCCGGACGGCCTCCAGGCGCTGCACGCGGCGCGCGGCCTCGGCCTGCGCGGCGGTCTCGGCGTGGTAGCCGCGCACGGTCTCGGCGATGTCGGACAGGTAGCGGACGCGGGCGGGCGGGATGATCTGGGCGGCGCCGGTGGAGACGCTCGTGCCGGCGCGCGGCAGCGTGCCGGGCTCCAGGGGCAGGCCGTGCTCGGCGAGCATCCCCGACAGGTGCTGGTAGAGGGCGGTGACGCCGTCGTCGTTGAAGGTGGCGGCGCTGGTGCCGAACACCGGCATGTCCTCGGGCCGGGAGCCGAACGCCTCGCGGTTGCGCACCAGCTGGCGGGCCACGTCGCGGAGCGCGTCGGCGGCGCCGCGCCGCTCGAACTTGTTGATGGCGACCACGTCGGCGAAGTCCAGCATGTCGATCTTCTCGAGCTGGGAGGCCGCGCCGAACTCCGGCGTCATCACGTACAGCGACACGTCCACCAGCGGCACGATCGCGGCGTCGCCCTGCCCGATGCCGGGCGTCTCCAGGATCACCAGGTCGTACCCGGCGGCCTTGACCGCCTCGACCACGCCCTCGATCCCCTCGGGCAGCTCGCGCGCGCCGCGGGTGGCCAGCGAGCGGAAGAACACGTGCTCGCCGTCCAGGGCGTTCATCCGGATGCGGTCGCCCAGCAGGGCGCCGCCGCCGCGCCGCCGGGTGGGGTCCACGGCGATGACGGCGGCGCGCAGCTTGTCCTGCTGGTCCACGCGCAGCCGCCGGACCAGCTCGTCGGTGAGGGAGGACTTGCCCGAGCCGCCGGTGCCGGTGATGCCGAGGACCGGGACGCGGCGCCGCGCGGCGGCCTCGGCGAGCGCGCGCCGGTCGTCCTCGGGCAGCCGGCCGGCCTGCAGGCAGGTGATGGCGCGGGCCAGCGCGGCGCGGTCGCCCGCGAGCACCGCGTCGACCGCGGGGGGCGCGGCGGCCAGGTCGGTGTCGCAGTCGCGCACCAGCTCGTTGATCATGCCGGGCAGGCCGAGCCGCTGGCCGTCCTCGGGCGAGAAGATGCGCACGCCGGCCGCGCGCAGCCGGGCGATCTCCTCGGGCACGATGACGCCGCCCCCGCCGCCGAAGACCTTCACGTGGCCGGCCCCGGCCTCCTTCAGCGAGCGCGCCAGGTACTCGAAGTACTCGACGTGCCCGCCCTGGTAGGAGGAGACGGCCACGCCCTGGGCGTCCTCCTCCAGGACGGCCTCCACCACCTCGCGCACCGAGCGGTCGTGGCCGAGGTGCACGACCTCGGCGCCCTGGGCCTGCAGGATGCGCCGCATGATGTTGATCGCCGCGTCGTGCCCGTCGAACAGCGCCGCCGCCGTCACGAAGCGCACCGGGTGCACCGGCGCGTGCAGCGGGTCCCGGGCGTCCGCCCGTGCGGTGCCTGACCGTGCGACCTGTGCGCCCGTCACCACGACCTCCGGAGAATCTCTTGGGCTTCCAATATTTGGAAGTTAAAATAGTTTCCGTGCGCGACTCCGTCAAGAACCCCGGGGTGCCCTACGGTGGTGCGGTGACCAGCCCCGACAGCCGCGACCCGATCGCCGAGGCGCACCGCCAGTGGTCCGCCCGGTGGCCCGGGCACGCCGACCAGATGGCCGCCGTCACCTCGGTGATGCGGGCCCAGCAGCTGCTGCTGAGCCGGATCGAGGCCGTGCTGAAGCCGCACGGGCTGACCTTCGCCGCCTACGAGGCGCTGCGGCTGCTCGCCTTCACCCGCTCGGGCGCGCTGCCGATGGGCAAGATGGGGGTGCGGCTGATGGTGCACCCGGCGTCGGTCACCAACGTGATCGGCCGCCTGGAGCGGCGCGGCCTGGTCGAGCGCGGCCCCTCCCCCGACGACCGCCGCGTGGTGCTGGCCGCGATCACCCCGCGCGGCCGGGAGCTCGCCGAGCGGGCGACCGACGCGCTGCACGAGGCGGACTTCGGGCTGCCGGGCCTGGACGCCGAGCAGGCCGTCGAGATCACCGAGGCGCTGCGCGCGGTCCGCGTCTCGGCCGGGGACCTGTAGGGCCGATCGTTCAGCCGGCGGCCAGCAGGAGCGTCGCGGCGCCCGCGCCCGCCAGGCCGGCGGCCTGCCACCGGGTGAGGCGCTCGCGCAGCGCGGTGACGCCCAGCAGCACGGGGATCGCCGGGTAGAGCGAGGACAGCACGACGGCGACCGCGAGGAGCTGCTCCCGGGCGGCGAGCATGTAGAGCACGAGCGCGCCGGAGGCGGTCATGCCGGTCGCCGCCGCGCCCAGCAGGCGGCCGGGCGGCATCCGGAAGCGCGCGCCCGACGACACCACCATCGGCAGGACCGTGGCGATGGCCGCGACGCGTCCGGCCGCCACCGGCCAGACGCCCGCCCCGGGGCCGGCCTGCGCCAGGGCGAGGTACTGCAGGGCGATGCCGGTGCCCGCGACCAGGGCGTCCGGGACGCCGGCCGGGCCCGTCCCGCCGTCGTGCCCCGCCTCGCCGTCGCGGGAGACCAGCCACAGCGCCGGGATCGTGACCAGGACGCCCGCCCATGCCAGGGCCGAGGGGCGGTCGCCCAGCAGGACCACGCCCACCAGCACCGGGAGCGCCACCCCGGCCACCGCGCTGACCGGGACCACCACGCTCATCGTGCCGTGGCTGAGCCCGCGGAACAGGAACACCATCCCGAGGCCGGTCCCGACGCCGGACAGGGCGCCCCAGGCCAGGTCGGCCGGCTGGAGCGAGGCCGCCGGGAAGAGCGGGACCGCCGCCAGCGCCAGGAGCAGGCCGCCCGCCTGCCCGACAAGCGCGACGGCCGCGAAGTGGGCGCGGCGGGCGAGCAGGCCGCCCGCGAAGTCGGCGAGGCCGTAGCAGAGCGCGGAGGCCAGGGCGTACAGCACGCCCATCAGACCGCCTCCCGCTCGGCCTGGCCGACCGGGCACACCGCGTCCTGGACGCAGCGCGCGCGGTCGCACAGCCGGCACATCAGCTCGGCGTCGCCGACCTCGGCGTACAGGCGGGTCAGCAGCTTGCCGAGCAGGGTCGACAGCGCGGCGCGCTCGTCGTGGTCGAGGGCCGTAACGACGTCGGCCAGCGGGCCGCCGCGCTCGGCCAGCACCCGCGCGGCCGCCCGCTCCCCCGCGGCGGTGAGGGCGACGGGGACCGAGCGGGCGGTGCGGCGCCGCCGCTCGACCAGGCCCGCCTGCTCCAGGGAGTCCACCATGCGGGCGGCCGCCGGCTGGGACAGCCCGACCCTGCGGCCGAGCTCGGTGGCCCCCAGGGGGCCGGACGCCGACAGCACGACCAGGGCGGCCGCGCCGCTGGCGCTGACGCCGACGGCGGCGCAGGGGCCGGTCAGGGACAGGTCGGCGACGGCCAGGGCCGTCGCGCCGAGGAGGTTCGCGGTTCGCTGGAGGTCATGCATGAGTCATGCATGACCGATTGCGGGCACTTCATTCCGCAGATCTACTTTTTCGCAGGTCAGGGGCGTTTTCTCAGCTCGCGGCGGAGCAGCTTTCCGGTGGCGGTCTTGGGGATCTCCGCCAGCACCTCCACCTCGCGGGGCGCCTTGTAGGCCGCGAGGCGCTCCCGGCAGAACGCGACCAGCTCGTCCGGGGCCGCGCGGGCGCCGGGGCGCAGGCTCACGAACGCCTTCACCGTCTCGCCCCGGTACTCGTCGGGGACGCCGACGACGGCGGCCTCGCGCACGGCCGGGTGCTCGTACAGCACGTCCTCGACCTCGCGCGGCCAGACCTTGTACCCGGCCGCGTTGATCTGGTCCTTCTTGCGGTCCACCAGGTAGAACCAGCCGGCCTCGTCCCGGCGGCCCACGTCGCCGGTGCGCAGCGCGCCGCCGGGCAGCGCGGCGGCGCTCTCCTCCGGCCTGCCCCAGTAGCCGGGCACGACCTGCGGGCCGCTGGTGACCAGCTCGCCGATCTCGCCGGGCGGCAGCTCCTCGCCGTCGTCGCCGACGATCCGCACGTCGGTGTTGAAGACCGGGACGCCGACCGACAGCGCGCCGGTGGCCCCGTCCACGGGCGCGACGGCGTTCAGCGGGACCGCGTGCGAGGGCGAGGTGGTCTCGGTGAGGCCGTAGATGTTGTGCACGTACTGGCCGAAGACCTCCCGGAACGCCTCGACGGTGCCGGGCGGGACCGGCGCGCCGCCCGAGTAGATCCGGGTGAGGGACTCCAGCGCCCTGCGGCTCGCGTTCGGGGCGTTCATCAGCGCGATGAACGCCGTGACGGACCCGACGGTGAACGTGGCGCGCTCGCGCGCGACGGTGTCGATGACCAGCGACGGCTCGAACCGGTAGGTCAGCACCAGCGGCGCGCCGGTCAGCAGCGCCAGCGCGACGTGCCCGACCAGGCCGGTGATGTGGAACAGGGGCGCGATGCCCAGGATCACGTCGCGCGGCCCCAGGCCGATCCAGTCGCGGTAGGCCTGGGCGCTGAACACCAGGTTGCGGTGGGTGTTCATCGCGCCCTTGGGCGGTCCGGTGGTGCCGGAGGTGTAGCTCAGCACCGCCACGTCGTCCAGGCCGGGCCGCACGGCGGGCGGGGCCTGGCCGTCGTAGCGCTCCAGCAGCTCGGCGAGGTCGAGCGTGCCGGGGCACGGCACGCTCTCGGCCCCGGCCAGCACCCGGTCGTCGCCGGTGACGCACAGGTCGCGCGCTCCGGTGGTGACGACCGTGCGGACCTCGGTGCCCCCGGCCGCCTCGCGGGCGGCGTCCCGGTAGAGGTCCTGGAGGCAGACCATGGCCGTCGCGCCGCAGTCGCGCAGCAGCGGCCCCAGCTCGCGGGCGGTGTGCATCGGGTTGGCCGGGACCGCGATGCCGCCCGCCTTCCAGACGGCCAGCAGCGCGATCACGAACTGCGGGACGTTCTGCAGGCAGAGCGCGGCCCGCTCCCCCGGCGCGAACCCCGCGTCCGCCAGCGCGGCGGCGAGGGCGCCGGACCGCCGGTCCAGCTCGCGCCAGGTCATGCGGCCGTCGAAGTAGCGCAGCGCGTCGGCGTCGGCGTGGGCCGCCGCGGTGAACGCGAACATCTCCAGCGCGCTGGTGTACTCCACCGCGATCTCGGCGGGCACGCCCGGGCCGTACAGCGACAGCCAGGGCCGGGGGGCGTCGTTGCCGCTCATGCCGAAAGGCATACCCCGAAACGGCGGGGAGGGTCGAGTGCGGCGGGCGTTGACTTCTGGGCGGGCGGTGTCACGGTGAGGAGGTCACCGATCGCGCGGAGGCGCCGAGATGACCGCGACGAGGCTGCACATCCTGGACTGCGGGGCGATGAGCTGCGACCTGACCTGGCTGCTGCTGAAGGCGGGGACCACCATCCGTTCCCGGGGCGACAAGGACCTCCCGGCGCCGTGGGCGCCGTGCACCACGCACGCGGTGCTGGTCGAGACGCCCGACGGGCTGCTGCTGTGGGACACCAGCTGCCCGCGCGACTGGGAGACCCGCTGGAAGCCCACCGGGCTGCAAGAGTTCTTCCCCTACGACCGCGTCGAGGAGGAGCAGTACCTGGACCGGCGGCTCGGGCAGCTCGGCGTCGCGGCCGAGGACCTGCGCTACGTGGTGCTGTCGCACCTGCACTTCGACCACGCGGGCAACGTGCGGCAGTTCGCCGGGACGGGCGCGCGGCTGGTGTGCAACGACAAGGAGAGGGAGTTCGCGTTCGGGTTCGACGGGCCGTTCGCCGGCGCGCACCTGAAGGCCGACTACGAGGGCCTCGACTTCGAGACGGTGTCGGGCGACACCGAGATCCTGCCCGGCGTGACGCTGGTGGAGGCGCCGGGGCACACCCCCGGCACCATGGCGATGCGGGTGGACCTGCCCGAGACCGGCACGATGGTCTTCACCTCGGACGCGGTGTACCTGGGCGAGTCGTTCGGGCCGCCCGCCGTCCCGGCCGCGATCGTGGACGACCTCGGCGCCTGGTACGCCTCGGTGGAGAAGATCCGCGACCTGGCCGCCCGCACCGACGCCACCGTGGTGTTCGGGCACGACGCCGGCCAGCTGCGCTCGCTGCGGCGGTCGCCGGAGGCGCACTACTCATGAGCGGGGAGACGGTCTTCACCTACGGCGCGCCGCAGCTGAAGTTCGGCGCGGGCGCGTCCGCCGAGATCGGGCACGACCTGGCGCTGCTGGGCGCGCGCCGCGTCCTGGTGGTCACCGACGCGGGGGTGGCGGCGACCGGCGGGCCGCAGCGCGTCGCCGACGCCATGAAGCGGTACGGGATCGCCGCCGAGGTCTACAACGGCGTCCGCGTGGAGCCGACCGACCGCAGCCTGCGGGAGGCGGTCGAGCACGCGCGCGCCACCGGGCCGTGGGAGGCGCTGGTGGCGGTCGGCGGCGGCTCCAGCATCGACACCGCCAAGGCCGTCGCCCTGCTGACCAGCAACGAGGGCGACCTCGCCGAGTACCTCAACCCGCCGGTCGGCGCGGGCCGCGCGCCCGAGCGGCCGCTGCCGCCGCTGGTGGCGGTGCCCACCACGACCGGGACCGGCGCCGAGAGCACCACCGTGTGCGTGCTGGACGTGCTGGAGCTGAAGGTCAAGACCGGCATCAGCCACCCCCGGCTGCGCCCGTCGCTGGCGGTGGTGGACCCGGACCTGACGATGAGCCAGCCGCCGGAGGTCACCGCGTCGTCGGGCATGGACATCGTCTGCCACGCGCTGGAGAGCTACACCGCGCGGCCCTACGACTCGTTCGACCCGAAGTCCCCCGAGCAGCGGGTGCCCTACTGCGGGGCCAACCCGGTGTCGGACATGTGGGCCGAGCGCGCGCTGGGCCTGCTGGCGCGGTCGTTCCGCGAGGCGGTGCGCGACGGCTCCGACCGGCGGGCGCGCACCGACATGGCGCTGGCCGCCACGTTCGCCGGGCTCGGGTTCGGCAACGCGGGCGTGCACATCCCGCACGCCAACGGCTACCCGATCGCCGGGCGCGTCAAGGGCTTCCACCCGCCCGGCTACCCCGGCGGCGAGCCGATGGTGCCGCACGGGATGTCGGTGGCGCTGACCGCGCCGGAGGCGTTCCGCTTCACCTACCAGGCCCGGCCCGAGCGGCACGTGCGCGCCGCCGAGCTGCTGGCGCCCGGCCTGGACCGGCCCGGCGACCCGGCCGAGCACCTGCCGCGGGCGCTGCTCGCCCTGATGCGCGACGTCGGGATGCCGGACGGGCTCGGCGCGGTCGGCTACACCGGGTCCGACGTCCCGGCGCTGGTGGAGGGCGCGATGCGGCAGCAGCGGCTGCTGGCCACCGCGCCGCGCGAGGTGACCGAGGGCGTGGTCGCGGAGATCCTGACCCGCTCGCTGAGCCTGTGGTGAGGGGGACTGCGTGGTGAGAGGGGAGCGCGATGCCGATCTATGAGCTGCGGTGCCCGGAGGGGCACCGGTTCGAGGTGATCCAGCCGTTCGCCGCGCCGCTGCCGGAGTGCCGCGAGTGCGGGGCCGCGACGGCGAAGGTGCCAGGTCGCTGCGGGCTGCTGGGGTCGGCGCGGGTGCCGCCGCCCGCCGCGGCGATGCCGCAGACCTGGCGCGGCACCGGCGGGGCCGACCGCGAGTACGTGGCCGGGCTGCGCCGCACCGCCGAGGCGCGGCGGGAGCTGGAGGAGCGCCACCCCGAGCTGGCGGGCGACCGGCGGCCGGTGCTGGCGCACGAGGGGCGCTACGAGCGCGCGCCGCTGCGGGCCGGGGACCCGGTACCGGAAAGGAAAGATCGGCCCGGCATTACCCCCGGTTGACGATCGCCCCCACCGCCGGGGGAATCGTCCTTGTATGACCAACACCATGCTCGCCGGCCGGCTCAACGTGTCCACCCTCGACTTCCGGGTGACCGAGGTGCCGGTGCCCGAACCGGGCCCCGGCGAGGTCCGCGTCAGGATCGAGGCGGCCGGGGTGTGCCTGTCGGACGTGCACCTCATCGACGGCACGCTCAAGCCGCTGTTCCTGAAGGGCGACACCGTCACGCTCGGGCACGAGACGGCGGGCGTGGTGGACCTCCTCGGCGAGGGCGTCACCGGCTGGGAGCCGGGGCAGCGCGTGCTGCTGATGGCCGGGGAGACCCGCGGGGGCGTCGTCTACACGCGCGGGGTGGACTACGACGGCGGCTGGGCCGAGTACGCGGTCGCGGCGGCCGACACGCTGCTGGCCATCCCCGACACGCTGCCGTTCGAGCAGGCCGCGATCCTGCCGGACGCGGTGTCCACGCCGTACGCGGCGGTGGTCACCACCGGCGAGGCCCGGCCCGGCCGCCCGGCCGGGGTGTGGGGGGTGGGCGGGCTGGGCGCGCACGCCGTGCAGATCCTGCGCACGATCGGCGCGGCGCCCATCATCGCGGTGGACCCGCTGGAGCACGCCCGCGCCCGCGCGCTGGAGTTCGGCGCGGACGTGGCGGTGGACGCGGCCGACCCCGACGCGGTGCGCCAGATCCGCACTGTCACCGGCGGGACGGGCCTGGACGTCGCCTTCGACCTGGCGGGCGTGCCCGCCGTGCGCGAGCAGGCCGCCCAGTGTCTGGGCCCGCGGGGGCGGATGGTGCTGGTGGGCCTCACCGACAAGCCGCTGACCGTCTCCGACGGCACCGCCTTCAGCTACTTCCAGCAGCAGATCAGGGGCCACTACGGGTCCGAGCCCGAGCACCTGGTCGAGCTGCTGGCCCTGGTGCGCTGGAAGCGCATGGAGTTCGGCAGGTCGATCAGCGACGTGCTGCCGCTGGCGGAGGCGGGCGAGGCGGTGCGGCGGCTGATCGCCCACGAGGGCGATCCCATCAGGCTGATCCTCAAGCCGTGACGGTCCGGAGGGCGCCGCCGGAGGAGGCGGTGCCCGGGGAAGCGGCGCCCGAGGAAGCGGTGCCGCGCCGCTCGATGCTGGTCGCGGCCTTCTCCACGGTCGTCGAGTGGTACGACTTCACGCTGTACCTATACCTGACGCCGGTGCTGGCGCGGGTGTTCTTCGGCGGGGACGCCGACGCCACCCTGGCCACGCTGAGCGTGTTCGCGGTCGCCTACGTGCTGCGGCCGGTCGGCGCGGCGGTGCTCGGCCACCTGGGCGACCGGATCGGCCGCCGCCGGGTGCTGCTGCTGTCGATGGCCGTCATGACGGCGGCGATGTTCGCCACCGGGCTGCTGCCGGCCGGCGCGGCGGTGGGGATGCTGCTGCTGCGCTGCGCGATGGGGTTCTCGGTGGGCGGCGAGTACTCGGGGGTGCTCACCATGCTGGTGGAGAGCGCCCCGCGCCGGCACCGGGGGTTCGTCACCAGCATCGCCTCGGCCGCCAGCGAGGTCGGCGCGCTGCTGGCCGCCGGGGTGAGCGCGCTGGTGGTGGCGCTGACGTCCGGCCCGCGGCTGGACTCCTGGGGCTGGCGCGTCCCGTTCTTCGTCGGCGGGCTCCTGGCGTTCGGCACGCTGGTCCTGCGGACCACGGTGCGGGAGACCCCGGCGTTCGAGCGGGCCCGCGACAGCGGGGAGCTGCCCCGCAACCCGATCGGCGAGGTGCTGCGGCACCAGTGGCGCGCGGTCCTGCGCACGTTCGCGATCTCGGCGCTGGGCTCGGTGACCTACTACGTCGCGGTCACCTACGTGCCGACCTACCTCACCTCGGTGGCCGGGACCGCCGAGGGCGAGGCCCTCGCCCTGACCACGGTCGCGGCCGTCGCGGTCATCGCGGTGACCCCGGCGGTCGGCGCGTGGAGCGACCGCACCGGCCGCCGCCCGATGCTGGTGGGACTGGCGGCGCTGTTCGTGGTGCTGCCGCTGCCGATGTTCGCGCTGATGGCTGACGGCGGGCGGGGCGGGGTGCTGGCGGGCGCGGTGGTGCTGGCGGCGGGCGCGGGCGCGGTCAGCGCGGCGGCCGCCGCGACCATTCCGGAGCAGTTCGCCACCGCCGGGCGGATGAGCGGGCTGGCGCTGGGCTTCACGATGGCGTCGGTGCTGTTCGGCGGGCTCGCGCCCTTGGTCGCCGACGTGATGGTCCGTGCGACCGGCTGGAGGCCCAGTCCGGGGCTGCTGGTGATGGCGGTCGCGGTCGCGGTGTTGCCGGTGCTGGCGCGGCTGCCCGAGACCGCCGGCCGCGCCCTGTCCGACCTGTCCGGCGACGCCCCGGGCGTCGGGCGGACGCGCACGGGGGCCGGAGCGGGGAGCGGGGAGCGCGGCGGGCCGGGCGGCCCGCCGCGCGCGTGAGGGCGGCGTTCGCGGGGCGCGGCGGTCAGCGCTCGCGGACCCAGGCGTCGACGAGGTCGGCGACCTGCGGGCGGGAGTTCTCGAAGTAGTGGCCGTCCTTGACGAACTCCAGGGTCTTGTCGGCCGAGGCCAGCGACCCGAACACCGAGCGGGCGTCGCTGTCGTAGACGCACTCGTCGGCGGTGGCGTGGACGACCAGCGACGGCACGGTGATGCGGGCCAGGTGGGGCGCGGCGATGCACTGCGAGGTGCGCAGGCTCCACATCGACAGCCAGGTGCGCAGCGTGCAGAGCGACCCGATGCCGAACACGCCGTAGTTGGCCTTGGCGGGCTCGCCGGAGTAGCACCGGTTGGGGCGGCGGTCCGAGGGCTCGATCGCCGGGTCGATCATCCGCAGGTCGGCCCACGTCCGGTACATGTTGAACAGCCGGTCGCGGGCGCGGGTGCCCTCCAGCGCGGCCAGCTGCTCCAGCACCCGGTCGGTGATGCGCTCGTTGCGGGCGCGCTGGGCGGCGCGGTAGCGGGCCTGGAACTCGGGGCTGTAGGGCGGGCCGTTCTCGGGGTTGAACGGGTCGAGCGCGGGGTCGACCGAGAGCACGTCGGCCTCGTCGGTGACGGAGGGGTCCATCCACGCCGTCAGGACCTCGGGCCGCCCCGAGTGCGCGGCCAGCGCGACGAACAGGTCCCCGGCGGGCAGGTCCTCGATGGCGGCGACCGGGCGCATCCCGGCGACCGGCTTGACGTTGGGCTCGACGGCCTGGGACTGGTAGGCGGCCATCAGCGAGCCGCCGCCGGAGTTGCCGAGCAGCACGACGCGCTCGACCCCGGCCTCCTCCCGCAGCCAGCGCACCCCCACGCCGATCTCGGCCAGGGCGTGGTCGAGCAGGAAGTAGGCCTCGTTGCCGCGGAAGCGGGTGTTCCAGCCGAGGAAGCCGTAGCCGCGCTCGGCCATGTGCTCGGCCAGGTAGTGCTCGGAGAAGTCGATGTTGTAGTGGGTGGCGATGAAGGCGGTCTTCGGCGGTGCGCCCGCGGGGCGGTGGTAGACCCCTTGGCAGGGGTGGCCGCCCGCGCCCGCCCGGCCCACCAGCGGCGACGGCAAACCCACGAACTCCCTGACGATCCCGGTCATCCCGGCCTCCTCCGAATCGGATTCTGTCCGCAGGCTAGCGCAAACAAGAAACTGAGTTTAGATTCAGTTCTGTCCGCTACGGGAGGGGATCCGAGATGACGTGGACCAATCCGGAGTTCGAGTTCGGCGGGGTCAACCACCTGGCCCTGGTGTGCTCCGACATGGCCCGGACGGTCGGGTTCTACCGGGACGTGCTGGGGATGCGGCTGGTGAAGACCGTGGACCTGCCGCACGGGTCGGGCCAGCACTTCTTCTTCGACATGGGCAACGGCGACCTGCTGGCGTTCTTCTGGTTCCCCGGCGCGCCCGACGCGGTGCCGGGGATCTCCAACCCGGTGACCGTGCCGGGGATCGGGGACTTCGTCAGCGCGGTCGGCTCGATGAACCACCTGGCGCTGAACGTGCCGGAGGAGCGGTTCCTGGAGTACCGGGCCAAGCTGAAGGCCAAGGGCGTGCGGGTGAGCCCGATCATCGACCACGACCACAGTCCCGAGCAGTTCGCGACCGAGCTGCACGACGGGGTGTACGTGCGGTCGTTCTACTTCCAGGACCCCGACGGCATCCTGCTGGAGTTCGCCTGCTGGCGGCGCGAGCTGGGCCGTCCGGAGGACCTGGGCGTGGAGCCGCGCACCGCGGCCGACCGGACCGCGGGCCGGGACGCGCAGGCCGCGCCGCAGGGCGTGCGGCCGGTCGCCGGCCGGGCTGCGAAGGTGTGAGCCGTTGCTGTCGTTGACCCACGTCGTGGAGTGGCGCGCCGCCGTCACCCCCGGGCACGCCGCGCTGAGCGACGGGCACGGCGCCGAGCTGACCTTCTCGGCGCTCGCCGCGGCGGCCGACCGCGCCGCGGCCGGGTACGCCGCCGCCGGGATCGGCCCCGGCGACGTCGTTCCGATCGTCGCGCGCAACCGTGTGGAGTGGGCGGGCGCGCTGCTGGGCCTGGTCCGCGCCGGGGCGCTGCCCGCCGCCGTCAACTGGCGGCTGGCCGCACCGGAGCTGGCCGGGCTCCTGGAGCTGCTCAAGCCGGCCGCCGTCATCGCCGACGACGCCTGCGACGGCCTGGTCCGGTCGGCCGCCGGCATCACCGGGACCGCCGCGCCGGTGCTGGCGCTGACCGGCGCCCCCTCCCCCGGCCCTCTGCCCGACCGGCCGGTGGAGCGCCTGCGCGGGCCCGAACCGTGCCTGCTGCTGCACACCAGCGGCACCACCGGCCGCCCCAAGCTGGTGCCGGTCACCCATCAGCAGCTCGTCGGCGCGGCGACGTTCCTGAAGCTGGAGGTGCCCGAGGCCGTGCCCGGCGCGCGGCACCTGAGCGCGCTGCCGCTGTTCCACATCGCCGGGCTGGCGAACCTCGCCTACGCGCTGTTCACCGGCGGGCACCTGCACGTGCTGGACGGGTTCGACCCGGCCGGGTTCGTGGACGAGCTGGCCGGGCGCCGCGTCCACCTCACCCAGCTCGTGCCGACGCTGATCCGCGCCGTGGCCGAGGAGGTGCGCCGCCGCGACCCCGCGCCCGACCTGTCGCACCTGGCGGAGGTGGTCTACGGAGCCTCGCCGATCGACCCGGTCCTGCTGGCGGAGGCGGTCGCGGCGCTGGGCTGCCGGTTCCGGCAGAACTACGCGGCCACCGAGACCGGGCCGCTGCCGGTCACCACGCTGTCCCCGGCCGAGCACGACCCCGCGCGCGGCCTGCTGGCCACCGCCGGGCGCCCGTCGCTCGGCTGGGAGGTGCGCATCGGGGAGTCCGGGGAGGTCCAGGCGCGGGGCGCGGCCCCGTTCCCGGGCTACTGGAACGATCCCGAGGCCACCCGGGACGCCCTCACCGACGACGGCTTCCTCCGCACCGGCGACGTGGGCGCGCTGGACGCCGACGGCCGCCTGACCATCGTCGACCGCCTCAAGGACATGATCGTCTCCGGCGGGGAGAACGTGTACCCGGCCGAGGTCGAGGCGGTGCTGGCCCGCCACCCGGCGGTCCGGGAGGCGGCGGTGATCGGGGTGCCGCACCCGGCGTGGGGCGAGACCGTGCACGCGGTGGTGGTGCCGGACGGCGACCTGGACCCCGACGGGCTGGTCGCGTGGGCGAGGGGGCGGCTGGCCGGGTTCAAGTGCCCCACGGGCGTCACCCTGGCCGGGGAGCTGCCCCGCAACGCCACCGGCAAGGTCGTGAAATCGGCGCTGCGGGACCCGCACTGGGCCGGGCGGGGGCGGCGCATCGGCTGATCGCCGGTCCGGGCCGGTGCCGTAACCTGGACCTCCGCCATGAAGAAGCACACCATCGCCAAGTCGCGCCCGGGCGCGGCCGCCGAACGCCCCGCCAAGAGCACCCGCAAGGGGCGCGAGACCGACCGGGCGTTCCGCGACGCCGGCCGCGCGGTGTTCGCGCGCGAGGGCTACTTCAACGCCAAGATCAGCGACATCGCCGCCGAGGCCGGCAAGTCGGTCGCCTCCTTCTACAACTACTACGACACCAAGGCCGACCTGCTGATCGCGCTGGCCGAGGAGTTCCACCGGGAGGCCACCGAGCTGGCGGTGTCGCCGTTCCGGCGCGGCGAGTCGCCGGAGGAGGCGCTGCGCGAGGCGGTGGCGGGGTTCTGGCGCACCTACTCGGCGCGCCGGGGAGAGCTGATCGGCGTCTTCCAGGCCTCGATGCTGGAGGAGGAGTTCCGCGACCGCTGGCTGGCGATCCGCGCCGAGGCGATCGAGCGGATCGCCTCGGAGGTGCGGCGGGCCCAGGCCGCCGGGTACTGTCCCGGCGTCGACCCGGTGCTGACCGCCTCGGCCCTGTCGGCGATGCTGGAGCACTTCTGCTACATCTGGCAGGCCCAGGGCGGCGAGCGCGTGGAGTCCCCCTACGCCGGGGGCCGGATCGACGACGAGACGGCGATCGACACCCTGGCCACGGTCTGGGTGAAGTCGATCTACTGGCGGCCCTGACCCCCCGCGAAGATCACAGATCGGTCACACATCTCGGTGCGCGCTCTGACGAAGCGCGGCCCGTGCCCCGTAGAGTCTGCCGGGTATATGCCGGTCAAGGCCGGTTTGACCAAAGCGCGCGAACCCGGCACAGCGCCGTGCCGGAGGGAGGGAGGGGCGATGGGCGATCCCCACGTCACCTACGGGGGCTATCTGCGGCTGGACGACCTGCTGGCCTGCCAGGAACCGCGCACCGACGCGCACGACGAGATGCTCTTCGTGATCATCCACCAGGTGTACGAGCTGTGGTTCAAGCAGATCCTGCACGAGGCCGCGCTGCTGCAGCGGCGGCTGGAGGAGGGGCACAGCGCCGGGGCGCTGCGCACCGCGCGCCGGATCACCAAGATCCTCAAGACCGTGGTCGGGCAGATGGACGTGCTGGAGACCATGACGCCCCGGCAGTTCGCCGGGTTCCGGGAGGCCCTCGGCAGCTCCAGCGGGTTCCAGTCCGAGCAGTTCCGCGAGCTGGAGGCGGTGCTGGGGCGGCGCGCCTTCCCGGCCTCGGACCTGCGCGACGACGCCCGGCTGCGGGCGGCGGTGGCCCGCCGCTCGCTGTTCGACTCGCTGCTGCGCTACCTGGAGACGCAGGGCCACCCCGTCCCCGCCGCGGCCCGCGACCGCGACGTGAGCGAGCCCTGGCGGCCCGACGCGGCGGTGCAGAAGGCGCTGCTGGCGGTCTACGCCGACGAGAACGGCCCGGCCGCCGAGGTGTGCGAGGCCCTGGTCGACGTGGACGAGGGCGTGCAGGAGTGGCGCTACCGGCACGTGAAGATGGTCGAGCGCACCATCGGCGCCAAGCTCGGCACCGGCGGGTCCGACGGGGCCGGCTACCTGCGCGCCACCCTGTTCACGCCCGCCTTCCCGGACCTGTGGGAGGTCCGGTCGCAGATCGAGGAGGCCCCGGTCCATGAGCACTGATCCCCTGGGCGGCTCCGCCGGCCCGGTGGCCGTCGTCGGCGCGGGGCTGGCCGGGTGCCTGCTGGCCACCCTGCTGGGGCGGCGCGGCGTCGAGGTGACGGTGTACGAGCGCCGCCCCGACCCCCGGATCGCCGGGGCCGAGCGCGGCCGGTCCATCAACCTGGCGGTGTCGGCGCGCGGCCTGGCCGCGCTGGAGCAGGTCGGGCTGCGCGACCAGGCGCTCAAGCGGGCGCTGCCGATGCACGGGCGCATGGTGCACCCGCTGGGCAAAGACGGAACGGGCGCCGCGGAGAACTTCCAGCCCTACAGCGCCGACGGCGCGCGCGCCATCAACTCCATCAGCCGCGCCGAGCTGAACCAGGCGCTGCTGGACACCGCCGAGGCCACGCCCGGCGTCCGGCTGCGGTTCTCCCAGAAGGTGACCGGCGTGGACACCGAGCGGGGCCTGCTGCTGCTCGACGGCCCCGACGGGCCGGTCACCGAGCCCGCGGGCGTGGTGCTGGCCTGCGACGGCGCCTACAGCGCCATCCGCAGGTCGGTGCTGCCGGCGGAGGCGTTCGAGGGCGGCCAGGACTTCCTGGAGCACGGCTACAAGGAGCTGACCGTGCCCGCCCGCGACGGCGACTTCGCGCTGGACCCCGACGCGCTGCACATCTGGCCGCGCGGCTCCTCGATGATGATCGCGCTGCCGAACCTGGACCGGTCGTTCACCTGCACGCTGTTCTGGCCCAAGGGCGACTTCGCGGCGCTCGACACCGCCGAGCGCGTGACCGCCCACTTCCAGCGGCACTATCCCGACGTGGCCGGTCTGATGCCCGGGCTCACCGCCGACTTCGCCCGCAACCCGGTCGGGTCGCTGGTGACGGTGCGCAGCTGGCCGTGGGTGCGGCAGGGCGCGGGCGCGGTGGTGGCGCTGGTCGGCGACGCCGCGCACGCGATCGTGCCGTTCTTCGGGCAGGGCGCCAACTGCGCGTTCGAGGACTGCATCGAGATCGACCGGTGCCTGGAGGAGAGCGGCGGGCGGTGGCCGCGCGCGCTGTCGCTCTACCAGGAGCGGCGCAAGGCCAACACCGACGCGATCGCGGAGATGGCGCTGGACAACTTCGTGGAGATGCGCGACCGGGTGTCGTCGCCGGTGTACCGGGCGACGCACGCGGTGCAGCACGCGCTGGAGCGGCGGCTTCCGGGCCGCTACACCTCGCGGTACGAGCTGGTGTCGTTCACCACGATGCCCTACGCGCAGATCCCGGCCCGCATCCGCAGGCAGAACCGGGCGCTGGCCGGAGCCGTGGCCGGTGCGGGCATCGTCACCGGTCTCGGCGTGCTCGCCGCTCGTGCCGCGCTGCGCGGGCGCGGGAGTCGCTGAACAGGTCGTACAGGGCGGCGGCGAACGCGGCCAGCACGAAGGCCAGCACCACGATGAGGCTGTGCCGGAACGCCGCCGCCCAGTCGCCGCCGCTGTTGGCGACGGTGGCGAAGAACACCGCGCCCGCCGCCGCGATGCCGACGGCGGTGCCCATGCGCTGCCCGGTCTGCAGCACCCCGGCGGCGCTGCCGCCCTCGGTGTAGGGCACCTCCGACAGCGTGATGGTCTGGTTGGGCGAGATGACCAGGCCGCTGCCGACGCCGCCGATCAGCAGCGGCAGCGCCGTCCACCAGGCCACCTCGCGGCCCGGGTGCAGCTCGACCACCAGCCACGCCACGCCCAGGCCCACCAGCACCAGCGCCAGCCCGGCGGCGACCAGCGGGCGGCCGAACCGGGACACGATGCGCCCGCCGACCGCCGAGGCCACGCCCGAGCCCAGCGCGAACGGCGTGATGGCGAGGCCCGCCTCCAGCGCGCTGTAGCGCAGGCCGTTCTGCAGGTACAGCGTGAAGATGAAGAAGATCGCGGTGAAGCCCGCGAAGTACAGCAGCGCGATCGCCGCGCCCAGCGAGTAGGAGCGGAACCGGAACAGCGCCAGGTTCACCAGCGGCGCGGCGGTGCGCCGCTCCCAGGCCACGAACGCCGCCAGCAGCACCGCGCCGGCCGGGACCAGCAGCCACTTGGCCCAGCCGTGCCACTGCTGCTCCTGCACGAACGGCAGCATCGCCGCCACCACGCCCACGCCCAGCAGCACCATGCCGACCGGGTCCTGCCCCTGCCGGTCGCCGTAGACGGGGGCGGGCAGCAGCCGCCAGGCCAGCACCAGGGCCGCGATGCCGACCGGGATGTTGACGTAGAACACCCAGCGCCAGCCGTCCTCCGCCCCGGCGAACGAGATCAGCGCCCCGCCCAGCAGCGGGCCCACGGCGGTGGCGACGCCGATGACCGCGCCCATCGCGCCGAACGCCCGGCCCCGTTCGGCTCCCTGGAACAGCTGCTGGATGAACCCGGCCACCTGCGGGTTGAGGATGCCGCCCGCCGCGCCCTGGATGAGCCGGGCGACCACCAGCCACCCGATGTCCGGGGCGAGGCCCGCCATGGCGCTGGAGGCGGTGAACACCGCGAGGCCCGTCATGAAGACCGCCCGGCGGCTGCGGGCGTCGCCCAGCCGCCCGGCCGGGACCAGCACCAGCCCGAACGTCAGCGCGTACCCCGACAAGATCCACTGCAGGCCCGCCTCGGAGGCGTCCAGCCCGGACCGGATGGAGGGCAGCGCGACGTTGACGATGCTGACGTCCAGCAGCGTCATGAACGCCGCCACCAGGCACACCGCCAGCGCCTGCCAGCGGTGCGTCCCCCCGGCCGGCCCGCCCGTGCCGGGCGCGGCGGGGGCGTCCTCGGTGACCATGTCGCAGATCGTCTCCGTCTCCGGCCGCCCCAAACACCATGATCAGATATCTGACCTGGACGTTTACCCTCGGCCACCCGGTGCCGGAGGGCGCGGGCGGGTGTGCCAGGCTGTGCGCGTGACCGACGCCGAGGAACTGCTGTGCTCCGCCAAGGGCTGCCGCGCCGCCGCCGTGTGGGCGCTGCGCTGGAACAACCCCAAGATCCACACCCCGGACCGCCGCAAGGTCTGGCTGGCCTGCGACGAGCACCGCGAGGGCCTGTCGTCGTTCCTGGACCGGCGCGACTTCCTGCGCGACGTGGTGCCCGTCGCCGACCGGGACCTCTAGGCGGCGCTCACGCCTGGGCGCCCGGGTCCGGCGTCGTGCCGCCCGTCCAGCCCTCGGCCATCTCGGTGAGGCGCGCCGCGCCGTCGCGCGCGGGCGCGCCCCGGCCGACCGCCAGCCCCAGCAGGTAGGCGGTGAGCGGCGCGCCCGGGCGCGCCACGTTGTGGGCCACGTCCCTGGCCAGGTCCAGCACCAGGTCCCGGTCCAGCTCGGCGCGCTCCACGCCGAGTTCGAGGCAGGCCGCCTCCAGCCACTCTTCCAGCATCTCGTGTCCCTCCCCCTTGACCGGTCCCACTCTCGCACGGTCAGGGGCGCGCGAGGCGATCGGCCCTCTCCAGCGCGTCGGGGGTGTCGCAGTCGTACCAGGGCGGCCGCTCCCCCGCCGGAATCCGCACAGGCACCGGGCCCAGCCAGCCCAGCAGGCCGCGCAGGGAGGCCCCTTCGTAGCCGGCCAGGGCGGCGCGGAGCCGCTCGGTGCGCCAGCAGCCGGTCAGCCACTGCTCGCGGCCTTCGTCGTCCAGCAGCACGGCGCCGTCGGCGCCCCGGGCGGCCTCCAGCAGGGCGTTGACGTGGGCGGGCCGCAGGAACGGCAGGTCGGCGGCCAGCAGCACCGTCCAGGGCGCGTCGACCTCGGCCAGCCCGGCGCGCAGCGCGGGCACGGGCCCGGCCCCTGGCGGGTCCTCGCGGACGACGCGGGCGAGCGGCAGCGCGGGCTGGGGCGGGCCGACCACGACCAGGCGGCGCGCGGCCGCCGCCGCGTCGGCGGCCCAGGCGATCAGCGGGCGGCCGCCGACCAGCGCGGCGGGCTTGTCGGCCCCGCCGAGCCGGCGGGCGCGGCCGCCCGCCAGCACGACGGCGTCGAAGGGCCCGGCGGGCGGCTCAGGAGACATCGCGGTCACGGCCGGCGCGGTCGCGCTCGTAGGCGCTGAGGTTGTGCTCCAGCGACCTCATCAGCTCCCAGACCTGGCCGGGCGGGATGCGCACCCGCGCCACGACCTTGGCGGGGACGTGCACGTAGCGCTCCCCCGTGGCGGGGTCCTCCGACACCTCCGGCGGCCGCACCTCGGCGGCGAAGTCGATCACGAGGCTGTCCTGGGTCCGCCACACCGAGGCGAGCCCGGCGAAGGTGCCCTCCTCCTGGTCGGGCGGCACGGCGATCTCGACACGGTGCTCCAGCGGCTGGTCCGTCACCCGGCCATCGTCGCACGCGGTGGGCGGGTCAGCCGCCGATCGCCGACATGGGGCGGGCCGGCTGCAGGAAGGACGGGTCGTCGATGCCGTGCCCGGCGCGCTTGCCGCGCACCGCCGCGCGCCACCGCTCGGCCAGCTCGGCGTCGGAGGCCCCGGCCCGCATCGTGTCGCGCAGGTTGGACTCGTCGGTGGCGAACAGGCAGTTGCGGATCTGGCCGTCGGCGGTCAGCCGCACCCGGTCGCAGGCCCCGCAGAACGGGCGCGTCACCGACCCGATCACCCCGACGGTCGCCGGGCGGCCGTCCCGCTCGTGCCCGGCGACGGCGAAGCTCTCGGCCGGGGCGCTGCCGCGGTCCTCGCGCGCCTCGGGGGCCAGCGCGAACTCCGCGGCCAGCAGGTCCAGGATCTCGTCCGCGGTGATCATGTTGTCGCGGGTCCAGCCGTGCTGGGCGTCCAGCGGCATCTGCTCGATGAAGCGCAGCAGGTAGCCGTGCTCCAGGCAGAAGCGCAGCAGCGGCGCCGCCTCGTGGTCGTTGACCCCGCGCATCAGCACCGCGTTCACCTTGACGGGGACGAGCCCGGCGGCCCGCGCGGCGGCCAGCCCCCGCAGCACGTCCTCCAGCCGGTCGCGGTGCGCCAGCCGCTTGAAGGTGGCGCGGTCCAGGGTGTCCAGCGAGACGTTGACGCGGTCCAGGCCCGCCTCGGCCAGCGGCCCGGCGAGCCGCTCCAGGCCGATGCCGTTGGTGGTGAGCGACACCTGCGGGCGCGGCTCCAGCGCGGCGGTGGCGGCGACGATCCCGGCGATGCCGCGCCGCAGCAGCGGCTCGCCGCCGGTGTAGCGGACCTCGGTGATGCCGAGCTCGGTCACGCCGATCCGCACCAGCCGCGTCACCTCCTCGTCGGTGAGCAGCTCGGGCTTGGGCAGCCAGTCCAGCCCCTCGGGCGGCATGCAGTAGGAGCAGCGCAGGTTGCACCGGTCGGTCAGGGAGACCCGCAGGTCCGTCGCGACGCGGCCGAAGGTGTCCAGCAGCACGGGCGTCCTTCCTGTCACCTTGGTGTTCTCGGCTCGATCGCCGCCATCGGTCGTTCCAGCCTATTGCGGCGGTTGACGATCCGCGCCATCGCGGGAGACGGTATCCGCGCGATCATCGGCCGGAATTCTGGCGGATCGTCCAAAAGCGAGCGGAGGACGGGCATGACGACGGCGCGGGAGTGGGAGTTCGCGGGGGTGCGGGGCGCGGTCACCGCACGGGTGTGGGCCGCCGAACGGCCCCGCTACGTGGCGGTGCTGTCGCACGGCTACGGCGAGCACCTGGGCCGCTACCAGCACGTCGCCGAGACGCTGGTCCGGCACGGCGCGACGGTGTGCGGCCCCGACCACATGGGGCACGGCCGCTCGGCCGGGGAGCGCGTCCTGATCGAGGACCTCGACGAGGTGGTCGCCGACCTGCACACGGTGGTGGAGTCGGCGGTCACCGACCTGCCCGACCTGCCGGTGGTGCTGGTCGGCCACTCGATGGGCGGCCTGATCGCGACCCGCTACGCCCAGCTGTACCCGGGCGTCCTGGCGGCGCTGGTGCTGTCGGGCCCGGTGCTGGGGCGGTGGGAGGCCCTGTCGGCGCTGCTGGGCATGGACGAGATTCCCGACATCCCCATCGACACCGAGACGCTGTCCCGGGACCCGGCCGTGGGCAAGGCGTACGCCGAGGACCCGCTGATCTGGCACGGCCCGTTCAAGCGCGCCACGCTGGAGGCCCTGGACGAGGCGATGCGGCGGATCGGCGGGCACGGGCCGCTGGGCGACCTGCCGACGTTCTGGGCGCACGGCGCCGACGACCGGCTGGTGCCGCTGGAGGGCACCCGGACCGGCATCGAGGCGATCCGGGGTTCGGACCTGACCGAGAAGGTCTACCCCGAGGCGCGGCACGAGATCTTCAACGAGACCAACCGGGACGAGGTGCTGGCGGACGTGACGGCCTTCATCGACCGGGTGCTGCGCTAACGCCGGGCCGACAGCGCGGCCGACAGCTCCCGCACCCACGGCTCGCCCTCCGGGGCGAGCCGGTTCAGGCACTGCCACAGGTGGTAACGGCCCGGCCAGACGCCGTGGCCGATGGTGTCGGCGCGCGAGGGCCGGTGCTCGGGCTCCTCCCGGCGCACCTGCTCGGCCAGCCCCCGCTTGCCCCAGCGGACGCCCGCCAGCGACCGGGGCCACTCGACCAGGTGGCCCCACACGTGCCGTTCGACCGGCACCGGCTCGAACCGCACGTGCGGCGGCGCGGCCGGGGGCCGCCAGGGGCGCGCCTGCGGGACCAGGCCCAGCAGGCGGACCGGAGCCGGATGCGCGGCGATCCGGCGGTCGAGCGGACGGCCGACCGGCGCGCACGCGAGCGCCGGCCCGTCGTGGCGCTCCAGGTCACGCGCCGGGCGGACGAGCGAGGCGTACGCGGTGCGGCCCAGCGCGCCGTCGAGCAGGTCCAGCAGGGGTTCGGCGGCCGTACCGAAGTGGATCGGCTCGGCGTCGCAGCGGACCAGCACGGCGGCGCAGGCGGCGATGAGCCGCCCGTACCAGAACCAGTCCAGCTCGCCCCGGCTGTCGATGGGCGTCCCGCCGAGCAGGTCCGGCTCGCCGTCCGGCCGCTGCTCGACGACGGGCCCGTCCTCGGCGCGCACCGCCTCCATCAGCAGCTCGGTCACCGACCAGACGTCGCAGTCGTGCACCCGGAAGCCCACCTCCGCGCCGCAGGACGCGCAGGCCGTGTTGGGCTCGCCGGGATTGGCGCCGAGGCAGCCGTAGTCGTCCTCCACCAGGAGGAACCGCGTGTTGCAGACGTCGCCGGGCGACATCACGTACACCTCGCGCCAGCCATGCCGCTCGGCGTACTCGCCGGGCTCCATCAGCGGCGGACTGGTGGCCTCCCGGGAACTCCAGTGCCCGGGGGAGGTGCCCGGCTCGGGCAACTGGACGCGGCGGACCGGATCGCTGAGGACGGTGCCGCAGCGCACGCAATGGAAAACAGTGCTGGGAGCGTTCAACGACCTGCTTCGATGAGGAGTTCGGCCTTGCGGGGCTCCGGAACGTCGCGGCCGGTGAGGGCCTTCTCCAGCGCCCACAGGAGTTCGAGACCAGTCTGCCTCGGACCGCCCAGCCGCCGGTAGACGGCGACGGGTCCGGCCTCGACCAGATCGTCCAGGGTGCGCACGCCCACGCCCGCGAGCAGGGCGGCCTCGCTCGGGCCGATGCCCCGGCAGTTCCCGATCTTCCGGGACCGGCCCCGGTCGATCGCGCCGTGCTGCGCCCAGACCAGCGGGAGCAGCTCCCCGTCCGGCGCTCCGCCCCGCTCCAGCACGTCCGCGCGCGCACGGCGGGCCACCGACACCTCCCGGCGGAAGTCGCGGAAGACCTGGATCTCCCCGTCCGCCCGGCACGAGCCCGGCCCCAGGTACTCGTAGTCCATGCCGAACCGGTTGTCGGGGTTCAGCCGGGCCGCCTGGACGGCCCAGTCGCGCATGTCGGCCGCACTGTGCGGACGGAGCACGACCAAACCGTGCGACCGCTCCACCACGCCCCGCTCGGGCCGCGCCGGGTCGTAGTTGGCCGCGAACCAGCCCTTGGGATCGGCGAGCGCCGGCTCCAACCCGTACGTCCGCCAGCGCACCGTGCCGTCGGGCGCGCCCCGCAGCGGCAGCCGCGCCTTCAGCGCCCCCGCGGCCCGCCCGCTGAACGGCGTGCACCACGCCGGCACCAGCACGATCGGATCACCGGGGTCGGCGTCGAACGGCGTCGGCGCCGCGAACTCCCGGTCGATCACCAGCAGCGTGCCGGGGCGCGCCTGGTAGGACAGCCCCCACAGCAGGCGCGCCAGCACCCGCGCGCCGTGCCCGTCCGACAGCACGTGCCAGGTCCCGTGGAACCGGTTGGTGCTGAACCGCACGCGGGTGCCGGGCCGCAGCCCGATCACCGTGTGGTCGCGCCCGTCCAGCCGCAGCACCCGCCGGTGCAGTTTCATGCCGTCGCCAGCCGACCGGGCCGCCGAGGGGCGCTGCCTGCGCACGACCGCGCCCTCAGCCCTTCACACAAATGAGCTGACGCAGGTGCGCCACGACCTCCACCAGGTCCGACTGCGCCTCGATCACCGACTCCAGGTCCTTGTAGGCCCCCGGGATCTCGTCGAGCACGCCCCCGTCCTTGCGGCACTCGACGCCCCTGGTCTGCTCGATCAGGTCGTCCACCGTGAACGCCTTGCGCGCCTGGTTGCGGCTCATCCTCCGCCCCGCGCCGTGCGAGGCGGAGTTGTAGGCCTTGTCGTTGCCGAGCCCGCGCACGATGTAGGTGCCGGTCGCCATCGACCCGGGGATGATCCCGAGGTCGCCCGCACCGGCGCGGATCGCGCCCTTGCGGGTGACCAGCAGCTCCACGCCGTCGTAGGTCTCCTCGGCCACGTAGTTGTGGTGGCAGGAGATGGTCTCGCCCCACTTGCAGCGCTTCGCGCCGAAGTACTTGGTGACCACCTGCTGCGCGAGCGCCATCATGACGGCCCGGTTCCGGCGCGCGTACTCCTGCGCCCAGAACAGGTCGTGCCGGTACTCGTCCATCTTGGCGGTCCCGGCCAGGAACACCGCGAGATCGGGGTCCGGCAGGTCCTGGTTGTGCGGCAGCTTCCGCGCGGCCTCGACGTGGTGCTCGGCGAGCTCCTTGCCGATGTTCCGCGACCCGGAGTGCAGGACAAGCCACACCGAACCGGAATCATCTACACAAAGTTCTTCAAAGTGGTTGCCGCCTCCCAGGCTTCCGAGCTGCGCGCGAGCCCGCCCGATCCTGCCGCGCACGGCGGGATGCAGATCTTCGAACCGCTTCCAGAAGTCGTACCAGCCGCGCTCCTTCAGGCCGGGCAGCGCGGACGGGTCCACCGGTTCCTTGTGCGAGTGGCGGCCGACCGGGATCGCCCGCTCCAGCCGCGAACGCAGCAGGCCGAGGTCGTCGGGCATGTCCTCAAGGGTCAGGGTGGACTTGACGGCGGACATCCCGCAGCCGATGTCCACGCCGACGGCGGCCGGGGAGACGGCGTCGCGCATCGCGATGACCGAGCCCACGGTCGCGCCCTTGCCGTAGTGCACGTCCGGCATGACCGCCAGGCCCTCCACCCACGGCAGCCGGGACACGTTCTGCAACTGCTCCAGCGCGACGTCCTCGACGGTGTTCGGGTCGGTCCACATACGGATGGGAACACGACCGCCCTTGAGCGTCTGGTACGGCATCATCTGCTCCTCTCCGAAACTCGACAGTGATCCGAACCGCGCTCCATGTAGCCAGACCGGACCGCTCCCCCTCAACTTGTTTTCCTACCCCGCCCACCTGCGCAGACCCGGTCCCCGGCGGACCGGAGGGCCCCGACCCCGCTTCTTCGAGTCCTCGTCCGCCGCCCCGGAATTCGCCGTTGTCGAGATTTCGATCAACTTGGCAGGCCACACTTCTCTCAGTTCGATTGAGGCGCGTCATGTGTTCGCCATCCAGACGGACAGGGGTTGACCGTGAACGAATGATGCACCCACCGCTGCGCGCAACCCGTAAAGGCGCGCGGGCTCTGTTCCGCGCACTATAAGAAGTGGCTCAGAGCCACCCCAAAGCATCAGAGGCCGCCCCCGAAACAACGCCTTCCCAGCACGAAAGAACTACTGGAGGCGGCTCAGGCGTTCGATCTCGAACGCCCTGAGATGGCCTATCTCTTCGCCTTTCTCCAAACGGATGGATCCTACAGAAAGGGAGGTCAGAACAAGGGGAGCATCACCGTAGAGCTGTCCGCCGTAGATGTGGGCATCCTCCAGCAGTTCCAGCGAACCGTGCCGTACAAGAGCTTCATCAGGTTTCGTTCCAGACGTACCAACTTCGCCGAGGAGCACGCTACGGCCATCTGGTCCCTGCACTCCGGCGCCGCGCGACGCGCACTTGAGGCGTTGGGCTTGCCGAGCGGGAGGAAGTCGGCCATCGTCCGCCCTCCCGACGCTCCCGTCAGCGAGCCGGATTATGTGCGGGGGTTGGTGGACGCCGACGGCTCCGTCGGCTTCACCGCGAGGGGATACCCCTTCATCAGTTTCACCACTTTGAGCCCTGCCATGAACGCGTACTTCTCTGACAGGGTCCGCGAAATCACGGGCGTGCGGCGGACCGTCAATCCAAATAAACGGGATGGGGTCTACAACCTGCTTCTGACTTCGGAATCGGCGGTCGAGTTCACGCGCTGGCTCTATTACGAAGACTGCCTTGCGCTTGAGCGAAAACGGGCGAGAGCACAGAAGGTGGCGCAGTGGACCCGGCCGGAGGGCATGCGCCGCCGAGTGTCCAGGAGACGCTGGACGCCGGAGGAGGACGCCGTGGTCCTGGAATCGGCGATCAAGGAGGCGGCCCGCATCCTCGGACGCACCGAGAAGAGCGTGGCCCTCCGACATCGACGCCTGCGTCAAGCCGACACGGGTGAGGAAGTCCGCACCTCGCTCAGCTAGGTACTTCGCCGTCGGCGGGGGTGTGGCGGCCGTCGGGGACCCTCGTGGTCAGGCCCAGGGAGTCCAGGTGCTCCAGCAGGGCTATCGTCACGCGGCGGGTCGTGTTCAGGGCCTGGCGCGCCTGGCTCGCGGTGAACGGGTGCGGCAGCTTGTCCAGGATGCGCAGGGCCTCCTTGTCCGCGCCGGGCAGGAGCACCACGTTGTCGGGCAGGTGCAGGACCGCGCCCGCTTTCGCGGCGGCGGCCAGGACGGGGCCCGTCAGGCCCAGGGCGGCCAGGCGGTCGGCCGTCGGGGCCTGGAACGGGGCGGCCTCCAGTTCGGCGCGCAGGCGGCCGACCGCCTCGCGCACCTGCGGGGGCGGGCCCGTGTCGGGGCCGTGCACCCGGCCGCCCTCCAGGCGCAGCGGCGGGCGCACCAGGGCGGTGACCAGCTGCCGGGCGGGCAGGGACAGGCGCAGGCGCGCGGTCTCCAGGGGGAGGCCGGGGGCCAGGGGGCGGTCGGCGGCGTGCCGGGCCACCTCCTCGACCAGGCGGCCGTGCAGGGCGGCCCAGTGGTCGGGGTCGGCCGTCCAGTCGCCGAGGTCGACGGCGGCGGGCGGCTCGGCGCAGCCCATCACCTCCAGGTCGCCGCGGCGCAGCACGCCGTGGCGGCGCAGCAGCACCGCGCCGTCGGGGCGGTCGGGCCAGCTCGCCAGCTCGCGGGCGCGGGCGGCTCCCGCGCCGCGGCGCACCAGGGTGGGCGGGCGCACGTCCAGGATGTTGATCCCGGCCACGGCGCGGCGGCCCGGGTCGCGCAGCAGGCCGCCGTCGCCCACGTGCAGCGGGAGGCGGGTGTTGAGGGTCAGGCGGGCGGTGTCGGGGCCGAGGGGGCGCAGCCGGACGGGGACGGCGGCCGAGCCCAGGTGCAGGATCATCTGGCGGGCCAGGCGGCCGGACGCCTCGCCGAAGCGGGTGCGCACGTCCACGCAGGTGGTGGGGGTCCACGCGCCGGGGGTGACCAGCGCCATGCCGCGCGCGACGGCGTCGCGGTCGACGCCGCGCAGGTTGAGGGCGACGCGGGCGACGCCGCTCACCGCGTCGCGGGGCTGCTTGGTGGCCTCGACGGCGCGGACGCGGACGCGGGTGCCGGCGGGGGTCAGCACCAGCTCGTCGCCCACGGCGACGGTCCCGGCGGCGAGGGTGCCGGTGACGACGGTGCCGCTGCCGGGGACGGTGAAGGCGCGGTCGATCCACAGCCGGACGGGCGCGGCCGGGTCGGGGACCGGGAGGCGGGCGGCCAGGCGGTCCAGGGCGGCGGTCAGCTCGTCCATGCCGGTGCCGGTCAGGGCGCTGACGGTGACGGTCTCGGCGTTGCGCAGCGCGGTGGCGGCGAGGCGGTCGCGGGCCTGGCGCACCGCCATGCGCGGGTCGGCGACGTCGGCGCGGGTGACCGCCAGCACGCCGTGCCGGACGCCGAGCGCGTCCAGGGCGGCCAGGTGCTCCTCGGTCTGCGGCATCCAGCCCTCGTCGGCGGCGACGGCCAGCAGCACGGCGGGGACGGGGCTCGCGCCGGCCAGCATCGTGGTGACGAAGCGCTCGTGGCCGGGGACGTCCACGAACGCCAGGCGCTCGCCGGAGGGCAGGTCGGTCCAGGCGAAGCCCAGGTCCAGGGTGCGGCCGCGGCGGCGCTCCTCGGCCAGCCGGTCGGGCTCCATGCCGGTGAGGGCGCGCACGAGCGTGGACTTGCCGTGATCGACGTGGCCCGCGGTGGCGACGACCTGCATCAGTTCCCTTCCAGGGCGGCGAGCACGGCGGCGCGGAGGGCGCTGTCGCCCTCGGGGTCCACCGAGCGCAGGTCCAGCAGCAGGCGGCCGTTCTCCAGGCGGCCGACGACGCGGCGGGCGCGCAGGGGCGCGGCGAGCGCGGCGGGCAGCGCGACGGCGGCGCTGGGCAGTGCGACGCCGGGGGCGCCGCCTCCGCCGACGGTGGCGGTGGAGTCGACCGCCCGCGCGTCCACGCCGTGGGCGGCGAGGTCAGCGGCGAGGGCGGCGGCGCGGTCGCGCAGGTCGCGGGGGTCGGCGTGCAGCATCCGGGTGACGGGCGGCTCGGGGCCGCGCAGGGTCGCCTCCAGGGCGGCCAGGGCCATCTTGTCCAGGCGCAGGGCCCGGTAGAGGGGGTGGCGGCGCAGTGCGGCGAGCAGGGCGCGGTCGCCGAGCAGCAGTCCGGCCTGGGGGCCGCCCAGGAGCTTGTCGCCGCTGGCGGTGACCAGGGACGCTCCGGCGGCGAGGGCGGTGGCGGCGTCGGGTTCGCCGGGCAGCAGGGGGTCGGGGCGCAGCAGGCCCGAGCCGATGTCGACCACGACGGGGGCGCCGAGCGCGGCGAGTTCGGCGACGCCGGCCTCGGCGGTGAAGCCCTCGATCCGGAAGTTGGAGGGGTGGACCTTCAGCACGAAGCCGGTGTCGGGGCCGAGCGCGGCGGCGTAGTCGGCGGCGGTGGTGCGGTTGGTGGTGCCGACCTCGCGCAGCCGCGCGCCGGTGGAGGCGAGCAGGTCGGGCAGCCGGAACCCGTCGCCGATCTCCACCAGTTCGCCGCGCCCCACGACGATCTCGCGTCCGGCGGCCAGGGCGGTGGCGGCCAGCACCAGGGCGGCGGCGTTGTTGTTGACGGCCTGGGCGTCCTCGGCGGCCGGGCACGCCTCCCGGAGCGCGGCCAGCGCGCCCGCGCCGCGCGGTCCGCGCCGCCCGGTCCCCAGGTCGTACTCGACGTCGGCGCATCCGGCGGCGGCGTCCACGGCCCGGCGGGCGGCCTCCGACAGGGGCGCGCGGCCGAGGTTGGTGTGCAGCAGGACGCCGGTGGCGTTGACGACCGGGCGCAGCGAGGCGGCGTGCTCGGGCAGCGCGGCCAGGGCGGCGCGGGCGACCTGGTCGGGCGCGATCGCGCCGTCGCGGGCGCGCTGCTGGGCGGCCGTGACGGCGGCCTTGACCAGCGGGCGGCCGAGCCGCGCGGCGGCCGCCTCCAGTCGGGGGTCGGCCAGCACGGCGTCGGTGCGGGGGACGAGTCGCCGGGGATCGGGCCGAATGGGGTCCACCGGGCAACCCTATGGACGGCGGGGGCGGTTCCGGAAGCGGAACGGGTTCACACTCTGAGATCGTTGATCTCGGATGCGGGACGGTCAGCGGGCCGCTTCGGCGACCGGGCCGCCCGGCGGGCCGGCGATGCCGAAGTGGTCGCAGTCGCTGGCGGAGTAGGCGGTGAAGTCGTCCACCATGCGGTGCACCAGCCCGGCCAGCAGCCGCCGGTCCTCCGGCGACCAGTCGGCCAGCGCGCCGCTCACCCAGCGCCGGCCCACGGCGCGGACGCACTCGACGGCGGCGGCCCCGGCCTCGGTCAGCCCCACCCGCTGGGCGCGGCCGTCGTCGGGGTCGGGCACCCGCTCCACGTAGCCGGCCTTCTCCAGGCGCTGCACCTGGCGGGTCACGTGCGGGGGCTCCACGGCCAGGTGGGCGGCCAGCTCGCCGGGCCGCATCGGGGCGCCGTGCTCGGCCAGCAGCCGCAGCAGCGGGACGGCGGCGCGGTCCACCGGGACGCCCGCGGCGGCGGTGGCCCGGTCGTGCCGCTTGGCCCGGGTGAGCAGGTGCGCGACCCGGGTGAGGGCCCGCTCGATCTCGATGACGTCGGGAGCGCGCTCCGGTGCGGTCATGTGATCGACCTTACAGTCAAATTACTTTCCTTAAGTAAGTAGTAGGCTCCTCGGGTCGCCGCACCTCCGGCGCGCTCCCCCTGGAGGACCCCCCATGACCGAAGCCGCCATCGCGGCGCCCGCGCGGACCGGCCGGCACGACGGCGCCCCGCACCCCGGCCTCACCCTGCTGGCCCTGGCCACCGCCGGGATGGTGGTGTCGGTCCAGCAGACCCTGGTCATCCCCCTGCTGCCCCGGCTGATGCAGCTGTTCGACGCCTCGGTGACCGCGGTGACCTGGGTGTTCACCGCCTCGCTGCTGGCCGGGGCGGTCGCCACGCCGCTGCTGTCGCGGTTCGGCGACATGTACGGCAAGAAGAAGATGATCCTGGTCGCGATGGGCCTGCTGGTGGCCGGGTCGGTGGTGTGCGCGCTGTCGGGCTCGCTGCCGGTCCTGGTGGCCGGGCGCACCCTGCAGGGCACCTCGGCCGCGCTGATCCCGCTGGCCATCGGCACGATCCGGGACGCCTTCCCGCGCGAGCGCGTCACCACCGCCATCGGCATCGTCAGCGCCACCATGGGCGTCGGCGGCACCATCGGCATGCTGGTGACCGGCCTGATCGCCGACCGCACCACCAGCCACCACCCGGTGTTCTGGATCACCGCCGGGCTCGCGGCGGCCGGGATGGTGCTGGTCTGGTTCAGCGCGCCGAACGTCGGCACCCGCTCGGGCGGCCGCCCCGACGTCGCGGGCGCGCTGCTGCTGGCGGTCTGGCTGGTGTGCCTGCTGCTGGGCATCAGCCAGGGCAACCGGTGGGGCTGGACCTCCGGCGGGGTGCTCGGGCTGTTCGCCGGCGCGGCCGCCGCGTGCGCGGTGTGGGTGCTGGTGGAGGCCAGGGTCCGCGAGCCGCTGGTGCGGCTGCGGCTGCTGGTGGGGCCGCGGTCGCTGTCGGCGAACCTGGCCTCGATCCTGCTGGGCTTCTCGATGTTCGCCGCGTTCACCCTGGTCTCCAACTTCGTGCAGACGCCCAAGGACAGGCTGGGGTACGGGCTGAGCGGCTCGGTGCTGGACGTGGGCCTGTACACGCTGCCCAGCACGGTGACGATGCTGGCCTGCTCGGCGCTGGCCGGGCGGCTGGCCGCGCGGGTCGGCCCGGCCTTCACGCTGGCCACCGGGTCGCTGTTCGCCGCGCTCAGCTACGTGTGGCTGGCGCTGTTCAACGCGCACGGGTACGACATGCTGATCTTCAGCGCGATCCAGGGCGTCGGCTTCGGCATCGCCTACGCGGCGCTCGGCACGCTGGCCGTCCAGCACGTGCCGATGGACCAGAGCGGCATCGCCAGCGGCATCAACTCGCTGGTGCGCACCACCGGCGGCTCGATCGCGGGGGCCGCCACCGCCGCCGTCCTGACCGGGCACACCATCGCCGGGACCGGCGCGCCGACCCTGCACGCCTACGAGCTGTGCTTCTGGATCGCGGCGGGCGGCGCGGTGCTGGCGGCCGCGGTCGCGCTGGCGCACGGCCTGCGCCACCGGCACCGCTGAGCACGGCCCGGAGCACGGTCCGGCGCACGACCGGGAGCACGGCCCGGCGCGCGGGCCCGGGAGGGCGGGGAGATCGGCCGCCCCGGGCCGCCAGTACGGCGCGGGGCCTTGACGAACCCCTCCCCCGGCGGGCCGTATAGGGGTGCGCCCCTCACCCAGGACGGGGCGGTGGGCTCTGCACCGGAGGACGACATGGGCGCCTACGCGGCCGCGTACGAACGCAGCATCGCCGACCCCACGCGGTTCTGGGGGCTGGCCGCGCGCGACATCCGCTGGCTCGTGCCGCCCGACCGGGTCCTGGACGACGGCGCCCCGCCGTTCTACCGCTGGTTCACCGGCGGCGAGCTGAACACCTGCGACAACGCGCTGGACCGGCATGTGGAGGAGGGCCGCGGCGACCAGCCCGCGCTGGTCTACGACAGCCCGGTCACCGGCACCGTCGCGACCTACACCTACCGCGAGCTGACCGGCCTGGTGGCGCGGTTCGCCGGGGCGCTGCGCGGGCTCGGCGTGGACCGCGGCGACCGCGTGGTGCTCTACCTGCCGATGGTGCCGGAGGCGGTCGTCGCGATGCTGGCCTGCGCCCGGCTCGGCGCGGTGCACTCGGTGGTGTTCGGCGGGTTCGCCGCCAAGGAACTGGCCGCCCGCATCGACGACGCCCGCCCCAAGGTCGTGGTGTCGGCGTCCTGCGGCATCGAAGGCGGCCGCGTGGTGGCCTACAAGCCGCTGCTGGACGAGGCGCTGGAGCTGGCCGCCCACAAGGTGGAGCGGTGCGTGGTCCGGCAGCGCCCGCAACTGCACGCCGACCTGGTGCGCCCGCGCGACCTGGAATGGGACGAGGCCGTCGCCGGCGCCGCGCCCGCCGAGTGCGTGCCGGTCGCGGCCACCGACCCGCTGTACATCCTCTACACCTCCGGCACCACCGGCCGCCCCAAGGGCGTGGTGCGCGACAACGGCGGGCACGCGGTCGCGCTGCGCTGGTCGATGGAGAACGTCTACGGCGTCGGCCCCGGCGACGTGTTCTGGGCGGCCTCCGACGTCGGCTGGGTCGTCGGGCACTCCTACATCGTGTACGCGCCGCTGCTGACCGGCTGCACCACCGTGCTGTACGAGGGCAAGCCCGTCGGCACCCCGGACGCGGGCGCGTTCTGGCGGGTGGCCGCCCAGCACCGGGTGAAGGCGCTGTTCGCCGCGCCCACCGCGATCCGGGCCGTCAAGAAGGAGGACCCCGAGGGCCGCCTGCTCGCGCAGTACGACCTGTCGGCGCTGGACACCCTGTTCCTGGCCGGGGAGCGGCTGGACCCCGACACCTACGCGTGGGCCGCGCGCGTCCTGGACCGGCCCGTCATCGACCACTGGTGGCAGACCGAGACCGGCTGGCCGATCGTGGCGAACCCGCGCGGCCTGGAGCCGCTGCCGGTCAAGCCCGGCTCGCCGTCGGTGCCGGTGCCCGGCTACGACGTGCGGGTGCTGGCCCCCGACGGCTCCCCCGCCGGGCCCGGCGACGACGGCGACATCGTGGTCCGGCTGCCGCTGCCGCCGGGCACGCTGCCCACCCTGTGGCAGGACGACGAGCGCTTCGTGGAGTCCTACCTGACCCGGCACCCGGGCCACTACGTGACCGGCGACGGCGGCCGGATCGACGAGGACGGCTACGTGTGGGTGATGGGCCGCACCGACGACGTCATCAACGTCGCCGGGCACCGGCTGTCCACCGGCGTGATGGAGGAGGTCATCTCCGCGCACCCGGCGGTCGCCGAGTGCGCCGTCATCGGGGTGCACGACGCGCTGAAGGGGCAGGTGCCGCGCGGGCTGGTGGTGCTGAAGAGCGGCGCCGAGGCCGATCCGGAGGCGCTGCGCGACGAGCTGGTGGCGATGGTGCGGCGGCAGGTCGGGCCGGTCGCCGCGCTGAAGGAGGTCACGGTGGTGCGGGCGCTGCCCAAGACCCGCTCGGGCAAGATCCTGCGCGCCGCGATGCGCGGTATCGCCGACGGCCGCGAGGTGGCGGCGCCCTCCACCATCGAGGACCCGGCGGTGCTGGAGGAGCTGCGGCCGCTGCTGCGCTCGCCCGGCGCCTGAGCGCTCCCGGCAGGCGCCCTGACCGCGTACGGACGCCGTAACGGGCGGCCGCCGCGGTCCCGTCCACGCACGCGAGCGCCCGGCGGCCGTTCCCCGGGCTAGGTGGGGAACGGCCGCCGGGCGCGGTCCTGCCGGACACCCCGGCCGCGCACGGCCGGCCCTAGTGGCTGCCGGTCCGCTTCGGCCAGAACGCGGTCACCAGGTACACGCCGATGACCGCCAGGGCGACCTGGAAGATCGTCTCCCAGAAGTTCCACCCGCTGGTCTTCAGCCCGAACAGGTTGGCCAGCCAGGTGCCGATGAAGGCCGCCACGATGCCCACCACGATGGTCAGCCAGATCGGCATGTTCTGCTTGCCCGGCACGATCAGCCGCCCCAGGGCGCCGATGATGGCGCCGAAGATGAGGGCGGTGATAATCCCCCCGATGGTCATGTCCGCTCCCTCGGTCCGCTCCGTCGGCCTCGCGTGCCCGCGAGGCCGTTACCGACCCCATACCCACCGTGTCGATCATTGACACGACCTGCCGGAACATGCCCCGGGGGGCGGCGGCGCGGGCGCCGGGCTCACACCGTCGCGGCGGCCGCCCCGCGCTCCTCGCCCATCAGCCGCCGCAGCGACCGGGTGAACAGGAACATGACCACGCCCGCCGCCAGCGTGCAGGCGCCGAGCAGCAGGAAGTAGCGCACGTCGCCCCAGGGCTCCTGGAGCCGGGCGACCTGGCCGCCGACCGCGTCCCCGGCGGCGGTGGCCAGGAACCACACGCCCATCATCTGGCTGGCGAACGCCTGCGGGGCCAGCTTGGTGGTGACCGACAGGCCCACCGGCGACAGCGACAGCTCGCCCAGCGTCTGCAGCAGGTAGACCGCGATCAGCCACAGCAGCGACACCTTCGCGCCGCCGGACGCCGCGTTCGAGGCCGCCGACATCACCACGAACGACAGCCCGCACATCACCAGCGCGAACGCGAACTTCTGCGGGGTGCCCACCCGGTCGCCGAGCCGCACCCACAGCCAGGCGAACACCGCCGCGAAGCAGATGATCAGGATGGGGTTGATGTTCTGCGTCCAGCTCGCCGGCATCCGCCAGCCGAACACGCTGAGGTCCACGCTCTGCTGGGCGAAGATGTTGAGCGGCCCGGCCGCCTGGTCGAAGATCATCCAGAACAGGGCGGCGGCCAGGAACAGCCACACGTAGGCGCGCAGCCGCACCCGCTCCTCCCCCGACACCTCGGGGCTGCGGAACATGTAACCGAAGTAGGCCACCGGCACCACGATCGCCAGCACCGTCAGCGCCACGGTGACGCCGTCCACGGTGAGCCGTCCCAGCGCCGCGAAGACCAGCACCACGGCGGCGGCCGCGGCCGCCGCCAGCCCGACGGTGCGCAGCACGCGGCGGCGCTCGGCCGGGGTGAGCGGGTTGCCGGGCCGGTCGCCCACGCCCGCCAGGTGCCGGCCGCCGGCCAGGTACTGGACCAGGCCCAGCGCCATGCCGACCGCGGCGGCGCCGAAGCCCAGGTGCCAGTTGACCTGCTCGCCCAGGTAGCCGACCACGAACGGCGCCAGCGACCCGATGTTGATGCCCATGTAGAAGATCGAGAAGGCCGCGTCCCGGCGCGCGTCGTGCTCGCCCCGGTAGAGCTTGCCGACCATGGTGGAGATGTTGGGCTTGAGCAGCCCGGTCCCCAGGATGATCAGCACCAGGCCCAGGTAGACGAAGCCGGCGCCGCCGGGGATCGCCATCGACAGGTGGCCCAGCATGATGACCACGCCGCCCACCAGCACCGCCCGCCGCGCGCCCAGCAGGCGGTCGGCGATCCAGCCGCCGGGCAGGGCGACGAAGTACACCATCGCCATGTACACGCCGAGCAGCGCCTTGGCGGTGCCCTCGGCCATGCCCAGCCCGGAGTCGGCGGGAGGGGCGATGAGGAACAGCACCAGGATCGCGCGCAGCCCGTAGAAGCTGAAGCGTTCCCACATCTCGGTGAAGAACAGCGTGGCCAGCCCCCAGGGATGGCCGAAGAAGGTGCGCGCGCCGGGCGCACCGGACGACGACGTCGCCATGCGGTCAGTCCCCCCGAATCGTCCGCAGTCGGCAGTCGGCCGTTGCCTACCCATCTTGATCTCCGGGTGAACGGCGCGCGGGGAAGGCTATCCGCTGACTTGACCTGACGCGGCCGGGCGCACGGCGCACGTCAGGCGACATAGGTGCAGGTCAGGACGGTGTTCGGCGGCTCAGGGCCGCACCTCCAGCACGTTCGGCCCCCGGGGGGCCAGCTCGCCGATCACCGGCGCGCCGGGCACCTCCCCGGCCACCAGCAGGCCCCCGGAGGTCTGGGCGTCGGCCAGCAGCAGCCGCTCCTCCTCGGCCAGGCGGCCGAAGCCGGTGTGCGGGGACACCCACGCCAGGTTCCGGCGGGAGCCGCCCGGGACGAAGCCGTCGCGCACCGCCCGGCGGGCCCCGGCCAGGTAGGGGACGGCCGCCGCGTGCACCACGGCGGTGACGCCGCTGGCCCGCGCCAGCTTGTAGAGGTGGCCCAGCAGGCCGAAGCCGGTCACGTCGGTGGCGCAGGCCGCGCCGCCGTCCAGGGCCCGGCGGGACGCCCGGTCGTTCAGCGCGGTCATGGTGGCCACGGCCTCGGGGAACACCTCGCCGGTGGCCTTGTGGCGGGCGTTGAGCACGCCGACGCCCAGCGGCTTGGTGAGCGACAGGGGCAGGCCGGGGCGTCCGGCGTCCAGGCGCAGCAGCCGCGCGGGGTCGGCGAGGCCGGTGACGGCCAGGCCGTACTTGGGCTCGGGGTCGTCGATGCTGTGCCCGCCCGCGATCGGGCACCCGGCCTGGGCGGCGACGTCGCGGCCGCCGCGCAGCACCTCGCGGGCCAGCTCGCCCGGCAGCGCGTCGCGGGGCCAGCCCAGCAGGTTGAGGGCCAGGACCGGGACGCCGCCGACCGCGTACACGTCCGACAGCGCGTTGGCGGCGGCGATGCGGCCCCAGTCGTAGGGGTCGTCCACCACGGGGGTGAAGAAGTCGGCGGTGGACACCACGGCCCGGCCGCCGTCGATGCGCAGCACCGCCGCGTCGTCGCCGTCCCCGTCGCCGACCAGCAGCGGCCCGCCGGGGCCGGCGGGGCCGGTGAGCCCGGCCACCATGCGCTCCAGCTCACCGGGCGGGATCTTGCAGGCGCAGCCGCCGCCGTGGGCGTACTGGGTGAGGCGCACCGGCGCCGGAAGGGGGGTCACGCCGGGAATGTACCCCACCGTCCGCATCCGTGATCGAAGACTTGTCCGAACCGGGTTCGGCATGGTGCGATTCTCTCAAGCAAGTGCTTACTGACATCCGTGAGAGGGCGCGACATGGTGGAGATCGGGAACCTGGCGGCGGAGCGGGCCGAACTGGACAGGGCCGTGGCGGGGCAGACGATCTGCACCCGGCTGGCCGACACGGCGGCGGCGCACGGCGGCCTGCCCGCCTACTCCGACCGGGAGGGCGACGGCTGGCGCACGCTGACCTGGGGCGGCTTCCGCGACCGCGCGCTGGAGGCGGCGGCCGGGTTCGCCGCGCTCGGGCTGGAGGCGGGCGACGTGGTCGCGCTGATGATGCCCAACCGCAGCGAGCACCTGCTGGCCGACCTCGGCGCGGTGCACGCCGGGGGCGTCCCCACCACCGTCTACGCCACCCTGGCCGCCGACCAGATCGCGTTCGTCGCGGGCGACTGCGCCGCCAAGATCGCGGTGCTGGACGGCCGCGACCAGCTCGACCGCTGGCTGCCGGTGCTGGACCGGCTGCCCGCGCTGCGCACGGTGATCGTGCTGGACGAGGCCGCCCGCCCCGCCGGGGAGCGCTTCCTCGGCTGGAGCGAGTTCCTGGAGCTCGGCCGCCAGCGGCTCGCGGCCGACCCCGACGCGGTCGAGCGGCGCTGGCGGGCGCTCACCCCGGCCGACACCGTCACGCTGCTGTACACCTCCGGCACCACCGGCAACCCCAAGGGCGTGCGGATCACCCACTCGATGGCGCTGCACGAGGCCACGATGGTGGAGCGCAGCTCCGACCTGCCCGGCCACAACGCCGGCATCTCCTACCTGCCGTTCGCGCACATCGCCGACCGGGTGCTCAGCTACTACCTGCCGATCTGCCGGGCCGCCCACATCCACTTCTGCCCCGACCCCGCCCAGCTCACCACCGCGCTGCGCGAGGTGCGGCCGCACGCCTTCTTCGGCGTGCCGCGCGTCTGGGAGAAGATCATGGCGGGCGTGCAGGCGGCGCTGGGCGCCGAGCAGGACGAGCAGAAGAAGGCCGCCGTCGCCCAGGCGCTGGACGCCGGGCGCGCCTACGTGGCCGCCCAGGAGTACGGCAGCCCCGGCGTGCCGGAGGAGGTCGCCGCCGCGTTCGCGCAGTGGGACGCGGCCGTGCTGCGCCCGCTGCGCGCCCTGCTCGGCCTCGACCGGGTCTCCCAGGCCTCCAGCGCCGCCGCGCCGCTGCCCGAGGAGGTCGCGCGGTTCTTCGCCGGGCTCGGCCTGAAGATCTTCGACGCCTACGGCATGACCGAGACCACCGGCGCGATCACCGCCAACCTGCCCGACGCCTTCAAGCTCGGCACCGTCGGCCGCGCCTTCGCCGGGGTGGAGCTGCGCCTCGCCGAGGACGGCGAGATCCTGGTGCGCGGCGCGACCTGCACGCCCGGCTACCTCAACCGGCCCGAGGCCACCGCCGAGCTGCTGGACGAGGACGGCTGGGTGCACACCGGCGACATCGGCGCGCTGGACGCCGACGGCTTCCTCACCGTGGTGGACCGCAAGAAGGAGATCATCATCACCGCGGGCGGCGAGAACATCGCCCCCTCCATGATCGAGAACCACCTCAAGGAGCACCCCCTGATCGGGCAGGCGCTGGCCTTCGGCGACCGGCGGCCCTACGTGGTGGCGCTGATCACCCTGGACGGCGAGGTCGCCCCGGTGTGGGCCGCCGCGCACGGCCTGGACACCACCGACCTCGCCGCCCTCGCCGAGCACCCGCTGGTGCTGGAGGAGGTCGGCAAGGCCGTCGCCGACGCCAACGCGCGGCTCGCGCGCGTCCAGCAGGTCAAGCGGTGGCGGCTGCTCCCGGCCGAGTGGACCGCCGAGAGCGAGGAGCTCACCCCCACGCTCAAGCTGAAGCGGCGCGTGGTGCACGGCAAGTACGCCGACGTCATCGCCGGCCTGTACGAGTCCTGACCCCGCGCCGCCCGCGCGCCGGCAGCGGCGCGGCCGTCCCGGTCACAGGGTCGTCAGGCCCCCGTCCACCGGGATGACCGCGCCGTTGACGTAGGCGCCGGCGCGGCTGGCCAGGTACACGGCCGCGCCCGCCATGTCGTCGGGGCGGCCGATGCGCCGCAGCGGCACGGTGCTCGCGATGACGTCGCCGAACGCGTCGAGCGTGGCCGCCATCATCTTGGACTCGAACGGGCCGGGCGCGATCGCGTTGACGGTGACGCCCTCGGGGCCCAGCTCCTTGGCCAGCACCCGGGTGAGCTGGTGGATCCCGGCCTTGCTCGCGGTGTAGGAGTAGCGCTCCCCCGGCGTCATGATGCCGTCCACCGAGCCGATGTTGATGACGCGGGCCGGGTCGTCGGGAGTCGCGGCCTCGCGCAGCCGGGGCAGCAGCGCGCGGGTCAGGTAGAAGGGCGCCTTGAGGTTGAGGTCCACGACCTTGTCCCACGCCGAGGCGGGGAACTCCGCCAGCGGCGCGCCCCAGGTCGCGCCCGCGTTGTTGACCAGGATGTGCAGCGGGCCGTCGCCGACCGCCTCGGCGAGCCGCAGGCACTCGGCCTCGGTGCTGATGTCGGCGGGGACGGGCACGGCGGTGCCGAACTCCGCCAGCTCGGCGGCCGCCTTCTCGCACGCCTCCGGCTTGCGCGAGCTGACGACCACCCTCGCCGCGCCCGCCTGGAGCAGCCCGCGCGCGATCATCAGGCCGATGCCGCGGGTGCCGCCGGTGACCAGCGCGTTCTTGCCCGCCAAGCTGAACAGGTCCATCATCGGTGTCCTTCCGGTCCGGGGACCCCGACGGTACCGAGCCGCCCGCGGGGCCGCCCCGGGCGGGGCGTACCGTGGAGGGATGCGGGGGGACATCCGGAGCCGCAAGCGGGCCTACGCCGCCATGATGGGCGCCTGCCTGGTGCTGCTCGTGCTGTCCTGGACGGTGGTGGCGCACTTCTCGGTGCCCGCCGCCGTCGTCATGGCGGCGGTGGCCATGGTGATCCCGCCGCTCGCCGCGGTGGTGGCCAACCGGGACACCGACCGCCGCCGGTGACCTGCCCGGACGCCGCCCGGAGGGGTGCGGGAAGATCGTGCCCATGAGGGAGCTGACCATCCCCGGGCTGCTGGACCTGCTCGGCATCTTCGTCTTCGCGGTGTCGGGGGCGCTCGCGGCGGTGCGCCAGCGGCTGGACGTGGTCGGCGTGGTCGTGCTGGCCGAGATCACCGCGCTGGGCGGCGGCGTGCTGCGCGACCTGGTCATCGGCGCGGTCCCGCCGGCCGCCTTCACCAGCCTCGGCTACGTGCTGACGCCGCTGGCGGCGTGCGTGCTGGTGTTCTTCTGGCACCCGCAGGTCGCCCGGCTGCTGCCCGCGGTGATGTTCTTCGACGCCGCCGGGCTCGGCCTGTTCTGCGTGACCGGCACCCTGAAGGCCCTGGACCACGGGCTGTCGCCGCTGCACGCGGTGCTGCTGGGAGTGATCACCGCGGTCGGGGGCGGCATCCTGCGCGACATGATGAGCGGGCAGATCCCCGGCGTGCTGTACGACCGGCAGCTGTACGCGCTGCCGGCGATGCTGGGCGCGATGGTGATCGCCGCCGCGCACAGCCTGGACCTGCACGGCGCGACCGTCACCGCCGGGGCGGCGGTGCTGGCGTTCGCGCTGCGGGTCGCGGCGATGCGCTACGGCTGGCGCACCCCGCGACCGCGCGGCGTCCCCGACTGACCCGCCCCCGGGCGGCGGCCGTCAGGCCACCCGCATGGTGAAGCGGACCTGGTCGTCCTCCACCTCGGTGACGGTCACGGTGACGGTCCTCCGCTGGTCCCCGACGGTCGAGTCGCACCGCAGGACGGCGCCGACCTTGCCGTCGAGGTCGCCGGGGCAGGAGGCGGCGACCCCCAGCTTCCGGCTGATCTGGCTCTCGATCTCGCCGGCGTCGACGGTCTGCTGGCCGAACTGGCAGGCCGAGGCGCTCAGGGCGATACCGGCGGCCAGCAGGGGCAGGGCGATGAACGTGCGCATGATGTGTGGTGCTCCCCGTGATGCGGCGCCCCGTTTCCCCCGGAAGCGCCTTGAATGTCATTTGTTGTTACGTTCTGATGCTCCGTCCCGCGCCGCCCCGGCCGCCAGGGTGCCCTGCCCCGTCCGCGGGGGGACCCCGACCCGGGACGGCGCGTTCACCGGCGCGGCCCCCGCGGGGTACGGTCACGGCATGGGCCGGATCACCGTGCGCAGGCCCGTCCTGCGCCTCAGCACCGAGGGGGCGCGCACCCGGCGGCCCGACACCCTGGCGGTCGAGGAGCCGCTGGAGATCCGCGTGGGCGGCCGCCCGCTGACCATCACCATGCGCACCCCCGGCGACGACTTCGACCTGGTGGCGGGCTTCCTGGCGGCAGAGGGGATCATCGCCGGGCCCGCCGACCTGGTCGCGATGCGCTACTGCGCCGACACCGAGGAGCAGAACGTCCTGGAGGCGGTGCTCGCCCCCGGCGTGCGGCCGCCGGGCGAGGAGATGACGCGGGCGTTCACCACCACCAGCGCGTGCGGGGTGTGCGGCAAGTCCAGCATCGAGGCGCTGCGCGTCGACCGCCCCTACGAGGTGGCGGACGACCCGCTGGAGCTGACGGCGGAGCTGCTGGCGGAGCTGCCCGACCGGCTGCGCGCCGCGCAGCGGGTGTTCGACCGCACCGGCGGGCTGCACGCGGCGGGCCTGTTCGACGGCGCGGGCGGGCTGCTGGCGCTGCGCGAGGACGTCGGGCGGCACAACGCGGTGGACAAGGTGGTCGGGCACGCGCTGCGCCAGGGGCTGCTGCCGCTGGCCGGGCACGTGCTGATGGTCAGCGGGCGCGCCTCGTTCGAGCTGACCCAGAAGGCGATGCAGGCGGGCGTCCCGGTGCTGGCGGCGGTGTCGGCGCCCTCGTCGCTGGCGGTGGACCTGGCGGCCGACGCGGGCATGACGCTGGTGGGCTTCCTGCGCGGCGCGTCGATGAACGTCTACACCGGCGCGCACCGCATCACGATCTGATCTCTTCTTGTCACCCGGCGGTGGTGTCCGGGGGCGCCGTTGTGGCCCGGGACACAAGACAAAACCCATGTCACATGCCTCGCCGGAGATGGCTACTGCCCGGTAAGCAACGTCTGTACCCTGCTTCGATACGCGGCGCGCGGAAGCGAAGGAGAGGGAATGGCCAGGCCCCTGACATCCGGTGAACCGACGTTCGAGATCGATGAGCGGCACCCTCCCATCAAGACCCGGCGGGTCTCGTTCGACTGGTCGAAGACGCCGCTGCACTGGGTGCCCGGCGACCCCGTCGCCACGCACATCATCAACTCCTTCCACATCGTCCTGCCCGAGGGCGAGAAGTGGTTCATCCAGTGCGTCAAGGACGCCCGCCCCTACATCAAGGACGCCAAGCTGCTGGAGGAGATCCGCGGCTTCATCGGCCAGGAGATGGTGCACGCCCGCTCCCACCAGGGCGTGCTGGACCAGATCCTGGAGGCCAACGGCATCGACGTCTCCAAGATCACCGGCCCGGCGGGCCGGGGCAACGCCGAGCGGCCCGCGCAGATGGCGGCGCTGAAGGAGCGCTCGCCGCGCAGGTGGCGCCGGCGGCTGCGCTTCGAGCTGGCGGCGGTGGCCTCCATCGAGCACTACACCGCGGTGCTCGGCCAGTGGATCATGGACAACGACCGGCTCGACAAGGCCGGCGTGGACCCGACCATGCTGGACCTGCTGCGCTGGCACGGCGCCGAGGAGGTCGAGCACCGGTCGGTGGTGTTCGACGTCTACAAGGCCGTCGGCGGCCGCTACCCCACCCGCGTGCTGGCCTGGGTGGTGTCGCTGTTCTTCCTGTACTGGGCGCTGATCGGCGGCTCGCTGTACCTGCTGCGGCAGGACCCGACCATCAAGGGCAAGGTGTCCTTCCCCCGGGTGTACCGCTCCTACCGGCGCTCGGTGCGCAAGGGCCACGTGCCCGGCATCTTCCGGCTGCTGCTCGGCGAGGCGCCGGTCTACCTGCGCCCCTCGCACCACCCCTCGCAGGTGTGCTCCACCCCGCGCGCGCTGGAGTACCTCCTCCAGTCCCCCGCCGCGCAGGCCGCGGGATACGACCCGTATTAATTGGAGTCTCGGCCCAGGAGTACTCGCCTAGCGGCTCGCACCCCTGACCGTGCCTCGGCGAGTGCCACATCGCTTCGCGATCTGACCCGGTGGGGGCTCGCCTTCGGCTTCGCCCCCACCGGGTCAGTTAGGCACTCGCGTGGCAGCTGGGGTTTCCGGGGAGCGTGGGCAAGGGGCTGACACCAGGAGCCGGGGATCGGTACCAGGTGGTCAGGACACGGGTCCCGGGCCGTACGGGCTGTTCCCATAGCAGAGGATCTCCTTTTCCCCGAGGGGCGGTGGCGAGGGTCACGCCGGGGCCGACTTGACCGAAGTTCAGTCCAGGCGGTTAATTAACGATGTGTCCAATAAAGTGGCGCTCGCCCGCACCGACGACCGCGCGGAGCTTGAGCGATTCCGGGAGATACAGCGCCTGTGCTACCAGTGCGCCGACGAGGTGGCGGCCACGCTGGAACCCGGCGTGACCGAGCGCGAGGCGTGCCGGCGGATGCGCCGCTGGCTGCGCGCCCACGGCGTGGACGACTGGCTGCACACCCCCTTCGCCTGGTTCGGCGACCGCACCGCCTTCCGCGGCTTCAAGGTGCCCACCCAGTTCCTGCCCAGTTCCGCGCGCCTGGAGGAGGGGATGCCCTACATCCTCGACATGGCGCCGGTGAGGCAGGGGTACTCCGCCGACATCGGCTACGGCGGCGTGCTCGGCCGGAACCGGATCTGGGAGCGGCTCGACGCCGACCTCGCCGTCTACCGCGGGCTGATCCTGGACCTGGTGCGCGAGCGGCGCACGTTCGCCGACATCTACGCCGAGGTGGACGCGCTCATCGAGCGGCAGGGCTACGACAACCGGCACCGCAAGTACCCCGGGCGCGTCATCGGCCACCAGGTCGGGATCATCGGGGGGATGCTGCCCAAGGGTGTGGGCTTCCCGTTCGGGGTACGGTTCCTGCAGACGATCGGCCGCGAGCTGGTCAAGGAGCGGCTGGAGGGCCGCTCCCCGCTGTGGAACGGCGCCAAGCGGTCCCAGCACCCGCCGACGCCCGGCCTGTGGGCGGTGGAACCGCACATCGGCTTCCGCGGCGTCGGCGTGAAGTTCGAGGAGATCCTCGTGGTGACCGCGGACGACGCTTACTGGCTCGACGACGACCTGCCCCACGTGCACCGCTGGGCAGCACGAAAGGCATCGGCATGACCGACGGCAAGACCCCCTCCCCCGCCGTGCGCAGCAGGCGGGTCCGCGGCGACGGCGTGGACCTCGCGGTCTACGAGCAGGGCGACCCCGCGCGCCCCACCGTGCTGCTGATGCACGGCTACCCCGACACCCACGCGGTGTGGGACGAGGTCGCCGACGAGCTGGCCGGGCGCTACCACGTGGTGCGCTACGACGTGCGCGGCGCGGGCGCCTCCTCCCGGCCGTTCGGCCGCAAGCGCTACACCTTCGAGTACCTGATGGCCGACATGCGCGCCGTCCTGGACGCCGTCGCGCCCGAGCGCAAGGTGCACCTGGTCGGGCACGACTGGGGCTCGATCCAGTCGTGGGAGGCCGTCTGCACGATGGCCGACCGGTTCGCCTCCTTCACCTCGATCTCGGGGCCGTGCCTGGACCACGTCGCGCGGCTCACCCGCGACAACCTGCGGCGGCCCACCCCGCGCCGCGTCAAGCACTCGGTGGGGCAGGCCCTGCGGTCCTGGTACATCTACTTCTTCCAGACGCCGCTGCTGCCCGAGGTCATGTGGCGCGCGGGCCTGACCGGGCCGTTCACGCGCGCGCTGGAGCTGGGCGAGGGCGTGCGGCCGCGCGAGGGCCACCCGGCGCGCACGATGGCGCGCGACGGCGCGGCCGGCGTCGGCCTGTACCGGGCCAACATGCTCCAGCGGATGCGCCGACCGCGTGATCGGCGCACCGACGTGCCCACGCAGGTCATCGTGCCGACCAGGGACCTGTTCGTGTCGCCGCACCTGGTGGCCGGGCTGGGCGACCGGGTGCCGGAGCTGTCGCTGCGGCCGATCGCGGCCGGGCACTGGGTGGTGCGCAGCCACCCCGAGGTGGTCGCGCGCTGGATCGGCGAGCACATCACCGGCGTCGCCGGCGGCCCGCTGAGCGCCGCCGAGTCCCGCGCGCTGCGGCGCGCCCGGGTCGCCCCGGAGCGGCGACCTTTCGAGGGGTCGCTGGCGGTGGTCAGCGGCGCGGGCAGCGGCATCGGCCGCGCCACCGCGCTGGCGTTCGCCGAGCGCGGCGCCGAGGTGGTCGCCGCCGACCTGGACCTGCCGACCGCGCAGCGCACCGCCGAGCTGGCCGGGCTGGTCGGCCCCGCCGCGCACGCCTTCCAGGTGGACGTCTCCGACGCCGCCGCGATGGAGGACTTCGCCAAGGCGGTGCTGCACGACCTGGGCGTGCCGGACGTGGTGGTCAACAACGCGGGCATCGGCATGGCCGGGCCGTTCCTCGGCCACACCGTCGAGGACTGGCGCAAGGTGCTGGACGTCAACCTGTGGGGCGTGATCCACGGCTCCCGGCTGTTCGCCGCGCAGATGGCCGAGCGCGGCCAGGGCGGCCACATCGTCAACACCGCGTCGGCGGCGGCGTTCACGCCGCAGCGCACGCTGCCCGCCTACGCCACCAGCAAGGCGGCGGTGCTGATGCTGTCGGAGTGCCTGCGCGCCGAGCTGAGGGGCAAGGGCATCGGGGTCAGCGCGATCTGCCCGGGGATCGTCAACACCAACATCACCCGGACCTCGCGGTTCGTGGGGCTGTCCGACGACGACCAGCGCGAGCACCAGCGGCGCGCCTCGCGCGCGTACGCGCTGCGCAACTTCGGCCCCGAGGGCGTCGCCAAGCAGATCGTGGCGGCCGTGCAGAAGGACAAGGCGGTCGTGCCGGTCACGCCCGAGGCGCGCCTGGGCTACCTGACGGCGCGGCTGTCGCCGCGCGTGATGCGGCTGCTGGCGCGCTTCGACGTGGGCTGACGGGGGGCGCGGACGGGGACGTCCGGCCGGCGGGGTCGCGCCGGCCGGACGTCCCGCCTACTGGGCCCGGGCGACGTGCTCGGTGATGTTCAGGCCGCTGTCGGGTTCGAACAGGTGGATGTCGGCCGGGTCGAAGTCCAGGTCGACGTCCTCGCCCTCCCTGACCCGCGACTGGGCGTCCAGCCGCGCCACCAGCTGCACCTCCTTGGAGGAGGCCAGGTTGCCCTGGAACGCCTCGGCCAGGTGCTCGGACTGGATGGCGCCCGCCTCGTCCAGCGAGATGTAGGCGAACTTCTCCGCGCCCAGCGACTCCAGCACGTCCACGTGCCCGCCGAAGGTGCGGTAGCGGTCCCGGCCCTGGGGGTCGCGCTCGCGCACCAGCTGGGCGTCGGCGAACGCCTCGGGCCGGACGCCCAGGATGACCTCGGCCGGGTTCCCGTGCTCCGACAGCGCGACGCGCATCCGGTCCAGCAGCGGGATCTCGCCGATCACGGTCTCCAGGACGTCGCCGGAGACCCGGGCGGGCAGGAAGTTCATCGACGGCGAGCCGATGAACCCGGCCACGAACAGGTTGTGCGGGTGCTCGTACAGATCCTCGGGCGAGCCGACCTGCTGCACCACGCCCTTGCGCATCAGCACGATGCGGTCGCCGAGGGTCATCGCCTCGGTCTGGTCGTGGGTGACGTACACCGTGGTGGTGCCGAGCCGGTTCTGCAGGCGCGAGATCATCGTGCGCATCTGCACGCGCAGCTTGGCGTCCAGGTTCGACAGCGGCTCGTCCATCAGGAACGCCTTGGGGTCGCGCACGATGGCGCGGCCCATCGCGACCCGCTGGCGCTGGCCGCCCGACAGGTTGGCCGGGCGGCGGTCCAGCAGCTCGTCCAGGTCCAGCAGCTGCGAGACCTCCGCGACCTTCTTGTCGGCCTCGGCCTTGTCCACCTTGGCCAGGCGCAGCGGAAAGCCGATGTTCTCGCGCACCGTCATGTGCGGGTAGAGCGCGTAGGACTGGAACACCATCGCGATGTCGCGGTCGCGCGGCGCGCGCTCGTTCACGCGCTCGCCGTCGATGCGCAGCTCGCCGGTGGTGATGTCCTCCAGCCCCGCGATCATGTTGAGGGTGGTGGACTTCCCGCAGCCCGACGGCCCGACCAGGATGATGAACTCGCCGTCGGCGATCGTGAGGTCCATGTCGTGCACCGCGACGGTGCCGTCGGGGAAGCGCTTGCCCACCCCGTCCAGAACGATCTCAGCCATGCTCGGGCCCCATCCCTTGCCTCATCCCTTCACCGCACCGGAGGTCAGGCCGGAGACGATCCGGCGCTGGAACAGCAACACGAAGATCACGATCGGGATCGTGATGACGACGGCGGCCGCGGCGATCGACCCGGTCGGGTCCTCGAACTGCGAGCTGCCGGTGAAGAAGGAGATCGTCGCCGGGGCGGTGCGGGCCGCGCTGGAGGAGGTCAGCGAGATCGAGAACAGGAAGTCGTTCCAGCACACGATGAACGCCAGGATCGCGGTGGTCACCACCCCCGGCGTGGCCAGCGGCGCGATCACCATCCGGAACGCCTGGAAGGCGGTCGCGCCGTCCATCTTGGCCGCCTTCTCCAGGTCCCACGGGATCTCCTTGAAGAAGGTGGACAGGGTGTAGATGGTCAGCGGCAGCGCGAAGGTGATGTAGGGCAGGATCAGGCCCGGCCAGGTGTTGAACAGCCCGATGCTGCGCTCGATCTGGAACAGCGGGGTGACCAGCGAGATCTGCGGGAACATCGCGATCAGCAGCGACACCCCCAGCATCAGCGACTTGCCGGGGAACTCCAGCCGCGCGATGGCGTAGGCGGCCATGGTGCCGATCACGATGGCGATCAGCGTCGAGATCAGCCCGATGCCGATGGAGTTGACCAGGCCGCGGGTGAAGTCGTCGTTGCGGAAGATGCCCTTGTAGTTGTCCAGCGTCCACTGGTGCGGGACGAAGCTCCCGTCGGTGATGCTGGCCGGGGTCTTGAACGACAGCGAGGCGATCCACACCACCGGCACCAGCGCGTACAGCAGCACCAGCAGGTTGACCAGGCCCCAGCGGGCCCTGAGCGCGCCCGAGACGGCCATCAGCGCCTCCCTCCTGAACCGGGCGTGGAGGTGCCGAGCACCTTGATGAACACGAACGCGATGATCGCGACGGCGATGAAGATCAGCACCGACATGGTGGAGCCGATGCCGAGGTTCAGCCCGCCGATCAGGTTGTGGTAGGCGATCACCGAGACCGACGAGGTGTTCTGCGCGCCGTTGGTGAGCACGTAGATGTTGTCGAAGATGCGGAAGGCGTCCAGGGTGCGGAACAGCAGCGCCGCCAGGATCGCCGGCTTCATCAGCGGCAGCGTGATCATCCGGAAGCGCTGCCAGGCGGTCGCGCCGTCCATCGAGGCGGCCTTCAGCGCGTCCTCGGGCACCAGGGCGAGCCCGGCCATCAGCAGCAGCGCCATGAACGGGGTGGTCTTCCACACCTCGGCCAGGATGATGATGCCGATCGCGGGCCAGTGCTGGGTGAGCGGCGCGGTCCCCTCGGGCAGCATCCCGGCCAGCCAGCCGGTGCCGGGCGTCCAGGCGTACTTCCAGCCGTAGGCCGCCGCGACGGTGACGATGCCGTACGGGATCAGCACCACGGTGCGGATCAGGCCCCGTCCCATGATCGTGCGGTACATGACCACCGCGATCGCCATGCCCAGCACCAGCTCCAGCAGCACGCTGGCGACGGTGATCAGCAGCGTGACGCCGAACGCCTGCCACCAGAACCCGCTGGTCAGCACGGTGCCGTAGTTGGCCAGCCCGATCCACGCCTTGTCGGCGGGAAAGCGCAGGTCGTAGCGCTGCAGCGACAGCAGCACCGAGTAGACGATCGGCCAGCCGGTGACCAGCAGCATCACCGCCGCGGCCGGCGCGCACAGCCACCAGCCGAGCCGGCGCTCGGCCTTGCGGCCCTCGCTGAGCGCGGCCGCCCTCCCCTTGCTCACGGGAGCACCCCCTTGCTGTCCAGCGCGTCGGTGATCTGCTCGCGCAGCGTGGACAGCGTGCGGGGCGGATCGATCGACGCGGGCGGCGACAGCGTCACCGCGGTCACGGTGGAGACGTTCTGGTAGGTCGGGGTCTTGGGGCGCGGCACGGCCGTCTTCAGCGCCTGCCGGATGGCGTCGCGCATCGGGTACGCCTTGGCCATGCCCTCGGCCCCGTAGACCGACTCGATGGTGGGCGGCAGGCCGTCCCTGACGGCGGCGATGCGCTGGCTCTCGGGGTCGCGCAGGCACAGCGCGGCCTCGTAGGACGCCTCCGGCTTCTTGGAGTAGGCGCTGACGGCGAAGTTGGCGCCGCCCAGCGGCGCGCGGCCGGGGCCGTTCACCCCGGGGTAGGGCGCCCACTTGAAGTTCGGCAGCATGTCGGGCTTGTTGCTGGCCATCGACGCGTACACGAAGGGCCAGTTGACCTCGTAGGCGGCGCGGCCGCTCTCCACCGCCAGGCGCGCGTCGTCCTCCTTGGTGTTGGACAGCGACGGGTCGGCGGCCTTGGAGCGGGCGTAGTCCCGCATGACCTGGAGCGCCTTCCGCGCGGGCGGGCCGAGGTCGACGCGCTTGCCGTCCTTGCTGAGGATGCTGCCGCCCTCGGAGGCGACCACGCTGTTGAACCACACCACGACGCCCTCGTACTGGGCGCCGGTCACCTCGCCGTAGGCGGGTTTCCCGGCGGCCGCCAGGCGGGCCGAGGCGTCCATCATCTGCTTCCAGGTGGCGGGCGGCTCGGGCAGCAGGTCCGAGCGGTACCACAGCAGCTGGACGTTGGTGTTGTAGGGCGCGGCGTACAGCCTGCCGTCCCACACGGCGGTCTCCAGCGGGGCCGCCAGCGTGCCGCGCCTGGCCTCCTCGGCGTGGCGGCCCGTCCACTCGCGGATCCACCCGGCCTCGGCCAGCTCGGCGGTCCAGGTGACGTCCAGGCCGAGCACGTCCAGGCCGGAGTCGCCCGCGGCGAGCCGCCGCACCAGCTGCTCGCGCTGGTCGTCGGCGCCGCGCGGCAGCGTGTTCAGCACGATGCGGTAGCGGCCCTTCGCCTCGGTGTTGCAGCGCTCGACGATCTTCGCCAGGTTCTGCTGCGGCGCGTTGTAGAGGTTGACCACGCCGGCCTCGTCGCCGGAGCCGCAGGCGGTCGCCAGCCCGGCCGCCAGCGCGGCCGCGGCGAGGGCCGCGCCGGGACGGCGCCAGGGGCGGCGGTGCGGGCCGCGGGACCGTGCGCTCATCCCGGTCTCCCTTCCGATGATCTTCCTCGGTCAGCCCTTACCCGCCGCGACCGAGGAATCACCGGCGGTTGCCGAAGCCTTACCGTCCGCCGGTGCCCCGCTGACCGCGCCGTTCGGCCGGGCGCCGGCCGGCTCGGTGTCGGCCGAGTGCTCCACGTCGGCCTGGCGGCCGGTGCGCGTGTCGAGGAAGCCGAGCCGGATCAGGTCGTCGCCCGCCATGGCGTGCAGCGACCAGTCCCCCGCCACGCGCGCCTTGGCGCGCATCCCCGGCACCGTGAGCAGGTGGTAGGCGCGGGTCACCGCCTGCGCGCTGGCGCCGGTCAGGCCGATGCCGAGCGGGCGGGCCACCGCCTCGTCGCCGCCGAGGTCCACGACCATGCCGAGGTCGTGGTGGCGGTAGCGGCGCGGCGAGGAGCCGCGCAGCGAGGCGATCACGTTGTGCGCGGCGACGCGCGCCTGCCGGGTGGCGTGCTGGGCGGTGGGCGGGCAGATCGCGCCGTCGCCCGACACCAGGTCGGGCACCGCCGCGGCGTCGCCGAGCGCGAACACCTCGGGGTGGCCGGGCAGGCACAGGTCGGCGCCGACGACCAGGCGGCCGCGTTCGGTGGGCCGGTCCAGGGTCGCCACGACCGGGCTCGGGGTGACGCCCGCCGTCCACACCACGGTGCGGGTGGGCATGGTGCGGCCGTCGGTCAGCTCGACCGAGTCCGCGGTGATCCGCGAGACGCTGGTGCGCAGCCGGATGTCCACGCCCCGGCGGCGCAGCTTGTCCAGGGCTACCTCGCCCAGGCGCTCGCCCAGCTCGGGCAGCAGGTGCGGGGCCATGTCGACCAGCGTCCAGTTGAGCAGGTCGGGGTCCAGGCGCGGGAAGCGGCGCAGCGCCTTGGCGGTCAGCAGCTGCAGGTTGGCGGCGGTCTCCACGCCCGAGTAGCCGCCGCCGACCACCAGGAAGCCCAGGCGCGCGGCGCGCTCGGCCGGGTCCCGGGCGACGACGGCCAGCTCCAGCTGGGCGATGACGTGGTCGCGCAGGTAGACGGCCTCGGCCAGGTTCTTCATGCCGTGGCCGTGCTCCTTGAGCCCGGGGATGTCGAAGGTGCGGGTGACGCTGCCGGGGGCCAGCACCAGCCGGTCGTAGTGCACCGCCACCCTCTTGCCGTCGATCAGCTCGACCTCGCAGGCGCGGGCGTCCAGGTCGACGCCGCAGGCGGTGCCGGGCACCAGCTGGGTGCGGCGCAGCAGCCGGTGCAGCGGCCCGGCGATGGAGCGCGGGTCCAGCACGCCGGCGGCCACCTCGGGCAGCAGCGGCTGGTAGAGCGAGTAGCCGGCCGGAGAAATGATCTTGATCTGGGCCTGGCCGGGCCGCAGCTTGCGCTCCAGCCGGCGGGCCACGCCGTAGCCGGCGAAGCCGGCTCCGACGATCACGATGCGGGGTATGGGCACGGGCGTGCTCCTTCCGGGCGATTCTCCCCTGGCGACGCTTTGCACGTGAGTGATCACGATACGTGAGCGCTGGGGAGCGCCCCGCGGCCGGGGTGCGCCGAAAGGAGGCCCGGGTCAGGCGGACGCGCGCTCGGCCCGCGCCGACAGCGGCTCGGCCACGTCCTCCAGGGAGCGCCCCGCGGCCTCCACGCCGATCAGCAGCTCCACCACCCCGGCGGCCACCATCAGGCCCGCGCCCAGGAAGTAGCCCCCGGCCACCGCGCCGGGCTCGCCGGTCTCCACCAGGCGGCCGAACAGCACCGGGCCGATCACGCCGCCGAGGCCGGTGCCCACGGCGTAGAAGGCGGCGATGGCCATCGCGCGGGTCTCCATCGGGAAGATCTCGCTGACGGTGAGGTAGGCGGCGCTGGCGCCGGCGGAGGCCAGGAAGAACACCGCGCACCAGCAGGCGGTGAGCGTCCAGGCGTTCAGCACCTCGGCGCGGAACAGCAGCCCGGTGCCCACCAGCAGCACGCCCGAGCCGATGTAGGACGCCGCGATCATCACGCGGCGGCCGACCACGTCGAACAGCCGGCCGAGCAGGAACGCGCCGAGGAAGTTCCCGAGGCCGATCGGGATCAGGTAGTAGCCGACGTGGGTGTCGGAGACCTTGAAGAACTTCGCCAGCACGAGCGCGTAGGTGAAGTAGACGGCGTTGTAGAGGAACGCCTGCCCGACGAACAGCGACAGGCCCAGCACGGTGCGGCGCGGGTACAGCTTGAGCGCGGTGTGGGCGATCTCGCCGAAGCCGATGGCGCGGCGCTGGCGGACGCGGAGGGTGCGGTCGGGGCGCTCCAGCTCGTCGCCGGTCTCCTCGCGGACGCGGCGCTCGATGCCGGACACGATCTCCTCGGCCTCGTCCTCCCGGCCGTGGATGAACAGCCAGCGCGGGCTCTCGGGCACCGTGCGCCGCACGAACAGCACCCCGAGGCCCAGCAGGCCGCCGAGCGCGAACAGCGCGCGCCAGCCGATGTCCTCGGGGACGAGGTCGCCGTTGAGGATCGGGATCGACAGGGCGGCCGCCAGCGAGGTGCCGATCCAGAACGACCCGTTGACCAGCACGTCCACGGTGCCGCGCACCCGCGCCGGGATGAGCTCGTCGATCGCGGAGTTGATCGCGGCGTACTCGCCGCCGATGCCCGCGCCGGTCAGGAACCGGCAGGCGTAGAACCACAGCGGGTTGAACGAGAACGCGGTCGCCACCGTCGCCGCCAGGTACAGCGCGAGGGTGAGCAGGAACAGCTTCTTGCGGCCGAAGCGGTCGGTGAGGTGGCCGAAGAACAGCGCGCCCAGGCAGGCGCCGATCACGTAGACGCCCGCGGCCAGGCCGACCTGGGAGTCGGTGAGCCCGAGCCCGCCGGCCTCGTCGGTCAGCCGGGGCCCGATCACGCCGACGACCGTGACCTCCAGGCCGTCCAGGATCCAGACCGCGCCGAGGCCCAGCAGGACCGTCCAGTGCCAGCGGGACCACGGGAGCCGGTCCAGTCTGGACGGGATGTCGGTCTCGATGGTCCGGGGGGATGCGCTCGCCATGCCGCCCTTGATTCCCGATCTACGGGATTTATGCCGGAGGCGGTGACAAAGGGTCACCGGCCCGGGGTTTTCGCGGCGCGCGGAACATGCGACCGTATGCGGCAACAGCCCCTGCGACGAGCCGGACGCCCCCTCCGCCCGGCGGGGCCGCGTCGGCGGCGGAGTGTGAGCCCATGCGCATCAGCGACATCCTGCGGAGAAAAGGCGCGGAGGTGGCGACCGTGCGGCCCGACGACACCGTCGGCGCCCTGCTGGCCGTCCTCGCCGAGCACAACATCGGCGCGGCGGTGGTGTCCCCCGACGGCACGGCCATCGCCGGGATCGCCTCCGAGCGCGACGTGGTGCGGCACCTGCACCGCGGCGGGGCCGCCGTGCTGGACCGCCCGGTCGCCGAGATCATGACCGAGCGGGTGCGGACCTGCGGTCCGGACGCGCGGGTCGACGACCTGCGCCGCACCATGACCGAGCACCGCGTCCGGCACCTGCCGGTGGTCGACGGCGACCGGCTGGTCGGCATCGTCAGCATCGGCGACGTCGTCAAGAGCGCCATCGACGCGCTGGAGAGCGAGCGCGAGCACCTGGTCGACTACATCCAGCGAGCCCCCTGACCCCCGCCCTCCCGGGTCCTCGCACGCGGGTCCTCACACGTAGGCGGGCAGCGGCCGCGCCATCGGGGCGGCCTGCACGTCGCGGTGGGCGTCGGCCAGGCGCTCGACGGCGGCGCGCAGGGTGTCGGGCGGCAGCACGAACGGCAGCCGCACGAAGTCCTCCAGCACGCCGTCGACCCCGAACGCCGGACCGGGCACCACGCGCACCCCGTGCCGCTCGGCGGCCTCGGCCAGCAGCGTCGCGACCGGGGCGCCCAGCCTCGCCCACAGCGACATGCCGCCCTCCGGCAGCCCGAACTCCCACTCCGGCAGCAGCTCCCGCAGCGCCGCGGCGAGCGCGTCGCGGCTCGCGCGCAGCGCCGCCGCGCGCTCGGCCCGCACCTCGTCCACGCGCAGCAGCAGCTCGCGCACGATGAGCTGGTCGAGCACCGGGCTCGCCATGTCCATGCTCTCGCGGACCAGGGTGAGCCGGCGGGCCAGCGGCGCGGTGGTGCGGATCCAGCCGATGCGCAGGCCGCCCCACAGCAGCTTGGAGGCCGACCCGATGCTGATCACCCGGCCGCCGCCGTCGTGCGCGGCCAGCGGCGGCGTCCGCGGCGCGTCCGGGTCCAGCGCGAGGTCGGCGAAGGTCTCGTCGGACACCAGGAACGCGTCGGCGCGGCGCGCGGCCTCCACCAGCGCGGCCCGGTCGGGGCCGGGCATCAGCAGGCCGGTCGGGTTGTGGAAGTCGGGCACCAGGTAGCCCATCCGCACCGCGGCCTGCCGCATGGTCTGCGCGATGAGCTCCACGTCCCAGCCCTCGTTGACGCCGACCGGCACCAGCCGGGCGCCGCGCCGCCGCAGCGCGCCGAGCGCGTGCGGGTAGGTGGGGCGCTCCACCAGGGCGGCGTCGCCGGGCTCCAGCAGGATCTGGGCGAGCACGGTGAAGGCGTGCTGCGCCCCGCTGGTGATCACGATCTGGTCGGGGCGGGTCGGCACGCCGCGCGCGGCGTACCCGGCGGCCACCACCTCGCGCAGCGAGGCCAGTCCGGCGGGCTCGTAGCCGGGGCCGCCGCTGTAGCGGGGCAGCTCGGCCGCCCCGGCGGCGACGGCCTCCTCGAAGACGGCGGGCGCGCCCGGCGTCGCGCAGCCCAGGTCGATGAAGTCCACGCCCATCGGCGCGTGCGCCATGCCGTACCGGCCGGCGGCCCGGTTCACCGGGCCGGCCCCCCGCGCCCCGGCTCCCCCCGTGCCCGGCGGCAGCGCCGACATGCGCACCGGCGGCAGCTTGGTCCAGCTTCCCGCGCCCTGGCGGCTCTCGACGTAGCCCTCGGCGCGCAGCGCGTCGTAGGCGGCGGTGACGGTGGTGCGGCTGACGCCGAGGGCCGCGGCGAGGTCGCGCTCGGCGGGCAGCCGGGTGCGCGGGGCCAGCCGCCCGTCCAGGACCAGGGCGCGCACCGCGCGGGCCAGCGCGGCGTAGAAGGGCCGCTCGTGCGGGACGTCGCCCAGCAGCCGGGCGAGCTGGGGACCGCTGACGTAACGGGTGCTCATACAGACCACTTTTCCATATTGGCCCTTCAATAACCAGACCACTGGCCGCCAGACTGGTCGGCACGACCAGCGGAGACACGCTGTCGTCGCAGTTCTGAGGGAGTCTTGAAATGGCCTTGATGGCACGCCGCCTGGTGCAGCTCTATGTGGGATTGGCCCTGTACGGGCTGGGCATCGCCCTCCAGGTGGCCTCCACGCTCGGGAACGACCCCTGGGACGTGTTCCACCAGGGCCTGTCCCGGCAGTTCGGCCTGTCGATCGGCGCGTGGATCATCATCGCCGGTGCGCTGGTGATGCTGCTGTGGATCCCGCTGCGGCAGCGCCCCGGCATCGGCACGATCAGCAACGTGCTGGCGGTGGGCCTGTTCGCCGACCTGTTCCTGTGGCTGCTGCCCGAGCCGGAGCAGCTGGCGGTGCGCTGGACCTACCTGGTCGCGGCGATCCTGGTCGGCGGCTTCGCGACCGGCTGCTACATCGGCGCCGGGCTCGGCGCGGGCCCGCGCGACGGCCTCATGACGGGGCTGGCGGCGCGCGGCCACTCCATCCGGGTGGTGCGCACCGGCATCGAGGTGGCGGTCCTGGTGGTCGGCTGGCTGCTGGGCGGCACCGTCGGCATCGGCACCCTGCTGTACGCGGTCGCGATCGGCCCGCTGGCCCACGTGTTCATCCCGGCGCTGGCGATCAAGACTCCGGGTGCGGTCCCGGCCGGGTCCGCCGACGGCGAGGGCCCGGACGGTCCCGGTCCGGCCGTCGCGCCGGAGCCGGAGCCCGTCCGGGCCTCCTGAGACGGGGGCGGGGGCGCCGCCCAGGCGGCGCCCCCGTGCTTCACAGCAGCACCGCGCCCATCACCAGGACCAGCGCCAGGGCGGTGAGGCCCTGGACCAGCGTGGCGGCGGTCTGCGCGCGGTACGCGGTCGAGACGTTCATGCCGGAGAACTGCGTGACGACCCAGAAGTAGGAGTCGTTGACGTGGCTGACCACCATCGAGCCCGCGCCGATCGCCATCACCGCCAGCACCTGCCCGATCGGGATGCCGCCGAGCATCCCGTCCAGGCCGAGCGCGGGCAGCAGCGGCTGCGCCAGCGTGGAGGTGATGATCAGCGCGGCGGTGGTGCTGCCCTGCGCGGTCTTCAGCAGGGCGGCCAGGCCGAACAGCACCAGCAGCGCGGTCAGGCCGCCGATCGAGGAGCCGTCGCCGACCAGGGTCTTGATGTAGTCGGCGATGGGGGTGGCCTTGATGACCGCGCCGAACGCGCCGCCCGCACCGGTGATCACCAGGATGGTGCCGGCGTCGGCGATGCCCTCGCCGACCCAGGTGGTGAAGACCTTGGCGTCGCGGGTGGTGGGCAGCAGCGCCAGCGCGAGCAGGACGCCGATGAGCAGCGAGTTCACCGGCGCGCCGAGGTCGGTCAGGACGTCCCCGGCGGTGCCGCCGATCAGCGTGCCGCCGCCGGAGGGGAACGAGGCCACCGAGCCGAGCGCCATCAGCAGGATCGGGATCAGGATCGGCGCGAGGGCCCGGCCGAGGCCGGGGATGCGGTCGAACTGGGCCTTGTACTCCTCGAAGGTCTGCTCGGCGTCCGGCAGCGCGCTCTCCAGGTTCCCGGTGCGCTTGAGCGCCCAGGCGAGCCCGGCCAGCGCCGCGGCCAGCGACACCGGGATGCCGAACAGGATGACCCAGACCAGGCCGTCGGCGCCGATGCCCACGTTCCCGGCGGCCGCGATGGGACCGGGCGTCGGCGGGACGAAGGTGTGCGAGGCGTACAGGCCGGTGGCCAGCGCCGTGCCGAGCACGACGGGGTTCTTGCCGGTCTTGCGGGCGATGGAGCGCTGCAGCGGGGACAGCACCACGTAGCCCGAGTCGCAGAACACCGGGATCGACACGACCCAGCCGATCAGCGACATCGCGATGGCCGGATGCCGCCTGCCCACCACCTTCAGCACGGCCTCGGCGAGCGTGACGGCCGCGCCGGTGCGCTCCAGCACCTTGCCGATGATCGTGCCGAACAGGATCACCAGCCCGATGCTGATCAGGATCTGCCCGAAGCCCTCGGCGATCGTCTTGCCCAGGTCGGGCAGGTAGGGCTTGTCGGACCCCACGCCCGCGCCGACGGCCTTGGCCACCAGCCCGAAGGCGTAGGTGGACAGCACGATCGCGAGGAACGGGTGCAGCTTGAACCGGCCGCTCAGTAGGACGATCAAGCCGATGCTCGCCGCGAGCGCGACGAGCAGGGCGGGGCCTGCGGTCTCCATGGTGCTCCTTGACTTGCTGACTGCGGGGTGGGCGCCCGGCCGATCGGTTCAGGGGATCGCGCCGGGCGGATCGTGCCGGGCCCTCAGGCCGGGCGGATCGCGCCGAACCTCAGGCCGGACGGGCCAGGTGCAGGCGCGCGGCCTGCTCGGCGAGGGCGGCCAGCAGCGGGGCCGCCGAACCGGTGAGTTCCGCCAGCGTGCGGGGGCCGTCGGCGATGCTGAAGGCGGCGGTGAGGCCCAGCTCGTGCAGGTCGTCCAGGGGGCCCGCGACGCCGCCGGCCAGGGCGACCGCCGGGACCCCGTGCTCGCGGGCCAGCGCGGCGACCACCGAGACGACCTTGCCGCCGGCGCTCTGCGCGTCCAGCCGGCCCTCGCCGGTGATTACCAGGTCGGCGCCGGCCAGCGCGCCGGGCAGGCCCACCGTCCCGGCGACCAGCTCGGCGCCGCGGGCGGGCTCGGCGCCGAGCACGCCGATCATGCCGCCGCAGGTGCCGCCCGCCGCGCCCGCGCCGGGCAGGTCGTGCAGGCGCGTCCCGGCGTGCCCGGCGAGCACGTCGGCGAACCGGGTCAGCGCGGCGTCCAGCTCGCGCACCTGCTCGGGCGTCGCGCCCTTCTGCGGACCGAAGACCGCGGCCGCGCCCGCCGGGCCGACCAGCGGGTTGGTGACGTCGCAGGCGACGCGGAAGCGGGTCGCGCGCACCTCGGCGGGGACGCCGGAGGCGTCGATGGCGGCGAGCCCGGCCAGCGGGCCGCCGCCGGGCGGCAGCTCCGCCCCGTCGGCGCCGGTGAAGCGCACCCCGAGGGCGCGCAGCAGGCCGGTGCCGCCGTCGGTGCTGGCGCTGCCGCCGACGCAGACCAGGACCTCCCGGGCGCCGCGCCGCACGGCGTCGGCGATCACCTGGCCGGTGCCGGCGGTGTCGGCGCGCAGCGGGTCCGGCGGGAGGTCGGCGACCAGCGGCAGGCCGGAGGCCGACGCCAGCTCCACCACCGCCGAGCGGCCGTCGGCGGCCAGCGCGTAGCGGGCCCGGACCGGCCGCCCCAGCGGGTCGGCGGCCGCCACGGCGACCTCCCGGGCGCCCGGCCGGGCCAGGAAGCACTCCAGCGTGCCCTCCCCGCCGTCGGCCATCGGCACCTCGACCACCTCCGCGCCGGGCGCGGCCCGGCGGACCCCCTCGGCCACGGCCGCGCAGACGGCGGCCGCGCTGAGGCTGCCCTTGAACGAGTCGGGGGCGACGACGACGCGCACCAGTGCTCCTCCCGGTCTTCCGCCACGGCTCTCACCTGCGGTGGTGACGTTCTGTGAGGAGTGACCCTAGACAGCGCGGGCCGGGCCGGGCATTGGGCCGGTGACCGAACTCTCGCCCCTGCGAGCCCGCCCCGGTTGTGCGGCGCGCACAACGCTCTCAGTCCAGCCGGATCAGGTGCAGGGCGACGCGGAGGGTGACGGCGTCGTCGAAGCGGCGCGGGTCGTAGCCGGTCAGCTCGGCGATCCGGCCCAGCCGGTAGACCAGGGTGTTGCGGTGCACGTTGAGCTCGGCGGCGGCCCCGGCGGCATGGCGGTCGTGGTCGAAGTAGGCGTCCAGGGTGCGGCGCAGCTCCGCCGGCAGCGGGCCGAGGACGCGTTCGGCCAGCGCGGTCCGGGCGTCCTCGCCCAGGTGGGCGAGCAGCACCGGCAGCTCCAGGTCGCGCAGCCGCCCCTCGGCGGGCAGGTCGGTGCGGCGCAGCGCCAGCCGGGCCCGGCGGACCGTCTCGGCCAGCGCGGCGAAGTCGGCCGCCTCGCCCGCGTCCAGCAGGCTGGTGCCGGGCAGGGCGTGCCGGACCACCGCCAGGCGGGGCCGCAGCGTGTCGGGGGCCGTCGCGCCCGCCACCGCCCACAGCGTGCCGGTGGCGTCCACGGCGGCCAGCACCCGCTCCTCGTCCACCGCCAGCATCCGGTACATCTCGCGCGGGGCCGCACGGGCGGCGTCCCGGCCGGGGCGCAGCGCGTAGACCCGGTAGGGCGCGGCGAGCCGGACGCCCGCCAGCCGCAGCCGCTGCCGCCACTCCCGGGCGGTCAGCCCGCCCGCGGCCAGGTCCGCGACGATCTGCTCGCGGGTGCGCTGGCGCCACTCGGCCTCGCCGCGCAGCGCCCGCTGGGCGATCAGCAGCTCGGTCATCAGCACCACGGCGGCGGCCAGGTCGCCGATCTCGCGCGGCTCCCCGGTGACGCCGACCACCCCGGCCAGCTCCTCCCCGATCCGGATGGGCAGGTTCACCCCCGCCCGGGTGCCGCGCATCCGGCGGGCCTGCGCGCCGGTGACCGCCAGCGGCTCGCCCGCCGCCAGCACCCGGCGCGCGCCGTCGTGCACCGCGCCGACCCGGTCCCGGTCACCGCTGGCGATGATCGTGCCGTGCTCGTCCATGATGTTGACGTTGCGGCCGAGGCGCTGCATGATCTCGTCGACGATGGCCTGGGCGTCCGCTGCGGTGAGCACGCCCGTCACCATAACCGGCCCCGCGGACCGGCCCGGCCCGCGCGGCGCCGCGCGGGCGGCGCCGCCGCGGGCGTCAGCGCTCGGCGGCCATGGCGGTCAGCACCGACACGAAGTCGCCCGGCAGGACCAGGTGGTCGCCGTCGTAGCGGGTCTCCAGCAGGGTCAGCTCTCCCCCGCGCCACCAGTACAGGTGCGGGCTGAGCGAGCCGGGGCCCTCCTCGTAGCCCTGGTGGGCGTGCGCCTGGAGCTCGGTGGCGGCCGCGACCGCCGACCGGTAGCGCGAGCGCGCGTCGGCGGCGGGCTCCAGGGCGTGCGCGACGATCAGGCTGCGGTTGGGGGCGATCACCAGCGCCCCGTAGGGCCCGATCGGCAGGTACTCCTCCAGCCAGGTCAGGTGCGTGACCGCGTAGAACGTCCAGCCCGACAGCACCGACACCCGCACGCCGCCGAGGTCCTGCTCGTCGTGGTCGAGGACGCCGTCGCCGCGCACGTTGGCGCGGCCGAGCATGAACAGCGCGTCGCCGGAGACCGGCCAGCGGTCCATCTCCTCCAGCGTGACGGTGCGGACCGTGGTGGGGGTGTCGACCACCACCACCTCGATCAGGCCGGGCGCGAACGGCCGGGCCACCAGCACGCCGTTGTCGGCCTCGGCCGGGTAGATGCGGGTGCGCAGCAGGTGCTGGACCAGGTCGAAGTCGCCGAGGTCCAGGGGCTCCTCGATGGCGGTGACGATCGTGGTGACGTGGTCGGACACCAGCGCCGGCCAGTCGTCGCGCGGCACCAGCCGGGCGAGCTGCCGCAGGTTGCGCATGCTGACGTGCAGGCGGTTGGCGCCCTCCAGCAGCACCACGTCGCCGGGCACGCGGGTGCAGGCGTAGCCGAGGCTCTCGGCGACCAGGACCAGCAGCGAATCCAGGGTGCCGTCGGCGGTGGGGTCGGGGCGGGCGTGCCGGCCGGTGCTCATCGGGCGCCTCCCGGGCGGGGTTCCACAGCGGCGGCCAGGGTGGAGGCCAGGACGTGGTCGGAGGGGTGGTCGGGGGTGGGGACCTGGGTCAGGGTACGGGCCCGCAGGTCCAGCCGGACCCGGGCGCCGAGTTCGAGGGTGAGCTGGCGGGGGCCGTGCCCGGCCGCCACGCCCGTCAGGACCGGCGCGCCCAGCGGGCCGAGCCGGGCGCCGAACACCGCCGCCAGCTCGGCGGGGTCGCCGCAGCCGGTCCAGGTGCCCAGCACGATCCCGGCCGCGCCGTCCAGCCAGCCCGACTGCAGGAGCTGGGTGAGCATCCGGTCGATCCGGTAGGGGGCCTCGGCGACGTCCTCCAGGAAGACCACGCGGCCCGCGGCGGGCGGCGGCGCGTACGGGGTGCCCAGCAGCGCGGCGAGCAGGGTCAGGGTGCCGCCGGTGAGCGGCCCCTCGGCGACCTCCGCCCCCGGCCCGGACGGCAGCGCGCCGGTGCCGGTGACCGGCGGCGCGGACGGGCCGAACAGCGCGGCGGCGAACGAGGCGGCGGTCGGGGCGTCGTCCCCGGCGGCGGTGACCTCGGTGGCGACCATCGGGCCGAAGGAGGTGGTGACGCCGAGCCGCGCGCCGAAGGCGACGTGCAGGGCGGTGATGTCGCTGGAGCCGTGCAGCAGGGTGGGCCCGGCGGCCGCGAGCACGTTCCAATCCAGGTGGTCCAGGACGCGGGTGGCGCCGTAGCCGCCGCGCGCGCACAGCACGGCGCGGACGCCCGGGTCGCACCAGGCGGCGGTCAGGTCGGCGGCGCGGTCGGCGTCGGTCCCGGCGAGGCCCTGCCAGCCGGGGCGCGCGGCGGACCCGTCGAGGGCCGCGCGATCGGACACGTGCGGGGCGAGCTCGACCTCCAGCCCCAGCCCGCGCAGAGCCGCGCATCCGGCCGACAGCCGCGCGGCGTCGACCGGGCCGCTCGGCGCGGCCACCACCACCCGGTCGCCCGGACGCAGCCGGGGGTAGGGCAGCGCGCCGTCCCCCGCCGGTCCCGGCCGGGCGCCCCCGGTCATCAACCCGATCCCTCCTCGCCGTGCACCGTGTAGAGCTTGACAGGAGAAACCGCTGGACGGAAGGGGCCGCCGGTCACGAGCCGCCAACGGATCACCGGTCCGGTCAACGCCCCGGTCAACGTCCCCGCCCCCGGGCCCGTCACCGGCCGCGCCCCAGCACCAGGTCCGCCAGCCGGGGCAGCACGGTGCCGATCGGGTCGCGCAGCACCGCGTCGGCGACCTCGTCGTAGGGGGTGGGCTGGGCATTGACGATCACCAGCCGGGCGCCGTGCTCGACCGCCTCCAGGCACAGTCCGGCGGCGGGCTGGACGGTCAGCGAGGTGCCGACGGCCAGGAACAGCTCGCAGGAGCGGGCGGCCGTGATCGCCGCGTCCAGCACGTCCTGCTTGAGCGGCTGCCCGAAGGAGATCGTCGCCGACTTCTGGATGCCGCCGCACTCGGGGCACAACGGGTCGTCCTCGCCGGCGTCCACCCGCTCCAGCACCTCCGGCATGGGGGTGCGCAGCCCGCAGGCCAGGCACTCGGCCTCGCGCATGGTGCCGTGGATCTCCAGGACCCCGGCCGATCCGGCGCGCTGGTGCAGGCCGTCGATGTTCTGGGTGATCAGGGCGCGCAGCCGCCCGGCCCGCTCCAGCTCCACCAGCGCGGCGTGCCCGGCGTTGGGCTCGGCGTCCCAGGCAGGGTGGTCGCGGCGGGAGCGCCAGGCGCGGCGGCGGACCTCGGGGTCGGCCAGGTAGGCGCCGATCGTGGACATCTTGGCCGCCTCGGGGGCCCGGGTCCACACGCCCTGGGGGCCGCGGAAGTCGGGGATGCCGCTGTCGGTGCTGATCCCCGCGCCGGACAGGACGGTGATCGCCCGTACTCCGGGCAGCCAGGCGGCGAGCGTCTGCGGAGCGTGCATCCTTCAAGGCTAGGCCGGGAACGTCCCATTCTGTTCCGAATATCGGCACCGGGTCGGCGGAGCGTCGGCGACGCACCGGACCCGCCGAGGTGAGAAACTGGGCAGTCGTATGAGGTCAACGCCGCACATCCTGGTGATCCACGGCACCAAGGTCCGCCGCCCGCTGTTCATCCTGGGCGCCCCCCACTCCGGTGCGGACCTGCTGGCGCGCGCGGTCAAGCGGTCCGCGGGCTTCCACCTGACCGCGGGCCGCCCCAGCGTGCTGCGCGTCACCTACGCCTTCGCGCGGCGGCCGTCGATCGCCACCGAGCGGGTGGTGGGCGCGGCCCGGGTGCTGCGCGACGCCTACGCCGAGTCCTGGCAGATCTCCGCGCGCAGCTGCGCCGAGTGCCCGATGGAGTGCCGGGAGCTGGCCGGGATGCCCGGCCGGGCCGGGGCGCCCAACGACCGCGTCGGCGACCCGTCGGGGCCGTGCGTGGACTCCAAGGGCGTGCACCGGTTCGCCGACGCCTCCCCCGACCTGCTCTACAGCGCCGACGTGCTGCTGGACGCCTTCCCCGACGCCCAGCTGCTGCAGGTGATCCGCGACGGCCGGGACGTGGTGGCCGAGATGCTGGACGACGAGCGCTGCCTGGCCTGGTTCAAGCCGGGGCTGGCCAACCTGGAGACGGTGTTCCCCAACCCCTTCCTGGGCGTGGAGGAGGTCTCCGAACGCGCCAAGTGGCCGCGCGCGGCCCCCGCGGTCAAGTGCGCGCTGCGCTGGCGGGGCGCGATCCGGCTGGCCGCCCGGCTGCGGGCGCAGACGCCCGAGGGCCAGCTGTACACGGTGCGGTACGAGGACCTGGTCAAGCGGCCGAGCAGGGTGGCCGACGACGTGTCGGCCTACCTGGGGGCGCCGCTGTCCAAGGGCACCCTGGCGGGCCTGGTCCGCCCCCGCGACCGGGAGGCGGCCGAACCGCGCGCGGGCGTCTGGCGCGACCGGCTGTCGCCGCGCCAGCTCACCCAGGTCGAGAAGATCGCCGGCACCGAGCTGCGCCGGCTGGGCTACCGGCTCAGCGACGCCCCGAAGGGCGGCTGAGCGCCTGCGGGCGCCCCTGGGACAGGCGCTGCGAGAGGCGCTGCGGCGCGTGCCGGGTCTGCGGGCCGAGCCAGCCGAGCGCCACGCCCGTGGCGCCGAGGCCGACCAGCAGGACGGTGTAGCGGCCGGTCCCGCTCTTGACCAGCCGTTCGGGGTGGATCGTCGAAAGCACGCTGCTCCCCTTTCTCGGGCGGATGTCCGTGGACGCGAACGCCGTGTGCTCACTGTGACGCCGCCGAGTGGCCATGAGTTTTCGTTCCCGGCACGCCGAGAGGAAGACCAGGAAACCTCATCCTGTGGCCTGGGTCACGCTTTTCGGGCGAAACGCGTGGGGCTCTTGGGACGAAGATGGGACGCCGCTTCCGCGACGCCCCTCCCAGGGCCGTTTCGCACCGGCGCACCGAACGTCACTCTGCGTGACGAACGGTCTCCGGAGCGGGAAGCCCTCAGTCGACCGTGACCGGCGGCCCGTCCCGGCGGGCCCCGGGCGCCCCGCCGTCGGCGCGGTCCCCGTCCTGGCGGGCGAACTGGGTGCGGTACAGCTCGGCGTACAGGCCGCCGGCCAGCAGCAGCTCCTCGTGCCGGCCGCGCTCGGCGATCCGGCCGTCCTCGACCACCAGGATCTGGTCGGCCTCGCGGACGGTGGACAGCCGGTGCGCGATCACCAGGGAGGTGCGCCCGGCCAGGGCGGTGGACAGCGCCCGCTGCACCGCCGCCTCCGACTCCGAGTCCAGGTGCGCGGTGGCCTCGTCCAGCACGACCACCGAGGGGGCCTTCAGCAGCAGCCGGGCGAGGGCCAGGCGCTGCTTCTCACCGCCCGACAGGCGGTAGCCGCGGTCGCCGACGACGGTGTCCAGCCCGTCGGGCATGGCCGCGACCAGGCCGCCGATCTGCGCGGCCTCCAGCGCGGCGAGGATCTCCTCGTCGGTGGCGCCGGGGCGGGCGTAGGCGAGGTTGGCGCGGATGGAGTCGTGGAACAGGTGGGCGTCCTGGCTCACCACGCCGACCTCCGCGCGCAGCGAGTCCAGGGTGAGGTCGCGGACGTCGCGGCCGCCGACGCGGACCGCGCCGCCGGACACGTCGTACAGCCGCGACACCAGGTGGGTGATGGTGGACTTGCCCGCGCCGGACGGGCCGACCAGCGCCACCAACTGGCCGGGCTCGGCCGTGAAGCTCACCTCGTGCAGCACCTCGCGGCCCGGGGAGGCGTCGGTGCGGGCGATGGACTCCAGCGACGCCAGCGACACCTCGTCGGCGGCCGGGTAGCGGAACGTCACATGGTCGAACTCCACGGCGGGGGCGGGCCGGCCGCCGTTGCCGGAGGCCCGGCCGCCCTCCAGCGGCCGGGCGCCCTCGCGGTCGTCGATCAGGGGCTTGAGGTCCAGCACCTCGAACACGCGGTCGAAGCTCACCAGGGCGGTCATCACGTCCACGTGCACGTTGGACAGCGCGGTGAGCGGCCCGTACATGCGGGTCAGCAGGGTGGCGAGGGCCACCAGCGTGCCGAGCTTGAACGCGCCGTCCACGGCCAGCACGCCGCCCACGCCGTAGACCATGGCGGTGGCCAGCGCGGCGACCAGGGTGAGCGCGGTGAAGAAGACCCGGCCGTACATCGCCGCGACCACGCCGATGTCGCGGACCCGGGCGGCGCGCTGGGAGAAGTTCTCCTCCTCCTCGGCCGGGCGGCCGTAGAGCTTGGCGAGCATCGCGCCCGCCACGTTGAAGCGCTCGGTCATCAGCGAGCTCATCTCGGCGTCCAGCTCCATCTGCTCGCGGCTGATGGCCGACAGGCGGCGGCCCACCCACTTGGCGGGCAGGATGAACACCGGCAGCAGCAGCAGCGCGATCAGCGTGACCTGCCAGGACAGCACCAGCATGGTGACCAGCACCAGCACCAGGCTGATCACGTTGGAGACCACCGAGGACAGCGTGGTGGTGAGGGCGCGCTGCGCGCCGATCACGTCGCCGTTCAGGCGGCTGACCAACGACCCGGTCTGGGCCCGCATGAAGAAGGCGACCGGCTGGCGCTGCACGTGCCCGAACACCTGGGTGCGCAGGTCGTAGATCAGCCCCTCGCCGATGCGCGCGGAGTACCAGCGCTGGGCCAGGCTCAGCACCGCCTCCACCAGCGCCAGCCCGGCCACCGCCAGGGCGAGCGCCACCACCACGCCCGACCGGCCGGGCACGATGCCGCGGTCGATGATCGCCTTCAGCAGCAGCGGGTTGGCGACGACGATCACCGCGGCCAGCGAGTTCAGCGCCAGGAACAGCACCAGCTCGCGCACGTAGGGGCGGGCGTAGCCGGCGATCCGCCGGACGGTCCCGGGCTTGAGCTTCTGCCGCGTCACCGAGCCGTCCCGCCGGAACGAGGCCATCACCTGCCACCCGTTGCCCGGCATCGTCACCGCACACCTCCGAGGGTCCGCCTGTAATCAAGTAAGCATCGCAGGGTCCGCCCACTGCAACGGCCGGGGAGCGGCCCCGCTTCCCGGCTCCGCTCACGGCATAACGGCCGCCTCCGGCCGCCGTCCGGGCCGCCCGCGGGCGCGTGCCGGCCCCCGTATGGACTTCACCGCGATCTCGCAGTACATATGATCGGCAACCTTCGGCTCACACCCCCCAGGAGCCCTCAGTGACACGACGCCTCCTGCGCGGCGGCACCGGCGTGATCACCCTCACGACCGCGCTGCTCGCCACCACCGCCCTCCCGGCGGGCGCAGCCGCCCCATCCCGGGCGGAACCCCCGAAGATCAAGGTGACGGACGGCGCGACCCAGCCGGTGTTCTCCCGCGCCGACGCGGTCACCCAGGCCGTCGACATCGAGACCACCGCCGACAGCGACCGCGACGGCGTGCGCGACCGGGTGCGGATGCGCATCATCCGGCCCAAGGAGACCGACCGCGGCCTGCGGGTGCCCACGATCGTGGAGGCCAGCCCCTACTGGGCCGGGACCCACGACGTGCCGATGCACCCGGTGGACATCGACGGCCCCCAGGCCAAGGGCCGCGGCAGCGCCCAGCGGAACCTGGCCGAGATCTTCCCCGGCTACCTCGACAACTACTACATCCCCCGCGGCTACGCCGTCGCCCAGCTCGACAGCATCGGCACCGGCGGCTCCACCGGCTGCCCGACCTCCGGCGACCGCAGCGAGCAGGCCGGGGCCAAGGCCGCGGTGGACTGGCTGAACGGCCGCGCCAGGGGCTGGACGCCCGAGGGCGCGCCGGTGAAGGCGGGCTGGTCCACCGGCAGCGTCGGCATGATCGGCCAGTCCTACAACGGCACGCTGCCCAACATGGCGGCCGCGACCGGCGTCAAGGGCCTCAAGGCGATCATCCCGATCGCCGGGATCTCCAGCTGGTACGACTACTACCGCGCCAACGGCGGCGTCCTCGCGCCCTACGAGTACCAGGGCGAGGACCTGGACGTGCTCGCCAAGGCCGTGCTGACCCGGAAGAACCCCGAGGTCTGCCAGAAGGTCATCGACGAGATGACCGCCACCCAGGACCGCGAGACCGGCGACTACAGCCGCGTGTGGGCCGAGCGGGACTACGTCGGGGACGCGCGCAAGGTGCGCGCGGCCGTGATGGTCGTGCACGGCCTCAACGACTGGAACGTCAAGGTCAAGAACTCGGTCCAGTGGTGGAACGCGCTGAAGTCGGCGGGCGTGCCCCGCAAGCTCTGGCTCCACCAGGCCAACCACGCCACCCCCTTCCGCTGGCGGGTCGAGGAGTGGCTGCGGCAGACCGGCCGCTGGTTCGACCGCTACCTGTACAACATCGACAACGGCATCGACCGCGAGCCGCGCGTGGACGTCGAGCGCGCGCCCGGCCAGTGGGAGACCGCCAAGGACTGGCCGGTGCCCGGCACCCGCACCGTCCCGGTCAGCCTGAACGCCGGCCCGAACGGCCAGCCCGGCCTGCTGGGCCTGCGGCCGCGCACCGGTGACGCGCAGGCGTTCACCGACGCCGGGCGCACCCGCACCGCCGAGCAGCTGCTGGTGAACGAGGACCAGGCCGACCCCAACCGGCTCGCCTACCTCACCGGCCCGCTGAAGTCCCCGGTCCGCATCAACGGCACCCCGAGCGCCGCGCTGCGGGCGTCGCTGGACGGCCGCTCGCCGTACCTGACGGCGCTCCTGGTCGACTACGGCACCGACACCCGGCCCACCGGCCGCCGCGTCACCACCACCGACAAGGTGTGCTTCGGCGAGAGCGTGCCGGGCGACGAGGGCTGCACCACCCGGCAGGTGCACCAGACCGAGACCGCCCCCTACAAGATCATCACGCGGGGGTGGCTGGACGCGCGCAACCGGCACAGCCCGAGCCGCACCGAGCCGATCAAGCCCGGCAGGGCCTACGACTTCGCCTGGGACTTCGAGCCGACCGACTACGTGGTCAAGCCCGGCCACCGGCTCGGCGTGATCGTGCTCTCCACCGACTACGACTTCACGCTGCGGTACCCGGCCGGCACCGAGGTGACGGTGGCCCCGGGCACCAGCCGTGTGCTGCTGCCCCTGGCGCGCGGCGGCCGCGAGGCGCTGCAGGAGGCCGCCAAGGAGTAGGTGGTCGCGAGCAAGGGAACGGCCCGGACCGCCAGGCGGTCCGGGCCGTTCCGTGTCAGCGGTCCCGTGTCAGGCGGGGGCGGAGGTCAGTCCCGGCCGCCGAACATCTCGCGCAGCCGCCCGATCTGCTCGCGCCGCTCGGCCGCGCACTGCTGCTCCAGGGTGTTCTCGGTGGCCTCCCACAGCAGCCGCTTGGTCGCCACGGCCGCGCCGGGGTTGACCGCCAGCAGCGCCGCGGTCAGCTCGCGGACCGCCTCGTCGAGGCCCTCGCGCGGCACCACGGTCTCGGCGATGCCGAGCCGGGCGGCCTCCTCGGCCCCGACGGTGCGCGCGGTCAGGCACAGCTCCAGCGCCCGGTTCACGCCGACGATCTCCACCAGCGGCTTGGTGCCGGTGAGGTCGGGGACCAGGCCGAGGGCGGGCTCCTTCATGCAGAACCGGGCGTCGTCGGCGGCGATCCGGATGTCGCACGCCAGCGCGAGCTGGAAGCCGCCGCCGATCACGTGCCCGTGCACCGCGGCGACCGTGACGTAGCGCGGGTCGCGCAGCCAGGTGTAGCCCCGCTGCAGGTCGGCGATGAAGGCGTCGGCCGCGGCGGCGTCCTCGCCGGCGGGGAAGCCCTCGCCCTCGCCGGAGAACATGCCGAGGTCGATGCCGGCGGAGAAGGACGGGCCCTCCCCGCGCAGCACCACGACCCGGACCCCGTCCGGCAGGGTGCGGCCGACGCGCGCCAGCGTCCGCCAGGTGGCGAAGGTCATGGCGTTGCGGCGCTCGGGCCGGTCCAGCACGACCGTCGCGACCGCGCCGTCGATCTCCAGCCGCAGCCCCGCCGCCGCCAGCTCGTCGGCCGTGGGGGCGCTGGCCGGTTCCGGCCGCGCGTGCGTCATCTCCACGTCCGCCATGAACGCTCCTTACTTCCGCTGTGCTCCGGCGCCGGTGGTCGGCGCCGCTTCCGTTCCTGGGCACGGCGGTGCGGGAGCGCTCCCCGCCGCCCGCCCGCCGCCGCGACCGAACCCTACTCGGTCGGTCACGGCGACGGGTCAGGCGGTGTGCTCATCCGGGGGTCGGCGTCCGGTCAGGACTTCTTGCCGCGCGTCGCGCCGCCGCGACCGCGCAGGTTGACGCCGGATTCGGTGAGAATCCGGTGGATGAACCCATACGAGCGGCCGGTGGCGGCTGCCAGGGCGCGGATGCTCTCGCCGGAGTCGTACCTCTTCTTGAGTTCCGCCGCCAGCTTGTCGCGCTCGGCACCGGTCACGCGGGTGCCCTTCTTGAGGGTCTCGGCCACGAGTACCTCCCGTAGTGATGTGGTGACCGCTGCGTTATCCCCCGCCATGATCAGTCATTCCCGCGCGTTCGGCTACCCACTCGGCCAGAAAAGATCTGCCGATGCCGACCTGCAGGTCACGCAAGTGCCACCAGATCGGCAAACTCGTCACTCCAGACGTCTTCCACACCATCGGGCAGCAAAATCACTCTTTCCGGCCGGAGCGCCTCCACCGCGCCCTCGTCGTGGGTCACCATGACGATGGCGCCGGCGAAGGTGCGCAGGGCCGCCAGGATCTCCTCGCGGCTGGCCGGGTCGAGGTTGTTGGTGGGCTCGTCCAGCAGCAGCACGTTGGCGCTGGACACCACCAGCATCGCCAGCGCCAGCCGGGTCTTCTCGCCGCCCGACAGCACCCCGGCGGGCTTGTCCACGTCGTCGCCGGAGAACAGGAACGAGCCGAGGATCTTGCGGACCTCGACCGGCGGCAGGTCGGGCGCGGCCGACTGCATGTTCTCCAGCACCGAGCGCTCGACCTCCAGGGTCTCGTGCTCCTGGGCGTAGTAGCCGAGCCGCAGCCCGTGGCCGGGCACCACGGTGCCGGTGTCGGGCTTGTCGGCCCCGGCCAGGATGCGCAGCAGGGTCGTCTTGCCCGCGCCGTTCAGACCGAGGATGACCACCCGGCTGCCGCGGTCGATGGCCAGGTCGACATCGGTGAAGATCTCCAAGGAACCGTACGATTTCGACAAACCCGTCGCGGTGAGCGGGGTCTTGCCGCACGGGGCCGGGTCCGGGAAGCGGATCTTGGCCACCTTGTCGGCCTGCCGCTCGCCCTCCACGCCCGCCAGCAGCTGCCGGGCGCGCCGGTCCATCTGCTGGGCGGCCTTGGCCTTGGTGGCCTTGGCGCGCATCTTGTCGGCCTGCGACAGCAGCGTGGCGGCCTGCCGGTGGGCGTTGGCGCTCTCGCGGCGGCGGCGGCGCTCGTCGGTCTCGCGCTGCTCCAGGTACTTCTTCCAGCCGACGTTGTAGATGTCGATCACCGCGCGGTTGGCGTCCAGGTGGAAGACCCGGTTGACGACCTCGCCGAGCAGCTCCACGTCGTGGCTGATGACCACCAGGCCGCCCTGGTGGCCCTTCAGGTAGTCGCGCAGCCACACCACCGAGTCGGCGTCCAGGTGGTTGGTGGGCTCGTCCAGCAGCAGCGTGTCGGCGTCGGAGAACAGGATGCGGGCCAGCTCCACGCGCCGCCGCTGCCCGCCCGACAGGGTGCCCAGCGGCTGGCCCAGCACCCGGTCGGGCAGGCCCAGGCTGGAGGCGATCGAGGCGGCCTCGGACTCGGCCGCGTAGCCGCCCAGCACGTGCAGGCGCTCCTCCAGCCGGCCGTACTTGCGCACCGCCTTGTCGCGCTCGGCGCCGGTGGCGGTGGCCATGCGCTCCTCGGCGGCGCGCAGCTTGCGGACGACCTCGTCCAGCCCGCGGGCCGACAGGATGCGGTCGCGCGCCAGCTCCTCCAGGTCCACCCCGCGCGGGTCCTGCGGCAGGTAGCCGACCGTGCCGGAGCTGGTGACGCTGCCCTGCGCGGGCTGCGCCTCCCCCGCCAGCACCTTGGTGAGGGTGGTCTTGCCGGCGCCGTTGCGGCCCACGAAGCCGACCCGGTCGCCGGGGTTGACCCGGAACTTGGCGCCTTCGATGAGCAGCCGGGACCCGGCGCGCAGCTCGATGTCGTTGGCAATGATCACAGTGACAGGGCTCCCTGGGGAACGGCTCGACGGCGGACAGGCGGAACGGCCCCGCGCGGCCGAGCGGCGCCGGGGCGAAGCCATGGGGGCAGCGAGAAGCGCGTCCGGCCCCTGGCCGAGACGCGCTCGAAGACCTGTCAGCCTCTGAACGAAACCATCTGATCAGTGTACGTGACCGCGGCCCTCGGCTCGGCCGGTCCCGGCCATGCCCGATCGACCCGAACAGGTGTGCGAACAGCCGGGCGCGCGGAACGATGGCACCACCACGCGGCCCTCCCCGCCTCCCCGGGCGGACGAGCACGAAGGAGTGTGAGCGCATGACCCGCATGACGGCCAACGCCCCCGACGGGACGCCCTGCTGGCTCGACCTCGGCGTCCCCGACATCGACCGGGCCAGGGCCTTCTACGGCGCCCTGTTCGGGTGGGAGTTCCGGGACGAGGGCCCCGGTTCCATGCACTACAACACCTGCCTGCTGGACGGTGTTCCGGTCGCGGCCATGGTGCCCAACGGCGAGGAGGGCGCGCGGGAGTTCTGGTGGCAGGTCTACTTCGCCACCGGCGACTGCGACGGCACCGCCAAGCGGGTCGCCGACGCGGGCGGCACCGTCCTGGTGAGCCCGTTCGACGTCATGGAGCAGGGCCGCATGGCGGTCGTCCGGGACGCGGTGGGCGCGCAGTTCGGCCTGTGGCAGGGCAACGCCCACATCGGAGCGCAGATCGTCAACGAGCCCGGCAGCCTGGTGTGGAACGAGCTGTTCACCACCGAGGACGAGGCGGCCGTCCGCTTCTACCGGGCGGTCTTCGAGCACGATCCGCAGCCGGTGCCCGACCTGCCCTCCTACCACGTGCTCGCCCGGCCCGACGGGCGCGCGGTCGGCGGCGTCCAGCGGGACGGCTCCGTCGAGCGCTCCGCCTGGCTGACCTGCTTCGAGGTCGAGGACGCCGACGCGGCCGTGCGGCGGGTGCGCGAGGGCGGCGGCGCGGTGCTGGAGGAGGCGCAGGACAGCTCCTACGGGCGGTTCGCCAAGGTGGCCGACCCGTTCGGCGTGCCGTTCATGGTCATGAAGAGCGCGCAGCCCGACGGGGCCTGACCCGGTTCCGGGGCGGCGGGCGCCGATGTCCGCCGCCCGCCCGCCGCCCCGGAGCCGCCGTGCCGCGGCCGCGTGGAGGGCGCGGGCACGGCCCGGCACGCGGCCCCGGCGCGGCCCCGGTACGGCTCAGCTCTGGCGCTCGGCGGCCAGCCGCTGGGTGATGGTCTGCTGGAGGCGCTGCAGACCGCCGACGCCCACCATGCCGATCTGGCCCTCCAGGTCGCGCAGCAGCACGTCCTCGTTCATCACGGCCTCCGAGGACTGCATCAGCACCGTGCCCTGGCCGGTGAAGTCGAACTGGTGCTCCTCGCCGGAGGTGCCGCCCATGCCGGTGAGCATGCGGGCCATGCCGAGCGCGCCGCGCATGTAGGAGTGGTCGTAGTGGTGGCACGGCGAGGGGCAGTCGGCCCAGCCCAGCAGGGCCTGCGGGTCCACCCGGATGGGCGGCTCCACGAAGTGCACCGGGCCGTTGGAGGCGGCCACGAACCGGCCGGTCCCGATCAGGGTGAGGAACCCCGGGATGATCGACTGCTTCAGCTCCAGGCCCGGCTCGAAGGCCAGCAGGTTGCCCGCCCGGATGGTCAGGTTGCCCTGGTCCAGGTCGAAGGAGTTGACGTCGAAGCCCCGGTCGGCCAGCACCAGCTTGCCCTGGCCCTGGGCCACGATCCAGTCGTGGGCGTACAGCGGGGAGTGGAAGTTGGCCGCCACCAGCGCGTCCAGCGGGCCCGACGACAGCGCCTCGAACCTGATCCGCCCGTAGTAGGCGATCATCTTGCCCTTCTGCGCGAACCACTGGCCGTCGAGGTCCACGCTGAAGGAGTAGGGGTTGACGTTGTCGTTGGACGGAAGCGTCGTCGCGTTGAACGTCGGGGTGCTCACGGTCAGATCTTCCTCTCGCTGGCCTGGACGTAGACGACGCCGGAGCCGCTGAGCTGGAGCTGGAAGCCCTCGCCCGCGCCGCGGCCGACCATGTCGCGCAGCCCCATGGCGGTGGTGAGCTTGTTCTGCACCTCGCCCCGGTGGGCGACGTAGGCCTGCGGGTCGACGTGCACCGGCCGCTGCGGGCTGATCGGCAGCTCCATCACGCCGCCGTGCGACAGCAGCGCGCACGAGCCGTGCCCGCTGAGGGTGGTGGTGAACAGGCCCTGCCCGCTGACCGCGCCGCGGATCACCCCGCGCACGCCGCCCTGCTCGCCCATGAACATGGTGCCGACCTGCAGGGTCGCGTCGTGCACCAGCAGCCGGTCGGCCTCGACGTACAGGGTGTCGCCGGCCAGGTGCACGACCTCCACGTGCAGCCCGGCGTGCCCGAACATCGCGGTGCCGTGCCCGGTGACGTGCATCATCGCGGTGCGCTCGCCCGCCACGGCGCGCCCCAGCGTGCCGCCGATGCCCTGCCCGGCGGTCGCGGTGGGCGCGAACGACACCGACCCGGTGTAGGCGAGCATCGCGCCGCGCTTGCTGTAGACCTCCTGGCCCGGCGCGACCGGGACCTGGAGCATCTTGGAGTTGATCGACTGGTAGCCCGGCATCAGATCTCCAGAATCCCCTCGCGCTCGGCCGGCTGGACGTAGACCAGGCCGTGCCCCTGATACCGGAACTGCACGCTCTCGCCCGAGCCCTGGCCGAGCACCGTGCGCCAGTTGACGTCGGTGACCACCTCCTGCTGGAGCTGGCCGAGGTGCCCGACGTAGGCGTGCGGGTCCACGCACAGCGGCGTCTGCGGGGTGACCTCCAGGCCGATGGCCGGGCCGTGCGACAGGATCGCGGCGGTGCCGTGCCCCTCGACCTTGGTGGTGGCCAGGCCCTGCCCGGTGCCCATGCCGCGCAGGCCCACGAAGTGCACGCCGGTCTTCAGGTCGCCGTCCAGCGCCAGCAGGCTCTCCGACTCCACGAACAGCGTGTCGCCGTTGAGCTGGACCAGGGTCACCTCGGTGGCCTCGCTGGCGAGGAACACCGTGCCCTGGCCGGTGACCTCCATCAGGGTCATGCCCTCGCCGGCGATGCGGCGCTTGAGCGCGCCGCGCAGTCCCTCGCCGCCGGTCATGCCCTGGCGTTTGAACGCCATCTGGCCGTCGTAGGCGACCATGGACCCGTTGAGGGCTCGGATCGTCTCGCCGGCCAGATCGACGGCCAGCATCTTGGAGCCGTTCAATCGAAATCGCGCCACGATGCCACAACATACCGGTCCTTTGAGGCCATCGGTCGAACACGTCCATGCGCGCCGTCCGCAACCGGCCGGAGCGCGGGGGCGGCGCCCCCGGCGCGCCTGCTTGTCCGCTCCCTGCCCTCATTGGAGAAGATGTCGGGCATGTGGATCGCTCCCGAACGCCGAGGTGCCCGCCGCTGGATCGTCCCCGGGCTAGTGCTGGCCGCCGCCGGGGTGGTCGCGGCGGTGCTGGTCGGCGACGGCCGCACCGCCACGGGGCTGGTCGCGGCGGGGGTGCTGGCCGGGTACGCGTGCCTGCTGGCCTACCGGCGCAACGAGCCCGCGATGCCCTACGGCGAGTCCGGCGGCCACCGGGCCCGCGCGCACCTGCGGTCGGCGGCGGTGACCGGGGACGTGCTGACGGTCGCGGTCGTGGGGGCGGTGGTCGTGCAGTCGCTGCGCGGCGCCGACATCACGCCGTACGTGTGGCCCGCCGCGCTGGCGGGCGTGGTCTACACCCTGTCGGCGCTGTTCGGCGGCCGCGGCCTCTGACCCGGGCTCCGACGGCCGGGGCCCGGCCGCCGCTCAGCCCGCGTCCCGGTCCCCGGCGGGCGGCGCGCCGCCCGCCGTCTCCTGCGCGAGGATGGCGGCCTGGACGCGGCTGCGCAGCCCCAGCTTGCCCAGGATGCGGCTGACGTGGGTCTTGGTGGTGGTCTCGGCCATGTCCAGGCGGCGCGCGATCTCCACGTTGGACAGGCCCTCGCCCAGGCAGGCGAACACCTCGCGCTCGCGCGGGGTCAGCTCGGCCAGCGCCGCCGGTGCGGCGGGCGCGGCGGCGGGCCGGGCGGCGAACGCGCTGATCAGGCGGCGCGTCACCTGCGGCGCGATGACGCCCTCGCCGCCCGCCACGGTGCGCACCGCCTCCACCAGCCGGTCGGCGTCCACGTCCTTGAGCAGGAAGCCCGCCGCCCCGGCGCGCAGCGCGCCGAAGACGTACTCGTCCACGTCGAAGGTGGTCAGCACCAGCACGTCGGCGGTCCCGGCCAGCTCGCGGGTGGCCGAGACGCCGTCCAGGCGGGGCATCCGGACGTCCATCAGCACCACGTCCGGGCGCAGCTCGCGGGCCAGCGCCACGGCCCGCTCGCCGTCGGCGGCCTCGGCGACCACCTCGATGTCGGGCGCCGCGCCCAGGATGAGCACCAGCCCCGCCCGCACCGCGGCCTGGTCGTCGGCCACCAGCACCCTGATCATGCCTTCCCCTCCCCTGCGCCGCCCGGTCCGACCGGCAACTCGGCCCGCACCCGCCAGCGGCCGCCGTCCGGGCCCGCCTCGAAGGCCCCGGCCAGCACCGAGGCGCGCTCGCGCATCCCGATCAGCCCGGCGCCCGATCCGGGCAGCCGGGGGCCGCCGCGCCCCAGCGGGCTGTCCACGGTGATCACGACCCCGTCGGCACGGTACTCCAGCAGCACCTCGGCGCGGCCGGGGCCGGCGTGCTTGAGCGCGTTGGTCAGCGACTCCTGCACGATCCGGAACGCCGCCAGCTCCACGGCGGCCGGCAGCTCGGCCGCCTCGCCCTCGACCCGCAGGGCGGCGGTCAGGTCCGAGCGGGCCGTGTGCGCGACCAGGCGGTCCAGCCCCGACAGCCGGGGCGCGGTGGCGCCGTCGGCCCCGGGGTCGTCGCCGTCGCGCAGCAGGCCGATCATGCGCCGCATCTCGGCCAGGCCCTGCACGCTGTTCTCCCGGATCACCTCCATCGCGCGCTCGATCCCGGCCCGGTCCAGGTCGGTGACCTTCAGCACCGCCGAGGAGTGCAGCGCGACGGCGCTGAGGTGGTTGGCGATGACGTCGTGCAGCTCGCGGGCCATCCGGGCGCGCTCGGCGTTGACGGCGGTGCGCCGGTCCAGCTCGGCGAGGCGCGCCATCTGCTCGGCGCGCTGGCGCTCGGCGCGCGCCTTGTCGCCGTGCTCCAGCACGATCATCGCGGTCAGCACCGGCGACACCCAGGTGGTGGCGGCGACCGCGCCGATCACCACCCCCAGCCTGGGGTCGCCGCTGAGCGCCCCCAGCACGGCCGCCGCCAGCAGGCTCGCGCCGATCGCCAGGCGGAGCAGCCAGGGGGCCAGGCGGCGCGGGCCGTAGACGGAGGCGGCGTACAGCGCGTCGGTGTAGACGACCGCGCTGCCGAGGCTCGGCCCGATCAGCACGTCGGCCAGGTTGGCAACGCTGGAGATCACCAGGCCGGCGACCGGGGCGGTCCGGCGGAACAGCATGCCCACGCAGAGCCCCGCGAGCGGCAGCACCCGCCAGGAGACCGGCGGGGAGAAGGACGGGTCCCAGGTGGTGTAGCCGTGCACCAGCAGCATCAGCAGGCCGCCGGCGAAGGCGGCCGCGGTGTACAGGGCGTCCCGGCGCGTGGTGAACAGGCCCGGGGCGAGCCTGATCGCGGCGGGGCGGCCCGGTCCGGGCCGGCCCGCCGCGGGCCGGAGAAGGGTGATGCGCACCCGACCATCTCAGCATCCCGGGGCCGGCGCCGCCTCCGCCGGGCCGCGGGGCGCGCATACATCGTTCGGAGGACCCGGTTTCTCGGCAGCGCGGGCGATGCGCGCGCGCCGGGCCGGGGAGATCCTGGTCAGGACGGTCTTCGAGGAGAGGGGGCAGCATGCTGCTCGCGGTCATCGCCGCCTGTGAGATCGGCTTCTGGGCGCTGCTGTTCGGGGGCCTGGCCGTGCGGTACCTCCTGCGCAGGCGGCGCCTCGGCGGGGCGCTGCTGCTGTGCGTGCCACTGCTGGACCTCGTGCTGATCGCCGCCACGGTCGCCGACCTGCGCGGCGGCGCGACCGCCGACTTCACGCACGGGCTGGCGGCCGCCTACCTGGGCTACTCGGTGGCGTTCGGGCACTCCTGGGTCAAGTGGGGCGACGCGAAGTTCGCGCACCGCTACGCGGGCGGGCCGCCGCCCGAGCCCAAGCCGAAGTACGGCCGGGCGCGCGCCCGCTACGAGTGGCGCGAGTTCGGCAAGGCGGCCATCGCCTGGGCGATCGGCTGCGGCGTGCTGTACGGGATGATCGTGATGGTGGACGACGCCGAGCGCACGCGGCAGCTGCTGGGCTGGATCGTCCGGCTGTCGGTGATCCTGGCGATCTGGTCGCTGTGGCCCGTCACCCACACGTTGTGGCCCGCCAAGCCGAAGGACGGCGGCGGGGGCGGCGACGCCGGGCGCCGCCAGGCGGCGAATTCCGGGTAGCCGCAGGCCGCAGGGAGGCCGGCCGGCACCGGCTGAGCCGAGGGTCACTTCCGTATCAGTGCATGACTCCTTTCACTTCGGGCAGGAAACCGCAGTTCGCACCGAAGGGAGGGACCGATGCCCCGACAGCAGACCACGGCTCCGAAGGAGTCCGGGACCGAGCGCTCCGGACGGGTACGGGTGGCCTCGGTCCCCGCGGGCCACGTCTACGTCCGCCACCTCGCGGCGGTGGACGGGCCCGACCCGGTGGAGCGGCTCGCCGACCCCGAGCCCTGCGGGGCGCCCAGCGGGTCGCAGCGCTGGTGGCCGCCGGTGATGCTGGACCCGGCCTGGGTCCGGGCGCACGCCGGCGACTTCGACGTCTTCCACCTGCACTTCGGCTTCGACGCCCAGTCCCCCGGCGACCTCGCCGCGCTGCTGGAGGAGCTGCGCGCCCAGGGCAAGCCGCTGATCTACACCGTCCACGACCTGCGCAACCCGCACCAGCCCGACCCCGCCGCGCACGAGGGGCACCTGGACCTGCTGATCCCGGCCGCCCAGCGGCTGGTCACCCTCACGCCCGGCGCGGCGGCCGCCGTCGAGCGGCGCTGGGGGCGGCGCCCGCTGGTGCTGCCCCACCCCCACGTGGTCGGGCTGCACGAGCTGGGACGGCCGCGCCCGCCGCGCGACGGGTTCACCGTCGGCGTGCACGCCAAGAGCCTGCGGCCGAACATGGCGCCGCTGCCGGTGGTCGAGGTGCTCGCCGAGACGCTGGCGGGCCTGCCGGGCGCGCGGCTGCGCGTGGACGTGCACCCGGAGGTGAACGACCCGGACGGCTACCACTACGCGCCCGACGTCTTCGCACGGCTGCGCGAACTGGACGAGCGCGGCGCCATCGACCTGCACGTCCACGACTACTTCGACGACGACGAGCTGCACGCCTACCTGAGCGGCCTGGACCTGTCGGTGCTGCCCTACACCTTCGGCACGCACTCGGGCTGGCTGGAGGCCTGCCACGACCTCGGCACGCCCGTCGCGGTCTCCGACTGCGGCTTCTACGCCGAGCAGCGCCCCTGCTACACCTACCGGAACGACGCCTCCGGCCTGGACGCCGACTCGCTGCGGGCCGCCGTCCACGCGGCCTACACCGACCGCCCCGACTGGCGGGCCGACCCGCGAGAACGCCGAGAGGAGCGCAGCCGCCTCGCCTCCGCGCACCGGGAGCTCTATCGAAGCGTGCTGGCGTGAGGCCCCTGCGGATAGCGCTGGTCGCCTCCGCCCGGCACCCCATCCGCGAGCCGTTCGCCGGCGGGCTGGAGGCCCACACCTGGGCGCTGGCGCGCGCCCTCGGCGAGCGCGGCCACGAGGTGGCGCTGTTCGCCGGGCCCGGCTCCGACCCCCGGCTGAACGTCCGGGAACTCGCGGTCCGCGAACCGCGCATCAGCCGCGCCGCCCGCGCCGACGTCAGCATGACCTCCCCGGCGTCACTGGCCGAGCACCACGCCTACCTGCGGCTGATGCTGGACCTCGCCCGCGGGTCCGGCTTCGACCTGGTGCACAACAACAGCCTGCACTACCTGCCGGTCGCCATGGCCGCCGCGCTGCCGATGCCGGTCCTGACCACGCTGCACACCCCGCCGACCCCGTGGCTGGAGTCGGCGATCCAGGCGCCCGACCAGTGCCCGGTGGTGTTCAGCGCCGTCAGCGGGCACACCGCGCACGCCTGGCGGCACCTGGTGCCGCGTGCGCGCGTGGTGCCGAACGGCGTGGACACCGGGCACTGGCGGCCCGGCCCCGGCGGCGGGCCGCCGATCTGGTACGGGCGGATGGTCCCCGAGAAGGGCCCGCACCTGGCCGCCGAGGCCGCGCGGCTGGCGGGCTCCCCGCTCGTGCTGGCCGGGCCGGTCAGCGACCGGGACTACTTCGAGGCGCGGGTCCGCCCCCTGCTCGGGGACGGCGTCTCCTACGCCGGGCATCTGGACCGGTCCGACCTGGCGCGGCTGGTCGGGGAGGCGTCGGTGGCGCTGGCCACGCCGTGCTGGGACGAGCCCTACGGCCTGACCGTGGCCGAGGCGCTGGCCTGCGGGACGCCGGTGTGCGCCTTCGCGCGGGGCGCGCTCCCCGAGCTGCTGCCCGCCGACTGCGGCACGCTCGTCCCGCCGGGCGACGTCGCCGCCCTGGCGCGCGGGATCGGCGCCACCGCCCGGCTCTCCCGCGAGCGCGCCCGCGCGCACGCCGAGCGCCACTGCTCGCTCGCCGCGATGGTCGACGCCTACGAGGGCCTCTACCGGGAGCTGGCCGCATGATCGGCTACTACGTGCACCACCACGGGTCGGGCCACCTGCACCGGGCCCGCTGCGTCGCCGCGCGCCTGCGCGGCCCCGTCGCGGGCCTGTCGTCGCTGCCCCGGCCCGACGGCTGGCCCGGTCCCTGGATCGACCTGCCGGGCGACCAGGCGCCGCCCGGCGACGGCGCTACGGCGGGCGGGCGGCTGCACTGGGCCCCGCTGCACCATCCGGGCCTGCGCTCCCGCATGGCGCGGATCGCCGCCTGGATCGACCGGGCGCACCCTGCGGCGTTCGTCGTGGACGTGTCCGCCGAGGTCGCGGTCCAGGCCCGGCTGCTGGGCGTGCCGACCGTGGTCATGGCGATGCGCGGCGACCGCTCCGACCCGGCGCACCGGCTCGCCTACGACCTGGCCGAGGACCTGGTCGCCCCCTGGCCCGCGGCCTGCCCCGAACCGGACTGGCCCGGCGGCTGGCACGCCAAGACCTGCCATACCGGGGCGTTCTCCCGCTTCGACGGCCGCAGGCCCACGCCCCGCCCGACGTCCGGCCCGACGTCGGGCCGCCGGGTCGCGCTGCTGCTCGGCACCGGCGGCGACGAGGTGGACGCGAAAGCGGTCGAACGGGCGCGGCGGGCGACCCCCGGCTGGACCTGGACGGTGCTCGGCGGCCCCGGCGGATGGGTCCCCGACCCGTGGGCGGCCCTCTGCGAGGCCGACGTGGTGGTCGCCCACGCCGGGCAGAACGCGGTCGCCGAATGCGCCGCCGCCCGCCGCCCGGCCGTGGTGATCCCGCAGGAGCGCCCGCACGGCGAGCAGGCGGCCACCGGCCGCGCCCTGGCTCGGGCCGGTCTCGCCGAGGTGCGCGAACGCTGGCCCCTGCCGGAGGAGTGGCCGGAGCTCCTCGCCGCCGCCGCGGCCCGTTCCGGCGACGGCTGGGCGCGCTGGGCGCCCGGTGACGGCGCGGCCCGCGCGGCCGCCGGCATCGAGGAGATCGCCGCACGGCACGCTCCCGGAAAGGCCGTCCCGTGCGCACCGCGGTGATCACCCTCGCGGCGGGTCGGCACGCGCACCTGCGGCGCCAGCAGGACGGACTGGCCGCAGGCGTCCGCCGTCCCGACCACTACGTGGTGGCGGCCATGGGAGATCCGGCGGTGCGCGCCGCCGTGGAGGGCCGCTCCCCCGCCCCCGACGTGCTGGAGGTTCCCGCCGACCGGACCGCGCTGCCGCTCGCCGAGGCCCGCAACGCGGGCGCGCGGCGCGCCCTGGACGCCGGGGCGGAGCTGCTGGTCTTCCTGGACGTGGACTGCGTGCCCGGCCCGGATCTGCTGGAGCGCTACCACCAGGCCGCCGCCGGAGCCGACGCCCCGGCGCTGCTGTGCGGCACCGTCGCCTACCTGCCGCCGCCCCCGGAGGGCGGCTACCGGCTCGCGGACCTGCCCGGCCTCGCCGACCCGCATCCGGCCCGCCCCGCACCCGCGCCCGGCGGGATCGACCGCGACGGCGACCACCGGCTGTTCTGGTCGCTGTCGTTCGCGGTGACCGCCGCGACGTGGCGGGCGATCGGCGGGTTCGACGAGGCGTACACCGGCTACGGCGGCGAGGACACCGACTTCGGCCAGCGGGCCCGGCGCGCGGGCGCGGCCCTGTGGTGGGTCGGGGGCGCGCCCGCCTTCCACCAGTACCACCCGTCCGGCGACCCGCCGGTCCGGCACCTGGACGACATCCTGCGCAACGCCGAGGTCTTCCACCGGCGCTGGGGCTGGTGGCCGATGACCGGGTGGCTGGAGTCGTTCGCGGAACTGGGGCTGGCCCGCTTCGACGAGCGCGCCGGCCGCTGGGTCCGTTCCGGCTAGCCGGCCAGGCCGTCGAGCAGGCGGCGGCCCTCGGGCCACTCCCCCAGGCCGCTGTCGGCGTTGACGTGCCCCGCCGCACCGACGTCCACGAACTCCGCGCCCCAGGCGGCGGCGAACTCCTTGGCCCGGTCGAAGGCCATGTACGGGTCGTCCTGGCTCGCCACCACGGTCGCGGGGAACGGCAGGCGGGCGCGGGAGATCGGCGCGAAGGAGCCCAGGGGCAGGTCGGGCAGGCGCTCCACGTCGGCGGGCGCGACCAGGAGCGCGGCGCGGACGGCCGAGGCGCGTTCCGGGCGCTCGGCGGCCCAGCGGGCCACGGTGACGCAGCCGAGGCTGTGGGCGGCCAGCAGGACCGGCTCCGGCCGCGCGGCGATCGCCTCGTCCAGGGCGGCCGTCCAGTCGGCGACCTCGGGGAAGTCCCAGTCGCGCTGCTCGACCCGGGTGAAGCGGGCGGGATCGGCGCGCTCCCACAGGGTCTGCCAGTGGGCGGGGCCTGAGCTCTGGTAACCGGGGACGGTCAGCACGTGGATCACGGCGATGATCCTAGAACGCCGTGGCCGCGCCCCCGGAGGCGGGGGCGCGGCCACGGCGGGACGGCACGGGTCAGACGTTGAAGCCCAGGGCGCGCAGCTGGTCGCGGCCGTCGTCGGTGATCTTGTCGGGACCCCACGGCGGCAGCCACACCCAGTTGATCTTGACGTCCTTGACCAGGCCCTCCAGCGCGCTGTGCGCCTGGTCCTCGATCACGTCGGTCAGCGGGCAGGCGGCGCTGGTCAGCGTCATGTCCAGGGTGGCGACCTCGTCGGCCAGGTTGATGCCGTAGATCAGCCCGAGGTCGACCACGTTGATGCCGAGCTCGGGGTCCACCACGTCCTTGAGCGCTTCGAGGATCTCCTCCTCCTGCTCGGACATGGGGGCGTCCGCCCCGGTGTCGGCCGCGGTGTCGGCCGCGGTGTCGGCGGTGCCGGCCGCGGCGTCGGTCGCCCCGGGGGCGGCCGCCGCGTCGGGCCGGTCCTGGTCGGTGGCGGACGGCGCGGGCGCGGCCGCGGCGTCCGGCGCGGGGGTGTCGGTCATGATGCCTCTCCGAGAGCGCGGGCGGTCGCGTCCTTCCACGCCATCCAGGCGAGCAGGGCGCACTTGATCCGGGCGGGGTACTTGGAGACCCCGGCGAAGGCGACGGCGTCCTCCAGGACGTCCTCGTCGGGCTCGGCGTCCTGGCCGCGCGACTGCATCAGCGCCAGGAACTCGTCGCCGACCTCCATCGCCTCCTTGACGGACTTTCCGATGATCAGGTCGGTCATCACCGAGGCGCTGGCCTGGCTGATCGAGCAGCCCATGGCGTCGTACGAGACGTCGGCGACGCGCGCGTCCCGCCCGTCGCCCTCCAGGTGCACCCGCAGGGTGATCTCGTCCCCGCAGGTCGGGTTGACGTGGTGCGCCTCGCCCTCGTACGGCTCCCGCAGCCCCTTGTTCAGGGGGTTGCGGTAATGATCCAGGATGACCTCCTGGTACATCGCCTCAAGCTGCATGGCTTCCTTTTTCCTCCGGACGGCCTTCGTCGGTTACAACCCGTGGACGGCTCAGGCTGTTCCGAAGAACTTCTGCGCCTGGCGCACGCCGTCGGCGAGCGCGTCGACGTCGGCCAGGGTGTTGTGCACGTAGAAGGACGCCCGGGTCGTGGCGGGGATCTGGTAGCGGCGGCAGATCGGCCAGGCGCAGTGGTGGCCCACCCGGACCTCCACGCCCAGCTCGTCCAGCACCTGCCCCACGTCGTGCGGGTGGATGTCGGCGACGGTGAACGACACCGCGCCGCCCCGCGCCTCGGTGGTGCCGGGGCCGATGATCCGCACGCCGGGGACCTCGGCCAGGCGCTCCAGCGCGTACCCGGTCAGCGCGTGCTCGTGCGCGTGCACCCGGTCCATGCCGAGCGCCGACAGGTACTCCACCGCCGCGCCGAGCCCGACCGCCTGGGCGGTGTTGGGCGAGCCGGCCTCGAACCGCTGCGGCGGCGGCATGAAGGTCGAGCCCTCCATCCGCACCACCTCGATCATGGACCCGCCGGTGATGAACGGCGGCATGGCCTCCAGCAGCTCGCGGCGGCCCCACAGCACGCCGATGCCGGTCGGGCCGAGCATCTTGTGCCCGGAGAAGACCAGGAAGTCCACGCCGAGGGTCTGCACGTCCACCGGCAGGTGCGGCACCGACTGGGCGCCGTCCACCAGCGTCAGCGCGCCGACCTCGCGGGCGCGGGCGGCGATGGCCTCGACCGGGTTGACGGTGCCGAGCACGTTGGACTGCTGGGTGAGCGCGACCAGCTTGGTGCGCTCGTTGACCAGCTCGTCCAGCGGCTCCAGGTCGAGCCGGCCGTCGTCGGTCAGCCCGAACCAGCGCAGCGTCGCGCCGGTGCGCAGGCAGAGCTGCTGCCAGGGCACCAGGTTGGCGTGGTGCTCCATCTCGGTGACGACGATCTCGTCGCCCGGCCCGACCGCGAACCGCTCGGCCTCGGGCCCGGCGGTGGCGGCGTTGCTCATCGCGTACGCCACCAGGTTGATCGCCTCGGTCGCGTTCTTGGTGAACACGATCTCGCCGGGAACCGCGCCCACGAACGTGGCGATCGCGGTGCGGGCGCCCTCGAACGCGTCGGTGGCCTCCTCGGCCAGCAGGTGCGCGCCCCGGTGCACCGCGGCGTTGTGCCGCTCGTAGAACTCCCGCTCGGCGTCCAGCACCTGGCGGGGCTTCTGCGAGGTCGCCCCCGAGTCGAGGTAGATCAGCGGCCGGCCGCCGCGGACGGTCCGCTGCAGCAGCGGGAAGTCCTTCTTGATCTCTTCGGGCAGCAGTTCGCTCACGCCGACGCGCCCGCCTTCACGTACTTCTCGTAGCCCTCGTTCTCCAGCTCCTCGGCCAGCTCGGGGCCGCCCTGGGCCACCACGCGGCCGGCCGCGAACACGTGCACGAAGTCCGGCTTCACGTAGCGCAGGATGCGGGTGTAGTGCGTGATCAGCAGCACGCCGGTGTCGCCGGCGGCGCTGAAGCGGTTGACGCCCTCGGACACGACCTTGAGCGCGTCCACGTCCAGGCCCGAGTCGGTCTCGTCCAGCACGGCGACCTTCGGCTTGAGCAACTCCAACTGGAGGATCTCGTGCCGCTTCTTCTCGCCGCCGGAGAAGCCCTCGTTCAGCGAGCGCTGGGCGAAGGCGGGGTCGATGGACAGCGCGTCCATCGCGCCCTTCATCTCCTTGGCGAACTCGCGCAGCTTCGGCGCCTCGCCGCGCACCGCGGTGACCGCCGAGCGCAGGAAGTTCGACACCGACACGCCCGGCACCTCGACCGGGTACTGCATCGCCAGGAACAGGCCCGCGCGGGCGCGCTCGTCGACGCTCATCTCCAGGACGTCCTCGCCGTCCAGGGTGACCGAGCCCGAGGTCACGGTGTACTTCGGGTGCCCGGCGATCGCGTAGGCCAGGGTGGACTTGCCGGAGCCGTTGGGCCCCATGATCGCGTGGGTCTCGCCGGCCTTGACGGTCAGGTCCACCCCGCGCAGGATCTCCTTGGTCCCGTCGGCACCGTCGCCGACGGAGACGTGGAGGTCGCGGATCTCAAGCGTGGCCATATCTGTGAAAGCTCTCTCGTGTGTCAGTCTTCGGAGCCGAGCGAGACGTAGACGTCGCCGTCCTCGACCTTCACCCGGTAGGTGGCGACCGGCTGCGTCGCCGGCGGGTTGGTGGGCTTGCCGCTGCGCAGGTCGAAGCAGGACCCGTGCAGCCAGCACTCGATGGTGCCGTTGTAGACCTCGCCCTCGGAGAGGGAGACCTCGGCGTGCGAGCAGATGTCGTTGACCGCGTACACCTCGTCGCCGGCGGTGCGCACCAGCGCGACGGGGGTGTCCCCGACCTCGACGCCGAGCGCCCCGTCCGCCGGGATCTCGGCCAGCGGGCACACCTTGACGAAGGTCATCGGTCCAGCTCCGCTTCGATCGCCTCGGCCACCTTCTCGCGGACCTCGGGCACCTCGATGCGCTCGATGAGCTGGCCGAGGAAGCCGCGCACCACCATGCGGCGGGCCTCGTCGAAGGGGATGCCGCGCGCCTGCAGGTAGAACAGGTGCTCGTCGTCCAGCCGGCCGGAGGCCGAGGCGTGCCCGGCGCCGGCGACCTCGCCGGTGAGGATCTCCAGGTTCGGCACCGAGTCGACGCGGGTGCCGTCGGTCAGCACCAGGTTGCGGTTGAGCTCGTAGGTGTCGGTGCCCTCGGCCTCGGCGCGGATGATCACGTCGCCGATCCAGACGGCGTGCGCGTCGGCGTCCTGCAGCGCGCCCCGGTAGTCCACGCGGCTGCGGCAGTTGGGGACCGAGTGGTCCACCAGCAGCCGGTGCTCCAGGTGCTGGCCGCCGTCGGCGAAGTACACGCCGTACAGCTCGGCGTCGCCGCCGGGGCCGTCGTAGGCCACCGACGGGGAGATGCGCACCAGGTCGCCGCCCAGCGAGACGTTGTGCGAGTGGAAGGTCGCGTCGCGGCCCAGGCGGGCGTGCTGGTGGGACACGTGCACCGCGTCGTCGGCCCAGTCCTGGAGGCTGATCACCGACAGCGCGGCGCCGTCGCCGACGACGAACTCGACGTTGTCGGCGTAGGTGGCCGAGCCGCGGTGCGCCAGCACGACGGTGGCGCGGGCGAACGGCTCCAGGATGATCGTGGTGTGCCCGTAGGCGGCGGCCGAGGGGTCCTCGCCGCGCAGCCGGATCACGGTCGGGGCCGCGACCTCGACCTCCTTGGGCACCGTCACGACGGTGGCCTCGGTGAAGGAGGCCCACGCCTGGGCGCTGACGCGGTCGGCCGGCACGTAGGCCTTGCCGAGGCGCGCGTCGCCGCGGCCCACGGTCTCCACCGTGACCTCGGCGGGCGCCTCGACCTCGACCAGCACCTTTCCGGTGGCCTCGGCGGCGCCGTTGTGCAGCCCGCGCAGGCGGCGCAGCGGGGTGAACCGCCACTCCTCCTCGCGGCCGGTCGGCACCTCGAAATCGGCGACCTCGTAGGAGGCCCGCTCGTCCAGCGTCGAGACGGGCCGGGAGTCGAGCCCCATCAGCCGACGGCTCCTTCCATCTGCAGCTCGATGAGCCGGTTCAGCTCAAGGGCGTATTCCATCGGGAGCTCGCGGGCGATCGGCTCCACGAACCCGCGCACGATCATCGCCATGGCCTCGTCCTCGTTGAGGCCGCGGCTCATCAGGTAGAACAGCTGGTCCTCCGACACCTTGGAGACGGTGGCCTCGTGGCCCATCTCCACGTCGTCCTCGCGGACGTCCACGTAGGGGTAGGTGTCGGACCGGCTGATCTGGTCGACCAGCAGCGCGTCGCACTTGACGGTGGACTTGCTGTGGGTCGCGCCCTCCTGGACCTGGACCAGGCCGCGGTAGGAGGTGCGGCCGCCGCCGCGCGCCACCGACTTGGACACCACCGTGGAGGAGGTGTTGGGGGCGGCGTGCACCATCTTGGCGCCCGCGTCCTGGTGCTGGCCCTCGCCGGCGAACGCGATCGACAGGGTCTCGCCCTTGGCGTGCTCGCCCAGCAGGTAGACCGCCGGGTACTTCATGGTGACCTTGGAGCCGATGTTGCCGTCGACCCACTCCATGGTGGCGCCCTCGTAGGCCACCGCGCGCTTGGTCACCAGGTTGTAGACGTTGTTGGACCAGTTCTGGATGGTGGTGTAGCGGACGCGGGCGTCCTTCTTCACCACGATCTCCACCACGGCCGAGTGCAGCGAGTCCGACTTGTAGATCGGCGCGGTGCAGCCCTCGACGTAGTGCACGTACGAGCCCTCGTCGGCGATGATCAGGGTGCGCTCGAACTGGCCCATGTTCTCGGTGTTGATCCGGAAGTAGGCCTGGAGCGGGATCTCCACGTGCACGCCCGGCGGCACGTAGATGAACGAGCCGCCCGACCACACCGCGGTGTTCAGCGCGGCGAACTTGTTGTCGCCGACCGGGATCACCGAGCCGAAGTACTCCTGGAAGATCTCCGGGTGCTCGCGCAGCCCGGTGTCGGTGTCCAGGAAGATGACGCCCTTCTCCTCGAGGTCCTCGCGGATCTTGTGGTAGACCACCTCGGACTCGTACTGGGCGGCCACGCCGGCGACCAGGCGCTGCTTCTCGGCCTCGGGGATGCCCAGCTTGTCGTAGGTGTTCTTGATGTCCTCGGGCAGGTCCTCCCAGGAGGCGGCCTGCTTCTCGGTGGAGCGGACGAAGTACTTGATGTTGTCGAAGTCGATGTCCGACAGGTCCGAGCCCCAGGAGGGCATCGGCTTCTTGTCGAACAGCCGCAGCCCCTTGAGGCGCAGGTCGAGCATCCACTCAGGCTCGTTCTTCTTGGCCGAGATGTCGCGCACGACGTCCTCGTTCAGGCCGCGGCGGGCCGAGGCCCCGGCGGTGTCGGAGTCGGCCCAGCCGAACTTGTACCTGTCGAGCCCTTCCAGCTCAGGGTGGGCTGCAGTAGTCATTGGGACGTCCTCCCGGACTCCTCGTTATCAGCGGTGTTCTGTCCGTCGGCCGGCTCTCCCCCGCACAGGGAGCGCGAGCTGACGTGGGTGGTGCAGATGCCGTCGCCGTGGGCGATGGTGGCCAGCCGCTGGACCGGCAGGCCCAGCAGGCGGCTGAACGCCTCGGTCTCGGCCTCGCACAGCTGCGGGAACTCCGCGGCGACGTGCGCGACCGGGCAGTGGTGCTGGCACAGCTGCTCGCCGCCGCCCTTCTGGGGGGCCTTGGCGGCGGCGGCCGCGTAGCCGTCGCCCGACAGCGCCTCGGCGAGCTTGCGGACCCGCTGGTGGGGCGGGGCCGCCTGGACGACCGGGTGGTAGCGTCGTTCCAGGTCGGCGATCTGCCGCCGGGCGAACTCCGCCACCGCCTGCTCGCCCGCCGTCTCGGCCAGGAAGCGCAGGGCGCTGGTGGCCAGGTCGTCGTAGGCGTGCACGAACGCGCTGCGCCCGGCGTCGGTGATGGCGAACCACTTGGCCGGGCGGCCGCGTCCGCGCTGGGTCTGCGGCCGGGCGCGCCGGACCTCGATCATGCCCTCGGCGAGCAGCGCGTCCAGGTGGCGGCGGATGGCGGCGGGGGTGAGCCCGACGCGGTCCCCCAGGGCGGAGGCGGTGATCGGGCCGCGTTCGAGAATGAGCCGGGCCACGCGCGCGCGGGTGTCCCGCTCGCCCTGGCCGGCGCCCGACGGCACGCCGGCGGACCGCGCGGACGCGGCCGAAGCGCTGGTCGGGTTCTCGCTCACGTTTTTCACAACATCAGTGTGCCGTAATTCCTTCCCGCCCACCAACCGAATCCCAATGTCGTGTCTCACGTAGGCAAGGCTTACCTAACCTGGGCTTATGCCGCCCCGGCGCTGGCGGCGCGGCTCCCCGGCGCTGGCGGCGCGGCTCCCCCGCGCCCGCCCCCGGACCGTCTTCCGCCAGCGCATCCACACGTATACCGGAATTCCGGCGAGCACGAGCAGCACTCCCTGGTAGACCGCCGCGTACCCGGCCCCGGCCACCAGCCAGAAGGTGAAGCCGACCGCCGCCAGAGCGATGACCACATCGCGGGCGAACCGGGCGGCCGACACCGGCCGCCCCTCCGCGCCCCGGTCGGTCAGCAGCCACAGCAGCTGGGCGGCGGCCGACAGCACGTAGGGGATCGCGGCGGTGAAGGTGGTCAGCAGCGCCAGCGCGGTGAAGGCCGACTGCAGGCCGCCGGTGTAGTTGGCCAGGGTCAGCAGCGAGGCCAGCGCGCCGGAGATCACCACCCCGGCCCACGGCACGCCGCGCCGGTTGACGGCGCGGAAGACCTCCGGGAACAGCCCGTCGCGGGCGGCGGCGTAGGGCATCCGGGCGCTGACCATGGTCCAGCCGACCAGGGTGCCGGCGCCCGAGACCACCGCCGCGGCGGCCATCACGGTGCCGGCGGCCTGCCCGCCGCCGAAGATCGCGCGGGCGGCGTCGGCGTAGGGCGCGGTGGAGCGGGCCAGCTCGCCGTGCGGGACCAGGCCGAACACCGCGACGGTGCCCAGCAGGTACACCACCGCCGAGGCCACGGTGCCGATCACGGTGGCGCGCATGACGTTGCGGCGCGGCTCGTGCACCTCCTCGGCGGCGACGGCGGCCGACTCCACGCCGAGGAAGCTGAACATCAGGACCGCGCCCGCGGCGGTCAGCGAGCCGAGGGCGTCGCCCCGGGCGACGAACGGCCCGAAGTTGCCGGCCCGGACGAAGAACAGCCCGACCACCGCCACCAGCAGCAGCGGGACGAACTTCAGCACGGTGGTGACCACGGCGATCAGGCCCGCGCCGCGCACCCCGGCCAGGTTGGCGAGCACCGCCAGCCACAGCGCCCCCACGGTGACCGCGAGCGCCGGGCCCGTGCCGTGCAGGGGCGCCAGCACGTCGACGTACCCGGCCCAGGCCACCACCAGGGCGGCGTTGCTGGCCCAGGCGGTGATCCAGTAGGACCAGGCGGTGAGGAAGCCGGGCAGCTCGCCGAACGCCTCGCGCGCGTAGACGTAGGGGCCGCCGGTCTGCGGCGCCCGCTGGGCCAGCCGGCCGAACACCACCGCCAGCAGGACCGAGCAGGCGCCGACCACCGCGAACGCCACGATGCCGATGGTGCCGAAGCCCGCCACCGCCGCCGGGAGCTGGAACACCCCGACGCCGATGACGTTGCCCATCACCAGCGCGGTGGCGGCGACCAGCCCGAGCCGCGCGGGCGCCGGCACCGGCGGGGGCGCCACCGGCGGCGGCACGGGCGGCGGCGCGGACGCGGAGTCGGGGTGCGACATCGGCCGGCGGCGCTACCGGGCGACGTGGCCGCGCGGCAGCACCACGACGGGGCAGGAGGAGGCGCGCACCATCTTGCCGGAGCTCTCGCCGAGGAACACCTTGCGCAGCGGGCCGTCCTGGCTGGACATGACCGCCAGCACCTCGCCCGGCAGCATGTCCACGCCGCCCAGGGTCTTGGCGATGCCCGCGCCCTGGACGGCCTCGGTGGTGACCTCGCCCTCGGCGGGGTCCAGCAGCCCGGCGGCGTGCCGCAGGTCCTTCTGGGCCTGCTCGTACTGGCGCTCCACGACCTCGTCGGCGCGTAGGAACTTGGCGGGCAGGCCCGGCGGCCGCAGCACCAGGGTGACCAGCCGCATCGGCAGCCCCAGCGAGGCGGCGATGTGGGAGGCCGACACCAGCGCGCCCTCCACGTCCCGGCGCCGCCAGTAGGCGACGGTGAGGCGCTCGAACTTCTTGGGCGCGTCCTCGGCGTAGCCGCGCGGCGCCAGCATGACCGGGACCGGCGAGCCGTGCAGGAGCTGGTCGGCGGTGCTGCCGATGGCGATGCGGTCGCGGCGGCCGCGCGGCGCGGAGCCCACGACGATCAGGTCGGCCTCGGTCTGCTTGGCGACCTCGATCAGGCCGCGGCCGCTGCCGCGGTGCGCGTGCACCGTGAAGCTCAGGTGCTTGCGGGCCACCTTCAGCTCGGCCAGCCTCTCCCCCGCCTGCTCCAGCGCGGCCGCCGACTGCTCCTTGAGGTAGGAGACCCATTCGGCGTCCACCGAGCCCGGCCCGCGCGCGGGCCAGGCGGGCGGGTGGACGTTGGCCACCGTCAGCGGGGCCTTGGCGGTGCGCGCGACCAGGCTCGCCAGGGTCAGCGCGTCGTCGCCGCGCTCGTCGGGCGAGTACCCGACCAGCACGCGCAGCTCGCGAGGCGGGCTGGTGTCGCTCATCAGTGCTCCTTCGCGGTCGGTCCGGGGCGGCGCGCCAGCCGGGAGTGGCGGTGCCCGTAGGCGAAGTAGGCCGCCAGGCCGGCCGCGGTCCAGATCAGGAAGACGACCCAGGTGATGGTGTCCAGGCCGTACATGAGGTAGATGCAGAACGCCACGCCGAGGATCGGGGTGAGGGGGAACAGCGGCGTGCGGAAGCTGCGGGGCAGCTCGGGCTTGGTCCGGCGCAGCACGATCACGCCCAGGTTGACCAGCCCGAACGCGAACAGCGTGCCGATGCTGGTGGCCTCGGCGAGCTGGCCGAGCGGCACCACCGCCGCCAGCAGCGACACGAACGCGGCCACGATCAGGGTGTTGGCCACCGGCACCGCGCTGCGGCCGACCCGCTCGAAGATCTTGGGGATCAGGCCGTCGCGCGACATCGCGAACAGGATGCGGGTCTGGCCGTACAGCACGGTCAGCACGACGGTGCCCATGGAGATGACCACGCCGAACGACAGGATCAGCGCGGGCCAGGTGGACCCGCCGGTGGCCATGTTCAGCACGTCGGCGAGCGAGGTCTGCGAGGTGAAGTCGCCCCAGGGCATGACGCCGACCGCCGCGATCCCGACCAGCACGTAGATGACCGTGACGATCAGCAGCGACAGCAGGATCGCCAGCGGCAGGTCGCGCTTGGGGTTCTTGGCCTCCTCGCCGGCGGTGGAGGCGGCGTCGAAGCCGATGTAGGAGAAGAACACCTTGGACCCGGCGGCGCTGATGCCGGCGAAGCCCATCGGCGCGAAGTCGGAGAAGTTGCCGGTCTTGAAGGCGGTGAAGGCCACCACGCAGAAGAACGCCAGCACCGCCATCTTCAGGAACACCATGATGGTGTTGGCGGTGGCGCTCTCGGAGGTGCCGCGCAGCAGCAGCAGGGCGGCCAGCAGCACGATCGCGACCGCGGGCAGGTTGACCACGCCGCCCTCGGTGCCCGGCGAGTTGCTGATGGCGTCGGGCATCCGGAAGCCGAACGCCGCGTGGAAGAACTCGTTGAGGTAGCCGCCCCAGCTGGAGGCGACCGCTGACACCGACACCGCGTACTCCAGCAGCAGGCACCAGCCGCAGACCCAGGCGACCAGCTCGCCCATGGTGGCGTAGGTGTAGGAGTAGGACGAGCCGGAGACCGGGATGGTGCCGGCCAGCTCGGCGTACGACAGCGCCGAGAACAGGGCGGTGACGGCGGCGAGCACGAAGCCCAGCACCACCGCCGGGCCCGCGACCGGGACCGCCTGGCCCAGCACGAAGAAGATGCCGGTGCCCAGGGTCGCGCCGACGCTGAACAGGGTGAGCTGCAGCAGCCCCATGGTGCGTTTCAGCTCACCGCCCTCGCCCTGGCCGCCCTCGTCGGCGATGCGGCCCACGGGCTTGGTCCTGACCAAGCTCCGCAGGAACGAGCTGGACGAGCCGGACGGCTCGGATGCGGTGCCCGCCTGCACGGTGTTTCTCCCTGTTCCCGTCGGGTGCTGAGGATGGCCGGGGCCGGAGCGGCCCGCCCGTCGTTCCGCGGGCGCGGCGGCGGGCGGGGCCGCGCCCCGCCCGCCGGTCAGCCGCCCCGGTGGCCCGGGGTACGACTACCCGTGATCGTCGTTTCGATTCCTGGCACGGCGCGTCACAACGTGCTGGCCAGCGGCCAGGTCGCGTTCGGCGTGACGATGGTGCCGGCGGTGCCGTCCAGGATCTGCATGCACTGGTCCAGGCGGCCGATCGCCGCCATGTCACCGGTGCGCTCCACGAACCCCGCGACCGCCTCGACCTTGGGCCCCATGGACCCGGCCGGGAAGTCCTCCTCGCGCAGCTCCCACGGCGTGGTGTGCTCGATCTCCTCCTGCCGGGGCGTGCCGAAGTGGCGCATCACGCGCGGCACGTCGGTGAGGATGAGGAAGGCGTCGGCCTCCAGCGTCTCGGCCAGCATCGAGGCGGTCAGGTCCTTGTCGATGACCGCCTCCACGCCCTCCAGCTGGCCGACGTCGTTGCGCACGACGGGGACGCCGCCGCCGCCCGCGCACACCACCACGGTGCCGTTGCGGACCATCGTGCGGATCAGCCGGGTCTCGATGACGCGCTGCGGCGCCGGCGAGGGCACCACGCGGCGCCAGTGCTCGCCGTCGGGCTTGACCGTCCAGCCGTACTCCCGGGCCAGCCTCTCGGCCTCGTCCCTGGTGTAGACCTGCCCGACGAACTTGGTCGGGTCGGCGAAGGCCGGGTCCACCGCCGACACCAGGGTCTGGTTGATCATGGCGATGACCTGGCGGCCGGGCAGCGCGTTCTGCAGCGCCTGCAGCATCCAGTAGCCGATCATGCCCTGGGTCTCGGCGCCGATGGTGTCCAGCGGGTAGGGCCGCGACAGGTTGGGGTCGTTGACGCTCTCCAGCGCCAGCACCCCGACCTGCGGGCCGTTCCCGTGCGTGATGATCAGCTCGTGCCGTTCGGCCAGCGGGGCCAGCGACTTGACCGCGGTCATGACGTTGGCCCGCTGGACGTCGGCGTCGGGCTTGTCGCCGCGCTGCATCAGCGCGTTGCCCCCGAGCGCGACGACTACGCGCATCCTGTTCTCCCCTGCCTTCGCCATGGGTCAGGCCAGCGTCGCGACCATGACGGCCTTGATCGTGTGCATGCGGTTCTCGGCCTCGTCGAACACGATGGAGGCGTCGGACTCGAAGACCTCGTCGGTGACCTCCAGGGCGTCCAGGCCGGTCTTGTCGTAGATCTGCTCGCCGACCTTGGTCCCGCGGTCGTGGAAGGCCGGCAGGCAGTGCATGAACTTGACGTCGGGGTTGCCGGTCGCTTTCAGCACCTTGCTGTTGACCTGGTACTTCTTCAGCAGCTTGATGCGCTCGTCCCAGACCTCCGGCGGCTCGCCCATGGAGACCCACACGTCGGTGAGCACGAAGTCGGCGCCCTTGACGCCCTCGTTCACCTTGTCGGTGATGGTGATCGTCGCGCCGGTGCGGGCGGCGATCTCGCGGGCCGGCTTCACCACCGCGTCCTGGTCGGGCCACAGGCTCTTGGGGCCGACGATCCGCACGTCCATGCCCATCAGCGCGCCCGCGACCACGTAGGAGTGGCCCATGTTGTTGCGGGCGTCGCCGAGGTAGGCGAAGGTGACCTGGCTGAGCGGCTTGTCGGTGTGCTCGCGCATGGTGAGGACGTCGGCCAGCATCTGGGTGGGGTGCCACTCGTCGGTCAGGCCGTTCCACACCGGGACGCCGGAGTGCTCGGCGAGCTCCTCCACCAGCCGCTGCTTGGAGCCGCGGTACTCGATGCCGTCGAACATGCGGCCCAGCACGCGCGCGGTGTCCTTCATCGACTCCTTGTGGCCGATCTGCGAGCCGGTGGGGTCGAGGTAGGTGACGTGCGCGCCCTGGTCGTGGGCGGCGACCTCGAACGCGCAGCGGGTGCGGGTCGAGGTCTTCTCGAAGATGAGCGCGATGTTCTTGCCGGTCAGGCGCGGCCGCTCGGTGCCGGCGTACTTGGCGGCCTTGAGGTCGGCGGCCAGGTCGACGAGGAACTTGAACTCCTGCGGCGTGAAGTCCAGTTCCTTGAGGAAGCTGCGCCCGTGCAGGTTGAATGCCATCGGTCGTCCGTCTCTCTCGCTCTAGGGGTGGTCGGTCGCGGGCGGCTGCCCTCGGGGCCCGGTCAGGCCTCGCGCTCCAGCGGGCAGCTCATGCAGCGGGGGCCGCCGCGGCCGCGGCCGAGCTCGCTGCCGCGGATGGTGAGGACCTCCACGCCCTTGTCGCGCAGGTAGTTGTTGGTGGTGGTGTTGCGCTCGTAGGCCACGACCACGCCCGGCTCGACCGCCAGCACGTTGGAGCCGTCGTCCCACTGCTCGCGCTCGGCGGCGAACACGTCCTGGGTCGGGGTGAGCACGTCGATGTCGTCCAGGTCCAGCGCGCCGGCGATCGCCTTGTGCATGTCCTCGGGCGCGTGCTCGCTGATCTTCAGTTCCTTGTCGTTGTCGCCCGGCTCGACGGTGAACGAGGGCAGCATCCCCATCCCGGCGTACTTGGTGAAGCGGCCGTGGTCGACCATCGTCATGACGGTGTCCAGGTGCATGAACGCGCGCTTCTGCGGCATCCGCAGCGCCACGATCTTCTTGCAGGACTCCTGCGCGAACATGCTCCTGGCCAGCATCTCCACGGCCTGCGGCTGGGTGCGCTCGCTCATGCCGATCAGCACCGAGCCCTTGCCGATGACCAGCACGTCGCCGCCCTCGATGGTGGCGGGGGCCATCGCGGTGCCCTCGTTCCACACGTTGTAGCCGCCGGCCTGCGGCCTGCCGTAGCCCTCGGCGAACATCGGGTGGTACTTGTAGATCGCCTCGTAGTTCACCGTCTCGCGCATGCGGGCCTTCTTCTTCATGGCGTTGATGGACACGCCGTCGTAGACCCAGCAGGAGGTGTCGCGGGTGAACAGGTGGTTGGGCAGCGGCGGCAGGACGAAGTCGTCCATGCCGATGGCCGAGAACGCGATCGACTTGGGCTCGGCGATGCGCTCCAGCAGCTCGCGCTTGGTGATGCCGCCGATCAGGAACGAGCCCAGCTCGCGCAGGTCCATCGAGTCGAACCCGTTGCGGATCGCGTCGGTGGACAGCGGGCCGAAGAACTTGGGGTCGATCACGTAGTCGAGGATGTGCTTCTTGGCCTCGGGGATCTCGATTGTCTCGCGCAGCAGGTCCAGCAGCAGGTGCACCTTGATGCCGCGCCCGCGCAGCACCTTCTGGAACTCCTCGTGCTCCTCGCCCGCCCGCTGCACCCACAGCACGTCGTCGAACAGCAGGTCGGCGGCGTTGGACGGGGTGAGGCGCTTCAGTGACAGCTCGGGCTTGTGCACCAGCACCTGACGCAGCTTGCCGACCTCGGACTCGACGTGGAAAGTCATTCCCTAACCTCCTAGTGCCATCCGGAGCGCCGCCCGGGGCGGTGTGGCCGCGCGGCGGGCGGCGCGCCGGATGAGTGGTTTGTGTGAAAGTCGCGCGGGCGCGGTCAGCCGCCGTGCCCGATCCCGCCGGGGCCGGTTGCGGTGGGCCCTGCGGGTCCGGTGGGTCCGGTGCCCGTGGGCCCGGCGGGGCCCGCCGGTCCGGTCGGCCCGGCACCCGTGGGGCCGGTCCCGCCGTGCCCCGGCCCGCCGCGCCCGGGTCCTCCGGGCTCGACCGGGACCTGCCGGGCGGTGGTCTCCTTGGGGCCGTACTCGCCGCGCTTGGCCTTGGTCCAGATGTAGACCGGGACGCCGATCAGCATCGCCAGGATGCCGAGCATCACCGCCTGCTCGCCGGAGCCGTACACGATGGCGAAGGCGAACAGCAGCGCCAGCACGGCCATCGTCATGTCCTTGGCCACCCGCGCCTTGTGGACCTGGCGGCCTCCGGTGACCAGCCAGAAGATCTGGGCGGCGGCGGAGAAGAAGTACGGGATCGCGGTGGTGAAGGAGGCGAACAGCAGGATGGTGTTGAACGCGTTCTCCGAGGCGTAGGCGAACAGCAGCATCAGCGAGCTGAGCAGGGTGCCGACGATGATGCCCACGACCGGGGCGCCGCGCCCGGTCAGCTTGGCGAAGGCCGCGGGGAACATGCCGTCGCGGGCGGCGGCCATCGGCATCTCGGCGACCAGCATGGTCCAGCCGTTCAGCGCGCCGATGCCGGAGATGATCGCGCAGGCCGCCATCACGCCGCCCCAGATGCTGCCGCCGAACATGTTGTTGATCGAGTCGGCGAAGGGGGCCTCGGAGTTGACCAGCGCGTCGTGCGGCACGGTGCCGAAGATGGCGACGGTGGCCAGCAGGTACAGGGCGCTGCACGCCAGCACGCCGTAGATGCTGGCCTTGCCGACGTTGCGCTCGGGGTCGCGGATGCGCTCGGCGACGATCGTCACGCTCTCCATGCCGGAGAAGATGAACAGGATCAGCCCGGCCGCCAGCCAGGCGGCGTTCCAGGTGGAGCCGCCGCTGGCGTTGAAGGGGCCGAAGTTGTCGCTGTTCATGAAGAACAGGCCGACGATCGCCACGAAGATCAGCGGCACGAACTTCAGCACGGTGGTGACCAGCTGGAAGGCGCCGATGTTCTTGACGCCGGTCAGGTTGATCAGCGCCGGGAGCCAGAGGCCGACCAGGCCGATGGCGATCTTGCCGGCGGTGTTGTCCCAGTGCAGGAAGTAGTTGACGTAGCCGACCCAGGCCACCGCGATGCCGGCGTTGCCGCCCCAGGCGGTCAGCCAGAACGACCACGAGGTCCAGAAGCCGGCGAACTCGCCGAACGCGTCGCGGGCGTAGGCGTAGGGCCCGCCGCTGGCCGGGATCCGCGCGCCCAGCTTGCCGAAGACGATGGCCAGGGCGATCGCGCCCACGGTGGTCGCGGCCATGATGGCGAAGCTGATGGTGCCGATGGCGGCGAGCGAGGCCGGCAGCAGGAAGATGCCCGTGCCGACGACGTTCCCGATCACCAGGGCGGTCGCCTGCGGCAGTCCGAGCTTGCCACTCGAACCGGTGTCGCCCTCCACGCTTTGCGGGTGTTCCACACCGGCTCTGGTAAGCTCACCGGCTTCCCAGGCCGCTGATTTCGGCTCTCCCATTCTCGTCCCCCCGACAGAAGTTGCAAAGCCCCCTGGGCCACCGCCGACCAGCAAGTGACACGCAGGGAACTACCCGGGGCCTACCTCGTGAAACTCGGCCCACTACGACGCTACTCCGCCGTTTTGTGAAAGATCGACACCGAGTTCTCACCTTTTTCCGCGCGTGACCCGTCCTTGATCGACACATGAATAGGATGGCGCGCGGAACGGATTTCCCGGGCGGCCGCTGAAACGATTCTCCAGGGCCGGGAAAAGGGCAGGACGATCAGCACGGACCCGCAAGCGCCTTTTCGGGGAATGGCGCGGGAACGCCGAAGGCGGCGGACCCGTTGTAGTCCGCCGCCTTCTTCGTCGCGACCCGGCCCGTCGTGCCGGAGGGTGCGCCGGAGGCGCGTGGAAAACCCGTCAGGGGGTGGACCGCACCTGCGCCGTGCCGTGGCCGGCGCCCGGGGCGGTCGCCGCGTCGGCGGTCGTGCCGCCGACGACCAGCCGGCCCGCCGGGGCGTCGGCGTTCCGCGCGGTCGCGAAGGAGGCCGCCAGGAAGCCGAGCACCAGCAGGGCGCCGACGAGGGCGATGGGCAGCAGGGTCCAGCGCGTCGGCAGGCCGAGGGCGCTGGCCTCGTAGCCGCCGAAGGTGTTCAGCCGCCGCGCGTAGTCGGGGTCGTCGGCGGCGGTGCGCCGTGCGATCTCCTCCAGCATCCGGTTCTCGGCCACCGACAGGTCCATCCCGTCCCCCCTCGCGCTCGGTCCTCGTTGGACTGATCAGACGGTTCTAACCTATTTGGTGTTTGATGTCCAAGTTTTTGACCGAACCATTACCGACCTCCGGGAGCCCGGTCCGTGCGCTCTGAGCTGGGCGTACGCCCTCCGGGAACGCCGGAGCCCCGCCCGGGGCGGGTTCCCGGGCGGGGCTCGGACGGCTTTGGCGGTGGCCCGCCCTGAGCGGCGGCGCGGCCGGCTCAGCCGGCCCCGTCGTTCAGCGCGTTGGCGCCGGCCACGATCTCGCTCAGCTCGTTCGTGATCTCCTCCTGGCGCGCCTCGTTCGCCTCGCGGGTCAGCTTCTCCACCAGCTCGTTGGCGTTGTCGGTGGCGGCCATCATCGCCGCGCGGCGCGCGGCGTGCTCGGCGGCGGCCGACTCCAGCAGCATGTGCCAGATCCGCCCGTTGACGTACTGGCGCAGCAGGCCGTCCAGCACCGCGTCCGGGGCCGGCTCGAACTCGAAGTCCGGCGGCACCCAGCCGTCGTCCGCGGCGGGCTCGGCGTCCACGACCTCCAGCGGCAGGACGCGGCGCACCACCAGCCGCTGGGTCAGCATCGACACGAACTCGGTGTAGACCACGTGCACGCCGCCGACGCCGCCCTCGGCGGTGGGGGTGTCGAACGCCTCGCGCAGCGTGCGGCCGATCTCCTCGGCCCGCTCGTAGGTCGGCTGCCCGGAGAAGCCGCCCCACTCGGCGGCCGGGGCCACGCCCCGGAACCGGTAGTTGTCGATCGCCTTCTGCCCGACCAGGTAGAACACCGGCTCGCTGCCCTGGTCGCGCAGCAGCCTGGCGAGCTGCTCCCCCTGCTTCAGCACGTTCTGGTTGAACGCGCCGCAGAAGCCGCGGTCGCTGGTGATCAGCAGCACCGCCACGCGCGAGGCGTCGGGGCGCTCGTTCAGCAGCGCGTGGTCGAGCCGCACGTGGTGGCTCATCAGCGCCGTCACCGCCCGCGTGACCTGGACGGCGTAGGGGGTCGCCGCCGCCAGCCGGCGCTGGGCCCCGGAGATGCGGGCGGCGGCGATCAGCTCCTGGGCTCGGGTGATCTTCGCGGTGGACTTCACCAGGCGGATGCGCGAGCGCAGCGCGCGCAGTTGGGCAGGCATGGAACCACGCTGCCACGAACCCGTGACCAGGACGTCACCGGCGGTGACCGTCGGCGGGCGCATGGCCGAGGTTTTACCCCGCGATCGCCCTAGGCCGCCGCGGGGCCGGGGACACCGCGCGCCGACCTGGTGACGGGCCGTCCTAAACTCGTCTGCATGGCACCCCCCGGAGACAGTGCGGTGGCACTGGACGACCTGGTCAAGCGGTACGGCGCGGCGACCGCCGTGGACGGGTTGTCGCTGCGCGCCGAACGCGGCGCGGTGACCGCGCTGCTGGGCCCGAACGGGGCGGGCAAGACCACCGCCGTCGAGATCTGCGAGGGCTTCCGCCGCGCCGACGCCGGCACCGTCCGGGTGCTCGGCCTGGACCCGGTCGCCGACGCCAGGGCGCTGAAGCCGCGCGTGGGCGTGATGCCGCAGTCGGGCGGCGTGCCCGGCACCGCCAGGGCCGGGGAGTTCCTCAAGCTGGTGGCCTCCTTCCACGCCGCGCCGCTGGACCCCGGGGCGCTGCTGGAGCGGCTCGGCCTCACCGAGCACGCCCGCACCCCGTTCCGCCGCCTGTCGGGCGGCCAGCAGCAGCGGCTGTCGCTGGCGGTGGCCCTGGTGGGCCGGCCCGAGCTGGTGTTCCTGGACGAGCCCACCACCGGCCTGGACCCGCAGGCCCGGCACGCCACCTGGGAACTGGTGGAGGAGCTGCGCGCCGCCGGGGCGTCGGTGGTGCTCACCACGCACTACATGGAGGAGGCCGAGCGGCTCGCCGACCACGTCGTGATCGTCGACCGCGGCCGGCTGGTGGCCGAGGGCGCCCCCGCCGAGCTGACCGGCGCCGAGCGCCAGCTGCGCTTCCGCGCCCGCCCCGGCCTGGGCCTGGACGAGCTGCTGGCGGCCCTGCCCGACGGCAGCGCCGCCAAGGAGTCCCCGGCCGGGCACTACCTGGTCGAGGGCGACGTGCGGCCCGAGCTGCTGGCCACCGTGACCGCCTGGTGCGCCTCGCACGGCGTGCTGGCCGAGGACCTGCGGATCGAGCGCCGCACCCTGGAGGACGTCTTCTTGGAACTCACCGGACGGGAGCTGCGCGCGTGACCGCCCTGCCCGACGACTCCCCCGCCCGGCCCCGGCTGGACCTGGCGCCCGCGCCCGGCGCGGTGCCGCTGCCCCGGATGATCGCCGCGCAGGCCCGGTACGAGCTGCTGGCGACCCTGCGCAACGGCGAGCAGCTGCTGCTCACGATCATCATCCCGGTGGTGCTGCTCACCCTGTTCAGCGCGACCTCGCTGCTGGACCTCGGGCCGGGCCGCCGCGTGGACTTCCTCGCGCCCGGCGTGCTGGCGCTGGCGGTGATGTCGACCGCGTTCACCGGGCAGGCGATCGGCACCGGCTTCGAGCGCCGCTACGGCGTGCTCAAGCGGCTGGGCGCCACCCCGCTGCCGCGCGGCGGCCTCATCGCCGCCAAGACCCTGGCGGTGCTCCTGGTCGAGGCGGTCCAGGCCGCGGTGATCTGCGCGGTGGCGCTGGCGCTGGGCTGGCACCCGCACGGCGACCCGCTGTCGGTGCTGGCGCTGCTGCTGCTCGGCACCGCGGCCTTCAGCGGGTTCGGCCTGCTGATGGCCGGGACGCTGCGCGCCGAGGCGACGCTGGCGGCCGCCAACCTGGTCTACGTCCTGCTGCTCGCGGTCGGCGGCGTGGTGTTCCCGCTGGAGAAGTTCCCCGCCGGGGTCCGCTCGGCGCTGGAGCTGCTGCCGATCTCGGCGCTGTCGGAGGGCCTGCGGCAGGTGCTGCAGCACGGCGCGGCGCTGCCGGGCAAGCCGCTGCTGGTCCTGGCCGTGTGGGCGGTCGCCGGGCTCGCCCTGGCCGCCCGGTTCTTCAGGTGGGAGTGACCCGTGGCGCTGGCTGAGGCCCCCGGGCCGCCGGCCGCCGCGGGGCGGCTCCCGCGCCGTGCGGCGCTCTGGTCGCTGGGCTCGGTGCCCCCGCCCGCGCTCATCCTGTTCGGCATCCTGTCGGTGCAGATCGGCGCGGGGCTCGCCAAGCACCTGTTCGACCGGCTGCCGCCCAGCGCGGTGGTGCTGCTGCGGCTGCTCAGCTCGGCGATCGTGCTGGGCATCGTGGCCCGCAAGGCGCTGCGCACGGTGCTGCGCGACCACTCGCGGCGCGAGCTGGCCGCGGCCGCCGGGCTCGGGGCGGTGCTGGCGCTCATGAACTTCTCGATCTACCAGTCGTTCTCCCGCATCCCGCTGGGGGTGGCGGTCACCATCGAGTTCCTCGGCCCGCTGACGGTGTCGATCCTCGGCTCGCGCCGCCCGCGCGACCTGGTGTGGGTGGTGCTCGCGGCGGCCGGGGTGCTGATGCTGGCCAAGGGCGGCGGCGACCTGGACCCGGTCGGCGTCGCGTTCGCGCTGCTGGCCGCGGTCGGCTGGGCCGGCTACATCGTGCTGACGGCCGCCACCGGCAAGGGCTTCTCCGGGTCCACCGGCCTCGCGGTGGCCAGCGTGCTGGCGTTCGCGGTGATGCTGCCGATGGGCGTGGCCTCCGGCGGCTCCGCGCTGCTGTCCCCCGAGCTGCTGCTGGTCGGGCTGGGCGTCGGGGTGCTGTCGTCGGTGATCCCCTACTCGCTGGAGATGGAGGCGCTGCGCCGGATGCCCGCGCGCGTCTTCGGCATCCTGATGAGCCTGGAGCCCGCCGTGGCCGCGCTGGTGGGCATGGTGGTGCTGAACGAGGTGCTGTCGGGCCGCCAGTGGGTCGCGATCGGCTGCGTGATGGCGGCCTGCGCCGGCGCCACGCTGGGCGAGCGGAGACCGCCGGAGGAGCCCGTCCCGTGAGCGGGCGCGTGAGTGGCGGGCACCGGCCCGGCGTGCGAGGATCGATCGCGTTCAGGCAGGGTTCGGACCGGAAGGGGACGCCGTGACGGGCAGGATCGACGACCAGGGGCTGCCGCCCGAGTACTTCGACGCCGCGACGCCGTCGTTCGTGGACTTCCTGCGCGTGCACTCCCCCGACCTGCTGCCGGTCAACCGCGTCCCGGACGCCGGCTCCCCGCTGGAGCTGCCGCACGGCACCACCATCCTGGCGCTGACCTTCCCCGGCGGCGTGATGATGGCGGGCGACCGCCGCGCCACCCAGGGCAACCGCATCGCCTACCGCGAGCTCGACAAGGTGCAGCGCGGCGACGAGTACTCGGCGGTCGCCTTCGCGGGCACGGTCGGCCTGGCGCTGGAGATGGTCCGGCTGTTCCAGGTCGAGCTGGAGCACTACGAGAAGATGGAGACGGTGCCGCTGTCGCTGCCGGGCAAGGCCCGCCGCCTGGGCGCGGTGATCCAGGCCAACCTGGCGCAGGCGCTGCAGGGCCTCGCGGTGGTGCCGCTGCTGGCCGGGTACGACACCGACGCGGGCGTGGGCCGCATCTACACCTACGACATCACCGGCGCGCCCCAGGAGACCCGCGACTACCACGCCGACGGGTCGGGGTCGCCGTACGCGCTCGGCTCGCTGAAGAAGCTGTACCGGCCCGACCTGAGCGAGCGCGAGGCGGCCGCGGTGTCGGTGCAGGCGCTGTACGACGCCGCCGACGACGACGCGGCCACCGGCGGCCCCGACCGCACCCGCAGGATCTACCCGACGATCGCGGTGGTGACCGCCGACGGGTTCCGCCTCCTGCCGCAGGACGAGGTGGCCTCGGTGGTGGAGGAGGTCGTGGAGGCCCGCTACGAGCGGCCCGACGGCCCGGTCGCGCCGCTGCGCTGACCCGCCCGCGGTGCCGGGGAACGTCCGACCCGCCTCCTAGACTCGTGCCATGGCACGGGCGAACCACGAGGCTGCGGCCCTCATCCAGGAACTGGCCGACCTGCTCACGATCACGGGCGGCGACGCGTTCAAGATCAGGGCCTACGAGAAGGCGGCGCGGGCGATCGCCGAGTACCCCGAGGACATCGGCACGCTGAACCTGGCGGGCCTGAAGAGGATCCCCACGGTCGGCGAGGCGATCGCCAAGAAGCTCGTGGACTACAACACCACCGGCACCGTCCGGCAGGTGGAGGAGCTGCGCGCCCAGATCCCCGCGGGCGTGCGCGCCCTCACCGAGATCCCCACGCTCGGCCCCAAGAAGGCCCTCACGCTGTTCCAGGAGCTGGGCGTGGCCTCGGTCGCCGAGCTGGCGGAGGCCGTCGAGGCGGGGCGGCTGCGCGGCCTCAAGGGCTTCGGCCCCAAGTCCGAGGAGAACATCCGGCACGGCATCGAGCTGCTGGAGCAGCAGGGCGGCCGGGTGCTGGTCGACGTGGCCGCCGGCCTCGCCGAGGACGTCGTCGCGGCGCTGTCGGGGCTCCCCGGCTGCGAGCGCTGCGCCTACGCCGGGTCGCTGCGGCGGATGCGCGAGACCATCGGCGACGTGGACGTCCTGGCCGCCTCCACCGACCCGGGGCCGCTGATGGAGGCGTTCACCGCGCTGCCCTTCGTGACCGAGGTCATCGCCGGAGGCGACAAGAAGACCTCCGTGCGCACCACGCGCGGCGTGCAGGTGGACCTCCGCGTGGTGCCGCCGGAGGCGTGGGGCGCGGCCCTGCAGTACTTCACCGGCTCGCAGGCGCACAACGTGCGCGTCCGGGAGATGGCGGTGCGGGCCAAGCTGAAGCTGTCGGAGTACGGCCTGTTCGACGCCGGGTCCGGCGAGCTGATCGTGTCGGAGACCGAGGAGGAGGTCTACGAGCGGCTCGGCCTGCCCTGGATCGCGCCGCCGCTGCGCGAGGACGGCGGCGAGATCGAGGCCGCCCTGGAGAACGCGCTGCCCCGCCTGGTGACCGTCCGGGACCTCAAGGGCGACCTGCACACCCACACCGACCTGACCGACGGCACGGTGTCGCTGGAGGGCATGGTCGCGGCCGCCGCCGAGCGCGGCCTGGAGTACTACGCGGTCACCGACCACGCCCCGAACCTGGCGATGCAGCGGATGACCGACGCCAAGATCCTCGCCCAGCGCGAGCGCCTGCGCGAGCTGCAGGAGGACTACCCCGGCCTCGCGCTGCTGCACGGCTCGGAGCTGAACATCGACCCCGAGGGCGGGGTGGACTGGGGCGCCGACTTCCTGGCCGGCTTCGACGTCCTGGTCGCCTCGGTGCACTCCCACTTCACGCTCGACCCCGACGCCCAGACCCGGCGCCTGGTCCGGGCCTGCGAGAACCCCCACGTCAACGTGATCGGCCACCCCACCGCGCGCAGCCTCGGCCGCCGCGCGCCGGTGGAGGCCGACTGGGACGAGGTGTTCCGCGCCGCCGCCCGCACCGGCACCGCGATGGAGGTCAACTGCTTCCCCGACCGGCTCGACCTGCCGGCCGACCTGATCCGGCGCGCCCTGCGGCTCGGCGTGAAGTTCGCGATCGACACCGACGCGCACTCGGTGGGCAACTTCGCCAACGTGCGCTACGGCGTGGGCACCGCCCAGCGCGGCTGGCTCACCCCCGACGACGTGATCAACACCTGGCCGCTGGAGCGCCTGCGCGAATTCCTGGCGAAGAAGGGCTGACCGCCGGCGCGGCGACGGCCGGCCGGGCCACCGGCCGGCCCGCCGTCAGGCGGGCTGGGGGGCGTGGACGGAGTCGACGCCGGGCTCGGCGCCGGGTGCGGCGGCCGGCATCGGGCCCCGGTCCCGCATGGCGAAGATCACGCGCAGGGCGGCGATCCACATCAGCACCGCGCCCAGCATGTGCAGCACCACCAGCGGCGCGGGCACGCCCGCGAAGTACTGGATGTAGCCGAGCGCGCCCTGGGCCAGCTCCAGGCCCAGCAGCTCGGCGAGCCGCCGCCGCACCGCGGGCGGGGCGCCGGTGCGGTAGGCCGCCGCCAGCAGGACCACGGTCAGCGCGACGGTGATCCAGGCCAGCACGCTGTGCACGCGGGTGACGTCCTCGATGTTGAAGCCGTAGCGGCGCGAGTCGGCGTCCCCGGCGTGCGGGCCGGTGCCGGTGACCACGGTCCCGGCGACCAGCACCAGGCCGGTGGCGGCCGCCAGCGCCCACGCCAGCGTGCGCAGCGCGGGGGCGACCAGGGGGCGCGGCGGGGCGTCGCCCTCCCCGGCGCGGACCCACAGCCCCACGCAGAAGATCAGCAGGGCCGGGGAGATCAGGAAGTGCAGGCCCACCGAGACCGGGTGCAGCTTGGTCAGCACCACGATGCCGCCGATGATCGCCTGGGCGACCACGCTCATCGGCTGGGCCAGCGCCCACCAGACCAGGTCCTTGCGGCGCGGGCGCAGCCGCAGCGCGGCCACGAACACCAGCACGCCGATCGCCAGCACCGCGAAGGTGAGCATGCGGTTGCCGAACTCGATCGCCATGTTCAGCGCGGGGTGCTCGGGGCTATGGGTGGGCACCAGGCTGTCGCCGGTGCACTTGGGCCAGGTGGGGCAGCCGAGGCCGGACTTGGTGACGCGGACCGCGCCGCCGGTCGCCACGATCCCCGCGTTGCCGACGACGCCGAGCAGCGCCAGCAGCCGCAGCGAGCCGGGGGTGGGGCGCCAGACGGCGTCCCACGCCTTGGCCAGCGGGTTACGGGAGGTCGGTACAGCTTCGGATCGCGTCGCCACGGCATTCATCGTATGGGCGGTCGCCGGTGACCTTGACCCGCCCCCCGCGCAGCGCGTGTCGCCCCTCCCCCAGGGCTCGGGTCAGGGCGCGTGGGGGCCGCCGGGCGGCGGGGGCAGGAACCCCGAGGGGCCCTGGCCGGCCCACGGCGGTACGGGGGGCGGCGCGACCGGGAGCTGCGGGGCTCGCAGGAACGCCTGCCGGGCGAGGCCCATCAGGTTCAGCAGCGCGTCGCGGCGGGCGTCGAACCACTGGGGGTCGGCCAGGCCGCGCTCGGCGCGCTTGTGCAGCAGCGCCAGCTCGGTGGCGGCCAGCTGGTAGTCGGTCATCGCGCGGGCCGCGGGCCTGCCGCCGACCTGCCCGGCCCAGCGGCGCGCCACCCGGCGCGAGGGCAGGGTGCGGAGCATCCGCACGTCCTGCGGGGTGACCAGGCCGGTGCCGGCGTAGCGGGGCAGGTAGGTCTCGATGCGCCGCACGGTGCGCCTGCGCTCCACCGTGACGATCACCACCAGGACCACCATCAGCACGAAGTCCAGCGCGTACACCGCGAGCAGGCCGCCCGCCCCCAGGGTGGTCGCGCCGTTCCACAGCCCGTGCAGCAGCACCGCCCCGGCCAGCCCCAGCAGCGGGGCCAGCGCCTGGCCGCGCCGGTGGGTGGCGGCCCAGGCCACGCCGAGCCCGGTCATGGAGGTGAACAGCGGGTGGCTGAAGGGCGCGATCAGGCCGCGCAGGATGAACACCCACTGCAGCTGCTGGGCGCCGCCCTCCTCGAAGGCCCGCATGTAGTAGGTGACGTTCTCCATCATCGCGAAGCCCAGCCCGACCATGGCGGCGTAGATGATCCCGTCGGCGAACCCGTCGATCTCGTTGCGCCGCCACCACAGCAGGCCGAACAGCACCGCGCCCTTGAGGACCTCCTCGATCACCGGGGCGCCGAAGGTGGCGCTGACGAAGTGCCCCTTGTCCTCGCCGAAGATCGGGACGGTGACGTAGAGCAGGCCGAGGGTGTTGAGCACCAGCGCGCCCAGCACCGCCACGCCCGCGCCCCACATGAACGAGAACACCAGCGCGCGGGGCGGCTCGGGCTCCAGCCGGTCCAGCGTCAGCACCAGCGCGACCAGCAGCGGGATCGGCAGGATCGCCAGCACGACCCCTGCCCAGAAGCCCGCGCCGCCGTACAGGGCGTCGATGCCGAGCGCCGCCAGGGCGCACAGCGAGGAGACGGTGAGGCCGGCGATGAGGGCGATCGGAGGACGTCCCGGGACCCGCCCGTCCAGCACCGCCTTGGGGTCTACGCGCGCCATTCGGCGAGCCTAACCGGAAGGCGCCCGGACGCGCGGCGCCGGGGGCGGGTCGGCCCGCCTCCGGCGCCGGTCCCGCCGTCCGCCTAGTGCAGGAGCGGGTCGATCGCCACGACGGTGAACAGCAGTGCCAGGTAGACGTTCGACAGGTGGAAGAACCGCATCGGTCGCAAGTGCACGCCGGTCACCCCGGCGCGGACCGCGCGCAGCAGGCGGTGCCCCTCGGCCAGGAACACCAGGCCGAGCACGATCGCGGCGGCCCCGTACAGCGGGCTCATCCCGGCCACCGGCCACAGCACCAGCGAGCAGATGACGGTGGCGTAGGTGTAGACCAGGCTCTCGCCGATCACGCGCTTCTCGCCGGCGACCACCGGCAGCATCGGCACCTCGGCCACCGCGTAGTCCTCGCGGTAGCGCATCGCCAGCGTCCAGGTGTGCGGCGGGGTCCACAGGAACACCACGCCGAACAGCACGAACGGGGTCCAGGCCAGGCTCTCGGTGATCGCGGTCCAGCCGATCAGCACCGGCATGCAGCCGGCGATGCCGCCCCACACCACGTTCTGGGAGGTGCGCCGCTTGAGCAGCAGCGAGTACACGAAGATGTAGAACAGGATCGCGAACAGCGACCCGGCCGCGGCCATGAGGTTGACCGTCAGGGCGAAGCCCGCGGTGGACACCACCCCGAGCACCACCCCGAACACCAGCGCGCGGGCCGGGGTCACCTGCTCGCGGGCCAGGGGGCGGCGGCGGGTGCGGCGCATCTTGGCGTCGATGTCGCGGTCGATGTAGCAGTTGATCGCGTTGGCCGCCCCGGCCGACATGGTGCCGAACGCCAGCGTCAGCAGCACGGTGCCGAGCGGCGGCACCCCCCCGGCGGCCAGGAACATCACCGGAATGGTGGTGATCAAGAGCAGTTCGATGACGCGCGGCTTGGTGAGCGCCACGTAGGCGCGCACGCTCGCGCCGATCGAGCGCTCGGCGGCCGCCGGCTCCAGAGCGGCCGGGGGCGGCCCCGGCACCTGGTCGTCGAGCTCGACCCCGAGCTTGTTACTGAGCACCGTCACAATCGGGTCCACGTCCAACTAGGCATGAGTAATCGCGATCACCTGACGGTGCCCCCGCGATTCGGTCCGCACCAGGGTCCGGTGCGACTTCGGCTTGCTGAAAACGACGCGCGGCCGTTGTTGTCAACCGCGCAATCACTGTAGTCCGCCCCCTCCCGGGGTCGAGCACCGGGGCACCGGACGCGCCGGAAAGAGCGGCCCGGCGGGCCCCCGAAAGCTCTTTCCCCCCGCTCGCGCACGGGATCGCGCGCGAACCCGCGGGCGGCTCCCCGCACCCGGCCCCGCGCCCCGTCCGGTACACGGTTCCGCGCGGGGTGGCCGGGAATCACCCGGCGCTTCCCCCGGGCGGGGGGTTAGTCGGAGAACCGATCGGGCAAGGGTCCGGTTGTGGGCGCCGTCCCGCCCCGCGAGGGGCGCCGGCGGCGGCCGTGCTCTTCCGGCAGCAAGGTCAATAGAGGCGGTCCGCTGGTTCGATAGGCTCGGAGTGCACGGCATGATCTTCGCCGGGCCCCGGCGAGCGGCCGTCCGAGCGGCCGTCCGGGGGCGGCCTTCCCGGCCGCTCCCCCGCTCCCCCGGGACGGGGCACGGAGCGGATCGGGAGGCCGGGCCTCATCAGGGAAGACACCCGGCGCCGATCCCGTTGCGGTAAAAGGGCCGCGAAGCGGGACACGGCGGCCGGCCATGACATCACGACACAGTGGTTCGAGAGGAGCCTGGCGTTCCGTGACTGGGGACAACAGCACGTTTGAGTGGTCCGACCTGGACCGGCGGGCGGTGGACGTGGTCCGCGCCCTCGCCATGGACGCGGTGGAGGAGGCCGGTTCGGGCCACCCCGGCACGGCCATGAGCCTGGCACCGGCGGCCTACCTGCTCTTCCAGCGCTTCCTGAAGCACGACCCGACCGACCCGAACTGGGCCGGCCGCGACCGGTTCGTGCTGTCGGCGGGGCACTCCAGCCTGACCCTTTACATCCAGCTGTACCTGTCGGGCTACCCGCTGACGCTGGACGACCTGAAGTCGCTGCGCAAGTGGGGCAGCCTCACGCCGGGCCACCCCGAGCACGGGCACACCGCGGGCGTGGAGACCACCACCGGCCCGCTGGGCCAGGGCATCGGCAACGCCGTCGGCATGGCCATGGCGGCCCGCCGCGAGCGCGGCCTGTTCGACCCGGACGCCGCCAAGGGCGAGTCCCCCTTCGACCACACCATCTGGGCGATCTGCTCCGACGGCGACATCGAGGAGGGCATCAGCCACGAGGCCAGCGCGCTGGCCGCCCACCAGCGGCTGGGCAACCTGATCATGCTGTGGGACGACAACCGCATCTCGATCGAGGACGACACCACGATCGCGCTGTCGGAGGACGTGCGGGCGCGCTACGCGGCCTACGGCTGGGACGTCCACAGCGTGGACTGGACCGCCGACGGCGACTACGAGGAGAACGTCGCCAGGCTCGCCGAGGCGCTCACCGCGGCCAAGGCCGAGACCGACCGCCCCTCGTTCATCGCGCTGCGCACCATCATCGGCTGGCCCGCGCCGAACAAGAAGAACACCGGCAAGATCCACGGCTCGGCGTTGGGCGCCGACGAGGTCGCGGCCACCAAGGAAATCCTCGGCATGGACCCGGCCAAGTCCTTCGACGTGCCGGAGGAGGTCCTGGCGCACGCGCGCGAGGTCGCCGACCGGGGCCGCAAGGCGCACGCCGAGTGGGACAAGGGCTACCAGGCCTGGCGCAAGGCCAACGCCGAGCGCGCCGAGGAGTACGACCGCATCGCCGCCCGCGCCCTGCCGGCCGGCTGGACCAAGGCGCTGCCGGAGTTCCCCGCGGGCAAGGAGGTGGCGACCCGCTCGGCCTCCGGCGAGGTGCTCAACGCCCTCGCCCCGGTGCTGCCGGAGCTGTGGGGCGGCTCGGCCGACCTCGCCGAGTCCAACAACACCACGATGAAGGGCGAGCCGTCCTTCATCCCCGAGGAGTTCCAGACCAAGGCGTTCCCGGGCGGGCCCTACGGCCGCACCCTGCACTTCGGCATCCGCGAGCACGCCATGGGCTCGATCCTCAACGGCATCGCGCTGCACGGCGGCACCCGCCCCTACGGCGGCACGTTCCTGGTGTTCAGCGACTACATGCGCCCGGCGGTCCGGCTGGCCGCGCTGATGAAGCTGCCGGTCACCTACGTGTGGACGCACGACTCGATCGGCCTGGGCGAGGACGGCCCGACCCACCAGCCGATCGAGCACCTGTGGGCGCTGCGCGCGATCCCGGGCCTGGACGTCGTCCGCCCGGCCGACGCCAACGAGACCGCGGCCGCCTGGCGCACCGTGCTGGAGCACACCGACCGCCCGGCCGGCCTGGCGCTGACCCGGCAGAAGCTGCCGACCTTCGAGCGCGGCCCGGGCGCCCTGGCCCCGGTCGAGGGCGTGGCCAAGGGCGGCTACGTGCTGGCCGAGGCGACCGGCGCGCAGCCGCAGGTGATCATCATCGCGACCGGCAGCGAGGTGCAGATCGCGCTGGAGGCCCGCGAGGCGCTGGAGGCCGAGGGCACCCCGACCCGCGTGGTGTCGATGCCGTGCGTGGAGTGGTTCGAGGAGCAGGACGACGCCTACAAGCAGCAGGTGCTGCCGCCGTCGGTGCGGGCCCGGGTGTCGGTCGAGGCCGGCGTCGCGCTCGGCTGGCGCGCCTACGTCGGCGCGCACGGCGAGACGGTGAGCCTGGAGCACTTCGGCGCCTCGGCCGACTACAAGACGCTGTACCAGCAGTTCGGCCTCACCCCCGAGCGGGTGGCGGCGGCGGCCAAGTCCAGCCTGATCAAGGCGGGCGTCGAGGACGCCGGACGCGGCAGCACCACCGGCAACTGACCCGCCGGCCCGCTTGAGGCCCCCGTCCGCGGCCGGGCCGCGGACCTCGACGATGGAGGAAGCGATGAGCGACAACCTGAAGAGGCTCTCCGACGAGGGCGTGTCCATCTGGCTGGACGACATCAGCCGGGAACGGCTGCGGACGGGGAACCTGGAGCAGCTGGTCAAGGAGAAGAACGTGGTGGGGGTCACCTCCAACCCCACGATCTTCGAGAAGGCGCTGGGCAAGGGCGACGCCTACGACGACCAGGTCCGCGACCTGGCGGTGCGCGGCGTGGACGTCGAGGAGGCGGTGCGCGCCATCACCACCTACGACATCCGCTGGGGCTGCGACGTGCTGCGCCCGGTCTTCGACCGCACCGACGGCCTGGACGGCCGGGTGTCGATCGAGGTCGACCCGCGGCTCGCCCGCGACGCCGAGCGGACCGCCGCCGAGGCCAAGGCCCTGTGGTGGATGGTGGACCGGCCCAACCTGTTCATCAAGATCCCGGCGACCGAGGACGGCCTGCCGGCCATCACCCGGACCCTGGCCGAGGGCATCAGCGTGAACGTGACGCTGATCTTCTCGCTGGAGCGCTACGGCAAGGTGATCGACGCCTACTTCGAGGGCCTGGAGAAGGCGCGCGAGAACGGCCACGACATCTCCAAGATCGAGTCGGTGGCGTCGTTCTTCGTCTCCCGCGTCGACACCGAGATCGACAAGCGCCTCGACGAGATCGGCTCGGACGAGGCCAAGGCGCTGCGCTCCAAGGCGGGCGTGGCCAACGCCCGGCTCGCCTACGCGCTGTACGAGGAGAAGTTCGCCTCCGACCGCTGGAAGGCGCTGAAGGACGCGGGCGCCCGCCCGCAGCGCCCGCTGTGGGCCTCCACCGGCGTGAAGGACCCGAACCTGCCCGCCACGCTGTACGTGGACGAGCTGGTCGCGCCGGGCACCGTCAACACCATGCCCGAGGCGACGCTGGAGGCCGAGGCGGAGAAGGGCGAGGTGCGCGGCGACACCGTCACCGGCAACTACGACGACGCCCGCGCCCACATGGCGGCGCTGAAGGACGCCGGCGTGGACTACGACGACGTGGTCCGAGTGCTGGAGGAGGAGGGCGTGGAGAAGTTCGAGACCTCCTGGACCTCGCTGCTGGGCACCGTCGCCGACGAGCTGAAGGCCAAGTCCGCGTGACCTCGGTGGTGACCGCGGGGGGAGCATCGGTCACCGTTCGCGGCGTCGTCGTCGACGAGAGCGAGGCGGTCCTGGACCGCCTCGTCTCCGACGGCGTGCCGCGCTCCCTGGCGACCGGCAACGCCAAGCTGTGGGGGCCGGACGCCGCGCCGGAGGCGGCGCGGCGGCTGGGCTGGCTGCGGTCGCCGGAGGGCTCGCGCGCGCTGGTGGAGCCGCTGGCGCGGCTGGCCGGCGAGGCGCGCGGCGCCGGGCTGGACCGGATCGTGCTGGCCGGGATGGGCGGCTCGTCGCTGGCCCCGGAGGTGATCGCCCGCAGTGCGGGGGCGGAGCTGACGGTGCTGGACACCACCGATCCCGGCCGGGTCGCGGCCGTGCTGGCCGACCGACTGGACCGCACGCTGGTGGTGGTGTCCAGCAAGAGCGGCACCACGGTGGAGACCGACGCGCTGCGCCGGGTCTTCGAGCACGCCCTCTGGGAGGCCGGCCTGTCGGGGGACGAGCTGGCCCGGCGCTTGGTGGTCGTCACCGACCCCGGCACGCCGCTGGAGGGCATCGCCGCCGACGCCGGGTACCGCACGGTCCTCGGCGACCCGGAGGTCGGCGGCCGCTACAGCGCGCTGACCGCCTTCGGGCTGGTCCCGGCCGCGCTGGCGGGCGTCGACGTCACGCGGCTGCTGGACGAGGCGGCCGGCCTGGCGCCCGCGCTCCAGCAGCCCTACGAGAACCCGGCGCTGTCGCTGGGCGCGGCGCTGGGGGCGTCGGCGCTGTCGGGCCGCGACAAGCTGGTGCTGGCCGACCTGGGGTCGGGCCTGCCCGGCTTCGGCGACTGGGTGGAGCAGCTGGTGGCCGAGTCCACCGGCAAGGACGGCAAGGGCCTGCTGCCGGTGGTGGTCGAGGACGTGCGGGCGCCCGGCTTCGAGCTGACCGGCGACGTGCGGCGCGTGGTGCTGGGCAGCCGCCCCGACGAGGACGCGCCGGGCCGCGAGGCCGGGCTGAGCGTCTCGGGGCCGCTGGGGGCGCAGTTCCTGCTGTGGGAGTACGCGGTCGCGGTGGCCGGGCGGGTGCTGGGGGTCAACCCGTTCGACCAGCCCGACGTGGCCGAGGCCAAGGACAACACCGCCGCGCTGCTGCGCTCGGAGGAGGGCGCGGCGCCGACGGTGATCCGCGGCGCTCCGGTGCTGTCGGGCGGCGCGGTGGAGGTGCACGCGCCCGAGGCGCTGCTCAAGGGCGTCAAGGACCTGACCGGGGTGCTGGAGCGGCTGCTGGAGACCGTGCCGGACGGCGGCTACCTGGCGGTGATGGCCTACCTGGACCGCGAGGCCGACGCCGCGGCGGCCGGGCTGCGGGCGCGGCTTGCGGCGCGCGGGACGGAGCTGCGCAAGCGGCCCGCGCCGGTCACCTTCGGGTGGGGGCCGCGGTTCCTGCACTCCACGGGCCAGTACCACAAGGGCGGCCCGCAGAACGGGGTGTTCATGCAGATCACCGGCGAGAACGCCACCGACATCGCGGTGCCGGGCAAGCCCTACAGCCTGGGCCAGCTCCAGCTCGCGCAGGCGTTCGGCGACCTGCGGGCGCTGCGGGGGCGGGGGCGCCCGGCGGTGCGGCTGCACCTGCGCGACCGCGCCGAGGGCGTCGCCGAGCTGCTGGCGGCCCTGCCGGACTGAGAAGGCCGGAGCGAGCAGGCCGGAGCGAGACGCCGGCCCGCGGTCGGCACGAACACGACGACACGCCGGACGCCGGTCGTCGCCCGCAGGGGCGGTGACCGGCGTTCTTGTGTGAACTTTTGGCACCATTCCTGCAGAAGATCGCGGAGATGGTCGCGGATGCCCGCATCCTCCTGAAACGATAGGGCCAGGAGGAACGGTGTCCGGATTCGACGTACTGACGCGCGGCGACGTGCTGCACGCGGCGCTGCAGGCGCGCGACTACCTGGTGGACTGCGGCGTGCCCGGCGCGCTGGCGGCCAAGGACCCGCGGCTGTGGGGGCGGCGCGCGGTCGACCACAGCCGGCTGGGCTGGCTCGACCTGCCCGCGGCCTCCCGCGGCCTGCTGGACCAGATCGACGGGCTGGTGGCCGAGGCCCGCTACTCCGGCCTGGACCACATCGTGCTGATCGGCGTCGGCGCCGAGGCGCTGGCGGCGCAGGCGATCGTCGAGGGCCAGGCCGCCGCCGCGCCCGCCCTGGCCGGCGGCTCCGGCGCGGGGGGCGGCGCGCGGGGCGAGCTGACGGTGCTGGACGGCGCCGACACCGCCGCGCTCGCGTTCGCGCTGGAGCGCCTGGACCGCACGCTGGTGGTGCTGTCCAGCAAGGCCGGGGTGTCGCTGGAGGGCGACGCCTACCGGCGGGTGTTCACCGCCGCGTTCCGCGAGCACGGCCTGTCCGAGCGCGAGATCGCCGGGCGGTTCCTGGTCATCACCGACCACGGCAGCCCGCTGCACGACTTCGCGCGCCAGTGCGGCTACCGGATCGGGCTGACCGACCCCTACCTGCCCGGCCACTTCGGCGCGCTGTCGGCCTACGGGCTGGTCCCGGCGGTGCTGGCGGGCGCCGACGCGCACCGGCTGCTGGACGAGGCGGCGTCGCTGGTCCCGATGCTGGGCCGCAGCGACGACAACCCGGGCCTGCTGCTCGGCGCGGTGCTGGGCGGCTGCGCCCAGCAGGGCGCCGACGGGCTGGCCCGCGACAAGCTGGTGCTGCGCGGGCCGGGCGGGTCGGGCGCGCTGTCGGCGTGGATCGCCCAGCTGCTGGCGGTCGGCACCGGCAAGCGCGGCCGGGGCGTGCTCGCCTTCGAGCCGCCGGGCGTCCCCGACGGCTGCCCGGACGTGCACGGCGTGGCGGTCAACCCGCCCGCGGCGGCTCCTGACGACGCCGACACCGCGGTGTGGGCGCCGCTCGGCGCGCAGTTCCTGCTGTGGGAGTACGCGACGGCGGTGTCGGGGTGGCTGCTCGGGGTCAACCCGTTCGAGCCGGGCGGCACCGCCGTGCAGGAGGCCGAGGACGACGCGGCGGCGCTGCTGCGCTCGGCGGCCGGCCGGCCGCTGCCCTCCGGCGAGCCGGTGCTGGTGGACGGCGGCGTCGAGGTGCACACCGACCTGCCGTGCGGCGGCGACCTGGCGTCGGTGGTGGCGTCGCTGCTGGACCGGGTGCCGGGCACCGGCTACCTGACGGTGGTCACCTACCTGGCGGGCGAGTTCTCCGGCCGCTACCTGGCGCCGGGGCTGGCGCGCGGCGCGCGGCGGCCGGTCGGCTACGGGCCGGGCCCCGGGCACCTGCACGCGACCGGGCCGGTGCACAAGGACGGGCCGGGCACCGGCGCGTTCCTGGTGGTCACCGGTGATCCCGCGCCCGGCGACGCGTTCGCCGACATGCCGGTGCCGGGCCGCTCCTACGGCCTCGGCAGGCTGCAGCTCGCGCGCGGGCTGGCCGAGGTGCGGGCGCTGCGGCGGCGCGGCCTGCCGGTGGTACGGCTGCACCTGCGCGACCCGATCGAGGGCGCGGGACGGGTCGCCGAGGCGGTGCGCTCGGTGACCCGGGCTTGAGCGGGACGTGAAACGAACGTGAGCGTGACACCGTGACCGGCTTCACCGCCGTCGTCTCGGGCCCGACGACCGTCACCGCGCGGGGCGCGGTGCGCGCGGCCGCCGAGCGGGTGATCGGCCGGCTCTGGATCGACCAGGTGCCGGTCCGGCTGGCCAGCGAGGACGCCGGGCTGTGGCCGGCGGCGACCGCGGCCGCCGCCGACGGCCGCGCGCTGTGCTGGCCCGGACAGCCGGGGCCCGCTCGGGCGCTGCTGGAGCGGATCGCCGAGCTGCGGGCGCGCGCCCGCGCCGCCGGGCTGACCGAGGTCGTCCTGGTGGGCTCGGGCCCGGCGGTCCGCGCGGCGGCACTGATGGCGGGCGCGCCGCTGACGGTGCTGGACGGCCCCGAGCCGGGCCCGCCCGCGCGGCTGGCCGCCGACCGCGACCGGCTGTCGCGCGCCCTGGTGGTGCTGGCCGGGCCGGACCCGGCGGACGGCGCGCTCTACCGCGCCCTGCGCCGGATGCTGGCCGGGCTGGGCCTGCCGCCCGACGAGCTGGCCGCGCGGTTCGTGGCGGTCGCCGAGCCGGGCGGCGCGGCCGCCAAGCTCGCCGTCGAGGCCGGGCACGCCTTGGTGGAGGCCCCGGCCGCCACCGCGTTCGGCGCGCTGTCGCCGTACGCGCTGGTGCCCGCCGGGCTGGCCGGGGCGGATCTGGCGGGGCTGCTGGACCGGGCCGCGGCGGTGCTGCCCGCCCTGACGCGACCGGAGAACAACCCCGGCCTGGTGCTGGGTGCGATCCTGGGCGGCTGCGCCCGCGCGGGCCGCACCACCGTCGTGCTGGGCGGCTACCCGGCCGCCTCCGCCGATCCGGTGCCGGAGCCGTCGCCGGGGCTCGCCGACTGGATCGCGGCGCTGCTGGCCGAGTCCTGCGGCGGGCTGCTGCTGCCGCTGGTGCAGCGCGGCGGCCTGCCGGTGCGTCCGGCCGGGGACGTCTTCCTCGTCACCTTGGACGGCCGCCCGCGGCAGGACGACGCGACGGTGTCGGGCCCGCTGCCCGAGCAGCTGGTGGTGTGGGAGTACGCCGCCGCCGTGGCCGCCTACCTGCTGGGCGCCGACCCGCTCGGACCGCCCCGGCACGAGCGCCCCGCCGAGGGCGCGGGCGGCGGCGACCGGACCGACGACGGACCGCCCGTGTTCGTCGAGGGCGATCCGGGGCAGGGGGTCGAGGTGCACACCGCCGACCCCGCCCTCGCCGCGGCCGCCGACCTGGGCGAACTGCTGGCGGCGGTCGCCGGCCGGGTGGCCGGGAACGAGCACCTGGCCGTGGCCGCGTTCCTGGACCCCGACGAGGTCCGCGGGGAGGGCGCGCAGGTCAGGCGGCTCGCGGGACTGCTGGCCGCCCGGTGTGCCCGCCCCGTGACGATCACCTGGGGTTGCCGTTACCCGGCAATCGGGAATGATCACCAGGAGAAGGGCGTATACCTGGTGGTGACCGGGAATGCAGACCGCGACGTCCCGGTCCCGGAACGGCGGCACGGACTGGACCCGGTGCAGCGGTCCCGGGCGGTCGGCGCGGCCCGTGCGGCGCGCGCGGCCGGCCGGCCGGTGGTCCGGCTGCACCTGCACGACCGCCGGGCGGGCCTCGCCCGGCTGCTCGACTCCGCGCGAGGAGGGGCATGAGCCCGCCGTCACCGGCGATAGGTAGTAGGGAACAAGACGTCATGATGCGACAAGAGGGGGCGGCCACGTGACCACCACACCCAATCCGCTGCGCGACCCGCGCGACAAGCGGTTGCCGCGGGTGGCCGGCCCGAGTGTGCTGGTGCTGTTCGGGGTCACCGGGGACCTGTCGCGCAAGAAGCTGCTGCCGGCGATCTACGACCTGGCCAACCGGGGGCTGCTGCCGCCGGGCTTCTCACTGGTGGGCTTCGCCCGCCGCGACTGGGACCACCAGGACTTCCGGCAGATCGCCTACGACTCGATCAAGGAGCACGCGCGCACCCCGTTCCGCGAGGACGTGTGGACGCACCTGGCCGAGGGGATGCACTTCGTGCCGGGCGAGTTCGACGACGCCGGGGCCTTCGAGGCGCTGGCGATGGCGGTGAAGGAGCTGGACGCCAGCCGGGGCACCGGCGGCAACTACGCCTTCTACCTGTCGATACCGCCCAAGTTCTTCCCGCAGGTGGTCGAGCAGCTGCAGACCAGCGGGCTGGCCGACCGCGACAACGGCTCCGGCGGCTTCCGCCGCGTGGTGATCGAGAAGCCGTTCGGGCACGACCTGGCCAGCGCCAAGGAGCTCAACGACACCGTGCACCGGGTCTTCCCCGAGGAGTCGATCTTCCGGATCGACCACTACCTCGGCAAGGAGACGGTGCAGAACATCCTGGCGCTGCGCTTCGCCAACACGATGTTCGAGCCGATCTGGAACCGCGGGTTCGTCGACCACGTGCAGATCACCATGGCCGAGGACATCGGCATCGGCGGCCGGGCCGGGTACTACGACGGCATCGGCGCGGCCCGCGACGTCATCCAGAACCACCTGCTGCAGCTGCTGGCGCTGACCGCGATGGAGGAGCCGACCTCCTTCAGCGCCGAGGCGGTGCGCGCCGAGAAGGCCAAGATCCTGTCGTCGGTGCGGGTGCCCGGCGACCTGTCGCAGGCCACCGCGCGCGGCCAGTACGCGGCCGGCTGGCAGGGCGGGGTGAAGGTCAAGGGGTACCTGGAGGAGGAGGGCATCCCCGCCTCCTCGCGGACCGAGACCTACGCCGCGGTCAAGCTGGAGATCGACAACCGGCGCTGGGCGGGCGTGCCGTTCTACCTGCGCACCGGCAAGCGGCTGAGCCGCCGCGTCACCGAGGTGGCGATGGTGTTCCAGAAGGCGCCGCACCTGCCGTTCTCGCACACCGACACCGAGGAGCTGGGGCAGAACGCCCTGGTGATGCGGGTGCAGCCGGACGAGGGCATCACGGTGCGGTTCGGCTCCAAGGTGCCGGGCACCTCGATGGAGATCCGCGACGTCAACATGGACTTCGCCTACGGCGAGTCGTTCACCGAGTCCTCCCCCGAGGCCTACGAGCGGCTGCTGCTGGACGTGCTGATCGGCGACCCGCCGCTGTTCCCGCGGCAGGAGGAGGTCGAGCTGTCCTGGAAGATCCTCGACCCGATCGAGGAGCACTGGGCGACCCAGGGCAAGGTCGACCAGTACAAGTCCGGCGGCTACGGTCCCGCCAGCGCCGACGAGCTGATGGCCCGCGACGGACGCGCCTGGAGGCGACTCTGATGAACATCGACCTCACCAACACCAACACCCGCCGCATCCAGGAGGCGCTGACCCAGGCCCGGCACCTGATGGGCGGCCCGGCCGTCGGCATGGTGCTCACCCTGATCATCGTCACCGACGAGTCGGCGCAGTACGACGCAGTGCGCGCGGCCACCGAGGCGGCCCGCGAGCACCCGTGCCGGGTGCTGACGGTCATCTCCCGGGACGCGCGCGGCAGCTCCTCGCGCCTGGACGCCGAGATCCGCATGGGCGAGACCGGTCCGGGCGAGACGGTCCTGCTGCGCATGTACGGGCCGCTGGCCGAGCACGCCGACTCGGTGGTGGTGCCGCTGCTGATGCCCGACACCCCGGTGGTGACCTGGTGGCCGGGCGGCAAGGTGCCCAAGTCGCCGAGCGAGGACCCGCTCGGCGCGCTGGCGCAGCGCCGGGTGACCGACGCCTACGCCGCGCGCGACCGGCTGGGCACCCTGGCGCGGCTCGCCGAGGTGTACCGCCCCGGCGACACCGACTTCTCCTGGACCCGGCTGACCTCCTGGCGGTCGCTGCTGGCGGCCGCGCTGGACCAGGACCACGACGAGGTCACCGGCGGCGAGGTGTCGGCCGAGCCCGACTCCCCGAGCGCCGAGCTGCTGGCGGCGTGGCTGGCGGTGCGGCTGGGCGTGCCGGTGCGGCGCACGGTGTCCGACGGCCCCGGCATCACCGGCGTGACCCTGGCCACCACCGGCGGCGACATCTGCGTGTCGCGGCCCGACGGGCGGGTGGCGACGCTGGCGCGGCCGGGCCAGCCCGACCGGCAGGTGTCGCTGATGCGGCGGCCGATGGCCGAGCTGCTGGCCGAGGAGCTGCGGCGGCTGGACCCCGACGAGGTCTACCAGGACGCCGCGACGCGGTTCGCCAAGGACCTGGACGCGGGCCGGTCGGCCGACGGCGACGCCGAGCGGGAGTTCGGCGGGTCCGGCGGCGAGGACGCCAAGGAGCAGGACGCCGGGTCGGCCGCCAAGTCCGACAAGGCGTCGGGGGCGTCGGGCTCGTCGCGCCCGGCGGCCAAGAAGCCCGCCGCCAAGCCCAAGGGGAGCGGCAAGTGACCGCGCCCGCCGTGCTCGTCCACCGCGACCAGGACCTGCTGGCGCGGTCGGTCGCGGCGCGGCTGGTGACGCGGATCGCCGACGCGCAGGCCGAGCACGGAAGCGCGTCGGTGGTGCTGACCGGCGGCGGCGTGGGCACCGCGGTGCTGGCGGAGCTGGCGGCCAGCGGCGCGCGCGACGCGATCGACTGGCGCGGGATCGACCTGTGGTGGGGCGACGAGCGGTTCCTGCCCTCCGGCGACGACGAGCGCAACGAGACCGGCGCGCGCAAGGCGCTGCTGGACCAGGTCGGCCTCGACCCGGCGCGCGTGCACGCCATGCCCGCCACCGACGGCCCGGACGGCGACGACGTGGCGGCGGCGGCCGAGCGGTACGCCGCCGAGCTGAGCGCGGCCGCCGGCGGGAACGGCGGGGTCCCCGCCTTCGACGTCCTGATGCTGGGCGTCGGCCCGGACGCGCACGTCGCGTCGCTGTTCCCGGGGATGCCCGCGCTGGAGGCCGGGGGGACGGTGGTGCCGGTGCACGGCGCGCCCAAGCCGCCGCCCACGCGGATCTCGCTGACGTTCCCGGCCATCCGGGCGGCGCGCGAGGTGTGGGTGCTGGCCGCGGGCGGGTCCAAGGCCCGCGCCGTCCACCTGGGCCTGAGCGGGGCCGACCCGGCGCAGGCACCGGTGGCCGGGGCGCGCGGGAGCGAGCGCACGCTGTTCCTGCTGGACCGGGCGGCGGCCGCCGAGCTGCCCGACGGTCTGGAGCACGTCCTGTCCCCCTGACCCGGGACGCTTGCCGAGGGCCGGATCCGCGTCGCGGGTCCGGCCCTCGGTCTTCGCCCGCGGGCGCCCGCCCGGCGATCGGGATGTTCGGGGGCGAGAGCCGCATACTCTGGCGAGGCGGGGAACAACCCCCCTTCGACTGGCGCCGGCCAGTCACCGGCGAGCGACGAGGAGGACCGTGGTGCTGAGGGGTCGGACGGCGGCGGCGGGTGCGGCGATCACCGGGCTGGTGGTGCTGGGCGTGGCCGGGTGCTCGTCCGGCGGCGACGGTGGCGGCGGCGGCAAGGGCGGCGGCGGCGGCAAGGACAACGCCGCTCCCCCGGCGATCACGCCCGCCAACGGCGCCAAGCAGGTCGCGCCCGACCAGCCGGTCACCGTCAAGAGCGCCAAGGGCAAGCTCAGCGAGGTCACCGTCACCGACGCCAAGGGCGGCAAGGCCGAGGGCACGCTCGCCGCCGACGGCACCACCTGGCGCACCACCTGGGGCCTGCGCCCCTCCACCACCTACACCGTGACGGCCAAGGGCGAGTCCGGCACCGCGACCTCCACGTTCACCACGCTGAAGCCCGCCAGAAAGCTGGAGAGCGGCATGTCGCCGCTGGAGGGCGAGAAGGTCGGCGTCGGGATGCCGGTCCAGCTGCTGCTCACCCAGCCGGTGGCGACCAAGGAGGCCAAGGCCGCCCTGGAGCGCCGCCTGGAGGTGCGCATGTCCAAGCCGGTCGAGGGCGCCTGGTACTGGATCAGCGACAAGGAGGTGGACTTCCGCCCCAAGGAGTACTGGCCCACCGGGCAGAAGGTGCAGGTCCGCGCCCACCTCGCCGGGTTCAAGGCCGCCGAGGGCGTGTACGGGATGAAGGACCGGGTGCTGAACTTCACCGTCGGGCCGCGCCACGTCACCACCATCAACGCCAAGACCCACCGCGCCACCGTCACCGACGGCGGGAGGACCGTGCGCACGATGAAGGTCAGCCTCGGCAAGCCCGGCGACGACAGCTACACCGGCGTGATGATCGCGCAGGAGAAGAACCCGGCGATGGTCATGGACTCGGCCACCACCGGCAACCCCGGCGCCTACCGCACCCCCACCAAGTGGAACGTCCGCATGACCTACAGCGGCACCTTCGTCCACTCGGCCCCGTGGTCCACCGGGGCGCAGGGCAGCGCCAACGTCAGCCACGGCTGCGTCAACGCCGCCCCCGACGACGCCAAGTGGTTCTACGAGTTCACCCAGCGCGGCGACATCATCGAGGTCACCGGCACCACCCGCAAGCTGCGGTTCGGCAACGGGCCGACGCCGTGGGCCAAGTCCTGGCAGGACTGGCTGGCCGGCAGCGCGCTGGGCGCCCCCGTGACCGGCAAGCCCCTCTCCTGACGAGCCGGGCGCCGGCCGCCGCCTCGCGCTAACCCTCGCCGCACACCACGTCCCGGGCGGGCAGCCGCCCGGTGACCTGGTAGCGGTTCACCGCGTCGTCCACGCAGGCGTCGCCGTAGCCGGCCTGGTAGGGCGAGTGCACGTCGGCGCCGCGCAGCGTCACCAGCCGCGAGCCCTTGAGCAGGCCGTTCAGGACGCGCGTGCCCGGATAGGGCGTGCGGGTGTCGCCGGTCGCCCCGACCAGCAGCGCCGGAAGGCGCGCACCGATCTCGGTGGGCTTCTCGCGCGGCTTGACCGGCCAGAACGCGCACGGGTTCAGGTTGTGCGCGAGGGCCCCGAAGAACGGGGCGCTGCGCCGGGTACGCTGGACGTCGCGCCAGTAGAACTCCGGATCGGCCGGGGCCGCGCCGTCGCCGCAGATCAGCGCGCTCTGCGCGCTGCCGTAGCGCGACTCCTCCCCGGTCAGCAGGGACTTCAGGTTCTCGCCGAGCGCGCCGATCGCCCGCGCGGGGCGGCCGCGCGCGGCCTTGAGCAGCTCGGCGACCGAGGCGGCCAGGTCGGCGCGCTGGGGGTCGCGGTCGGACTGGAGCATGCTGAACAGCAGGACCGGCGTGACGGTGTCGTCCACCCGGTAGGGGCCGACCCGCAGCGGCGACCGCGCCGACGCCTTCACCATCTCCATCGTCGCGCCGAGCACCGCCGCGCGCGTGGCGCCGAGCCGATAGGCGGCGTGGCGGCGCGCGGCCCACTCCGCCCAGCGGCCGAGGGCGCGCTCGTTGACGTCCGCCAAGCCCTTGGCCATTAGGCCGCCCCACGTGGCCGGGTCGATGCCGCTGTCGAGCACGGTCCGGTCCAGGCGGCCGGGGAACATCGTGGCGTAGACGCCGCCCAGGTAGTTGCCGTAGGACGAGCCGTTGTAGGAGATCCGCCGCTCCCCCAGCGCCGCCCGGACCACGTCCATGTCGCGGGCGATGTTGCGGGTGCTGATGTGCGGCAGCAGGTCGGGGTGCCTGCGGCGGCACCGGTCGGCCAGGTCGCGCGCCAGGGCCGCCGACCGCTCGAACGAGGCGCGGCTCAGCCCGGCCGAGCGGATCCACGAGCCGGTCGGCCAGCCGCAGTCCACCGGCGTGCTGCGGCCGGTCGAGCGCGGGTCCATGGCGACCAGGTCGAACCGGGGCCCGGCCTGCTTCATGACGCCGCGCAGGTAGGGCGGCATGTCCAGGGCGGGGCCGGGTCCGCCGCCATTGATGATCATCGTGCCGAGGCGGCGGCCCGGCTCGGCCGCCAGCCGGGATACGGCGACCGTGATGGTGCGGCCGCCGGGCCGGGCGTAGTCGAGGGGAACGGTGATGTCGGCGCACCGCGCCTTCGCCCGGTCCAGGTACTCGCCGACCTCGTCGCCCTCATGCAGCGTGCACTTCTTCCACTGGACGGGCTGGGTGTGGAAGCGGGCCAGCGCGTCGGCCCGCGCCGCGGGGGCGGCGGCGACGCCGGTGGCGGCGAGCGCGGCGGCCGCGAGGAACAGGGCGGTCCCCGCCCTGACCACCGTCGCGGGCGGTGTCACGGGTCCTCCGTTCACCGTTCGCACAGCGCCGCCCGGACGAGCTCGATCTCGTCTCCCGCCGCCGCCTCGGTCGCGACCGCCGCGTTGAAGAGGAACGAGACGCGCCGCCCGTCGGGGCCGACCGCGCCCATCGCGCTCCAGCCCTCGAAGTGCCCGGCGTGCCCGTGCCAGGCGGCCTCCGCCGCCCCTCCCCCGCAACGCAGCGGGAGCCGCATGAGGCCCAGCCCGTACCGGGTGCCCGGCCACGTCCGGTCCGGGTCGGCCATGACGGTGCGCCGCATCTCCGCCAGCTGCGCCGGGGGCAGCAGCCGCCCGTCCATCAGCGCGCCGAAGAACCGGTTCACGTCGCGCGGGCTGGAGACCAGCGCGCCGCCCGCTCCCCCGGCCGACATGTTCCACTCGGTGACGTCGCGGCCCTGGAGGTAGGCGCGCGGATGCGGGCCCCGGATGCCGGTCCGGTCGCCCGGCCAGTAGGTGTCGCGCAGCCCCAGCGGCCCGATGATCCGCCGCTCGACCTCCCGCTCGAACGGGCGCCCGGCGGCCCTCGCCACGATCATCCCGGCCAGGACGTAGTTGGTCGTCGAGTAGTGCCACTTCCCCTTCGGCGGCGGCGGCAGCGCCAGCGCGCGCCGCACCAGCTCCTCCGGCTCGAAGTGCGTGAACCGGACCTTCTCCATGTCCGGGAAGGCGTCGGAGTGGTCGGGCAGGCCGCTGGTGTGGCGCAGCAGCGACCGCACCGTGATGCGGCGGCCGTCGTGGTCGGGGGTGCGGATCAGGCCCGGCAGGTAGCGCTCCACGGGCGCGTCCAGCGCCACCCGCCCGTCCGCGACCAGCCCCAGCAGGGTCGCGGCGGTGAACGACTTGCTCACGCTGGCGATCCGGCCCCGCATGTCGGCCCGCATCGGCCGCCCGGTCCGCGCGTCGGCCACCCCGCTCGCGGCCGTCCAGGTCCCGCAGCGCGGATCGTCCACCCGCACCGCCGCGCCCGGCAGCCCGTGCACCTTCGTCATCCGTTCCAGGACCCGGCGGGTCTCCCGGTGGTCGCCGCACCGCCCGGCCTGGGCCTGCGCCGGCGCGGCCACGGCCGCCAGGCATCCCGCGCCGACCGCCACGGCCAGCGCCATCGCCGTTCTCCTCGGCGTCGTGCTCTTTCTCAGGGTCATGCTCCACGACGCTAAGCAGCCGCACGCGGCGGCACACTGTGGCGGCCACCCCCGTCCGGACTCCGGCCACCGGCCGCACGGGCCGGGGGTCAGCCCCATGGACCGGCTCGCGGACGCGCCGCCGGAGCCGCTCCCCTACCAAAGTCGGTCCCGACCCGACCTGCGGACGCTGCCGCACGCCGCAGACCTGGGTAGCGTTCCTCTCGTGACTCTCCGGCGCCCGGCGCGCGACTGGCTCTTCGACGCCCTGGCGGCGGCCGTCGGGATGCTGCTGGGCCTGGTCGTCCTGGCCGGGTCGATGGAGGACTACCCCCACGCGAGGGCCCACGTGGGCCGCGACCTCGCCATCGGCCTGGCCGCCGCGCTGGTGCTGGTGCTGTTCCGCCGCCGCTGGCCCGGCCGGCTGGCCCTGCTGATGTCGCTGAACATCCTGGTCTCCTCCAGCGCCATGGGCGTCGCCGCGATGGCGCTGTTCAGCGCCGCCTCGTTCCGGTCCTGGCGGGTGTCGGTCCCGCTGGGGGCCTGGTACTCGGCCGTCGTGACGCTGGCGTTCACGACCACGCCCGACCAGACGCGCACCGAGTACCTGCAGTCGGTGGCGGTGTTCTCGCTCACCTACACCGTGCTCGTGGTGATCGGCATGCTGGCGCGCTCGCGGCGCGCGCTGATCGCCTCGCTGCACGAGCGCGCCCGCCAGGCCGAGGAGGGCCAGCGCCTGCGCGTGGAGGAGGCGCGGCTGCTGGAGCGCGAGCGCATCGCCCGCGAGATGCACGACGTGCTCGCCCACCGCATCTCGCTGCTGGCGGTGCACGCCGGGGCGCTGGAGTTCCATCCCGACGCGCCCGCCGACCAGCGCGCGGCCGCCGGGGTGATCCGGCGCAGCGCCTACGAGGCGATGGAGGACCTGCGCGAGGTGATCGGCGTGCTGCGGGACGGGGCGGGCGAGGACGCTGAGGGCGCGGTCCCCGACCGGCCCCAGCCCGCCCTGTCGGACCTGCCCGCGCTGGTCGGGCAGGCCCGCGCGGCCGGGGCGCGCGTGGACCTGGAGGACGGGGTGCCCGATCCGGCGGCGGTGCCCGACCGCATCGGGCGGCACGCCTACCGGGTCGTCCAGGAGGGCCTGACCAACGCGCGCAAGCACGCGCCCGGCGCGCGGGTGCGGGTCGCCCTGGCGGTCCCGGGCGGGGCCGGGCTCGCCGTGGAGATCGTCAACCCGCTGCCGCCGGGCCCGCCCGTCCCGCGCCTGCCGGGAGCGGGCGCGGGACTGCTCGGGCTGCGCGAGCGCGCCGCGCTGGTGGGCGGGATGCTGGAGCACGGCCCGACCGGCGACGGCCGGTTCCGGTTGTACGCCTGGCTGCCGTTCCCGGTGGACAAGACGGCGGCGCCGGAGGCCGGGGAGCCGTCCCGGTGACCGCCTTTACGTTGTAGATCAGGAAGAGCGGGCGGGGCCCGCCGGCCGCGCCGTCAGTGGCATCCGTCCAGGACCTGCGGCGCCCAGTCGCGGGCCAGCACGTCCACCAGCCCCATGTCGGTGATCTTCACCGAGGGCGAGACGGCCAGCGTCAGCGTGGACACGCTCATGAACGGGTTGCGGTGCCGCCAGCCCCACTCCCCCAGCTCGTCGCGGACCGCCCGCGAGGCGGCGGCGACCTCCCCGGCGGGCGCGGCCGACATCACGCCGCCGACCGCCAGCGGCAGCCGCGCGGTGACCGCGCCGCCGCGGGCGATCGCCACGCCGCCGTCGTCGGCGAGCACGGCCGCGGTCGCGGCCCGCATGGAGGCGCGGGTGGTGCCGAGGGTGACCAGGTTGTGGCTGTCGTGGGCGTAGGTGGTGGTGACCGCGCCGTCGCCCAGGTCCATGCCGGTCAGGGGGACGGCCGACACGTGGTCGCGGCCGTGCCGGTTGCGCACCCAGCACAGCGCCGCGCGCCCCTCCCACTCGACGGTCCCGCCGCGCACGTCGAGCTCGATCTCGGCGGCCTCGGTGTAGGTGTCGACCGGGTTGACGCGCAGCGCGCGGAAGCGGTGGCGGCCGTCGGGCAGGTCCACCTTCCAGGCGTACTCCTCGTCCGGCAGGCCGTCCACGTGCACCGATCCGGCGAACGGGTGGTCGCCGGGCGCGGGCTCGGGGTAGGCGGCCTTGCCGCCGGTCGCCACGATCTCGCCGCCCGCGAACACGGTGTCGACGGCGAAGTCCTCCAGCGGCCCGGCCAGCAGCAGCAGGTCGGCGCGCTTGCCTGGCGCGACCACGCCCCGGTCGGGCAGCCGCAGCCGCTGCGCGGGCGTCCAGGTGAGCGCGCGCAGCACGTCCACGGCGCGGAACCCGGCCTCGACGGCGACGCGCGCGATGTGGTCCAGGTGGCCCTTGGCCACGATGTGGTCGGCGGCCAGGTCGTCGGTGACCAGGCAGAACGGCGGCAGCTGCGGCAGCGCCAGCAGCGCGGCGGCCACCTCCGGCTCCAGGCACTTCTCCTGGAGCATCACCGTCATGCCGAGCCGGGCCTTCTCGACCACGACCTCGGGGGTGTTCTTGGTGTGGTCGGAGTCGATGCCGGTCGCCATGTACCGGCTCAGCTCCTCGCCCGACAGGTTCGGGCAGTGCCCGTCCAGGATCATGTCCTGGTCGCGGGCGGCCTTGATGATCGAGGCCATCCGGGGGTCGCCGGACACGACCGCGCGGTAGTCCATGACCTCGGCCAGGGCGCGGACGCCGTCCCAGCGCAGCAGCTCGGAGACGTCCTCGGCGTCCAGGTGCGCGCCGGAGTACTCGAACCCGGCGAGGGCGGGCACGCACGAGGGCACGCCCCACAGCTGGGTCTGCGGGGTGGCCGCGCCCGCGTCGATCATCCAGCGCATGGCGGCGCGGCCCGCGACGTTGACGATCTCGTGCGGGTCGGCCAGCACGGTGGTGGTGCCGCGCGGCAGGGTCAGCCACGCGAAGGCGGCCGGGGTGAGGAAGGAGCTCTCGACGTGCATGTGCGCGTCGAGGAAGCCGGGGACCACCAGCTTGCCGGTGGCGTCGATCTCGCGGGCGGCCTCGCCGCCGGTGCCGGGCGGCACCACGCCGGTGATCTTGTCGCCGGTGAGCAGCACGTCGGCGGTGAAGACCTCGCCGGTGAAGACCGAGACGACCTGTCCCCCGCGGATGCGGATGTCGTGCACTGCTGATCCCCCGATCAGTGGACGGAGTTGTAGAAGAAGTACAGGAGGAACGGCAGCATGACCCACATGCCGACGTGGACGTCCCTGAACCGGCCCGACACCGCCTTGACCAGCACGTAGGAGGTGAGGCCGGCGGCGATGCCGGTGCCGAAGTTGCCCCAGAACAGGGTGCAGGCGACCGTCAGGGCGGCCGGGACCGCGTCGGTGGGGTCGCTCATGTCGACCTTCTGCAGGCCCCTGAGCATGCCGAGCCCGATGAAGATCAGCACCGGGGCGGTGACCGCCTGCGGGATCATCGTGGCGAGCGGGGTGAGCAGCAGCAGGGCCGCGAACAGGCCGCCGGTGACCACCGAGGTGAGGCCGGTGCGGCCACCGGAGTCCGAGCCCGCCGCCGACTCCAGGTAGGTGGTGACGCTGGGGCCGCCCATGGCCGAGCCGCCGATGACGCTGACCGAGTCCACCAGGAACGGCTTGTTCACGTCCGGCAGCTCGCCCTTGTCGTTGGCGAGCCCGATGCGCTCGCCCACCGCCAGCACCACGCCGGTGGTGGAGAAGAACTCGGCCGCGAACAGGGCGAACAGGAACGGCAGGTAGTGCGGCTGGAGCGCGCCCCAGACGTCCACCTTGAACGCGACCGGGCCGAGCCCGGCGGGCAGCTCGAACCACGACTCGGGCAGCTTCGCCACGCCCAGCGGCACCGCGGCGACCGTCAGCGCCACGATCGTGATCAGCAGCGCGCCCGGCACCTTGCGGGCCGACAGCGCGGTCACCAGGACCAGTCCGGCGATCGCCAGCAGCCCGGCGTGCGAGCCCAGCTCGCCGAGCTTCATGCCCTTGGGCCCGAACTCGATCAGCCCGGCCGAGCGGAAGCCCAGCATCGCGATGTACAGGCCGATCGCGGCGCCGATCGACAGCCGCACGCTGTCGGGGATGACGCGGGTGACCAGCTGCCGCACGCCCAGCAGCGTCAGCGCCAGGAACGCCACGCCCGACCAGAACACCATGCCCATCGCGACCGGGTAGGGCACCTGGTCGTGCTGGATCAGGGTGACCGCCACCAGCGCGACGCCGCCGAGGCCGGGGGCGAGCACGAACGGCAGGTTGGCGTACAGCCCCATGAACAGCGTCGCCAGCACCACCGTGACGATGACGCCGGTGGTCGCCGCCGCCCGGGGCACGCCCGCCCCGGCCAGCATGCCCGGCACGACCACGACCACGTAGGCCGCGGCGAGGAACATGCTCACGCCCGCGAGGACCTCGGTGCGGACGGAGGTGCCGCGCTCGCTCAGCCGGAAGAACCGGTCGAGCCCCGTGGGCGTCCTCGTCTCGGCATCTATAGCCATCGGTGCTCCTCAAAGATGCAACCGCTTGCAAAAGATGAGCTGCAAGCGCTTGCACGATAGGATATCCGCTGGAAAGGGGGCAAGGGTGACGCGACTGGAGGACGTGGCGCGCGCCGCGGGCGTCTCGGCGTCCACCGTCTCGCGCGCGCTGGCCCGCCCGGACATGGTCTCGGAGGCGACGCGGTCGCGGGTGCTGGAGGCCGCCGGGCGGCTGGGCTACCGGCACCACCCGGCCGCCCGCGCCCTGGCCACCGGCCGCACCGGCCTGCTGGCCCTCAGCGTGCCGAGCCTCGCCAACCCCTACCACGCGCCGGTGATCGCGGGCGCGCAGCAGGCCGCCGAGCAGGCCGGCCGCGAGCTGGTCGTGGTGGTCACCGACGGCTCCCCGGGCCGCGAGGCGGCGCTGTTCGAGCGGCTGGCCGACCGGGTGGACGGCTTCGCCGCCATGATCCCCGGCTCGTCCGCCGCCCGGCTGGCCGAGGTGGCGGCGGGGCTGCCGCTGGTCACCGTGGACCGGCGGGTCCGGGGCGTCCCCTCGATCGTGATCGACACCCCGGGCGGCATGGCCGCGCTGGGCGCCCACCTGGCGGGGCTCGGCCACCGCCGCATCGCCTACCTCGGCGGGCCCGCCGGGTCCTGGCTGGACCCGCGCCGCCTCGCCGCGCTGCGCAGGGCGGCCTCCGGCTGCGAGGTCCGCGCCCTGGGCCCCTACCTGCCCGAGTACCAGGCGGGCATCGGCGCGCTGGAGGAGGTCCTGGCCGCGGGGTGCACCGCCGTGGTCGCCTACAGCAGCACGCTGACGCTCGGCGTGCTGTACGCGATGACCGCCCGCGGCCTGTCGGCGCCCGGGGACCTGAGCCTGGCCAGCGCCGACGACCTGTCGGCGGCGGGCCTGGCCATCCCGGACGTGACGGCGCTGCGGGTGCCGTCGCGGGAGGCCGGGCGGCTGGTGGTGGAGCGGCTGGCCGACCTGGCCGCGCCGCGCCCCTCCGGCCCGGCGCACACGCTGCTGCCGGTGGAGATGATCGTCCGCTCCTCCAGCGGTCCGCCCGCCTGAGCCGCCCGGCCGGACGCACGGCCCGGGCGCCCCCGGCCGCGGGGCCTCTAAAGTGGCGGGATGGACTCACCCATCCGCGTGCTGATCGTGGACGACGACGCCCTGGTCCGCGCGGGCCTGACGATGATCCTGGCGGGGGCCGAGGACCTGGAGGTGGTCGCCGACGTCGCCGACGGCGCCGAGGTGGTGGCGGCGGTCAACGAGCACCGCCCCGACGTGGTGCTGATGGACATCCGGATGCCGCGCGTGGACGGCCTCGCGGCCACCGAGCGGCTGCGCGCCCGGCGCGAGCCCCCCGAGATCATCATCCTCACCACCTTCGACAGCGACGAGCACATCCTGCGCGCGATGCGCGCCGGCGCGGGCGGGTTCCTGCTCAAGCACACCCCGCCGCCGGAGATCATCCGGGCGATCCGGCAGGTGGCCGCGGGCGAGCCGATGATCTCCCCGGCGGTGCTGCGCAAGATGATGGGCTATGTCGCGGTCACCGGCGTGGACCCGCGCCGCGACCGGGCGCGGGCGCTGCTGGACCGGCTCAGCGAGGGCGAGCGCGCGGTGGCGGCGCTGGTCGGGCAGGGCCGCACCAACAGCGAGATCGGCAGGGAGCTGTCGCTCAGCGTGGCGACGGTCAAGGCGTACGTGTCGCGCCTGCTGACCAAGCTGGAGCTGAACAACCGGGTGCAGATCGCGCTGCTGGTGCACGACGCGGGCGAGAACGCCCAGGGCTGACCGCCCCGCCGTTTGGGCCGCGCCCGGCGGGTAGACCGCCGGGCATGGCCGAGCGGCTCCAGCCTGGTCTGCGGGACCGGCACGTCAGCATGATCGCGATCGGCGGGGTGATCGGGGCCGGGCTCTTCGTGGGCTCGGGCGCCGGGATCCACAAGGCGGGGCCGGGCATCCTGGCGTCCTACGCGCTGGCGGGGCTGCTGGTGATCCTGGTGATGCGGATGCTGGGCGAGATGGCGGCGGCCCATCCCGACACCGGCTCGTTCTCCGCCTACGCCGACCGGGCGATCGGGCGCTGGGCGGGGTTCACCATCGGCTGGCTGTACTGGTGGTTCTGGGCGGTGGTGCTGGCGGTGGAGGCGACCGCCGGGGCCAAGATCGTCCACGGCTGGGTCCCGGCGCTGCCGCAGTGGGGCGTGGCGCTGGCGCTGATGATCGTGCTGACGGCCACCAACCTGTTCTCGGTGGCCTCCTACGGGGAGTTCGAGTTCTGGTTCGCCGCGATCAAGGTGGCGGCGATCGCGGTGTTCATCCTGCTGGGCGGCCTGGCGGTCTTCGGGCTGCTGCCGGGCACCGACGCGGTCGGCACGAGCAATCTGGTAGGGCACGGGGGCTTCCTGCCCAACGGGTACGGGGCGGTGGTGACGGGGCTGCTGACCGTGGTGTTCGCGTTCATGGGCAGCGAGATCGTCACGATCGCGGCGGCCGAGTCGCGCGACCCGGGCCGGGCGGTGACCAAGGCCGTCAACAGCGTGATCTGGCGGATCATCGTGTTCTACCTGGGGTCGATCGCGGTGGTGGTGACGCTGCTGCCGTGGGACTCGGCCGACGTGGGGCGCAGCCCGTACGTGGCGGTGCTGGAGGAGGTCGGCCTCCCCGGCGCGGGGCCGGTCATGGACGTGGTGGTGCTGACGGCGGTCCTGTCGTGCCTGAACTCCGGGCTGTACACCGCCTCGCGGATGGCGTTCTCGCTGGCCGTGCGGGGCGACGCGCCGCGCGCGTTCGCCCGGACGACGGCGCGCGGGGTGCCGCGGGTCGCGATCTGGGCGTCGGTGGCGTTCGGGTTCGTCGCGGTGGTCTTCAACTACACCAGCCCGGACACGGTGTTCCTGTTCCTGGTGAACGGGTCGGGCGCGGTCGCGCTGTTCGTGTGGCTGGTGGTGGCCTGCTCGCAGCTGCGGATGCGCCGGCGGCTGGCGGAGGACGCCGAGCTGCCGGTGCGGATGTGGCTGTTCCCCTACCTGACGGTCGCGACCATCGCCGCGATCCTGGGCGTGCTGGTGACGATGCTGTTCGACGACGCGGGCCGGCCGCAGGTGCTGTGGTCGCTGGCGGTGGCGGCGGTGGTGCTGGCGGCGGCGTTCGCGCGGCACGGGCGGTCGGGCCCGCGCGAGCCGGAGGAGGCGGCCGAGGGGCGTCCGGTCGGCCACTGAGGGATCGACTTCGGTCGCCGGACCGGCGACCATCGGCCGACGCGCGGCCGGGGCCCGCCGCGCGACGCTGGACGCATGATCGATGTGAAGGGCCTGAGCAAGCGGTACGGGGACGTCCCCGCCGTGTCGGACGTGACGTTCCACTGCGCGCCGGGCACCGTGACCGGCTTCCTCGGCCCCAACGGGGCCGGCAAGTCCACCACCATGCGCATGATCTGCGGGCTGACCCCGCCGACCGCCGGGAGCGCCACGGTGAAGGGCGTGCCCTACGCGCGCATCGCCAACCCGGGCCGGCACGTCGGGGTGCTGCTGGACGCGGCCGCGCAGCACCCGGGCCGCACCGGGCGCGAGGTGCTGTCGCTGACCGCGCAGACCATCGGGGTGGACCGGCGGCGGGTCGGGGAGCTGATGGAGGCCGTCGGCCTGCCGCCCAAGGCCGCCCGGCGGCGGGTCGGCGGCTACTCGCTGGGGATGCGGCAGCGGCTCGGGATCGCCCAGGCGCTGCTGGGCGACCCCGGCGTGCTGATCCTGGACGAGCCCGCCAACGGCCTGGACCCCGAGGGCATCTTCTGGATGCGCTCGCTGCTGCGCGACTTCGCCGACCAGGGTGGCACGGTGCTGCTGTCGTCGCACCTGCTGCGCGAGGTGGAGGCGGTCGCCGACCGGTTCGTGGTGATCGCGGGCGGCCGGATCGCGGCGCAGGGCGCCAAGGAGGAGCTGCTGGCCGCGCCGGGCGGGGTGCTGGTGCGGGGCCTGGACCCGGCGGCGCTGCACGCGGCGCTCGCCGCCGCCGGGCTGGAGGCGGTGCCCGACCGCACCGGCGCGTTCACCGTGCGGGCGACCGCCGAGCAGGTGGGACGGGCCGCCGCGCGGGCCGGGACCGTGCTGCTGGAGCTGCGCCAGGCCGGCGGGGGCGGCCTGGAGGAGCTCTTCCTGTCGCTGACGGCGGCGCCCGCCGCGCCCGCGCCCGTCCCCGCGCCCACCGCGAACCAGGAGGCCCTGCGATGACCGCCACCACGGCCCCGGCCACGCTGCCGGAACCGGCGCGGCCGCCGCTGGCGCGCCTGACCGCCGTCGAGCTGCGCAAGATGACCGACACCCGCGCGGGCCGCTGGCTGCTGGTCCTGATCGCGCTGGTCGGCGTGGCGATGATGCCGGTGATGCTGTTCGCGGTGCCGGCGGAGGAGCAGACGCTGCGCGAGATGGTCGGCGCGGCGACGACGGGGACGGCCCTGCTGCTGCCGGTGCTGGGCATCCTGGCGGTGACCTCCGAGTGGTCGCAGCGGACCACGCTGACGACCTTCACGCTGGTGCCGGGGCGGCACCGGGTCGTGGCCGCCAAGCTGCTGGCCTCCTGGGCGCTCGCAGCGCTGTTCGCGGCGGCGTCGGTCGCGACCGCCGTGCTCGGCCGGGCGGCGGGCGCGGCGCTGGGCCGCTCGTCGGGGAGCTGGGAGCTGCCGCCCGAGTACGCCGGGAAGGTGCTGCTGATGGCGGTCGTCTCGGTGACGATGGGCGTGGCGTTCGGGATGCTGTTCATGAACACCCCGCTGGCGATCGTGCTGTACTTCGTGCTGCCGATCGCCTGGACGACGCTCGGCGAGACGGTCGACAAGTTGCGCGGCGCGGCCGGGTGGCTGGACACCAACCGCACCATCGAGCAGTTCAGCCGGCCGGGGGTGTCGGGCGAGGACTGGGCGCGACTGGGGGTCTCCCTCGCGGTGTGGCTGCTGCTGCCGCTGGTCGCCGGGGTCATCCGCCTGACCCGCCGCGAGGTGAAGTAGCCAGCGGCACGTGCCTTAGCAGGAGCGCGGTTGCAAGGCCCGCCACCAGCAGCGGCACCGCCGACAGGAACACCGTGTGGAAGGCCCCCGCCATCGCCTCGGCGGGGGCCTTCCGCGTCGCCTCCTCGGCGTAGCGACTCGCCAGCAGGCCGCCGAACACCGCCATCCCGGCGGCGGTGCCGACCATGCGGGCGGTGAAGACGCCCGAACTGGCCGCGCCGAGGTCCCGCCGGGGCGCGGCGTTCTGCGCGATCAGCATGACCACCTGCTGCGACAGGCCCGCGCCGAAGCCGAGCACGGCCATGTAGAGCCCGGCGGCGAGGCGGCCGGTGCCGGTGTCCATGGTGGCCAGCAGGACGACGCCGAGCAGGCTGACGGCCATGCTGGCGGCGGGCAGCCGGTGGTAGCGGCCGGTCCTGGCGATGTACCGGCCCGCGCCCATGGAGGAGGCGAGCAGGCCGAGCATCATGGGCAGGAGCAGCAGGCCCGAGTTGGTCGCGCCGACGCCGCCGACGCGCTGGAAGAACATGGGCAGGTAGGTCGCCAGCCCGAACCCGGTGGCCCCGCCGACCAGGGCGACCGCGCACGCCACGCTGAACGACCGGTCGCGGAACAGCCTGAGCGGGATGACCGGCTCGGCCGCGCGCCGCTCGGCGAGCGCCCACAGCACCGCCAGCACGGCGGTCCCCGCCGCCAGCCCCAGGATCACGGGCGAGGTCCAGGCGTACCGGGTCCCGGCCCAGCTGGTGAACAGGGTGAAGCAGGTGACCGCCGCGCCCAGCAGCACGATCCCGGGGTAGTCGATGCGCGGCCGCCCCTCCGGCTCGGGCAGCCTGAGCAGGGCCGCGACGAGCGCCAGCGCGGTGAGCCCGAGCGGCAGGTTGACGTAGAAGGCCCAGCGCCAGGAGGCGTGCTCGGTGAGGAACCCCCCGACCAGCGGCCCGGCGACGCTGGAGACCGCGAAGACGAGCGCCGAATAGCCCTGGTACCTGGCCCGCTCACGGGGCTCGAACAGCTCCCCCGTCAGGGCGAACATCGAGGCCATCAGGCATCCGGCCCCCGCGCCCTGCGCCGCCCGGAAGGCGATGAGCCAGTCCGTCGACGGGGCCGCCCCGCAGGCCGCCGACCCGGCGAGGAAGGCGGCGATGCCGGTCAGCAGGACGGGTTTGCGGCCGAACTGGTCGCCCAGCCGCCCCGACAGCGGGAGCGTGACGCCGGTGGCCAGCACGTAGGCGGTGGAGACCCAGGCGAGGCGGTCCAGCCCGCCGAGGTCGCCGACGATCGCGGGCAGGGCGGTGCCGAGGACGGTCGCGTCCAGCGACGACATCAGGCCCGCCAGCATCAGCCCGCCGAACACCAGCAGCCGGTGCCGCCGGGGCATCGCCGGCGCGGGGGCCGGGCGCGGCATGGTCATGTGCACCTCGCAAATAGATGACTAAAGCAAGTAGATGCTAAAAGCACATACATGTGTCGCGCAACGGCCCTGGCTAGAATGAGGGGCCATGACGGACGAGGGCCCGCTGGACGAGGTCGAGCGGAACATGGTGCGGCTGCGCCGGGGCATGTCCCGCCAGCGGCTGGGCAAGGCGACGCTGCGCGAGCACGGCCTCACGGCGGACCTGCAGGTGCTGCACGTCACCGACGTGATCGACGAGGGCCCCGACGAGCCGGGCCAGGAGATGAGCGTGGGCCTGGTGGCCGCGCGGCTCGGCGTGGACGCCTCGCGCGGCAGCCGCGTGGTCGCCGAGGCGGTGAAGGCGGGCTACGTGCGACGCGTGGCGTCCCAGGAGGACGGCCGCCGCATCCGCCTGGAGCTGACCGACGCGGGCCGCGAGATCGTCGCGGCCGCCCGCGAGACGCGCCGCCGCCACTTCGCCAAGGCCATGGACGGCTGGACGGAGCGGGAGCGCGCCGAGTTCGCACGGCTGCTCGGCCGCTTCATCGGCTCCTACGAGGACTGACCGGGCGGCGGGATCGGCGCATTGGCGCGGGATCTCCCGGACCGGACCGCTCCGGCGAACGCCGGTTGTCGCGTTCCAGTGGCGCCCGGTGACCGGGCACAGCACAATGCCCCGCATGGCCCGCAGTGATGATCTCTACCAGACGCAGCGGCGCGTGCTGCGCCCCGGGACCACGGTCGAGGACCTGGACGCCTTCGCGGCCGGCCTCGGCTGGCCCATGGACGAGGTGACCGAGCGCGACCGCGCGTCCGGCACCGACGGCCGGGTGACCTGGCACGTCGACAAGGACAACGACGTCGCGCTCCACTACGTGGAGGACGCGATGTTCGGCATCGGCCACTACGTGTTCACGGGCCGCGCGCCGCAGGTCCTCAAGGAGCTGTCGGCGAGCGCGTCGCGGTCGCTGTCGCCGTGGACGGTGGACGACCTGTGCTCGGCGTTCGACGAGGCGGCCGACCCCAAGGCGCGCGGGCTGGCGGCGCTGCGACTGGGCCTGGCCGCCACCGCCGAGCCCGACGACGAGGTGGTGGTGCGCCTGTCGGTGACGCTGGAGGACGCCGACCCGCGGGTGCGGTACGCGGCGCTGTGGGCGGCGTCCTACACCGGCTACCGCGACCTGCTGCCCGCCGTGCGGACGATCGCCGAGCGGGACTCCGAGGACTGGCTGCGCGAGAAGGCCGCCGCCCTCGCCCGGAGCTGGTGACCTCCCGCCCTCCCCGGCTCACGACCGGGAGGGGCGCAGCCCGTCCGTCATCACGGCCGCCAGCCGTTCGCGCTGCTCCGGCGCCCGCTCGATCGCCCAGGCCGTGGCGGCGATGAGGGAGTAGAGGGTGGCCGGGTCGACGTCGGCGCGGACGGCGCCGGCCCGCTGGGCGCGCACGAGCAGCTGCGCGCCGCCCTCCCTGACGTCACGGCAGGTGGCGTGCAGGTCCGATCCCGGATCGGCGATGCTCTCCATGAGGGTCTCCACGAGGCCGCGGTAGGCGGTGGCGTGGTCGACGGCCGTCCGCAGCCAGACGGCGAGCCCCCGCGCCGGGTCCTCCTCCGACAGGAGTTCGTCCGAACGCGCGCGCAGGCCGCGCAGGCTCTCGCCCAGCAGGGCTTCGAGAAGCGCCTGCCGGGTCGGGAAGTGCCGGTAGAGGGTCACGTTCCCCACACCCGCCGTGCGGGCGATGTCGTTCAGCGACGCCCCGACCCCGTCCCGCGCGAACGCCTCCTCCGCGGCGGCGAGCAGCCGCTCGCGGTTCCGCCGCGCGTCCTTGCGGCCCGCGACCCGCCCCGTCGTCATGGGAGACCTCCGTCGGTTGCTAAAACGAGGAACCTCCTCATATCGTACCGGACACGAAGCGAGGAGGCTCCTCGTTTCATTGGACCGGGAGATCCCCATGCCTGAAAGCCTCCGGACGCCCGCACCGGCGGGCGCGGACGCACCGCCCGCGCCGGCGCGCCGCCCCCACCTGGTGCTGCTGACCGTGCTGCTCTGCCAGACGATGTTCATCCTGGACACCAGCGTGGTGAACATCGCGCTGCCCGCCGTCCAGCGCGACCTCGGCTTCTCCGCCGCCGGGCTGTCGTGGGTGCTGAACGCCTACCTGCTCGCGTTCGGCGGGCTGCTGCTGCTCGGCGGCCGGGCCGGCGACATGCTGGGGCAGCGGCGGGCGCTGGTCGCGGGGGTCGCGGTGTTCACCGCCGCCTCGCTCGCCGGAGGGCTCGCCACCTCGGCCGGAACGCTGCTCGCGGCGCGGGCCGGGCAGGGCGTCGGCGCCGCCCTCGCCGCGCCGACCGTGCTGGCCCTGATCACCACGAGCTTCCCCGCCCCGGCCGCGCGGGCGCGGGCGCTCGGCGCCTACGCGGCGGTGTCCGGCTCCGGCGCGGCGCTCGGGCTCATCGCGGGCGGGGTGCTCACCGACTGGCTGTCCTGGCGCTGGGTGCTGTTCGTCAACGTGCCGATCGGCGTCGCCCTGCTGGTCATGGCCGCGCTGTTCGTCACCGAGACCGAGCGGCGGCCGGGCCGGCTGGACTACGCCGGTTCGCTGACCTCGACGGTGGGAACGAGCGCGCTGGTGTTCGGGCTGATCCGCGCCGCCGGGCAGGGCTTCGGCGACGGCGTCGCCTTGGCCGCGCTCGGGACGGGCGCGGTGCTGCTCGCGCTGTTCGTGCTGGTCGAGGCCCGCAGCGCGCACCCGATCATCCCGCTGCGGCTGTTCGCCGACCGCGGCCGCGCCGTCGGCTACCTGGGGCTGCTCTTCCAGATGGCGGCGGGCAACGGCATGTTCTTCTTCCTCACCCTCTTCCTCCAGGAGGCGCGCGGCTACCGGCCCCTCGCGGCCGGGCTCGCCTTCCTGCCGCTCACGGTCCTGATCCTGGCCTCCTCCCACCTGGCCGCGCGGGCAGTGCCGCGCGTGGGGCCCAAGCCGCTGATCGCCGCCGGGGCGGCCGCCATGACCGCCTGCCTGCTCTGGCTCGCGCGACTGGCACCGGACTCGGGGTACGCGCAGGCGCTGCTGGGCCCGATGCTGCTCATCGGCGCGGCCATGGGGACGCTGCTCGTCGGCATCACCACCGTGCTCACCACGGGCGTGCGCGCCGAGGACGCAGGAGCGGCGTCCGGACTGCTCAACGTCATGCAGCAGCTCGGCGGCGCCCTCGGCCTGGCGATCCTCATCACCGCTTTCGGCACCGCCGCGCGCGGCGCCCACGGCTCCGCGCACCAGGTGCTCACCGAGGGCGTCGGCACGGCCTTCGTCGTGGCGGCGGTCCTCACCGGCTGCGCCCTGGTGCTGGCGCTGCTGCTGCCCGGCGGGCGGGCCCCGGCCCGCGCCGAGTAGTCCCGCGGGCCGTCCGCCCTCACGCCCTCCGGTGACCGTCCCGGTTCCGGATGGCTCCGGGGGTGCGGTCGAAGGATGGCCCCTGCGGGCGAGGCCCGTTCGATGCGGGCGTACCTAGCATCGGACCTCCCGAAAGACCAAGGGGAGGAATCGGCATGAAGCGTCGCTGGTCGGTGGCACTGGGCGCGGGACTCGTCGCGGCGGGGCTGACGCAGCCCGTCCACGCGCAGGCGCAGTCCGCCCACGCGCAGGACCGCGGGAAGCTGCGCGAGGCGGTGAAGCGGCTGACCGACGAGGGCGCGCCGGGAGCGCTGGCGGAGGTGCGGGACCGGAACGGCCGCCGCACGGTGGTCACCGGCGGGACGCGGGACGTGCGGACGGGCGCGCCGATGCAGCCCGGGAGCCGGTTCCGGATCGGGAGCCTGACCAAGCCGTTCGTGGCGACGGTGGTGCTCCAGCTCGCCGGCGAGGGCGAGATCGGGCTGGACGCGCCCGTGGAGCGCTACCTGCCGGGCCTGGTCAGGGGGAACGGCAACGACGGGCGGAACATCACCGTGCGGGACCTGCTCCAGCACACCGGCGGCCTGCCCGACGTCCTGGACCACCTCGACCCGCAGGACGTCATCAGGGACCCGATGCGGCACTGGGAGCCCGGCGAGCTGGTGGCGATCGCCCTGCGGCACCCCAACACGCTGCCGCCGGGCGGCGGACGCCGGTTCGCCTACTCCAGCACCGGCTACCTCCTCGCCGGAATGATCATCGAGAGGGTGACCGGCCGCGGATACGGCGCGGAGATCGGGGACCGGATCATCAAGCCGCTCAAGCTGCGCGGCACCTCGGTCCCCGCCGACTCCCCCGACCTCCCGAAGCCCCATCCGCAGGGGTACGCGCCGGTCGGCGGCCTGCTCGACGTCACCCGGCTCAACCCCACCGTGGCCGGCGCGGGCGGCGGGATGATCTCCAGTGCGTCCGACCTGAACCGCTTCCTGGGCGCGCTGGCGCGCGGGCGCCTGCTGAAGCCCGCGCAGCAGCGCGAGCTGAAGCGCACCGTCCCGACGGGGCGCTCCTCGGGCTCGGCGTACGGGCTCGGCATCGAGCGCGTGCCGCTCGGACCGGGCTGCAAGGGCTCCTACTGGGGCCACGGCGGGGACATGCTCGGCTTCTCCACGATCACCGGCGTCAAGGCGGACGGCACGAAGGCCACCGTGATGTCCACGCTGAACCCCGGCGCGAACGACGACGCGATGGAGGCGGCTCTGAAGACGGCGCTGTGCGAGACGTCCTGACGCTCGCCGGGCCCGTCCGGCGCTTTAGGGCCGGGGCGCTGGATTTCAAATACTGATAAAAGGTGCGCAAGAGGCGCCCGCATCCGCCAGAGGTTTTCATCCCGGAGTGAGCGCGCGTCATCACTCCGGTCGAAGCCGGGGCATCTGGGAGAACACCGTTCGGCGTGCGCCGGTGGTCACCGGGCGCTCACAGAGCACGCCTCGTCCGAACGCGAGGAGGCGGTCACGCAAGGCGACCGGGCGGGCCGCGGAGCGGCCCGCCCGGCGCTTGCCGCTAAATGATCTAGGTGGTTAGCATCTCGACCACCCCAGGTGGGAACGATCCCACGGCCTCCGCCGGGGCCTCTCCCGCGCTCGTCCCCCACCTCATCGACCACGCGATCCCGCCGTCCCGCCGCGCAGCGGCGGCTCCGGACGCCGCTCCCGCCTCCCGGCGCCGGACGGCCACCACGAACGTGATCGGCGTCCCGCCGACACACGCCGTGCCGGACCCTGCCGGCACGGCCGCCCCGCATGGAGGAGTCCGTCGTGCACCACCCCACCCCCCGTCCCCGCCGCCTGGGCGCCAAGGCGCTCGCCGCCGCGCTGGTGATCCCCCTCGCCCCGGCCGCGGTGACCCTCGCCGCGTCCCCTGCGGCCGCCGCGCCGGCCCCGGTCGCCTTCAGCTACGCCGACTGCCCCGACAGCCTGCCGGTGGGCGCCGACCCGGCGAACTGGATCTGCAACAACATGATCATCCAGTCCGGCACGATGCGGATCGGCAAGATCGACCAGCCGATCACCAAGCCGCTGGCGATGACCGTCATCAGCGGCTACGACCCCGCCGCCGGCCAGACCCGCAACATCTTCGTCAAGCTGCGCGCCCAGCCGCTCACCGTGCCCGGCGGCGCCCTCGGCATCCCGGGCAGCGACGACCTGGTCCCGCTGCTCAGGCTGTCGGTGCTGCCCAAGTACGCGGGCGGCTTCTCGCTGGGCACCGCCGCCGACGGCGAGACCATCCGGGCCACCATGGACCAGCGCTTCAAGATCAACAACACGCTGCTCGGCGACAAGTGCCACATCGGCACCGCCAAGGCGCCGGTCAAGCTCGACCTGCTCGCCGACATGTCCACCATGGAGTGGTACGACGACTTCACCGCCCTCGGCGTCACCTTGAAGGACGGCACGTTCGCCGCCCCCGCGACCAGCGGCTGCGGCCTGCTCGGCGGCTTCGCCGACTTCCGGTCCGGCCTGCCCTCGGCGGCGGGCAAGAACTCCGCCACGCTGCGCATGTACATGAGCAGCAAGCCCTACACCGAGCTGTTCCCCCAGATGAAGAGCAAGGCCAAGAGCACGGCCAGGGCGCCGCGGCTTCCCTTCGGCCTGCCTCCGGCGCTGAAGGACCGGGGCTGACCGAGCGGCGGTCCGCCGGACCCGGCGGACCGCCGATCAGCGAGGCCCTTCGCGTGCCGTGGCGCAGCGCCGCACGCACCGTTCGACCGGTGTCGAAGCGAGGGCGTTCTACGGTCGGGGCATGACCTCCGCCTTCCACGCGCTGCACAGCGGCGCCGAGCCCCTCCTGCTGCCGAACGCCTGGGATTTCGCGAGCGGCGCGCTCCTGGCCGAGGCGGGCTTCCGAGCCGTCGGCACCACCAGCCTCGGTGTCGCCGCCTCGGCCGGGAAGCCGGACGGGACCGGCGGCACCCGGGCGGAGACCCTGGCGCTCGCGCGGTCGCTGGCGCGCCTGCCGGTGCCGGTGTCCGTCGACGCTGAGAACGGCTTCTCCGCCGACCCCGACGAGGTGGCGGCGCTGGCCGCCGAGCTGGCCTCGTTCGGGATCGCCGGGATCAACCTGGAGGACGGCCGCCCCGACGGCGCTCTCGCCCCGTCCGCCCACCAGGCCGCCGTCATCGAGGCGGTCAAGAAGGCCGCTCCGGCCCTGTTCGTCAACGCCCGCACCGACAGCTTCTGGCTCGATGCGGGCGGCCTGCCGGAGGCCCTGCGGCGGATCGAGGCGTTCGCGGCGGCCGGGGCCGACGGCGTCTTCGTGCCCGGCGCGGCCGACGACGGCGACGTGCGCGCCCTGGTCGCGGCGTCGCCGCTGCCGCTCAACGTGCTGCACCTGCCGGGCCGAACCTCCTTCGCTCGGCTGGCCGACCTGGGCGTGCGCCGGGTGAGCTGCGGGTCGCTGCTCTACCGGACGGCGCTGGGCGCCGCCGTCACCGCCGCCCTGGCCGTCACCGGCGACGACGCATCGCCGGTGCCGTCCTACGGGGACGTCCAACGCCTGCTGGCGTGAGCCGCCCTACTCGGCCCTCCACCCCACGATCGGGGCCACCTGCTTGGTGAAGGCCGAGGCCGGCGAGAGCCTCATGACCGCGTCCCGGACGGTGGTCAGCGCGGGATTGGCCAGGTGCGCCATCACGCCCAGGCGGTGCGACTGGCGCACCACCATCTGCGTGCGGGACCGGCGCGCCCGGTCGTAGGCGGCCGGGCCGCCCTCGTCCATGGCGGCCGCCAGCACCACCGCGTCCTCGATCGCCTGGCAGGCGCCCTGGCCCAGGTTCGGCGTCATCGCGTGCGCCGCGTCACCCAGCACCACGACCTTGCCCTTCGCGTAGGTCGGCAGAGGCGGGAGGTCGTAGGTGTCGTGGTGCAGGGCCGTCTTTTCGTCCGCCGATTCCAGCAGGGCCGAGATCGGGTCGTGCCACGCGCCGAAGCGCCGCCGCACCTCGGCCAGGTCGCTCGGGCGGCCTTCGGGGGCCCGGAACGTCGCGTAGCAGTAGACCCGGCCGTCCGGCAGCGGCGCGTAGCCGAAGCGCTCGCCCCTGCCCCAGGTCTCCACCAGGCCCTCGACCGGATGCGCCGGGACCAGCAGCCGCCACGTCGTGTAGCCCGCGTAGCGCGGCGCGGGCGCCTCCGGCCACACGCTCCGGCGCACGACGCTGCGCAGCCCGTCCGCGCCCACGACCAGGTCACCGGTCGAGGCGCCCTCGGAGTGGACCACCGTGCCGTCCGGCCTGACCTGGGCGACCTCGACGCCGGAGCGCAGCGCGTCCGGCGGCACCTTCGACAGCAGCAGGTCCAGCATGTCCGCGCGGTGCAGCATCGTCCACTGCCCGAAGCGGCGCTGGAGGCCCGCGGTGTCGGGGCGCGTCAGCCAGCCGCCGCCGGGCGCGCGCAGCCCGCCGGGCGGCCCGGACGGCGCCTCGGCGCGGATCGTCTCGCCGAGGCCGAGGACGTCCAGGGCGCGCAGCGCGTTCGGCTGCACCAGCAGGCCCGCCCCCACCTCGGTGAAGGCGGGGGCGCGCTCCAGCACCTCCACCTCCCAGCCGCGCCGGTGCAGCGCCGCCGCGGCGCTCAGGCCGCCGATGCCGCCGCCCACGATGACCGCTCTCATCCCGTCTCCCTTGACTCGTTAAGTTCTTTTAGAGGCATTAAGGAAACATAGATGCTCTAGGCTGTCAACGTGATCGTCGAGGGAGGGGCATGACCGGGACGGGAACCGGCCGCCGGGAGCGGGTGCGGCGGGCCACGCTGGCGGAGATCCGCGCCGCCGCGCGCTCGCTGCTGGTCGAGCGCGGGCCGGAGGCGGTGACCATCAACGCCGTCGCCCGCGAGCTGGGCATGAGCGGACCCGCGCTGTACCACTACTACGCCGGGCGCGACGAGCTGGTCGGCGCGGTGACCGCCGACCTCTACCGCGACCTGGCCGCCGCCATGCGCGCCGCGGGCGACGCCCGCGACCTGCCCGTCCGGCGGCTGCTGGCCGCCTGCCGGGCGCTGCGGGCGTGGGCGGTCGCGCATCCGGCCGAATTCGGCTGGATCTTCGCCGCGCCCGCCCCGCCGGCGGGCGAGCGGCGGCCCGACTCACCGCGCGAGATGGCCGGGTACGACTTCGAGCAGGTGCTGCTGGAGCCGTTCCAGGAGCTGTGGGAGAGCGACCCGTTCCCGGTCGCGGCCGACGGCGAGCTCGACCCGGAGATCCGCGACCAGCTCGCCGCCTACGCGGCCCGCCTCGACCGCACGCTCCCGCTGGGCGCGCTGCACGTGTTCATGGGCTGCTGGATCAGGCTGTACGGCCTGCTGTGCATGGAGGTCCTGCACCAGTTCGACTTCGTCTACCCGAACCTCGAACCGATCTACGAGGAGTGCCTGCGCGACATCACGACGACGCTCGGCCAGGAGTACACCCGTCAGTGACCGGTGATGGCGTCGGCGACGCGGGCCAGGCGCGAGGTCTCCCCCTTCCGCGCCTCGCGCGCGTCGGCGGCGCGGTAGAGCCCGTACATCGCCTGCACGCCCAGCCACCGCAGCGGCTCGGGCTCCCAGCGCCGCACCCGCCACCCGACCCACGGCAGCGCGGTCAGCTCGGTGTCCTCGCGCAGCACCAGGTCGCGCAGGGTGCGCCCCGCCAGGTTCGAGGCGGCCACGCCGTGGCCGGTGTAGCCGCCCGCGTGGCCGAGGCCCGTGGTGTGGTCCACCACGGCCGTCGAGCACCAGTCGCGCGGCACGCCCAGCACCCCTGACCAGGCGTGCTCGACCGCCGCTTCGCGGGCGGCCGGGAACATGCCGGTCAGCGTCGCCCACAGCGCGTCCACGGTCGCGCGGTCGGTCCGGCCCGCGTCGTCCACGCGCGAGCCGTACCGGTACGGCTTCCCGCGCCCGCCGAACGCGATGCGGTCGTCGGCGGTCCGCTGCGCGTACATGTAGTAGTGCGCCATGTCGCCCAGCAGCTCGCGCCCCTCCCAGCCGATCCGCTTCCACGCCTCCGCCGGCAGGGGCGTGGTGACGATCATCGAGCTGTTCATCGGCAGCCAGTCGCGGCGGCGGCCCGGCAGCGCCGCGGTGAAGCCCTCGGTGGCGCGGACGACGTGCTCGGCCGCGACCTCGCCGAACGGCGTGACGGCGGCCGCGGGGGCCCCGCCCGAACGCGGGCGCAGCGCGGTCACCGGCGTCCGCTCGTAGATCTCCACGCCCAGGTCGCGGACGGCGCGCGCCAGTCCCCGCACGAGCGCGGCGGGCTGCACGCGGGCGCAGTGCGGGCTCCAGGCCGCCCCCGTCGCGCCCTCGATCCGCAGGCGCTCGCCCGGCCCCAGCAGCACCAGGTCGTCCTCTCCCCAGCCCCACTCCCGGCTCCGCTCCACCAGGGCCGCCAGCCTGGCCTGCTGGGCGCCGTTGCGGGCGGCGGTCAGCACGCCGCCCTTGGTGATGTCCGCGTCGATCCCCTCGGCCCCGGCGACCCGCACGATCTCGTCCACGGAGGCGAACATCGCCCGCTGCAGCGCCACGGCGGCGGGCCGCCCGTGCCGCGCCGCGTACCGTTCGCGCGATCCGGCGATCTCCCCGACCGCCCAGCCGCCGTTGCGGCCGGACGCCCCGAACCCCGCGAACTCCCTCTCCAGCACGACGACGCTCAGGTCGGGCCGGGCGCGCTTGAGGTAGTAGGCGGTCCACAGGCCCGTGTAGCCCGCGCCCACCACGCACACGTCGGCCGTGCGCGATCCGGGCAGCGGCTCCCCCGCGTCGGGGCGGCCGAGCGCGCGGTACCAGTACGACACCCCGCCGTTGCTGAATCCGGGGGCGAGAGGCGCTGAGTTCATGGGCACATTGTGGCCTAAGCAACTGATTCTGTCGCTACTTGGATGAATGACAACGAGATCCGCAATCCCGCTGCCCCATCGACCGCCCGCGCGACTGAGTACCTTGTCCCGGCCGGATGAGTACCGGCGTCCCTGTCCGCCCGTGCGGCCGCGCCCTACGGTCGTCGCAGGAGGGACGGATGCGACGACTCACGAGAACGGCGGCGGCGCTGCTCCTGCTGGCGGGCACCGCCGCGGGATGCGGCCTGGGCGACACCGACGGCGACCGGAAGTACGCCGCCGAACTGGCCGAACGCCTCTACCCCGGCCAGCTCTCCCTGCTCGGCGCGCGCCCCCTGGTCTTCGTCACCGAGGTCACCTTCGCCATCGTCGGCGACCCCGACGCCTTCGTGCGCATCCAGGTCCGGGACCGCAGGTGCGACGGCGCCTCCTGCGAGCGCAAGCTGGCCCGGGCGGTCCCCATCGCCCGGCAGCACGCCGCCGACTGGCGGCTGCTGGACGCGGCGTTCCGGGCCTGCGGGCATCCGGTGGTCGGCACCCGCGCCACCGTCGCCGAACCGTGGATCGTCGCCGAGGCCACCGAGGCGACCGCGCCCTCCCTGCTGACCGCGCTCGGCGACTGCGCCCGCCGCTGGACGCGCGCCCGAGCCGAGGCCGGCCTGCGCCCCACCGGCGCATCGGTGATGGTGGGGATCGTCTCCCCCGCGCAGGCCCGCCGCCTGCCCGCCCGCCGTCCGGGCGCGCCCACGCTGCTGCACATGACCGACGGCAAGGTCATGCTGGCCCTCACCGACCGCACCTACCAGGCGGCGGTCTACCAGCTGAAGAACGGCGTCGCCGAGCCGTCGCCCTCCTCGTTCCGCCCCGTCCGGCCGTTCCGCGAGCAGCAAGAGTTCACCAAGAGGGTCCACGACGCGGCCATCGCCCGCCTGCGCTCCGCCTACCCCGAGGCGGTGGCCGCCTCCTACCACGGCCTCTGGTACTACGAGCGCGGCACCATGAGCCGCCTGACCGGGTTCGTCCGCTTCTGCGAGCGCCCGCCCGCCCAGGGCGGGACCTGCGTGGGCGACCGCGTCGCCGCCGCGACCGCCACGCCTCAGGGCGGGCTGCTCGACCTGGCGCTGTGACCGCTGGACCCGTGCCACGCGCGGCGCTCGGCGGCGTACTGCACGGGCCCGTCCGGATCGTCGCCGCAGCGGCGCATCCCGAGCCGCTCGGCGACGTCGATGGAGGCGGCGTTCCGCACGTCGATCTCGGCGGTGACCCGGCGCAGGCCCACCACCTCGAACGCGTAGCCGAGCACCGCGCGCGCGGCCTCGGCCGCCAGGCCCTGGCCCCAGCGGGCGGGCTCCAGGCTGTAGACGATCTCGGCGTCGACGCCGTCCGGGCCGGCCTGGCGGCGCAGCCCGGTCACGCCGAGCAGCGGCGCGTCGCCCGGCGCCGGGTCGGGGCCGCCCCCGGGCGCGGCCGGGCGCAGCGCCCACAGGCCATAGCCCTCGGTCGCGAAGTCCCGCCGGCTCGCCTCGATGATCCCGGTGACCCGCTCGGGCGAGATCCGGCCGCCGCCGCGCCGGTCCTCGAACAGGTGGAGGCGCACCTGCGGCGCGCTCCAGTGCGCCAGCAGCGCCGCGTGGTCGCCCATGCCCAGCGGGTGCAGCACGAGCCGCCCGGTCCGCAGGACCCCGCTCGCGGGAATCTGGTTCACCGTCATGGCCTGCTCCCCCACTCGGGCGCCCGCCCGTCCTCGGGCGCGCCCACCCGGAACACCCGCATCTGCAGCGCCAGCGCCGCGTAGTAGCCGACCAGCGCCACCAGCTCGACCAGCGCCGTGCGGCCGAGCGTCGCCACCGCCTCGGCGTGCACCGCGTCGGTCAGGTCGTGCTCGGCGGCCAGCTGCCGCGCCGCCTCGTGCACCACCCGCTCGCGGGCGTCGGCCAGCAGCGGCGCGCGCCCCTCGCGGAGCGCCGCCAGCTCGTCCTCGGTCAGCCCGGCCGCGCGGCCGAGCCGCTCGTGGGCGTACCACTCGAAGTCCGACCGCCAGTGCGCGGCCACCACCAGCGTCGCGATCTCGCGCTCGCGGCCGCTGAAGGCGGTGTCGAAGCGCAGCGCGGCGCCCAGCTCCTGCAGCGGCGTCCCCACGGCCGGGCTGTAGAGCATCGCGTTGAACGGGCCCAGCAGCCGCCCGCCGCGATCGGTGATCCGCACGGTCCGCCGGTCGCCGCGAGGCCCGCCGGTCAGCGCGTCGTACAGCGCCCGCTGCCGCTCGCTCAGCACGCCCGGCGCCAGCAGGGGCAGCCGGCCGTCCCGCCGATGTTGCTCGTTGACGCGCGCACCGCTCAGGGGGTCGATCACCCACCGCACGCTAGGCGCTCGCCGCCGGGCGCTCAACCCCCGCGGGCAAGGTGAAACCGCGGGCTCACGATGACGTAGCGCTTCCGTAACAGCGGCGGGCCATCGTGCCGGGTGACGCCTTCCGCCCGCCGATCCGAGGGAACGTTCCATGCCGCTGCTGCGCATCCGCACCGAGATCGACGACAGGCCGGGCCGCCTCGCCCTGCTGACCGCCGCGCTGGCCCGGCGCGGCGCCAACATCCTGGGCCTGTCGGTCCAGCTCGACGCCGACGGGGTGGTGGACGAGTTCATCGTGGACGTGCCGTCCGGCGGCGCCGACGCCGAGGCGCTGCGGCGCGCGCTGGGCGAGGCGGGCGGCGTCCGCACCGCCGTGGTCCCGGCGCGCCCGCACGAGCTGATCGACGAGCCCACCCGCGCGCTGGCGCTGGCGGCGCGGCTGCGCGCCGAGCCGCGCGCGCTGCCGGAGGTGCTGGCCGAGCTGCTGCGCGCCGGCGAGGCGTCCTGGACCGACGCCCGCACCGGCGGCGGCGACGGCGGGCCCGACGTGCTGACCGTCCCGGCCGGGCACCGGCTCGTGCGCCTGCGCCGCCCCGGCCTGCCGTTCACCGCGACCGAGGCGGCGCGCGCCGACGCGCTGGTGCGCGCCGCGCTCCCGGCGGCCCCGCCCCGGCCCGCGTCGCGGCGGCTGCCGCTGAACGACGGCACGCACGTGCTGGTCCGCCCGATCGAGGCGCGCGACCTCGACGCCGTGCGAGCCCTGCACGAGCGCTGCTCGCTCGACAGCCGCCGGATGCGCTACTTCAGCGCCAAGCCCTGCCCGCCGCGTCGCGCCCTGGAGCTGTTCTGCGAGCCCGCGCACGGCCTCACCCTGGTCGCCGAGGGCCCCGACGGGTCGCTGCTGGCGCTGGCGCACCTGATCCACGTGCTGGACCCGGGCGTGGCCGAGCTGGCGTTCCTGGTGGAGGACGCGTGGCAGGGCCGGGGCCTCGGCCGCGCGCTGGCCGGGCTGCTGCTGGCGGTGGGCCGCGACCGGGGCCTGGTCGAGCTGCGCGCGACCGTGCTCGGCGACAACGCGCGGATGCGGCGGCTGCTGGTCTCGCTGGGCGGCAGGGTCCGGTCCGGCGGCGACCCGGGAGTGCTGGAGGTGCGGCTGCGGCTGGACGGGCGGCCCGCCCCGGCCCCGCTTACCCGCCCATGACCTTCGCGCTGGCAGGATTGGGCCGGTGACCGGCATCTATGACGATCCCTGGGCGTACGAGCTGGCGTGCTCGTTCCGCGACGTCCCCGCCGAGGTCGAGGTGCTGCTGGGCTGGTGCGAGCGGCACCGGGTCGGCGCGGCGCTCCCCCGCACGGTGCTGGAGCTGGCGGCGGGCCCGGCCGAGCACGCCCGCGAGTTCGCGCGGCGCGGCCTGGCGGCGACGGCGCTGGACCTGCACCCGGCGATGTGCGCGTACGCCGACCGCGCGGCCGCCGAGGCGGGCCTCGCCCTGGACGTGGTGCAGGAGGACATGACCTCCTTCGCGCTCGGCCGCCGGTTCGACCTGGTGGCGACCATGCTGGACTCCACCTCGCACCTGATGACGCTGGACGCCTTCACCGCGCACCTGGACCGCGCCGCCGAGCACCTGACCGCCGACGGCCTGTACGTGCTGGAGATGTCGCACCCCCGCGACCGGCTCGGCGACGACCCCAGCGTCAGCACCGCCTGGACGGTCGAGCGCGGCGCCGGCGCCGGCGCGGTGCGCGCCACCGTGCGGTGGGGCGAGCCGGGCGACCGGCTGGACCCGGTCACCCAGATCGCCGACGACCGCGTGACGATGACGATCGCCGAGGGCGGCGCGACCCGGGTGATCCGGGACGTGGTGCCCTACCGGTTCTGGACGGCCACCGAGCTGATCGCGGCGATCCGGCTGTCGGGCGCGCTGGAGGTGGTCGCGCAGTACGGCGACTTCGCCGAGGTGTCGCTGACCGACCCGGCCGCCTGGCGGATGATCACCGTGCTGCGCCGCGCGTCCGGCGGCTCCGCCGGCTGACCGCGCCAGGGCCCGGAGGGGACGCCCGGCGATTCCGCCCCGCTTGCCATGATTCCGTATTTACGTAATTCTGGAGTCATGAAGCTCCTCACCGTCCTGACCCGATGCGGAACCCCGATCGCCGTCGTGGGCATGCTGGTGGTGGCCGCCGGGCTGTTCACCGACGCGATCCCCCACACCGGCTCGGCGGGCTTCGTCCTGATCCTGATCGGCACGGTCCCGCAGTTCCTGCCCGCCGGACTCCCCCGCCGCGCCCCGGTCGCGCTGCGCAGCCCCGTCCAGGGCCGCTGGGTGGCGGTCAACAGCCCCGCCGACAAGGTGCCGAGTCACGGCACCCACGAACTCGGCCAGACCTACGCCATCGACCTGGTGCACGCCCCCGATCCCGCGCGCGAGTGGAGGCCGCTACTGACCTGGCCCCTGGCCGCCCGCCCCGAGACCTTCCCCGCGTTCGGCCGGCCGGTGCTGGCTCCCGCCGACGGCACCGTGGTCGCGGTCGGCCGCCGCCAGCGTGACCACTGGAGCCGCAACTCCTGGCCCGGCCTGGTCTACCTGCTGGTCGAGGGCATGGCCTTCCGGTCCCTGCTGTCGCTGCTGACCCTGTCGGCGGGCCGGTTCGTGCTCGGCAACCACGTGGTCCTGGACCTCGGCGGCGGCGTGCACGCCGTCTTCGCCCACCTGCGGCGCGGCTCGGTGCGGGTCCGCCCCGGACAGCGGGTGCGCGCCGGGGACGTGCTCGGCGAGGTGGGCAACTCCGGCAACTCCTCCGAGCCGCACCTGCACTTCCACCTGATGGACGGCCCGCGCCCCATATGGGCGAAGGGCGTCCCGTTCACCATCGAGTACCGCACCGACGACGGGGAGGCGCGCACGGGCGTGCCCGCCGGCAAGCAGCCGTTCGTCGTGCCGGAGCCGTCCCCCGCCGAGGCCGGGCGGACGGCGACCACCGCCTGAACGGCGGAGGCGCCGGGCGCACGGAGCGCCCGGCGCCTCCGCGCGCCGCCTTACGGCGCGGGCGCCCAGCCCGGCATCGGGTAGGCGGCCATCAGGTCGCGGATCTCGGCCGCGACGCGTTCCACGACCGTCTCGTCCTGCCGCGCGGCGGCCCGCACGACCTCGTCGATCCAGCCCGCGAGCCGCGGCATGTGCTCGGCGCCCAGCCCGCGCGTGGTGATCGCGGCGGTGCCCAGCCGCAGCCCCGAGGGGTCGAACGGCTTGCGCGGGTCGAACGGCACCGCGTTGTAGTTCAGCTCGATCCCGGCCCGGTCCAGCGCCTGCGCGGCGGGCTTGCCCGGCACCCCCTTGTTCGTCAGGTCGATCAGGATCAGGTGGTTGTCGGTCCCGCCGGAGATCAGGTCGTAGCCCCGTTCCAGCAGCGCCGCGGCGAGCGCCTTCGCGTTGGCGACGACGCGGTGCGCGTAGTCGGCGAAGTCCGGCCGCGCCGCCTCCTTCAGCGCGACCGCGATCGCGGCGGTGGTGTGGTCGTGCGGCCCGCCCTGCAGCCCGGGGAAGACCGCCTTGTCGATCGCGGTCGCGTGCTCGGCCGTGGACAGGATCATCGCGCCGCGCGGCCCGCGCAGCGTCTTGTGCGTGGTGGTGGTGACCACGTCGGCGTGCCCCACCGGCGACGGGTGCGCGCCGCCCGCGATCAGGCCCGCGATGTGGGCGACGTCGGCGGCCAGCACCGCGCCGGCCTCCCGGGCGATCTCGGCGAACGCCGGGAAGTCGATGGTGCGCGGGATCGCGGTGCCGCCGCACCAGATCAGCTTGGGCCGCTCCTTGAGCGCCAGGTCGCGCACCTCGTCCATGTCGATGCGGCCGGTGTCGGCGCGCACCCCGTAGCGGACGGCGTTGAACCACCTGCCGGTCGCCGACACCGGCCAGCCGTGCGTCAGGTGGCCGCCCATCGGCAGCGACAGCCCCAGCACGGTGTCGCCGGGGTCCAGGAACGCCAGGTACACCGCCAGGTTGGCGGGCGACCCGGAGTAGGGCTGGACGTTGGCGTGCTCGGCGCCGAACACCGCCTTGGCGCGGTCGATCGCCAGCAGCTCGATCGGGTCGACGTTCTGCTGGCCCTCGTAGTAGCGGCGGCCCGCGTAGCCCTCGGAGTACTTGTTGGTCAGGACCGTGCCGGTGGCCTCCAGCACCGCCCGCGACACGTAGTTCTCCGAGGCGATCAGGCGGATCTTCTCGTACTGCCGCCGCGCCTCGGCCTCGACCAGGTCCGCCAGCCCCGGGTCCTCGCCCCGCAGGTGGGTCAGGGTGGGTTCGTGCATGTCCGCCTCCGGCTGATCACGCCGGGGGCGCGAAGCGGGCACCCCCGGCAAGGGGGCCCGTACACCCAGGCGCGCGGTGTGCGGACGGGATCGCTCCCCGGTGGTCTACTCCACCTTGACTGCGCCAGTCGCGTGCGGGCAAGCATACAAGCGGGCCGGACGGAGCGGCGATCATTTCTTTACGCCGCGTTCATCCCGGGAGTCGCTAGGGTCGCCCGGGTGATGGAAACCGAGCCCCCTCAGCCAAGGCCATCGGTCCCGCGCCCCGCGCCGCCCGTCCGGCCCGCGCCGTCCCCGGGCACCGCCCGGCTGGGCTGGCTGGACGCCCTGCGCGGCGTCGCCGCCCTCACGGTGGCCCTGCACCACGCCGCCTACCACTACGTCCCGGGGTTCCGCCGGGCCATGCTGGAGTGGATCGACCCCGGCGTCGCCGGCGTGCTGGTGTTCTTCGTGGTCAGCGGCTACATCGTGCCCGCCTCGCTGGAGCGCGGCGGCTCGGTGCGGCGCTTCTGGACCGGCCGGCTGTTCCGCATCCACCCGCTGCTGCTGGTGGCGCTGGCCGCGCTGCTGGTGATGCACCTGACCGGCGTGACCCGGCTGCGCGACGGCCTGGACAGCGACTTCGACCCCGTCGCCGCGACGCTGGCGCACCTGTCGATGCTCCAGGACCTGCTGGCCGTGCCGAGCGCGATCAACGTGCTGTGGACGCTGTCCTACGAGATGGCGTTCTACCTGATCGTGGTGGCCCTGTTCGCGGTGCGGCTGCACCGCCGCTCGGCCTCCATCGCGCTGGCGCTGGCGGGCGCCGGGCTGGCCCTGGCGGTGGTGCTGCCCACCACGGCGCTCAGCCGCGGCGCGGGCGTCGGCCCGGTCGCGATCGGCGCGACCGCGCTCATGGCCGCCGCGATCGTGCTGGCCTGCCTGCCCCGCACCCGCACGGCGGGCGCGCTGCTGGGCGGGGCGCTGGCGGCCGCGCTGGTCCTGCTGAACGGCCGGGTGGACCCCTGGCAGGGCCTGGTGCTGCTGGCGTTCATGTTCACCGGCACCGCCGTCTACCGGGCCGAACGAGGCCAGATCAGGGTGCGCACGGCTGTGCTGACGGCGGCGGGCGTGCTGGCGGCGGCGCTGGCGGGCGGGGTGTGGCGGCTGCACGCCTGGGGCCCGGACATGACCGAGTGGGGCGTCAAGCGCGCCTGGCTCACCGCCGTGGTGCTGGCCGCCGCGCTGTTCGGGCTCGGCCTGGCGCTGCGGCACCGGCGGATGCCGCGCGCGCTGGTCCGGCTCGGCGTCATCAGCTACTCGGTGTATCTGCTGCACCCGGTGCTGCTGATGGGGCTGGACGCGACCGTGGGCCGCCCCGGCGGCGACGAACCCGCGTACCTGCTGCTGTTCGTGGCGCTGCTGATCGCGCTGAGCGAGCTGGCCTACCGCTGCGTCGAGCGCCCCATGCAGGACGCCGGACGGCGCGTGGGGCGCCGCCTGGACCCCGCGCCGGCCGGCCCGGCCTCCGCCGCCCCGGCGTCCGTCCCGGCCGCCCCCTGACGGCGCGGCGGGCGGCCGCAGGACGCGGCACGGCCCGGCACCCCTCACGGGTGCCGGGCCGTGCCGCGGGCGCGTGCGCCGGCCGGTCGGATCGACCGGTCAGCTGCGCCCGGCGGCCTCCATCGCGCGCTTGACCGCGGCGCGCTTCTCGCGCAGCTTGGCCAGGGCCTCCTCCAGGATGGCCTCGCCGTCCTCGTCGCTGCGCCGCTCCTTCACGTACGCGAGGTGCGTCTTGTAGGGCTCGGTCTTCGGCGGCGCCGGGGGGTTGTCCTTGTCCTGCCCGGCCGGGAACCCGCACCGCGGGCAGTCCCAGGTGTCAGGGACCGCGACGTCGGTCGCGAAGCTGGGGCGGGTCTCGTGCCGGTTGGCACAGTAGAAGGTGACCCAGACGCGGGGGGCCGCGTCGCCGCGCTCTGCCTCCCCCATCGGGCCGGCCCCGACACGGCTGCCCCGAATCGCGTTGCCACTACCCACGGACTACTCCTCGCTCAGTGTGCCGCGCCGGGCCCGCGCCCCAGGTCGGGGGCGGGCCGGCGACGCGGCGATCGTACGTGTTTACGGCCTGCTCAGCCGGTGTCCTGGCCCGCCTCTAGTTCTTGAACAGCAGCCCGAGCACGATGATCGAGGCGAACCAGATCACGCCGGTGCCCACGGTCAGGCGGTCGAGGTTGCGCTCCACCACCGACGAACCGCCCAGGGAGGACGAGATGCCGCCGCCGAACATGTCGGACAGGCCGCCGCCCTTGCCCTTGTGCATCAGGACGAGGACCACCATCAGCAGGCTCGTGATGATGAGCACGATGGACGTTGCGATGATCACAGTTCAGTGCCTTTTCTGGCCACCCCCGCTGACGCGGGGCTTGTCGTATGCAAGGACGGAGGATCGAGCCGGACGGTTTACCCGTCAGGTACGAAGGGTACGACGAACTCTCCGCTGGTTCGGCAAGAACCCCCGGGACACGCCCGAATTGATCAGAACTGATCAGTTCTGCTCACGCCGGCAGGTCGCGGTACCGGCAGATCTTGACGAACTCCCCGGCGTCCAGACTGGCACCTCCGACCAACGCGCCGTCCACGTCGGCCTGCGCCATGATGCTGGCGACGTTGGAGCCCTTGACCGAGCCGCCGTACAGCACGCGCACCTGGTCGGCGGTCTCGGCGTCGTAGAGCTCGGCGATCCGGGCCCGGATCGCCGCGCAGACCTCCTGCGCGTCGTGCGGGGTGGCGACCTTGCCGGTGCCGATCGCCCAGACCGGCTCGTAGGCGATCACCAGGGTGCGGACCTGGTCGGCGGGGACCTTCTCCAGCGCGCCGGTGACCTGGCTCAGGCAGTGCCCCACGTGCTCGCCGGCCTCGCGGACCTCCAGGCCCTCGCCGACGCACACGATCGGGGTGATCTCGTTCTTGAGGGCGGCCTTGGTCTTGGCGTTGACCAGCGCGTCGTCCTCGCCGTGGTACTGGCGGCGCTCGGAGTGGCCGACCGCCACGTAGGAGCAGCCGAGCTTGGCCAGCATGGCGCCGGAGATCTCGCCGGTGTAGGCGCCCGAGTCGTGCGCGGACACGTCCTGCGCGCCGTAGGCGATCGACAGCTTGTCGGCGTCCACCAGCGTCTGCACCGAGCGGATGTCGGTGAACGGCGGCAGCACCGCGATGTCCACCGCGTCGAAGTCGGCCTCCTTCAGGCCGAACGCCAGCTTCTGGACGAGCGCGATCGCCTCGAAGTGGTTGTTGTTCATCTTCCAGTTGCCGGCCATCAGCGGCTTGCGGGAAGGCGTCTTGGCTGCCATGGGGGTCAGTCCTCCAGTGCCTGCAGACCGGGCAGCGTCTTGCCTTCGAGGTACTCGAGGCTGGCGCCGCCGCCGGTGGAGATGTGGGAGAAGGCGTTCTCGTCGAAGCCGAGCCGGCGGACCGCCGCGGCCGAGTCGCCGCCGCCGACCACGGTGAACGCGCCGGAGTCGATGAGGCCCTGGGCCACCGCGCGGGTGCCATGGGAGTAGGGCTCCATCTCGAACACGCCCATCGGGCCGTTCCAGAAGACGGTCTCGGCGTCGGCGAGGCGCGAGGCGAACAGCTTGCCCGACTCGGGGCCGATGTCCAGGCCGAGCCGGTCGGCGGGGATCGCGTCGGCGGCGACCACGTCGTGGTCGGCGTCGGCGGCGAACGCGGCGGCCGCGACGATGTCCACCGGCAGCACGAACTCCACGCCGCTCTCCTCCGCGCGGCGCAGGTACTCGCGCACGGTGTCGAGCTGGTCCTCCTCCAGCAGGCTCTTGCCGACCTCGTGGCCCTGGGCCTTGAGGAAGGTGAAGACCATGCCGCCGCCGATGAGGATGCGGTCGGCCTTGCCGAGGAGGTTGTCGATCACGCCGAGCTTGTCGGAGACCTTGGAGCCGCCCAGCACGACGGCGTAGGGGCGCTCGACCTGCTCGGTGAGCTTCTGCAGGACCTCGACCTCGGTGGCGATGAGGCCGCCGGCGGCGTGCGGGAGGCGCTGCGGGACGTCGTAGACGCTGGCGTGCTTGCGGTGCACGGCGCCGAAGCCGTCGCCCACGTACAGCTCGGCCAGCGAGGCGAGCCTGTCGGCGAACGCGCCGCGCTCGGCGTCGTCCTTGCTGGTCTCGCCCGCCTCGAAGCGGAGGTTCTCCAGCAGCGCGACTTGGCCGTCGGCCAGGCCCTCGGCGGCGGCGCGGGCGGAGTCGCCGACCACGTCGGAGGCGAAGGCGACCTCGGCGCCCAGCAGCTCGCCGAGGCGGGTCGCGACGGAGGCGAGCGAGAACTCGGGCTTGACCTCGCCCTTGGGGCGGCCGAGGTGGGCGCAGACGATCACGCGCGCGCCCTTGTCGCGCAGCGCCTTGATCGTGGGGACGCTGGCCCGGATGCGGCCGTCGTCGGTGATCTGCCCGCCGTCCAGGGGGACGTTCAGGTCGGTGCGGACCAGTACCCGCTTGCCCGCGACGTCCAGGTCGTCAATGGTGCGCATCGAAACGCGGTGTCCTTCCGGATGCACGACCGCCGTGCCCGCCCGGCCGTCGCGGGGACGGCGGGGCGGGCACGGCGGAGGGGCGGATCAGAGCTGGGAGCCGACGAGCTTGACGAGGTCGGCGAGGCGGTTGGAGTAGCCCCACTCGTTGTCGTACCAGCCGACGACCTTGACCTGGTTGCCGATGACCTTGGTGAGGCCGGCGTCGAAGATGCACGAGTGCGGGTCGGTGACGATGTCGGAGGACACGATCGGGTCCTCGGTGTAGTACAGCACCCCGGCCAGCGGGCCGGACTCGGCGGCGGCCCTCATCGCGGCGTTGACCTCCTCGACGGTGGTCTCGCGGCCGACCTCGACGGTCAGGTCGGTGGCCGAGCCGGTGGGGATCGGCACGCGCAGCGCGTAGCCGTCCAGCTTGCCCTTCAGCTCCGGCATGACCAGCGCGATCGCCTTGGCGGCGCCGGTGGAGGTCGGCACGATGTTGAGGGCGGCGGCGCGGGCGCGGCGCAGGTCCTTGTGCGGCGCGTCCTGCAGGTTCTGGTCCTGGGTGTAGGCGTGGATGGTGGTCATCAGGCCCTTCTCGATGCCGAAGGTGTCCTGGAGGACCTTGGTCATCGGGGCCAGGCAGTTGGTGGTGCAGGAGGCGTTGGAGATCACCGTGTGGGCGGCGGCGTCGTACTCGCCGTCGTTGACGCCCATGACGATGGTGACGTCCTCGTTCTTGGCCGGGGCCGAGATGATGACCTTCTTGGCGCCGTTGTCGGCGTGCACGCGCGCCTTGTTGGCGTCGGTGAAGAAGCCGGTGGACTCCACGACCACGTCCACGCCCAGCTCGCCCCACTTGAGGTCGGCGGGGTCGCGCTCGGCGAACGCCTTGATCGTCTGGCCGCCGACGATGATCTCGTCCGCGGTGGCCTTCACCTCTTCGGGGAAGCGGCCGAGGATGCTGTCGTACTTGAGCAGGTGGGCGAGGGTGGCGTTGTCGGTCAGGTCGTTGACCGCCACGATCTCGATGTCGGCTCCGCTCGCCTTGACCGCGCGGAAGAAGTTGCGGCCGATCCGGCCGAACCCGTTGATGCCTACTCGGATGGTCACGGAACGGCTCTCCTCGTACGTCGTCTCGCCCGGAGCGATCCGGGCCCGCTACTACCGTGGAACTGGGGTCTGCCCCGCCTCCGACCCTATCTAATCCCGGGCTCGTGACCTGCCACCGGGCGCGTGGAACGGGCGGGTGAGTCGCCCTCCCCCGGGCGGGGGACCCGCCCCCGCCCGCCCGGGGTCTAGACCTGTCTGTCTAGACCAATGCCCCGCTCGCCCTGCCCGGCCGGGCGGCGGGCCCGCACGGACCGGCGTTCCGCCCCTTTCATCACTGAAATCACGTTTAGCGCGGGCGCGGGGAAGTCTTCGGCGAAGTTCACAGAACCTCGCGCCGGACGGCGCCGCCCGCCCGGGAACGGGACGGCCGCCCTGGACCTGGCGGTCCGGGCGGCCGTCATCGTGCCCCGCCCCGCGGGGCGGCGCCGGTCAGGGCGCGAGCATGTCGGCGGTGAGGTTGGCCTCGGTGCCGGGGATGCCCTGGTCCTGCGCGCGCTTGTCGGCCATGGCCAGCAGACGCCTTATACGGCCGGCGATCGCGTCCTTGGTCAGCGGCGGCTCGGCGAGCTGGCCGAGCTCCTCCAGCGACGCCTGCTTGTGCTCCAGGCGCAGCCGCCCCGCGTTGACCAGGTGGTCGGGGGCCTCGTCGCCGAGGATCTCCAGCGCGCGGGCCACCCGGGCCCCGGCCGCGACCGCCGCGCGGGCCGAGCGGCGCAGGTTGGCGTCGTCGAAGTTGGCCAGCCGGTTGGCGGTGGCGCGCACCTCGCGGCGCATCCGCCGCTCCTCCCAGGCCAGCACGCTGTCGTGCGCGCCGAGGCGGGTCAGCAGCGCGCTGATCGCGTCGCCGTCGCGCACCACGACCCGGTCCACGCCGCGCACCTCGCGCGCCTTGGCGTGGATCTTGAGCCGGCGGGCCGCGCCGACCAGCGCCAGCGCCGCCTCCGGCCCCGGGCAGGTGACCTCCAGCGACATCGACCGGCCCGGCTCGGTGAGCGAGCCGTGCGCCAGGAACGCGCCCCGCCAGGCCGACTCGGCGTCGCAGGCCGCCCCCGCGACCACGTGCCGGGGCAGGCCGCGCACCGGCCGGCCGTTGTTGTCGATCAACCCGGTCTGCCGGGCCAGCGACTCCCCGTCGCGGAAGACCCGCACCACGTAGCGGTTGCCCTTGCGCAGCCCGCTGGGCGCCAGCACCACCACGTCGGAGGTGTGCCCGAACACCTCGGCGATGTCCTTGCGCAGCCGCCGCGCGGCGGCCCCGGTGTCGATCTCCGCCTCGATCACGATGCGCCCGCTGACCAGGTGCAGCCCCCCGGCGAACCGCAGCAGCGTGGAGACCTCGGCCTTGCGGCAGCACGGCTTGAGCACCGTGAGCCGGCTCAGCTCGTCCTTCACCACACCGGTCATCGCCATATACGAACCCTCCCCCTATCGAACTTCCAGCAGTGTGGCCGATCGCGGCCCCGGCCGACGTCAGTCGGCGAATATCTGTACGAAGGCTTGGGCCAGCAGGGCGGGATCATGACGCGGGGAGCCGTCGGGGGCGGCGACCTCGGCCAGCACCAGCCGGCCGCCGAGGGCCTTGACCGCCCGGTCCAGCGCGTCCGGGTCGTCCACCACGCCCCGGTCGGCCAGGACCACGTCCACGCGCAGGTCGGGCGCGTGCGCCTGGAGCACCTCCAGATGGGTCTGCGGCGAGAAGTCGTCGGTCTCGCCCGGCTGCGGCACCAGGTTGAGCGCCACCACGCGGCGCGCGCTGGTCGCGGTCAGCGCGCGGGCCAGCTCGGGCACCTTCAGGTGCGGCAGCACGCTGGTGAACCAGGAGCCGGGCCCGAACACCACCCAGTCGGCGTCGTCCACGGCGGCCAGCGCCTCGGGGCAGGCCGGCGGGTCGGTGGGCACCAGCGAGACGCCCAGCACGGTGCCGGGCGTGCGGGCGCACTCGACCTGGCCCTTGACCTGGACGACGGCGTCGGGCCGGGCGGGGTCGGCGCCGCGCACCTGCGCGACGATGTCCATCGGGACCGACGCCATCGGCAGCACGCGGCCGTGCGCGCCCAGCAGGCGGCCGACCCAGTCGAGCCCGGCCACCGTGGACCCGGACTCGCCGCCCAGCAGCTCCCACAGCGCGACGATCAGCAGGTTGCCGACGGCGTGGTCGTGCAGGTCGCCCTGGCTGCGGAAGCGGTGCTGGACCACGTCGCGCCAGGTCTGGCCCCACTCGTCGTCGCCGCACAGCGCGGCCAGCGCCATGCGCAGGTCGCCGGGCGGCAGCACGCCCAGCTCGCGGCGCAGGCGCCCGCTGGAGCCGCCGTCGTCGGCGACGGTGACGATGGCGGTCAGGCGGTCGGTGACCCGGCGCAGCGCCGACAGGGAGGCGTACAGGCCGTGGCCCCCGCCGAGCGCGACGACCTTGGGGCCGGGGGGCTTCACCGTGCGGTCGCATCCTTCGTCCGGGACCCGGGGCGGGCGGTCGCCCGCGGGTCGTCACTCACGGCCGAGGTCACGGTGGGCGACCTGGACCTCGATGCCCTCGTCCCGCAGCCGGGCGGCGATCTGCTCCGCCATGGCCACACTACGGTGTTTGCCGCCGGTGCATCCGACGGCGAGGGTCACGTAGTGCTTGCCCTCGCGCTCGTAGCCGTCCGACAGCAGCCGCAGGACCTCGGTGTAGGCGTCCAGGAACTCCTTGGCGCCGCGCTGGCCCAGCACGTAGTCGCGCACGTCGGCGTCGCGGCCGGTCTTGGGCCGCAGCTCGGGCACCCAGTGCGGGTTGGGCAGGAAGCGGCAGTCCACGACCAGGTCGGCGTCCACCGGCAGGCCGTACTTGTAGCCGAACGAGACCACGGTGGCGCGCAGGCTGGACTCGCCGGTGTCGGTGCCGAAGAAACCGACGATCTTGGCGCGCAGCTCGTGCACGTTCAGCCCGCTGGTGTCGATCACCAGGTCGGCCTCGGCGCGCACCTCGCGCACCAGGTCGCGCTCGCGGGCGATGCCGTCCACCAGGCGGCCGTCGCCCTGCAGGGGGTGCGGGCGGCGCACGCTCTCGAAGCGGCGCACCAGGTCGGCGTCGCCGGCCTCCAGGAACACCACGCGCGGGTGTACCCCGCGCGCCTCCAGCTCGGCGATGGAGGTGTGCAGGTCGGCGGTGAAGGCGCGGCTGCGCACGTCCACCACGACCGCGATGCGCGGGACGGCGTCCTTCACCCGGCCGCCGAGGTCGGCCATGGTGGCCAGCAGGCCGGGCGGCAGGTTGTCCACCACGAACCAGTCCAGGTCCTCCAGCGCCTTGGCCGCGGTGCTGCGCCCGGCCCCGGACATGCCGGTGACGATCACTATGTCCGGGATGTGGGTCTCGGTCGTCATGGCTGTTCTCCCCCGTCGTCGCTGTCGGCACGCCCGTCGCCGCCCGCGGCGCCGGCCTCCGCGTCAGGCGCCGTGTCGGGCGCCGTGCCGCCGTGCAGGGCAGCGGCGATCTGCTCGGCGCTGCGCAGGCCGAGGCCCGGCACCTCGGCGATCTGCTCGGGCGTCGCTTCCTTCAAGCGCTTGAGCGAGCCGAAATGTTTCAGCAGCGCGGCCCGGCGCGCCGGGCCGAGGCCCGGGACGCGGTCCAGCTCGCTTTCGATCATGGCCTTGGAGCGGCGCTGCCGGTGGTAGGAGATCGCGAACCGGTGCGCCTCGTCGCGGACCCGCTGGACCAGGTACATGCCCTCGCTGTTGCGCGGCAGGATCACCGGGTCGTCGTCGCCGGGCAGCCACAGCTCCTCCAGCCGCTTGGCGATGCCGCAGACCGCGATGTCGTCGATGCCGAGCTCGTCCAGGGCGCGCTGGGCGGCGGCGACCTGCGGCGGGCCGCCGTCGACGACCACCAGGTTGGGCGGGTAGGCGAAGCGGCGCGGGCGGCCGGTCTCGGGGTCGATCGGCTGGTGGCCGCCCGGCTCCTCCTCGGCGTCGCCGAGCGCCAGCTCGCCGGCCTTCTCGCTCTCGGCCAGGTACCGCCGGAACCGGCGCGTGATCACCTCATGAATGGAGCGCACGTCGTCCTGGCCCTCCACCGCCTTGATGGAGAAGCGCCGGTACTCGCTCTTGCGGGCCAGGCCGTCCTCGAACACCACCATGGAGGCCACGACGTTGGTGCCCTGGAGGTTGGACACGTCGTAGCACTCGATGCGCAGCGGGGCCTCCTCCAACTCCAGGGCCTCCTGCAGCTCGCGCAGCGCGAGGCTGCGGGTGGTGAGGTCGCTGGCGCGGCGGGTCTTGTGCTGCTTGAGGGACTCGTGGGCGTTGCGGGCGACGGTCTCCAGCAGCGAGCGCTTGTCGCCGCGCTGGGGCACCCGCAGCCGCACCGGGCCGCCGCGCCGCTCGGCCAGCAGCTCGCCCATCGCCTCGGCGTCCGGCGGCAGCTCGGGCACCAGGACCTCGCGCGGCACCGCGTCGGAGTCGCCGTAGATCTGCAGCAGGAAGGTCTCGACCAGGTCGGGGGTGGTGACGGCCTCGACCTTGTCGACCACCCAGCCGCGCTGGCCGCGGATGCGGCCGCCGCGCACGTAGAAGACCTGGACGGCCGCCTCCAGCTCGTCCTCGGCGAAGGCGACCACGTCGCAGTCGATGGTGTCGGAGAAGACGACGGCCTGCTTCTCCAGGGCGCGCTCCAGGGCGCGGACGTCGTCGCGCAGCCGCGCGGCCCGCTCGTACTCCTGGGAGGCGGCGGCCTCGCGCATGTCGCGTTCGAGGCGCTTGATGAAGCGGCCGGTGTCGCCCGCCATGAAGGCGCAGAAGTCCTCGGCGAGCAGCCGGTGCTCGGCCGGGCTGACGTTGCCCACGCACGGCGCGGAGCACTTGTCGATGTAGCCGAGCAGGCAGGGCCGGTCGAGCTGGTGCTGGCGCTTGAAGACCCCGGCGCTGCAGGTGCGGACCGGGAAGACCCGCAGGAGCTGGTCGACGGTCTCGCGGATCGCCCAGGCGTGGGAGTAGGGGCCGAAGTAGCGCACGCCCTTGCGCTTGGCGCCGCGCATGACCATCACCCTCGGGAACTCCTCGTTCAGGGTGACGGCGAGGTAGGGGTAGGACTTGTCGTCGCGGTACTTGACGTTGAAGCGCGGGTCGAACTCCTTGATCCAGGAGTACTCCAGCTGCAGCGCCTCCACCTCGGTGCCCACGACCGTCCAGTCGACGCGGGCCGCGGTGCCCACCATCGTCTGGGTGCGCGGGTGCAGCCCGGCGAAGTCGGCGAAGTAGGAGTTCAGGCGCGAGCGCAGGTTCTTGGCCTTGCCCACGTAGATGACCCGGCCGTGCTCGTCTCGGAAGCGGTACACCCCTGGCGATTCTGGGATGGACCCCGGTGCGGGTCGGTAGGTCGCCGGATCTGCCACGTCAGCAAGGGTAGTGGGCCGGACCGACAGAACGTGCGTGCCGGTGCCCCGGGAGGGCGGCGCGGCCGGGCGGGGCCCCGGGGCGGGGGCTGCGGGACGGGTGGGGCGACCGGCGGGGTGACGTGGATCTCGTTCGGCGGGCGGTCCAGCGGAAAGGGGTGAATAGCTAGATCTTGGACAAATTCCCCACATCCCCGAACCGAGGAGGTCATGGCCGCGTGTCCGCACTCTGGGCCTGGATCGTCTTCGCGATCGCCGTCGCCGCATCCGTGATCGTGGTGGAGGCCGCCCGCCGGCTGCTGGCGGGCCGGCTGTCGCGGCGCTGGCCGCCGGTCGGCACCGCCGCCCGCGCCGTCACCGCACCCGCCTTCACCTTCGCCGCCGTGGTGAGCGTCAGCAGCGCGCTGCCCTACCGCTTCCTGCCCGACCGGCTGGACGGGCCGGTGCAGCACCTGCTGCGGATCGCGGTGATCGGCGCGACCACGTGGCTGGTGCTGCGGATCTCCTTCGCGCTGACCGACCCGGCGCTGAACCGGCTGACCCGCGTGGAGGGCGACCGCAACCGCCGGGCCCGGCGGGCGCGCACCCAGATGCTGCTGGTGCGCCGGATCACGGCCGCGGTGATCGTGGTGCTGGCGGTGGGCGCGGCGCTGTTCACCTTCCCGCAGGTGCGGGCGCTGGGCGCGGGGCTGCTGGCCTCGGCGGGCGTGGCCGGCCTGGTGGTCGGCGTCGCGGCCCGGCCCGCGCTGGGCAACCTGTTCGCCGGGCTGCAGCTGGCCTTCAGCGACGCGCTGCGGCTGGACGACGTGGTCGTGGTGGAGGGCCAGTGGGGCCGGGTCGAGGAGCTGACCCTGTCGTACGTGGTGGTGCACCTGTGGGACGACCGGCGGCTGATCCTGCCGGTGTCCTACTTCACCGAGCGGCCGTTCGAGAACTGGACGCGGCACTCCAGCCGGGTGATCGGCGCGGTGCTGTTCCACGTGGACTGGGCGGTGCCGGTGGAGGAGCTGCGCGAGGAGCTGCACTCGGCGCTCCGGGACAACCCGCTGTGGGACCGGCGCGACTGGGTGCTCCAGGTCACCGACGTGCTGCCCAACGGCCTGGTCCAGCTGCGCGCGCTGATGAGCGCGGCCGACTCGGCGAGCGCCTGGGACCTGCGCTGCGACGTCCGCGAGCACATGGTGCGCTACCTGCGCGAGCACCATCCGCACGCGCTGCCCCGGTTCAGGGCCGAGATCCCCGAGAGCGGCGGCCTGGAGGCGGCCGACGGCGCCGGTCCCGGCGGCGGGGACGCGGGCGGGGCCGACGCCGACACCGTGGTCGGCGCCGGCGCGGGCGCCCGAGCCGCGTCCGACCGGCCCGAATGGGCCCGGTCGCAGGAGCCGGTTTCCAGCGGGTCCGGCACGCTGGGGCGGGACCGGTAGCGTCCCGGGGCCGCCGGCCCGCAGGACCGGTGGCGCCGTCCGGGCGGCCCGCCCCGCCGCCCGGACGGCGCACCCCGGGCCCCCGGGGTCCGCGGTCAGCCGAGCATGATCTGGTCGCCCTGGACGGTGGCGGTGCGCGCCTCCAGGGGCGTCTCCGCGGGGCCCTTCACCACCGAGCCGTCAGTGATCTTGAACTTGCTGCCGTGGCAGGGGCAGTTGATCGTGCCGCCCGACACGTCGCCGACCGGGCAGCGCCGGTGCGTGCACAGCGCCGAGAACGCCTTGAACTCGCCCTGGGCGGGCTGGGTCACCACGACCTTCTCGTCCTTGAAGACCTTGCCGCCGCCGACCGGGATGTCCCCGGTTTTGGCGAGGGCCTTGCCGCCCCCGGCCGGCTCGCCGCCGCCCGCGGGCGACTGGCCGCCCCCGGCGTTCCCGCCGCCGCCGTCGCCGCTGCCGCCGCCGCCCTTGTCGTCGGACCCACCGCAGGCCGCCGCCAGCCCGGCGACCCCGGCGAGCCCGGCGCCGATGAGGAGCCCGCGCCGGGTCCCGCCGTCCGGCGACCGCCCGTCCGGTCCCGCCGCCGGTCCCGCCGCAGGCTCCGCCACCGCGTCCTCCACCGACTCCCGCGCCATGTGATCGCCCTCCGCGTCCGTCACGTCCGTGTCCTGTCACCGGGGAGTACGGACGGCGGCGCGGTTTGGTTCAAAGTTGAATTTTCCTCAGACCACGACGATGCCGTCGCCCTTGACCTGCACCCGGTACTCCAGCAGCCCGCGGTTGGCCGGGGACTGCGCCACCGAACCGTCGGTGATCTTGAACTTGCTGCCGTGGCAGGGGCAGTCGATGGTGCCGTCCGCCACCCGGTTGCACAGGCAGCCCGAGTGCGTGCAGGTGGCGCTGAACGCCTTGAAGGTGCCCTGGACGGGCTGGGTGACCACCAGCTTGGTGTCGGCGTAGACCTTGCCGCCGCCGACCGGGATGTCGGCGACCTTGGCGATCTCCTTGCCCCGCATGTTCTCGGCGGGCTCGGCCCGGCGCGCCGAGGGCGCGCACCCGGTCAGCGCGGCGGCCCCCACGGCCCCCGCCCCGCACAGCACCGCCCGGCGGCCGAGGCCGTCCCGCCCGGTCCCCCCGGAAGTCACATCGTCGCTCATGGTCACCATCATCCCGAAGGGTCCCGGTGGCTGCGCACCGCCCCCGCCGCACCACCGGCCCCTTCCCGCGCCGAACATCGCGATCGGCCGATGGCCTGCCCGGCGCGGAGGAACCCCTGTGGACGCGCCATGGCGCCCGCCTTCATTGTTGCTTGATACGCAACTCAGACCCGGAATACGCAACACGCTGGGCGGTTGAGACCACCCGTCGCCGCATCACCCGGCCCAGGGGGTCCCCGCAGGCGGACGGGCCCGGAAAGCGCGGCGCACGCGCTTTCCGGGCCCGTCCCGGGGCGGGTCATCCGGGCGGGGTCACTTGGGCATCCACGCCTTCCACTTGGACGGGTTGGCGTCCAGCCACTTCTTGGCGGCCTGCTCGGCGGTCATGCCGTTGTTGGTCATGTCGTCGGCCACCGAGTTCTGGTCCTCGTTGGTCCAGGTGAAGTTCTTGATGAGCTGGTAGGCCTTGGACCCCGAGTCGGCGAACCTCTTACTCACGATCTTGTCGAGGTCCATCTCCGGGTAGTCGCAGGCGACCTTCTTCGGGTCGTCCTGGCAGCCCTCCTTGTAGGGCGGCAGGTTCACCCGCGACAGCTTGACCTTGGAGAACAGCCAGTGCGGGTCCCAGAAGTAGAACAGCAGCGGCTTCTGCTGCGCCTCCGACTGCTGCGCCGACTTGATGAGGGTCGCCTCGCTGCCGCCCACCACGACCTTGAAATCCAGCTTGAGGTTGGTGATCAGCGCCTTCTCGTTGCTGACGTAGGAGGGGTCGCCGAACAGCAGCTGGCCCTTGCCGCCGGACTCGGAGGTCTTGAACACCCCGGCGTACTTGTTGAGGTTCTTCCAGTCGGTGATGCCGGGGTACTTGGCCTCCATCCACGAGGGCACGTACCAGCCGATCACGCCCTTGTTGCCGGTCGAGCCCGCGCTGACGGCGACCTTCTTCTCCTCGATGTACTTCTTCTTCAGGTCCGGGTGGTCCCAGTTCTCCAGGATCGCGTCCACCTCGCCGGACTCGAAGCCCTGCCAGGCGACCTCCTCCTTGAGGTTCTTCTTCTGGACCTTGTAGCCCAGCTCCTTCTCCAGCAGGTGCCCGATCACCGCGGCGTCGGCCTCGTAGCCGACCCACGGGTTGATGGCGATGTTGACGGTGCCGCCGCCACCGCCGCCCGCCTTGTCGTCCTTGGTGGCGGTCGCGCCGCCGCAGCCCGCGGCGGCCACGGCCAGCGCGGCGAGCACCGCCGCCCGCCGCACGAATCCGGTCCTGGTCGTCCTCATCCTGGCTCCTCCCTGTCCCCCGACGTTGGGTCCCCGAATCGGCTCTGCGCGGCCGCCGGCCGCGGTCACCCGGCCCTGCTCACCCGGCCTTGTGCGCCGCCTGTTCCGCCTCCGTCCGGCCGCCCGCGCCCTGGGTGATGCGGTCGAGCATCACCCCGAGCAGCACCGTCGCCAGGCCCGCCAGCAGGCCCATCCCGAAGTCCTCCAGCTGCGCGAAGCCGGAGATGACGTCGTAGCCCAGGCCGCCCGCGCCGACCATGCCGCCGACGACCACCATCGCCAGCACCATGACGATGCCCTGGTTGGCCGCCAGCAGCAGCGCGCGCCGGGCCATGGGCAGCTGCACCTTCCACAGCAGCTGCAGCGGCGTGGAGCCGGCGGCGGTGGCGGCCTCGACGGCGGTGGCCGACACCCCGCGCAGGCCGTCCTCCACCAGCCGCACCACCGGCGGGACCGCGTAGATGACGGCCGCCACGATCGCGGTGAAGCGCCCGGCGCCGAACAGCGCCAGCGCGGGCAGCAGGTACACGAACGACGGCATGGTCTGCGCGGCGTCCAGCACGGGCCGCTGGATCCCGGCGTACACCGGCCAGCGCGCCGCGAGCACGCCCAGCACCACGCCGATCGCGAGCGTCAGCACGGTCGCGACCAGCACCTGGGCGAGGGTCTGCATGCTGTGCTGCCACACGCCGATCAGCGCGATCGCGCCCAGGCACGCCCCCGCCACCAGCGCCGGGACCGGGCCGCTGACGCGCAGCCCCACGGCGACCACCGCCAGCACCACCAGCCACCACGGGCTGGCGGTGAGCAGGGTGTCCAGCGGGTTGAGGAAGGCGTGGGTCAGCGCGTTCTTGACGGCGTCGGTGACCGAGTAGAGGTTCGTCTCCAGCCACTTGACCGCGTCGTTGGCGTAGGGCGCGAAGCGGAAGTCCAGGGCCGACGGGAACTCGGCGGGGACGACGGGGCGCAGCGCGACCGCCGCGACCGCCAGCGCCGCGCCGGCCGCCAGCACCAGCCGGCGCCGCCCGGGATCGGGGCGGCGGCCGGACTTCTGCGCCGCCTCGGCGCGGCGGCTCGCGCCCATCGTGATCCGGTCCAGCACGATCGCCATCACCACGACCGCGAGCCCGGCGTCCAGCGCCATGCCGACGTTGATGCGCTCCAGGCCCTGGATGATGGTCTCGCCGAGGCCGGGGCCGTCCACCAGCGCGGTGATGACCACCATCGACAGCGCCATCATGATGGTCTGGTTGACGGCCAGCGCGATGGTCGGCGCGGCCATGGGCAGCTGCACCTTGCGCAGGGTCTGCCAGCGCGTCGAGCCCAGCGACAGCGAGGCCTCGACGGCCTCGCCCGGCACCTCCCGGACGGCCAGGGCGGTGATGCGCACGGCCGGCGGCATCGCGTAGATCATCGTGGCGATCGCGGCGGCGGGCGCGCCGATGAGGAAGAACAGGGTGAGCGGGGCCAGGTAGGAGAAGGTCGGCATGATCTGCATGACGTCCAGCACCGGGTCCACCGCGCGGCGCACCCGGCGCGAGCGCCCGGCCAGCACGCCGAGCGGCACGCCGACGGCCAGCGACAGCAGCACGGCGGTGAGGGCGAGCGCGAGGGTCTCCACGCTCTCCTCCCACAGCCCCAGCACCCCGAAGCACGCGAACCCGGCGGCCGCCAGCAGCCCGACCCGGCGGGAGGCCGCCGTCCACCCGGCCGCGCCCGCCGCGCCGATCAGGCCGAGCCAGCCCGCCCCCTCCAGCAGGGCGTGCAGCAGCGTGTACAGGTTGCCGACGCCGAGCCGGACGTAGTTGACCAGGTAGAGGAAGACGGGGCTGGAGTTGCGGTTGTCCTCCACCCAGTCGCGCACGTCGTTCAGCGCCTTGAACGCGCCGTGCTCCTCGTCGTGCGGCAGCACCTGCTGGTCGCGGAAGACCCAGAACAGCGCCGCCAGCAGCACCGCGGCGGCGATCTCCAGCGCGCCGCGCGGCGCGCGCAGCGGGCGGCGGCCCGCGACGGCGGTCACGCCCCCTCCGCCGCGATGATCGACAGGATGGACGCCTGGTCCACCACCCCGTCCAGGTCCCCGCCGGTCACCACCCGGACCGGGCGGCCGGCCTCCATCACGGTGCGCACCGCGTCGCGCACCAGCGTGCCGCCCGGCAGCTCGGGGCCGTCGGCCGCCTCGCCGGGCGCGGGCTCGCGGGCGATCCAGCGCAGCGTCAGCACGTTGGCCTTGGCGATGTCGCGGACGAAGTCGGCCACGTAGTCGTCGGCGGGGGCGCCCACCACCTGCTCGGGCGTGCCGGTCTGCACGATCGCGCCGTCGCGCATGATGGCGATGCGGTCGCCGAGGCGCAGCGCCTCGCTCAGGTCGTGGGTGATGAACACCAGGGTCTTGCCGACCTCGTGGTGCAGCCGGACGACCTCGTTCTGCATGTCGCGGCGGATCAGCGGGTCCAGCGCGCTGAACGGCTCGTCGAACAGCAGCACGTCGGGGTCCACCGCCAGCGCGCGGGCGAGCCCGACCCGCTGCTGCATGCCGCCCGACAGCTGCTCGGGGTAGGCGGAGCCGTAGCCCTCCAGCCCGACCAGCTCCAGGATCTCGCCGGCCCGCCGGTGCCGCTCGGCGCGGCCTACGCCCTGGATCTCCAGCCCGTAGGCGACGTTGTCGAGCACGCGGCGGTGCGGCAGCAGCCCGAAGTGCTGGAACACCATCGCCAGCTTCTTGCGGCGGATCTCGCGCAGCTCCCGGGCCGAGGCGCGGGCGAGGTCCGCGCCGCCGATGACCACCTCCCCGGCGGTGGGCTCCACCAGCCGGGCCAGGCACCGCACCAGGGTGGACTTGCCGCTGCCCGACAGGCCCATCACCACGAACACTTCACCGGGCGCGACCGCGAGGTCCACCTCGCGGACGGCGGCGGTGCACCCGGTCCGCTCCAGCAGCTCGGCCCGGCCCAGCTCCGCCTCCGGCGTGCCGATGATCCGGTGCTCCCGCGGCCCGAAGATCTTCCACAGCCCGCGCACCTCGATCATCTTGTCGCCCCGCGGGGCGGTCACGGCCGGTTTCTCGGGCTCTGCGGTCTTCATCTCGCTCCAAGGGGCTCGGGCGGACCGGATCGGGTGGCGGGCCGGGCGGCGGATCGGGTGGGGTCAGCCGCCGAACCAGCCCTGGGGTCGCGGCCGCACGTTCCGCCACACGTGCTTGGCCTCCTGGTACTCGGCGAGCCCGGCGGGGCCGAGCTCGCGGCCCACGCCGGACTGCTTGCGGCCGCCCCACTCGGCCTGCGGGACGTAGGGGTGGTAGTCGTTGATCCAGACGGTGCCGAGGCGCAGCCGCGCGGCCACGCGCTCGGCGCGGGCGGCGTCGGCGGTCCACACCGCGCCCGCCAGCCCGTAGACCGTGCCGTCGGCCAGGCGCACGGCCTCGTCCTCGGTGGTGAAGGTCTCCACGGTCAGCACGGGACCGAACGACTCCTCCTGCACGGCCCGCATCCCGGCGTGGCAGCGGTCCAGGACGGTGGGCCGGTAGTAGAAGCCGTCGCGCAGGCCGGGCTCGTCGGGGCGGCGGCCGCCGCAGCGCAGTTCCGCGCCCTCCTTGAGGGCGGTCGCGACGTAGTCCTCGACCTTGGCCAGGTGCGCGGCGGAGATGAGGGGGCCGGTCTCGGCGTCGGGGTCGAACGGGCCGCCGAGGCGGATGCGGTCGGCCCGCGCGGCCAGCTCCGCCACGAACTCCTCGCGGACCGGCTCCTCGACCAGCAGGCGCGCCCCGGCCGAGCAGACCTGGCCCGAGTGCAGGAACACGGCGGTCAGCGCCATGTCGAGCGCGGCCTCGCGGTCGGCGTCGGCGAAGACGATGTTGGGGTTCTTGCCGCCCAGCTCCAGCGCGACCCTCTTCACCGTCCCGGCGGCGGCCGCCATCACCGCGCGGCCGGTGGCGAGGCCGCCGGTGAACGACACCAGGTCCACCGCCGGGTGCTCCACCAGCGGCGCGCCCGCGCGCGGCCCCGCGCCGAGCACCAGGTTGGCCGCGCCGTCCGGCAGGCCCGCCTCGGCCAGCGCCCTCAGCAGCATGACGGCGGTGGAGGGGGTCAGCTCGCTGGGTTTGAGGACGAAGGTGTTCCCGGCGGCCAGCGCCGGGGCGACCTTCCAGGAGGTCTGGAGCAGCGGGTAGTTCCACGGCGTGATGAGCGCGCAGACGCCGGCGGGCTCGTGCACGACGCGGCTGTCGATCCCAGGGCGGCCGGTGTCCACCACGCGGTCGGGGAAGCCCGCCAGGCACAGCCCGCCGTAGTAGCGGAAGACGCCGATCACGTCGTCGAGGTCGTACCCGCTCTCGACCAGGCGCTTGCCGGTGTCGAGGGATTCGGCGCGGGCGAAGGCGGCCTTGTCGCGCTCCAGCAGGTCGGCGGTCCGCAGCAGCAGCGCCCCGCGCTCCCGGGCGGGCGTGCGGGGCCAGGGGCCGTCGTCGAAGGCGGTCCGCGCGGCGAGCACGGCGGCCCGCGCGTCCTCGGGGCCGGCCTCGTCCACGGTGGCGACGGGGGTCTGGTCGGCGGGGCAGCGGATCTCCCGCCGGTCGCCCGTCCGGGAACCGGTCCATCGCCCGCCGATGCAGAGTTCCGGCACATCGCCCCTCGGCCCGTGTTGCACTAATCGCAACAGTCCAGTTATGGGCGACAATCCAAACCCCGCATGGGGATCGCGTCAAGACCCGGAAAGGTTCACCGCGCGGTTCACCGGAGTCGGGACGGCGGTCAGGGCGCCCAGCCGAGCCGCCGCGAGATCTCGTCCGCGGCGCGGCGCACCGCTCCCGCGACGCCGGGCAGGCGCTCGGGCGGCAGGCGGAACCCGGTGCCCGAGCCGCTGACGGAGGCGACCACCTCGCCGCGCGCGCCGCGGACGGGCGCGGCGACGGCGGTCAGCCCGAACTCCAGCTCGTCCACGGCGGTGGCGTAGCCGCGCTCGCGCACCAGGTCCAGCTCATCGGCCAGCTCGCGCGGGCCGACCAGGGTGCGGGCGGTGAGGCGCTCGCGGGGGCGCGCCATGTGCTCGGCGAGCCGGTCGGCCGGCAGGTGGGCCAGCAGCGCCTTGCCGTCGGCGGTGGCGTGCGCGGGCAGCCGCCGCCCGACCCAGTCGCGCGGCTGGAGCGCCGAGGCGCCCGCGACCTGGTCGGCGTACAGCACCTCGTGGCCCGACAGCACCGCGAGGTTGACGGTCTCGCCGATCTCGGCGGCCAGCGCCTCGTAGACCGGCCGCCCGGCGCGCACCACGTCCAGCCGGGCGGCGGTCGCCCCGGCCAGCCGCAGGATGCCGAGGCCGAGCCGGTACTTGCCGCGGTCGGAGTCCTGGACGACCAGCTCGCGGTGCTCCAGCGCCGCGACCAGCCGGAACGCGGTGGACTTGTGCACGCCGAGCTCGGCGGCGAGCTGGGTGACCCCGGCCTCGCCCTCGCGGGCCAGGATCTCCAGCACGGTCACCGCGCGGTCCACCGACTGCACCGTGGCCGCGCCGTCCGGACGGCCGGGGCGGGGACTGTTGCCCATTGGGGAACGGTACCCCGCGAACAGATCAGGCCGGGGTGTGACGGTGGAAATCGGCCGGCTCCGGCGGCAGCGGGGTGCGGCCGAGGATCAGGTCGGCGGACTTCTCGGCGACCATCATCACCGGCGCGTAGATGTTGCCGTTGGTGATGTAGGGCAGGACCGAGGCGTCCACGACGCGCAGCCCGTCCACGCCGTGCACCCGCATGGTGCGCGGGTCCACGACGTCGTCGGCGCCGGTGCCCATGCGGGCGGTGCAGGAGGGGTGCAGGGCGGTCTCGCCGTCGCGGGCCACCCAGTCCAGGATCTCCTGGTCGGTCTCCACGCCGGGGCCGGGCGACAGCTCGCCGCCGTTGTAGGGGGCCATGGCGGGCCGGTTGAGGATGTCGCGGGCGATGCGGACGGCCTCCACCCACTCGCGGCGGTCCTGGTCGGTGGACAGGTAGTTGAAGCGCAGCGCCGGGTGCTCGCGCGGGTCGGTGGACTTGATCTTCACGCTGCCGCGCGCGTCGGAGTACATCGGGCCGATGTGCACCTGGTAGCCGTGGCCGCCCGCCGGGGACGAGCCGTCGTAGCGGATGGCGATCGGCAGGAAGTGGAACATCAGGTTGGGGTAGGCCACCTCGTCGTTGCTTCGCACGAAGCCGCCGCCCTCGAAGTGGTTGGTCGCGCCGGGGCCCGAGCGCAGGAACAGCCACTGCGCGCCGATGAACGGCCGCCGCCACATCTTCAGCGCGGGCTGCACCGACACCGGCAGCCTGCTCGCGTACTGGACGTAGACCTCCAGGTGGTCCTGGAGGTTCTCGCCGACGCCGGGCAGGTCGGCGACGGTGTCGATGCCGAGGGCCGCCAGCTCCCGGGCGTTGCCGACCCCCGACAGCTGGAGCAGTTGCGGGGTGTTGATCGCGCCGCCGGACAGCACGACCTCGCCGGCCCGGACGCGCAGCGGGGTGCGCGAGCGGCCCCGGGTGAACTCGACGCCGACCGCGCGCGTGCCCTCGAACAGCACGCGGGTGACGAACGCGCGGGTCGCGACGGTGAGGTTGGGGCGGTGCACGACCGGGTGCAGGTAGGCGCGGGCGGCGCTGAGGCGGCGGCCCCGGTGCACGTTGCGGTCGAACGGGCCGAAGCCCTCCTGCCGGTGGCCGTTGACGTCGTCGGTGCGCGGGTACCCTGCCTGCTCGGCCGCCTCGAAGAACGCGCCGAACAGCGGGTTGTCCGCCGGGCCGGTCTCCAGGACGAGGGGCCCGGAGTCGCCGCGCAGGTCGCCGCCCGCAAGGCGGTTCTCCATGCGCTTGAAGTAGGGCAGGCAGTGCGCGAAGTCCCAGGTCTCCATGCCGGGGTCGGCGGCCCAGCGCCGGTAGTCCAGCGGGTTGCCGCGCTGGAAGATCATCCCGTTGATGCTGCTGGAGCCGCCGAGGATCTTTCCGCGCGCGTGGTAGACGCGGCGGCCGTTCATGTGCGGCTCGGGCTCGGACTCGTAGCGCCAGTCGTAGAAGCGGCTGCCGATCGGGAAGGGCAGGGCGGCGGGCATGTGCACGAACACGTCCCACAGGTGGTCGGCCCGGCCCGCCTCCAGCAGCAGCACCCGCGTCCCCGGGTCGGCGCTCAGCCGGTTGGCCAGCGCGCAGCCCGCCGATCCCCCGCCCACGATCACAAAGTCGTACATCGCACTCCCTCGCCGACACGCCGGATGATCGGCGCAACCGTAACAAGCAAGATCGCGACCGGTCACCGGGCCCGGCGGGAGGGGGCGGTTCGCAAGTGCCATCAGGAGCTCTTAGAACGTGTTTGACAGGTGATCCTGTTGTTCATCGTTGGTATTCGAGTGGGCGTGGTCCGGGGCGTGTGGCGGGGTGGCCGCGGGTGATGCGGCGGGTCATCTGGTCGATGGCGGCCCATCGGATCAGCGCCTCGGAGGTGGCCGGATGGCGTTCGTAGTCGCGGGCCAGGCGGCGGTGCAGCATCAGCCAGCTCAGCGTGCGCTCGACCACCCACCGCTTGGGGTGCACCTGGAAACCCCGCTGACCGGCGGGCTTGCCCACGATGTGCAGCGCGATGCCCAGGGTGGCGGCGGCCCAGCCCACCAGGCGGCCGGCGAAGCCCTGGTCGGCGAACACCGTGCGGCAGCGGGTGAACAGCTACAGCCCCAGCAGCACGGTGGTGGCCCCGGCCCGGTCCTGCACGCTGGCCGGACGCACCATCACCTGCAGCAGCAGGCCCAGGGTGTCGGTGGCCACGAACCGCTTGCGTCCGTTGATCTTCTTGTTCGCGTCGTAGCCGCGGGTGTCGTCGGCGACGGTGTCGGCGGCCTTGACGCTTTGTGAATCGACGACCGCCGCCGAAGGCTCACCGTCACGACCCCGCCCGATCCGCAGCCGACGCCGCAGCGTGTCCATGATGTGCTGGGTGACACCTTGGCTCTCCCAGCGCTGGAAGTGCCAGTAGACCGTCTGCCAGGGCGGATAGTCCACCGGCAGGTACCGCCATGGACACCCGGTCTGGTTCAGGTACAAGATCGCATCCACGATGTCGCGCCGCGGATGCTCCTCCTTGCGCCCGTCCCAGTGCGGAGGCGGCAGCAGCGGCTCGATCAACGCCCACTGCTCATCGGACATGTCCGAGGGGTAAACGCGTTGACGCATGCCCACCGCCTACCCGCATCACACCGTGATCGCACGATCACCTGTCAAACACGCACTTAGGCATGCTGCGCGTCGGAGAGCTGCGTCATAAACCTGCTCGACGCGTCAGGCCCGCCTGGCATCCTCGGCCATGCCGCTAGCTGCCGGACAGGGTCCCCGGCACTGTCAGGTTGTGGCGCTTGTCGCGGATACAACGTTGCTCATGCGGATCTATCAGTAAGAGTCTGCAACGCGTAGCTCTCATCGAGTGGCGGAACCCCAAAGGCGCGCCGTTGAGCTCGCACGCGACCCCGCTCGCCGAGGCAAGTGCGCCCGCCGACAGGACGGGGCGGGCCAGGCCACAAAAGTCGTTTAGGGGTTTCGCGATGGACCTCGCCTGCACAGAAGAACGGCGGCCCGCAACCGTGCCGGAGACCACGTGGCGCCGCCGCATAGCGACTGCGAGGTGTGTGCACAGCTCTACAGCTCTACGTACTGCTATCCATCAGCCGTCCTGCCCGCCGCCCCAACACCTGTAGCAAGTCTCGTGGCAGATACCGCCCAGAAGTTAAATACAGGCTGACTATATTACTATAATCAAACGACCAAAACTCCCTCCCTTCTATCTCGACTACTCAAACATCTGGAGTTGCATCCGAGAAAAATGATCAAGAGCGGCTTGCAGGACCAGCCACCTACACACAACCGAGCGCCACGAACCTACCCGAACCATGACTAAACTTCTCACACTACCCATAAGAAACAAAAGACATATAAGTCAATAAACGGACGCCAGCAACTGCTACATTTAGGTCGCCAGGACACGCGTCCCACTGCAGCGGTTCTCGAAATTACCCGCCAAGATGCGGCATGCCCGGCTACGCTCTACATCGCGACACGAAGTCCACTACTTAAGGCATCGCAAAGACATGCAAACCGAGATCATGGAAGTCACGCCGGAGCTGGCCGCCGAATGGCTGATCAAGAATGAGCGCAACCGGCCCTTGAGCAAGGCATCTGTCCACAGCCTCGCACAGGCGATCAAGCGTGATGAATGGCAGGTCACTCATCAAGGGATCGCATTCGACCAAGACGGCAGGCTCATTGACGGCCAGCATCGCCTTGCTGCCATCGTCAAAGCTCAAATACCGGTGCAGGTGCTCGTAACATGGGGTGTCAACAGCACCGCCTTCACCGTCATGGATACCGGTCGCAAGCGGACAGGGAAAGATGCCCTCTCTCTGCTGAATGAGGCCAACGCCTCACACTTGGCGGCCGCCCTCCGCGGCCTGCATCTTTACCAAACACAGCGTGATATCAACTGGTCTGGAGCTTCTTCCCAGGTCAGCAATGATCAGCTACTGAGCATCCTTGAAGCGCATCCAGGCATGCGCGAGGCGGTCCAGCGGGGAATCATCATCAAGAGGAGTGCGAAAATCAGTGTTACGGCGGCCTCAGTAGGCTGGTACGTGACCTCGAACGAGCGCCCCGACGTAGACCAGGCTAGCTGGTGCGAAAAGTTGATCTCTGGCGCTGACCTATCTGTGGGTGATCCGCGCCTAGTCTTGCGTAATACCATGCTCAACCTTGCCAGCGGGAAGACTTTCCGGCGGCGAGACAACTCCCACGAACACTTGCTCTATTACATCAAGGCATGGAACGCCTGGGTCGAAGGACGACACATCACACTACTCCGACGCTCACCCGGAGAGAAAATGCCACAAGTCACCAAGAAGCCATACCAAGGACTACTCCCCGAGGAATAGTCCCGAATAACTCCTTAGAAGACATCTCATTTGGTGGGCCGGCGGTACTCTGCCGGTCGTGGAGATGGTCGAGCGCTTGGTGCCGAGTGAGTTGTGGGAGTTGTTCCAGCGGGTGGTGCCGCCTGCCCCGACCCGGCCGCAAGGTGGCGGCCGGCGCTGGTATGGGGATCGGGAGGTGCTGGCCGCGATCATCTTCGTGGCCACCACCGGCTGCACCTGGCAGCAACTGCCGCCGGTGTTCGGCCCGTCCGGTCCCACCGCGCACCGCCGTTTCGCCGAGTGGAGCGCGGCGCGGGTGTGGGCCAGGCTGCACCGCCTGGTGCTGGACGAGCTCGGCGCGGCCGGGGAACTGGACTGGTCGCGGTGCACGATCGACTCGGTCAGTGTGCGCGCCGCCAAAGGGGGGAGCTGACAGGCCCGAGTCCTGTCGACCACGGCAAGTCCGGGTCGAAGATCCATCTGCTGGTCGATCGTGCCGGACTGCCCTTGTCCGTCGGGATATCGGCCGCCAACACCCACGACAAGCTCGCCCTGCAGCCGCTTGTGCGAGGCATTGCGCCGATCCGCTCGCGACGCGGGCCGCGTCGGCGCCGCCCGGCCAAGCTGCACGCCGACAAGGGCTACGACTACACCGACCTGCGGCACTGGCTGCGCAGCCGCGGCATCACCCCGCGCATCGCCCGCCGCGGCGTCGACTCCTCGGCCAGGCTAGGCCGGCACCGCTGGGTGGTGGAGCGAACGGTGTCCTGGCTGAACGGCTACCGCCGCCTGCACCGCCGCTACGAACGCAAACCCGAACACTTCCTGGCCTTCGTCGGCATCGCCGCCGCGCTCATCTGCCACCGCCGACTCACCAAATGAGATGAAGTCTTATTCTCACCACACCCTAGGGTGCTGACTCCACCAATGCAGTGGCATATAGACAAAGAGCAGCACGCTAGTCGAGACCAACCCGAATGCTCGCACTAGGATAATGGGCTCAAGGTGCGGCGGGTGATGTACGACCTGCTGCGCGAGGCGCTGGAGGGCTCGGGGGTCCCGTGGCCCGCGCTGCACCGCGAGGACCGCGGCGACGGCGCGCTGCTGGTCGCGCCGCCGGAGATCCCGACGCGCTCGGTGACCGATCCGATGCTGGCGCGGCTGGCGGAGGGGCTGCGGCGGCACAACCTGCGGGCGCCCGAGGCCGAGCGGTTCCAGATGCGGGTCGCGCTGCACGTCGGGCCGGTGGTGCCCGACGCCGAGGGCGTCTCGGGCTGGGCGATCATCCAGGCCGCCCGGCTGCTGGACGCGTCGGCCTTCAATGGATGCGCCTGTCCGGAAGAACTGACGGACCAGGCCCGGGCCTCACGTCGGAACGCGGACGGCGCGCCCGGTCACCTTGGTGAGCGGGCGCGCCGTGGCGCGCGGGGCGGGTCAGCCCAGCAGTTTGGCGAGGAACTGGCCGGTGTGGCTGGCCTCCACCTTCGCCACCTCCTCGGGGGTGCCCTGCGCGACGACCGTGCCGCCGCGCGAGCCGCCCTCCGGGCCCATGTCGACGATCCAGTCGGCGGTCTTGATCACGTCGAGGTTGTGCTCGATGACGATCACGCTGTTGCCCTTGTCGACCAGGCCGTTCAGCACGCCGAGCAGCCGGCGGATGTCCTCGAAGTGCAGGCCGGTGGTCGGCTCGTCCAGCACGTAGATGGTGCGGCCGGTGGAGCGGCGCTGCAGTTCGGCGGCCAGCTTGACGCGCTGGGCCTCGCCGCCCGACAGGGTCGGGGCGGGCTGGCCGAGCCGCACGTAGCCGAGGCCCACGTCGTTGAGGGTGGCCAGGTGCCGGTGGATCGCCTTGATCGGCTCGAAGAAGACCGTGGCCTCCTCGATCGGCATGTCCAGCACCTCGGCGATGGTCTTGCCCTTGTAGTGGACCTCCAGGGTCTCCCGGTTGTACCGGGCGCCGTGGCAGACCTCGCACGGGACGTAGACGTCCGGCAGGAAGTTCATCTCGATCTTGATGGTGCCGTCGCCCGCGCAGTTCTCGCAGCGGCCGCCCTTGATGTTGAAGGAGAAGCGGCCCGGCTGGTAGCCGCGCACCTTGGCCTCGGTGGTCTGCGCGAACAGCTTGCGGATGTGGTCGAACACGCCGGTGTAGGTCGCCGGGTTGGAGCGCGGGGTGCGGCCGATCGGCGACTGGTCCACGTGCACGACCTTGTCGAGCTGGTCGACGCCGTTGACGCGGCGGTGCTTGCCCGGGACGGTGCGTGCGCCGTTCAGCTGCTTGGCCAGCGAGTTGTACAGGATGTCGTTGACCAGGGTGGACTTGCCCGAGCCGGACACGCCGGTGACGGCGGTGAACACCCCGAGCGGGAAGGCCACGTCCACGTTGCGCAGGTTGTTCTGCTGGGCGCCCTTGACCGTGATCTCGCGGCCCTTCTGCCGGGGGCGGCGGATCTCGGGCACCTTGATCTCGCGGCGGCCCGACAGGTAGGCGCCGGTGATCGACTTGTCGGACTTCAGCAGCTCGTCCACGGTGCCCGACACCACGATCTCGCCGCCGTGCTCGCCGGCGCGGGGGCCGATGTCGACCACCCAGTCGGCGGCGGCGATGGTGTCCTCGTCGTGCTCGACGACGATCAGGGTGTTGCCCATGTCGCGCAGCCGCAGCAGGGTCTCCAGCAGCCGGTGGTTGTCGCGCTGGTGCAGGCCGATGGACGGCTCGTCCAGCACGTACAGCACGCCGACCAGGCCGGACCCGATCTGGGTGGCCAGCCGGATGCGCTGCGCCTCGCCGCCGGCCAGGGTCGCCGAGGCGCGGTCCAGCGACAGGTAGTCGAGGCCGACGTCCAGCAGGAACCCGAGCCGGGCGTTGATCTCCTTCAGGACGCGCTCGGCGATGTGGCGGTCGCGGTCGTTCAGCTCCATCGACAGCAGGAACTTGGCCGCCTCGCCGATCGGCATGGCCGCGACCTCGGCGATCGAGCGGCCGCCCATGGTGACCGCCAACACGTACGGCTTGAGCCGCGCGCCCTCGCAGGTCGGGCAGGGGATCTCCCGCATGTAGCCCTCGAACTTCTCCCGGGTGGAGTCGCTCTCGGACTCGGCGTGCCGCCGCTGGATGTAGGGGATCACGCCCTCGTAGGCGGTGTAGTAGGAGCGGGTGCGGCCGTAGCGGTTCTTGTAGCGGACGTGGACCTGGGTCTCGTGCCCGTTGAGGATCGCGCGGCGCGCCTTGAGCGGCAGCTTCTCCCAGGGGGTGTTCAGGTCGAAGCCCATGGCGTCGCCCAGCGCCGACAGCAGCCGCAGGAAGTAGTCGCTGACGTGCCCGTTGGACCAGGGCTGCACCGCGCCCTCGGCGAGGCTCAGCTCCGGGTCGGGGACGACCAGCTCGGGGTCGACCTCCATGCGGGTGCCGAGGCCCGTGCAGTCGGGGCAGGCGCCGTAGGGGGAGTTGAACGAGAAGGAGCGCGGCTCCAGCTCGTCGAACGACAGGTCGTCGTAGGGGCAGTAGAGGTGCTCGGAGTACATGCGGGTGCGCTCGTCGTCGTCCTCGGGGAGGTCGACGAAGTCGAGCACGATGGTGCCCCCGGCCAGGCCGAGCGCGGTCTCCACCGAGTCGGCGAGGCGCTGGCGGGCCGAGTCCTTGACCGACAGGCGGTCGACGACCACCGAGATGTCGTGCTTCTCCTGCTTCTTGAGCTTGGGCGGGTCGTCCAAGCGCACGGCCTGGCCGTCCACGATCGCCCGCGAGTAGCCCTTGGACTGCAGCTCGCGGAACAGCTCCAGGTACTCGCCCTTGCGGCCGCGGATCACCGGCGCCAGCACCTGGAAGCGGGTGCCCTCGGCCAGCTCCAGCACGCGGTCCATGATCTGCTGCGGGGCCTGCCGGCTGATCGGCCGGCCGCAGATGGGGCAGTGCGGGTGGCCGATGCGGGCGTACAGCAGCCGCAGGTAGTCGTACACCTCGGTGATGGTGCCGACGGTGGAGCGCGGGTTCTTGGAGGTGGACTTCTGGTCGATCGACACCGCCGGGGACAGGCCCTCGATGAAGTCCACGTCGGGCTTGTCCATCTGCCCGAGGAACTGGCGGGCGTAGGCCGACAGCGATTCCACGTAGCGGCGCTGGCCCTCGGCGAAGATCGTGTCGAACGCCAGAGACGACTTGCCGGATCCGGAGAGCCCGGTGAACACGATCATGGAGTCCCGCGGCAGGTCCAGCGAGACGTCCTTCAGGTTGTGCTCGCGTGCTCCACGCACGATGAGTCGGTCATGCACGGCGTCTATCCGGTTCCTTTTCTGGGCGCGATGAGGGGAGACGGCAGATCGGTCTCCAGGCTAGCGAGGGGGTGCGACAGACTCCCCGAACTCATAACAGCGGCGGAGGCCGCCGCATTTCGTCGCGCGCCCCACCCGCCCCGGCAGGGGCTGTCACCCTCACCGAAACCGTACACGTGTTCGAAGATCTGCCGCCACCGGAACGCGCCGGCGCATCGCTAGGGTGCCCTCATGTGGCCTGAGGGTGAGACGGACGGACCGGGGCCGGGCGCGGGGCTCCGCCACGACGGGTTCTACGTGCTCCCGCAGCCGGACGACGCGGCGTCGTTCCTGCGCTTCTTCCCTGGCAACCGGGTGGTGGCGTGCACCATCGGCGACGAACGCCCGCCCGAGGAGTTCGCCGGGAGCGTCGCGCGCTGGATGGTGCCCGGCCGCCCCGGCCCCCAGCACGGGGTCTACGAGCTGGAGGGCGCGGAGCTGCGGTTCGCGGCGGTCGGCGACGCGGGGACCGTCGACTACCGGGGCGTCGTCGCGGGCGGCGGGCTGGAGCTGCGCCTGCGCACGCACAGCCTGATCAACGGGCACCGCTCCCGGGGGACGTGGCGGTTCCTGCCGCTGCCCGGCGGTCCGCCCACTCCCGGCGAGTCATGATCCACACCATGCCGCGGCCGGTCTCGGCGGGGGCCTCCGCCTCGCGGTCCTCGATCCGGTCCAGCCGGTAGCCGAGCCGCTCGGGCACGGCGGCGCTCGCGGTGTTGGCCTCGTCACAGCGGATCTCGGTCCGCGCGATGCCGGGCAGCCCGAACGCGGCCCCGGTGAGCGCGGCGGCCGCCGCCGTGGCCAGGCCGCGCCGGGTGCGGGCGGGGTGCACCCAGTAGCCGATCTCCAGCGACCCGGGCCCCTGCCGGTCCATCAGCCCCGCCGCGCCGAGGACCGCTCCCCCGTCGGGGTCGAACAGGCCGTAGCCGAACTCGCCGCCCTCGTCCCAGGCGCGGCGGCCGCGGGCGAGGAAGTCGGCGGCCTCGGCGGGCGTGGGGGGCCGGGCGGCCCAGGGCATCCAGGGGTGGAGGTGCTCGAACGCCTCGGCCTTGGCCCGGTGCAGCGCCGCCAGGTCGTCCTCGGTGAAGCGGCGCAGGAGCAGGCCGGCGAGGACGATCTTCTCGGGCGGGCGGGCTCCGTCGATGGTCATGCTCCATTGTGCGGGGACGCGGGCGTTCGTCCGAATCGTTTCCGGCCCGGAGGGTCCTGGCGGGACGAGGTGCTGTCGATCTTGCGCATCGTTCCGCCGGAGGCCCGACCGGGGTTCGGCGGCGCCAGGGGAAGGGGCGCCGGGCGCCCCCTCCCCCGGGCACCCGTCATTCGTCGTCGAGGGCGAAGCGCAGGTACCGGTCCGCCGAGCGGCGCACCGCCTCCTTGCCGTCCACGTGGACGATCCTCTTCCACCAGCCGCCGTAGACGCGGTCGAACGCGTACGGCTCCAGCAGCCGCAGCGCCCGCCGCACCGTGCGCGGCCGCTCCGGGATCAGGTTCGGGTAGCTGTACATGAAGCTCACCCAGTCCCGGTCGTTCACCACGTGCACGATGTCGCCCGAGAACAGCGCCCCCCGCCCATCGCCGGCGTCCCGCCAGTGCAGCACCTGCCCGCCCGCGAAGTGCACGCCCGCGTTCACCAGCGTCAGCCCCTCAGCGATCTCCAGGCTGTCACCGCTCCAGTACCGCACCGCCTCGTCGGGCCGCGCCACCCACCGCCGGTCGGCCTCATGGACGTACACCGGCGCGTCGAAGGCGCGCGCCCACTCGATCATCGAGCCGTAGAAGTGCGGGTGGCTGATCGCGATGGCGTCCACGCCGCCCAGCTCGCGCACCTCGCGCACCGTGTCGTCGTCGATGTGGCTGACCATGTCCCACAGCACGTTGCCGGTGGGCGTGCGCACCAGCAGCGCGCGCTGGCCGATCGCCGTGGGCGGCCGGGAGCCCACCCCGTAGACGCCCGGCCCCTCCTCGGCGACCTGCCCCCGGTGCCCCGACTCCCGCAGCTCCTCGACCGACGTCCACCGCTGGCCGTCCCAGCCCACGTACTGGCGCTCGTCCTCGCAGATGGGGCAGTCGTCGCGCGGCTCGGCGTACTGCACCCCGCAGGTCACACAGATCGGATGCTTCATTCCCCCGACGCTATCGCCAGCTTTTCGGCCGCCTTCAGCCCGGCCGTGTAGGCGCCCTTCAGCGCTTCGGCGTCCGGTTCGAGCGTGTGCCGCCGCAGCTCGCCGTACTCGACGGCGCCCACCACGTTGCGGACGCGGAAGACCACCATCATCTTCGCCGTCGTACGATCGGCGGCGCCGTACGCCTGCTCTCCCAGTCCGGCCAGCGCCGTGAAGCCGTCGTTTTCGGCGCGCGCCGTCTCGTGCATCTCCAGGTAGTCCCGCTCCGCCTGCCAGGCGCCCGGCCCCGGCGGGCCGTCGGGGAAGGAGAGCAGCGACACCAGCAGGCCCCGCTCGGCGCCCTCCCACACGCACGTCGTGACGGGCATGTCGGCCCTCCGCCACAACGGCCCGCGCCTGTCATCCCGCCGGGGCTTCCCGTCGGGAACGAGCAGGGCCGCGAGCTCGCCCGGAAGGGCGTCGCAGACCTGCGGGACCTGCTTCACCGGCTTGCCCGTGCCGGAGGGCGCGCCCTGCACGGGACGGGCGGGCGCGCCGAGGGCGCGGGCCATGTCCGAGGCCGCTCTGAGCCCGCCGTCCCGCACCTGCTCCGCGTTCTCGCCCGGCGCCTCGTAGTCGACCCGCGCCACGACGTTGGCCGCCCGGAAGAACAGATGGACGCGGCCCGGCCGCTGGTAGAACGACGCCTCGTCGCCGAGCCCCGTGACCGTGACGGTGCCGTCGGGCCTCATCTGCGCCACCCACTCGGGATCGCGGATGGTCGGCCCGCCGTACTCGCGCATCGCCTTGGCGATGCCGTCGCTCACGTTCAACGAGACGTGCAGGCTGGGCCCGGTACTCCGGTCCACGGGCCAGGAGCAGTGGCGCGGGTTCCTCCCCGGCCTGGGGACCAGGGCGCGCACGGTCGCCTCCGACACCCCGCAGTTCGCGGGCTGCCGGTCCTTGACGAGGCGGCCGGTCGGCACCGGGTCGGGCCGTCCGACCGGCGCGACCAGCCTCACCGGGGGCCGGTCCTCCTCGTCCCCCTCGGCCGCCACGGCCACCGCCGCGGCCGCCACCAGCAGCGCGCTCCCCGCGGCCGTCAGGACGAGCTTCCTCGATCGGGCGATCGGCATTCCGCATACCTCCGACGAACGTGGTCACAATCGCGGGGTGCGTCCTAGTGAACCGGAAAGGACGGCGGTCGTCCGACGCACCGCCGCATCTGGTGCGTTCCATCGGGCGTGAGCGAGGATGGAGCCTCTGCTTGGCGATGGAGGCGGGCGTATGGGCGCGAACGAACGGCACCGCGTGCTGGAACAGGTCGAGGCGGGCACCGAGCGGGTCCTGGCGACCTTGGGGAAGCTGTCGCCGGAGGAGTTGCGCGGCCCGTCGGCGCTGCCCGGCTGGACGCGCGGGCACGTGGCCGCCCACATCGCCCGCAATGCCGACTCGCTCTGGAACCTGATGGAGTGGGCGCGCACCGGCGTGGAGATCCCGCAGTACCCGAGCCTGGAGGCGCGCAACGCCGACCTGGAGGCGGGCGCGGGGCGCGGCGGGCCCGAGCTGGTGGAGGACGTCCGCTCGTCGGCGGCGCGGTTCTCCGCCCGGTTCCGGGCGCTGTCGCCGGAGCAGGGCGAGGTCCGGGTGCGGGCCATGGCCGGCTGGGAGCAGCCCGCCTGGTACGTGCTCTACCGGCGCTGGCACGAGGTGGAGGCCCACCACGTGGACCTGGCGGCCGGGTACGGGCCCGCCGACTGGCCCGACCCCTACGTGCGCTGGGCCCTCGCCTCCACGCTGCGCGACCTGGCCGCGCTGCCCGCCGCGTCGCGCGGCGAGCTGGACGGCCACCACCTGGTCGCCACCGAGTCCGGCGACGAGGCGCGGCTCGGCGACGGGCCGCGCATCACCGGCTCGGGGCGGGCGCTGCTCGGCTGGCTGAGCGGCCGGACCGACGGCTCGGGGCTGGCGATGCGGCCGGACGGCGCGCTGCCCGCGCCCCCGCCCTGGCCGCACCGGCCCAGCGCGTTCTAGCGGGGCGCGCTCCAGCCGGAGGCGGGCCACACCGGCGGCGGGTCGATCAGCCGCCGCAGCTCGGCCTCGGACCGGATGGTGATGACGCCGCGGCCCACCGCGACGCCCCCGGCGAGGCGCTCGCCGGCCAGGATCTGGGCGACCTTGCGGCGCCCCATGCCCGCCCACCGGCCGAGGTCCTGCTGGCAGATCGGCACCGGGATCACGGTGCCGTCGCCGTGCGCGGGCGCGCCGAACCGGGCCGACAGGCGCAGCAGCCTGCTGGCCAGGCGCGCCACCGGGTCGTCGGGGCAGTGCCCGGTGCGCACGACGTTGGCGTCGCGCAGCCGCTCGGCGAGCACGGCGGCGACCGCCCACGCCGAGCCGGGGCAGGAGTCGAGCGCGGCGCGCAGCCGCTCGGCGGGCAGCGACAGCGCCTCGACCGGGGTGATCGCCTCGACGTTGGCGGCGCGGACGCCGCCGTCGACCGCCTCGATCTCGCCGACCAGGTCGCCGGGGCCGAGCACGTCCAGGATGACGGTCTCGCCGCCGCGGTCCACCCACACCTTGGCCGCGCCGCCCAGCAGCACGAACACCTGCGCGGAGCGGGTGTGCTCGCGCATCAGGAACCTGCCCTGCTGGACCATGACGGTGGCGGCGGTGTCGCGCACCGCCTTGCGGGCCCGCTCGGGCAGCACGTCCCAGAACGTGGTGATGGCCATTCTCCGCCTCCTCACCCCGCCCCGGGGCATGCGCCTTTCCCCCCACGCCAGTGAACGCCGCCCGGCGGCGCGGGTCTGCGTCCTACGTCACATCCGAGCCCAGCCATTGGTCGATGGCGCGGATCCGGCGATCGCAGTCGGCCGCGCCGGCCTGGTCGCCGAGGGCCAGGCAGGACAGGCGCAGCCGTTCCAGGGCCTGGCGCTGGCCGCGGTGGTCGCCCATGTCGCGGCGGCTGTCGATCTCGGCGAGGAAGTGCTCCACGGCCTGGCGGTGCCGGTCCAGGCGCTGGCAGGCGCGGCCCATGGTGTGCCGGGAGTAGGCCTGCTCGCGGGAGTCGCCGAGCTCGACGGCCATGTCCAGCGCCTGGCGGCCGACGGCGAGGGCCGCCGACGGGTCGCCCAGGTCCAGGTGGATGGCGGCCAGGTGCACCAGCGCGGTGCCCTCGCCGTGCCGGTCGCCGACCTCGCCGAGCAGCCGCAGCGCCTCGCACTCCATGCCCAGCGCCTCGGCGGGCCGGCCGCTGTGGCGCAGCACCGCCGCGAAGGTGTCCATGCCGACGCCCATGCCGTACCGGTCGCCGGTCTCCTGGCGGATGCGCAGCGCCTGGCGGGCGGCGCGCTCGGCCTCCTCGTTCAGGCCGAGCCGCAGGTAGGTGCGGGCGAGGCTGCCCAGCGTGCCGGCCAGGCCGCCGCGCGCGTCGAGCCGGTGCCACAGGTCCAGCGCCTCCAGGCCCAGCACGAACGACTCCTGGTGGTGCTGGAGCCGCCGCATGACCACCGACAGGTGCTCCAGGTCGTGGGCCTCGCCGTGCTGGTCGCCGATGGCGCGGCGGATCTCCAGGGCGCGCACCAGGTGCTCGCGGGCCTCGCGGTAGCGGCCCAGCCGCGCGTGCACCACGCCGATCTGCGCCAGCGTCTCGGCCTCGCCGTGCGGGTCGCCGGTCTCGCGGTGCAGCCCCAGCGCCTGCCCGCAGTGGGTGAACGACTCGGCGAACCGGGCCGCGTCGCAGGTCAGCCGCCCCAGGGTGGTCAGCGCGCGGGCCTGGCCGCGCCGGTCGCCCAGGGCCCGGTATGTGCGCAGCGACTGCTCGGCGTCGCGGTGGGCCAGGTCCCGCATGCCGAGGGTGGCGTGCATCCGGGCCAGCTCGGTCAGCGCCTGCGCCGCGCCGTGCCGGTCGCCCTCCTCCTGCCGGATCGCCAGGGCCTCCAGCGCGTGGTTGACGGCCTCGTGCACCGCGCCGCGCCGCCGGTGCACCTGCGCGAGCGTCAGCAGCGACTCGGCCACGCCCGGCAGGTCGCCCGACTGGCGGCGCAGGTCCAGCGCCTGCCGCGCGTGGCGCAGCGCGGCGGTGTAGTCGGCGACGCTGAGGTGCGCGCGGGCCAGGGTCTCGTGGCCCTTGGCGACGCCGCCGGTGTCGCCCAGCTCCCGGTGGATCTCCAGCGACCGGCGCGCGTGGTCGATGCCGGTCGGGTAGCGGCCCAGCGCCACGTGCACGTCGGCGAGCGTCGCCAGCGCGACCGCCTCGCCGAAGCGGTCGGGCGGCACCACCGACCGGAAGCCCCGGAGCGCGTCCTCGCCGTACCCGATCGCCTGCACCGACCGGCCGAGGCCGAAGTGCGCCACCGCCAGGCCGTGCAGCATCACGGCGGCGGCCGCCCAGTTCTCCTCGGTGCGCGCGGCGCGCAGCCCGGCCTGGTGGACGGTGATGGTGTCCTCGCTGTAGCGGCGGAACTCCTGGAAGTCGAACAGCGCGTCGGCCAGCTCCCAGCAGGTCCGGTGGAGCCCCAGCCGCGCGGCCTGGTCCACGGCCGCGACCAGGTTGCGCCGCTCCGCTTCGAACCAGCTCAACGCGAGCGCGCGGGCGGCGACGCTGACGGGACGCGCGGGCGCGCGTACGGGCGCGGCCGTACCGCCCAACGCGGGGCGGTGCCGCAGCAGCACCGCGCCCGCCCGGCGCGCCTCGGCCAGGTAGCAGGCCAGCAGCCGCCGCTGCGCGGCCGTCCGGTCCACTTCGGCGTCCTCGGCGAGGCTCCGGTCGCGTGCGAAATCGCGCAGCAGGTCGTGCAACCGGTACCGGCCCGGCCCCACCTCCTGTACCAGGAACGCCTGCCGCAGCCCTTCCAGGAGCCGGCGCGCCTCGGCCTCGGTGCGGCCGGTCAGCGCCGCGAACGCGGCGGGCGCGAAGTCGGGGCCGCTCATGAGCCCCAAGCGGCGGAACGCGGCGCGCTGGTCTGGCCGCAGCCCCCGGTAGGCGACCTCGAAGGTGGGGCTGAGCGCGGCGTGCAGCCCCGGCTGGGCGGTCTGCGCGGTCCCGTAGGCGGGCAGCCCGGCCCCATAGGCGGGGACGGCGGGGAACTTGCTCTCCTCCAGCTCGCGGACGGTGTCGGCGATGCCGGCGGAGGGGTCCTCGGCCAGCCGCCCCGCCATGACCGCCAGCGCCAGCGGCAGGTGGCCGCACTCCTTGGCGAGGCGTTCGGCCGCCTTGCGCTCCTGGCGGACGCGGGGGTCGCGGGGGCCGAGCACGGCGGCGATCAGGTCCACCGCCTCCTGCGGGGCCAGCTCGCGCAGCTCCAGGGTGCGGACGTCGGCGTCCTCCAGCCGCCCGGTCATGCTCCGCTGGGTGGTGATCACGACGAACCCGGCGTCCACGGCGGCCAGCAGCGGCCGCACCTGCTCGGGCCCGGCCGCGTTGTCCAGGATCAGCAGCAGGCGGCGGCCCGCCAGCAGCGACCGGCACTGCGCGGCCAGCTCGGCCTCGGTGCGCGGCAGCTGGTCGCCGGGCACCCCGACGCCGCGCAGCACCTGCCCCATGGCCTCGGCCGGCGTCACCGGGATGCGGTGGGAGGCGCGCAGGTCGGTGAAGACGACGCCGTCGGGGAACCGGTCGGCGACCCGGTGCGCCCAGTGCACCGCCAGGGTCGTCTTGCCGACCCCCGCCATGCCCTGGACGATCACCCCGCGCGGCCGGTCGGTCTGCCCCAGCAGCAGGTCCAGCTTGCCGAGGCCGACCTCGCGCCCGGCGAAGTGGGGCTTGTCCGCGGGCGGGCGCAGGGCCTGCGGCACGGCCGCGGGGCCGTCCGCGCCGCCGGCCGCGGGACCGCCGGGACGGGCGTCCGGGCGGCCGTCGATCCGGACCTGCTGGCGGACCGCCAGGCCCGCGCCCGGGACGCTCTCGGCCGCGCCGTCCCCGCCGGCCGACCACTCGTCGCCCCAGGGGCTGGCGGCCAGCCGCAGCGCGTCGGGGTCCAGGATCGTCAACGGGCGGGCGCGGCCGTCGAGGATGCCGCGGGCCCGCCAGCGCCGGAACCAGCGCACCAGCGTCTCGCGGGAGATGCCCGCCCAGTTGGCCAGCTCGGCCTGGCTGAGCCGCGCCGGGACCTCCACGCCGTGCGCGGTGCGCTCGCCGAACCGGTGCGCCAGCTCCAGCAGGTGGCAGGCCAGGCGCTGCTGGTGCTCGGCGGCGCGGATGGCGTGCCGCCGGCCGCCCAGCGCGTCGGCCTCGGCGATGACCCGCATCATCGCCTCGGCGACCTGCGGGTTGGCCGCCAGCAGGCTGCCGAACTGGCGGCGGTCGATGCGCAGCACCGCGACCTGCTCCAGCGCCGACACCGTGGCGCGCTGCGGGCGGCCCCACGGCGCCAGCGCGCCCAGCAGGTCGCCCGGGCCGAACAGGTCGATGATCGACTCGTCGCCCTCGCTGGACCCCACGAACTCCTTGGCCACCGCGTTGCCCGCGGTGCGCGCCCCCGCGCGGAGCACCACGGACACGCTGGGCGCGACCACGCCCTGGTGGAACAGCATCCCGCCGGGCGGCACGTCGGTGCGGCCCCCCATCGCCCACAGCGCCTGGCGGTCGGCGGGCGCCAGCAGCGCCCAGAAGCTCCCCGGCCGCACCTCGTGCTCGATCACCGGCGGCTCCCCATGGCGTTCACCCCTTTCCCGGCCGTCCCCACCATCGTGCGGCGGCCGGGCCGGGGCGTCCGCCAGAAAGTGCACGGACGGGATGGGTCAGATGACTCATCCCGCCGACGCCGACGCCGACGCCGGCGGCGGCGCGGCGCGCGCGTGATCGGCCGCACGGGCCGTCCCGCGCGGGATGGGAGAGGATGGGGCATCGGACGGCGACCGTTCGCCGCGCGAAGGAGGACCGATGAGCTACACCGGGCACGTGACGGTCGGCGGCAAGCCCGACGTCCGCGAACTGCCGGGCCTCACCGTCACCAAGGTGGCGGTCGGGCCCTACGACAACAACGCCTACGTCCTGCGCTGCACCGCCACCGGCGAGCAGCTGCTGGTCGACGCGGCCAACGAGGCGCCGCGGCTGCTGGAGCTGCTGGGCGACCGGCCGCTGAGCCGGGTGGTCACCACCCACCGCCACCAGGACCACTGGATGGCGCTCGCCGAGGTGGTGGAGGCGACCGGCGCGCCGGTCGTGGCGCACCCGCACGACGCCGAGCCGCTCCCGGTGCCGGTCGCCGAGCCGGTCGAGCAGGGCGGCACCGTGCGCGTGGGGCGGGCCGAGCTGGAGGTGATCCATCTGCGCGGGCACACGCCCGGGTCGATCGCGCTGCTGTACGAGGGCGAGGGGGCCGGGGACCGGGCGCACCTGTTCACCGGCGACAGCCTGTTCCCGGGCGGTGTCGGCAACACCTGGGGCGACCGGGGGCTGTTCGAGCAGCTGATGGCCGACGTGCAGGAGCGCGTCTTCGACCGGCTGCCGGACACGACCTGGTTCTACCCGGGCCACGGCGACGACTCCACGCTCGGGCGCGAGCGTCCGAGCATTCCGGAGTGGCGCAAGCGGGGCTGGTAGCGGGCGGACGCCCGGCCTTGCGCCGGGCCGTCCCGCGGTTTCTTCGGGGCCTCATCAGGCCCGCCCCACCGTCGGCGATGCGGCGGCGGGGTCGGGCGGCGGTTCTGTGAGCCGTTGGGGATGTCGGGGTTGGGGTCGGGATCGGTCTCGGGGACGGGTCTCGGTGGCCGCTCTCGGGGGTCGGTCTCAGCGGCCGGTCCCGGAGAGCGGCGGCGCTAGGGGTTGAAGATGCTGACGCCGCCGGGGCCCACGAGGAGGCCGACCACGATGAGGACGATGCCCCAGAGCAGGTCGCGGCGCGCCACGATGACGTAGATGCCCGCGATGACCAGTACGACGGCGATGAGCCACAGGATGGTTGCCATGCCGCCGTGGTCCCCCCAGAACAAGCGGACAAACAACTCAGGTACGGATGGGCAGGACACGATGCGGTCACAAATCCAGGTCAACGGCCGTCCGGCGGCCGTGGAGGACCTGCTGCAGCCGGCGGTGGTGAACTACGGGCACTTCACCGCGATGCAGCTGCGCGGCGGCCGGGTCCGCGGCCTTGACCTGCATCTGCGGCGACTGGACGAGGGGACCCGCGACCTGTTCGGCACCGGCCTGGACGGCGAGCGGGTCCGCGACTGCGTCCGCCGGGCCGCCGGGGACCGGGACGCCGCCGTCCGGGTGATCGTGCAGTGGCCGGAAGGGGCCGCCGAGCCCACGGTCACGGTCGTGGTGCGGCCGCCGGTCGACCCGCCGTCCGGCCCGTGGCGGCTGCGGTCGGTCGACTACCTGCGGCCGGTCCCGCACGTCAAGCACCTGGGCGGGTTCGGGCAGCTCTACCACCGGCGGCGGGTCGCGGCCGAGGGCTACGACGAGGCGCTGCTGACCGGTCCCGACGGCGTGGTCGCCGAGGGGGCGATCACCAACATCGGATTCCTGGCGGCGGGCGGGGTAGTGTGGCCGGACGCGCCGCAGCTCGCCGGGGTCACCCTCCGACTGCTCCAGGAACGGCTGCCGTGGCGGCGCGAGGTGGTGCGGCTGGCGGACGTCGCCTCGTTCGACGGCGCGTTCGTCGCCAACTCGCAGGGCGTCGCGCCGGTCGCCGAGATCGACGGCGTGCCCCTGCCGGTGCCGGCCGCGCGGATGGCGGAGATCGCCGCCGCCTACGAGGCGGTGCCCTGGGACGTGGTCTGACCTGGGAACGGCCGCCGCCCGATGTTCGTTGTGCCCACCACCGACGACGTCCTCGGGGCCGATACCAGGAGAGCCGCCATCCGCGAACTCAACGAGTCCGCCACCCACACGACCCTGAACTATCCCGCCGGCGCGCTGGTGCTGGTGGCCGGCCTGCCCGGGGCCGGCAAGAGCACCCTGCTGGACCGGCTGTACGGGCTGCGCGGCGACGAGAGCGCCCCCGTCGCCGCCGGGTCCGCGCTGGTCATCGACTCGCGGCAGGCCCGCACCTGGTGGGCGCGGGTCCTGCGCCCGGTGCCGCCCCGCGCCCGCGTGCCGCTCGTGCAGGTCACGCACGTGTGGCGGATCGCCCGCGCCGTGCGGCGCGGCCGCAGCGTGGTCGCCCACACCCGCGGGACCTGGCCGCACATCCTGCGCGGCTTCGCCTGGCTGGTGCGGCGGCGCGGCGGCGAGGTGCACCTGATCCTCATCGACGTCGACCCCCGGACGGCGCGGGCCGGGCAGTACGCGCGCGGCCGCGTCGTCACCACGGCCACGATGGCGCGGCACATCCGGCTGTGGCGGCCGCTGCTGGAGCAGGCCAAGGGCACCGGCGAGGTGCCGCCGGCCGACGGCGTCACGGTCCTGGACCGCGCCGCCGCCGACCGGCTGAAGGCCATCCGCTTCGACCCGCCTTCGTCCGGCGAGTCGCGCTAGCGGAGCGTGCCGAACCAGTCCGCCACCAGGGCGGTGCCCGACAGGTTCGAGCCGAGGTGCAGCGACTCGCCGTAGGTGAAGTTCCCCACGTCGACCACCTCGGCGTTCACGCCGCGTGCGCGCAGCCCGGCCGCGAGGTGGTCGGTGTTGGCGGTGGTCGCCTGCTCGTCGCCCTCGGCCTTGTAGAGGCGGATCGGGACGCGCGGCGTCCAGTCCATCGTCGCGGATGCGTCCTCGCGCAGCGCCGCCGCGAACGTCCCGGTCGGGTGGCGCAGCAGCGCCTTGCCGCGCGGTGTCAGCAGCCTCTTGAGGCTGTCGGGCAGGCCCTTCAGCATCTCGTCGCCGGGCGTAGTGCCGTCGAAGTACTTCTCGACGCGGCTCGCGTAGGGCCGCCGGAACAGCTCGTCCGGCGTCTCGTACAGGCCGTGGATACGGTCCCAGGAGGTCAGCAGGTAGGACGCGTAGGCCACGCTCATCTTGGGGTGCAGCTCGCCGCGCATCATGGCGGGCAGCTGCGCGCCGGGGAAGTCGTAGCCCCCGCTGATCGGGGCGACCGCCCGCACCCGGAACCACGGGTCGGCCCCTTCCTGGAGCGCCCGTGCCAGGCCGAGCGCGGGCGACGCGCCCTGGGAGAACCCGGTGACCAGCACCTCCCGCTCCAGGACGCGCCCGACGCGCGGCGCGAAGTGCCGCGCCGCGCGCAGCATGTCGAGCGCGGCGGTGGTCTCCGAGGGCACGTTCTTCCACGGGTGGACGCCGGGCCCCTTGCCGAGTCCGAGGTAGTCGGGCGCGACGGCGGCGAACCCGGCCCCGGCGTAGGTGACGGCGGCGCCCGGCCCCCACACGTCGTCGGCCGTGGAGGGGGCCTGCTCCTTCACGCTCATGGTGCCGTGGGTGTAGGAGACGGTGCGCAGGCCGCGCTCGCCGTTGCGCGGCAGCACCAGCAGGCCGCTGGCGGTGGTGGGCCGGTTCCGGACGTCCACGGTCCGGTAGATCAGGCGGTAGGTGTCCACGCCGTACTTCACCGCCGCCGGGTCGAAGGTGTCCGACGCCAGCCACGTGCGGGCCTCTTCGGCGGTGAAGGTGCGCAAATGCGTGAAGTCCACAAGTTCGCCGCGCACGTGGCGGCGGCCGGTCTCGTCGGCAAACTGGGCGGCGGTGTGAGACGCGGTGGGTCCTGCGGCGTGGGCGGCGGGGACGCTGACGGTGCCGAGCGCGGTGACGGCGGCGATGGCGAGGCCCGTCACCGCGATCCGGCGGGGAACGCGAGGGCTGCTGGAGTTCATGGTGGAAAGCTCCCGGGGGGGGACGGACCTTCGTTCGATGGCCCCAGCGTGCCGAGCGGTGCGCCGGACCGGCATCGCGCCTGATGGTGATCTGCCGGCTCACTCCGGAGGGGGGCGGCGGCTGCCCGTGAGGTAGCGGGTCCCGGAGGCAGGTGGTCCCGGCGGGGTCCCGCCGCGCCGCCCACCAGGCCGTTCGTGGCGCGGACGGCGTTGTCAGCGCGCCGTTTCCTCTAGGGTCGGCTAGACGAACGTGACGAAAGGGCGGCAAGGATGGCGCAGCGAGTACGCGGGGTTATCGCACCGGGCAAGGACGAGCCCGTCCGGATCGAGACGATCATCATCCCCGACCCGGGTCCGGGCGAGGTGGTGGTGAAGGTGCAGGCGTGCGGGGTGTGCCACACCGATCTGCACTACCGCCAAGGCGGCATCAACGACGAGTTCCCGTTCCTTTTGGGGCATGAGGCCGCCGGGATCGTGGAGACCGTCGGCGAGGGCGTCACCGAGGTGGAGCCGGGCGACTTCGTGGTGCTCAACTGGCGAGCGGTGTGCGGGCAGTGCCGCGCGTGCCTGCGCGGGCGCCCCTGGTACTGCTTCAACACCCACAACGCCACCCAGAAAATGACCCTGGAGGACGGCACGCCGCTGTCACCGGCGCTGGGCATCGGCGCGTTCGCCGACAAGACCCTGGTGGCCGCCGGGCAGTGCACCAAGGTCGACCCCGCCGCCAAACCCGAGGTCGCCGGCCTTTTGGGGTGCGGGGTGATGGCCGGGCTCGGCGCGGCGATCAACACCGGCAACGTCGGGCGCGGCGACAGCGTGGCCGTCATCGGCTGCGGCGGCGTCGGCGCCGCCGCCGTGCTGGGCGCCCGCCTGGCCGGCGCCGCCAAGATCATCGCCATCGACCTGGACGAACGCAAACTGGCCACCGCCACCGGCCTGGGCGCCACTCACACCGTGCTCGCCAAGGACGCCGACGTCGTTGAGGCGGTGCGCGAGCTGACCGGCGGGCACGGCGCGGACGTGGTGATCGACGCGGTGGGCGTGCCGCAGACCTACCAGCAGGCGTTCTACGCCCGCGACCTGGCCGGGACCGTGGTGCTGGTGGGCGTGCCCACCCCGGAGATGAAGCTGGAGCTGCCGCTGCTGGACGTGTTCGGGCGCGGCGGGGCGTTGAAGTCCTCCTGGTACGGCGACTGCCTGCCCTCCCGCGACTTCCCCATGCTGATCGACCTGTACCTGCAGGGCCGCCTGGACCTGGAGACCTTCGTCACCGAGACCATCGCCCTGGACGATGTCGAGGCCGCCTTCACCAAGATGCACCACGGTGATGTGCTGCGCTCGGTGGTGATCCTGTGACCGCGCCCGCCCGGATCGAGCACCTGGTGACCTCCGGGACCTTCTCGCTGGACGGCGGGACCTGGGAGGTCGACAACAACGTGTGGATCGTCGGCGACGACACCCAATGCGTCGTCATCGACGCCGCGCACGACGCCGACGCCATCGCCGCCGCCGTCGGTGACCGGCGGCTGGTGGCGATCGTGTCCACCCACGGCCACGACGACCACATCGACGCCGCCCCCGCCCTGGCCGCCCGCACCGGCGCCCCCGTCCTGCTCCACCCCGCCGACCTGATGCTGTGGAAACAGAAGCATCCCGACACCTCACCGGACGGGGAGCTGACCGACGGCCAGACCATCGGCGTCGCCGGTATCGAGCTGACGGTGCTGCACACCCCGGGCCACTCCCCCGGCGCGGTCTGCCTGCACGCCCCCGCACTGGACACCGTGTTCTCCGGCGACACCCTGTTCCAGGGCGGACCCGGCGCGACCGGGCGCTCGTTCTCCGACTTTCCCACCATCATCGACTCCATCCGCCACCGGCTGCTGACCCTGCCGCCCCACACCACCGTCCGCACCGGCCACGGCGACACCACCACCATCGCCACCGAAGCACCCCACCTCGACGAATGGATCAAACGCGGCCACTGACCGGCCGAGGCGACGAGGCGGCGGCCCCCACCGGGGCCGCCGCCTCGTGTCGCCCACCGCCCGATCCGCAGCTCTTTGGGGCCAGATGAACCTGTCCTTGCGGATATGACTCCATGGGGCCATCCCCGCCGGACGGCGAGACGCCGGGCGCCCGTGCGGCATAGTGTCCTCTTGGTCCGAATCCGGAACCGCGGGAATCCGGCGATCTGGGAGGTGGGATGCGGCCCGAGAGACCGCACGTCGCCATCGTGGCGGCCTGTGTGACGCTCGCCGGATGCGGCACCGCCTCTGGAGCCTCCGACGCGGCGGGGGCCCTGAACGTCCCGCCGCCGCAGGCCACCGCGCCCGCGTCCTCCCCCGCCGGCGCACCGACCGCCCCCACGGCGTCCCCGACCGCCCCACCCGGGGCGGCGAAGGCCGAGCAGCGGGGCAGCAGGCCGCTGAAGCCGCTCGGCAAGCCCCGCTCCTGGCGGATCACCACCTACTACACCGCCGTGCAGTCCTTCCACGGCGGCAAGGCCACGCCGGTGCGGGGCTGTCCCAAGCTGCACTGCTCCTGGGGCAAGACGCCGCTCGGCTCCTACCCGGCCGACTTCCTGAAGATCATCAAGACCGAGGGCAGCGGCCGCATCACCGCGGGCCCCCACAAGGGCCGCTACCTCAACTGGTCGTACAGCGTCGGCTGGTGGCTGGACACCACCACCCGCGACTCGGGCGCGCGGCCGCTGCGCGCGTGGGCGTCGGCGGCCGCCGACAAGGACGTGCTCGCGCGCGGGCAGCGGTTCGCCGTGGCCGACTGCGGCCGCACCCCCGGCGGCAAGCCGGTCCCCGCCAAGGTGTGCGACGCCTTCCGCAAGGCCGAGTGGACGGTCACCGACGTGTTCCGGCCGGGCTACGGAGGCGAGCACCACGCCGACGTCTACATCGGCGAGGAGACCGGTCCGGGGTTCGCCAAGTCGCCGTTCTACACCACGCTGCGCGGAGCGACGCTCGGCGCGTTCTGAGCGGTCCGTGCGCGCCGCCCGACCCGCGCGCCCCCGTCCGGCCCCGGCCGGGTCACAGCTCGGCGGCCGGCTGCGGCACGAGGTCGGAGGCGCGCCGCGGCGAGGCCAGGCGGGTCGTCCGGGTGCGGCCGCGCAGGGTGACCTCCTCCCCCAGCCACCACCGGGCGGCCTCCTCCGGGCCCGCGGCGTCCACCACGGTGCCCGAGGCCAGCACCAGGTCCCGGGTGGTCTTGGCCAGGTCGGTGAGGCGGGCGGCCTCGTTCACCGGGTCGCCGATCACGGTGTACTCGAACCGCTCCTCGGCGCCGATGTGCCCGGCCACGGCCTCGCCCGCCGAGACGCCCACCGCCGCGCGCAGCCCCGGCACCTCGGTGCGCAGCCGCTCGGCCAGCTCGCGCGAGGCGGCCAGGGCGCGGGCCGCCGCGCCCTCCAGCGCCAGCGGCGCCCCGAAGATCGCCAGGGCGGCGTCGCCCTCGAACTTGTTGATCCAGCCGCCGTGCCTGCCGACCACCTCCACCACCACCGCGAAGAAGGCGTTGAGCAGCGTGACCACCTCGGTGGGCGGCCGGTCGGCGGCCAGCCGGGTGGAGCCGATGATGTCCACGAAGATCACCGCGACCTCGCGCTGCTCGCCGCCCAGGTCCACGCCGTGCTCCAGCGCGACCCGGGCGACGTCCTCGCCGACCTGGCGGCCGAACAGGTCCTGCAGGCGGGCGTGCTCGCGCAGCCCGGCGGCCATGCGGTTGAACCCGGCCTGGAGCAGGCCGACCTCGCTGGCGTCGTAGACCGGGACGTGCACCTCCAGGTCGCCGCGCTCCACCCGCGCGAGGCCGAGCCGCACCGACTCCACGGGGTCGGCGATGGCGCGGGCGGCGCCGTAGGTGACCCCGAAGCCGACGATCAGCGCGGTGCCGCCGAGCGCCAGCACCGCCAGCGCGAACTGCGACAGGTCGACCTCGGCGATGAGGAACGAGCCGAGCGCCAGCACCACCAGGCCCAGGATCGGCACCGCGGTGCCCAGCCCCCAGGCCAGCACCGACCGGGCCACCACGCCCGGCAGCCCGGTGCGCTGCGGGACCCCGGCCGCCAGCGCGGTGGTGACCGCGCGGCGCAGCAGCCGCTCGGTGAGCAGGTAGACGATGGTGCAGGTGGTGAGGCCGCCGAGCAGGCTGGTCAGGCCCAGCTTGACCGCCACCAGCGCGGAGAACGGCAGGTTGATGACGACCCAGCCGACGGTGCCGATGCCCCACAGGGTCAGGTGCACCGCCATCAGCCGCAGCGGGCCGTACAGCAGCAGCGAGCGCTCGCGGCGGTCGGGCTCGGCGTGCTGTTCGACCAGGCGGTGCACCCGGCGGAAGAAGCGCTCGCCGAGCAGCAGGCCGACCGGCACCGCCGCGACCACGTACGCGGCGAAGATCCACAGGTTCAGCTCGGTCAGCCAGTGGGGGGTGGCGCTGTCGGGGGTGGGCACCACGAGGGTGAACAGCAGCACCACCAGCGCGCCGCCGAGGTTGGCGAGGCCGGTGGCGACGGTCACCAGCACGCGGGCGCGCCGGGCGATGCGGGCGCGGGAGTCCTCGGGCGAGCCGTCGATCAGCCGCCACAGGAAGCCGAACGGGGTGCGCGGCCGCCGCGCGACCCGGCCGGCCCCGGGCGCCTGCTCCGGAACCGGCACGGCGGCCGGCCTCGCGGCCGGCACCGCCTCGTCGATCTCCATGACGCTGGAGACTAGCCGGTAACCTTCGCTGTTCCGTACATCACACCCACCTCAGGCGAAACACCACTTACGGGTGCTCACCCCCGGACGGGCTCCAGCAGGCGGTGCGGGGTGCTCAGAGCCAGGCTGACCGGGTCGTCGCGCCATCCGACGTCCATGCCGGGGCCGGGGTGCATCTCCAGCTCCTCCGGGGCGGCGAGCGCGCCGCAGGACGGGCAGACGCCGTCCGGGCCGACCTGCACGCCGCAGGAGACATGGAAGAACAGCCGGCAGGGACCGGCGTCGGAGAAGTTGCGCGCGCCCCAGCGCGACAGGCCGTGGACGACGGGCCACAGCTCCTTGCCCGTCTCGGTGAGCACGTACTCGTGGTCGCGGTGTTCGAGCACGCCGGACTCCACCAGGGAGGCCAGCCGGGCCGACAGCACCGCCCGGGGGACGTCCAGGTGCGCCTGGAAGTCGCTGAAGCGGCGCACGCCGTAGAAGGCGTCGCGGACGATCAGCAGCGTCCAGCGCTCGCCCACCACCTCCAGCGCACGCGCCAGGGAGCAGCTCTGGCCCGCGTAGTCCTTGCCGAGTGCCATGCGGCCACACTACCCGCCCGGCGGTTCGTTCATTGAACCGGATTGTGTTACGGTCGCCGCATCCGGTTCAGTGAACGAACTTACGGAGCCCTCCCGTGACGACCACGACCCTCCCCCGCCGGTCCCGGTCCGGCCCGCGGCCCCGGCCGCGCGCCGCCCTCGTCCTGCCCGCCGCCGCCACGCTGCTGGCGCTGATGAACTACACCGCCCCCATCGCCACCCTCGCCGCCACCGGCGCCGACCTGGGCGCCGGCGCCACGGCCCAGGTGTGGATCATGAGCTCGATCAGCCTGGGGCTGGCGGCGGCGCTGCTGGCGGTCGGCAGCCTGGCCGACGACCACGGCCGCCGCCGGGTGTTCGTGCTCGGCGCGGCCGCCCTCGCGGTCTCCAGCGTCGTCTGCGCGGCGGCCCCCGGCTCGGCGGTGTTCGTCGCCGGGCGCGTGGTGCAGGGGGCGGCCAGCGCCGGGCTGCTGGCCACCGGCCTCGGCATCATCGCCGCCGCCTTCCCGCCCGGCCCCGAGCGCACCCGTGCCACCGGCACCTGGGGCGGCATGGTCGGGCTCGGCATCGCGCTCGGCCCCATCGCGGCGGCCGCGCTCGCTCTGGCCGACTGGCGCTGGTGGTACTGGCTCACCGCGGCCGCCTCGGTCGCGCTCGCGATCACCGGCCGCCGCACGCTGCCGGAGTCGCGCGCCGAGCGGCGGCGCGGCCTGGACCCGGCCGGGCTGGTCACCATGGTCTCCGGCGTCGCGGCGCTGCTCACCGCGGTCACGCTGGGCCGCGACGGCTGGGACCGGCCCTGGGTGCTGGGGCTGCTGGCGGCCGCGGCGGTGCTGCTGGCCGCGTTCGTGGCGGTGCAGGCGCGGGTCCGCGAGCCGATGCTGGACCTGCGGCTGTTCACCCGGCCCAGCTTCCTGCTGTCGGTCACCGGCGCGCTGGTCACCGGCCTGGCGATCATCGGGATCATGTCGTACCTGGCCACCGTGATGGTGCTGGGCCTCGGCATGAGCGCGGTCACCGCCGCGTTCGTGCTGGCGGTCTGGTCGGTGCTGTCGTGGATCGGCGCGGTGCAGGCGCGGCGGCTGTCCGCCCGGCTGTCGGCCGGGCGGCTGCTGGCGGTGGCGCTGGCGCTGAACGCCGCCGGGGAGCTGGCCATGCTCGGCCTCGCACCGGACACGCCCTGGTGGCGGCTCGTCCCCGGGCTGGCGCTGGCCGGGGTCGGCAGCGGCCTGGGCAACGCGATGCTGGCGCGGCTGGCGGTGGAGAGCGTCCCGGCCGACCGCGCGAGCATGGGGTCGGGCGCCAACAACACCGCCCGTTACATCGGCGCGGCGCTGGGCGTGGCGGCGGTCGTCGCCATCGCCGGCGCGACCGGGGGCGGCACCGACGCGCACGCCCTCACCCGCGGCACCAACACCGCGCTGCTGGTGTCGGCGGTGCTGGCGCTGCTGGGCGCGGCCTTCGCCGCCCTCCTGCGCACCGAGCGGCGGGCCTGACGGGACGGGTCTGACGGGGCGGGGGCGCCGTCAGGCCAACTCCTCGATGAACTCGGCGAGCTGGGTGAGGTTGCGGCACTCGTACATCGGCACGATCTCGCCGTAGCGGGAGGCCGCCGAGTCGCCGGTGTCCCACTGGGTGCGCGGCTCGGGGTTCAGCCAGTAGGCGTGCCGGGCCCGGTCGGCCAGGCGGCGCAGGACCGGCAGCGACAGCTCGCCGTAGTTGGACCGCGCGTCGCCCAGCACCAGCAGCGCCGTCCGGGAGGTGACCGCGTCGGCGTACCGGTCCTCGAAGACCTTGATGGCGTGGCCGTAGTTGCTGCGCCCGGTGATCCACACCAGGTCGGCCTCGGCCGCCATCCGGGTCATCGCGTCGGCCACGTCCGCGCCCGGCGCGAAGTACTCGGTGATCTCGTCGGTGGCGTCGATGAACGCGAACGCCCGCACCTTGCTGAACTGCTCGCGCAGCGCGAACGTCAGCAGCAGCGTGAAGTGCGCGAACGCCGACACCGAGTCGCTGGCGTCGCACAGGATCACCAGCTCGGGCCGGTGCGGGCGGCGCGGCCGGTGCCGGGTGGTCAGCGGCACTCCCCCGCTGGCCAGCGACGCCCGCACGGTGCGGCGGAAGTCCAGGCGCTCCCGGTCCCCGGCGCGCTGCTTCTGCGCCAGCCGCGCGGCCAGCCGCCGCGCCATCGGGTGCACTTCGCGGCGCAGCGCCGCAAGCTCGGCGCGCCCGGCGCGGTTGAAGTCCAGCTTCTCCAGCGTCGGCCGCACCGACAGGCGCGCGGTGCGCTCGACGCCGGTGTCCTCGGCGATGCGGCGGCGCACCTCACCGGCCACCAGGTCCTGGAAGCGGCCGATGCGGTCGGTGAAGGTCCGGCGCGCCACCCGCTCGGCCATCCCGCCGCGCTCCCGCCCGTTCAGCACGGCGTTGAGCAGGCCCGCCATCAGCGTCTCGGGCGACATCGCGCGCAGCACCCCGGAGGAGAACCACGACTCCTGCCCCGGCGTCCGCCCGTACTCGGCGACGGCGTTGCGGGCGAACTGCCGCAGCCCCGCGTCGTCGCCGCGCAGCAGCAGGTCGGCCAGCTCCCGGCGGCGCTCCTGCACCAGCGGGTCCAGCGGCGGCGGGACGGGCCGCCCCTCGCCGTCCAGCGTGCGGGCGGGCCGGTCGTCGGCGGTGCGGCCCGCGCCGTCCCCGAGCGCAGCCGGGAACCACAGGTCGAACAGCATGTCGAACTGCGGCCGGTGCACCGGCCGCTTGACCAGGGTCGCGGCGTACGCGGCGCGCAGCGCCTCCCGGTCCAGCAGGTCGACCACGCGCATGGCGCGCACCGCGTCCAGGCCCTCGGCGACCGACACCGGCAGGCCCGCCTCGCGCAGCGCGGCGACGAACGCGGTGTGCCGGTCCACCAGAGACGCCATCGTCAGGCCCCGCCCCTCATCCGCGGTCCTCCCGCGCCCCGGCCCTCACGGGCGCAGGCCCAGTTCCTTGGCCGCGCGCTCCTGGTCCGACACGTGCTTGAGGACCACGCCCAGCGTGCGGGCGACGGCGGCCTCGTCCAGCTCGTCCAGGCCGAGCGCCAGCAGCGTGCGCGCCCAGTCCACGGTCTCGGCGATCGACGGCGCCTTCTTGATCTCCAGGGCGCGCAGCGTGCCGACCGTGCGCACCAGCTGCTCGGCGAGCTCGGCCTCGATGCCGGGCACCTGCGCCAGCACGATGTCGCGCTCGCGGTCGGCGGCCGGGTAGTCCAGGTGCAGGTACAGGCAGCGGCGCTTCAGCGCCTCCGACAGCTCCCGCGCCGCGTTGGAGGTGATCAGCACGAACGGGCGGCGCACCGCCTGCACGGTGCCGAGCTCGGGGATGGTGATCTGGAAGTCCGACAGCACCTCCAGCAGCAGCCCCTCGACCTCGACGTCGGCCTTGTCGGCCTCGTCGATCAGCAGCACGGTCGGGCCGGTGCGGCGGATGGCGGCCAGCAGCGGCCGCTCCAGCAGGAACTCCTCGGCGAAGATGTCGTCGTGGGTCTCCCGCCAGGCCCGGTCGCCGTTCGCCGCCTGGATCGCCAGCAGCTGCTTCTTGTAGTTGAACTCGTACAGCGCGCGGGCCTCGTCCAGGCCCTCGTAGCACTGCAGCCGGATCAGCTCCGAGCCGGTGGCGGCCGCGACGGCCTTGGCCAGCTCGGTCTTGCCGACCCCGGCCGGGCCCTCCACCAGCAGCGGCTTGCCGAGGGCCTGGGCCAGGAAGACCGTGGTGGCGATCGCGTCGTCGGCCAGGTAGTCCACCTGGGCGAGCCGCCGGTCCACGTCGGCGGGCGAGGCGAACCGGCTCGGGTCGGCCGCCGGGGCGGCGCCGGTGTCCGCGCCGAGGTCGGTGCCGTTGTCGGTGCCGGTGTCCGCGTTGTGGGCGTCGGTCATCCCTTGGCCTTCGTGTAGGTGAGGTTGGTGCCGGCGAACGTCAGCTTGCCGCCGCCGTCGGCGACGGTCACCCCCCAGTACGAGGAGGTCTGCGGGTCGCCGCCCTGCCAGGAGAAGCGGAACTTGCCGCTCCCCTCGGGGATGGCCTGCCCGCTCCACAGGGTCTGCTTCTCCTTCATCCACACCCCGGTGCCGTCGTTCTTGAACTGGAAGTAGTCCTTGGCGGAGCTGACCCACTTGCCCACCAGCGGCTTCACCTGCGCCGGCTCCACCTTGGGCACCGGCGCCAGCTTGGTCGGCTTCGCCGCCGGCACCGGCTCCTTCTTCTCCTTGTCACCGCCTCCGCAGGCGGTGAGCAGCAGCGCGGCGGCGACGGCCGTACAGGCGAAGGAGACAGACGATCGGGCCCGCACAGTCACGTGCACCTCCGGGAGGGGAAGAAGCGGAAAGCATTACCGACCGGTACCGTATCCGGACCGGCCTCCTCCCTGCGAGGTATAGCCGTTTTCCTCCTGTGGAGGGTCGTACCGGACGGTACCGGCGGCCTATAACCGAACCATGACCACTCCACGCCTGCCGCGCGACGACCTGAAGGCGGCCGTGGCCGCCCGCCAGGAGCTCGGGCTCGGCCCCGAATACGACGACGCCTTCCTGGAGACGGTCGTGGACCGCATCGAGGAGGCCCTGCAGGCCCGCGCCGCCGAGGACGCGCCGCGCCGGGCGAAGACCGCCAAGCACGTGGCCAGGCAGGACTCGGCCGACCGGAGCGCGGGCCTGGCGCTGGCCATCGTGTCGCTGGCGGCCAGCATCCCGCTGAGCGCGATCGGCGTGGCGCAGGCCGACCTGCCGGGGCTGCTCATCGTGTGGGTGGGCATCGTCCTGGTGAACGTCGCCTTCCTGATGCGCCCCCGGCGGGACTGACCGCCCGGCAGGCGCGCCCCGGTGCCGCATGGACACCGGGGCGCCGCCTTCGCGCGCCCGCGCGGGGGCGGGCGTCGCGATGGCGTGGGCGCGTGCCGCTACTTGCCCGGCTCGGGGTCGCGGGGCAGGCCGAGCAGCCGCTCGCCGATGATGTTGAGCTGCACCTCGGTGGTGCCGCCGTAGATCGTCATCGCGCGGCTGAACAGCATGGCGCGGGCCACGATGCCGCTCTCGGCCATGGTGACCTCGGTGCTGGCCGCCGCGCCCTGCGCCGCCCAGCAGTAGTCGGCCACGTCCTGGTTGAACTGCACGCCCAGCAGCTTGCGCACCGACGCCTCGGCGCCCGGTTCGACGCCGTTCAGCTGCTTGAGGGTGGTGCGCAGCCCCAGCAGGTCGATGGACTGGCCCTGGGCGACCAGCTTGCCGACCTCGGCGGTGGCGACCGGGTCCAGCTCGCGGCCCTTGAAGAAGTCCAGCAGCTCGGGCACGCCCATGCCCATGCCGCCGCCGGTGGACAGCGAGACCCGCTCGTTGGACAGGGTGTTGCGGGCGACCTGCCAGCCCTTGTCGACCTCGCCGACCACGCAGTCGTCGGGCACGAACACGCCGTCGAGGAACACCTCGTTGAAGATCGCCTCGCCGGTCAGCTCCTTGAGCGGGCGCACGTCGACGCCCTCGGCCTTCATGTCCACCAGGAAGTAGGTGATGCCGTCGTGCTTGGGAGCGTCGGGGTTGGTGCGGGCGATGCAGAAGCCCCACTGCGCGAACTGCGCCACCGAGGTCCAGATCTTCTGACCCGTGAGCTTCCAGCCGCCCTCGACCCGCTCGGCCTTCATCGACAGCGAGGCCAGGTCCGAACCCGCGCCGGGCTCGGAGAACAGCTGGCACCACACCATCTCGCCGCGCAGCGTCGGGCGCAGGAAGCGCTCCTTCTGCTCCTCGGTGCCGTAGCGGACCAGCGACGGCACCAGCCACGCGCCGATGACCAGGTTGGGGGCCTTGACCTTGGCGGCCCTCAGCTCCTGCTGGATGAGGATCTGCTCGACCGGCCCGGCGCCGCGCCCCCAGGGCTCGGGGAAGTGCGGCACGGTCCAGCCGTCGTCGCCCATCTTGTGGTTGCGCGCGGTCTTGTCCTCGATCGCGGCGAGCTCGGCGACCTCGGCGCGGATGCGCTCGCGCAGCGGCTGGGTGTCGTCGTCCAGCTCCAGCTCGACCTCGCGGCGGCCGCCGGCCAGCGCGAGGTCGGCCACCTTGGCGGCCCAGTCCTTGGCCGGGCCGAGCAGGGCCCGCAGGGTGAGGGCGCGGCGCAGGTAGATGTGCGCGTCGTGCTCCCAGGTGAAGCCGATGCCGCCGAGGATCTGGATGGCGTCGCGGGCGGTCTGCACCCCGGCGTCGGTGGCGATCACGGCGGAGACCGCGGCGGCGAAGCCGGCGTCCTCGGTGCCCTCGTCCAGGGCGCGGGCGGCGTCCCAGGCGGCGGCGCGGGCCTGCTCCAGCGCGATCAGCGCGCGGGCGGCCTTGTGCTTGACGCCCTGGAACTGGCCGATCGGGCGGCCGAACTGCTCGCGCACCTTGGCGTACTCGGCGGCGGTGGTGACCAGCCAGCCGGCCAGGCCCGCGGCCTCGGCGCCGAACAGCGCGGCGGCCAGGTCGCGGACGCGGCCGGCGGTGAGGCCGTCCAGCACGCGGTCGGCGGCGACGGCCACCCCCGCGGCCTCGACCCTGGCGACGCGGCGCACCCGGTCCAGGCTCTCGACCGGGGTCACCGTCAGGTCGGCGGCGTCGACCGCGACCCACTCGGTGGACCCGGCGACCTCCACCGGCAGCACCAGCACGTCGGCCAGGGACGCGCCCAGCACGGTGTCGGCGCTGCCGGTGACGGTCAGCACGTCGTTGTCGCGGCTGCCGGTCAGGCCCCCGGCCAGCGCGACCGCGCCGGTCCTGGACCCGTCGGCCAGCGCCGGCAGCAGCTCGGTGCGGGCCTTGGCGTTGCTGGAGGCGTTGACCACCGAGCTGGCCAGCACGGTCGGCAGGAACGGGCCGGGCGCGGCGGCGCGGCCCAGCTCCTCCAGCACCACCGCGAGCTCCAGCAGGCCGTAGCCCTGCCCGCCCTGCTCCTCGTCCAGGTGCAGGCCCAGCAGGCCCTGCTCGGCCAGGGCCGACCAGAACGGGGGCCGGGCCTCGCCCTCGGCCTCCAGGGCGTCCCGGACGACCGCCGTGGTGATGTTGCGCTCGGCGAATCCGCGTACCGAATCGGCGAGTGCCTCGTGCTCCTCGGTCAACCCGATGGCCATGCGTCACCTTCTCTCAGACCGCTATTGACCCAGATTCTAGAACAGCATTCTGGTCATGTGCGGCAGTGACCTTACTCTCACGGGCGGCGCGCATCCACCTAGCCGGCGGTGCCGCGTCCCGGGCCGCGCCCGGATTCGACCGCCGAGTCCCCGGCGTCCGCGGTGTCGCCCTCGACGCCCTCGGCGGCGGGCGCGCCGGCCTTCCCTTCGGCCCGCCCGGCGGCCGATCCCGCGGCCGGCCCCGCGGCCTTGGCCTTCTTCGGCGGGACCGCCAGGCTGGCGACGGTGACGGCGACCAGGGTGCCGGCGATGACCGCCAGCGACAGCCAGATCGGGATCTCCGGGGCCCAGTGCTGGCCGTACTCGTGCAGCGCGTGGAAGATCAGCTTGACGCCGATGAAGCCGAGGATGAACGCCAGGCCGTGCCCGAGGTAGACCAGCCGGTCGGTGAGGCCGCCCAGCAGGAAGTACAGCTGCACCAGGCCCATCAGGGCGAAGGCGTTGGCGGTGAACACCAGGTACGGCTCGGTGGTCAGGCCGAAGATCGCGGGGATGGAGTCCAGCGCGAACAGCACGTCGGTGGAGCCGATCGCGATCATCACGATGAACAGCGGGGTGACCATCCGGCGGCCGTTCTTGCGGGTGAACGCCTTGTCGCCGTCGTAGTCGTCGCTGGTGGGCAGCACCCGCTTGGCCCAGCGCAGCAGGAAGTTCTCCTTGAGCTCCTCGTCCTCGTCCTCGCCGCGCACCAGGCCGATCGCGGTCCAGATCAAGATGGCGCCGAAGATGAAGAACACCCAGGTGAAGGTGGAGATCGCGGCCGCGCCGACGGCGATGAACGCGCCGCGCAGCACCAGCGCGATGATGATCCCGGCCATCAGCACCTTGTGCTCGGCGTGCTTGGGCACCGCGAAGCGCGCCAGGATCACCATGAACACGAACAGGTTGTCGACGCTGAGGCTCTTCTCGGTGACGAACCCGCCGAAGTACTGGGCGGCGTACTCGCCGCCGGAGAACGCCCAGACGCCGAGGCCGAACGCCACGGCCAGGGAGATGTAGACCGCCGACCAGAAGGCGGCGCGCCGGGTGTCGAACTCCCGGGTGTCGTTGCGGTGGATGACCAGAAGGTCGATGAGGATGACGGCGAGGATCCCGACCAGCGTCAGGGCCCACACCCAAGGGGGCACGTGCAACGTGACTCCTCCGGCTCGGTTGAATGCCGGAGGTCTCTCCCGCCCTGATGCGCGGGCCGACGGCCCGGGTCGGCACGGACCGACCGTATTGACGAAACCGCCGCGCGGGGATACTCCCCTCCACTGCCTACTCCAACGCGGACACCATGCGGCGCGTTCCCTCCCGGCGAGATTTTTCGGAAAATTCGCGAACCGGATCGCCGCGGCGCGCATCTAAGGCCCGACGATCACCAGCCCGCGCCCGGGAAGGCGGCGGTCAGCGGGCCCCGGCGGCGCCCAGCTCCCGGTAGATCCCGGCGAGCTGGTCCACCGCGTCGGCCTCGGTCGGCAGCGTCGCCGCCCGCTGCGCGGCGGCCGCGCCGAGCCGCACCGCCAGCGCCGGGTCGTCCAGCACGCGGCCGACGGCCCGCTCCAGCGCCGCCGCGTCGCCCGGCGGCACCAGCAGCGCCGCCTCGCTCTCGGGGCCGTGCAGCAGCGGCCCGTCCGGCCCCCGCCGCACGGGCCGGTCCGCGCCGACCATGACCGGGACGCCGCCGACCCGGGTGGCGACCAGCGGCCGCCCGGCGCGCAGGATCTCCTGGACGATCAACGGCTGCCCCTCCCAGACGCTGGGCACCACCGCCACGTCGGCGGCCGCCAGCAGCGCCGGGACGTCCGAGCGGCGGCCCAGCAGTACCACCGGCAGCCCCTCGGCCTCGATCCGGGAGCGCAGCACCGGCTCCAGCGGCCCGTCCCCCGCGATCGCCACCAGCGGCCGGGGTTCGCGCCGGGCCCAGCCGGCCGCCGCGTCCAGCAGCGTCGGCAGGCCCTTCTGGTCGGCCAGCCGCGCCACGGTGACGATCAGCGGCCGGTCCCCCACGCCCAGCTCGGCGCGCAGGTCGGCGCGGGCGGCCGGGCCGGGCTGCGAGCGCGGCGCGGGCGCGGGCACCAGTGCGTCGCCCACCGACCGGGCCCCCAGCCCCCGCATCCGCTCCACCAGGTCGGGCGAGACGCCCAGCACGCGGGTCGCCCCGCGCGCCACCACCCGCTCCAGCGCCCCGTACACCGCGGCGGTGCGCCCGCCGGTGATCACGGCGTTGTGCAGGGTGACCACCAGCGGCACGGCGCCCCGCCCGAAGCGCAGCGGGCCGGGCGCGACCCGCGCGGCGGCGGCCACGGCGAGCGCCCCGGCGCGCAGGCCGTGCGCGTGCACGACGTCGGCGCCGCGCAGCAGCCTGCGCAGCCGCGCGACGGCCTTCGCGTCGTTGACCGGGCGGGGCCGGTCGGCCAGGTCCACCTCGGCGAACCGGGCCCCCGCGGCGGTGAAGCCGAACCGCTCCTCGGTCGCGGCGGGCCCGCACACCAGCACCCGCGCGCCGCGCGCCGCCAGCCCCTCGGCCACCGACCGCACGTGCCGGCCCACGCCGCCGGCGCTGGTGCCCAGCACCAGCGCCACGCGCAGCCCGGACAGCTCGTCGGAGACCTTCACATCAGACATCTCGGGTGACCTTCCGGCTGAGGACGGCCCGCAGATCCCGGCCGTCGATCACGAACGCGACCAACAGGAACACCGCGCCGGCCGCCACCGCCGCCAGCGCACCGACGGCGATGTCGCGCACCTGGCCGCCGGTGCCCACCAGCGCGGCCAGGGCGTACCCGGCCGCGCCGCCCGACGCGCCGCCCGCCAGGCCCGCCAGCAGGGCGCGCGGCACCCCGCGCGCGGCCGCCGCGCCCCGGGCCCGCACCAGCGCGGCCAGCAGCAGCACGCCCGCGACCGTCATGCCGACCGTGTTGCCGAGGCCCAGCGCCGCCACCACCCACCGCCGGTCGGCGGCCGCCACCAGCGCCAGGTCGGCGACCATGACGACGGCCCAGCCCGCGACGACCGCCAGCGCGCCCGCCCGGCCGCGCCGGGCCGCGTACAGCACCCGGCCGAGGTGCGCGACCAGCCCGTAGCCCAGCAGGCCCGGCGCGAACGCCAGCACCGCGCGGGCCAGCACCTCCTGCTGGTCGGGCCGGCCCGGGTTGAACACCCCGGCGGCCGGCAGCGCCACCGCCGCCAGCGCGGCGGCCCCGGCGCACGACACCAGCACCACCGCGCGGGTGGTCTTGGCGGTGATGCGGTCGAACTCGGCGGCCTCGTCCCGCCCGGTGCGCGCCGACAGCATCGGGAAGGCGCTGGTGGCGATCGGCACCGCCAGGATCGCCCACGGCAGCAGGTAGATCGCCCAGGCGTACTGGTAGTTGGCCAGCGCGCCGCCGGTGCCCTCGTAGCTGAGCCGCACCACCAGCAGCGCCGACAGCTGCTGGGCGACCACGGTGGCCAGCCCCGCGATCGCCAGCCGCCGCACCCGGCGCGCCACGCCGGGCGGGAACCGCAGCGCGGGCCGCAGCCCCAGCCGCAGCCGCCACACCGCGACCCCGGCGGTGACCGCCATCGCCACGCCGCCGAGCGCGGTGCCGATCGACAGCGTCAGCTCGGCCCGCAGCGGCAGGTGCGCCAGGTCGTTCTCGTAGCCGCGGCCGAGCGGCGCGTACGCGAGATAGGCGACGATCACCACCAGGCTGGACATCAGCGGGGCCAGCGCGGGCGCCACGAAGCGGCGGTGCGACTGCAGCAGCCCGTACAGCACCACCGCCAGCCCGTACATGACCATCTGGGGCGCCATCACCGCCAGCATGTCGGCGCCGACCGCCACGATGTCGCCGCGGTCGCAGCCCGCCAGGTCGGGGCCGACCAGCAGCTGCATGACCGGCCCCGACAGCAGCGCCATCAGCAGCGACAGCGGCACCATCAGCAGCACGATCCAGGTGACCAGCGCCGAGGCGATCTGCCGCACCTGCGCGCGGTCGCCGCGCTCGGCGGGCCCGGCCAGCACCGGCACCACCATGCTGGCCAGCGCCCCGCCCGCGACGATCTCGTAGACGATCGCGGGGATCTGGGTGGAGGTGAAGTACGCCTGGCTCAGGCAGGAGGTGGTGACGGTCTGGGAGAAGACGTAGGTGCGGCCGAACCCCGCCAGCCGGGACAGCACGGTGATGACCCCGATGACGACGGCGGCGCCCGCCAGGCCGCCGGTGAGGCGGCGGAGCCGTGGACTCACCGGACCGGGCCCCCGGACGGCGGCGCGGGCGGGGGGACCGCCGGGGGCGCGGCCGGAGGCTCGGGCGCGTCCAGGGACGCGGGCGGCGGGGGCACAGGGGTCACGGGGTCACGGATTTCCGGGCGGGAGCGGGGCCGGGGCGGGGAGCGGCGGGGAGGCGGGTCAGGACGCGCGCGCGGTCTCGGCGGGGGCCGGGTCCGGCGCGGGGGCGGCCGGGCGGCGGCCCAGCATGTCGATCCTGTGCAGCACCGGGGTGCGAGCGATGACCTTGGTGAAGCTGACGACCTCGCTGGCGGCGTTCAGGCCCGCGACGCCCGCCAGCACCGCCAGCCGGGGCCCGCGGCCCAGCCTGGTGGCGGCGAGGCCGAGCAGCGCGCCCAGCGCGTTGGCGCCGGTGTCGCCGAGCATCGCGCGCTCGCCGAGGTCCTCGGGCAGCAGGGCGGCGGCCGCGCCCAGCGGCGCGGCGACCACCGCCGACCCCGAGGAGGTCAGCGCCAGCGGCACGCCGGTGATCAGGCCGACCTTGATGGCGCGGCCGGGCCGCAGGTCGAACAGGTTCATCAGGTTGGCGCCGCCGGCCACCAGCGCGCCGTTGACCAGCGTGTCGAACGCCCGGCCGGCGCGGGTGGGCGCGGGCGACCCGGCGACCGCGGCGGCGGCCAGGCCGGTCGCGCCGATGCCGAGGATCTTCACCGCGCCGGTGGTGACCTCGCCGCGCGCCAGCGCGCCGAGGTGGCCCTTGAAGCCGCGCGAGGACGCCGAGCCCGACAGGTCGTCGTAGCCGCCGAGCAGCCCCGACCCCGCGCCCGCCAGCAGCGCGGCGGCGCGGGCCCGGCCCGTCGCGCCCGGGACCAGCAGGCCCGCCGCGGCGGCGCCGGCCGCGAACGCCGGGCCCTCCAGCAGCGTCACCGGCTCGCCGCGATGGTTGACGCGGCCCCACACCTGGTCCCCGGGACGCCCGGCGAGGCCGGGCGGGCGGCGGGTCAGCGCGGTGTAGGCGGTGCGGGCGGCCACGGCTCCGAGGCCCGCCCCGAGGGCGGCCCCGGCCAGCAGGCGGACGGCAGGTTTCACTGGATCATCCGTTCTTCCCCGCGGCGGGCGCCGGCGAGGGCAGGTAGCCGCTCGCGCCCGCGCCCGTCCCGTACTGGCCGGGCTTGCCGGCCAGTTCGTTCTGCAGCGCCAGGATCGCCACGACCTGCCCGGAGGCGGTGTCCACCGCGTCGGTGGAGGAGAGGTTCTTGTCGTCGTCGGAGTCGCGCAGCGCGGTGATCAGCCCGCCCTCCTGGGCGGACTCGGCCGGGCCGCCCAGCACGACGCCGCGCCCGGCGGCGTCGAGGGCGCCCGCGACCGACAGCAGCGCCTTGTTGTCGACGTCGCCGCCCGGGTAGGCGTAGGGGGCCGACGGTGCGATCACGACGGCGAGTGTCGCATGCTGGCCGGGCTTCCCGCTGGTGGTCACGTAACCCGCCTCGCGGAAACCGTTGAGCACGGTGCCGCCCGCGGCGTCCTCGCGGCCGGTCCGGGCCGCGTCCTTGGTGACGATGGCGCTGGCCAGGACCGCGCCGGCCTTGGCGTAGGCGCCGGCGTCGCCGGGCAGCTCCAGGTCGGTCGGCTTGAGCTGGGCGGCCAGCTGGTCGACGGTCGCGGTCTGGTCGTCGTCCAGGAACTTCTTCTGGACGGTGACCCGGCCGGTGACGGTCGCGCCCGCGTTCTTGGCCAGCTCGCCGACCTTCTCGATGCTCTCGTTGCTCGCGCCCGGGGTCTCCACCAGCACCACCGACTGGCCCTTGAGCCGGTCGGCGACGATCTGGGAGCCGAGCACGTCGGCGAACTGCTGCTCGCCCTTGAGCTGCCCTTCCAGCTGGCGCTGCTGCCGCTTGAGCTGCTCGTTGGTCTGCGCCACCGAGTTGGCCTGGCGGCGCAGGCCGTTGGTCACCGACTGCGACAGCGTCGTGGAGCCCAGGATGATGCCGAGCGCCAGCGCCAGGAAGATCGCGACGATGGAGACGAGGTGGTATCGGAAATCGATCACGTGAAGAGTCCGGTCAGCCAGAAGAGGAAGGAGTGCCAGCGCTCGGCCAGCAGCGGTTCGATGACGTCGCCCGCGGGCGACATGAACACCGCGGTGGTCATCGCGATGAACGCCCCCAGCACCAGGAACAGCAGCGACCAGGAGGAGATGCGGCTGCGGTACAGGCGGCTGACGCCCTTGGCGTCCACCAGCTTGCTGCCCACGCGCAGCCGGGTGAGGAACGTGCTGGCCATGCCCGCGCGGCCCTTGTCGAGGAACTCGACCATGTTGGCGTGCGTGCCGACCGCCACGATCAGCGTGGCGCCCTTGTCGTCGGCCAGCAGCATGGCGATGTCCTCGCTGGTGGCGGTGGCGGGGAAGACCACGGCCTGGCGGCCCAGCTCCTCCACCCGCGCCAGGCCCGGCGCGCGGCCGTCGCGGTAGGCGTGCACGACGATCTCGGCGCCGCTGGTGAGCGCGGCGTCCGACACCGAGTCCATGTCGCCGACGATCATGTCGGGCTTGTAGCCGGCCTCCAGCAGCGCGTCGGCGCCGCCGTCCACCCCGATCAGCACCGGCCGGTACTCGCGGATGTAGGGCCGCAGCGTGGCGATGTCCTCGCGGTAGTGGTAGCCGCGCACCACGATCAGCGCGTGCCGGCCGGCCAGCTTGGTCTCCACCTCGGGGACGCCGACGCCGTCGATGAGCAGGTCGCGCTCGCGCTTGACGTACTCCATGGTGTTGGCGACGAACGCCTCGAGCTGGTGGGCGAGCCCCGCCTTGGCCTCGGTGAGGGCGGCCTGGACCGTCTCGGGCGTCTGCTCGGTGCCCTTGGCGACCACGTCCTCGCCGCGGTAGACGGTGGCGTCCTCGACGCGGACCTGGTCGCCCTCGTCCAGCTTGGCGAAGATCTCCGGGCCGACGTCGTCCACCAGCGGGATGCCGGCCTCGACCAGGATCTGCGGGCCCAGGTTGGGGTAGCGGCCCGAGATGCTGGGGGCCACGTTCACCACCGCGCCGACCTCGCACGACACCAGCGCCTCGGCGCTGACGCGGTCGAGGTCGACATGGTCGATGACGGCGACCTCGCCGGGCTGCAGCCGCTTGGTGAGGTCCTTGGTGCGGCGGTCCAGCCGCGCGACCGCGGCGACCCCGGAGCGGCCGTCCTCCTTGCCGCGGCCGAGCCCGAGCACGCGCCGCGGCAGCTTCTGCGACAGGCGCGCGCGTCGCTCGGTGGTCGGAGACGGGTCGTTCATCGCAAGACATCCTGCCAGAGCGCGGGAGGGGACACCGGTAACGACGAACGGCGGGGCGTGTTCGTTCGCGTACTCTCTGTTGTTTTAGGTGATCTTGACCTTACCGGGAGTTCGGGGTTGTTCAGTGTTCTTGTGCGGCGAGTTCGAGAAGTTCCTCCGCGTGGGCGCGGCCCAGCTCGGAGTCCTCCAGGCCCGCCAGCATCCGCGACAGCTCCCGGACCCGCCCCTCGCGGTCCAGGGCGGTGACGCCGCTGCGGGTGACGCTGCCGTCGCTGGACTTCTCCACCAGCAGGTGCTGGTCGGCGAACGCGGCGACCTGCGGCAGGTGGGTGACCACGATCACCTGCGCGTTGCGGGCCAGCCGCGCCAGCCGGCGGCCGATCTCGACGGCGGCCTTGCCGCCGACGCCCGCGTCCACCTCGTCGAACACGAACGTCGGGACCGGGTCGGCGCCGGCGAACACCACCTCGATGGCGAGCATCACCCGCGACAGCTCGCCGCCGGAGGCGCCCTTGTGCAGCGGCAGCGGCTGCGCGCCCGGGTGCGGGGCGAGCCGCACCTCGACCTCGTCGGCGCCGTGCGGGCCGTAGTCGCCGGTGGGGGTGACGGTGACGTGCACGCGGGCGTGCGGCATCGCCAGCGCCGTCAGCTCCTTGGTGACGGCCTCGGAGAAGCGCTCGGCGGCGCGGGCCCGCACCGCGGTCAGCTCGGCGGCCTCGGCGGCCAGCCGCTCCTCCAGCTCCCCGTGCTCGGCGCGCAGCTCCTCGACGCGGTCGTCGTCGCCCTCCAGCTCGGTGAGCCGGGCCGCCGACGTGCGCGCCCACTCCAGCACCTCCTCCAGGGACTGGCCGTGGTGCTTGCGGGTGAGGGCGGTGACCTCGGCGCGGCGCTCCTGGACGGCCGCGAGCCGCGCCGGGTCGGCGTCCACCGACTCGGCGTAGGCGGCCAGGTCGGTGGCCACGTCCGAGACCAGGTACCCGGCCTCGGCCAGCCGGTCGGCGAGGCCCGCGAGCTCGGGGTCGTGGTCGCGGACGGCGTCCAGCGCGTTGCGGGCCTGGCCGAGCAGGCTGACCACGTTGGCGGCCTCGAACGCCGCCGCCGGGTCGCCCAGCAGCGCCTCGTGCGCGGTGTCGGCCGCGCCGCGCAGGGCGTCGGCGTGGCCGAGGCGCTCCTCCTCGGCGGCCAGCTCGGCGTCCTCGCCCGGCTTGGGATCGATCTTCTCGATCTCCTCCAGGTTGAAGCGCAGCAGCTCGGCCTCCTGCCGCCGGTCGCGGGCGCGGGTGGTCAGCTCCTCCAGCAGCGCCGACACCTGGCGGTGCCGCTGGTAGGTCTTGGTGTAGGCGCGCATCGGCTTGGTCAGCGCGCCCCCGGCGTACCGGTCGAGCGCGCCGCGCTGCCGCCCGGCCTGCAGCAGCCGCTGCTGGTCGGACTGGCCGTGCACGGCCACCAGGTCGTCGGCCAGGTTGATCAGCAGGCTGACCGGCACCGACCGGCCGCCCAGGTAGGCCCGCGAGCGGCCCTCGGCCGACACCGAGCGGCTGATGATCAGCGTGTCGTCGTCCAGCTCGCCGCCGGCCTCCTCCACCCGCTCGACCACCCGGCCCCCCGGATCGACCACCAGGCGGCCCTCCACGGTGGCGCGGCCGGCCCCCGGCCGCACCCGCTGCGGGTCGGCGCGGCCGCCGAACAGCAGTCCCAGGCTGGTGACCACCATGGTCTTGCCGGCACCGGTCTCGCCGGTGACGACGTTGAAGCCCGGGGACAGATCGAGCACGGCCTCGTCGATCACTCCGAGGCCCTGGATCCGTACCTCATCGACCATCGGACGCACCAGCGTCACAACCCCTCGCACAACAGATCCCGGTTCAGCGCCTGTGGAGATTATCCCCTGCCCCCGTCCGCCGGCTCCTCCGCCCGGGCCCGCGCCCGGCCGCGCCAGCCGGTGACCGGCAGCCCGAACTTGGTCACCAGCCGGTCGGTGAACGGCGTCAGGTGCAGGCGGGCGAGCCGGACCGGCTCGCTGCCCCGGCGCACCTCCACGCGCGCGCCCGGCGGCAGGTCCAGTGTGCGCGCCCCGTCGCACCACAGCACCGCCCGGGGCGTGCCGGGCAGCACCTCGATGGCCACCGCCGAGCTCGGCGAGACCACCAGCGGCCGCGCGAACAGCGCGTGCGCGCTGATCGGCACCACCAGCATCGCCTCGACCTCCGGCCACACCACCGGGCCGCCCGCGGAGAAAGCGTAGGCGGTCGAGCCGGTGGGCGTGGCGCACACCACACCGTCGCAGCCCCAGTTGGACAGCGGGCGGCCGTCGATCTCGGCGACGACCTCCAGCATGCGCTCGCGCTCGGACTTCTCGACGGTGGCCTCGTTCAGCGCCCAGTTGGTGCCGATCAGCGTGCCGTTGCGGCGCACGGTCACGTCGATGGTCATGCGCTCCTCGACGTCGTAGCGGCGGCTGACCACGCGCTCGACGGTCGCGGTGAGGTCCTCGCGCTCGGCCTCGGCCAGGAACCCGACGTGGCCGAGGTTGACCCCCAGCAGCGGGGTGCCGGCGGGCCGGGCCAGGTCGGCGGCGCGCAGCAGCGTGCCGTCGCCGCCCAGCACCATCACCAGCTCGGCGCCCTCGGCGGCGGCCGCGGCGCGCGGCATCACCTTCACCCCGGCGCAGCCGATGTCCTCGGCCTCGCCCTCCAGCACCCGCACGGTGATGCCCGCCTGGGTGAGGCGCTCGATCACCAGCTGGGCGCTGCGCACCGCCTCCGGTCGCCCGGTGTGCGCGACGACCAGCACCGTTCTCTGCTTCATGGCCGGCTCCATCGCCTCGCCTCCGCTCGGCCCGGTGTTCACTGCGGGCCCTCCGTGATGGCCTTGGCCAGGTCGGCCTCGTCCAGGGGCCGCGCGCCGGCGCGCAGCCACAGGAAGTACTCCACGTTGCCCGACGGGCCGGGCAGCGGGCTCGCGGTCACGCCGTTCACCCCGAGGCCGAGGGACGCGGCGTGCCCGGCGACGCCGCGCACCGCCTCGGCGCGCAGCTCCGGGTCGCGGACCACTCCGCCCGCGCCGACGCGGTCCTTACCCACTTCGAATTGGGGTTTCACCATCATCGCGTAGTCGGCGTGGGGCGCGGCGACGCGCCGGAGGGGCGGCAGCACCAGCTTCAGTGAGATGAACGACAGGTCCCCCACGACCAGGTCGGGCTGCGCGGCCTCCGGCTGGCCGAGCTGCTCGGGCGTCAGGTCGCGGACGTTGACGCGTTCGAGGACCGTGACGCGCTCGTCGGTGCGCAGCGACCAGGCGATCTGCCCGTAGCCGACGTCCACCGCGTACACGCGGGCCGCGCCGGCGCGCAGCAGCACGTCGGTGAAGCCGCCGGTGGACGCGCCGGCGTCCAGCGCGACGCGGCCGGCGGGGTCGAGGCCGGTGAAGGCCGCCAGCGCGCCGGCGAGCTTGTGGCCGCCGCGCGAGACGTACTCGGGCCCGGCGTCGGCGGTGTCGACCAGGATCGCGGCGCCGGTGTCGACCTGCGTGGCGGCCTTGGCGGCGGTCTGGCCGCCGACCTTGACGCGGCCGTCGGCGATGAGCTGGGCGGCGTGCTCGCGGGAACGGGCGAGCTCGCGGCGGACCAGCTCGGCGTCGAGACGTCGCCTGCTCATGCGCGCGGCCCTTGCGGGGGGCCGGGACGGGGCGGCACCGGGCGGGGCGGGGCCATGCCGGGCGCGGGAGGCCGGGGCACGGGCGGGCCGGACGGGCCGGGCTCGCCGTCGTCGGCGGCGGCCAGCAGTTCCTGGAGCCGCTGGTGGACGTCCTCGAAGACCTCCACGTGCGCGGCCACCGGCGTGCCGGCCAGCTCGGCGAGCCGGGCCAGCGCGGCGTCCACGCGCGCGTCGCCGGTCGGCTCGGCCTGCGGCCCGGCGGGCCCCGCGGGCGCCGCGGGCCCGGTCGGGAGCGCCGCGCCGGGCTCCCCGGCGGGCGCCCCGGCCTCGTCGGACATCACGTTCAACCTCCCAGTGGACCCCGGCCGCGCGCCGGGAGTCGCCTCACCCTCTGCCAGAACGCTACCGTCCCTACACGACATCGTTGTCGACCGAACGGGGAACGGCCTGACCATGGCGAACGAGGAGGACTGCCGCGCCGCGCTCGACAGGATCGCCGAGCGGCTGGCGGAGGTGGACGGCGACAAGCTCGCCGAACACGTCGTGGAGCGCACCATCAGCTGCCGGGTGCCCGATCTGGGCCTGGCGTTCCGGACCCGCCTGCACGCGGGCGGCCTGGACCCCTTCGAGCGCACCGACGACCCCAAGTCCGCGCAGGTCCGGCTCACCGTGAACGGCGACGACCTGGTGGCGCTGGCCCACGACGAGCTGAACCCGGCCAAGGCGTGGGCGTCCGGCCGGCTGAAGATCGAGGCGAGCATCTTCGACCTGCTGCGGCTGCGCAAACTGCTCTAGGGGCGGCCGCTCCAGGACCGGCACCAGCCGGTCACGCCAGCCCGAGGCGGCTCAGCGCCCCGGTGACGGCCTCGCGGGGCGCGCTCTCGTCGGTGCGCCAGGCGGCCGCCGCGAGGGCGCGCAGGCCGTCGTAGGGCTCGCCGGAGCCGTCGAGGGCGATCTCCGCGCCGTCCCAGCGCGCCGTCCATCCCGCGCACTCGTAGCGGTCGCCTCCGTCGCCGGACCGGTGCCGGACCTCCGGGTGCGGGACGAGCAGGCCCGTCAGGTCCGGCGCCAGGTAGGTCGGCCGGTACTTGGGCGCGGCCGTCAGCGCCGTCACCGGGTCGGTGACGCCGGTGAACACCAGCAGGCTGTCAGCCCCTCCGTTGTTGGCGCCCTCGATGTCGGTGTCGAGGCGGTCGCCGACCACCAGGGGCCGCCGCGCGCCGGTGCGGATGATCGACTCGTGGTGCAGCGGCCGCTCGGGCTTGCCGGTGACGACGGGGTCGACGCCGGTCGCGCAGCGGATGACCTGGAGCAGCGAGCCGTTGCCGGGCTTGGGCTGGCCGTCGCCGCCGGGGATGGTGAAGTCGCCGTTGGAGCCGACGAACAGCGCGCCCCCGCTCACAGCCTTGGCCCCCTCGGCGATCAAGCCGTAGGACAGGCCGGGCTCGAAGCCCTGCACGACGGCGGCGGGCCCTTCGGACGCGGTGCTGACCGGCCGCAGGCCCCGGTCGTACAGGGCTTTGCGCAGTCCCATGCCGCCCACGACCAGCACCGCCGCCCCGGCGGGCAGCCGCTCGGCCAGCAGCCGCGCGGCGGCCTGCGCGGAGGTCACCACGTCCGAGGGCTCGGCGGGCACCCCCACCCGGCACAGCAGCGCCGCGACCGCCGACGGCGTGCGCGAGGCGTTGTTGGTGACGAACGCGAGCCGCTGCCCGGCCGCGCGCGCCTTGGCCAGCGACTCGGCGGCGGCCGGGACCGGCCGCTGCCCGACGTAGACGACCCCGTCCAGGTCGAGCAGGGCCACGTCGTAGACCTCGCTCAGCGGCCGGTCGCTGCCCTTCATGGCTTCCTCGATTCCAGTGTGGCCCGGGCGTGCCGGAGCGCGTTGGCGTAGTCCTTGTTGTCGGGCCGCATGGCCACCGCGAGGGCCAGCGGCTCCAGCGCCGCCTCGAACTCGCCCAGGCGGCTCAGCGCCAGCCCCCACCCGAACAGGGCGTAGTCCTCGGCGGGGTCGCTCTCCACGATGCGCCGGAAGTTGTCGGCCGCCTCATGGAACAGCCGGGCCCCGAACTGGGCCCGCGCCAGCGCCTCGCGGATGCTGCGGGACTCGGGCTCGGCCTCGGTGGCGCGCGTCAGCAGCTGGACGGCCGCCGCGGGGCTCCCTGCCCGCAGCAGCTCCAGACCCCGGGTGTACCACTCGTAGACGCCGCCCTCGGGGGCGGCGGGATGCTCGCCGGGGGAATCCTCGGACCGTCCCGGCCCTTGAACACTCATGTGGACCTCCCCTCGGATCTCGACCGTCTCGACGGTACCCGGCCGCCGGCCGGCGCCCCATCGGGGATTAGCATGCCCATAGTGGACGACGATCTCCCCTCCGGCCTCGGCCCGGAGGAGTTCAGCGCGCAGATCTTCGGCGCGGGGGCGCCCCGGGGGAGTTCCGGGCTGGTCCTCGCGCCGTTCCGCGGCGTGCGCTTCGACCCGCGCGCGATCGGCAGCCTCGCCAAGGTGACCTCCCCGCCCTACGACCTGATCGACGACGTCGCGATGCGGCGGCTGCGCGCCGGCGACGGGCACAACATGGTGCGGCTGATCCTGCCGCGCTCGGCGGGGGCGGGCTACCGCGGGGCCGCCGCCACCCTGGAGCGCTGGCTCGCCGACGGGGTCCTGGCCCCCGACCCCGAACCGGCCCTGTACGTGTACGAGGCCGCCGACGCCGCCTCGGGCCGGGTGCGGCAGCGCGGCCTGATCGGGGCGCTGGGCCTGCACGCCGAGTCCGACGGCGTGGTGCTGCCGCACGAGAACGTCTACCCGGGCCCGGTGCGCGACCGGCTCGCGCTGATGGACGCCACCCGCGCCAACCTGGAGCCGATCTTCCTGGTGCACGAGGGCGGCGCGGACGCGGCGCGCGCGGTGGACGAGGCGGCGGCGACCGAGCCGATGGTGGAGTTCCAGGCCGACGACGGCCTGACGCACCGGCTGTGGCGGATCGCGGACCCGGCCGCCCACGCCCGGATCGCCGCCGACCTGGAGGGCCGCCAGGCGCTGATCGCCGACGGCCACCACCGCTACGCGACCTACCGGGCCCTGCAGGCCCGCCGCCACGCCGCCGGGCAGGGCCCGGGGCCGTGGGACCGCGGCCTGGCCCTGCTGGTGGACTCCGGGCGCTACCCGCCGCACCTGGGCGCGATCCACCGCGTCCTGCCGGGCCTGCCGCCCAGGAAGGCGCTGGACGGCGCCCGGCGGGTGTTCCGCGTCACCGAGTTCACCGACCTGGCCGGCGCGGTCGCGGCGCTGGCGGCGGCGCGGGGCCCGGCGTTCGTGCTGGGCGGCGGCGACCACCTGTACCTGCTGACCGACCCGGACCGGGCCCGCCTGGCGAAGGCGATGCCCGCCGGGCACTCCGAGCGCTGGCGGAGCCTGGACACCGCGGTGCTGGACCACCTGCTGATCCAGGACGTGTGGAACGTGCCCGAGGACGAGAACAGCGTGCGGGTGGTGCACGACGACCCGGCGAAGGCGGTGACGCGGGCCCGGCGCTCCGGGGGCACCGCCGTGATCGTGAACCCCCTCCGGGTCGCCGACGTGCTGGCGGTGGCGGGCGGCGGCGAGCGGGTGCCGCGCAAGTCGACCTCGTTCGGCCCGAAGCCGAGATCGGGGATGGTGCTGCGCCTGCTGGACCTGGGCTGAGCCGCCCTCAGCGGGAGCCTTCGGCCGCCAGGTGGGGCGGCGTGAAGGCGTACAGGTCCAGGATCTCGGGCGGAGGGGCGATCCCGGGGCCGCCGGCCTCGATCCAGTCGGCGATGTCCTCGGCGGCGAAGTCGTCGTTGACCAGGCCCAGCCACACCGGCCGCCCGCCGGCCGCGCGCCCGGCGGACGAGGGCTGGACGACGATGACGTTGGCGCGCTCGCACACGTCCAGGCAGTCCGAGACGCGCACCGGCGCCGCGCGCCGCAACCGGGCGACCTGCCCGGCGTGGTCGACGCCGGTCACCTTGGGCCCGCCGCAGCAGCAGCCGCGGCACACGGTGACCCGGACGGGCACGGACCGCATCACACCACCTCGACCGGTATCAGCACGTCGGCGACCCTATCGCGGCATTGATCGTTCTTCGTCCGCCCGCGACCGTGGCCAACCGGGCGGCGGCGCGCGATGATCCCTGCATGGACACCTCGACCACCATCACCCCGCTGGGCGGCGACGTCCACGAGATCGACACCCGGATGGCCGGGTACGCCGGGGTCACCGCCGCGTACCTGATCCTGTCCGACCGGCCCTGCCTGGTGGAGCCCGGCACCGCGGGCTCGGCGCCGGTGGTGCGCCGGGCGCTGGAGGAGCTGGGGGTCGGCCCGGCCGACCTCGCGACGGTGGTGGTCACCCACATCCACCTCGACCACGCGGGCGGGGTCGGCGACATCGCCGAGACGTACCCCGGCGCCGAGGTCGTCGTGCACGAGAAGGGCGCCCGGCACCTCGCGAGCCCCGAACGGCTCATGCGCAGCGCCCGCATGGTCTACGGCGACAGCCTCGACACCCTGTTCGGGGAGATGAGGCCGACCGAGGCCGCGCGCATCCGGGCCGTGGAGGACACCGGCGTCATCGACCTCGGCGGCGGGCGCCGGCTGGAGTCCCACCACTCCCCCGGGCACGCCAGGCACCACGTCGGGCTGATGGACTCCCACACCGGCGACCTGTACGTCGGCGACGCCGCCGGGATCTACATCCCCGAGACCGCCGACGTGCGGCCCGCCACGCCGCCGCCGGACTTCGACCTGGACGCCGCGCTGCGCTCGCTGCGCAGGTTCCGGGAGCTCGGGCCGCAGCGGCTGCTGTTCGCCCACTACGGGCCGGTCGCGGAGGTGGACGACACCCTGGAGCGGTCCGCGGAGGAGCTGCGGGTGTGGGTGGACGCCGTCAGCGACGCCCGCGACCGGGACCTGGACCTCGACCACGCGGTGGCGATGGTCAAGGAGCGCACCGACGCGCGGTACGCGCTGATGCGCGACGGCGACCCCGAGCTCGTCGCCAAGTACGAGGTGCTGAACGGCGCGGAGAGCAACGTGGCGGGGATCATGCACGCCCTGGACCGGCACGCCTGACCCCCGCCGCCCTGCGGGGTCAGCGGCGGAACGGGCCCTTCACCTCGAAGGTGTAGCCGTCGGTCCCGCCGATGAAGCCGCTCTTGCCGCGCTGGGAGGAGAAGTACAGGCGGCCGCCGTCCGGGGCGAACGCCGGCCCGGTGATCTCCGACTCGTCGTGCCCCACGACCTGCAGGAACGGGCTGACCACCCCGTCCGGGGTGATCATGTTGATCTGCATGTCGTCGCCGTCCTCGGCGATGTACAGGTCGCCCGACGCCGCGCCGGTGATGTTGTCCACCCCGCGCAGCGGCGGCTCGCCGGCGGTGACCAGGTCGTCGTCGTAGGCGAGGTCGAGCCGCTCGGCGGCCGCGTCGTAGGCCCACACGCGGTTGTCGCCCTTGGTGGTGAAGTAGCAGACGCCGCGCGTGTAGTAGCAGCCCTCGCCGCCGTCGAACCGCATCGCGCCCTCCACCTGGTCGCGGGTCGGCGTCACCCAGACCGACGGGCTGGGCACGCGCGCCCAGCGCACCGGGCCGGTGCCCGAGCCGACCAGCACCTCCAGGTCGCCCTGGGACAGGTCGCCCCACGTCCGGGGCCGGAACCGGTAGAAGCAGCCGTCGCCCTGGTCCTCGGTGAGGTAGACCACCTTGCGGTCGGGGTCGCTGGCCGCCGCCTCGTGCTTGAACCGGCCCATGGCGCGCCGCGCGGTCGCCGCCCTGGAGCCGCGCGGGTCGGTCTCCCACACCAGGCCGAGGTCGTGCTCCTCGCACGAGAGCCAGGTGCCCCACGGGGTCGCGCCGCCGGCGCAGTTGAGGGTGGTGCCCTGCAGCGTCCGGTACGCCGAGGTGATCTTCCCGGCGGCGTCGAAGCGCAGCGCCGACACCCCGCCCACCACCGGGACCTCGGAGTTGCTGACGTAGATCCACCCGGTCCCGTCGGGGAAGCAGGCGCCGCCGTCGGGCGCGGGGTGCCAGGTGTGACGGGTGCCCTCCACGCGCTGCAGCGAGCGCGCCACGACCCGCCCGGTGAACCCGGCGGGCAGGCGCAGCCCGTTGGCGTCGGCGGGCAGCAGCGGCCCGTAGGGGCTCGGACCGGGCTGGGCGGGACCGGCGGCGAACGCCTGGTGCCACAACGTCCCGGAGAAGGCGGCGGTGCCGCCGAGGACGGCGGTGGCGCGCAGGAACGCGCGGCGGTGCGGGGAGACGGGGAGGGCGCTCATCACGGACTCCACAAGATCGCCGCCGGATGAAGCCGGCGGCCCCCGAACGGCACGATCTCGTGAATATCCGGTGAAGAGCGCCCTCGCGTCAACCCCTCAGGGGCGGAACCGCGCTACTGCGCGGACGGCCCCCGCTCCGGCTCCGTCCCGTCCTGGTCGGCCGCCGGGGCGGGCTCCAGGAACACGACGGTGTCGGGCACCTCGTCGGCCGGTTCGGCGGTCTCGACGACCTCCGGCTCGGCCGGCCTGAACTGGATCTCGGTCGGCGCGGCGGGCTCGGCCGGCTTCTCGGGCTCGGCCACCGGCTCGGCGGCCGGGGCGTCGGCCGTACCGGCCTCCTCCGCCTCGGCGACCTCACCGGTCCCCTCGCTCCCGCCGTCCTCGGCGACCGTCCCGGCCTCGGCGTCCGGCTCGGCCGCGGCGCCGCCGCCCTCGGTCTCTTCCTCTTCGGTGTCGAAGATGTCGAGGCCCTCAAGCTCGGCGTACCGCTCGGCCGCGTCGGTCTCGCCGTCGCGGTCGGCCGCTGCGGCGCGCGCGAACCAGTCGGACGCCTCCTCCTCGCGCCCGGCCTCGGCCAGCGCATCGGCGTAGGCGTAGAACAGCCGCGCCGACCACGGCCGCAGCCGCCGGTCCCGCAACTCCGGGATCTGCAGCGTCACCACGGCGGCGTCAAGCTGCCCGAGGTCGCGGCGCGCGCCGGACTCCACGATGGCGAGCTCCACCCGGCCCATCTGGTCCAGGTTGCGCGCCTCGGGCGACTTGACCAGGTCGAGCGCCCGCTCGGGACGGCCCAGCCCGCGCTCGCAGTCGGCCATCACCGGCAGGTAGGCGTCCTCGCTGGTGCTGAGACGGCGCGCCGCCCGCAGCTCCTGGAGCGCCTCGGCCCACTCGCCCGCGTGGTAGGCGGCGAGACCGGCTGCCTCGCGGACGATGCCGACGCGCGACGCCAGCCGCCGAGCGGCGCGGGCGTGCTTGTAGGCGGTCTCGGGGTCCTCTTCGGCGAGCCGCCCCGCCATGACGAGGTGGCGGGCCACACGGGCCGCCAGGTCCTTGGGCAGGGTGCGCAGCTCGGCGCGGGCGTCGACGTCGAGCTCCTCGCCCGTCACGTCGTCCGGCAGCAGCGGGTCGTCGTGCTTGGGCGCCTCGCGCTCACGCTCCTGGGCGAAGTCGCGATCGCGACGCGGCCCGCGATCGCGGGGCGGCCCGGAACGCTCGCCCTGACCGAAGGAGCGCCCGCCGCCGCGACCGCCCTCGAAGCGGCGACCGCCGGAGCCCTGCCCCTGACCGGGACGCCCCGGACGACGCTCGTCGCGTCCGCCCGGTCGCCCTTCGGAACGATCACGGTTGAAGCCGCTCGGACGCCGGTCGTCACGCCCGCCGCCGGAGCGCTGCTCCTGGCCGAACCGGTTGGGACGACGCTCATCGGAGCCGCGCTCGCGGTTGAACCCGCCGGAACGCCGGTCATCGCGGCGCTGCTCCGAACCCTGGTTCCGGTCGAACCGGGCGGGACGACGCTCGTCGGACCCACGCCCCTGGCCGTAACCACCGGAACGCCGGTCGTCCGAACCACGCCCCTGGTTGAACCCACCAGGACGCCGCTCGTCAGACCCACGCCCCTGGCCGTAACCACCGGAACGCCGCTCATCAGAGCCACGGCCCTGGTTGAACCCGCCGGGACGCCGGTCATCCGAACCGCGCCCTTGGTTGTAACCGCCGGAACGGCGCTCGTCAGAGCCACGCCCCTGGCTGAAGTTGTTGGGACGGCGCTCATCGGACCTGCGGCCCTGGTTGTAACCACCGGAACGCCGGTCGTCCGAACCACGCCCCTGGCCGTAGCCACCGGGACGACGATCGTCAGAGCCACGGCCCTGGCCGTAGCCGCCAGAACGCCGCTCATCAGAGCCGCGCCCCTGGCTGAAGTTGTTGGGACGGCGCTCGTCGCGGCCGCCTTCGAAACGGCGGCCACCGTCTGGACGCTGGTCCGAACCCTGACCCTGGTTGAAGCGGTTCGGGCGGCGATCGTCACGCCCACCCCGGTCACCACGGTCGTCACGGCCCTGGGGCCGCCCCTGGAACTTGCGGTCCTGCGGACGCCCCTGGAAACGACGCTCGCCCTGGCCACCACCAGCACGCGGACCTCGGGGAGCGCCGGAACGCTGCTCACCGCGCTCGTCGGAACGACGCTCGCCGACCGCATCCCGCCGGTCGTCGAACCGCTTGAAGGGACGACCGCCGCCGCCCTGCCCACGGTCATCGCGTCGACCGCCGCCCGGCCCGTCCTGGCGGTCCCGCCAGTTCCCACCGGAACGGTTCCCGGAGAAGGGGCGGCCTCCCTGCGAGCCGCCGCCAGGCCGCCCGCCCTTGTTGCCACCGCCGGCACGAGGCGCACCGCCGCGAGCGCCGTTGGCGCCGCCCTGGCGGCCCCCCGGTCCTCCCGACCCGCTGCGGGCGTTACCTCCACGACGAGGAGGCGTGCCGCGCCCCTCGTTCTTATCCCGCCGCCCGCGGTTGTCGTCGCTGCGGCCGTCCTCTTCCGCGCTCATCACACGTCCGTCACTGTTCTCGGTGGTTCATGTGGACCTTAGCCAGCCTACTTTGACAGGCCCAAGACATGCGTCGAGGGCCGCCTCGATAAATCGGGGCGACCCTCGACCAATACAAGTCCGGCGGTGTCCTACTCTCCCACACAGTCTCCCGTGCAGTACCATCGGCGCTGAAGGGCTTAACTTCCGGGTTCGGGATGGGACCGGGTGTT
>JBITGK010000013.1:130446-305948 GCA_044456955.1 Spirillospora sp. NPDC050679 | reverse complement strand
GGCGACGGCCCGTTCCCGGTCAGGATCACACACCCCACATCCCCCGACAGCCGCGCATGGTCCAACGCCCGGTACAACTCATCCACCGTGTGCGGCCGGAACGCGTTGCGCACCTCCGGCCGATCGAAGGCGATCCGCACCGTCCCGTGCTCCACCGCCCGGTGATAGGTGATGTCGGTGAAGCCGAACCCCTCCACCTCCTTCCAGGCGGCCGGGTCGAACAGCTCAGAAACCATGGGATCCCCTTCTCGTCTCACCTTCGCCCCCCATTCAACAGCGCCGCGATTCGAACACGTTCAGCGGGGTCGTCTACGCTGGACAGATCATGGATCGCCGACTGCACGCCGTCATTCTGCCCCCCGGACCGCGCCTGTTCGCCGCCCTGGCCGCGGCGCTGGACGGCACCGGCCCGGCGATCTGCCCCATATCCCCCGACCTGCCCGCCCCCGCCCTGCGCGCCCTGCTGGACGCCCTGGCCCCGCACGCCGTCGAGACCGCCGACGGCGTCGAGTCCGCCCGCCCGCGCAGCGCCTGCGTCCCCATCGCCGGCGTCCCCGCCGACCCCGGCACCGCCGTGCTGATCGCCACCTCCGGCTCCACCGGCGCCCCCAAGATCGTCGAACTCGCCGGCGCCGCGCTGCGCCACTCGGCCGCCGCCACCCTGGACCGCGTCGGCGCCACCCCCGGCGACCGCTGGCTGTGCTGCCTGCCCACCAGCCACATCGCCGGCGTCCAGGTCCTGGTCCGCTCCCTGGCCGCCGGCACCGAACCGGTCATCCAGCCCCGCTTCGACCCCCTGGCCGTCGCCGGCGCCGACGCCGCCCACCTGGCCGTCGTGCCCACCCAGCTGCGCCGCCTGCTGGAGGCCGGGGCCGACCTCGCCAAGTTCCACTCCATCCTGCTGGGCGGCGCGGCCGCCCCCCAGGGCCTGCTGGAGGCCGCCCGCGAGCGCGGCGGCCGGGTGTTCACCACCTACGGCATGAGCGAGACCTGCGGCGGCTGCGCCTACGACGGCCTCCCGCTGGACGGGGTGCGCGTCGCCACCGGCGAGGACGGCCGCATCCGCGTCGCCGGGCCCGTGCTGTTCACCGGCTACCGGCTGCGCCCCGCCCTGACCCGCCAGGCCCGCGACGGCGAGTGGTTCGTCACCCAGGACCTGGGCGCGATCGAAAACGGGCGGCTGCGGGTGCGCGGCCGCGCCGACGACGTCATCAACACCGGCGGCGAGAAGGTCGTGGCCAGCGAGGTCGCCGCCGTGCTGGGCCGCCACCCCGCGATCGCCGAGGTCGTCGTGGTCGGCCGCCCCGACCCCGAATGGGGCGAGCGCGTCACCGCCGTGGTGGTCCCCCGGGGCGACCGCGCCCCGCGGCTGGAGGAGCTGCGCGAATGGGTGCGCGCCGACCTGCCCGCCTACGCCGCCCCGCACGAACTGCAGGTGATGGAGGCCCTCCCGCTGCTGCCCTCCGGCAAGCCCGACCGCGAACTGCTGCGCAAGGGCTGACCAGCGCATCTCCGGCCCCAGGTCCCGCCCCGACGGCCCGCCGGCACTCCCATCACCCGCATCCCGTGTCATCTCCCCCCGTCCCGGGCATGACCACCGTGATCACGGGGGGAACACGTCCATGGCCGGAGAACAACACGAGAGCAACCTGACGGTCCTGCTCGCCCTCGGCGCGAACCTGGGCATCGCCGTCGCAAAGATCATCGCCGCGCTGATCACCGGATCGGCCTCCATGGCCGCCGAGGCCGCGCACTCCATCGCCGACACCTTCAACGAGGTCCTGCTGCTGGTGGGACTGCGCCGCAGCGGCCGCCCCGCCGACCGCCGCCACCCGCTCGGCTACGGCCGCGAACGCTACATCTGGACCCTGCTGGTCGCCGTCGCCATCTTCGGCATGGGCGCCCTGTTCGCCTTCTACCAGGGCGTGGAGACCCTGCTCGGCCACCGCGAGGCCGACGAGGCCGACCCCCTCATCGGCTACATCGTGCTGGCGGTGTCGTTCGTGCTGGAGGGCATCTCCTGGCAGCAGGCCGTGCGGCAGGTCCGCGACGCCGCCCGCGAGGAGGGCCTGCCGATGGTGGCCTACATCCGCCGCACCGACGAGCCCACCTCCATCAGCGTCCTGCTGGAGGACTCGGCCGCCCTGCTCGGCCTGCTGCTGGCCTTCGCCGGCCTCGGCCTGCACCAGCTCACCGGCTCGGCGATCTGGGACGGCGTCGGCTCGGTCCTGATCGGCGTGCTGCTGACGGTGGTGGCGCTGATCCTCGGCCGCATCAACCTGAACCTGCTGATCGGCAACCAGGCCGACCCCAGGATCATCACCGACGTGCGCGCCCGGCTCGCCGCCGCGCCGGAGGTGGAGTGGCTGGTGGACATCATCACCATGACCATCGGCGCCGACCAGGTGCTGGTGTGCGCCCGGCTGGACTTCCGCGACGACCTGACGGCCGCCGACGTGGAGCGGACCTGCGTGCGGCTGGCCCACGAGCTGCGCGAGCGGCACGAGGAGATCGACGAGGTGTTCCTGGAGCCGGTCCCCCGCGACGACCCCGAGCTGCGCGCGCGGGTGGTGGCCCGCTACGGCGGTCCGCTGAGGGAGGTTCCGCCGGGTGGGACCGCGGACAGCGTCCTGCATGCGGAGCCGCCCGAATCCGAGAAGTGAGATTTGAATCGCCCGCTGCCTTTACGAAGTAAGGTAACGCCCGACAGGATCGTCAGAACGGCACGCCGGCGCGGAGCACGACGTTGGCGTAGGGCGTGGTCTCGCCCGTGCGGACCACCACCCGCGCCCGCGCGGTCATCTGCTTGAGCCGCTCGTGCGGGACGCGGTCGGGCACCAGCGGCCCCAGCACCTGCGCCAGGCCCGTCAGCAGGCCCGGATCGGCCGCCTCCTCGGCGATCGTGGCGGCCTCGGCCACCAGCTCCTCCAGGACGGCGGCCAGCACCGGCAGGAAGGGCGGCTCGCCGCGGCGCCAGACCAGGTCGACCGTCTCGACGCCGGGCGGGACGGGCAGGCCGGGGTCGGCCACCACGATGAGGTCGGTGTGCCCGGCCGCGGCCAGGACCTGCAGCAGGCGGGGGTGCCAGAGGCCGTCAGCGCGCATCGGCGCTCCCCCGCCCGGCGCCGGGGCGGGCGCCGGCCGGCCGTGCCACGGCGCGTCGGGTGACCACGGTGTGTCCTTTGCTGGTCGGCCGCCCGCCGCCCGGAAAGGCGGGCGGGGATGGAATCAACACGTGCGGATACACGTTACCCACGCGTTACCATCGCGATCGCATCCGGGCGGCCCACCGGTCCCCGGGCGCGGACGAGGGGGTTGTCGCGCAGGTCACATCAGGTTTTCGAAACGTTCCAGATGTGCCTTGTGAGACGCTTGTTCCGGCCGCTCGGGAACAGAACACCGGCATATGACGTTCCGTTTAATGCACGCGTCACCAGAGCCGAACTCCTCCGCGTCGCGCCGCCAACCATGAAGGGAGAGGGGTGTCCCCATGCCACGAACCGCTGTAGAGACGCCGCTCACGGAGTCGTCGGGCTCCGCTCTCGGCGACCTCCTCGAGCGTGGCCGCGCTCAGGGGCGCCTCTCGCTCGACGAGGTCCGCAAGGCGTTCGAGGCCGCCGGGATCAGCCCCGCCCAGGGCCGGTCGATCCTGCGCGAGCTGTCGGAGAACGGGATCAGCCTCGCCAGCGAGGAGGAGCCCGCCAAGCGCAAGCCCGCCGCGCGGACCGCCGCCACCAAGGGTAAGGGCAAGTCGGAGTCGAAGAGCACCTCCGCCGAGAGCGGCGCCCCGGCCGCCAAGGCCAAGCCGGCCGCCAAGGGCGCCGAGGGCGAGGAGACCGCCGCCCCGTCCGCTGCCAAGGCCCCCGCCAAGCGCACCGCCCGCAAGGGCGCGGTCAAGGCCGCCCCCGACCCCGAGCCGGCCGCCGACGAGGCGGAGGAGGCCGACGAGGCCTTCGACGTCACCGAGGTCGAGGCCGAGCCCGAGATCGCCGACCTGGACGACACCTCCACGGCCATGGGCGACTCGGTGCACACCTACCTCAAGGCCATCGGCCGCCGCCAGCTGCTCACCGCCGAGCAGGAGGTCGACCTGGCCAAGCGCATCGAGGCCGGGCTGTACGCCGAGCACAAGCTGGAGACCGAGAAGCTGACCCCGCAGGCCCGCATGGACCTGGAGTGGGTGGCCGCCGACGGCCGCCGCGCCAAGTCGCACATGCTGGAGGCCAACCTGCGGCTGGTGGTGTCGGTCGCCAAGAAGTACTCCGACCGCGGCCTGTCCCTGCTGGACGTGGTGCAGGAGGGCAACCTCGGCCTGATCCGCGCAGTGGAGAAGTTCGACTACTCCAAGGGCTACAAGTTCTCCACCTACGCGATGTGGTGGATCCGCCAGGCGATCCAGCGCGGTTTCGCCGACTCGGCCCGCACGATCCGGCTCCCGGTCCACGTGCTGGAGATGCTGAGCAAGCTCAGCCGGGTCGAGCGCGACATGCACCAGCGGCTGGGCCGCGAGCCCACCCCCGAGGAGCTGGCGGTGGAGCTGGACAAGAGCCCCGAGCAGGTCCGCGAGCTGCTGCGCACCAGCCGCCAGCCGATCAGCCTGGACTCCACCATCGGCGAGGACGGCGAGACCCGGATCGGCGACCTGATCGAGGACACCGACAGCCCCGAGGCCGCCGAGCTGGTGGACCGCCAGCTGATGGCCGACCAGCTGCGCCGCACGCTGGACATCCTGTCGCCGCGCGAGGCCAAGATCATGGCGATGCGGTTCGGGCTGTACGACGGCACGCCGCGCACCCTGGACGAGATCGGCAAGGCCCTCGGGCTGACCCGTGAGCGCATCCGCCAGCTGGAGAAGGAGTCGCTGTCCAAGCTGCGCCACCCCAGCAACGCGCAGCCGCTGCTGGACTTCGCGGTCTGACGGTCCGCACGCGCTGAGGGGCTCGCACCGCCGAAGGCCCGCCGGGACACGTTCCGGCGGGCCTTCGGCGTTCGCCCTCCATCACTCCCCCGAAAGCGGGAGGATTCCCCCATGACGGTCATCACCGATGCCCAGCGCGCCGCGCTCGCCGACGAGCTGGAGTCGCGCGGGTCGCCGCTGTGCGACTGCGCGGCGGCGGGCCCGGCGGTCAGCGCGGCGTCGGGCGCGGCGATGGCCCACCACTGCGGCTGCGCGGCGGTGCGGGCGTCGGCGCTGGCGCGGCGGGCGGCCTCCCCCACCCGGCACGCGCGCGAGTGCGGCTGCGACCGGGCCGACCGGGAGGCGGCGCTGTACTGGGAGCCCCGCCTGGCGGGGCCGCGGCCGGGCGGCGTCCCGGGTCCGGGGGCCTGCTAGTCGCCCCGGCGGAACTCCAGGATGGCCACGCCCATCAGCCCCGCTCCCATGGCCGCCACGAGCAGCACCTCCAGCCAGACCGGCACCTGCCAGCCGTTCCAGGTGACGCCGGGGTTGAAGGTGCGCTCCAGGGCCGGGCTGAGGTCCAGGCGGGCGAACACGGCCTGCCGCAGCGGATCGACGGCGTAGGTGAGCGGGTTCAGGCGGGTGAGGACGCTCAGCCAGGCGGGCAGCCCGTTCAGCGGGTACAAAGCGCCCGAAAGGAACATCATTGGCATGATCGCCATCTGCATCACGGCGAAGAACGCCTGCATGGTCTTGATGCGCGCCGCCAGCATCACCCCGAACCCGGTGAGCGCGAACGCCCCGAGGAACATCAGCCCCAGCATCTGCAGCAACAGCAGCGGGTCGTAGGGGACGCCCGCCAGCCCGGCCATCGCCAGGATCACCATGCCCTGCAGGGTGGCCACGAACGCGCCGCCGAAGCACTTGCCGACCACGATCGCCGAGCGGCTGACGGGCGCGACCAGCATCTCGCGCAGGAACCCGAACTCGCGGTCCCACACGATCGACCCCGCCGAGAACATGGCCGTGAACATCACCGACATCGCGCAGACGCCGGGGAAGATGAAGGTCTTCAGGTCGATCCGGCCGTCCGAGCCGCCCGCGGTCATCAGGTTCGACAGCCCGGTGCCCATCACCAGCAGCCACAGCACCGGCTGGACGAGCCCCGACACCATGCGCGTCCGGTCCCGCCAGAACCGGATCAGCTCGCGGTGCAGCACGATCTTCACGGCGCGGACGTCGTGCCGCACGCTGCGCTCGGGCACCCGGACGCGGGCCACCGGGGCCCGGTCGGTCGCGGTCCCCATCATGGCCTCCCGTGGACGCTCGCCCGCCGCCGTCCAGCAAACCACCGCGCGGGCCGGACGTCATCCCGGTGCGCGGCCGCGCCCTCCCCGAGAACGGACTTGACCAGCGCATGGCCATAGCCAACCAAACCAGCGGGCACCGCCAGCCATGACACCTATTCGCGACACCGGCGAACATTCGGAGGAACGGCATGCTCAACGCCCTGCGCAAGAAGGGTCTGTCCTCGCACATGATGTACACCATGGGGTTCGGGTCGATCGGCCTGACCCTGGTGTCCTGGCTCATGTCCAAGAAGATGGAGGCCGCCGGCATCGACCGCGCCGACCGGTGGGGGCTGTTCATCGGCGAATGGGCCCCGACGTTCTTCGCCCTCGGGACCGCCATGCGGCTGGAGGAGCAGTGGGGCGACACCGGTCCCCAGGAGTCGATGGCGCACATGAAGGACTCGATGAAGGACAAGGTCCGCGACACGGTGTCGGCCGGGTGAGCGGGAGGCCCCGATGAGCGAGCAGCGCCCCGAGCGCGGCCCCGACGACCCGGATCCCGGGTCGCACGCCGGTCCGGAGGAGACGCCCAGGGACCGGGTCGTCCCCGGGACCGGCAGCGCCACCGAGGGCTACGAGACCGAGGGCGGCACCCGGCACGGCGACCCGCTGGAAGGCGTCGAGGCCGACGACGGGGGCCAGACCAACACCGCCTGAACACCGCAGGGCCGTCCCGCCTCGCAGGAGGCGGGGCGGCTTCGCCCGTCAGGGCCCCGGCTGGGCGAGCCCGCCGCCCCGCTTCAGCTTGACGCCGCGCTTGCGGAGCTGCCGCCGGATGTGGGACCCGGTGAACGGGGCGGCCCCGGCGATCTGGTCGGCGGTGCTGCCGACGCGCGCGGCGGCCTCGATGGCGTCCCACAGGTCGTCGAGGGCGGCCTCCGCCTCGGCCTTGGCCTTGGCGTAGCGGGTGGCGGCGAGCTCGACTTTGGCATCTGCTTGTTCTGCGGCCACGTGGACAAGGTAGCGGAGGCCCCCGCGGCGCGGCGCGGTGCCCCGGCGCTAGCGGCGGCCGCGCATGGCCATGCGCATCCAGTCGTTGGCCGAGCCCTCGGCGTCGCGGATGGTGGAGCCGGTGAACTTCATGAAGACGTCGTCCAGCGAGGGGCGGGACACGCTCACCGACACGATCGGCACGCCCAGCTCGGCGAACAGGCGCGGCACGAACGCCTCCCCCGCCGCCACCGCGAAGGTGACCACGCCCTCGGCGACCGTCGCGTCCACGTCGAAGCGGTCCTTCAACGCCGCGATCGCGGCCGGGTCGTCGGCCGTGCGGATCTGCACCCGGTCCTTGCCGACGCCGGCCTTCAGGGCCTCGGGGGTGTCCAGCGCCACGATCCGCCCCTGCTCCATGATCGCGATGCGGTCGCAGTTCTCCGCCTCGTCCATGTAGTGGGTGGTGAGGAAGATGGTGATCTGCTCGGCGTCCTTCAGGTGCCGGATGTACTCCCAGATCGAGGAGCGGGTCTGCGGGTCCAGGCCCACCGTCGGCTCGTCCAGGAACAGCACGCGCGGCGAGTGCAGCAGGCCCCGGGCGATCTCCAGGCGGCGCTTCATCCCGCCCGAGTAGGTCTCCACCCGGTCGCCGCGCCGGTCCCACAGCCCCACCATCTCCAGCACCTGCCGCATCCGGTCGGCGGTCCGGGCGCGCGGCACCCCGTACAGCTCGGCGTGGAAGCGCAGGTTCTGCTCGGCCGACAGGTAGCCGTCCAGCGTCGGGTCCTGGAAGACCAGGCCGATGTTGCGGCGCACGTCGTCGCGCTCGCGCACCACGTCGTGCCCGGCGACGCGGGCGCGCCCCGAGGTGGGGCGCAGCAGGGTGCACAACATGTTGATGGTGGTGGACTTGCCGGCGCCGTTGGGCCCGAGGAACCCGAAGACCTCGCCGGGCCGCACCGAGAACCCGATGCCGCGCACCGCCTCCACCGCGCCGAAGCGCTTGACCAGGCCGTGCACCTCGACGGCCGGTCGATCCTGCGGCATGGGACCCCCGAGCGGCTCTGGTCGACCGTCCCACGCTAGGAGCGCTCCGCTCGCAGCGTCAAGCAGCCCGGAGGGCTCAGGACGGGGGCTGCATCACCGCGAACAGGCCGCCCTGCGGGTCGGCCAGGAGGGCGAAGCGGCCCACCGGCAGGTCGGCGGGCGGCAGCACCGCCCTGCCGCCCAGCCGCGCGGCGCGGTGCGCGGCCGCGTCGCAGTCGGCCACCGCGAAGTAGACCGCCCAGTACGGGCGCGCCTCGGCGGGCCAGCGGGCGTCCATCCGCACCATCCCGGCCACCGGGCTGCCCGCCGCGGTCTTCCACTCGGTGTAGGCGGTGCCCTCGAAGGTGTAGCCCGCGCCCCGCCAGCCCAGCGTCGCGCCGTAGAACGCCGCCGCGCCCTCGGGGTCGCGCGTGGCCAGCTCGCTCCAGGTGTAGGCGGCGGTCTCGTCCACCACGGCGGCGCCGGTGAAGCCGCCCGGCTGCCACAGGCCCAGGTGCGCCCCGTGCGGGTCGAACACCATCGCGAAGCGGCCCATCCCCGGCACCTCCATCGGCCCCTGGAACACCCGGCCGCCCGCCGCCGCGGCCGCGCCCGCGGCGGCGTCCACGTCGGCGACCGACACGTAGGTGGTCCACAGCGCCGGAGTGCCCGGCGGCGCCTCGGGGACGTGCGGCATCATCGCCGCCACCGGGCGCGCCGGATCACCGTCCAGGCTCAGCAGCGTGTGCCCCCGCTCCCCGCCGCCGGCGTGGGCGTGCCAGCCGAACAGGCCGGTGTAGAACGCCCCGGCGGCCGCGAGGTCGGGGGTCACCAGGTCCACCCAGCAGGGTGCCCCGGGCTCGTACGAGGTCTTCTCCGGCATGACCGCCTCCCCCTCCACCCTAGGGCGGCGGCGAACGGCGCGCCTCAGGGTCCCCTCACACCACCGGCAGCGCGGCCGCCGCGCCCAGCCGCGCCTCGTCGAAGCGCCGCAGCACCAGCCGCGCCAGCGCCCCGTGCGCGCCGATGGGGTCGGCCACCGCGTCGGCCCCGCACGCCTTCATGCGGTCGTGGAACATGCCCGGCGCCAGCACGTAGGACGCCACCGCGACCCGGCGCGCGCCGCGGCGGCGCTGCTCGGCCACCACATCGGCCAGAGCCGGGCCGTCGGCGGCGACCAGGCCCCAGGGCACCGGGCGGCGCAGGCGGCGCGACAGCAGGCGTGCGGCGGCCTGCACGTCGGCCTGCCCCGCCGGGTCGGACGAGCCCGCCGCGCCCAGGACCACCGCATCGGCGGGCCGCCCCTGCAAGCGGTCGGCCATGGCCGCCGCCAGCAGCGCGTGCGGGCCCAGCGGACGGGCCGTCACCGAGTCGGGGCACCAGCGCTCCACCCGGCCCGGAAAGTCCACCAGCGCGTGATATCCGCGCCCCAGCAGGAGGGGGACGGCCACCACCGGGCCGTCGACGCCGCGCAGGGCCGTCTCCAGCACCGGCTCGGCCAGCTCCCCGTAGGACTCGACCACCCGCAACCACGGGCGCAGGACCCGCACGCGGTCCAGTAGAGCGCGCACCGTCTCCGGGCCCGCCGGATGACGCGTTCCATGCGCCACCGCCAGCAGGGTCGGCGCTCCCCCGTCAGCCACGGGCTTCCACCCGCACCGGATCGCACGCCAGCCGGTAGCCGCGCTTGACCACCGTCTCCACGATCCCCGACCGGCCCAGCCCGCGCCGCAGCCGCGCCACCGCCATCTCCACCGCGTGCTCGTCGGCCTGCGGCCGCGCCTCCCGGGGCCCGCTCCTGGCCCCCTCCCGCGTCCACGGCGACCCCGTCGCCATCAGCCGGCTCGGCAGCACCCCGCACAGCTCCGCCCGCGACACCACGTGCCCCGGCCGACGCGCCAGCGCCCGCAGGATCGCCATCGGCGCCGGCGCGATCGGCCGCAGCTGCCCGTCCAGCACCACCGCGTGCCCGCGCAGCTCCAGCGCGAATCCCCGCACCTGCAGGCGCCGCGCCCGGCTGCGCGGCAGGTCGGCCACCAGCGCCCGCACCAGCGCCCCGATCCGGGCCCGCTCCGGCTGCACCGTCGGCACCCCGCGCTCGGTCAGCGCCCGCGCCGTCACCGGGCCCACGCACGCCGCCACCACGTTGGTGCGCAGCGCCTCCAGCAGCGCCTCCTCCAGGTCGTCCTCGGCCGCCACCGCCAGCGTCGCCGCCACCGCCGGGGCGCTGGTGAAGGTGATCGCGTCCACCGTCCCGGCCACCGCCTGCCCCACCAGCCGCCGCAGCGGCGTCGCGTCGTCGGTGCGCGACCACCGGTACACCGGGATCTCCACCACCTCCGCGCCCGCCGCCCGCAGCGCCCCGGTGAACTCCGGCAGCTCCTCGCCGTACAGCTGCACCGCCACCCGCGCGCCGGCCAGGTCGCGCTCCAGCAGGCGCCCGAGCACCTCCGCGCAGCTCTCCGACGCCGGCGACCAGTGCTCCTGCAGCCCGGCCGAACGGATCGCGCCCCGCGCCTTGGGGCCGCGCGCCAGCATCGGCGTGCGCTCCATCCGCGCCACCAGCGCGTCCCGCAGCCCCCACCCGTCGGCGGCCTCCAGCCACGCCCGGAACCCGATCGCGGTCGTCACCACCAGGTGGTCCAGCGGCCGCTCCACGCACTCGCGCGTCGCCGCCAGCAGCTCGGCGTCGTCGGCCAGCGGGACCAGCCGGATCGCCGGGGCGTGCACCACCCGCGCCCCGCGCCGCTCCAGCAGCGAGGCCAGCTCCTCGTGCCGGCGGGCCGCGGTCACCCCGACGGCGAACCCCGCCAGCGGCTCACTCTCGGTGCCCATCGGGGACCGCCACCTCCACCAGGTCGCCGGCCGAACGGCGGATCGCGTAGACCGGCAGCGCCACGGCCGGGTCGTCCAGGCACCGCCCGGTGCGCAGGTCGAACACGTCCTTGTACATCGGCGAGGCCACCACCGGCGCCCCGCCCCGGGTGCCCTGGATGCCGCGCGAGATCACCTGCGCCCCGCTGAAGGGGTCCAGGTTCCCCACCGCGTGCAGCGCGCCGTCGAAGGTCCGGAAGACCGCCACCTGGACGCCCTCCACCATCGCGCACGCGCCCCGCTCGGGCGTCAGGTCGCCGTAGCGGCACACCGCGTGCCAGCGCGGCGGCGCGGCGGCCGTCCGCTCGGGCGAAGCGGTCAGATCGGCGGTCATCGGGCGGCCACCTCCAGGCTGGGTCCGGCCACCAGGACCGGCTTGATCTGGTCGCGTTCGGGTTCGAAGGCGATGCTGGGGTCCGGGACGTCCGGGGCGTTCACGAACGACACGAAGCGCCGCAGCTTGTCGGGGTCCTCCAGCGTGGCGCGCCACTCGTCGGAGTAGGCCGCCACGTGCCGCTCCATCGCGGCGTCCAGCTCGGCGCAGATGCCCAGCCGGTCCTCCACGATCACCTCGCGGAGGTAGTCCAGCCCGCCCTCCAGCGCCTCCAGCCACGAGGCCGTGCGCTGCAGCCGGTCGGCGGTGCGGATGTAGAACATCAGGAACCGGTCGATGTAGCGCACCAGCTCCCGGTCGCTCAGGTCGCTGGCGAACAGGTCGGCGTGCCGGGGGCGCATCCCGCCGTTGCCCGCCAGGTACAGGTTCCAGCCCTTCTCGGTCGCGATGATCCCGAAGTCCTTGCTCTGCGCCTCGGCGCACTCGCGCGCGCACCCCGACACCGCCGACTTCAGCTTGTGCGGGGCGCGCAGCCCCCGGTACCGCAGCTCCAGCCGGATCGCCATCGCCACCGAGTCCTGCACCCCGTAGCGGCACCAGGTCGAGCCCACGCACGACTTCACCGTCCGCAGCGACTTGCCGTAGGCGTGCCCCGACTCGAAGCCCGCCTCCACCAGCCGCCGCCAGATCTCCGGCAGCTCCTCCACCCGCGCGCCGAACAGGTCGATGCGCTGCCCGCCGGTGATCTTGGTGTAGAGGCCGTGGTCGCGCGCCACCTCCCCGATCACGATCAGCTTGTCCGGGGTGATCTCCCCGCCCGGGATGCGCGGCACCACCGAGTAGGTGCCGTTCTTCTGCATGTTGGCCAGGAAGTGGTCGTTGGTGTCCTGCAGCGCGGCCTGCTCGCCCTCCAGGATGTGGCCGTTGCCGAGGCTCGCCAGGATCGAGGCCACCACCGGCTTGCAGATGTCGCAGCCGCGCCCGCGCCCGTGCTCGTCGATCAGCTGCGTGAACGTGGAGATCCCGGTGACCCGCACGATGTCGAACAGCTCGGCGCGGCTGTGCTCGAAGTGCTCGCACAGCGCCCTGCTGACCTCGACGCCGGCCGCCGTCAGCTCGGCGTCCAGCAGCTTCTTCACCAGCGGCGTGCAGCTGCCGCACGTGGACCCCGCCCGCGTGCAGCCCTTCACGGCCGCGAGGTCGGTCAGGCCCTCCTCGCGGATCGCGCACCGGATGTGGTCGGCGCTGACGTTGTTGCAACTGCAGATCACCGTCGCGCCCGGCAGGTCTCCCCCCGCCGCCTCGGTCCCGCCGAACAGCGCCTGCTCCGGGCTGCCCGGCAGCTCCGCGCCGACGAACGCCCGCAGCGCCGGGTAGGACGAGGCGTCGCCCACCAGCACCCCGCCCAGCAGCGTGCGGGCGTCGTCGCTGACCACCAGCCGCTTGTAGACCCCGGCGACCGGGTCGGTGTAGGTGACGTCCAGCGCGCCCTGCTCGGGCCCCGCGAACGGGTCGCCGAAGCTCGCCACGTCCACGCCCATCAGCTTCAGCTTGGTCGACAGGTCCGCGCCCTCGAACCGCGCGGCGCTGTCGCCGCCGCCCGCCAGCGCCAGCAGCCGGTCGGCCACCACCTCGGCCATGCTGAAGCACGGCGCGACCAGCCCGTACACCTGGCCGCCCACCAGCGCGCACTCCCCCACCGCCCACACGGCCGGGTCGGAGGTGCGGCACGAGGCGTCCACCACGATCCCGCCGCGCTCGCCGACCTCCAGCCCGCAGGCGCGGGCCAGCTCGTCGCGCGGCCGCACCCCGGCGGAGAACACCACCACCCCCGCCTCGACCGCCGACCCGTCGGCCAGCGCGACCCGCGCGACCGCGCCGTCCCCGCCCGGCTCCAGGCCCGCCATGGGCGTCCCGGCGTGCACGTTCATGCCCAGCGCCTCGATGTGGCGGCGCAGCATCGCGCCGCCGCCCTCGTCGAGCTGGCGCGGCATCAGCCAGGGCGCGACCTCCACGACGTGGGTCTCGACTCCGAGGTCTTGGAGCGCGCGGGCGGCCTCCAGGCCGAGCAGCCCGCCGCCCACCACGACACCCGCCGCCGACGGCCTTGACATAGTAAGGTCGCGGCAGTGCGCGCGGAGCGCGTCCAGGTCGTCGATCGTCCGGTAGACGAAGACCCCGGGCAGGTCGCGGCCGGGCACCGGCGGCACGAACGGCGCCGAGCCGGTCGCCAGCACCAGCGCGTCGTAGGCGACCTCGCGGCCCGAGGCCGTGCGCACCGTGCGCGCGGCCCGGTCGATCCCGGCGACCGGGTCGCCGGTCAGCAGCTCCACCTCCCCGTCGTGCGGCGGGCAGGCGAGGTCGGCGTCCTCGGTCAGGTAGGAGGTCAGCGCCACCCGGTCGTAGGCCGGGCGGGTCTCCTCGCCGATGACCGTGATGCGGCAGGCGTCGGCGCCGTCCCGGGACCGCAGCGCCTCCACCAGGCGATGCCCGGTCGGCCCGTGCCCGACAACGACCACCTTCATGTGTTCGTCCCCTCCGACGTTCATGGGGACGATCCTCAGCAGGGGCCGTTTCGCGGCTGCGTCCCCTCTGTCACCGGCGTGTTAAAAGACGCTCACGGTGAGACACCCCCGTTGTCGGCGATACCGGGAGGGAACGGGCAAAGCGAAGGCCCCTGACTCCGGAGGGTCAGGGGCCTTGCGGGGGAACGGGCGGGGTGAAGGCAGGGCGGCGGCTCAGCCGGCGGGGACCGAGTCCTGCTCGTCCAGCCACGACACGATGCCCTCCACCGCGTCGCGGCAGCCGCCGCAGCCGGTGCCGGCGCGGGTCCCGGCGGCGACCTCGTCGGCGGTGCGCGCGCCCCGCTCCCAGCACGCCCGGATCTGCCCCTTGGACACGTTGTTGCAGTGGCACACCGTCGCCGCGTCCGGCATCCGCACCGGCGAGTCGGCGGGCGGCGCGCCGCCGACGCCCGGGAAGAACAGGCTGAGCCGGTCTGAGGGCGGCGGCGCGGCGCGGTCGTAGAGCTGGGTCAGGGTGCCGGCGGTGCTGGTCTCGCCCAGCAGGATCGCGCCGACCACCCGCCCCTCGCGGATGGCCACCTTCTTGTAGGTGCCGCGGCTGGCGTCGGCGAAGCTCAGCACCTCCACGTCGGGGTCGTCGTCGCCGTGGTGGGTCTCCCCCATCGCCACCAGGTCCACGCTGGCGGCCTTGAGCCGGGTGATCTGCCGCGCGCCGGTGAAGCGGGCGCGGTCGTCGGCGCCGGTCAGCAGGTCGGCCAGCACCGCCGCCTGCTCCCAGGCGGGCGCGACCAGGCCGTAGACGGTGCCGTCGTGCTGGGAGCACTCCCCGATCGCCCGCACGGCGGGGTCGGTGACCGACCGCAGCGTCTGGTCGACCACGACGCCCCGGTCCACCGCCAGGCCCGCCGCGCGGGCCAGGGACGTCTCGGGCTTGACGCCGCAGGCCAGCACCACGACCTCGGCGGGCAGCACCTGCCCGGTGGCCAGCCCGACCCCGGTCACCGCGCCGCCGTCGGCGTGCAGGGCGGTGACGTTGGCGTCCAGGCTCGCGCGGATGCCGAGGCGGCCCAGCGTCCGCGCCAGGACCCGGCCCGCGCCGGGGTCGAGCTGGCGCTCCATCAGGTGCCCGGCCAGGTGCACCACCGTGACCTCCAGGCCCCGCCCGGCCAGGCCGCGCGCGGCCTCGATGCCGAGCAGCCCGCCGCCGACCACCACGGCGCGGCGCGCGCCCTCGGCGGCCTCCAGGATGGCGCGGCAGTCGTCCAACGTGCGGAACGCCACCGCGCCGCGCGGCAGGCCGTCCTCGGTGCCGGGGATCGGCGGGACGAACGCGGTGCTGCCGGTGGCCAGCACCAGCGTCTCGTACGGCACGGTCGTGCCGTCGGAGGCGCGCACCGTCCGGGCGGCGCGGTCGATCGCCACGACCTCCACGCCGGGCCGCGCGTCCACGCCGTTGCGGGCGTACCAGGCCGGGTCGACCAGGCCGATCTGGTCGGGCGCGGCGACCCCGGCCAGCACGTTGGACAGCAGGATGCGGTTGTAGGGCTGGCGGGCCTCGGCGCCGAACACGGTCACCGGCACCTCGCGGTCGCGGGACCGGATCTCGTTGACCAGCCGCGACCCGGCCATCCCGTTGCCGACGACGACGATGCTCATGAGTTCGCTCCGTTGGAGGTGGGGACCGGTTCCAGGCGCACCGCGCACACCTTGAACTCCGGCATGCGCGAGGTGGGGTCCAGGGCGGGGTTGGTGAGCAGGTTCGCCCGCCCCCGGCCGGCCCAGTGGAAGGGGACGAAGACGGTGTCGTCGCGGACGGCGTCGGTCAGCCGCGCCGCCGCCTCCAGGCTGCCGCGCCTGCTGGTGACGCGGACCCGCCCGCCGTCCTCGACGTCCAGGCGCTCGGCCAGGTCCGGGTGCATCTCCACGAACGGCCCCGGCGCGGCCTCGGTGAGCGCGGCGACCCGGCGGGTCTGCGCGCCGCTCTGGTACTGGGCCAGCACGCGCCCGGTCGTCAGGTAGACGGGGTAGTCGGCGTCGGTCGGCTCGGCCGCGCCCCGGTGCTCGACCGGGACGAACCGGGCCCGCCCGTCGGGGGTGGCGAACCGGTCCAGGAACGGGCGCGGCGTGCCGGGGTGCCCCTCCCCGGGGCACGGCCAGAACACCCCTCCCTCGGCCTCGATCCGCTCGTAGGTGATGCCGGAGTAGTCGGCGAGGCCGCCCGCGCTCGCGGCGCGCAGCTCGTCGAACACCTCGGCCGGCTCGCAGCTCCACTTGCCGGGGGCGTCCAGCCGGTCGGCCAGCGCCGCCAGGATCTCCAGGTCGGTGCGCACCTGCGGCGGCGGCGCGACGGCCCGGCGGCGGCGCAGCACCCGGCCCTCCAGGTTGGTCATGGTGCCCGACTCCTCGGCCCACTGCGCGGTGGGCAGCACCACGTCGGCCAGCAGCGCGGTCTCCGAGGGCACGAAGTCGGCGACCACCAGCAGGTCGAGGGCGGCCAGCCGCTCCTCCACGGCCGAGGCGCGCGGCGCCGACACCACCGGGTTGGAGCCGAACAGCAGCATCGCCTTCGGCCCGCCCTCGGCGCCCAGCGCCGACAGCAGCTCGTAGGCCGAGCGGCCCGGCCCCGGCAGGGTGCCGGGGTCCACGCCCCACACCCCGGCGACGTGCGCGCGGGCGGCCGGGTCGTCGATGCGGCGGTAGCCGGGGAGCTGGTCGGCCTTCTGGCCGTGCTCGCGGCCGCCCTGCCCGTTGCCCTGGCCGGTCAGGCACCCGTAGCCCGAGCCCTCGCGGCCCGGCAGGCCCAGCGCCAGCGCCAGGTTGATCAGCGCGGAGACGGTGTCGGTGCCCGCGGCGTGCTGCTCGGCGCCGCGCGCGGTCAGGACGTAGGAGCGCTCGCCGCGCGCCAGCAGCCGCACCGCCTCGCGCATGTGCGGGACGGGCACGCCGGTGATGCGCTCGACGCGTTCGGGCCAGTACCCGTTCACCACCGTCCGCACGGCCTCGAACCCGGTGGTGCGCGCGGCGACGTAGTCCGCGTCCACCAGCCCGTCCATCAGCGCCAGGTGCAGCATCCCGTTGGCCAGCGCCAGGTCGGTGCCGGGCGTGGGCTGCAGGTGCAGGTCGGCCTGGCGGGCGGTGGCGGTGCGGCGCGGGTCCACCACGACCAGCGCGCCGCCGCGCTCGCGCATGTCGGTCAGGTGCCGCACGAACGGCGGCATCGTCTCGGCGACGTTGCCGCCCGCCAGCAGGATCGCGTCGGCGCGGCCCAGGTCGGTGATGGGACCGGGCAGGCCGCGGTCCATCCCGAACGCGCGGCCGGAGGCGGCGGCCGCCGACGACATGCAGAACCGGCCGTTGTAGTCGATCTGGGAGGTGCCCAGCGCGATCCGCGCGAACTTGCCGAGCTGGTAGGCCTTCTCGTTGGTCAGCCCGCCGCCGCCGAACACCGCGACCGCGTCGGGGCCGTGCGCGGCGCGCAGCCGGTCCACCTCGGCCGAGACGCGGTCCAGCGCGGCGTCCCAGGTGCACGGCTCCAGCGGCGCGCCCCGCCGGGCGCGCATCAGCGGGCGGGTCAGCCGGTCGGGGACGGCCAGCACCTCGGCGGCGGTCCAGCCCTTCTGGCACAGGCCGCCGCGGTTGGCGGGCACGTCCTGCCGGGGCGCCACGCGCGGCGGCCCGGCGGCCGGGGTCCCGGCGTCCAGCGTCATGCCGCACTGCAGCGCGCAGTACGGGCAGTGCGTCGGGGTCTCGGTCATGCCCCGAGACTCCGCACCGCCGATTTCACGTCGGCGTCCCGCGTGTGACCCCGATGTTAAAAGCCGCTCACGCGGGTCCGTTCACCAAGGTCAGATGACGGCCCCGGCCGCGGCCGCCGGAAACTGACGATCACGTGTCAAGCGTTGTGAAACGTTGTCAAGCTCTCATCGGAGCCGCCGCACCGGTTCCCGAACGGATTCGCGGCCCGACGATCATCCGGCTGCCGGATGCGGCCGTGCCCGCCGCCGCGCGCGCGTGAACGCGTGGTCATCCGGCCTAACCTCGGTACATGCCCGACGCTGCTTACTACGCTTCGCTGCCGCGCACCCGCGGCGCCGCCGCGGCCCTGCTGCTGGACGAGCTCGGCCGGGTGCTGCTGGTCAAGCCCACCTACAAGGAGGGCTGGTTCCTGCCCGGCGGGGTCATCGAGGCGGGCGAGTCCCCGCTGGCCGCGTGCGTGCGCGAGTGCCAGGAGGAGCTCGGCCTGACGCCGCGCCTGGACGGCCTGGTCTGCGTGGACTGGATGCCGGCGCGCGACGGCGTGGTGGACGCCGCCAACATGTTCGTGTTCGCCGGCGCCATCGGCGGCGCCGAGATCGACGCGATCACGCTGCCGCCCGACGAGCTGTCCGACCACGTGCTGGTCGCGCCCGAGAAGGTGCCCGAGCTCGCCCCGCCGCACGTGGCCCGCCGCATGGAGCCGTGCCTGCGGGGCATGGCCGAGCGCCGGGCCGTCTACCTGGAGAACGGCCTGGCGCCCGCCTTCGCCTGACCGCGCGCCGGGTCAGGCGGGCACGCTGTCGCGGGCCGCCCGGCCCCGCTCGGGGTCGGCGACCCGGGCGCAGTGGGCCGAGCAGTACCAGTGCCGGTCCACCTCGACCCCGTGCCCGACGATCCGGCACTCGCAGTGCTCGCAGATGGGCGCCATCCTGGTGATCGCGCACTCGAACGAGTCGAAGGTGTGGACGCTGCCCTGCGCGTGCACCTCGAAGGACAACGCGTAGTCGTTGCCGCAGACCTCACAGGTCGCCATGCTCTCCCCTTCCCCCGAAGCATCGCGATCACTGTCTACCCGGCCGCGCGCCGCCGTACCCCCGGACCGACCGGCGGCGGAACGCCGAAGACCACCGGACTCCGGGCGCGGGGACCGTAGGTTGGTGCCGACCCGGAGGAGGAGCGATGACACAGGACCCCGGCGCGCCGTCGGCGCCGATCGACACCAGCGTCCCGCACTCGGCGCGGATCTGGAACCACTGGCTGGGCGGCAAGGACAACTACCCGGTGGACCGCGCCGCCGGGGACGCCTTCCTGGAGGTCTTCCCCGGCATGGCCGCCGGGGCCCGCGCCTCGCGCGGCTTCCTGGCCCGCACCATCCGCTACCTGGCCGCCGAGGCCGGGATGCGGCAGTTCCTGGACGTCGGCACCGGCCTGCCCACCCACGACAACACCCACGAGGTGGCCCAGCGCGCCGCGCCCGACTCCCGCGTCGTCTACGTCGACAACGACCCGCTGGTGCTGGTGCACGCGCACGCCCTGCTGACCAGCAGCCCCGAGGGCGCCACCGCCTACGTCGAGGCCGACGTGCGCGAGCCCGAGCGCATCCTGGAGGCCGCCGCCGAGACGCTGGACCTGTCCCGGCCCGTCGCGCTCAACCTGAGCGGGATCATGGGCCACATCGTGGACGACGACGAGGCCCTGTCCATCGTCCGCACGCTGATGGCCGCGCTGCCCTCCGGCAGCCACCTGGCCCTCAACGACGGCACCAACGTGGTCAGCCGCGCCAACACCGAGGCCCACGAGCGGTACAACGAGAGCGGCGCCGCGCCCTACGTGCAGCGCAGCCCCGAGCAGCTCGCCCGGTTCTTCGACGGCCTGGAGCTGGTCGAGCCCGGCCTGGTCATGGTGTCCCGGTGGCGGCCCGACCCCTCCGAGATCGGCGAGCCGCCCGAGGTGGACGGCTTCGGCGCCGTCGGCCGCAAGCCCTGACCCGGCGCCGCCGGGCGCCTCGCCGCTCCGGGACGCCGCCCCGCACCGGGCGGGCGGCGTCCCGGAGCAGGTCACACCCCGGCCCCGGCCAACTCGGCGCGCCGGTCCCCCGCCCGCGCCCCGCGCAGGTAGCAGGCCCAGGTGAGCGCCACGCAGACCCCGTAGAAGGCCGCCAGCGTCAGCAGCGCCGGCCCGATCCCCCCGGACTGCTCGATCGAGATCCGGAAGGCCTGCTGGACCAGCACGCCGCCGGCCGCGCCGACCGCCGAGATGATGCCGATCGCCGCGGCCGCCGCGCGCCGGGCGCGCACCACCGCCTCCTCCACCGCCAGCGGGTCGGCGGGGTCGGCGCCGGCCAGCTCCCGGGCCCGGAAGATCGACGGGATCATCTTGTAGGTCGAGCCGTTGCCGATCCCGGTGGTGACGAACACCAGCAGGAACGCCGCCAGGAACAGCGGCCAGCTGCCCGCGCCCACCGCCCCGGCGACCGCGGCCACGCCGAGCCCCATCAGGAAGAAGGTCGCCACCGTGACGCGGGCGCCGCCGAACCGGTCGGCCAGCCACCCGCCCAGCGGCCGCGCCAGCGACCCGGCGAACGCGCCCAGCCAGATGTAGTGCGCGCCCTTCACGTCGGGGAACTGGTTCTTGATCAGCACGCCGAAGCTGAAGGAGTAGCCGATGAACGACCCGAAGGTGCCGATGTAGAGCACCGACATGACCACCGTCTGCCGGTCGCGCGCGGCGGCGGCCATCTCCCGCACCGTGTACGCCGCGGTGGCCCGGGTCAGGTTGTTCATGAAGAAGTAGGCGCAGGCGGCGGCCACCAGGACCAGCGGCATCCACACCCAGCCGACCGCCACCAGCCCGAACGCCACGATCAGCGGCGGCATCGCCAGCTGGGTCACGCTGGTGCCGAGGTTGCCGCCCGCCGCGTTCAGCCCCAGCGGCAGGCCCTGGCGCGAGGCGGGGTAGAAGTGGGTGATGTTGGCCATCGAGGAGGCGAAGTTGCCGCCGCCGAGGCCGGTGGTCGCCGCGATCAGCAGCAGCGCCCAGAACGGGATGCCGGGGTTCTCGATCGCGTACACGAACGTGCCGCACGGGATCAGCAGCAGCAGCGCGCTCACCACGGTGAAGTTGCGGCCGCCGAACCGCGCGGGCGCGAAGGTGTAGGGGATGCGCATCGCCGCGCCGACCAGGTTCGGGACCGTGGTCAGCCACAGCGTCTGCCCCACCGTCAGCGTGATGCCCGCGCCCGGCAGGTTCAGCACCGCGATGCTCCACAGCAGCCACACCGAGAAGCCCAGGTGCTCGGTGAGAATGGAGAACACCAGGTTGCGCGCGGCCACGCGCCGCCCGGTCGCCGCCCAGAACCGCTCGTCGTCGGGGTCCCAGTGGTCGATCCAGCGGCCGCCCCGGGGCGCTCTCGCCGGTGCGGGGTGGTCGGTCAGCGCCGTCATGCCCTTCCTCCAGGTGTCGTGGGGGCGCCCGGACGGGGCGCGTCGCACCCGGAAACCTAGGAAGGGCCGGTTACACGCGGTGGTGCGCGGTGTGCCCGCGCTGCTACATCCCGCGCACAGCGGGAACGCGGCGGTGTGAGGACGGGGCGGCGGACCGGCGGAGGGGCCGGAGGCGAGCGCGGATCAGCCGAAGCGGCGGGCCCGGCGCGCGGCGCCCCCGGCGGGCACGGCGGGCCAGCGCGGCGACCGGCCCGAGGAGCGCAGCACCGACTCCCAGGCGTCGCCGGCGGCCAGCGGCAGGTGCGGCACGCCCCAGTGCCAGGCCGACACCAGCAGCTCCGGGTCGGCGGGCCGGTAGTCCTCGCCGAGGGCGCGCGCCAGGTCCCAGGCGTGCAGGTGCCACTCCACGCACGCCGCGCCCGCGTGGTCGCCGACGGTGTGCTTGGTGCCCCGGTAGATCAGATGGGTGCGGTCCCACAGGTCGGGCACCAGGTCGGCGTAGGCCCCGGCCGACACGGTGAACGCCATGACGCGGCCGAGCCCGTGCTCGGCGGGCAGCACCGCGAGCTCGGCGGCGTTCTGCCGGGACTGCTGGCGGATCAGCACGGCGGTGGCGGCGTCCTGGGCGAACAGCTTGGCCAGCCTGCTGTCGGGCGCGTCCTGCAGGTACTCCAGGTAGTTCTCGGCCACGCAGCGCAGGTGCCCGGCGAGGTCGATCACCTGCCAGTCGTCGCAGGGGGTCGGCGCCTCCCAGTCCTCGACCCGCGCCGCCAGCCCGCGGATGGCCCGCACCCCGTCCTGGTACGACTCCAGGACGCGAAGCCGATCCGGCGGCGTGCGCTCCACGTGTCCAACCCCCCGCTGGTACGGCCCCGTGCCGGGGCGCGTCCCCGGCCGGCCGCGCTCCCCCGAGCCAGCGGCCGGCGCCGGTACGGGGCGCCCCGGCGATTCCCCAAGAGGGCAGAATCTCAAACATCGACCGCCGGTGCCACTCGCCCGTCCTGTGTCGGACCCGCCAGTGGGGCGGCCTCCGGTCAGCTCGCCACGGACCCCGTCACGGCCCGGGTCTCCGAGCCCGCCACCGCGCCGGCCACGGCGGGAACGGTCCGGTAGCCAAGCCGGTGCGCCTCGCGGGCGGTGCGCAGCCGGTCCACCTCGGCGGTCCACGGCCGCACCGCGGGCTTGGCCTTGCCCTGCCGGGTCGCGATCTCGGCGGCGCGGCGGGTCTTGGCGTCGGCGCCGGCGGCGGCGTAGCCCTTGGGGCCGATCTCGGCGCGCTCGGCGGCCTCGGCGGCCTCGACCGCGGCGGTCAGCGCCTGGTCGAAGGCGATCGTCAGCTCGCGCACCTCGGGCTCGGACCGCTCGGCGGCCTGCGCGGCCCGCAGCGCCCGCTCGGCGGCGGTGGCCTCGGCGACCCGGTCGCGGTAGGTGCCGGCCAGCCGCCGGTCGGCCTCGTACAGGTCGGCGACGTCCTTGCTCATCCGGCGGCCCAGCGGCATGGCGGTACTCCTCAACAAAGCCGATCTTCAGGGTGGTCCGCGCCAAGCGTACGCTCGGCACCGGCGTGTTGTGACGGGGGACACCAAACTTTCCGCCTTTACGCAGTAAGGTGAGGTCTCATGGTGCGGCAACCCCAGATCAACGCGCAGAACCGGCCCCCGCTGTCGATCGAGCGGATCATCGAGGCGGCCCTGCACATCATCGACGGCCAGGGCCTCGGCCGGCTGACCATGCGGCGGCTCGGCGACGCCCTGGAGGTCGAGGCCATGGCGATCTACCACCATCTGCCGCGCGGCAAGGAGCAGCTGCTGGACGGCCTGGTCGCGCACGTCGGCGCGGCCCCGGCCGACCTGCCCGGCGCGCTGGAGCGCGCGGCGGGCTGGCGCGACGCGCTGCGCCGGTGGGCGCACGACTACCGGGCGCGGCTGCTGGAGCACGCCGGCGTGCTGCCGCTGCTGGTCACCGGCCGCAACCCCGCCGCGCTGGCCGAGACCACCGCCTCGCTGCGGGAGATCCTGCGGCACGGCGGGGTGCCCGAGGTGCCCGGCGCCGCCGCCGCGCACGCGCTGCTGGCCTTCGTGCTCGGGCACGCCGCGCTGGAGGTGCGCGGCACCGCCGAGGGCGCGGCCGCCGTGCGCGCGGTCGAGGGGCCGGTGGACTGGGACGCGCGGTTCAGCGCGGGCCTGGACCTGGTGCTGAACGCGGTCAACCCAGGCTGACCGCGCGCGGCCCGGGCGGGCGCGGTCAGTCGTCGACGATCAGGACCTCCAGGGCGCGGGCCCCGTGCCCGCCGGGCGCGGTCGGCCCGGTGATCCAGGTGAGCGGGCGGGCGGGGTCCAGCCGGGCCACGGCCTCGGCGAGGGTGCCCACGATCTGGTCGGCGTGCACCACGCACACGTGGTGGCCGGGCACCAGGGCGAGCGCGCGGCGGCCCTGGCCGCGCCCGCCGTCCAGCACCAGCGTGCCGGTCTGGGCGACGGCGGCGGCGCAGCCGGTGACCACGCCGTCCACCGCGAGCGCGTCGGGCCCGGCGGCCGGATCGGCCAGCGCGCGCACCCCGTCCAGCTCGGCCAGCCAGCCGAACGGCAGGTCGGCCGGGACGGCGATGCGCTTGGCCTCGCGCCCCCACAGCGCGGCGGCGATCGCGGTGGGCAGCTCGTCGGCGCCCACGTGCCGGACCGGGACGCGGAGCCCGGCGACGCGCTCGGTGAACAGCGCGATCACGTCGGCGCGGCCGGGCGCCTGGTCGGGGGCCAGCCGCCGCCGGTAGCCGCGCGGCACCTCCACCGGCGCGCCGCGCGCCGGACCGAGCGCGTCGCGCACCCGCCGCAGCACCTGCTCGCGCGAGCTCACCGCGCCCCTCCCCCGGCGCGCCCGGCCTCGCCGGGACGGCCCGCCCACCACGCGCGGAAGGGCCGCGCGGGCGGCACCGGCAGGTCGCGGGCGTCGGTCCAGCGGCCCAGCAGCCCCAGCACGCCCGGCAGCCGCCGGACGCGCCCGCCGCGCGACAGCAGCCGCGCCCACCGCGTGCCGCGCCGCAGCGCGGCCTCATAGCGGCGGCGGTCGGACAGCGTCCACGCGACGGTCCGCATCATCGCCAGCTCCGGCGTCGGCACCGGGCGGTGTCGGCGCGACTCCACGACCCGGCCGCGCAGGTGCACCAGGATCTCGGGGATGTCGATGCCGACCGGGCACACCTCGGCGCACGCCCCGCACAGCGTGGACGCGAACGGCAGCGACGCGTTGGCCGCGCTCTCCACGCCGCGCAGCTGCGGGGTGAGGATCGCGCCGATCGGCCCGGCGCGCACCGGCCCGTAGGGCCCGCCGCCGACGCGCTCGTAAACGGGGCACACGTGCACGCACGCGGCGCAGCCGATGCAGCGCAGCGCGGCGCGGCCGACCTCGTCGGCCAGCGCGGCGGTGCGGCCGTTGTCGAGCAGGACGAGATGGAACTCCGCGGGTCCGTCGCCGGGCGCGGCGCCGCTCCAGGTCGACACCGCCGGGCTGAGCCGCCCGGCGCCCCCGGGGCCGCCCGCCGAGCGCGGCAGCAGGTGCAGCAGCACCTCCAGGTCGCGCCAGGCGGGCACCACCTGCTCGATCCCGGCGACCGCGACCAGCGTGCCGGGCAGCGCCAGGCACGCGCGGCCGGCGCCGGTCTCCTCCAGCAGCACCATCGTGCCGGTCTCGGCCACCATGAAGTCGGGACCGCACACCCCGACGCGGGCGGCCGGGAGCCGGGCGGGCGGGGGCAGGGCGGCGAGGCCGATCTCGCGCAGCACGGGCGCGTCGGCGCGGACGGCCCCTCCCGCGCCGGCCGCGCGTACCAGGCCCTTGACCGTCCGGCGGGCCTCGGCGGCGTCGGCGGCCCAGTGGACGGTGCCGCCCGCCTCGGTGACGGCACGTTCCAGGTCCTCCAGCAGGGCGTCGAGGTTGAGCAGCGTGCGCTCCCTGACGGCGCGCCCGGCGGCGCGCAGCCCGTCCCAGTCCGGCAGCTCCGCCACCGCCTCCGCGCGCAGCGCCCGCGCTGCCGCCGCCGTGCCGCGCAGCTCCCCGCGCAGGGCCGGGTCGGCGAGGGCCTCGCGGGCGGCGTCGGCGAACCTCGGCCTCGGGGAGGAGGGGCTACGACGTCCGGAGGAGGGCACGGGAGAGGTCACACCGTCTGTCACACCGTCTCCGTCTCGGCGAGGATCTCGGCCAGGTGCATGACCCGCACGCCGGCGCGCAGGCGCGTGAGCGCGCCGCCGATGTGGGCGAGGCAGGAGTTGTCCACCGCGCACACCACGTCGGCGGCGGTGGCGCGCACGTGCCGGAGCTTGTCGGCCACCATCGCGACCGACACGTCGGCGTTCTTCATCGCGAACGCGCCGCCGAACCCGCAGCACTCCCCCGCCTCCGGCAGCTCCACCAGGTCGAGCCCGCGCACCTCGCGCAGCAGCAGCCGGGGCCGGTCGCCCACCTCCAGCGCCCGCAGGGAGTGGCAGGTGGGGTGGTAGGTGACCCGGTGCGGGAAGCGGGCGCCCACGTCGGTGACGCCGAGCACGTCCACCAGGAACTCGCTCAGCTCGTAGACCCGCAGGCCCGCGGCGTCGCGGGCCAGGCCGGGGTCCCCGGAGGCGCGGGCGATGCGCGGGTAGTCGCGGCGGACGGTGGCAGCGCAGGACGCCGAGGGCGTCACCACGACCGGGGCGCCGTCCCCGCCGAAGACGGCGGCGAAGCCTCGCGCGAGGTCGGCGGCCTCGCGCTGGTAGCCGCTGGTCCAGTGCACCTGCCCGCAGCACGACTGGCCGGGCGGGAAGACCACCTCGTGGCCCAGGCGCTCCAGCAGCCGCGTCACCGCGCGGCCGGTGCCCGGGAACAGCGCGTCGTTGAAGCACGCGACGAACAGCGCGACGCGCATGGTGGACCGCCCTCCCCGCCGTGTGCCCTCAAGGCGCGCCCTAGAGACGGGCCCTCTTCCCGCCGGTCATGCTAGGCGGCGGAGGGGCCGCGGCGTGGGCGAAGGCGGGCACCGGACGCGGCCGGCGCGGGACGCGCCCGGCGGGCCGCCCCGGAACCGGATGGATTGTTTGCCGATCAGACGGCGTGTCGTTCTTGGACCGTTATCGAGGACAGGGCACGCTATGCCCAGCACTCCAGGGTGAGACGGATCACAGCCGACCGGTACTCCGGTACCAAGGGACAACCGTCCCAACGGGCTATGGCCGCGACGAAGCGAACCGTTCCACACTGGATTGCGTCATAGAGACAACACCCACCACCAGTAGTCGAGACCGGAGGCACGCCGATGTGCCGTCACCAGCCCGCCTGTCCTTCACCCGACGGACCGGACCGCGACGCCGCCCGCACCGTGGCGAGCCACCCCGAGCAGGGGTGGAGCCTGCTGTGCAACGGCGTGGTGCTCTTCGAGGACACCGGTGAGCTGCTGCCCGGCGGAAAGATCGTCGCACCGCACCGGCCGACCGACCTGCAGGTCGTCCCGGCCGCCTGACACCGTCTCCGCTCGCCACGGGGACTAGTCCGAACGGGTGATCTTTCTCGGGGGCACGTTCACCTGCCCGCGCTTCTGGGCCCGGCCCCGGGCCCAGAAGTCACCGCACCACCTCCGGCTCGGCCGGCCGCCCCGCCGCACCGGCGGGCTCCGGCCCGGACGCCCAGCGGCGCAGCCACGGCGCGGCCGCCGCGCCCACCGCCGCCGGGTCCTTGGCCAGTTCGTGCCGCTCGCCCGGCAGCACCGCCACCTCGGCGGCGTCGGCCGGGTCGGGCACGCCGAACGGGTCGCGGTCGCCGTTGACGACCAGCACCTCCACGCCCGCCTCCCGCAGCTCCCCCGCGCGTGACTTGTCCGGCTTGCCGGGCGGGTGCAGCGGGAACGCCAGGGCGAGCACGCCCGAGGCCCTCGCCGCGCGGGCCGTCCGGCAGGCCACCCGCGCCCCGTTGCTGCGGCCGCCCTGCACCAGCACGACCGCGCCGAAGCGCTCGCGCAGCGCCGCCACGATCTCCAGCCACGCCTCGTCCTGCTTGACCGCCGAGCCCGGCGCGCGCCGCCCCGCCTTGCGGAACGGCTGCAGCACCCGCGCGACCGCGCCGCCCAGCTCCAGCGCGACGTCCCGGACCGCCAGCAGGTCGGGGGCCTCCACCCCGCCGTTGGACCCGTGCGTGAGCACCAGCAGGAACGCCGGGTCGGCGGGCCCGTCCAAGGTCACCTCGGCCGGGCCGTGCGAGGTCTCGATCTCCATGCCGACCACGGTAGCGATCCCACCTGCGGCTTTGGGAACCGGACGTCGAACTGGAGCCCGGCGGAGACCTCAGCCGCCGGCGGGTGCCCGACCTGTCCCCGGCGGGGCGAAGCCGAAGGCGAGCCCCGACGGGGACAGATCGCGAAGCGATTGGCACTCGCAAAGCACCGGTCAGGAGGGCGAGCCCTCAGGCGAGCCCTCCTGGGCCGGGGCTTCAGGAAACACAGCCGGTATGCCCATGGCCAGCCGCAGCCGCTCGGCGAAACTCTCGTGCAGCAGCGGCCCCCAGGCGTAGTCGCTGGGCACCCGCACGGCCTGCCCGAGCACCTCGTGGGCCTCGCCGGGCCGCAGGTCCTCGGGGGCGTCGGCGTAGCGGACCGCCAGCAGCGCGTACATGTGGTCCAGGGCGCCGAACGCCTCGCCGGTCAGCGCGGGCAGCGTGCCGTCGGAGACGGCCTGCTCCAGCACCGGCTCCCACCACAGGTCGGCGGCGTCGCCCTCGTCCTCGTCGCCGCCGAAGTCGCGCCGCAGCCGGGCCCGGACCTGCCCGGCCACGCCGGGGTCGGCGAGCCCGCGCCGCCACGCCTCGCGCGCCTCGGCGCCCCGGCCGCGCAGCGGCAGGGTGCGGGCGAGCAGTTCGGTGGCCAGCGGGCCGACCTCGGCGTCGGCGGGCTCGCCGGGCTCGCCCAGCGCCGCGCCGAACGCGCCGATCGCCTGGTCGAGGTAGGCGATGCCGAGCGCGACGGCCAGCCGCGCGTAGGCGTAGGGGGCGGTGCCCCGGTCGATGAGGCGCAGCCCCGCGGTCAGCACGCGCTGGGCGCGGGCGGGCTCGCCGCGCTCCAGCAGCCGCTGGGCCAGGTCGTGGGCGGCCGGCGGCCCGTACTCGGTGTCGCCGGTGGCCACCGTCCGCTCCCAGTGCTCGCGGGCGGCCTCGAAGTCGCCGGCGTCGTCGGCGATGCGGGCGAGCGCCAGGTGCGCCGGGGGGAGGTAGGAGGCGTTGCCGAACTCCACGACCCGGTGCCAGGCGGGCGCGGCCAGGTCGGCCTCGCCGGCCCGCTCGTGGGTGAGGGCCAGGTGGTAGGCGGCGCGCGCGCCGTACTCGGGGTCGCCGGTGGCGATGGCGGTCCGGTCGGCCTCGCGGGCCCGGTCCACCTCCCCCGCGTCGTCCAGGACGACGGCCAGCCCGAGCGCGGCCCGCGCCCGGTGGGGGGTGTCGCCGAGGGCGAGCACCCGCTCGAACAGGGCGGCGGCGCGGTCCGGTTCGCCGTGCTCGGCCAGCAGCCGGGCCTGCTCGCACAACTGGGACGGGTCGTCGGCCGCGGCCGGGTCAGGCGTGTCGCTCATGGCTCTGCTGCCCTCTGGGGGTTCGGGGTTCGCCCCGAGCCTAGCGATCCGGCCCCGCCGCGTCCCGCGCCGACACACCGCGCCCCGCCGACCAAGATCGTTCACGGCGCCAGCACCACCTTGCCGCGCACCCGGCCCGCCTCCGCGTCGCGGTGCACCGCCGCCGCCTCGGCCAGCGGCCGCACCGCCGCCTCGACCCGGACCGCCCCGGCGTCCACCAGCGCGACCAGTCCGGCGAGCTGGGCGGCGTCGTTGCGGGCGACGAAGTGCGCGGTCGCCACCCGGCTCCCCGGCGGCGCCGCGACCGGCCCCGTGATCGACACCAGTGCGCCGCCGGGCCGCACCAGCGGGAGCAGCGCGGCCGCGTCCCCCGGCACCAGGTGCAGGACCAGGTCGACCGGGCCCGCCTCCGACAGCGGGGCGCGCGTGTAGTCCACGATCTCGTCCGCGCCGTAGCCCCGCACCGCCCGCGCGCTGCGCGGGCTCGCCGTCGCGACGACCCGCGCCCCGGCGTGCCGGGCCAGCTGGACGGCGAACATCCCCACTCCGCCGCCCGCGCCGTTCACCAGGACGCGCATGCCGGCCTCCACGCGGCCGTGCTCGAACAGCGCCTGCCAGGCGGTCAGCCCGGCGACCGGGATCGCCGCCGCCTCGGCCAGCGGGACCGACACGGGCGCGGCGACCAGGTCCGCCGCCGTGCCGACGGCGTACTCGGCGGCCGCCCCGCCCCGGTCCAGCCGGCCGATCACCCGGTCGCCGGGCGCGAACCCGTCCGCTCCCCCGCCCACGGCCTCGACCGTGCCCGAGACGTCGGCCCCGATGACGAACGGCGGCTCGACGGGCAGCACCCCGCGCAGCAGGCCGGACCGCAGCCCGGCGTCGGAGGGGTTGAAGGCCGCTCCCGCGACGCGGACCAGCACCTCCCCCGGGCCGGGGGCGGGGCGCGGCGTCGTGCCGTACTCGATGGCGGACGGGCCGCCGAACTCGTTCACCAGGGCTGCGCGCATCACGGACACGTCCTTTACAAAGTAGATCTCTAGACCGCCTCCAGTCTCCGCCCCGGGCGGCGGGCCCACCATGCGCGACCGTCTCGGTTTTCTGCGTGTGCGTCCCACCGGGCCGCCCGCCCCGTTAGGGTCCGGCGGGTGGACGTGCTCAGTGACGTGATCGCGGTGATGCGCACCGGTGAGCCGCAGTCGGCGCGGGTGGCCTGGCACGCGCCGTGGGGGCAGCGGTTCCGGGCCGTCCCCGGCGCGGCCGGCTTCCAGGTGGTGCTGCGCGGCTCGTGCTGGCTGCTGCCCGAGGAGGGCGCGCCGATCGCGCTGGGCGTCGGCGACGTGGTGTTCTTCCCGCGCGGCGCGGCGCACGCCCTGGCCGACCACCCCGCCACTCCCCTGACCGCCGAGGACTGCGGGCCGTCGGAGGGCGGCGCGCGGTACGCCGCCCCCGCCGACGGCCCCGGCACGCCGACCGCGGTGACGCTGTGCGGGGCCTACCGGCTCGATCCGCGCCGCGCGCACCCGCTGCTGGCGAGCCTGCCGGAGGTGGTGCACCTGCCCGCGCAGGTCGGGCGGCAGACCGAGATCCGCGCCGCGGTGGAGCTGCTGGGCGGCGAGCTGGCCGACCCGAGGCCTGGCGTCGACGCGGTGGTGCCCGCGCTGCTGGACACGCTGCTGCTGTACGTGCTGCGCGCCTGGTTCGCCGACGCCGCCGCGGACGCCCCGCAGGCGGGCTGGGCGGCGGCACTGGCCGACCCCCGGATCGCGGCGGCGCTGGACGCCCTGCACCGCGACCCGGCCCGGCCCTGGACGACCGCCGCGCTGGGCGAACACGCGCGGATGTCGCGGGCGGCGTTCGCGCGCCGGTTCACCGCGCTGGTGGGGCGCCCGCCGCTGGCCTACCTGACCTGGTGGCGGATGACGACGGCGGCCCGGATGCTCCGCGAAGGCGACGACCCGCTCGGCCGGGTGGCCGAGCGGGTCGGTTACGGGTCGGAGTTCGCCTTCGCCGCCGCCTTCAAGCGCGAGTACGGGATCGCGCCCGGACGCTACCGGCGGGAGCGGGGAAGGGCGGCGGCCGCCCCGTCCCCGGCTCAGTCCTCGAACGCCTCCGGCGGCGGGCAGGAGCACACCAGGTTGCGGTCGCCGTAGGCCTGGTCGATGCGGCGCACCGGCGGCCAGTACTTGGCCTCCCGCAGCGACGGCAGCGGGTAGGCGGCCTCCTCGCGGGTGTAGGGGTGCTTCCAGTCCTCGGCCAGCAGCGCCGCCGCGGTGTGCGGGGCGTTCTTCAGCGGGTTGTCGGCCGCGTCGTAGCCGCCGTCGGCGACCCGCTGGATCTCCCGGCGGATCTCGATCATGGCGTCGGCGAACCGGTCCAGCTCGGCCAGGTCCTCGCTCTCGGTGGGCTCGATCATCAGCGTGCCGGCCACCGGGAACGACAGGGTGGGCGCGTGGAAGCCGTAGTCGATCAGCCGCTTGGCCACGTCCTCCGCGGTGATGCCGGTCTCCTTGGTGATCTTGCGGAGGTCGGCGATGCACTCGTGCGCCACCAGGCCGTTGCGGCCGGTGTACAGGATCGGGTAGTGCGGGGCGAGCCGGGCGGCCAGGTAGTTGGCGCCGATGATGGCGCCCTCGGTGGCCGCGCGCAGGCCGTCGGGGCCCATCATCGCGATGTAGGCCCACGAGATCGGCAGGATGCCCGCCGAGCCCCACGGGGCGGCCGAGATCGGGCCGACGCCCGTCTCCTGCGGTCCGGCCTCCGGGCGCAGCGGGTGGCTCGGCAGGAACGGCGCCAGGTGCTCGCGCACGCCGACCGGGCCGACGCCGGGGCCGCCGCCGCCGTGCGGGATGCAGAAGGTCTTGTGCAGGTTCAGGTGGGAGACGTCGGAGCCGAACTCGCCCGGCCGGGCCAGCCCGACCAGCGCGTTGAGGTTGGCGCCGTCCACGTAGACCTGGCCGCCCGCGTCGTGCACGGCCGCGCAGACCTCGGTGATGGTCTCCTCGAACACCCCGTGCGTGGAGGGGTAGGTCACCATGATCGCCGACAGCGCGTCCCCGTGCTTGTCGATCTTGGCGTGCAGGTCGGCGACGTCGATGTTGCCGGCCTCGTCGCACTTGACGACCACGACCTTCATCCCGGCCATCACCGCGCTGGCGGCGTTGGTGCCGTGCGCCGACGACGGGATCAGGCACACGTTGCGGTGCCCCTCGCCGCGCGAGGCGTGGTACCCGCGGATCGCCAGCAGCCCGGCCAGCTCGCCCTGCGACCCGGCGTTGGGCTGCACCGACACCTTGGCGTAGCCGGTGATCTCGGCGAGCGCCGACTCCAGCTCGCCGATCAGCTCGACGTAGCCCCGCGCCTGGTCGATCGGCGCGAACGGGTGGATGTTCGCGAACTCCGGCCAGGTGATCGGCTCCATCTCGGTGGTCGCGTTCAGCTTCATGGTGCAGGAGCCGAGCGGGATCATCGAGCGGTCGAGCGCGATGTCCTTGTCCTGCAGCTTGCGCAGGTACCGCAGCATGGCGGTCTCCGAGCGGTGCTGGTGGAACACCGGGTGGCTCAGGTAGGGGCTCTCGCGGCGCAGCGCCTCGGGGAAGGAGTCGCCGACGCCCTCCGGCACGGCGCCCTCGACGCCGAAGGCGGCCAGCACGGCCGCGACGTGCTCGGGCAGCGTGGTCTCGTCGCAGGCGATCGCGACCCGGTCGGCGCCGTCCCGGCGCAGGTTGATCCCGCGCTCGCGGGCGGCCTCGACGACCTCGGCGGCGCGGCCGGGCACCCGGGCCAGCACGGTGTCGAAGAACGAGCCGTGCACGACCTCCACGCCCCCGGCGCGCAGGCCCGCGGCCAGCTCGGCGGCGCGCGCGTGGGTGCGCTGGGCGATCGCAGCCAGGCCCTCGGGGCCGTGGTAGACCGCGTACATGCCGGCCATCACGGCCAGCAGCACCTGGGCGGTGCAGATGTTGCTGGTGGCCTTCTCGCGGCGGATGTGCTGCTCGCGGGTCTGCAGGGCCAGCCGGTAGGCGGTGGCGCCGTCGGCGTCCACCGACACGCCCACCAGGCGGCCGGGGAGCTGGCGCTGGATGCCCTCGCCGACGGCCATGTAGCCGGCGTGCGGGCCGCCGAAGCCGTAGGGCACGCCGAAGCGCTGGGAGGAGCCGACCACGATGTCGGCGCCGGACTCGCCGGGCGGGCGCAGCAGCGTCAGCGCCAGCAGGTCGGCGGCGACCACGACCTGCGCGCCGCGCTCGTGGGCCTGCTCGGCGACCGGGGCCAGGTCGCGGACCGCGCCCGAGGCGCCGGGGTACTGCAGCAGCACGCCGAAGAAGTCGCCCTCGGGCAGCCCGGCCGACAGGTCGGCGACCACGACCTCGATGCCCAGCGGGACCGCGCGGGTGCGCACGACGTCGATGGTCTGCGGGAGCGCGTCGGCGTCCACCAGGAACGTGCCGGGCTCCTTGCGCCGGGACACCCGGTGCGCCAGCGTCATGGCCTCGGCCGCGGCGGTGCCCTCGTCCAGCATGGAGGCGTTGGCGACCGGCAGCCCGGTCAGGTCGGCCACCACGGTCTGGAAGTTCAGCAGCGCCTCCAGGCGGCCCTGCGAGATCTCCGGCTGGTAGGGGGTGTAGGCGGTGTACCAGCCCGGGTTCTCCAGCACGTTGCGCAGGATCACGCCCGGCGTGGTCGTGCCGGAGTAGCCCAGCCCGATCATCGAGGTGTAGACGCTGTTCTTGTCGGCCAGCTCGCGCAACCGCGCCAGCGCGGCGGTCTCACTGAGGGCCGGGGGCAGCTCCAGCGGGCGCGCGGTGCGGATCGCGGCCGGGACCGCGTCGTCGATCAGGGCCTCGGCGCCGGAGTAGCCGATCGCGGCCAGCATCCGGGCCTGGTCGTCGGCGGACGGCCCGACGTGCCGGTCGACGAACGCCGTCCGGGCGTGCTGCGGCGACGCCACGGGGGCGAAGTACTGGGCGGTCATTGGGGAGCCTCCTGGGCTGCTGCGGTCGCTCAGGGCCACCATCGGCCCGTGCTGGGCCGTTGGCCGGTCTCCCCCTCTGTCATGGCACCTGAGAGCTTCACCCGCGGCGCTGCGGGGTTTCCCCTTCGGTGAGCCGTTCCGCCCGCGGGGGGCGCAGCGCGGCTGCTTTCCAGAGGTGCCTCGCCCGAGCGGTCCTTTTGCCTGAGAGGTTCCGGGGAGGTTGCCCCTTCGGCGTCCCACGCTGGCTGCGCGGGATCTCTCCCGCCCAGGGTCGACGGCGTTTCTTCCCGAACTCTATCCAATGAGCCGCCCCTCGATCGTTCTCCGGGGCCCGGCAAGTACGATAACCACAGCTCACCGGCCCGGGGGACGGCCGGAGGGCCGGGGCGCGAGGGCGGAGGGGCCAGGGGGTGGAGCACGCGTGCGGCTCGATCGGCGGTCGGCCTCGACGCGGCGCGGCCCGGTCTGGGACGCTGATCGCGAAGCCCTGTCCGTACGGCGGTACAACGTGACCCAGACCCACGACGAGCCGGTGACGCCCCGGGACCGCGCCGAACCGGCGGCCCCGCGGGTCGCCGTGGACGAGCCCGCCCTGCCCGAGCGCATCCGCCGCCCGGTGGACGCGATCCGGTTCGCGACCTCGGTGGCCGGGCTCGGCGCGGTGCTGCTGCTGGTGTCCATCGCCCAGCAGACCACCCACGGCCTGAACACCGACATCGCCGAGACCACCGCGCACGCCCCGCACTTCCTGCTGACGCTGGCGACCCTCGCCTCCAGCTTCGGGGTGCTGGCGGTGCCGGTGGCGTTCTCGGTGGAGCGCCTGCTGCACAAGGACGGCATGCGGGTGGCCATCGCGCTGCTGGCGGCCACCATCGCGTTCGCGGTCACGGTCCTGCTGGACGGCTGGGAGCTGCCGGCCGCGCCGGGCGGGGTGCTGGACTCGCTGATCTGGGGCGACGGCGACACCGCCCCGGTGCACACCGACATCACCCCGGTGATCGCGTTCGTCACCGCGGTCGGCATGGCGGGCCGCACCCGCTGGCAGGCCGCCACCTGGACCATGATCGGCCTGGCCGCGCTGACCGGCCTGACCGCCGCCTACGCCTCGGTCGCGGCGCTGGCGGCCACCTACTTCCTGGGCCGCGCCATCGGCCACGGCACCCTGTACGCGGTCGGCACGCCCAACCCGCGCCCGCCCGGCACGGCGGTCATGTCGGCGTTGGAGCGGCTCGGGCTGCGGCCCGCGCACGCGGTGCGGCTGCCCGACGCCGCCGACGAGCCGCGCCGCTACGACGTGGCCACCGCCCGCGCCGAGGGCGCCTCCCCCACCGACGACTCCGGGCTCGCCCTGCCGCGCGGCGACTGGCAGCTCCAGGTCAAGGTCCTGGACCGCGACCTGATGACCGCCGGGCTGGTGTACCGGATGTGGCGGCTGGTGCGGCTGCGCGGCCGCGCCCCGTGGCGGGCGGTGCGGTCGCTGCGCCGCTCGCTGGAGCAGGAGTCGCTGGCCTCCTACGCGGTGACGGCCGCGGGCGCCCGCACGCCCCGGCTGGTGGCCACCGCCGAGGTCGGCACCGAGGCGGCGCTGCTGGCCTACGAGCACGTGCCGGGGCGGCTGCTGTCCCGGGTCGCCGACGAGGAGATCACCGACGCGCTGCTGACCGACATCTGGCGGCAGTCGCACCGCCTCCAGGCGGCCCGCATCGCGCACCGGCGGCTGGAGGGCGAGGCGATCCTGGTCGCCGACGCGGGCGGCCCCGAGGGCCGGGCCCACCTGGTGGACCTGCGCGCCGGGGAGATCGCCGCCGGCGACCTGGTGCTGCGGCTGGACCTCGCGCAGCTGCTGACCACGCTGGCGCTGCGGGTCGGGCCCGAGCGGGCGGTGCGCACCGCCGCGGCCGTGCTCGGCGAGGCGGCCCTGGTCCCGGTGGTGCCGCTGCTGCAGCGGGTGGCGCTGTCGCGCGGCACCCGGGGCGCGGTCCGGCACGACAAGGACCTGCTGACCCGCATCCGCGAGCAGATCGTGCGGCTGGAGCCGGAGTCGGAGGCGCCGCCGATCCGGCTGGAGCGCTTCCGGCCGCGCACGATCGTGTCGATCGTGGCGCTGACGATCGCCGCCTACATCGTCATCCCGCAGTTCAGCAGCGTGGACATCGTCCACCTGGTGGCGACCGCCAAGTGGTGGTGGGCGGCGGTCGGCCTCGCCGCCGCCGCGCTGACGTTCCTGGCGGCGGCGTGGATGCTGCTGGGGTTCGTGCCCGAGCGGCTGCCGCTGTGGCGCACGGTCCTGGTGCAGCTCGCGGCCTCGTTCGTGAAGCTGGTGGCCCCGGCGGCGGTGACCGGCGTGGCGCTGAACACCCGCTACCTGCAGCGCTCGGGGGTGCGGCCGGGCCCGGCGGTGGCCAGCGTCGGCGCCTCGCAGCTCATGGGCATGGTCACCCACATCCTGCTGCTGGTGCTGTTCGGCTTCCTCACCGGGTCGGCCGCCAACGCCACCCGGGACCTGGCGCCCTCGCGCACGGTCGTCATCGTGCTGCTGGCGCTGGCGGTGACCACCGCGGTCGCCCTCACCGTCCCCCGGGTGCGGCGGACCGTCACCGCGCGGCTGAAGAGCATGTTCTCCGGGGTGGTGCCGCGCCTGGTGGACGTGCTGCAGACGCCCCGCAAGATCATCACCGGGATGGGCGGGACGCTGCTGCTCACGGTGGGCTTCGTGGTGTGCCTGGACGCCTCGATCCGCGCCTTCGGGGGCGAGCTGGCGTGGACGTCGGTGGTGGTGGTCTTCCTGACCGCCAACGCGGTCGGCTCGGCCGCGCCCACCCCCGGCGGCCTCGGCGCGGTGGAGGCGTCGCTGACGGTGGCGCTGACGATCTCGGGGCTGCCGGCCGAGACGGCCGCCTCGGCGGTGCTGCTGTTCCGGCTGCTGACGTTCTGGCTGCCGGTGCTGCCGGGCTGGGCCGCGTTCGCCTACCTGCAGCGCAAGGAGGCGATCTGATGCCCCGGCGCGCCTGTCGGACCGGAGAAGGGCGCGGTTCAGCCCGTCCTACGGGTGCGGCGGCGGTGGGCCAGTTCGTCGTGGGGGTGCCCGGTAGGGTCCAGGGCCTCATCGGTGGCGGCGCGCTCGCCGGGCAGCTCCGCCAGGCTGCCCTCGACCTCCTGCCACACCCGGCCCAGCGCGATGCCGAACACGCCCTGGCCGCCCTGGAGCAGGTCCACGACCTCGTCGGCGGAGGTGCACTCGTACACGCTCACGCCGTCGCTCATCAGGGTGATGCGGGCCAGGTCGCGCACGCCGCGGTCCTGGAGGTGGGTGACGGCGGTGCGGATCTGCTGCAGGGAGACGCCGGTGTCCAGCAGCCGCTTGACGACCTTCAGCACCAGGATGTCGCGGAAGCTGTACAGGCGCTGGCTGCCCGAGCCGTGCGCGGCGCGGACGCTGGGGGTCACCAGCCCGGTGCGCGCCCAGTAGTCGAGCTGCCGGTAGGTGATGCCCGCCGCGGCGCACGCCGTGGGCCCCCGGTAGCCGACGTCCTCGGCCGGCGCCGACACCTCGGTGTCGAAGAGCAGGCCCTGCTCGCCCGCGTGCTGGGACGCCACGTGCCTGTCAGGGGTCGCCTTGCCCTCGCCGCTGCTCACCGCCACGCGGACCTCCGGCTTCTATCAGCCCGCGGTGTTCCGTCAAGGGGGTTTGACGAATTACACCACGGGTGTTCCACCAGCACGGTAGGTGCCGGTCAGGGTGTGGTCAACGTTCGTCGTCGGCGCGTCGCATGCCCGAACGAACCGGCTTCACATGGGCAAACTGCGCACCTTCGCTCGCACTGAACTCCTACCCCGCACGCCACCCGGTGGAAACGGCCCGATCACGAGCAATGCAAGACCACTCATATCACAGCATAACTGTGCATAACCGGACACAGACCTGCACGGTTCGCGGAGCCGCGCCGGTCCGCGCAGGTCGGCGGCGGGTCGGTCCGGGCGAGCGGTCGGCCGGGGCGGTCCGTCCGGGCCGCCGGGCCCGGCCGCGGGCCGGGCTCAGCCCGCCCGGCCGAAGTCCTCGGGGGTGATGGTGTCGAGGAACTCGCGGAACTTCTCCACCTCGTCCTCCTGCTCGTCGGGGATGGCGACGCCCGCCTCCTCCAGCACGTCCTCGCCCGCGAAGATCGTCGCGCCGGTGCGCAGCGCCAGCGCGATCGAGTCCGAGGGGCGGGCGCTGACCTCCACGCCGTTGGAGAACACCAGGTCGGCGAAGAAGATCCCGTCGCGCAGCGCGGTGATGTTCACGGTGCGCAGCTGCACGCCGAGGGCGTCCAGCACGTCGCGGAACAGGTCGTGGGTGAGCGGGCGCGCCGGCAGCACCCCCTGCTGGGCGAAGGCGATCGCGGTCGCTTCGACCGCCCCGATCCAGATGGGCAGGTAACGATCGCCGTCGATCTCCTTCAACAGGACGATCGGCTGATTGGAGGGCATCTCGACCCGGACGCCGACGACCTCCATCTGCTTCACTGCGGCTCCCTGCTGGTCCTCGACGTCTCGATCACCACGTGCCCGGATCGACTCCTGACCGAACCCTGTAGCCAACGTACACCCCGAGTCGCGGGGCGCGGTCCGCCGACGGCCGGACAAATGCCGATCGGCCCCCGATGACCAAGGTCGTGATCAAGGGTCCAGGCTCTCCCGCAGGCCCGCCGCGACCAGCGCCGCGTGCAGCCGCACCGCGAGGTCGGCGATGCGCCCGGCGGTCTCGGCGGCCTCCTGGTGGGCGCCGGGGCTGCGGCGGCGCAGCTGCGGCGCCACCGCCTGCTCGATCAGGCCGACCTGCCGGTCGGCGGCGGCCTTGACCGCGCGCAGGTGCCGGGCCTCGAACCCGAACTCGCCGAGGGCCGCGACGGTGCGGGCGATGGTGAGCGCCTCGCCGTCGTAGTGGCCGCCGGTGCGCGAGATCAGGCCGTAGTCCTCCAGCTGCGCCAGCAGGCCCTCGTCGATGCCCGCGCCGTCGGCGAGCTGCCGGCGGGTGAGGCGGACGGCGGAGCCGGGCGCGGCGCTGTCGGCCGCCACCAGCGTGCGGGGGGCCGGGACGCGCGGCGCCGCGTCGGCGTCGCCCGCCGCGCGGCCGGGAAAGCCCGGAAGGCCCGCGGCGCCGTCCCGCTGGACGGGGGACGCGGGCGCGCCCGGTCGGCCGGGGATCGCGTGCTGCGCGCCGTTCTGGGCGCCGCCCTGCGCGCCGTCGGGGCGGCGCGGGCCGAGCGGCGGGACGGGCTCGCCCCGGTCGATCGCCTGCAGGTGCTGGCGGATGACGCGCAGCGGCAGGTAGTGGTCGCGCTGCGCGGCCAGGACGAACCGCAGCCGCTCCACGTCGGCGTCGGCGAACTTGCGGTAGCCCGAGGGGCTGCGCTGCGGTGCGACCAGCCCCTCCGCCTCCAGGAAGCGGATCTTGGAGATGGTGACGTCCGGGAAGTCGGCGCGCAGCAGCCCCAGCACGTCCCCGATGGTCATCAGGGCGCGGGCCGGCTGTGCGGTCAAGTCCCCTCTCCCCTCGTCGCCGCGTCGTCGTCGGTGTGGCCCGCGGGGCGCCCGCCGGGAGCCGGCGGGCCGCCCGGCCGTCAGCCGTGCTGCGGGTTGGTGAGGAAGACCAGCCGGAACTTGCCGATCTGCACTTCGTCACCGCCCGACAGGCCCGCCTGGTCGATCCGCTGCCGGTTGACGTAGGTGCCGTTCAGGCTGCCCACGTCGCGCACCGAGAAGGTGCCGCCCTGGCGGGCGAACTCGGCGTGCCGGCGGGAGACGGTGACGTCGTCCAGGAAGATGTCGCTCTCGGGGTGGCGCCCCGCGGAGGTGCGGTCCTTGTCGAGCAGGAAGCGGCTGCCCGCGTTGGGCCCCCGCTTCACCACCAGCAGCGCGGTGCCCGGCGGGAGCGCCTCCACCGCGACCTGGTCGGCGCCCAGTTCGCCGGTCTCCCCCGCCTGGTCTCCGTCGAGGGCCTCGAAGCCCCCGATGGAGATGGTGGAGGTGGACTCGCCCGGCGACTCCTTGTAGGGCTGCTGGGGCGAGGCGGCGGCGTTGCGCGTCAACGGAGAGCCGCAGTTGGAGCAGAAGCGGGCATCATCCGGGTTGGCGTGACCGCACTGCGTGCAGTAGACGCTCGGCATCGATCGGCTCGGCCTCCTACGATCGGCGTGCCGCCCGCGCCCGCCCGGAGGGGCGACCGCCTGCGCCACGCGCATCCTTCTACCAACCCACGCCGGGGTACCCGCCCCCTGGCGACGGTCCGGCTCCCGCCTTGTCAACACGACGGTTGCCGCAACTTACGCGGGTAGTGCCCGAGGGGTCAACCGCAGCGGGGAGCCGGTCGCTCCCCCCAAGCTACCTTCGACAATGATCGCAGGTCTACGCCGCCGCGCGGAACCGCGCGCGGCAGCCCCCGTTCGGCGTCCCGCGCGGTCCCCGGCGCGGCGCCGGGTGATCCCCTCACCTCGACCGTACCGCGTTCACCGAGATCCGCGAACGCGGGGTGATCGAGATCCCGGCGCCCGCGTCGTGCAGGGTGCGCACCACGCCGCCGGGGATGTTGAGGGCGGTGGTCATGGTGTGCGGGTCGCCGATGGCCAGGAACCGGTAGGGCGGGGTGAGCGTGCGCCCGTCGGCCGCCACGCCCCCGGGGGCGTCCAGGAAGTAGGTGCCGGTCCCGGCGCGCAGCTCGTTGATCTGGATCACCTCGGCCCCGGCGTCGCGCAGCTCCTGCAGGGTGTCCAGCAGGTTGACCGACCGCACCGCGCGGCGCGGGTCGGTGATCTGGACCTCGATGCCGGGCCCCTCGGCGGGCAGGGTCCCGGCGAGCAGCCCGTAGGTGGTGGCGCGCTCGCGGGCCTCCTCCAGGGCCGTCTCGCCCTGGACGTCGCGCTCCAGCCCGGCCTTGGTGCCCTCCAGGTCTCGCAGGTCGCCGCGCAGCCGCTCCGAGCGCTGGGACAGGTCCGACAGGATGCCGACCAGCTCGTCCTGGCGGGCGGTGGCGAAGGTGGTGTCGCGCTGGGTGGACTTGACCTGCGCGACCACGGCGAACCCCACCAGCAGGCACAGCAGGCCGCCGACGAGCTGGCCCCAGGTGGTGCGGGGTCGCAGCAGGTCGAGCAGCCCGGACGTCCCTGGGGGCTTCTCAGGGACGTCCCCGGGGATCTCCTCGGCCGCGTCCGGGGCCGCGGAGGTCTCCTCGGCCGCCGCCTCGGCCGTCTCCGGGGCGGCGTCCGGCTCCTCGCGCGCGCTCACGCGCCGAACAGCTTCCGCCGGATGGCCGCCGCGTTGGAGAAGATGCGGATGCCGAGGACCACCACCACGCCGGTGGACAGCTGGGAGCCGACGCCGAGCTGGTCGCCCAGGAACACGATCAGGGCCGCGATGATGGTGTTGCTGACGAACGAGACGACGAACACCTTCTCGTCGAAGACCCCCTCCAGCCGGGCGCGCACGCCGCCGAACATGGCGTCCAGCGCCGCCACGATGGCGATCGGCAGGTACGGCTGCAGCCACAGCGGCACGCTGGGCTCCAGCAGCAGCCCCAGCACGACGCCGACCACCAGGCCGATCAACGCGATCACCGTCGGTCCTCCCCTTCCCCGGCCGTCCCCCGGCTCACCGTCTCCGCCCCTGCTGCGCCGGGGGCCCGTCGGGCGGCGGCTCCGAGCGCGCCGGGCGGGCGTGCCGCAGCCGGGGCGAGCCCGCCGCGGGCAGCCTGGCCCCACCGGTCCGCCGCCGGTCGTAGCGCATCCCGAAGCGCTCCTTCAGCACCGCGAGCCGCCGGTCGGCGGCCGATCCGGAGAAGGCGTCCGACAGCCGGTCCGGCTCCCCGAGCGCGGTGACCGTGTAGGGCGCGGTCAGCGGGCGGTAGTCCACCAGGATCGCCTCCCCGGCGGTGCGCACCGCCGTGGTGGGCGTGAGCCGCAGGCCGTTGATGGCGATGGCGGTGGCCCCGGCCGCCCACAGCCCGTTCACCAGGACCTGGAGGTCCTGATCATAGACCCGGCCCTCGTCGACGCGGGCGCGGGCGGCGTCGCCCGGCTCGCGCGGGGCGTCGTCCAGGGTGACCACCAGGCCCGGCCCGGCGGCAGGGGCGGCGGCCACCGCGGCGGCCTCGGCGGCCAGCTCGCGGCGGGCCTGCTCGCCCTCGTTGCTGCGCGCCAGCGCCGCCGCGCGCAGCCGCTCGGTGTCGGCGCGCAGGCTCTGCACGCGGCGCTCCAGGGCGTCGCTCTCGGCGGTGCGGGTGCGGATCTGCTCGATGAGGCGCGAGCGCTGCTCGGCGGCGACCGGCTCGCTGCGCCGCACCTCGGCGCCCGCCGCGGCGACCAGGACCCCGGCGAGGACCAGCACCGCCAGCACGCCGGTGCCGCGCAGCCGGGACGGGCCGCGCGCGGGCGCCCCGGCGGCGGCGCGGCGGGCGGCGGCCTCGGCGTAGCCGGGGTCCAGGAGCCTGCCGGCGAACAGGTCCGCCAGCAGCGACATGGACGCGTCGGGCCGCCAGCCCGGCGGCCGGCCGGGTGCGGGCCCCCGCTCGGGGGGCCGTCGTCGCGCGATCACGGCCCCATCATGGCAAGGCCCGCCAAATCGTGCTGGTCAGGGCCGAGCGGATCGGGCGGGGCCCGGGGCGGGGGTCAGGGGGCGGCGAGCGTGGTGCGGGTGCGCTCGAAGGCCAGCTGCACGGCGAGGCCGGCCAGGACCGTGCCCATCAGGTAGCGCTGGGCGCGCTGCCAGGCGGGGCGGCGGACCAGGAAGGCCGCGACGGTCCCGGCGGTCAGCACGAACAGGCCGTTGAAGGTGACGGCGACGGTGAACTGGGTGAGGCCGAGCAGCAGGCCCTGGAGGGCGACGTGGCCGCGCTCGGGTTCGATGAACTGGGGCAGCAGCGACAGGTAGATGATGGCGATCTTGGGGTTGAGCAGGCTGGTCAGCAGGCCCATGGCGTACAGCCTGCGGGGCGGGTCGCTGGGCAGGTCGGCGGGGGCGAACGCGCCGCGGCCGCCGGGGCGCAGCGCCTGCCAGGCCAGCCACAGCAGGTAGGCCGCTCCCGCGATCTTGAGCACCAGGTACAGCGCGGGGACCATGGCGAACAGGGCCGACAGCCCGGCGACGGTCGCGGCGATGTAGACCGCGAAGCCGGTGGCGACGCCGCAGAGGGAGACCAGCCCGGCGCGGCGGCCCTGGATGATCGAGCGGGAGACCAGGTAGATCATGTTGGGACCGGGGGACAGCACCATGCCGAGCGCCACGGCGGCGAGCCCGGCGACCGCACCGAAGGAGATCATTCGCCGATGCTATGACCTGCCCTTTCTCGGTGCAATAATGACTTTGCACTCGGTGCAATCATGGGAGGTGCTCGGTGCACGACTACCGGCGGGTGGCCGACGAGGTGGCCGCCGACATCGGCGCCGGGCGGCTGCGGCCCGGGGACCGGCTGCCGCCGCAGCGCCGGTTCGCGCGCGACCGCGGCATCGCCGTCTCGACGGCGGCCCGCGTCTACCTGGAGCTGACCCGGCGCGGGCTGGTGACCGGCGAGGTGGGGCGCGGCACGTTCGTCCGGGCCGCCGAGCCCGCGCCCGGGCCCGCGCTGGCCGAGCCGGGCGGCGCGCGCGTCGACCTGGAGCTGAACTACCCGGTGGCCCCCGGCCAGGCGGCGGCGCTGTCGCCCGGCCTGGAGCGGCTGCTGCGCCCCGACGTGCTGGAGGCGGCGCTGCGCCCGGCCCCCGCCACGGGGACCCCGGCGGCGCGGGCGGCGGTCGCGGGGCTGGCGGGGCGGTCCGGGTGGTCGCCCGACGCGGACCGGGCGCTGTTCACCGGCAACGGGCGGCAGGCGATCGCGGCGGCGGTGTCGGCGCTGGCGGCCCCCGGTGACCGGCTGGGCGTGGAGGCGCTCACCTATCCGCTGGTCAAAGGGGTCGCGGCCCGGCTCGGGGTGACGCTGGTGCCGGTCGCCTGCGACGGGGACGGCCTGCTCCCCGAGGCGCTGGCCGAGGCGCACCGCCGTGCGCCGCTGCGCGGGGTGTACGTGCAGCCGACCCTGCACAACCCGCTGGGCACGACCATGCCGGAGGACCGCCGCGCCGCGCTCGCCGAGATGCTGGGACGCCTGGGGATCACCGCGGTCGAGGACGCCGTCTGGTCGTTCCTGCATCCGGACGCGCCGCCGCCGCTGGCCGCCCTGGCGCCCGAGCGCACGATCCTGCTGGACAGCCTCTCCAAGCGGCTCGCGCCGGGCCTGACGGCCGGTTTCCTGGTGCCGCCGCCGGAGCTGGCCGGACCGGTGACGGGCGCGCTGCGCGCGGGCGCGTGGCTGCCCACCGGTTACGCGCTGGAGGCGGTGACCGGCTGGATCGGCGACGGGACGGTGGCCGGGGTCGTCGAGGCCAAACGCGCCGACGCGGCCGAACGGCAGCGGATCGCCGCCGGGCGGCTGGCGGGCGGTCCTGCGGCGGGGACGGTCCGCACCGACCCCCGCTCCTACTTCTGCTGGTGGGAGCTGCCCGCGCCGTGGCGCGCCGAGACGTTCGTGGCGGCGGCCGCGCGGCGCGGCATCGCGGTCACGCCCGGCGCGGCGTTCGCGGTGGGGACGGCGTCGGCCCCGGCGGCGGTGCGGCTGGGGCTCGCCTCTCCCCCGCCCGAGGTCCTGGCGCGGACGCTGGGCGCGCTCGCCGAGGTCGCCCGCGCGGCGCCCGAGGACGTGCTGGCCGACTGACCCGCGCACGTCCCGTCCCGGAACCGGCGGAGCCGGGCCCGGGGGCCGGCCCGCCGGTCCCCGGCCGGTCAGGTGCCCGCGCGCTCGACGACCGCCGCCCACTCCTCCAGCAGGGCCTGCGCGGCGTCGGCGTCGGGCCCCTCGGCCCACAGGTGCGTGACGGGCTCGGCGGGGTCGGGCAGCACCAGCACCCAGCGGCCGTCGTCCTCCACCACCCGGACGCCGTCGGTGGTGTCGAGCGTGCGGTCCCCGGCCGCCTCCACGACGGTGCGCATCACCCCGCCCTTGGCGGCCCACGGCGTCGGCACCGAGCGGCGCAGCAGGTGCGCCTCGGGGATGCGCCGGTCGATCTGCGACAACGTCAGCCGGGTCCGCGCCACCAGGCCGACCAGCCGCACGAACGCGGCGATGCCGTCCACGGTGGTGGTGAACTCCGGCATCAGGAAGCCGCCCCGGCCGTCCCCGGCGAAGATCACCCCGGGCCGCGCGGCGGCCTTGGTCAGCACGTCCTGGGAGGTGGAGGTCCACTCCACCTCCACGCCGTGGAAGCGGCAGACCTGCTCGGCGACGCGGGTGGTGGTGACCGGCAGTGCCACCCGGCCGCCCCCGCGCTCGGCGGCCACCAGGTCCAGCATCACCAGCAGCGCCCGGTCGTCGCTGATCAGCTCGCCGTTCTCGTCCACCAGCGAGATGCGCTCGCCGACCGGGTCGAACCGCACGCCGAAGGCCGCGCGCGAGGACGACACCAGCTCGCCGAGGCGCTGCAGGTCGCGCATCCGCTCGGCGAGGGTCTCGGTGGGGTTGGCCTCGTCCAGGGCGTTGTTGCGGGTCAGCACCTCGACCCCGACCCGGCCGAGCAGCATCGGCAGCACCAGCGCGGCGGTGCCGCCCGCGCTGTCCAGCACGATCTTCAGCCCGGCCTCGCGGACGCCGCTGATGTCCACCCGGTCCAGCAGGTCGCGGGTGTAGGTCTCCACGATCCGGGCCGGGTAGGTCAGCTCGGCGATCTCGCCGGGGAAGGCGCGCCGGTACTCCTGGCGGCCGAAGACCCGCTCCAGCTTGCGCTGCGCGCCCGGCGACAGGTCGGCGCCGCCCTCGTCCAGGAACACGATGTCCACGCCCTGCGGGTCGCCGAGCGTGGTGCGGATGTAGATGCCGCCCGCGCAGTCCTCGCGGCCGGTCTGGAAGCGCGCCACCGGCAGCGAGGTCGCCTCCAGGTCGCGCACGTTGATGGCGCTGGCGGTCAGCGCGCTGATCACCGCGCGCTTGAGGGTGCGGGCGGCGCGGGAGGCGTCCCGCCCGGTGATCACCGTGCAGCCCTTCTTCAGCGTGGTGGCGTAGGCGCTGGCCAGCCGCACCGCCAGCTCGGGGGTGATCTCCACGTTGACCAGGCCGGACACCCCGCGCGGCCCGAACAGGTTGCGCTGGCCGCGCGACTCCCAGATCACGCTGGTGTTGACGACCGCGCCCGCCTCGATGGTCTTGAACGGGTAGACCTTCACGCCGCTGGAGACGTAGGCCTCGGCCTCGATGACGCACTCGTCGCCGACGACCGCGCCCTCCTCCACCCGCGCCCCGGCCATGACGTCGGTGTTCTTGCCGATCACGCAGCCGCGCAGGTTGGTGGAGGGGGCCACGAACACGTTGTCGTGCACCACCGCGCGGTGCAGGAAGGCGCCCTCCTTGACCACCACGTTGCTGCCGAGCACGGTGAACTCGCGCAGCTCGACCCCGGCCTCGACCTTGGCGTAGTCGCCGATGTAGAGCGGGCCCTTCAGCACCGCCTCGGCGTCCACCTCGGCGCCCTCGGCGATCCACACGCCCGGGGAGACCTCGAAGCCGTCCATCTCCACGTCCACCAGGCCCGACAGCATGTCGGCCTGGGCCTTCAGGTAGGACTCGTGGGTGCCGACGTCCTCCCAGTAGCAGTCGGCGACGTAGCCGTACAGCGGCGCGCCCTCGGCCAGCAGCTTGGGGAACACGTCGGCCGACCAGTCCACCGGCTCGCCGGCCGCCACGTGGTCCAGGACCTCGGGCTCCATGACGTAGATGCCGGTGTTGACGGTGTCGGAGAACACCTGGCCCCAGGTGGGCTTCTCCAGGAAGCGCTGGATGCGGCCGGCCTCGTCCACGATGATGATCCCGAACTCCAGCGGGTTGGGCACCCGCTTGAGCCCGATGGTGACCAGGGCGCCGTTCTCCTCGTGGAAGCGCACCATGTCGGTCAGGTCGATGTCGGTGAGCGCGTCCCCGGAGATCACCAGGAAGCGGTCGTCGCGCAGGGCGTCGGCGGCGTTGCGGACGCTGCCGGCGGTGCCGAGCGGCACCTCCTCGGTGGCGTAGCTGAGCGACATGCCCAGCTCCTCGCCGTCGCCGAAGTAGTTGCGGATGAGCGCCGCCAGGAACTGGACGGTGACCACGGTCTCGTCCAGGCCGTGCCGCTTGAGCAGCCGCAGCACGTGTTCCATGATCGGCCGGTTGATGAGGGGGAGCAGGGGCTTGGGCTGGTTGGCGGTCATCGGACGCAGCCGCGTCCCCTCGCCGCCCGCCATCACGACGGCCTTCATCGGGGGGTCTGCGCTCCCTTCTGGTCGCCGGTCCCGGGGTCGGGGCCGGGGCCCGGACGGGGGTCCGGGCCTGCAACGGGATCAGATGCGGGATCAGGTGCGGGGTCGGGCCCGGGGCCGGCGGCCGTGCCCCCGGTCGCGCGGCCGCCCTTGCGCTCGGCGCGCTCGGCCAGGACGAGCCTGCGGGTCTGCTCCCAGTACAGCAGCGCGCCCCACCAGTACAGCGCGGTGCCCCAGATCGCGAACGACCATCCGACGATCTTGGCGACGGTGGCCGCGCCCCCGTCGTGGTCGCCGAGCAGCAGCAGCGGGAAGGAGTACAGCAGGCACATGGTGGCGGCCTTGCCGATGAAGTGCACCGGCAGCGTGCCCTGGTAGCCCAGCCGCCGCATGATCGGCACGATCGGCGCGATCGCGACCTCCCGGCCCAGCAGCAGCACCACCAGCCACACCGGGATGATGTCGCGGGCCGCCAGGCCGACCAGCGTGGCCAGGATGTAGAGCCGGTCCGCCGCCGGGTCGAGCACCACCCCCAGGCGGCTGGTCTGGTTCAGCGCGCGCGCCAGCTTGCCGTCCAGCCAGTCCGACAGCCCGGCGAACACCAGCACGCCGAGCGCCCACCAGTCGTGTTCGGCCAGGACCAGCCACAGGAACAGCGGCACTCCCAGCAGCCGCGCGAAACTCAGCAGGTTCGGCACCGTCCAGACGCGGGCGGTCGCCGATCCCGGCGCCTTGTCGATCTCAGCACTCACCGACGTGCTCGCCTCCCTGTCCCCCAATGATCCTGACCCTACCGTCAAGGTTCGGAAAGCCCCCGATAGCGTCCGGTCATGCGATGGACCCTGCACGGCGAGAGATCGCTCTACGGCAGCCCCTGGATGGACCTGCGGCTCGCCGACGTGGAACTGCCCGACGGGCGCCGTTTCGAACACCATCTGCTGCGGGTGCGTCCGGCGGCCGGGGTGATCGCGCTGGACGGGGCGGGCCGCGCGCTGCTGATCTGGCGGCACCGCTTCATCACCGACCAGTGGGGATGGGAGATGCCCGGCGGGCGGGTCGAGGAGGGCGAGGACCCGGCGGAGGCGGCGGCGCGCGAGCTGCTGGAGGAGACCGGGTACCGGGCGGGGCCGCTGTCGCCGCTGCTGGCGGTGCGGCCGTCGCCGGGCGTGCACGATGGCGTTCATCACATCTTCCGCGCCGAGGGGGCCAAGCGGGTCGGCGAGCCGACCGACGTGGAGGCCGAGCGCGTGGAGTGGGTGGCGCTGGAGCGGGTGCCGGAGCTGGCCGCGCGCGGCGAGATCGGGTCGGGCTCCACGCTGGCGGGGCTGCTCTACCTGCTGTCGCGGGGCGAGGGGACGGCCTGAGGGGCGGCGGCGGGGGCCGGCTCCAGCGGCAGGACGGCGGTGACGGTGAACCCGCCGTCCGGGCCGGGGCCGGCGCGCAGGGTCCCGCCGACGCTGCGGGCCCGCTCGGTCATGCCGAGGACGCCGAAGCCGCCGGCCGCGCCCGGGGCGGGCCCGGCGGGGCCGCGGCCGTCATCGGCCACGGTGACGGTGAGGTCGCCGCCGTCGCGGGTCAGGCGGATCTCGGCGTGCGCGGCGCCGGCGTGCTTGAGGACGTTGGTGAGCGCCTCCTGCACGATGCGGTAGGCCACCACGCCCACCTCCGGGGCGGGCCGCGCGCCGTCCAGGTCGTCGGTCAGGGCGACGCGCAGGCCCGCGGCCCTGGCGGCGGCGGCCAGGTCGGACAGGCCCGCCAGGCCGGGCGGCGGGATGAGCGGGGAGCCTTGGGCGTCAGTGCTGCGCAGCAGCTGGAGGGTGGCGCGCAGCTCCTGGCGGGCGTCGCGGCAGGTCGCGGCGATGGTGTTCAGGGTGTCGGCCAGCCCGGCGCGGTCCAGCGGGCGGTCGCCGCCGACCAGGTGGGCGGCGGCCCCGGCCTGCACGCCGATCACGGTGATGCTGTGGGCGAGCAGGTCGTGCAGGTCGCGGGCGATGCGCAGGCGCTCCTCGACCACCAGGCGGCGGGCCTCCTGCTCGGCGTGCGCTGCGCGCTCGCGCTCGGCTCGCTCGGCGCGCTCCAGGGCGGCGGCGACGCGGGCGCGGTGCGCGCGCCACAGCTGCACGGCGAGGACGGCGGCGACGACCGCCTCCATCATCGCGACCTGCTCGATGGCGGGGCGGCCGCCCAGGTAGACCGCGCAGCCCACGGCGGCGGCCGCCAGCGCGGCCATGATCCCGACCAGGACGGTGCGGGCCCGCCGCCCCCGCACCGCGTAGGTGAACAGGGCGACCAGTTCGCCGGGCACCGCCGCGTGGTGCTGGTACTGGTAGACGTGGAAGCACAGGGCGCTCAGCAGGACGACGGCCAGCACCGGGCCGGGCAGGCGGCGGCGCAGCGCGAGCGGCGCGTAGACGCCGACCAGCAGGGCCGCGCCCCGGACGTCCAGCGGGCGCACCATCGTCCAGGAGGCGGCCAGCGCCAGCGCGCCCGCCAGCAGGACCGCCGCCAGTGCCGCGTCGCCGACCCATGATCGCTTCAGCACCCGCCCATCCTCTCCCACCGGCCGGGCGCGCGCATCAGGACTCCGCACACTGAACGTCGCAAACCGCCCATAACATGAGACGACCGTGTCCGGCTTGGAGGCCAACAGTGACGAACCCGGTTCCCAAGGCGGAACTCCACCTGCACATCGAGGGCACCCTGGAGCCCGAACTGGCCCTCGCGCTGGCCGAGCGCAACGGGATCGCGCTGCCCTACGCGAGCGCCGACGAGCTGCGCGCCGCCTACGCGTTCGAGGACCTGCAGTCGTTCCTGGACCTGTACTACGCGCTGATGGCGGTGCTGCGCACCGAGCAGGACTTCGCCGACCTGGCCGACGCCTACCTGGAGCGGGCGGCCGCGCAGGGCGTCCGGCACGCCGAGATCTTCTTCGACCCGCAGGCGCACACCGCGCGCGGCGTGGAGCTCGGCACGGTCCTGGAGGGCCTCGGGCGGGCCCTCGCCGCCGCGCCCGAGCGGCACGGGATCACCACCCGGCTGATCATGTGCTTCCTGCGCGACGAGCCGGTGGAGTCGGCCCGCGCGACCTTCGAGGCCGCGCGCCCCTGGTTCGGGGCGCCGATCGCGGCGGTGGGCCTGGACTCGGCCGAGGTCGGCCACCCGCCCGCCGAGTTCCGCGAGGTCTACGACCTGGCGCGGGAGGCCGGGCTGCGGCTGGTCGCGCACGCCGGCGAGGAGGGGCCGCCGGAGTACGTCTGGGAGGCCCTGGACGTGCTGGGCGTGGAGCGCGTCGACCACGGCATCCGCAGCATGGAGGACCCGGCGCTGGTCGAGCGGCTGGCGCGCGAGCAGGTGCCGCTGACGGTGTGCCCGTTCTCCAACGTGCGGCTGCGCTGCGTGGACGCGCTCGCCGACCACCCGCTGCCCCGGATGCTGGAGGCGGGGCTGCTGGTGACGGTCAACTCCGACGACCCGTCCTACTTCGGCGGCTACGTGGACGACAACTTCCGCGGCCTGCGCGAGGAGCTGGGGCTCGGCGAGGAGGACCTGCGGCGGCTGGCGGCCAACTCCTTCCGCGCCTCGTTCCTGTCCGAGCGGGAGCGCGAGGCCCACCTGAAGGCCGTCGAGGCGCACCGCTTCGACTGATCCTTTACGCAACGCGCGCGCCTTCCTGGCCTTGCGCCCCGGCCCGCCGGGTATGTCCGCCCGCGGCGAAGGGGGCCAGGACGTGAAGGCGGTCGTTTACGAGGGCGCGCGCGAGGTCGCGGTGCGCGAGGTGCCCGACGCCGGGCTGGAGGAGCCCACCGACGTGGTCGTGCGGGTGACCTCCAGCGCCGTCTGCGGCACCGACCTGCACATGTACGACGGGCGCATCGGCGCCGAGCCGGGCATGGTGCTGGGCCACGAGCCGATCGGCGTGGTGGCCGAGGCGGGGCGCGGCGTGGAGACGGTGAAGCCGGGCGACCGCGTGGTGATCCCGACGCACCTGTACTGCGGGGTCTGCGTGAACTGCTCGCGCGGGTACTCGGCGGCGTGCATGAGGGTGCGGCCGGACGGGTTCGGCGCGGCGTACGGGTACGCGGGCATGGGGTCCTACCGGGGCGCGCAGGCGGAGCTGCTGCGGGTGCCGTACGCGGACGCCAACTGCGTCCGGCTGCCGGGCGAGGCGGGCGACGAGCGCGAGGACGACTTCCTGATGCTCGCCGACGCGTTCGTGACCGGCTGGCACGCGACCGAGCTGGCGCAGGTGGAGGCCGCCGACACCGTCGCGGTCTTCGGCGCGGGCACGATCGGGCTGCTGGCGGCCTACAGCGCGCTGCTGCGCGGCGCGGCCGAGGTGTACGTGGTCGACCTGGTGCCCGAGCGGCTCGCCAAGGCGGAGGGGATCGGCGCGATCCCGATCGACCTGCGCGCGGAGGACCCGGTGGACGCGATCAGGTCGCGGCGGCGCCCGCCCCCGGGCGAGAAGGGCTTGGACGGGGTGCAGGTCGGCATCGACGCGGTGGGCTTCCAGGCCCGCGACCGCGCCGACACCTCCCGCGAGAACCCGCGCCAGGTGATCGGGGACCTGGCCGAGCTGGTGAACCCGACCGGCCGCCTGGGGATCGCGGGCGTGTACGCCGAGAAGGACTTGCACCCGGCCGTGGAGGGCGGGCGCAGGGACGGATCGCTGGCGGTGCCGTGGGCGACGCTGTTCAGCAAGGGCGTGCGGGTGGGGTTCGGCCGCACGCACGACCGGCGCTACACGGTGCCGCTGCGGGACCTGGTCATCTCCGGGCGGGCGCGGCCGGGTTTCGTGGTGACCGACCACGCCCCGCTGGCCGACGCGCCCCGCCTGTACGACGCCTTCGACCGGCGCGCGGACGGGGTCGTGAAGGCGGTGCTGCGCCCGGACCGGTGAGCGGGCCGCCGACCGGCTAGTGTTCGGCGCATGAGCGCATCGGACGCGCCCGTCCCGGCGCCTTCCGGCGGCCGGGCGGCATGACCGCCCTGCACGTCCACCGCTTCGGCGCCGGACGGCCGGTCGTGGCCCCGCCGGTCGTGGCCCTGCACGGCATCAACGGCCACGGCGCGCGCTGGCGGCGCCTCGCCGAACGCCACCTCCCCGGCCACGAGGTCCTCGCGCCCGACCTGCGCGGCCACGGCCGGTCGAGCCACGACGCGCCCTGGGACGTCGGGACCCATGTCGCCGACCTCCTGGCCGCCGTCGGACCCGACCGCTTCGACCTCGTGGGCCACTCCTACGGCGGGTTGATCGCCGTGCACCTCGCCCGCACCGCGCCGCACCGCGTGCGCCGCCTGGTCCTGCTGGACCCCTCGATCGACCTCGACCCGTCCCGGGCGCGCGAGGGCGCGCGCCGGATGCTCGGCGCCGTCTCCTTCGCCTCTCCGGACGAGGCCCGCGCCGCCCGCGCCGGAGGCTGGCCAGAGGCGTCCGCCGAGACCCTGGACGACGAGGTCGCCGACCACCTCGAACAGGCCCCGGACGGCCGGTGGCGCTGGCGGTACGAGCCCGCCGCCGTCGTGACCGCCTACTCGGAGATGGCCCGGCCGATGGTCGTCCCCCCGCCGCACGTGCCGACCCTCCTGGTCGTCGCCGCGCGCGCCGGGGTCGTCCGCGAGGAGTTCGCGGCCGCCTGCCGCCGGTCGCTCGCCGACTTCACCGTCGCCGAGGTCGACTGCGGCCACATGCTCTACATCGACCGCCCGGACGAGACCGGCGCCCTCGTCCGCGACCACCTGTCCGGAACCGGCCCGGACGCCCGGTAGGCGGGTCCCCCGCTCATTCGGCCGTCCGAAACCCCGGGGCCGCCGCGCCGACACTTGAACAAGCGCATGCTTGTCTGTTTTCTTGCCAGTGATCACTGGCGAGAGGTGGCCCACCGTGGGACGACGCGTCGTGTCCTTCCTGACTGTCCTGGTCCTGCTGCTCGGACTGACCGAACCGGCCCGCGCGGACCCGTCCGCCGAACCCGCCCCGCGCGGGACGCACGGCGCGCAGCGGCCCGCCGGGGCCCCGGGGGCGGCTTCGCGCACCCCGGTCATCCGGGACTCCTCCAAGGGCGGCCGCGTCGTCAAGGCCGCCAAGCCCCGGTCCGCCGCGAACCGGGCCGCGGGCTTCAACGAGTCCTACGGCGACGACCAGCTGCTCACCGCGCCCACCCAGTGGTGGACCGTCAACGGCTGGACCGCCGAGGACATCCTCAGCTTCGCCCAGAACCAGGGGGCGCGGGTCAGCGACATCGCCGTCCAGCAGGGCACCTCGCAGCTGAGGTTCACCGCCACTCTGGTCAAGAACGCCGGGCCGTACGAGGTCCGCGCCTGGGCGATGTGGCACGGGCTGACCGAGGCGTCGGTCATCAGCGTCGCGAACTACTTCAGCCTCCGGCCGGTGGCGCTCACGCGGTACTGGACACCGGACGGCTGGCGGTTCGCGGCCGCGATGGTGGACAACACCGGCGACGGCGCACGGTTCTGGTGGTGGAACTACGGCGACCAGAACTACGTGGTCGGGCAGCAGCAGGCGACCGGTGCGCGGGTGACCAAGGTGCGGCCGTTCGACGACGGCGGCACGCGACGCTACGACGTGCTGATGGCCAGCAGCGGCCAGGAGTTCTGGTGGTGGTTCGGCGGCGGCGTCGACTCCGTCAACAACCTCATCAGGCAGAACGGCGCGCGCATCGTGGACGCCACCCGCAACTCCGACGGCACCTTCAACGCGGTGCTGCTGCGCAACCACGGCCGCTCCCCCGGCTGGTGGTACGGCTTCGGCCACCAGGACCTCAACCTCAAGGCGCTGCGCATGGGCGCGCGGCTCATCACCGCGCAGGGCTACATGGACGACGGCTCCGAACGGTTCGTCGGGACCATGAGCCAGGAGGCGGTCGGCGCGGACCTGGCCAGGGCGATGGTGCAGAACACCGTCGTCCACACCGGGTTCGCGCACGGCGGCGCCGCGGTGGCCGAACTGTCCGACAGCACGCTGGGCAAGGTGAACTACGCGTTCGGCACGACCGCGGACGCCCGCACGCGCATCGCGAGCGTCTCCAAGACCTTCGCGGCGGCCGAGCTGGTCAAGCTGGCGGCGTCGGGCTCGGTGTCGCTGGACGCCCCGGTCTCGCGCTACCTGCCGGGCGTGGTCGGCGGCGACGCCATCACGCTGCGGATGCTGCTGCGGCACACCAGCGGCCTGTTCGACTTCACCGGCGGGCAGCCGGGCGATTTCGGCGCGACCATGACGCAGGGCTTCACCTACCCGCAGCTCCTGGCGATCGTGAACCGCAACCCCCTGCAGTTCACCCCGGGCTCGCGCTACCGCTACTCCAACAGCAACACGCTGGTCGCCGCCATGGTCATCGAGCGGGTGACCGGCCTCTCCTACCCCGCCGCGCTGCAACGCGACATCCTGACCCCGCTCAACCTGACCGGTACCTCCGTGCCGACCGGGACCGCGATGCCCGCGACGGCGCTGCGCGGCTACTGGTGGAACCCGGTCACCTCCAGCCAATTGGAGGTGACCGGCCAGAACGCCTCGCGCTGGGCCGCCGGCGGCCAGATGGTCTCCACGATGTCGGAGCTGAACCTGTTCTACAAGCTGCTGCTGTACGGGTGGGTGACCGGCTCGACCTGGGCGAACGAGATGAAGAACAGCGTGGTGTACACCGGCGAGGGCAGCAAGTACGCGGCCCTCGGCATGTTCCGCACCACGCTCGGCTGCGGCAAGACCGTCTACTGGCACGACGGCAGCATCCCCGGCTACCGGACCTGGTCGGTGCACTCGGCGGACGGGTCGCGCAGCCTGTCGTGGTCCTACTCCGACCAGCGGCGCGGCGAGGTGAACTTCGACGACGAGTTCATCGAGAACGTGTTCTGCAACCTGTAGCCGTTGACCTCAACTTTGGTTGAGTTCCTAGCGTCTTCCTTGAACGCGGCGCCCGCCGCGTCCGAGGAAGACGAGGAGTACCACCATGGGCGAGAACGCCACGACAACGGTCTCGGTGATCGGGCTGGGCGAGATGGGGAGCGCGCTCGCGGGCGCGTTCCTGGACGGCGGCCATCCGGTCACGGTCTGGAACCGCACTCCGGAGAAGGCGGACGCGCTGGTCGCCAAGGGGGCGGCCCGCGCGGAGAGCGTGCGGGAGGCGGTCGCGGCGAGCGAGCTGGTCGTCGTGAACGTCAAGGGCAACGACACCGTGCGGAAGCTGCTCGAACCCGCGGCCGGCGCGCTGGCCGGGCGCGCGGTCGTCAACCTGACCGACGGCACCTCGGCCGAGGCGCGGGCCGTCGCCGCGTGGGTCGGCGAGCAGGGCGGCCGGGCGCTGCACGGGCAGATCATGACGATCGCGCCGGGCATCGGGCACCCGGACGCGGTCGTGTTCTTCGGCGGGGACGCCGCCGTCTTCGAGCGGCACCGGGCGGCGCTCGGGCTGCTGGCCGGTCACACGACGCTGGTCGGGGACGACGCCGGGACGCCGGTCGTCTACGGCATGGCGATGCACGGCACCATGTGGGGCCTGCTCAACGGGTTCCTGCACGCGGCCGCGCTGCTGGGCGACGCGGGCGTGCCCGTGAAGCGCTTCCTGGCCGACGCCGACGCGTCGATGGCGTCGCTGCTGGCGTTCCTGCCGGGGATCGCCGACGAGGTGGACCGCGGCGAGCACGCGACGCCGTTCGGCGCGCTCAAGCACCACCTGCCGTCGATCGAGGACCTGGCGGACGAGAGCCGGGCGCGCGGGATCGACACGGCGCTGCCCGCGACGACGCTGGAACTGGTGCGGCGCGCGGTGCGCGAGGGGCACGCCGACGACAGCTATTCGCGCCTGGTGCAGTACTTCCGGAGTGAGACCTTTATCCCATGATGACGGGTTGCGGCAACGGGGGTGGGGCGGGCTAACGTCGTCGGCGACAGATCGCGGGGGCCCGGCGAACCGGGCTGAGATAGCGGCTGGAACGGCCGCTGACCGCTGGAACCTGACCGGGTAATGCCGGCGTAGGGAGAGATCGAGTCGTCATGACCGAGACCGTGGTTTCGCATGCCCGCAAGACCTACCTGCAGGGGTCGCGCCCCGACGTGCGCGTGCCCATGCGGGAGGTGCCGCTGACCAACGGCGCCTCCGTGGTGCTCTACGACACCTCCGGGCCGTACACCGACCCCGCCCACGAGGCGGACGTGCGGCGCGGGCTGCCGCCGCTGCGCGAGGCGTGGATCGCCGGACGCGGCGACACCGCCGAGTACGAGGGCAGGGCCGTCCGGCCCGAGGACGACGGGCGCCGCTCCGGCGACCCGCTCCGCGACCGGGCGGCCTTCCCCGTCCGCCGCCCGCTGCGCGCCTCCGGCGGCGCGGTGACCCAGCGCGCCTACGCGCGGCGCGGGGAGATCACCCCGGAGATGGAGTTCGCGGCGCTGCGCGAGGGCGTGGAGCCGGAGTTCGTGCGCGCCGAGCTGGCGGCCGGGCGCGCGGTGCTGCCCGCCAACGTCAACCACCCCGAGATCGAGCCGATGGTCATCGGCCGCGACTTCCTGGTGAAGGTGAACGCCAACATCGGCAACTCGGCCGTGGCGTCCTCGATCGAGGACGAGGTGGAGAAGATGACGTGGGCGACCCGCTGGGGCGCCGACACGGTCATGGACCTGTCCACCGGCCGCGACATCCACACCACGCGCGAGTGGATCCTGCGCAACTCCCCCGTCCCGGTCGGCACGGTGCCGCTGTACCAGGCGCTGGAGAAGGTCGGCGGGAACCCCGCCGAGCTGACCTTCGAGGTCTTCCGCGACACCGTGGTCGAGCAGGCCGAGCAGGGCGTGGACTACATGACGGTGCACGCGGGGGTGCGCCTCGCCTACGTGCCGCTGACCGCGCGCCGCAAGACCGGCATCGTGTCGCGCGGCGGCTCCATCATGGCCGCCTGGTGCCTGGCCCACCACCAGGAGAACTTCCTCTACACGCGGTTCCGGGAGCTGTGCGAGGTCTTCGCGGCCTACGACATCACCTGGTCGCTGGGCGACGGCCTGCGGCCGGGCTCGATCGCCGACGCCAACGACGAGGCGCAGTTCGCCGAGCTGCGCACGCAGGGCGAGCTGACGCGCGTCGCGGCGGAGTTCGACAACCAGGTGATGAACGAGGGGCCCGGCCACGTCCCGATGCACAAGATCAAGGAGAACGTGGACCTGCAGCAGGAGTGGTGCGACGGCGCGCCGTTCTACACCCTCGGCCCGCTGACCACCGACATCGCGCCCGGCTACGACCACATAACCTCCGCGATCGGCGCCGCGATGATCGGCTGGCACGGCACCGCGATGCTGTGCTACGTCACCCCCAAGGAGCACCTCGGCCTGCCCGACCGCGACGACGTCAAGGCCGGGGTGATCGCCTACAAGATCGCGGCGCACGCCGCCGACCTCGCCAAGGGCCACCCGGGCGCGCAGGCGTGGGACGACGCGCTGTCGGACGCGCGCTTCGAGTTCCGGTGGGAGGACCAGTTCAACCTGTCGCTGGACCCCGACACCGCGCGCTCGTTCCACGACGAGACCCTCCCGGCCGAGCCCGCCAAGACCGCGCACTTCTGCTCGATGTGCGGCCCGCACTTCTGCTCGATGAAGATCAGCCGGGAGGTGCGCGACGGGATGGCGGCCAAGTCCGCCGAGTTCCAGGCCGCCGGCGGCCGCGTCTACCTCCCGGTCGCCCCGGCCGGCGACTGAGCCCGGACGGCGCGGGCCCGCTCAGGGGCCGGGCCCGCGCCGCCGCCGTCGCGCACCGCTGTCGCGCACCCCGATGCGCACCGCCGTTGACAGGCACCGCCCCCGCGCCGGACGCTCGTAGTGACGGTTTGCTCACGGGTTCTGGACGACGGGGGACGGCGATGGGCGTTGCCGCACTGCGCGCGGGCGCGGCCGGTCTCGCGCTGCTCGTGCTCTTCACGCTGTCCGGGATCGAGCCGAAGTTCGCGTACGTCGTGGCGGCCGCCTCCGCGGCGGCGCTGCTCCTACGGCTGTGGCGCGCGTCGGGCTGGCGGCGCGCCCGGGCGGCCCTGGGCCTGCTCGCCGGAGTCCTCGCGCTCGCCTCGCTGTTCCTGCTGCTGGTGCTGTTCAGCCCTGCCGACCACAAGGGGGTCACCGCTCCCCCTCTGGTGATCTCGGTGGGGTTGCGCGCCGACTACCGGGGGACGTTCGCCTGCTCGGGGGACTGCGGGGACTGGTCGCGCTCCGAGACGCTGGAGCTCACGATGCCCGGCCCCTTCCACACCCGCTACGGCGGCGGCCTCGGCGCCGCGATGGGCCGCCAGGGCTGGCGGGAGACCGCGCGGGTCGCCGGGGAGCGGGGCTCGGTGCGGCTGCGCCTGGCGCGGACGGCGCGCCAGGCGCACGGCGGGGCGCGGATCTGGCCGTTCCGCAGGACGCGGTCGCTGGCCCTGCCCGACCTCCTCTCCGGCCGGTCGCCGCTGATGACGCTGCCGCCCGCGCCGGACCGGCCCGCCGCGCTGGCCGGGATGGTCAGCGGCCCCGACGGCGGGCTGACCGAGCTGGGCGTCACGCCCGACTTCACGCCCGAGTCGGCGGTGGTGCTGCGCTTCCCCCGGCACGCCGTCCTCGCCACGACCCCGGCGGGGTCGGCCGCCGACCTGGCACGGGGGCGGCAGGAGCGGGTCGTGCGGGTGGCGGACCTGGAGGAGGAGGCCGTGCAGGTCGACCTGCTGTCCCCGCTGGTGCGCAGCGAGCCCGCCGCGCGGCTGGTCGCGCTGGGCGCGACCGGGTGGGCGTGGCTGGTGCTGATCGCGGTCGCCGGGCTGGTGGTGGTGCCGTACGTGCGCGGCCGCGGCGAGTCGCTGATCCCGGACCTGCTGGCGCGGCGGCGGCCCGCGCCGCCGCCGCATCCGCGCCGCCGTCCGGACCCGCGCCGTCCCGGGCGGCGGGGCCGGTGAGGCGGGTCAGTCCTCCCAGTAGGGGGCGCGCAGTTCGCGCTTGTTCAGCTTGCCCATCGCCGTGCGGGGCAGCTCGGGGACGAAGTCCACCGAGCGCGGGCACTTGTAGTGGCTCAGCCGGTCGCGGCAGAACGCGATCAGCGCCTCCCCGGTGAGGGCGGGGTCGCGGGAGACGACCAGGGCCTTCAGCTCCTCCCCCATCTCGGCGTGCGGCACGCCGACGCAGGCCGCGTCGATCACGTCCGGGTGGGCGAGCAGGGCCTTCTCGGCCTCGGCGGGGTAGAGGTTGACGCCGCCGGAGACGACCATGTCGGAGAAGCGGTCGGTGATGTAGACGTAGCCGTCCCCGTCCACGCGGCCGATCTCGCCGAGGGTGAAGACGCCCGGTTCCAGGTGGGCGGCGGCGGTCTTGGCGGGGTCGTCCTCGTACAGCACGCCGCGGCCGGTGCCGTCGCGGAAGTACAGGCGGCCCTCGGCGCCGGGGGCGGCGGGGCGGCCCTCCTCGTCCACCACCAGCGCCTCGAACGGCGGGATCGGGCGGCCCACCGAGCCCGGGTGGGCCAGCCACTCGTGCGAGTCGATGACGCAGACGCTGCCGGACTCGCTGGCGCCGTAGGCCTCCACGATCACCGGGCCCCACCACTCGATCATGGCGCGCTTGACGTCCACCGGGCAGGCCGAGCCGGTGTGCACCACCAGCATCAGGCCGGAGGTGTCGTACTTGGCGCGCACCTGCTCGGGCAGCTCCAGCAGCCGCACGAAGTGGGTGGGGACCATGACCGACACCCTGGTGCCCCACTCGGCGATCGCGCGCAGCACCTCCTCGGCGTCGAAGCGGCCCAGCACGCCGAGCTCGACCCCGGCGGCGAACGCGCGCACCCCGTACAGGGGGCCGGTGTGGTAGAGCGGGCCGACCGCCAGGTGCGGGCCGAACATCGTCAGCGGCTGCTCGCGCAGGGCCGCCACGTGCTCGGCGACCGTCGCGCCGCCCGCGAACATGTTGGGCGGCAGCGGGGTCGCCTTCGGAAAGCCGGTGGTACCGGAGGTGTACAGCAGGTTGGGCAGCGGCTCCAGGTCGGACGGCGGCTCGGCGGGCGAGGCGGCCGCGAGGAGGTCCTCCCACGCCCGGACGCCGGGGGTCGCGGCGCTGCGCCAGGCGATGACCTGGGCGACGCCGGCCCGCTCGGCGGCGGCGACGGCGCGGTCCAGGTTCTCGGGGCCGGTGAGCAGCACCGCCGACCGCGAGTTCTCCAGGATGTAGGCGGCCTCGGGGGCGGCCAGGTGGAAGTTGACCGGGACGACCGCCATCCCCGCCAGCAGGCCGGCGACGTGGGCGAGGACGGCCTCGGCGGAGTTCTCGGCGTACACCGCGATCCGGCGGCCGGGGCCGGCCTCCAGGGCGAGCAGGCCGTTCACCGCCCGGTTGAGCAGGTCGTCGGCCTGCGCCCAGGTCAGCGTCGTGCGCGGGTCGCGCAGCGCGGTCTCGTCGGGGCGTTCGGCGGCGTGGTGGGCGGTGGCGACGGCCAAGGCGGCGGCCCTCCCGGATCGGCGGTGATCTGCGGCTGGGGCCAGCCAAGCACATCCGCGCCCGAAACAGAATGGGGTTCGGGTCGCCGGTCAGGACGCGCGGCCCCACAGGTGGGCGCCGTAGGCGGCCAGCAGGGTCGCGGTGATGCTCGCGACGGCGCGCAGGTGGTTCCAGGAGGTCCAGCGGGGCGCGAAGTCCCGCCAGATCCGGGCGGCCTCGGCCGGGTCGGCGGTGAGCCGCGCGGCGTCGAGCGCGTTGTTGAGCGGGATGTGGACGATCATCGTCGGCAGGAACGCGCCCAGGAAGTACACGGCCGCCGCCGCCAGGAACAGCAGCCCGGCCGCGCGGTGGTGCAGCAGCACCAGCAGCAGGACGCCGGTGAGCGCGGCCAGCAGGGGCGCCCCGGTGAAGGAGAACAGGAACAGCGGGTTGAGGATCTTGCGGTTCATGTGCTGCGCCGCCTCGACGGCCACGGCGGGCCGCACGGCGTTCAGCCCCGGCATCACCGAGGTCGAGAAGGCGAAGTAGACGCCGGTCACCCCGGCGAGGGCCAGGAACGCCAGCGCGGCGGAGACGGTGGTCAGTGCGGTTTTCACGGTTCCTCCCCACGGGCCGGGACGGGGCGCGGCCCCGTCCCGGGCCCTGGTCGTGTCAGATCTTCCACACGCCGGCGGCGGCGGTGGCGTGGGCGTAGTCGGCGAAGTCGTTGGGCTCGCGGCCGAGGGCGCGGCGCACGCCGTCCTGGGGCTCGCTGTTGCGGCCGTCGAGGACCGTGCCGAACAGGTAGACCAGGAACTCGACCACGTCGCCGGGCAGGCCGTGCTCCCTGAGCACGGCGGCGTAGGCGTCCACCGGCACCTGGACGTAGGCGATCTCGCGGCCGGCGGCCTTGCCGATCTCGTCCACGGCCTCGGCGAAGGTGAGCGCGCGCGGGCCGGTGACCTCGTAGACCTCGCCCACGTGCCGGTCCTCGGTGAGCGCGGCCACCGCGACGTCGGCGATGTCGTCGGCGTCGGCGAACGGCTCGGCCACCTCCCCGGCCGGGAGCACGACCTCGCCGCCGAGCACCGGCTCCAGCAGGTAGTCCTCGCTGAAGTTCTGCGCGAACCAGGAGGCGCGCACGATCGTCCACTCCAGCCCGGAGTCCTGCACGACGCGCTCGCACTCGCGCGCCTCGTCCTCGCCGCGCCCCGACAGCAGCACGATCCGGCGCACCCCGGCGGCGGCGGCCGCGCCGGTGAAGCCGCGGATCGCCTCCGGCGCGCCGGGCACCGCGAGGTCGGGGTAGAAGACCAGGTACACCGAGGCGACGCCCTCCAGCGCGGGCCCCCAGGTGGCCGGGTCCTCCCAGTCGAAGGGGATCTCGGCGGAGCGGGAGCCGCGCCGCACCGGCACGTCCAGGGCGGCCAGCCGGTCGGCGACGCGGCGGCCGGTCTTGCCGGTGGCGGCGAGGACGAGGGTGAGGCCGGCGGTGGTGTTCGCGTTGTTCGTGTCGTTCGTCATGTCCCCAAGTCAAGCGAGGCGGCCCCGCCGCCGACATCGTCGAGAGGCCGGACGCCATACGCGAGCGTTCACGCGCCGTCTACGCTGGCCGCATGGACGCCCTCGCCGACCTGCTCGACGGCCCCCGGGCGCGCGGCGCGTTCCTGCTGCGCGCGTCGATGAACCCGCCGTGGTCGGTGCGCATCCAGGACCGCGCGCCGCTGTGCCTGCTGGCGATGGTCCGCGAGGGCTCGTGGGTGACCTACGACGACGGCGAGCGCTTCCGGGTCGGGGAGGGCGACGTCGCCATCATCCGGGGGCCGGAGCCGTACGTGGCCGCCGACGACCCGGCCACCCGGGCGCAGGTCGTCATCCACCCCGGCCAGCGCTGCACCACCCCCGACGGCACGAGCCTGTCGGAGGCCATGGACCTCGGCGTGCGCAGCTGGGGCACCGACCCCGACGGCTCCACGGTGATGCTGGTCGGCGCCTACCAGCTGCGCGGCGCGGTCACCCACCGGCTGCTGGCGGCGCTGCCCCGGCTGGTGGTGGTGCCGCGCGGGTCGTGGGACTCGCCGCTGGTCCCGCTGCTCGGCCAGGAGATCGTCAAGGACGAGCCGGGGCAGGAGGTGGTGCTGGACCGGCTGCTGGACCTGCTGCTGATCGCGGTGCTGCGGGCCTGGTTCGCCCGCCCCGAGGCCGAGGCGCCCGGCTGGTACCGCGCGCACGGCGACCCGGTCGTCGGCCCGGCGCTGCGCCTGCTGCACGACGACCCGGCGCACGGCTGGACGGTGGCGGCGCTGGCGGCGAAGGTCGGGGTGTCGCGGACGGCGCTGGCGCAGCGGTTCACCAGGCAGCTGGGCGAGCCGCCGATGACCTACCTGACGAACCTGCGGCTGGCGCAGGCCGCCGACATGCTGCGCGAGACCGACGCGACGCTGGAGGCGATCGCCCGCAGGGTCGGCTACGGCACGGCGTTCGCACTGAGCACGGCCTTCAAGCGCGAGCACGGCGTGAGCCCGCAGGACTACCGCGCGGGCGCGCCCGGCTAGTCGTCCTCGACCACGCGTTTCCAGATCATGTTGAGCCGGTGGGGGCGCTTGCGCGAGACCGCGCACCGGTACACGCGGCCCTCCTGCAGCAGGTCCTCGTCCTTGACGGCGACGCGACGCAGCGCGTCGTAGGGCTCGCGGCCCGGCACCTCCACGCGCAGCCGCAGCTCCAGGATGCGCTTCTCCCGCGTCGCGGCGCCGGTGTCGCGCACGTCGAGGATGCGCGCGGTGCCGCGCAGCGGCGAGCGCAGCAGGCGGGGCGCGACCTGCCGGGACAGCTCGAAGCAGGCGAACCCGATGAACGCCAGCAGCAGCGCGAACACCATCATGAACGCGTCCTCGACGTACGCGCCGGTCCCCAGCGCGAGCACGACGATCACCAGAGCCGCCGCGGCGGGCACCATCGCGCCGTACAGCGGCGGGCCCAGGAGCGGGACGCTCTCCTCGGCCAGCAGCGCGAGGACGACCAGCGCGAACGGCAGCACCGCGAACACCGCGATCAGCGTGTGGGCGGGCTCCCCTCCCCTGCCGGGCCGATCCTGGAAGAACCACGGGAACAGCGCCATCAGCGGCACCATGAAGAACACGGTCTGGCAGCCGCAGCCGAGCTGGATCAGCGCGACCCACCACGGTGTCCGGCCTACGGGTCTCTGCTCCATGCGGCGCTCCTCGGTGAGGCGTCCCGTGAAGAGGACGCCCGGCCGCGCGCCCTGGAGCACGCGGCCGGTCCGATCGTCAGCCGGGGAGGCGGGCGACGTCAACGGCGGTGCCACCGCGCCGCGCCTCGAACGCCACCGCCAGCGTCCCCGACGCGCCGGGCACGGTGACGGTGCGCGTGCCCGCGCGATCGAAGGTCACGCGCTCGGACCCGAGCGTCCTGCCGTCCCACACGTGCGCGTGGACGGTGCCGGGCCCGGTCGCGCGCAACCGGAACGTGGTCGCGCCGCCGGACACCGCCGGACGGCCGAGGACGCGGACGGTCGCCCGCGAGGCCGCGCCGCCCGCCAGGGGCACGCCCGTCGCGGCCGCCTGCATGATCGACTGCGGCGAGTCCACCGAGCGCGCCGCCTCGCCGGGCAGCACCGGCGGCGTGGCCGGGACGGCGGGCGGGTCCAGGCCGGGCAGGGCCGCGAGGCCCCACCGGTAGGGGTCGCCCTGCACGCCGCCCCAGGTGGACCAGCCGAGCCGGGTCTGCCCGGTCCTGTCCTGGGTGTCGGAGTCGTAGACGAAGATGTTCAGCCCCATGCGGGCGGGATCGACGGTGGCGGGCAGCGCCCTGAACGGGATCGTCGCCTCGACGGTGTACCCGGTGTAGGGCCGGTCGAGGGCGGCGGCGACCTTCATGCCGGGCGCGGTCCGCTCCCCCGGCCCCTGGCGGTGGTCGGCGTCGCGCTCGAAGCACGGCCGCCCGTCGGCCATCGCGGGGAAGATCCCGGTCTTGAAGGTGGTGGAGGTGTTCTCCGAGTCGCCGCGCGGGTCGACGGCGATCTCGACGGAGTCGGTGCGCCAGTGCCGCTTGCAGTCGTCGGCGCCCAGCACGCTGCCGCGCGCGTCGTCGCGGACCCTCACCAGCACGTGCAGCGCGTCGGCGGTCCAGGTCGCCTTGCCGGTGGCCGAGCAGTCGGCCGCCGAGGCGCACGCCGCGCCCTCCCACACCCGCGACAGGTCGAGCTCGGGCCCCGGGTACTCGCCCGAGCCCTCCTTCCCGTCCAGGACGGGCGCGGCGGGGGCCTTAGCGAGGGTGGCGACGGGGACCAGTTCCAGCGCGGCCTTGCGCACGTCGGGCGGACCCGCCGTGCTCGTGGTGGTGATGGTGTAGTGGTGGTCGCCGTTGACACCGCCCTGATTGGACGTCGGAATCGAGGCGTCGGTGTTGCGGACGGTGAAGGTCACCGAGCCCTTCGCCCCGGCGGCCAGGGTGTAGGGGCGGGAGGCCGGCTCGGCGGCGAAGCCCTCCGGCAGGTCGAGGGTCACCGTGCCCGACTGCGGCGAGGAGGTGGTGTTGGCCAGGTCCACACGGACGGGCCGGGACCCGCCGGAGCCGAGGGTGAGGACGCGCGGGACGCGGCCGGCGAGGGCGGGCAGGCCGGTGCGGACCGCCCAGGCGTCGTAGTCGGCCACGCGCGGCAGCGGCTCCTGCTCCCCGGTGACGGCGGGCCGGGGCGCGGCGGCCTTGGCGGCGGCGCGGCTGTGGAGCTGCGTGAAGTAGTCGCAGCCGATCCTGTCCGGGTCGGCGGGCGGGTCGGGGAACCCGCCCCACCCCTGGCTGGCGTACGTCCGCTGCGCCTCGCGCTCGACCTGCGCCCAGGTCCTGCCGCCGTTGCGGGCGGACGCGCGCCCGGCCCACACGCCCAGCACGGAGGCGGCCGGGTCGGTGGGGGTGAAGGTCTTCTCGCAGGACGGACCGGTGGGGCCGGTCGCGCCGCCGGTCATCAGCAGCCTGCCCGCCGCCCAGGTCCGCAGCCCCTCGTTCCGCAGCTGGCCGGGGTAGCGGGCGCGGTCGGCGGCGGCGAAGTACGCCTCGGCCGCCAGCCGCGCGGCCTCCTGGTGGTTGCCGTGCTGGCCGGGCAGCGGCGCGGGGTCCATCGTGACGACGGTCTTGGGCCGGGTCTCGCGGATCAGCCGGACGACCTTCTCCAGGCTCGCGCCGTGGCCCCACGCCTCGGCGGTGAGCGGGGCGCTGACGGTGTAGTAGAAGTCCACCTCGTCGAGGTAGTGGACGTTCGTGATCCCGGCCTTGCCGACCGCGCGGCGCTCCTCGGCCTCGCGCAGCAGGCCGAGCGGCGGCCCCTCCTCGGTGCCCGCCGCGTTGCCGCCGCCCTCGCCGCGGGTGACGGTCAGCACGCCGACGCGGGCGCGGTCGTTCTCGTTCCACTGGCCGAGCGTGGACAGCGTGCTCGCCTCGTCGTCGGGGTGGGCGCCGACGAACAGCACGTCGAGCCGTCCCTTGTCCGGGGGTCTCGCCTCGGCCGCGGGGGCGGCCCCGGCGAGGGCGGTGGCGAGCACCGCCGCGAGCAGGACGGGTCTGCGCATGGGAGGTCTCCTACTCCTTGACGGCCCCCGAGAGCATCCCGGCGATGAAGCGCCGTTGCAGGAAGATGTAGAGGATCACGATGGGCGCGGCGACGATGAGCGCCCCGGCCATCAGCAGCGGGTAGTCGGTCTGGTGCGAGCCCTGGAAGAACGACAGGCCGAGCGGCGCGGTGCGCAGGCCCTCGGCGGAGTTCACCACGACCAGCGGCAGCAGGAACTCGTTCCAGGTCCACATCGCGGTCAGCACGACCATCGTGAGGATCGCCGGGCGGCCCATCGGCACCAGCACCCGCCACAGCGTGGTCCAGCTCGACGCGCCGTCCATGCGCGCCGCCTCCAGCAGCGAGGGCGGCACGCCCCGGAAGTAGGCGCGCATCCAGAAGGTGCCGAACGCCAGCGACTGCGCGGTCTGCGGGAGGATCATCCCGGCGTAGGTGTTGTCCAGGCCGGCCGAGCGCAGGTCGAAGTACAGCGGCACCACGACCGCCTCGGTGGGGATCGTCAGCCCTGCCAGGAACAGCAGGAACACCGCGCCCGAGCCGCGGAACCCCAGCGTGCCCAGCGCGTACCCGGCCATGATGGACAGCACCGATGCCACCGCCACGACCGTGACGGTGACGATCACGCTGTTGCGCATGTAGGCGGCGAAGTGCCCCTCGCGCCAGGCCCGGCCGAACGTGGAGACGTCGAGGTCGGGCAGGTTCAGCGCCTGCGCCACCACGCCGATCATCGGGACCAGCGCCAGCGCGGCGAACACCAGCAGGACCGCGTAGTTGAGGTACCGCTCGCGCGAGGAGATCAGCGGGGCCGTCACCGCGCCTCCCCCCGTCCCTCGGCCAGGCGGCTGATCCCGGCGGTGAGCGCGAACACCAGCACCGCCAGGGTGACGCCGATGGCGCAGGCCAGCCCCACCTCGCCGGTGTTGAAGGTGCGGTTGTAGACCTCGTAGGAGGGGACCCGGGTCGCGTCGCCGGGCCCGCCCTTGGTGGTGACGTACACCAGGTCGAAGTTGCGCAGCGCCATCACCGACGTCAGCGTCAGGGCCACGCCCAGCTCGCGGCGCAGGCCCGGCAGGGTGACGGCGCGGAACTCGGCCAGCGGGCCCGCGCCGTCGATGCGCGCGGCGTCGTACAGCTCGCCGGGGATGCGCTGCGCGCCCGCCAGGAACAGCACCAGCGCGAGCCCGACCTCCACCCAGGTGCCGATCAGGCCGACGGCCGGGAGCGCGAAGGTGAAGTCGCCGAGCCAGCCGCGCGACCAGTCGGGCAGGCCGAGCCGGTGCAGCAGGCGCAGCGCCCCGTTGACCGGGCCGTCGGCCGAGTACATCCACTGCCAGGCGACCGCGACCGCCACCATGGCCACGACCTGCGGCAGGAACAGCACGGTGCGGAAGAGCGCCAGGCCGCGCACCCGCGTCCGGGTGATGACCGCGACGAGCAGGAACGCCAGCAGGCACGGGATCACGGCGTAGAAGACGACCAGGACCAGCGCGTGCCCGAACGCGCCGCGCAGCCCCGGGTCGGTCAGCACGGCGGCGTAGTTGGACAGGCCCGCCCAGGTGCCGGGGCTGACGCCGTCCCAGTCGTACAGCGAGAACCAGAACCCGCGCGCCAGCGGCCACAGCAGGAAGACGCCGTAGACCGCCAGGGCGGGCAGCGCGTACAGCCAGCCGATGCCGCGGGGCGCGCCCGGCGGGCGGCCCCGCCCGCGCCGGCCGGTCACTTCTTCAGGAAGGCCGAGTAGTCGCGCTGCTCGGTCTCCATGGCCCGCTGCGCGGAGGTGCGCCCGGCGATGACCTCCTGGAGGGAGCCGCCGAGCACGTCGCCGAGCGTGGGGGTGGCGTAGTCGAGGTAGGGGGTGATGCCGTCGGCCTTGCTCAGCGCCTCCCAGGACGCCTCGACGTCCTTGAGCAGCGGCTCGGCCGGCTGTTTGGACGGCGGTTTCAGCGCGGGCAGGTTGCCGGTCTCCACCGCCACGTCCATCGCCTCGGGCGAGGTGATGAAGTTGATGTAGGCGGCCGCCACGTCCGGGTGCTTGGACTTGGCCGTGATGGAGAACGGCAGGCTCTCCCCGCCCATGGTCGCGGGCGCTCCCCCGGCCTGCTGCGGCGGCGGGGTGAGGAAGCCGACCCGGTCCTTCATCTTCCCGGCCAGGTCGGCGGCCCACCAGGTGCCGCCGAACATGAACACGCCCTGCCCCTTGGCGAAGTTCGCCGGGGTGTCGTCCCACTTGACGGCGGCGGAGTCCTTGTTGAAGTAGCCCGCCTTCGCCCAGTCGGCCAGCTTCTGCGCGGCCTGCACGTTGGGCTGGTCGGTCCACGCGCCGCCGCGCGCGAACACCAGGTCGCGGACCTTGTCCTTGCCCGCGGTCTGGTCCTGCACGACGCCGAACACCTGGACGCCGGGCAGCTTCTCCAGGTTGCCGAACGCCAGCGGCTGCTCGCCCTTGCTCTTGGCGGTGGCGAGGGCCTGCTCGAACTCGCCCCAGGTCGCGGGCGGCTTCAGCCCGAGCTTGGTGAGTTTGTCCTTGTTGTAGTACAGGCCGACGATCTCGCCGTTCAGCGAGACGCCGTACAGCTCGCCCGAGCCTATGCGCCTGCCGTCGGGGGTGACGCTGTTGAGGTCGGTGAGGGCCTTGGGGTAGCGCTTGGTCCAGCCGTAGGCCCTGTCGTAGGAGGCCAGGGAGGCCAGCATCCCGGCCTTCACGAACTGGCCCATCGCCGCGTAGCCCTGATTGGCCTGCACCACGTCGGGCGGATTGCCGCCCGACAGCGCGAGCCGCAGTGTCTTCTGCAGGTCGGTGAACGAGCGCGCCACCCGGTTGACCTTCACGTTGGGGTACCGGGCCTGGAAGGCGGCGTTGAGCCGGTCGATCTGCCTGCGCTGGCCGCCCTGCACCTCCTGGTCCCAGACGGTGAGGGTGACGTTGCCCGCCTTGGCGACGTCGGTGTTCACGGCGGCGGGCGTCCTGCCCGCAGACCTTCCGCCGTCACCACCGTCGCCGCCGGGGGTGCACGCGGCGGCCAGGGCCACCGCCGCCGCCGTGCCCGCGAGCGCCCTGCGCCCGACCGGTCTCAGCATCTCCTACGGTTCCTTTCGCAGGGTCGGCTCGGCCCGCACGACGGTGTCGGCGGCGGCCTCGGGGATGAACGGCACCACGAACGCGTACTCGGCCAGCACCTCCTCGGGCACCTCGCCGGTCTCGCCGAACGCGGCGATCTCGCCCCAGCAGGGCGAGCCCAGCGACCCGCTGTAGTGCCGCACCGACAGGCCGGCGACCAGGTTGGCGAACTTCAGCCGCTCGGCCAGCGGCAGCCCGGCCAGCGTCGCGAACACGAACCCGGCGCCGAACACGTCGCCGGCGCCGGTCGCGTCCAGCGCCCGCACCGGCAGCGCGTCGGTCTCGGCCAGCTCCCCGGTCGCCGAGTCGATGGCGACCGCGCCGCGCGGGCCGCGCTTGACCACCACGACCGGCAACCGCCGGGCCAGTGCGCGGGCGGCGTCCTCGGGGGTGGCGGTGCGGGTGTAGGCCATGGCCTCCACGGCGTTGGGCAGGAACACGTCCACCTCGTCCAGCCGGTCCAGCACGTCGGTGGACCAGGTCCCGGTGGGGTCCCAGCCGAGGTCGGCGAACACCGTGGCGCCGGCCGCGCGCATCCGGCGCGCCCAGGCGGGCACCGGCCGGTCCACGTCCAGGAAGCAGGCGCGCGCCTCAGGCGGCGTGCCGACCAGCTCGTCCTCGGCGACCGGCGCGGGCCGCGCGAAGGTGACCATGCTCCGGTCGGCGTCGTAGGCCAGCGACACCGTCACCGGCGTGGACCAGCCTGCCGGGCGGCGCGAGCGGCTGAGGTCGACCTCCTCCTGCCCGGCCAGCGTGCGCCACAGGTAGTCGCCGAACAGGTCGTCGCCGAACGCGGCGGCGAGGCCGACCCGCAGGCCGAGGCGGCTCATCGCCACCGCGATGTTGGCGATGCCGCCGGGCGCCGAGCCGAGCCCGTCGGTGACCACCTCGGTGCCCGGGGGCGGCAGGCCCGGCAGTCCTGTGAAGATCATGTCCATGAAGACCTGCCCGGCCAGGAACACGTCCAATCCTGGCGATCCGCCCGGATGCAGACGCCCCCCGGCGGGCTCCCGCCCCTCGCAGGGATCGGTCGGCGGCGGTTCGGTCAGCGGCGCGGACGGACGCTGCGCGGGCACGACCCGGGTCACGGTGCCTCCCCGTTGAGGCGGGCTGCGATCAGCCGAATGTAACCCGGCCGGGCACCCGCGGGAGAGTCCCGCGCGGGCCCGTCACCAGAACTTGTCCGAAGCCGTGCCGGAAGGCGGGAACGCCTGCCCGCGCGGCGGCGTTTCGCCCTCTGACGGCCCGTGCCGCTATGGCATGATGCGGGCACATTCGGACCAACACGAGGAGTGAGATGACCACCAAGCCTGCCGAGGGCGATCTGCACGCCGTGTTCACGCGGGCCGACCTCGGCGGTGACGACAGGCTCGATCTGATGGAGTTCTCGATGGTCCTCGACAGCCTCGGCATGTCGTGGACGAAGGCCGAGGTCCAGGATCGTTTCGAGAAGGCCGACACCAACCGCGACGGCTTCATCTCCTTCCCGGAGTTCCAGACGCTGCTGGAGACGCAGGGCTGGACCGTCTGAACCGGGCCCCCCGAACGGCGCGCTCGCGCGAGCGGTGACGCACGGGACCCTTGCCGTGTCCGGTGAGCGGCGTTATGTTCCGTTCACCACTGGGACGCCCGGAAAGCACGGTGAGGGTCCATGCGCGTGCGCAGCCTGTCAGTGCGTCTTCTCTCCACGGCCGCCACGGCCGTCCTCACGTTCGCCCTGGTCGGCGCGGCCCCCGCGAGGGCGGCGCAGGTGCAGGCCGGGGCGCGGATCGACTGGGGCAGTCCGGGTCCCTACGGGGTGACCGAGGAGCTGCTCCCCGCCCACACCCTCTACACGCCGAAGCCGCTGCGCGGCCGCCATCCGGTCATCATCTGGGGCAACGGCACCTTCGCCCTCCCCGCCATCTACGGCGGGCTGCTGCGGCACTGGGCGAGCCACGGGTTCATCGTGGCGGCCGCCAACACCCCGATGTCGGGCACCGGCAAGGAGATGCGCGCGGGCATCGACCTGCTGGCCGCGCGCAACGCCGATCCCAAGAGCCGCTTCCACGGCAAGGTCGACCTGTCGCGCGTCGCCGCGACCGGGCACTCCCAGGGCGGCGCGGGGGCGGTCAACGCGGCGGCCGACAAGCGCGTCACGACCGTGCTGCCGATCCAGCCGGGCGGCAGGGCCGACCTCCGCGCGCTGCGCGTGCCGACGTTCTACGTGTCGGGGCAGAAGGACGGCCTGGTCCCGCCCGCCGAGGTGAAGGCGCTCTACAACGCCTCCGGGCACGTGCCCGCGCTCTACGGCGAGCTGCGCGGGGCGGGCCATCTGGTGCCGCTGGGCGACGGCGGCGGGTACCGCGGGCCCGCCACGGCGTGGATGCGCGCGATGCTGATGAACGACGCGCGGGCGCGCGCGGAGTTCTTCGGGCCCGGCTGTGGCTACTGCGGCACGTCGGTGTTCTCGGAGTTCCGCCGCAACGGGCTGGCGGAGCGGTACTGACTCAGTGACGCCGAAGGGCTCCCGCGCTCGCGGGAGCCCTTCGGCACGCCTCGAGTCAGACCGCGCGGCCGCGCAGCTCGCGGTAGCGGCGCACCAGCGCGGCGGTGGACGGGTCGGGCGCGTCGTCGGCGGGCCGGGCGGCGGTCAGCGCGGGCGCCAGGTCCTGCGCCATGACCTTGCCCAGCTCCACGCCCCACTGGTCGAAGGAGTCGATGCCCCAGACCACGCCCTGCACGAACACCATGTGCTCGTACAGCGCGACGAGCTGGCCCAGCGTGCCGGGCGTGAGCTTCGGGACCAGGATGGTGCTGGTGGGCCGGTTGCCCGGCATGACCTTGTGCGGGACCAGCGCGGCGGGCGTGCCCTCGGCGGCGATCTCCTCGGCGGTCTTGCCGAACGCCAGCGCCGAGGTCTGCGCCAGCAGGTTGGCGGTGAGCAGGTCGTGCATGCCCTGCCCGTCCTCGCCCGCGTCCTGGAACGGCTCGGCGAAGCCGATGAAGTCGGCCGGGACCAGCCGGGTGCCCTGGTGCAGCAGCTGGTAGAAGGCGTGCTGGCCGTTGGTGCCGGGCTCGCCCCAGAAGATCTCGCCGGTCTGCGCGATGACCGGCGCGCCGTCGGCGCGCACCGACTTGCCGTTGGACTCCATCGTCAGCTGCTGGAGGTAGGCGGGGAAGCGCGCCAGCCGCTGGCTGTAGGGCAGCACGGCGCGGGTCTGCGCGCCGAAGAAGTCGGTGTACCACACGCCGAGCAGGCCCATCAGCACCGGCATGTTCGCCTCGAACGGCGCGGTGCGGAAGTGCTCGTCGATGGTGTGGAAGCCGGCCAGCATCTCGCGGAACCGCGCCTCGCCGATGGCGACCATCAGCGACAGGCCGATGGCGCCGTCGAAGGAGTAGCGGCCGCCGACCCAGTCCCAGAAGCCGAACATGTTGTCGGTGTCGATGCCGAACTCGGCGACCCGCTCGGCGTTGGTGGACACCGCGACGAAGTGCCGGGAGACCGCCTTGTCGTCGCCGAGCCGCTCCACCAGCCAGCGGCGCGCGACCTTGGCGTTGGTCAGCGTCTCCAGCGTGCCGAAGGTCTTGGAGCTGATGACGAACAGGGTCTGCTCGGGGTCCAGGTCGCGCAGCGTGCCGGTGATGTCGGCCGGGTCGATGTTGGAGACGAACCGGGCCTCGACCCCCGCGTCCACATAGTCGCGCAGCGCCTCGTAGGCCATGGCCGGGCCGAGGTCGGAGCCGCCGATGCCGATGTTGACCACGGTGCGGATCGGCTTGCCGGTGAAGCCGGTCCACTCCCCCGAGCGGACGCGGTCGCTGAAGGCGGCCATCTTGTCCAGCACCTGGTGGACGTCGTGCGCCACGTCCTGGCCGTCCACCGTGAGCCACGCGTCGCGCGGCAGGCGCAGCGCGGTGTGCAGGACGGCGCGGTCCTCGCTGACGTTGATGTGCTCCCCGGAGAACATCCCGTCGATGCGCTCGCGCAGCCCGGCGGCCTCCGCCAGCGCCGCCAGCAGGTCGACGGTCTCGCCGGTCGCGCGGTGCTTGGAGTAGTCCAGGTACAGCTCGCCCGCCGTCACCGTCATCCGCTCGGCCCGGCCCGGGTCCTCGGCGAACAGGTCGCGGAGGTTGCGCCCGGCCACGCGCGCGTGGTGCTCCGCCAGCGCGGACCACGCGGATGTCTCGGTGATATCAGCCATTTGCCCCTCATCTCCTCACCATGCGGCACATGCCTGCGGCGCCCCCGGGAAGTGCCGCCCGCCCCGCCATGATCTTAATTCGGCGCGTCGCCGCATGGTCGCCAACCCGCGAAGGCGTCGTACTCTTCCCGGTCCCCCCAGGCACCCGCCTTCTACCCAGGTGGAGCCGCTCGGAACGCCCGGAGCGGTGTGACGTAGGGTCGTGCCCGTGACCGAACGCGACTTCTGGGTGGGGACCTACGGACCGGGGATCTACCGGATGCGGCGCGGGGCCGACGGCGTGCTCGGCGCGCCGGAGCTGGCGGTGGAGGCGGTGCGCCCCTCGTACCTGGCCGAGCACCCCGACGCGCCGGTGCTGTACGCGGTCGGCGAGGAGCCGGAGGGCTCGCTGCTGGCCTACGCGGCCGAGGGCGGGCGCCTGCGCCCGCTGGGCCGCCGCGCGGTCCCGGCCGACCCGTGCCACCTGGCGGTCCGGCCGGGCGGCGGCACGCTGCTGGCCGCCTGCTACACCGCAGGCGCGGTCGCGGCGCAGTCCCTGGACGGCGCGGGCTCCTTCAGCGGCGACCCGGCGGTGTTCTCCGGGTCGGGCGGCGGCCCTGACGCCGACCGGCAGGACGGGCCGCACGCGCACTTCACGCTGTGGGCCCCCGACGGCACCGCGCTGAGCACCGACCTCGGCGCGGACCTGATCCGCGCCTTCCGGGTCGAAGGCGGCACGCTGCGGCAGGTCGCCGAGATCCCGGTCCCGGCGGGCTACGGGCCGCGCCACCTGGCGCTGCACCCGTCCGGGCACCTGTACCTGATCACCGAACTGGAGCCGCGCCTGCTGGTGCTGACGCCCGGCGGCTCCTACGCGGACCTGACGGTGACGGCCGAGTCGGCGGCGCTGGCGGACGGCGGCGCCGGCGGCGAGACGCTGGGCGCGGCCATCAAGGTCGGGGACGGCGGGGGGTTCGTCTACACCTCCGTGCGCGGCGCCGACGCGGTGACCGCGCACCGGGTGCTGGACGGCGGCGCGGCGCTGGAGCCGGTCGCCGAAGCGGACTGCGGCGGCCACTGGCCGCGCGACCTGCACGTGGACGGCCCGTGGCTGCATGTGGCCAACGAGCGCTCGCAGGACGTCGCCTCGTTCCGGCTGGACGACCGGACCGGCGTGCCCGCCCCGCTGAAGCGGCCGGTGGCGGTGCCAGCACCGGTGTGCATCATCCCCGCCCGCCTCTGACGGCCGGGACCTGAACGCGCGTGGCCGCTCCTCCGCGGTTCGGGGGAACCGTGAAGGAGCGCCGTCGCGAGGGGTCAGGCGGCGCCGGGGCCGCCCTGGGAGGCGTCGGCCACGCTCTTGCGGACCTCGTCCATGTCCAGCGCCCGCGCCTGGGTGAGCAGGTCCTCCAGCACGTTCTCCGGCAGCGCGCCGGGCTGGGCGAACACCATCACGCCCTCGCGGATGATGGCCAGCGTGGGGATCGAGGCGATCTCGAACGCGGCGGCCAGCTCCCGCTCGGCCTCGGTGTCCACCTTGGCGAACACGATGTCCTCGTGCCGCTGGGAGACCTTGTCGTAGACCGGCGCGAACTGGCGACACGGGCCGCACCACGACGCCCAGAAGTCGATCACGACCATGTCGTTGTCCGCCACCGTCGCGGGGAAGGTGTCCTTGGTCATCTCAACGGTCGCCATGCTCTGCTCTCCTCCTCGTCGGGGCTCGTCGCCCGCATAACCGGAGTACCCGCGTCCGCATTCCCTGGAACGTTCCACACCCTGTCCGGCGCGCCGCCGCCGGGCGGTGGCGCGGGAGCTCACCAGTAGAGGTCGATCTGGATGCGCAACCGGTAGGAGGGCGCGGTGAACTTGTCGAACGCGGCGACGCCCTTGTGCCCTTCGCGATGGAAGACGTGCTGGCAGCCGTCGCGGAAGCACTCCCCCGCCTCCCGCTCGCCCAGCGTGCCGCCGCCCCGGGCCAGGAGCTCCGAGGCGATGCGCGCCGGGTTCACGTCCTTGCACGGGGACGTCCCGGGCAGGCATCCCTGCTCGAAGACGACGTGCGCCTTCTCCGAGGTGGAGTAGCCGTAGGTCCGGACCAGGAAGTCGGTGTGGCCGAACGACCACCTCCACTTCTCCAGGTAGTTCTTCGGCCGCGCCTCGGCGAAGTAGTAGACGCCGCCGATCCCGGCCAGCGCGCCGCCGATCAGGCCGAAGACCAGCAGGACCGCCAGCAGCGGGGACCTGGAGGAGCGGCGCGGCGGGTGGCCGGGCGGGAGGGGGCGGTAGCCGGGCGGCACGGGACCCGCGGGTCCGGGCGGTCCCGCATGGGGCGGGTACGGCGGCTGCGGTCGCGGGTACGGGGGCGGTCCTCCCGGACGCCCGTGAGGGCCGTGAGGGCCGTGCGGCTGGGGTGTTCCCGGCGGCGGTGGGGGGTTCACGGCGAACAAGATAGCGGGGGCCGGACCGTCCGGGATCGGCCAAAAAGCGAACGCGGTTCGGTCGCCCCTCTAGGTTTGATGATCATCATTACGCCGGAAAGGCCGCGCATGACCGACTCCAGCCCGTCGCCCGTCCCGCCTTCCGCGCAGGCGGACGCGCCGTTCGATCCCGCCGTGTTCAACCCGTTCGACCCCGCGTTCCAGCAGGACCCGCACCCCGTCTACGTCGCGCTGCGCCGCACCGCGCCGGTGGCGTCCACGGCGGCGGGGATGTGGTTCGTGACCTCGCGCGCGCTGGTGTCGGAGGCGCTGGCCAGGCCGGAGGTGTTCTCCAGCCGGTTCGGGGTGCCGCAGAGCCCGGCGAGCGGCGACACGCTGGCCCGGATCGAGGAGATCCAGGCGCGGGGCTGGCCGGACGTGCCGACCATGCTGACCGAGGACCCGCCCGTGCAGACCCGCTACCGGCGGCTGGTGTCCAGGGCGTTCACCCGGCGCAGCGTGGGGGCGATGGAGCCGGAGGTCCGGCGGATCGCCGCCGGGCTGGCCGGGGAGCTGGCGGCGGCGGGCACGGCCGACTTCGTCGCGGACTTCGCGGTGCCGCTGCCGGTGCGGGTGATCGGGCGGATGCTGGGCGTCCCGGAGGAGCGGCTGCCCGACGTCAAGCGCTGGTCCGACGACTTCGCCGCCACGATCGGCGCCGACGCCCCCGACGAGCGGCGGATCGAGGCGGCCGAGGGCGTGCTGGAGTTCCAGCACTACTTCGCGGGGCTGCTGGAGGAGCGGCGCGCCGAGCCGCGCGAGGACCTGGTGACCGGGCTGGTGCAGGCGCACCTGGGCGAGGACGAGACCCCGCTGACCACCGCCGAGAGCCTCAACCTGATCCAGCAGATCCTGGTGGCCGGGAACGAGACCACCACCAAGCTGCTGACGGGCCTGGCGCACCTGCTGGCCACCGAGCCGGGCCTGTGGGAGGCGCTGCGGGCCGATCCCGCCCGCGCCGAGGGCCTGGTCGAGGAGGGGCTGCGCTTCCTGACTCCGGTCCAGGGCATGTTCCGCCTGGTCACCGAGCCGACCGTGCTGGGCGGCGTGGAGCTGCCCGCCGGGGCCATGGTGGTGCTGTCCTACGCCGCCGCCAACCGGGACGAGGCGCACTTCGAGGCGCCGGAGGAGTTCCGGCCGGGCCGGGAGCGCGCCCGCGACCACCTGGGGTTCGGGTGGGGCGTCCACCACTGCCTGGGCGCCCCGCTGGCGCGGCTGGAGACGGTGGTGGCGCTGCAGGAGCTGGCGCGGGCCGTCACCTCGATCGGGCTGGCCGACCCGGCGGGCCTGGAGTACGAGCCGAGCTTCCTGCTGCGCGGGCTGACGCGGCTGCCGGTGACCGTCTCCTGACGCGGGCGCGTCCGGCCCGGGACGGCCGCCGGCGGCCGCCCCGGGCCGGGACCGGTCACTTGCTCGGCTCGGGGGTCTTGCAGGAGATCTTGGGGTTGAGGCCCACGTAGTTGAGCGGCCCGGCGATGATCGTGACCAGGATCGTGCCCGCCTTGCTGCAGTTCTCCACCTCGCCGGTGTAGTAGCCGCGCTGGCCCGCGGCGATCCCGCCGATGACGAGCCAGATGACCAGCACCAGCGTTCCGATTCTCATGAGGCGGCCTTTCCGTTGACGGCGGTGTCCGCCTTGTCCCCTGAAAAAGCTTCGGAAAACGGCGCTCAGATCACGTCCCGGTCACGCCGGGCCTACCAGGCGAACGCCTCCGGCGCGGGTCCGGGGCCCGGGAAGATCCGGTCCAGCTCGGCCAGGAACTCCGCCGGCAGGTCCAGCTCGACCGCGCGCAACGCCGAGTCGAACTGCTCCTTCACGCGCGGGCCGACGATGGGGCCGGTGACGCCGGGCCGGGTCAGCAGCCAGGCGAGGCCGACCTCGCCCGGTCGCAGGTCGTGCTTGGCGCACAGGTCCTCGTACTCCTGCACGGCGGCGCGCTTGACGGGGTCGGCCAGCGCGTCGTCGGCGCCGGAGGTGCGGGTGTTGCCCTCGCGCCGCTTGCGCAGCACGCCGCCCAGCAGCCCGCCCGCCAGCGGGGACCACGGGAGCACGCCGAGCCCGTAGGCCTCGGCGGCGGGCAGGACCTCCATCTCCGCGCGGCGCTCCATGAGGTTGTACAGGCACTGCTCGCTGACCAGGCCGAGCGAGCCGCGGCGGGCGGCGGTCTCGTTGGCGCGGGCGATGTTCCAGCCGGGGAAGTTGGAGGAGCCGACGTACAGCACCTTGCCCTGCTGGACCAGCACGTCCATCGCCTGCCAGATCTCGTCCCAGGGCGTGGCCCGGTCGATGTGGTGGAACTGGTAGAGGTCGATGTGGTCGGTGTTGAGGCGCTTGAGGGACGCCTCAGCGGCGCGGCGGATGTTGAGCGCCGACAGCTTGTCCTCGTTGGGCCAGGGCGCGCCGCCGCCGGTGGACATGCTGCCGTAGACCTTGGTGGCCAGCACGGTCTTGTCGCGGCGGCCGCCGCCCTGCGCGAACCAGGTGCCGAGGATCTCCTCGGTGCGGCCCTTGTCCTCGCCCCAGCCGTACACGTTGGCGGTGTCGAAGAAGTTGACGCCCGCGTCCAGCGCGGCGTCCATGATGGCGTGCGCGTCGGGTTCGCCGGTGTACGGGCCGAAGTTCATGGTCCCCAGGACCAGGCGGCTGACTTTGAGGCCGGTTCGTCCGAGTTGGGTGTACTTCATGGTCCCACCCAAGCACCCGGAGCACGCCCCCGGTCAAACCGGGGGCGTGCTCCGGGCTGCGGGGCGGGTCAGTTCCGGCGCTGGGGGACCTTCCACGGGTTGTCGTCGCGCAGCGGCGGCGGCAGCAGGTCCTGGGGCCAGCCCTGGTAGGCGACCGGGCGCAGGAAGCGCTCGACGGCGGCGGTGCCGACCGAGGTGGTGCCCGGGGCCGTGGTGGCCGGGAACGGGCCGCCGTGCTGCATGGCGTGGGTGACCGAGACGCCGGTGGGCCACTGGTTCCACAGGACGCGGCCGCTGCGCCCGGCGAGGGCGGCGGCGAGGTCCGCCAGCCCCCCGGCCTCGTCGGGTTCGGCGTGCAGGGACGTGGTGAGCTGGCCGGGCAGCGCGGCGACGGCACCGGCGACCTCGGCGAGGCCGTCGTAGACGACCACGAGCCCGAGCGGGCCGAAGCACTCCCGGGCGGCGGCGTCGCGGTCGGCCTCGAACGCGGCCAGGTCCATGACCAGCAGGCGCGGGGCCAGCTCGTCGTCGGGCCACACCGCGCGGCGCGCGCCCGCCAGCCCGCCGAGGGCGCGGGCGGCGTCGCGGTACCCGGCGGCGATGCGGTCGTTCAGCATCGGGGCCGGGCCGGTCGCGGCGACCGCGCCGGCGAGGCGGTCCACCAGGGCGGCGGGCGCGAACAGCAGGCCGGGGTTGGTGCAGAACTGGCCCGCGCCGAGGGTGAGCGAGCCCGCGTAGCCGGCGGCGATCTCCTCGGGCCGGGCGGCGGCCGCGCCGGGGGTGACCACGACGGGGTTGACGCTGCCCAGCTCGCCGTAGAACGGGATGGGCTCGGGGCGCTCGGCGGCGATCCGGGCCAGGGCGAGGCCGCCGCGCTCGGAGCCGGTGAACGCGGCGGCGGCCAGCGCCGGGTGCCGCAGCGCCTCGACCCCTTCGGCCTCGCCCTCGATCAGCGCGAACACCCCGTCGGGCAGGGCGGCGCGCACGATCTCGGCGGTGCGGCGCGACAGCCGGGGGTGGCCGGGGTGCGCCTTGACGACCACGGGGCAGCCGGCGGCCAGCGCCGAGGCGGTGTCGCCGCCCGCGACGCTGAAGGCGAAGGGGAAGTTGCTCGCGGCGAACACCAGGACGGGGCCGAGCGCGGCGCGGTAGCGGCGCAGGTCCGGGCGGGGGCCGGTGGGCCAGTCGGGGTCGGGCCCGTCGATGCGGACGTCGAGGAACTCCCCCGCGCGGGCCTGCTCGGCGAACAGGCCGAGCTGGAAGGTCGTGCGGGTCAGCTCGCCGTTCAGCCGGGCGGGGCCGAGCCGGGTCTCGGCGTCGGCGAGCTCGACCAGCTCGGCGCGGGCGGCCTCCAGGGCGGCGGCGACGGCCTCCAGCGCGGCGGCGCGGTCGGCGGTCGGCGTCGCCGCCCACGCGGGCGCGGCGGACGCGGTGGCGGTGACCGCCCGGTCCGGGGTCATGGCGTGCTCCTCGCTCACAGGACGAACCCCTCGGGGAAGGGGTCGGTCGGGTCCAGCAGGTAGTCGGCGGTGCCGGTGATCCAGGCGCGGCCGGAGATCTCGGGGACGACGGCGGGCACGCCGCCGACCTCGGTCGCCTCGACGAGCCGGCCGGTGAAGCGGGTGCCGATGAACGACTCGTTGACGAACTCGGTGTCCAGCGGCAGCTCGCCGCGCGCGTGGAGCTGGGCCATCCGGGCGGAGGTGCCGGTGCCGCACGGCGACCGGTCGAACCAGCCGGGGTGGATCGCCATCGCGTTGCGCGAGCGGCGCGCGTCGGAGCCGGGTGCCAGGAACTGCACGTGCTTGCAGCCGCCGATCGACGGGTCGGCGGGGTGCTGCGGGCGGGCGGTGTCGTTGATGGCGGCCATGATGTCCAGGCCCGCCTTGGCGATGTCGTCCTTGCGGGCGCGGTCGAACGGCAGGCCGACGCTCTCGATGTCGACGATGGCGTAGAAGTTGCCGCCGTAGGCCATGTCGTAGCGCACCTCGCCGAGGCCGGGCACGTGCGCCTTGGCGTCCAGCTCGGTGGCGAACGAGGCGACGTTGCGCAGGGTGACCTGCTCGGCGCGGCCGTCGCGGACGCGCACGCGGGCCTCCACGAGTCCGGCCGGCACGTCCAGGCGGACGACCGTCTCGGGCTCGGTCACCTCGACCATGCCGGTCTCCACCAGCACGGTCGCGACGCCGATGGTGCCGTGCCCGCACATCGACAGGAAACCGCTGACCTCGATGTAGAGCACGCCCCAGTCGGCGTCGGGGCGGGTCGGCGGCTGCAGGATCGCGCCGCTCATCGCGGCGTGGCCGCGCGGCTCGTCCACCAGGAAGCGGCGCAGGCCGTCCAGGCGCTCGACCGCGTACCGGCGGCGCTCGGCCATGGTGGCGCCGGGGACCGGCGCGACGCCGCCGGTCACGACGCGGGTCGGCATGCCCTCGGTGTGGGAGTCGACCGCGCTGATGGTGCGCACCGACCTCATGCGGCGGCCCCCTTCGCCAGGGCGGCGATGGCGCGCTCCATGTCGGCGGTGACGCCCGCGCGGTGCTCGTCGGTGAGGGGGCCGCGCGGTGGGCGGCACGGGCCGCCGTAGCGGCCGACCATCTCCATGCCGAGCTTGATGGCCTGCACGAACTCGGTGCGCGAGTCCCAGCGGAAGGCGGCGACCAGCGGCTCGTACAGGGCGCGGGCCCCGGCCAGGTCCCCGGCCAGCGCCAGCTCGTACAGCCGGGCCGATTCGGCGGGGAACACGTTGGGGAACCCGGCGAACCAGCCGGTCGCGCCCATCAGCAGCGCCTCCAGCGTGACGTCGTCGGCGCCCGCGACGACCTCCAGGCCGGGGGCCCTCTCCTTGATCTCCAGGACGCGGCGCACGTCGCCGGAGAACTCCTTGACCGCGACGACGTTGTCGATCTGCGCGATCTCGGCGAGCAGGTCGGGGGTGAGGTCCACCTTGGTGTCGATGGGGTTGTTGTAGACCATGACCGGCAGGCCGACCGAGGCGACGGCCTCGAAGTGGGCGACGACCTCGCCCCGGTTGGCGCGGTACATGGTCGGGGGCAGGCACAGCACGCCGTCGGCGCCGTCCTCGGCGGCGATCTCGGCCCAGTGCCTGGCCTGGTGCCAGCCGGGGCCGTGCACGCCGACCACCACGACGCCGTCGTCGCCGACGGCCTCCACGGCGGTGCGGGCGACGCGGCGGCGCTCCTCGTCGGTGAGCGAGGAGTACTCGCCGAGCGAGCCGTTGGGGCCGACGCCCCGGCAGCCGTTGTCGACCACCCAGCGGCAGTGCTCGGCGAACCGGTCGTAGTCGACGGCGAGCCCTGCGGGGGCGGAGGCGTCGCCGTGGTAGGGCAGCGCGGTCGCGACGATGACGCCGCCGAGACCGGTGACCTTCTCCTTGCTCATCAGGGGTTCTCCTTCGGGGGGCGGGCCAGTTCGCCGAGCCGGATCGGCTGGGCGACGGGGCGGTGGTCGGCGGTGGCGGGCCGGTGCCCGTCGGCCGCGCGGTCGGGCGGCGGGGTGCGGCGGGCCAGGAGCTCGGCGACCGACGGGCCGCAGACGCGGGCCTGGCAGGGGCCGAGCCCGGCGCGGGTGCCGAGCTTGACGGCGCGGGCCGCCGAGCCCGCCGGGGAGTCGGCGGCCCGGCACAGCGCGCCGTAGCTGGTCTCCTCGCACCGGCACACCACGGTCTCGGGGCGCAGCCAGCCGGGCCAGCCGTCGCCGATGGGGTGGGCGGCGGCGAGGCGGGCCGCGAAGGCGCGGGCCCGGTCGCGGCGGCGGCGGACCGCGCGCACCTCGGGCGCGGAGGCGTCCCCTCCAGCGGCGGCCCAGCCCGCCACGAGGCCCTCGGCGCGGGCGGCGGGGGCTCCGGCGATGCCGGTGATCTCGCCCGCGGCGTAGACGGCGGGGGCTGTGGTGCGCTGGTCGCCGTCCACCTGGACGAACGCCCCGCGCAGCGCGCACCCGGCGGCGACGGGCAGTTCGAGCTGCGGGGTGAAACCGTGGCCGACGCAGACCGCGTCCACCGCGACGGTGCGCTCGGTGCCGGGCACCACCGACCAGTCGGCGCGCAGCCGGGCGGTGACGACCTCCTCCACCCGGCCGTCGCCGCGCGCCTCGACGACGGCGCGGCCCGTCCGGTAGGGGACGCGGCGGCGGGCCAGCAGCGCGGTGTACTCGGCCAGCTCGGCGGCCTTGCCGGTCTGGGCGGCCAGCTCCCACGGGCGCGCGCCCCAGCCGCGCAGGACGGTGGCGGCGGGGTTGGCCTCCAGCACCTCCAGCACGGTGGAGCCCGCCTCCAGCAGCGACGCGGCCACCGGCAGCAGGAACGGCCCCGCGCCGGCGACCACCACCCGGTCGCCGACCACGACGCGCTCGCCCTTGGCGAGGGCCTGCGCGGCTCCGGCGGTGAACACGCCGGGCAGGTCCCAGCCGGGGAACGGCAGGACGCGGTCGTGCGCGCCCGGGGCCAGGACGAGGGCGTCGGCGTCGAGGACGAGGCGTTCGCGTCCGGAGCCGTCGGCCGGGCCGCGCACCGCGTGCACGCGCGGGGCCGCCGCCGTGCCGGGTTCGGGGCGTTCCAGCGACCACACCGAGGTCTCGGGCGTCCAGGCGCAGCGCGGGTGCGCAAGCACGTGGCGGCGCAGCCGGTCGAAGGACGCCCAGCCGTGGTGGAGCCGCTCGGGGCGCGCGGCCCGGTACTGCTCGGGCAGCATCCGGTGGTACTGGCCGCCGGGCTGCTCGGCGGCGTCGAGGAGGGTGGCGCGGGCGCCGGCGCGCAGCGCGGCCGCGGCGGCGGCGAGCCCGGCGGGGCCCGCGCCGACGACGATCACGTGCCGGGTCACCGGGGCCCGTCCTGCGCGCGCGACTGGGTGGCGACCACGTCGCCGTCGGCGGCGCGGCGGCGGCAGGCCCGCACGTCGCGGTCGCCGTTGACGGTGACCAGGCAGTCGAAGCACACGCCGATCCCGCAGAACGCCCCGCGCGGCGCGCCGGACGGGCCCGACCGCCACGAGCGGCGGCCGGACGCCAGCAGCACGCCCGCGATGGTCTGGCCGGCGACGCCCGCCACGGGCTCGCCGTCCACGGTGACGGTCAGGGGCGTGTCGCGCCGCCGGACGGGGTCGCCGGCGGCGGGGACGAGTCTGGGGCTCACTGGTCGTCTCCTTCGAAGAGCACGGCGGGGCGGTCCACCCGGAACGGCGCGGGGTCGGTCGGCGGCGCGGCGCCGGTGAGCAGGTCGGCCAGCAGCAGCGCGGTGCCGGGCGACAGCCCGATGCCCGCGCCCTCGTGGCCGCCCGCGTGCCACAGGCCGGGCAGGCGCGGGTCGGGGCCGACGACCGGCAGGTGGTCGGGCACGTAGGGGCGGAAGCCGCCGTAGGCGCGCATCACCGGGACGCCCTCCAGGCACGGGTACAGCCGCAGCGCCTTGCGCGCGATGACCGACAGCACCTCGGGCCGCAGCCGGTCGTCGAAGCCGACGCGGCGGCGCGAGGACCCCAGCAGGACCGTCCCGGCGCGGGTGGACTCCACCACCGCCGACGCCTGCAGCTCCTCGGCGCCGCTGCCGACCGCGCCGACGTAGTCGGCGTCGTAGACCTTGTGGAAGACCAGCGGGGGCTGCGGCGTGGTGACCAGCACCTCGCCGCGCCGGGGCCGGACGTCGACCGGCGCGCCGAGGCGGGCGGCGACCGCGCCGGACCAGGGGCCGGTCGCGTTGACGAACGCGTCGCCCTCGACGGTCCCGGCGGAGGTGCGGACGCCGGTGAGGCGGCCGCCGGAGGCCACCGCGCCCAGGACCTCGCAGCCGGTGCGCAGCTCCGCGCCCGCGCGCAGCGCGCCGTCGAGCAGGAACGCCGCCGCGCCGGAGGGCTGCACCTGCGCGTCCTCGGGGTAGTGGACGGCCAGCGCGAAGTCGCGGGTGAGGTGCGGCTCGGCTTCGGCCAGCGCCGCCGCGTCCAGGGCCTCGGCGGTGATCCCGGCCGCGCGCTGGGAGTCGGCGAACCGGGCCAGCTCCCGGGCGCCCGCGTCGGTGGTGGCGACCACGATGCCGCCCTTGGCGTCCCATTCGACCGCCTCGACCGGGGAAGCGGCCCGGGAATCGGCCCGGACACCGGCGCCGCCCTCGGCGAGTATCTCCGGCCACAACCGCCGCGACAGCTTGGCCAGCTCCAGTTCGGGGCCGGGGCCCTTGTCGGACACCAGCACGTTGCCCTCGCCGTGCGCGGTGGTGGCCGCCGCCGGGCCGCCGCGGTCCAGGACGGTCACCTCCATGCCGCGGCGGGCCAGCTCGCGCGCGCAGGCCGCGCCGACGATTCCGGCGCCCAGCACCACGACCCGCATGCCCACCTCCCAGTCCGTTCGGTAAACCGAACGATTGGGAGGCTATGCCCCGGTTCCGAGCAGTGTCAATGTCGCACCGACGCCGCACCGACGCCGCGCCGACGCCGCGCCCGGACCGCCGTCACCCGGACCCGGCGAGGCACGGCGGGCGCGAGGGCGCCGAGTGGAGCCGCTGGTCGGAGCGGTACTGCAGCAGCAGGACCGAGCGCACGGGGCCGTCCAGGGCGGTGTAGGAGTGCGGCAGCAGCGCGTCGAAGCCGACGTAGTCGCCCGGCCCGAGCTCCACCTCCCGGCCGTCGACCCGAACGCCGAGCCGGCCCGCCTGCACGACCGTGTGCTCGGTGCCGACGTGGCCGAGCGAGTCCTGCCGCGAGTCGGCGCGGACCTGCTGGTCGTAGACCTCGAAGACCCCGTCGCCGGACTCGATGCCGCGCAGCGGGCGCAGGTCCACCCCCGCGCCGCGCAGCACCTCGACCTCGGCGCCGCGCACCACGGTGAGCCCGGAGGCGCGCGGCGGGTCCAGCAGGTCGGAGATCGGCACCTCCAGCGCGCGCGACAGGCTGAAGACCGTCTCGATGGTGGGGTTGCCGGCGCCCGCCTCCAGCTGCGACAGCGTCGCCTTGCCGATCTTCGACCGGCGCGACAGCTCCGACAGCGACAGCCCGCGCCCGGTGCGCGCGCGCCGCAGGTTGGCCGCCAGCATGTCCCGCACCGACTCGCCTGGAGCGCCCACGCGACCCCCTCACCCCCGCCCGGCCGCGGCCGGACACGATCATGTTCGCTTTACCGAACGAGTATAGAGCGGACCCGGAGCGCCGCCCCGACCTTGACTTATGCAAAACCGACCGGAATTATAGGAAATATGCCGCACGTCGTTCTGATCGTCCGGCGCGTGGTCGACCTCATGCGCCTGGACAGCGCCCTGTGTCCGCGCACCCCGTGTCCGCGGATCTCGTGTCCGTGACCCCCCTCGGGCCCGCGGACCTCCCACGTCCGTGACCCGCCCGTCCTCGTGACCCGGCCGTGCCCGTGACCCTCCGGTCGCATGAGCACGCCGTCCTCCCCTCCCCTCACCTCCCCCCTTTCCCGCGTCACCGGCCTCGCCGTGCCCGCGCGCCTCCACCACCCCTCTCCGCGAAGGATCCCGTCACCATGCTCAGACACCGTCCACGCCTGCGACTCGCGGCCGCCGCTGCCGCCACCGCCCTGCTCGGCCTCACCGCCGCCTGCGGCGGAGCCGCCGAAGCGGGCGGCTCCGGCGGCCCGGGCGTCGTCCTGAAGCTCAAGGACCCCGGCAACGAGGGCCCGCTCGCCTACGCCAAGCGCGAGCGCCTCCTGGAGCAGCGGCTGAAGGCCGTGGGCGCGCGGGTGGAGTGGGGCGGGTCCTACGCCTCGTTCACCGCCACCATCGACGCGGTCCGCTCCGGTTCGGTGAACCTGCTGGAAGGGGCGGTCTCGCCCGCGCTCGGCTACCTGGCCAACAGCCGCAACATCAAGATCTTCTCGGTCACCGACCCGGTCACCGGCGCGGCCGCGCCGCGCGAGGACGGCCTGGTCGTCCCGGCCGGCAGCCCCGTGCGGTCGGTGCGGGACCTGGTCGGCAAGCAGGTCGCGGTGAACAAGGGCGGGCGCGGGGAGTACCTGCTGCTGCTCGCCCTGGAGAAGGAGGGCGTGCCGGTCGACGAGGTCAAGCGCGTCTACCTCAACCCGGTGCAGGGCGCGTCGGCGTTCGCCACGGGGAAGGTGGACGCCTGGTGGGCCATCGTGCAGGCCTATCCCGAGGTCGTCGCCAAGGGCGCGCGGACGCTGGTGACCAGCCGCGACCTGCCCGACAAGGACCTCAACATCTGGGCGGCGCGCAACGAGCTGCTCGACCGCAACCCCAAGGCGGTGCAGACCTTCCTGGACGTGCTGCGCGAGCTGACCGAGCAGGAGAAGCGCGACCCGGCCAAGTTCCAGAACGTGTTCCTGCAGAAGGGGCCGTCGGCCGTGTCCGGTCCCAGGCTGGCCGACAACATCGCCAAGGCGCGGTCCCAGAACGTCCCGCGCAACGCGGGGGCCGACGACGGCCAGTACGTGTCGGCGGTCGGCGGGGTGTTCCGCAAGTACGGGGTGCTGCCCGTCGAGATCCGCCCGCAGGACGTCATCTTCGACCTGCGGACGGCCAAGCCGTGACGCTGGAGAAGGCGCCTCCGGCGCCCCCCGGGGAGACCGCCGAGGCCGCGGACCTGCGGCCGCCCGCGTGGATCGGGACGCGCCGCCGCCGCCCGCTGGTCTCGCTGGCGGTGCGGGCGAGCGTGCCGGTGCTGCTGGTCGCGCTCTGGTGGTACGGGTCGGCGAGCGGCCGCGTCTCCCCCGACGTGCTCACCGGGCCGGGCGCGGTGCTCGGCGCGTTCGAGGAGCTGGTCGGCACCGGCCAGCTCGCGGACTACCTGCTGGCCTCGGCGCGGCGCACGGCGCTCGGCGTGCTGGCCGGGGCCGGGCTGGGGCTGCTGCTCGGCATCGCCGCCGGGCTGTCGGCGCTCGGCGAGGAGCTGATCGACCCGACCCTGCAGATGAAGCGCGCGGTGCCGTTCCTGGCGCTGGTGCCGCTGTTCATCTCCTGGTTCGGCGTCGGCGAGACCTTCAAGATCGTGCTGATCGCGGTGGCGGCGCTCGCGCCGATGTACGCCTACACCTACCTCGGCGTGCGCGGCGTGGACCGCAAGGTGGTCGAGGCGGCGCGCGGGTTCGGGCTGCGCGGCGCGCGGCTGGCCGCGCTGGTGGTGGTGCCGAGCGCGCTGCCGAGCATCCTGATGGCGCTGCGCATCAGCCTGTCGGTGTCGCTGACCGGCCTGATCGCCGCCGAGCAGATCGGCGCGACCGAGGGCATCGGCTACCTGGTGACGCTGGCGCAGCAGTACTACCGCAACGACTACATGGTGCTGTGCATCGTGGTCTACGCGCTGCTCGGCCTGGCCATCGACCTGGCCGTCCGGGGCGCCGAGCGGCTGGCGATGCCCTGGCAGCGGCAGGTGAGGGCCCGATGAGCGCGCCGCCCGCCGCCGAGGTGGCCGTGCGCGTGACGGGGCTGCGCAAGGCGTTCGGGGACAAGGCCGTCCTGGACGGGATCGACCTGGAGATCCGCCGCGGCGAGTTCTTCGCGCTGCTCGGCCCGAGCGGCACCGGCAAGACCACGCTGCTGCGCGTGCTGGCGGGCCTGGAGCGGCCCGACGGCGGCACCGTGCTGGCCGCGCCGCGCCGCACCACCGTCTACCAGGAGCCCCGGCTCGTGCAGTCGCGCCGCGTGCTCGCCAACGTGACGCTGGGCCTGCCGCGCTCGGCCCGCGAGGCCGGGCGGCGGGCGCTCGCCGAGGTCGGCCTCGCGGGCCACGAGCGGGCCTGGCCCGCCACCCTGTCGGGCGGCGAGGCGCAGCGGGCGGCGCTGGCCCGAGCGCTGGTCCGCGACCCGCAGGTGCTGCTGCTGGACGAGCCGTTCGCCGCCCTGGACGCCCTCACCCGCCTGCAGATGCAGGACCTGGTCGCCGAGCTGTGCGCCCGGCACCGCCCCGCGGTGGTGCTGGTCACCCACGACGTGGACGAGGCGCTGCGGCTGGCCGACCGCGTGGCCGTGCTGCGCGACGGCGCGTTCGCCGCCGACCGCACCGTCTCCCTGCCCCGCCCCCACGACCGCGACGACCCCGCCGTGGTGGAGCTGCGCCGCTCCCTGCTGGCCGAGCTCGGCGTCCTGACCGCCCCGAACTGAGGAGTACTGAGGAGTCCCATGACCTCCGTCGACAAGATCTGGTTCACCCGCTGCCCGGTGCCCACCGCGAGCGGGATCGCGCACGACCTCGGCTGGCTGGCCGGGGAGTTCGGCACCGCCGGCCTGGAGGTCGGCGTGCTGCAGGACGCCGGGCCCGAGCTGGCCCGCCACCACTTCGACCACGGCCTGCTCGGGCTGTTCCGCGAGGGCGGCAACGTGCCCGCGCTGGCCGCCCGCTCGGCCGGGGCCCCGACCCGGCTGATCGGCCTGACGTGGATCGAGGAGTGGCAGTCGGTCCTGGTCCGCCCCGACTCGGGGATCACCGGCGCGGCCGGGCTGCGCGGCGCGCGGATCGCGCTGCCGGGCTGGGCGGGGACCCGCGCCCAGAGCTTCCCGCGCGCGATGGCGCTGCACGGCGTCAAGGGCGCCCTCGCCCAAGGCGGGCTCACCCTCGACGACGTGTCGTTCGTGGAGGTGCCCGCCGACCCCTCCCCCTCGGTCGGGCGCGGCGCGGACGACCGGTCGCGGCCGTGGCCGGGCCTGGAGGCCCTGGCCGCCGGCGCGGTGGACGCGGCCTACGTCAAGGGCGCGCGCTCGGCCGACCAGGCCCGGGAGCTGGGCCTGGTCGTGGCCGTGGACCTGGACGCCCACCCCGATCCGCGCACCCGCGTCAACAACGGCACGCCGCGCCCGATCACCGTGCACGAGCGGCTGCTGGAGGAGCGGCCCGACCTGGTGGCGGCGTTCCTGGCCCAGACGCTGCGCGCCGCCGACTGGGCGGCCGGGCACCTGGAGGAGGTCCGCGAGATCCTCGCCCGGGAGACCCGCTCGCGGGCCGAGGGGGTCGCCACCGCCTACCGGGGCGACTTCCACCGCTCCCTGGCCCCCGACCTGTCGGACGAGCGGCTGGACCTGCTGCGCGTCCAGAAGGACTTCCTGCTGCTGCACGGCTTCCTGGACGCCGATGTGGACCTGGACGCCTGGGTCGCGCACGAGCCCCTGCGGCAGGCCCGCGAGCGGCTCGCCCTGGAGGTCCCGGCATGAGCGGCTCCCTTGAGTTCCACCTGGTGCTGCCCACGCGGGGCGGGCGCGCGGCCGCCCCGCTGCCGCCGTTCGTCACCGACCTGCGGCCCGGGTCGTACGGCCCGCTGGAGCACCTGGCGGAGATCGGCCGGGCCGCCGACATGGCCGGCTTCCACGGCGTGCTGACGCCGTTCGACCCGGGCGGCGAGGAGTCGCTGGTGGTGACCGCGGACCTGCTGCGGCACAGCCGGTGGCTGCGCGGCGCGGCCGGGTTCCATCCGGGCATCGCCACCCCCGTCTACGCGGCCAAGGTGTCGGCGTCGCTCCAGCGGTTCTCCGGCGACCGGCTCGACTGGCATCTGACGGTCGATCTGGACCCGTCGGTCGCGCGGGCGCAGGGCGACTTCCTGGAGGGCGCGGACCGGTACGCCCGCGCCGACGAGTTCCTCACCGTCGCCAAGGGCGTGTGGCACGAGGAGGACTACACCTACGAGGGCCGGTACTTCCAGGTGCTGGCCGGAGGCTTCCAGGGGCCGCTGGCCGGGCGCGCCTTCCCGCGCGTCCTGCTGTCGGGCGCCTCCCCCGAGGCGCTGGAGCTGTCGGCCGAGCACGCCGACGTCCACCTGTTCGGCCCCGGCGACGACCTCGACGCCGGGATCGCCGAGCTGTCCGAACGGTCCATCGGGCGCGGCCCGACGCCCGCCTTCGGCCTCAAGCTGCCGGTGCTGGCCCGGGAGGACCGCGAGGAGGCGCGGGCCGACGCGCTGCGGCGCGGCCTGGACGCGCCCGCCGGGCTGTTCGGCTCCTACGCCGAGGTCGCCGACACGATCCGCGCCCACCGGGCCCGCGGCGTCACCGTCTTCGTCCTGGAGGCCGAGCCCGGCGTCGAGGACGTCTACCGCCTGGGCGAGCACCTGCTGCCCCTGCTCAGCGAGGAGTACGCGCATGCCGATTGACATCTACTGGCGGATCGGCACCCACGGCGACCAGTCGTCGCTGCGCCGCCGCACGATATCGCGGGGCGACTGGTCGCCCGGGGCGCCGGGCCGCATCGCCCCCGGCACGCGCGGCGGCCGCGCCGACGGCTTCAGCCATCTGGACCACATGGCCGACGTGGCGCAGGCGTCGGAGCTGTCGGGCTTCGTCGGCGGGCTGCTGCCGTCGTTCCCCTTCACCGACGACCCGTGGGCGGCGGCCGCGAGCCTGGCCCGGGAGACCACGACCTACCGGTTCATGATCGCCTTCCAGCCGGGCTTCCTGCACCCGGTGCAGGCGGCGCGGATGTCGGCCACCCTGCAGCGCGCCACCGGCGGGCGCACGGTCTACAACGTCATCTCCGGCGGCGGCGGCCCCCCGCAGCTGTGGTGGGGCGACCGGGTGGACCACGACGACCGGTACGCGCGCACCTCGGAGTTCCTGGACGTGCTGAAGGGCGTCTGGGACGGCGGCCCGTTCGACTACGACGGCCGCTTCTACCGGGTGGAGGGCGCGGGCCTGCCCGCGCCGCTGGCCGGGCAGCCGTTCCCCGAGATCTACTTCTCCGGGTCCTCGCCCGCCGCGATCGCCGCCGCCGGCCGGCACGCCGACTACTACCTGTCCTGGCTGGAGCCGTTCGAGGCGCTGGCCGCCAAGTTCGCCCAGGTGCGCGAGCACACCGAGGCCATCGGGCGGTCGCCCAGGTTCGCGGTGCGCATCGACGTGCTGGCCCGCGAGACCGAGCAGGAGGCGTGGGACGAGATCGAGCGGGGCTGGCGGCACGTCGACCCGGCCGCGCTGCAAGGGCCCGAGGCGGGCGGCGACTCGGTCGGCTGGCTGCGCGGCCAGTCGTTCGTGGACTGGCCGGTGCGGCGCCCCCGCGACCTGGAGGCGGCCCCGAACGTGTGGGGCGGCTTCCACCTGCTGCGCGGCGGGCCCGCGTTCGGCCTGGTCGGCAGCTACGGGCAGGTCGCCGCCCGGCTGGACGAGCTGATCTCGCTCGGCGTGGACGCGTTCGTCCTCGCCGGCGTCCCGCACCTGGAGGAGTCCCGCCGCGTCGGCGAGCGCGTCCTCCCCCTCCTGCGCGGTCACGACCTGCGTGACCGCTCCTCCCTCACCGCTGTGAAAGGAACCGTCTGATGCCGATCCGCGTGGGCTACTTCCCGCACAACAACTCCCTGTGGGTGCTGCGGCACCGGGGCGTCCTGGAGCGCTCCCTGCCGGACGTGGAGTGGGTGGACCTCCGCTCGCTCCCCGAGGGCGAGCGGCCGGGCCCGTCCGAGGGGCTGCCGTCGCTGCACGGCGACCACCTGTTCGACGGCGGCTACGACTTCATCGGCACCGGCTCCACGCCGCCGGTCACCGCGCAGGCCAAGGGGCACGACATCGTCTACGTCGCGGTCTCCGGGCCCCGGCACGAGAACGGGCGGCTGGTCGTGCACGCCGACTCCGGCATCGAGACGCCCGCCGACCTGAAGGGCAGGCGTGTGGCGCTCGGGCACGGGTCGTGGCAGACCACGCTGCTGCTGTTCGCGCTCGACGAGGCCGGGCTGACCTGGAGCGACATCGAGCCGGTGGACGTCGGCGCGGACGCCGCGCAGCGCTTCCTGGACCGCGAGGTGGACGCCTGGACCGGCTCCTACCCGGCGCTCACCGGCGTCGAGGCGCGGGCCGAACTGCGCACCCTGGTCGAGACCGACGGGCTTTTCAGCCACCGGTCGCTGTGGTTCACCCGCCGCGACTTCGCCGAGCGGCACCCCGAGGAGCTGGCGGCCGTCATCGGCGCGCTGCAGGAGTCGGACGTCTGGATCACGCGGAACCCGCGCGAGGCGGCCGAGCTGTTCGCCGCCGACGACGGCGGGGACCTGGACGCCTGGGAGCACGCGCTGCGCTCGCGGCCGTTCGGGCTGCGGCCGGTGAGCGAGGAGTTCGTCGCCGAGCAGCAGCGCGCCGCCGACCTGTTCCACGCCAGCGGGCTGGTGGACCGGAAGATCACCGTGGCGGACGCGGTGCTGCCGGAGCTGGCGGCCGTGGTCGAGGCGAAGGGCCTGGAGGCGGAGGCGGCGGCGAAGGGCGCGGAGGCGCAGACCGCCGAGGCCGTCGAGGCCGTCGAGGCCAAGACGGTGGCGGCGAGCGCCGGGTGAGCGCCCGCTGAGCCGGGCCGGGCGGCCTCCGGGCCGCCCGGCCCGTACTGGAATGAAGCGTTCCGTTCTGCTATAGTAGAACCGAACGTTCCGTTCCAGACAGATGAGGAGAACGCCATGACCTTCCTGGTGACGGGTGCCACGGGTACGGTCGGCCGCCACGTGGTGGCGGAGCTGCTGCGGCTGGGGCAGGACGTGCGGGCGCTCACCCGCGACCCCGCGCGGGCGGACCTGTCGGCGGGCGTGGAGGTCGTCGGCGGCGACCTGACCGAGCCCGCGGCGCTGAAGGAGGCGTTCGCGGGGGTGACCGGCGTGCACCTGATCAACTTCGCCGGCGAGGGCTACAACGCGCTGGAGACCGGCGCGGAGCTGGTGGAGCTGGCCGTCGCGAGCGGCGTGCGCCAGGTGACGGTGCTCGGCGGGCGCGACGAGGGCTCCCTGGAGCGGGCGCTGGAGGGCAGCGGCCTGGAGTGGACGATGCTGGCCCCGGTCGAGTTCATGGGCAACACGCGGCAGTGGTGGGCCGAGGGCGTGCGGGCCGAGGGCGTGGTGCGCGAGCCGTTCGGCGGGCGGCGCAGCGCGATGGTCCACGAGGCGGACATCGGCGCGGTCGCGGCGGCGCTGCTGGTGAACGGCGGACGGCACGGCGAGGAGGTCGTGCTGACCGGCCCGGAGGCGATCACCACCAGCGCCAAGGTGCGCCTCCTGGCCGAGGCGGTCGGGCGCGGGATCGAGTACGTCGAGCTGACCGAGGAGCAGGCGCGCGCCAAGTGGGCGGCCGACGGGATGCCGCCCGAGGTGATCGAGTTCCTGGTGAAGGCGCTCGGCGACACCCCCGAGGTCGGGTACACGGTGACGACGGCGGTCGAGGACATCACCGGGCGCCCGGCGCGCACGTTCGCGCAGTGGGCGGCCGAGAACGCCGCCGACTTCCGCCCGGCGGCCTGACCCGCGCGCCCGCGCCCGGCCGCGTGCGGCCGGGCGCGGGCGCGTCCGCTCGGGCGCGCCGGATCAGGCGCGCCCGGTCAGACGCAGCACCAGGTGAACAGGTGCTCGCCGGTCTGCTTGGCCCGGCGCGCCAGTGCCACCAGCTCCGCGATGACCTCCTCCAGGGGCCCGGGGTCGGTGTCGTCGCCGAACTCCTCGATGCGCGCCCAGCGCTCGGCGAGTTCGGGGAACCGCGCGTCGTCGGCCCCGGCGAGGCCGTCGCGCACCCCGTCGTCGAGCACCTCCACGGTGACGCCGGTGTTCCACGGCGAGTCGTCGGGCAGCTCCTCGGCCTCGCGCTCGGAGGCGGGCGGCGACTGCGGCCACACCAGCTCGCCCTGCACCAGGTCCACGTCCCAGGGCACCTCCAGGATGAAGGCCAGCAGCTGGCCGACCGTCACCGTGGAGTCCAGCCCCTTGGCCTCCATCGCGTCGGCGCCGCACATGGTGGGCGCCTCGGGGGCGCCGTCCTCGGAGCTCCCCAGCAGCCGCAGCGCCTCGGCGGGGTCGGGTGCGCGGAAGTACTCGAACAGGACGCCCATCGTCTTCTCCCTCGGTCAGGAACACGGGACACGCTAGGGCCGCGCGCCGCTCGACGGGCGTTCTACCGCACAGTCGCCCGATTACCCGCCGGGTAATCGTTTTCGCGCGGCGCGGCTCCTAACGTCATCGGTGTCAGCAACGAGCACGATCCTCCCGGAAAGGGGACCGCGATGACCGCGATCCTGGGCACCACCGACACCCGCACCGCCCTCAAGCTCGCGCTGCGCCTGGACGCCGTGGTGACCGGCGCGAACGGCGCGGCCTACCTGGCGCTGGCCGGGCCGCTGTCGGACCTGCTCGGCCTGTCGGCCGGCCCCGGCCGCGCGATCGGCGCCTTCCTGCTGCTTTACGCGGCGGCGGTGTGGGCCATCTCCGTTCCGGCCCGGCCGAACCGCGTGGCGGTCGGCGCCGTGGTCGAGGTCAACGTGCTCTGGACGGTGCTCAGCGTCGTGGCGGTCGTGACCGGCTGGTTGTCGCTCAGCACGGTGGGCGGCGTGTGGGCGGTCATGCAGGCCGGCGTGGTCGCCGCCTTCGCCGCCGTGCAGTTCGTGGCGCTGCGCCGCGACCGTTGAGCGCTCGCGGGAGGGAGCCGGGAGGGGACGCCCCTCCCGGCTTCGGCGTTCCGGGGCGCGGCCGGTCCCGGGCGCGTCATTAGACTCCCGCGCATGCTCGTGGGAATCGACATCGGCACCTCGGTGGTCAAGGCGGCGGCGTTCGACCGGGACGGCCGGATGCTCGCGGTGGACCGGGCCCGGACGCGGCTGTTCAGCGAGGGCGGCCGGGTCGAGCAGGACCTGGAGGAGGTCCTGGCCGCCGTGGGCCAGGTGGTGCGCGAGGTCTGCGGGGGCGAGGCCCCGGAGCTGGCCGGGGTGACCGCGCAGGGCGACGGCGCCTGGCTGCTGGACGGCGGCGGGCGGCCGGTGCGGCGCGGGATCTCCTGGATGGACGGGCGCGCCGCCGGGATCGTCGGGGAATGGCTCGGCGACGGCACCGCCGAGGCGGTGTACCGGGCCACCGGCAACACGGTGTTCCCCGGCTGCGCCGCGCCGCTGCTGGCCTGGCTGGACCGGCACGAGCTGGACGCGCTCGACGCGGCCGCGACCGCCGCCTACGTCAAGGACGCGGTGTTCCAGCGGCTGACCGGCGAGCGGGCCACCGACGTCACCGACACCTCGGTGCCGTTCCTGGACCCGCGCGCCCGCGACTACTCTCCCGAGGTGCTGGCCGCCTGCGGGCTGGCCGGCCGCGCCGGGCTGCTGGCCCCGATCGCCGACCCGCTGCCGGGCGCGCCGGTCGCGGCCGGGGACGTGCTCCCGCCGGGCACCCCGCTGGCGGCCGGGCCCACCGACGTCACGGCCGCCGCGATCGGCGGCGGCGTGCGCGAGCCCGGCGACGGGCTGCTCAACATCGGCACCAGCCTGGTCGCCGACGTGGTGACCGACCGCGTGGACACCGGCGGGGAGCCGTCGGGGTTCCACTTCGCGACGGCCGAGCCGGACCGCTGGATGCGCGTCATGGCCGCCATGGTCGGGACCGCCGGGCTCGACTGGGTGCTGGAGGCGACCGGCACCGCCCGGGAGGAGCTGCCCGGCATCCTGGAGGGGAGTCCGCCGGGCGCGGGCGGCGTCGCGGTGCTGCCGTACTTCGCGCCGTCGGGCGAGCGGTCGCCGTTCGTGGAGCCCGCCGCGCGCGCCGAGTTCACCGGCGTCAGCCTGCAGACGACGCGGGCCGAGCTGGTCCGCGCCACCTGCGAGGGCATCGCCTACGCGGCCCGGCACCTGCTGGAGGCGGCCGGGCTGCGCGGGGCGCTGACGGTGTGCGGCGGCGGGTCGGCGAGCACGCCGTGGCTGCGGATGTTCGCCGACGTGCTCGGCCGTCCCGTGCGGGTCGCGGCGGGGCCGGAGACCGGCGCGCGCGGCGCCGTCCTGGCCGCCGCGGCCCGCCTGGGCGGCGGGCTGGACGTCGAGCTGGACGCCGAGGCGTGGACGCGGCCCGCCGCCACGGTCGAGCCCGACGCCGGGCGCGCGGCGTTCTACGCCGAGGGCTACGCCGACCACCTCGACCGGGTGGCGCGCGCCCGGGACCGGTGGGCGGGCCGCTGACCGCCGGGCGGGCCCGGCGCGTGCGAGGTCCGGCGCGCGGGGCTCAGTGCGTGTGGTCGACGGCGGCGAGGCCGGGGTTGTCGACGAGCCATTCCACGCGCTTGCGCGACTCCGGGTCGGCCGGCCGGTACACGATCATGCGGGTGCTGGGCGCGGCGGCGACGTCGAAGCTGGTGGCGCGGGTGGTGATCTCGCCCACGGCGGCGTGCCGGAACACCTTGGTCCGCGTCTCGGGCCCGGCGACGTCCTGGGTGGCCCACAGCCGCGCGAACTCCGGGCTCGCCGCCGACAGCCGCCGCACGAGGTCGTCCCAGCCGGGCTCGCCGACGTGCCGGCTGTAGCGGTGGCGGAACAGCGCGACGAAGGTCGCCGCCTCGGTCTCCAGGTCGACGACCGGGTTGCAGCAGGGCGGCATCGTGAAGGTCATCCAGAGCGTGTTGCGCTCGGCGGGCGGCGCGGCGACCAGGTGCGGGAACAGCGCGCCGAAAGCCCGGTTCCAGGCCAGCACGTCCGAGCGGGCGTTGCTGACGGCGGCCGGGAACGGGTCCAGCGCGGCCAGGATGTCGGGCAGGTCCGGCGCGTCGGGCAGCAGGCAGTTGGCCGGGTCCGGCGGCTCGTCCAGCGGGACCTCGGCCAGCCGGAACAGGTGCGCGCGCTCGGCGGAGTCCATCCGCAGCGTGCGGGCGACCGCCTCCAGCACCTGCGGGCTGGCGTTGATGGGCCGGCCCTGCTCCAGCCAGGTGTACCAGGTGACCCCGACCCCGGCGAGCTGGGCGACCTCCTCGCGGCGCAGCCCCGGTGTGCGGCGGCGCGGGCCGGGCGGCAGGCCGGCGTCGGCGGGGGTGATGCGGGCGCGGCGGCTGCGCAGGAACGCCGCGAGCTCGGAGCGGCGGCGCGTGCGCGCGCTCCGCGCGCGGGTCGGGCGGGGCTCGCCCGGCTCGGGCGCGCGGGGGTCGGCCATGATCGTCACCCTTCCAGCATCGCCGACGCGCCCGGCCCGTGCCAGGTGCTGCCGGTACCAGTATCGGCGGGCTCTCGGTACCCGCATCCGTGCGGCCGCAGGCTGGCCGCATGACATCGACGACCGACATACCCGCTATAGCAGCACAAGGAGAGCAGAAGCGCGGCAGCGGCCGCGCCCTGCTCGCGGTGATCCTCATCGGCCAGTTCATGGCCATCCTCGACGTCAGCATCGTCAACGTCGCGCTGCCCGCGCTGCGCGCCGACCTGGGCGCCACCGGCGCGGGCCTGCAGCTGGTGGTGGCCGGGTACTCCATCGCCTACGCCGTCCTGATGGTCACCGGGGCGCGGCTCGGCGCGATGGCCGGGCACGGCCGGCTGTTCCTGCTGGGCCTCGCCGGGTTCACGGCCGCGTCGCTGGCGTGCGGGCTCGCGCCGGGCGCCTGGTGGCTGGTGGCGTTCCGCTTCGTGCAGGGCGCGGCGGCGGCGCTGATGACGCCGCAGGTGATGAGCCTGATCCAGCGCGAGTACAGCGGCGCGGCGCGCGCCCGAGCGCTCGGCCTCTACTCGGCGGTGGTGTCCGGCGGCATCGTGCTCGGGCAGATCGCGGGCGGGCTGCTGGTCGGCCTCGGCTGGCGGACGGTGTTCCTGGTGAACGTGCCGATCGGGCTGGCGCTGCTGGCCGCCGCGCCGCGCGTGCTGCCGCGCGGCGACACGGGGCGGGGCGCGCGGCTGGACGTGCCGGGCCTGCTGGCGCTGACCCCCACCGTGCTGCTGGTGGTGGTCCCCCTGATCATGGGGCACGAGCTGGGCTGGCCGCTGTGGTGCCTGGTCGCGCTGGCCGTCAGCCCGCTGTCGGCGGGGCTGCTGGTGGCGGTGGAGCGGCGGGTGGCCGCGCGCGGCGGCCGGCCCCTGCTGCCGCTGAAGCTGCTGCGCTCCCCCGGCCTCGCGCCCGCCGCCGTCGGGGTGCTGGCGGGTCCGGGCACGTGGGGCGCGTTCATGTTCACCACCACGCTGCACCTGCAGGGCGACCTGGGGTACGGGCCGCTGGCCTCGGGCCTGGCGTTCGTGCCGTGCGTGACGGCGTTCGCGCTGGTCGGCCTGCGCTGGCAGCGGCTGCCCGAGCGCTGGCACCGGCCGCTGGTCCCGGCGGGCTTCGCGGTGGCCGCGTTCGGCTACCTGTGGATCGGCCCCCTGTCGGGCGGCGGCGTCGCCTACGAGGCGCTGACGGTGCTGATCGGCGCGGGCCTCGGCGTGCTGCCGATCGTGATGGGGGCCGCGCTCGCGCACGTGCCCGCCGAGGACGCCGCCGACGGCAGCGGGCTGCTGCTGACGCTGATGCAGCTCGGCCAGGTCGTCGGGATCGCCTCGATCGGCACGCTGTTCCTCACCCGCGCCGCCGCGGCGGGCTCGACCGGCCAGGCCGAGTACCCGACCGGCTGGGCCCTCGCCGCGGTGGCGCTGGTGGCCGCCCTGGGCGCGCTGCCGCTCGCGCGGCGGCGCGGGGTCAGGGCGTGAGCAGCACCTTGACGGCGCCGTCCTGCTTCTTCTGGAAGATCTCGTAGGCGTGCGGGGCCTCCTCCAGCGGGAGCCGGTGGGTGGCCAGGTCGGCCACGCCGAGCGGGTCGGCGTCGTCGAGCACCAGCGGCATCAGATCGTCGATCCAGCGCTTGACGTGGGCCTGGCCCATCCGCACCGCGATGCCCTTGTCGAACATCTGGAGCATCGGCAGCGGGTCGGCCATGCCGCCGTACACGCCGCTGAGCGAGATCGTCCCGCCGCGCCGCACGATGTCGATCGTGAGGGTCAGGGCCGCGAGCCGGTCCACGCCCGCCTTCTGCATCAGCAGCGCGGCGGCGCGGTCCGGCAGCAGCCCGGCCAGCGTCTGGGCGAGCTTGCCGACCGGGGAGCCGTGCGCCTCCATGCCGACCGCGTCGATGACCGAGTCGGTGCCCCGGCCGCCGGTGAGCTGCCGGACCGCGTCGGGCACGTCGGCGGTGACCGACAGGTCCAGCACCTCGACGCCGTGGCGGCGGGCCATGGCGAGGCGCTCGGGCACCAGGTCCACGCCGATGACGCGGTGGCCGAGGTGCCGGGCGATGCGCGCCGACATCTGCCCGATCGGGCCGAGGCCGAGCACGGTGACCGAGCCGCCCTCGGGGATCTGCGCGTAGTCCACCGCCTGCCAGGCGGTGGGCAGCACGTCCGACAGGTACACCAGGCGCTCGTCGGGCAGGCCGTCGGGGACCTTGATCGGCCCGAACTGGGCCTGCGGGACCCGCAGGTACTCGGCCTGCCCGCCGGGCACCTGCCCGTAGAGCTTGGTGTAGCCGAACAGCGCCGCGCCCATGCCGTGCTCGCGGACCTGCGTGGTCTCGCACTGCGCGTACAGCCGCATCCCGCACATGTGGCAGTGCCCGCAGGAGATGTTGAACGGGATCACCACGCGGTCGCCGGGCGCGATGTGGGTCACCTCGGGACCCACCTCCTCCACCACGCCCATGGCCTCGTGGCCGAGGACGTCGCCCTCGCCCATGAACGGGCCGAGCACCTCGTACAGGTGCAGGTCCGAACCGCAGATCGCGGTCGTGGTGACCTTGACGACCGCGTCGGTGGGCTCCTTGACCACGGGGTCGGGGACGGTGTCCACGCGGACGTCGCGCTTGCCGTGCCAGGTGACGGCCTTCATCGTTCTCCTTCTTCCGGGGACTGATCGGCGGGGGCCGGGCGGCGGGCGGCCGCGGCGCGGAGGGCCGGGCCGCTCACGACGGCGGGGCCGGGATCGGGCGGGCCGCCAGCGCGGCCGCGGCGGCGACCAGGTTGGACGCCATGGTGCGCCCGGTCTTGGCGGCCCAGTCGCGGCCGCGCTCGGCCTCCAGGTAGCTGGGGCCCGGCCCGGGGCCCTGGTTCCAGTACGTCCAGGCCTGCCCGGGGATGGTGTAGCCGAAGTCGGCGAGGGCGCCGTTGATCTCGCTGATGACGTGGTGGGCGCCGTCCTCGTTGCCGGTGACGACCACGCCCGCGACCCGGTTGTAGGCGACCGGGCGGCCCTCGTCGTCGGTCTCCGACATCATCGCGTCCATGCGCTCGATGACCCGCTGCGCGACCGACGACGGGTGCCCGGCCCAGGTGGGGGACGCCATCACCAGGATCTCCGACCGCAGCAGCAGGTCGTGCACGCGGGGCCACGGGTCGCCGGGCCCGAGGTCGGTCTCCACGCCGGGCGGGATGTCCAGGTCGACCGCGCGGACCGTCTCCACCTCGACGTCCCGGGCGCGCAGCGCCTCGGCCACCACCTCCGCCAGCGCCTCGGTGTTGGAGGTCTCCGGCGAGCGCTTCAGCGTGCAGTTGACGACCACGGCCCGCATGGGCGGCTCCTCACGGCGATCGGCGGCGGCGGCCGGTACCGGCCGCCCGTTGACCCTTTTCGCCCTACCCACCTCCTTCGGGGGAAACGTGGCGGTCCGCACGGGCTTGGCGCAACGTTTAACCCCGCGTGGGAGGGGAGGGAGGGAGCTCGGGGATCAACCTGGGAGACCGACTGAGGAGATCTCCATGGCCACTTCCACCATGACCCGGGCCCGAGGGGGGATCGCCCTCCCGGCGACGATCCTCGGCGTCGGGATGGGCGGGTTCGTGGACGGCATCCTGCTGCACCAGGTCCTGCAGTGGCACCACATGCTGAGCAGCACGGGGCACGACCACATCGGCGTGCGCGAGTACCCGGTCACCACGGTGCCGGGCCTGGAGATGAACACCATGTGGGACGGCTTCTTCCACGTGTTCACCTGGCTGGCGGTCCTCACCGGCCTCGCGATGCTGTACGCCCGGATGAACCGGACCGGCAGGCCGGTGTGGCGCTCCCGCGAGCTGTGGGGGTGGCTGGCGGTCGGCTGGGGGCTGTTCAACGTGGTCGAGGGACTGGTCGACCACCAGATCCTCGGCATCCACCACGTGCGCGGCGGCCCGCACCAGCTCTGGTGGGACGTCGGCTTCCTGCTGCTGGGCGCGGCCCTGATCGTCGGGGGCTGGCTGCTCCAGCGCGGCGGCGCCCGCGCGGACGTCTAGGCCGGGCCCATGCCTTACACCCTGCCCCTCGCTCACGAGGCGCACGCGCACGGCGGCGCCGGTCTCCCCCTCCCCCTGATCGCGGTCGGCCTGGTCCTGGCCTGCTATCTCGCCGCCGCCGCGCGGCTGTGGCGGCAGGGCGGGCGGCGCTGGAGCCCGTGGCGGACCGGCGCGTTCGCGCTCGGCTGCGCGCTGCTGGCGCTCGCCCTAGCCCCGCCGCTGGCCGCCGAGGCCCACGAGGACTTCCGCGGGCACATGCTCCAGCACCTGCTCATCGGCATGTACGCGCCGCTCGGCCTGGTGCTGGGCGCGCCGGTGACGCTGGCGCTGCGGACGGCCGGAGGCGGCACCGGGCGGCGCCTGGTGCGCGTGCTCAACCTGCCGCCGGTGCGCGCGCTCACCCACCCGGTCACCGCGCTGGTGCTCAGCGCGGGCGGCCTGTACGTGCTCTACGGCACGCCGCTGTACCAGGCCACGACCGGGAACCCGCTGCTGCACGAGCTGGTGCACCTGCACTTCCTGGTCTCCGGCTGCGCGTTCGCCTGGTCGGTCGCCGGTCCCGACCCCGCGCCGCACCGCCCGTCGGTGCCGTTCCGGCTGGTGGTGCTGGGCGCGGCGATCGCCGCCCACGCCACGCTGGCGCAGCTGCTGTACGCCGGGCTGCTGGACGTGGACGCCCCGGCCGCGCAGCTGCGGGGCGGCGCGGAGCTGATGTACTACGGCGGCGACTTCGCCGAGATTTTGCTGGCGCTGGCCCTGCTGGCGACCTGGAGACCCCGCCGCGCCGCCCTCGCAGCGCCCTGACCTGCGGTCTTGATCCACCCCTCCCCTAGCCTGGAGGCATGGGGGGACATCGGAGGCTGCCGCGCGCCTACCGCGGGGGCGAGCTGCTGGAGTGGTTCGTCCTCGCCGGGATCAGCACCGTCCTGCTGACCCGCGGCTATCTGGAGGTGACCGGCTACCCGCAGATCGGCGGCGGCGGGCTGCACATCTCGCACATGCTGTGGGGCGGCCTGCTGATGCTGGTCGCGCTGGTGCTGGCGCTGCTGTACGACGGCCGCCGCGCCCGCCGCTGGGTGGCGCTGCTCGGCGGCGTCGGCTACGGGCTGTTCGTGGACGAGGTCGGCAAGTTCATCACCAGCGACAACGACTACTTCTACCAGCCGGCCGGCGCGGTCATCTACCTGTCGTTCGTGGTGCTGGCGGTGGTGCGGCTGCTGGTGGCCCGGCACGCGGGCCACGAACCGCCGCCGTCCTCGCACCACGGCGTGTCCGCGCCGGTGCGGTGGGCCCGCCGCGCCACCGACGCCGCCGCCCGGCAGCTCCAGCGCCGCTGGGTGGTGGCGCTGGTCGCGCTGGTGTTCGTGGCGCAGGCCGTGCCCGGGATCACGGTGGTGGTGTCCTACCTGGCGCGGGTCGCCGACCCGCCCGAGCTGATCGCCTCGCTGGACACCGTCTCGGAGGTCACCTCGATCGGCACGGCGGTGTCGGCGCTGGTGTCGGCGGGCTTCGCGGCGGCGGCCGCGTTCGCGCCGCGCGGCCGGCCGGAGGTGCTGCTGGGGCGGCTGCGCTGGGCGGTGCTGGTGGACATGCTGCTCACCCGGATGTTCGGCTTCTCCTACGGGCAGTTCGCCTCGACGGCGTGGCTGGCGTTCGACCTGGTGCTGTACGGCCTGGTCGCGCGCGAGCTGCGGCGCGGGCGGGAGGACTGAGCGGGCGCGACCGCCTGCGGGGGCGGCGGCCCCCGGCCGCCCCGGCGGCCGTGCGTACGATCAGTGGCATGAGCGAGAAGATCGAGGTCGAGCCCGACAACGGCGGCGGGGACGGGGCCGGCGCGCCCGTCCGCTGGGGCATCCTGGGCACCGGCGGCATCGCCGCGGTGTTCACCGAGGACCTGCTGCGGCTGCCCGGCCACACCGTGGCCGCCGTGGGGTCGCGGTCGGCCGGGACCGCCGAGGCGTTCGCCGGGCGCTACGGGATCGGGCGGGCGCACGGCTCGTACGCCGACCTCGCCGCCGACGCCGGGGTGGACGTGGTCTACGTCGCCACGCCCCACCCCATGCACTACGAGCCCGCCAGGCTGTGCCTGGAGGCCGGGCGGGGGGTGCTGGTGGAGAAGCCGTTCACCACCTCGGCCGCCGACGCCGAGTCCCTGGCCGACGTCGCCCGCGGCGAGGGCGTGTTCGCGATGGAGGGCATGTGGACGCGGTTCAGCCCGCTGGTCCGCCGCCTGCACGGCCTGGTCGCCGACGGGGCGATCGGCGAGGTCACCGCCGTGTACGCCGACTTCTCCATCGCGCCCGCCTTCGACCCGCGCAGCCGGCTCTGGGACGCCGACCTGGGCGGAGGCGCGCTGCTGGACCTCGGCTGCTACGTGCTGTCGTTCACCTGGCCGCTGCTCGGCCCGCCCGACACCGTGCAGGCCACCGCCTCCCCCGCGCCCACCGGCGTGGACGCCAACACCGGCATCCTGCTCGGTTACCAGGGCGGCGGGATCGCGCTGCTGCACTGCGGGCTGATGGGCGACTCGCCGCACGCGGCCACCGTCGTGGGCACCAAGGGCCGCGTCGAGATCGCCGCGCCCTTCTACCGCCCCACCTCGATGACGCTGGTGCGGCCCGGCGCCGAGCCGGAGACGATGACCGCCGACCTGGTGGGGCACGGCTACACCTACCAGGCCGAGGAGGTGGCCCGCTGCCTGCGCGCCGGGCTGACCGAGTCGCCGCTGCTGCCGCTGGAGGAGTCGGTGGCGGTGATGCGGGTGATCGACACCGTGCGGGAGCGCCTCCAGCGGAGGTGACCGCTCCCGGGAAGGGGAGCGCCCGGACGCCGCGCGGCGGCGTCCGGGCGTCAGCCCCGCCGGGTCAGTCCACGTCCACCCAGCCGTAGGTGCGCTCGACCGCCTTGCGCCAGCCCGCGTACCCCTCCTCGCGCTTGGCCTCGTCCCAGGTGGGCTGCCAGCGCTTGTCCTCGTTCCAGTTCCGGCGCAGCTCGTCGGTGTTGCTCCAGAACCCGACGGCGAGGCCCGCCGCGTACGCCGCGCCCAGCGCGGTGGTCTCGGCCACCACCGGCCTGGACACCGGGACGCCGAGGATGTCGGCCTGCAGCTGCATGCACAGCTCGTTGGCCGTCACGCCGCCGTCCACCTTCAGCACGTCCAGCGAGACGCCCGAGTCCTCGCGCATCGCCTCCACCACGTCGCGCGACTGGTAGCAGATCGACTCCAGCGTCGCCCGCGCCAGGTGCGCGTTGGTGTTGTAGCGCGACAGGCCGACGATCGCGCCGCGCGCGTCGCTGCGCCAGTACGGCGCGAACAGGCCGGAGAAGGCGGGCACGAAGTACATGCCGCCGTTGTCCTCCACCTGCGCCGCCAGCGCCTCGCTCTGCGCCGCGCCGGAGATGATGCCGAGCTGGTCGCGCAGCCACTGCACCGCCGACCCGGTGACGGCGATCGAGCCCTCCAGCGCGTACACCGGGTCCTGGTCGCCGAACTTGTAGCAGACGGTGGTGAGCATCCCGGCCTTGGAGCGCACCAGGTCGCCGCCGGTGTTCAGCAGCAGGAAGTTGCCGGTGCCGTAGGTGTTCTTGGCCTCGCCCGGCGCGAAGCACACCTGCCCCACGGTGGCGGCCTGCTGGTCGCCGAGGATGCCGCTGAGCGGCACCTCGCCGCCGAGCGGGCCGTGCGCGCGGGTGACGCCGTAGGGGTCGGGCGCGGAGGACGGCCGGATCTCCGGCAGCATCGCGCGCGGGATGTCGAAGAACGACAGGAGCTGGTCGTCCCAGTCCAGAGTCTCCAGGTCCATCAGCATCGTGCGGCTGGCGTTGGTGGGGTCGGTGACGTGCACGCCGCCGTCGGGGCCGCCGGTGAGGTTCCACAGCACCCAGGTGTCGATGTTGCCGAAGACCGCCTCGCCGCTCTCGGCGGCCGCGCGGACGCCGTCCACGTTCTCCAGGATCCACTGGATCTTGCCGCCGGAGAAGTAGGTGGCGGGCGGCAGCCCGGCCCGGTGCCGGATCGTCTCGCCCCGGCCGTCGCGCTCCAGCGCCGAGGCGATGCGGTCGGTGCGGGTGTCCTGCCACACGATCGCGTTGTAGTAGGGACGGCCGGTGCGGCGGTTCCACACCACGGTGGTCTCGCGCTGGTTGGTGATGCCGAACGCGGCCAGGTCGGAGCTGCTCAGGTTCGCCTGGTTGAGGGTGGTCTCCACGACCGCGCGGGTGCGCTCCCAGATCTCGGTGGGGTTGTGCTCGACCCAGCCGGCCCGCGGCAGGATCTGCTGGTGCTCCAGCTGGTGGCGGGCGATCTCGTTGCCGCCGTGGTCGAAGATCATGAATCGGGTGCTGGTGGTGCCCTGGTCCAGCGCTCCGACGAAGTCGGCCATCCGACTCTCGCTTTCTGCTTCGTTGAGGGGGCTTGCCGCTCGGGGGTCCGATCAGGGTCGCACGTCGTACTCGGGCTTGTGCTCGTCCTCGCGGGGGGCGGGCTCGGGCTCGGGCGGCAGGTTCCGGCCGATCAGCAGGTCGTAGAGGAAGGCCCCGACCACGCCGCCGAGCAGGGGCCCGACGATCGGCACCCAGAAGTACAGGTCGCCGTACTGGTCGCGCCAGGCGCCGCCGTAGCCGGTGAGGAACTGGGCGAGGCGCGGCCCGAAGTCGCGGGCGGGGTTGATGGCGTACCCGGCGTCGGTCCCCCACGCCATGCCGATCGCGACGACCAGCAGGCCGATCGCGACGGGGGTGAGGTTGGCCAGCGGGGGCCGGTTGCGCGCGTCGGTGAGGGCGAGCACCACGAACAGCAGGATCGCGGTGCCGATGATCTGGTCGCGGAACGCGCCCCAGGTGCCGACCGGCAGCGTGCCGTTGCCGGGCAGGGTGGAGAACACGCCCTGGGACTTGATGGTGTGGCCGGGATCGGCCTTGGCGAGGACCTCGGTGTAGTTCCACCGCACGATCAGCGCGGCGACGAACGCGCCGACGGTCTGCGCCAGCACGTACGGGGCGACCTTGGACCACGGGAAGCGCCTGGTCACCGCGAGCGCGAAGGTCACCGCGGGGTTGATGTGGCCGCCGCTGATGGCCGCCGAGACGTAGACGCCGAGGACGACGGCGATGCCCCAGGCCCAGGCGATGCTGTCGTGGTCGCCGAGGGCGTTCTGGGCGCCGATGTTGCCGGCGGTCACCTGGGCGACCACGCCGACGCCGAACAGGATGAGGATCAGCGTTCCGGCGAACTCGGCGGACATCTCCCGGGCCAGCGAAGGAAATCTCAGTCTTTCCGCCATATCTCCTCCTTGAGGACGGCGTGACGTGAGACACAACTGACGCGACGGTAAGTAGACGGGAGAAAGCCGGTCAACCTGCAAGTGCTGACAACATCGCGCCAACCTCGCTGGCACGGCGCGCGCGCTTCGCGGGGGCGGGCCCCGGGTAGGGGTGTGGGGCGCCGCGGAAGAGCGGCGCGCGGGCGGGCCGGGCCCTCAGCGGCGGGTGACCGGTTGCCAGCCGCGCGCCGGTTCGCGGGTGGCCGGACCGCGCCCGCCGCGGGAGCGGTAGACGATGTAGGGCCGGAACGCGTACCGCCACGGCGCGGAGAAGGCGTGCACCAGGCGGGTGAACGGGAACAGCGCGACCAGCAGGAACCCGAACAGCGTGTGGAACCCGTACAGCCACGGCACGCCCCGCATCAGGCCCGGGTCGGGGCGCAGCAGGAAGATCCCACGGAACCAGGGCGCCACGGTCTGCCGGTAGTCGTAGCCGCCCAGCAGGCCGTTCTGGACGATGGTGACCGCGCAGCCCAGCAGCAGCGAGCCGCCGAGCAGCACGTACATCAGCTTGTCGTTGCGGGTGGTGGCCGAGAAGACCGGGCCGGTGGCGCGGCGGCGGTAGATCAGGATCGCCAGCCCGGCCAGCGCCGCCAGGCCGGCGGCGGCCCCGGCCCACAGCGACACCGCGTGGTAGGCGCCCTCGGAGACGCCCATCGCCCCGGTCCAGCGTTCGGGGATCAGCAGCCCCATGACGTGGCCGAGGATGACGAAGAGCAGGCCGAAGTGGAACAGCGGGCTGCCGACGCGCAGCAGGCGGCTCTCGTACAGCTCCGAGGACCGGGTGGTCCAGCCGAACTGGTCGTAGCGGTACCGCCAGACGGTCCCCACGATCAGGATCGCGATGGCCGCGTAGGGCAGGGCCACCCACAGCAGCAGGTTCATCGGGTCGCTCCCAGGGTGAACGGCTCCAGGCCGACGTTCTCGGCGGGCGGCCCGGAGCGGGCCATCCGCCGCGCCTCGGCCCGGTCGCGCGGCGACGGGCCGGGCAGGGTCGCGCAGACCGCCTCGACGGGCGCGGCGTAGGGCGAGCCCCGGTCCAGCAGCGCCAGGCGCAGCAGCTCCAGCCCGGCGCGGTGCTCGGCCAGCAGGTCCGCGCCGCCGTGCAGCGCGGCGAACTCCAGCACGACCGGCAGGAAGTCGGGCAGCTCGCGGGAGTCGAGTTCGACCCCGGCCTCCCGGTAGCGCCGCTTGAGGGCCGCAAGCGACCCGCCGCGCCGCCGGGTGTCGCCGTCGCGGTAGTAGGTCAGGTAGAGGCAGCAGCGGCGGCGCAGGTCGAAGGTCTCGACGTAGTGCTCGGCCAGCGCGGCGGGGGGCGTCGCGTCGAGGTGGTCCAGGAAGGCGGTGAGGCGTTCGGCGGCCGGCCCGCGCTCCAGCCCGGCCGCGGCCTCGCGCAGCACCGCGCGCCGCCCGTACAGGTCGGGGCCGGGGTAGGCGAGCAGGAGCGAGGCCGCCTGCCAGACGACGGGGCTCACCGGTCCTCCCCCTCGGCGCGTCCGGGGAACATCCCGTCGGGGCGGCCCTTGCCGTCCCAGTTGAGGAGGTTGACGCGGCCCCGGCGGTCCTCCGGGTCGGTCAGCGCGCCGCTGGTCTGGCGCTCCTTCAGGGCGTGGAAGCTCTCCACGGACGCGGGGGCCGGCTTGCGCGACGCCTCGCCGAACGGGCCGTCGCCCTTGGGCGGGCCGTAGTCCACCGGGCACGCCGTCTCCTCCAGCGCCGCGGCCTCGGCCGCGGCCTGGGTGGGGATGACGTACCGCTCGTCGTACTTGGCGATCGCCAGCAGCCGGTACATCTCCTCCATCTCGCGGGCGTCCATCCCCACGGCGGCGGCCTTGGCGGGGTCGCCCGGGTCGCCGAGGTTGACGTCGCGCATGTAGGACCGCATGGCGGCCAGCTTCCTCAGCACCCGCGTGACCGGTCCGGTGTCCCCCGCGGTGAACAGCTCGGCCAGGTACTCCACCGGGATGCGCAGGGTCTCGATCGCGCCGAACAGGTTCCCGGCGTCCTCCCCGTCGTGCCCGGATTCGCGCAGCGCCTCCACCACCGGCGACAGCGGCGGGATGTACCAGACCATCGGCATCGTGCGGTACTCCGGGTGCAGCGGGAGCGCCACCCGGTGACGGCTGATCAGGGCGTGCACCGGGGAGCGCTCCGCGGCCTCCACCCAGCTCTCGGGCACCCCGTCGCGGCGGGCCGCCCTGCGCACGTCGGGGTCGGCGGGGTCGAGGAACACCCCGAGCTGCGCCTCGTAGAGGGCGGTGTCGTCCTCGACGCTCGCGGCCTCGGCGACGCGGTCGGCGTCGTAGAGCAGCACGCCGATGTAGCGCAGGCGTCCGACGCAGGTCTCCGAGCAGACGGTGGGCAGGCCGACCTCGACGCGGGGGTAGCAGAAGGTGCACTTCTCGGCCTTGCCGGTCTTGTGGTTGAAGTAGATCTTCTTGTAGGGGCAGCCGGTGACGCACATGCGCCAGCCGCGGCACTTGTCCTGGTCCACCAGCACGATGCCGTCCTCGGCCCGCTTGTAGATCGCGCCGGACGGGCAGGCGGCCATGCAGGTGGGGTTCAGGCAGTGCTCGCAGATGCGCGGCAGGTAGAACATGAACGCGCGCTCGAAGTCCAGCCGCACGGCGTCGGAGATCTTCTCCACGACCGGGTCGCGGCGGCCGAGCTCGGGGCCGCCGCCCAGGTCGTCGTCCCAGTTGGCGCTCCACTCCACCTTCATCGGCTCGCCGCTGATCAGCGAGTGGGGGCGGGCGACCGGCACGTCGTCGCCCAGCGGGGCGGTGGTGAGGGTCTCGTAGTCGTAGGTCCAGGGCTCGTAGTAGTCCCGGATGTTCGGCATGACCGGGTTGGCGAAGATCGACAGCAGCCGGCGGGCGCGGCCGCCCGAGCGGGGCCGCAGCCGCCCCCGGCGGTCCAGGACCCAGCCGCCCTTCCAGCGGTCCTGGTCCTCGTAGCGGCGCGGGTAGCCCTGGCCGGGCCGGGTCTCGACGTTGTTGAACCACACGTACTCGGTGCCCGACCGGTTGGTCCACGCCTGCTTGCAGGTGACCGAGCAGGTGTGGCAGCCGATGCACTTGTCCAGGTTCATCACCATGGCGAGCTGGGCCATGACCCTCATCGGTAGGCCACCTCCTGGGAGCGGCGGCGGATCACGGTGATCTCGTCGCGCTGGTTGCCGGTCGGGCCGAGGTAGTTGAAGCCGAACGACAGCTGCGCGTAGCCGCCGATCAGGTGCGACGGCTTGACCAGCAGCCGGGTCAGCGAGTTGTGGATGCCGCCGCGCCGTCCGGTGCGCTCGGTCCTGGGCATGTCGATCAGCCGCTCCTGGGCGTGGTGGTAGTAGACGGCGCCCTCGGGCATCCGGTGCGAGACGATCGCGCGGGCGTCGACCACGCCGTTGCGGTTGACCATCTCGACCCAGTCGTTGTCGGCCACGCCGAGCCGCTCGGCGTCGGGCACGCTGATCCAGACCGACGGGCCGCCGCGCGCCAGCGTCAGCATGAACAGGTTGTCCTGGTACTCGGAGTGGATCGACCACTTGGAGTGCGGGGTGAGGTAGCGGACGGCGAGGCCCAGCTCGCCGTGCTCGCCGACCTGCGGCTCGCCGAACAGGGCGTGCATGTTCAGCGGCGGCCGGAACACCGGGAGCTGCTCGCCCAGCTCGGCGATCCACTCGTGGTCGAGGTAGAAGTGCATCCGGCCGGTGAGGGTGTGCCAGGGCTTGCCGTGCTCGACGTTGATGGTGAACGGCGAGTAGCGCCGGTCCGGCGCCTCGATGCCCGACCACTCCGGCGACGGCCCCACCGAGGTCGGGCGGGCCTGGGTGTCGGCGAACACGATGCGCCGCTCGCGGCCCTCCTCGATCAGCGCGTCGTAGGAGACCCCGGTGCGCTCGGCGAGCTGCGCGAAGCCCTGCGCGGCCAGGCGGCCGTTGCTGGTGCCCGACAGCGCGAGGATCGTCTCGCACCACTTGACGTCGGTGTCCAGCAGCGGGTTGCCCTCGGTGTCGGTCCCGGCGCGCTCGCGCAGCCACTCGACCTCGCGGTCGGGCGTGAACGCCACCCCCTTGACCGGCAGGCCCGCCCCGGCGGCCTTGGGGCCGAGCGCCGCCATGCGGGCGCCGACGGCCCGGTAGTCGCGCTCGACGACGGTGTAGGCGGGCGAGGTGCCGCCCGCCACGCCGTAGGGCGCGCCGCGCTCGCCCGGGGTGTCGTGCTGCAGCGGGGAGGCGACCAGGTCGTGCCGCACGCCGAGGTGGACGACCGCCAGCTCGCTGAAGCGGCGGGCGATCGTCTGGAAGGCGTCCAGGTCGGTGCGCGCCTCCCAGGGCGGGTCCACCGCCGGGTTGAAGGCGTGCACGAACGGGTGCATGTCGGTGGACGACAGGTCGTGCTTCTCGTACCAGGTCGCGGCGGGCAGCACGATGTCGGACATCAGGGTGGTGGAGGTCATCCGGAAGTCCAGCGACAGCAGCAGGTCGAGCTTGCCGGTCGGGGCCTCCTCGCGCCAGGCGACCTCGGCGGGCCGCCCCTCGGGCGGCGTCTCGGCGGCCTGGAGGCCGGAGTCGGTGCCGAGCAGGTGCTTGAGGAAGTACTCGTCGCCCTTGGCGGAGGAGCCCAGCAGGTTGGCGCGCCACACGGTCAGCACGCGGGGCCAGTTCTGCGGCGCGTCCGGGTCGGCGGCGGCGAAGCCCAGCGTTCCGGCGGCCAGCTCGTCGGCGACGTACTCCCCGGGGTCCTTGCCCCGGGCGGCGGCCTCGTCGGCGAGGTCCAGCGGGTTGCGGTCGAAGGCGGGCGCGAACGGCATCCAGCCGAGCCGCGCCGACCGCGCGACCAGGTCGGCGGTGTGCCGCCCCTCGAACAGCCCCTGCCCGAGCGGTGAGGCGAGCGCGTCGGCGCGGTAGCCGTCGTAGCGGAACTGGTCGGTGTGCAGGTACCAGTAGGGCGTCGCGGGGATCTGCCGGGCGGGCCGCGTCCAGTCCAGGCCGAACGCGAGCTGCGCCCAGCCGGTGAACGGGCGGACCTTCTCCTGCCCGACGTAGTGCGCCCAGCCGCCGCCGTTGACGCCCTGGCAGCCGGTCAGCATCAGCAGCGCCAGGAAGGTCCGGTAGATGGTGTCGGAGTGGAACCAGTGGTTGGTCCCCGCGCCCATGATGATCATGCAGCGGCCGCCGGAGCGCTCGGCGGTGTCGGCGAACTCGCGGGCCAGCCGGACGGCCGTCGCGGCCGGGACCGAGGTGATCTCCTCCTGCCAGGCCGGGGTGCCGGGGGCGGAGGCGTCGTCGTAGGAGGCGGGCCACTCGCCGGGCAGGCCGGGCCGGGCGACGCCGTACTGGGCGAGCATCAGGTCGAAGACGGTGGTGACCAGGCGGCCGCCGACCCGGACGGCGGGCGCCCCGCGCCGCAGGACGCCCGCGGAGCCGTCGGGCGCGTCGAAGCGGGGCAGCAGCACCTCCACGTCCTGCGGCGCGCTCCCCTCCCCGGCGCCCCCGGCCGCGTCCCGCAGGCTGAGCAGCGGATCGACGTCGCCGAGGTCGAGGTTCCAGCGGCCCTTGCCCGCCTCGCCCCAGCGGAAGCCCAGCGAGCCGTTGGGGACGGTCGGGGCGCCGGTGGCGGCGTCCAGCAGGACGGTCTTCCAGGCCGCGTCGTCGCCCCGCTCGCCGAGGTCGGCGGCGGTGAGGAAGCGGCCGGGCGCGTACGCGCCGCCGCGCTCCTCCAGGGTGACCAGGAACGGCAGGTCGGTGAAGCGCTTGACGTAGGAGGCGAACGCCGGGACCCGGCGGTCGGCGAAGTTCTCCTTCAGGACCACGTGGCCCATGGCCATGCCGAGCGCGCCGTCGGTGCCCGGGTGCGGCGCGACCCACTCGTCGGCGAACTTGGTCGCGTCGGAGTAGTCGGGCGACATCACCACGACCTTCTGGCCCCGGTAGCGGGCCTCGGCCATCCAGTGCGCGTCGGGGGTGCGGGTCACCGGGACGTTGGAGCCCCAGAGCATCAGGTAGGCCGCGTCCCACCAGTCGGCCGACTCGGGCACGTCGGTCTGGTCGCCGAACACCTGCGGGCTGGCCACCGGCAGGTCGGCGTACCAGTCGTAGAACGACAGCATCGCCCCGCCCAGCAGCGACACGAACCGCGACCCGGCCGCGTGCGAGACCATCGACATCGCCGGGATCGGCGAGAACCCGGCGACGCGGTCGGGCCCGAACTCCTTGATCGTGTGCACGTGCGCGGCCGCGACCATCTCGACCGCCTCCTCCCAGTCCACCCGGACCAGGCCGCCCTTGCCGCGCGCCGACTGGTAGCGGCGGCGCTTGTCGGGCTCGGTGGTGATCTCGGCCCACGCCTCGACCGGGTCGCCGAGCCGGGCGCGGGCCTCGCGGTACATCTCCACGAGCTTGCCGCGGGCGTAGGGGAAGCGGACGCGGGTGGGCGAGTAGGTGTACCAGGAGAACGCCGCGCCGCGCGGGCAGCCGCGCGGCTCGTACTCGGGCCGGTCCGGGCCCACCGACGGGTAGTCGGTCTCCTGGGTCTCCCAGGTGATGATGCCGTCCTTGACGTACACCTTCCACGAGCACGACCCGGTGCAGTTCACCCCGTGCGTGGACCGCACCACCTTGTCGTGGCTCCACCGGTCCCGGTAGAACGCGTCGCCCTCCCGGCCGCCCTCCAGGAACACCGCCCGGCGGTCGCGCGAGACCGCGCCCCCGGCGAAGAACCTCCCCGTGCGCAGCAGCGCGTCGCTCATCAGACCCCCCGAAGTGATCGCGCCGGTGATCATTCCCACACGCTGGGTAGATAAGCGGTGACACGGTGTCGATGTTCGGGAGGGCGGATGGACGGCGGCGCACCGGGCCCGGAGGCGGGCCGCGCGACCGGGGGGACCGCCCCGGGGGCGGCCGGCGGGACCGCGGGCCGGGGCGCGGGGCTCAACCTCGCGCTGGCGACCTGGACGTTCGCGATCAACTTCTGGGCCTGGAACCTGATCGGGCCCCTGTCGGCGGACTACGCGCGCGACCTGCGGCTGTCGCCGTTCCAGACCTCGATGCTGGTGGCGATCCCGGTGCTGGTGGGGTCGGTCGGGCGCATCCCGGTCGGCGCGCTCACCGACCGGTACGGCGGGCGGCCCATGTTCGCGGCGGTCAGCTTCCTGTCGATCCTGCCGGTGCTGTTCGTGGCGTTCTTCGGCGGGTCCTACGGGGCGATGCTGTTCGGCGGGTTCGTGCTGGGCGTCGCGGGCACGGCGTTCGCGATCGGGGTCCCGTTCTGCAACGCCTGGTACGACAAGTCGCGGCGCGGGTTCGCCACCGGCGTGTTCGGCGCGGGCATGGGCGGCACGGCGCTGTCGGCGTTCTTCACCCCGCGCCTGGCGGACACGATCGGCCGCGTCCCCGCGCACCTGGTGATCGCGCTGGCGCTGGCGGCGACCGGCGTGCTGGTGCTGGCGGCCGCGCGGGAGGCGCCGGGCTGGCGCCCGTCGGCCGACCCGGTGCTGCCGCGGCTGCGCGAGGCGCTGCGGATCAGGACCACCTGGTGGGCGTCGCTGCTGTACGCGCTGGCGTTCGGCGGGTTCGTGGCGTTCTCCGCCTACCTGCCGACCTACCTGAAGAACGTCTACGACTTCGACGCGATCGACGCCGGGATGCGCACGGCCGGGTTCTCGGTGGCGGCGGTGGTCGCGCGGCCGCTCGGCGGGGTGCTGTCTGACCGGTTCGGGCCGCGCATGGTGCTGATGGGCTCGTTCGGGCTCACGGCGGTGATGGCGCTGGTGGTGGCGCTGGAGCCGGCGCCCGAGCTGGGCGCGGGCCTGTCGTTCGGGCTGCTGGCGTTCGCGCTGGGCCTCGGCACCGGCGGCGTGTTCGCGCTGATCGGGCAGCGGGTCCCGCAGGAGAAGGTCGGCAGCGTCACCGGCCTGGTCGGCGCGGCCGGCGGCCTCGGCGGCTACTTCCCGCCGCTGCTGATGGGCGCGATCTACGGCGCGGCCGGCTCCTACTTCCTGGGGTTGCTGCTGCTCGCGTGCGCGGCGCTGGCGGCGCTGCTGTTCACGGCGCTGGTGTTCCGGCCGCGCGCGTCCGGCGGGGCGCGCGCGCCGGGCGGCGGGGACCGTGCGGCGTCTTCGAGCGGCGCGTCAGGGCGTGCGCGGGGGTGAGGCGGGCGGGCGGCCGATCAGGCCGCCGAGCCTGCCCTCCAGCAGCACCAGCAGCTCGGCGAGCAGCCCGGCCAGCTCGCCGCGCCGCCCCCCGTCCAGGCCCGCCAGCAGCGCCGCCTCGTAGTCCAGCTGCTCCAGCAGCAGCCGGTCGATCAGCTCGCGGCCCGCGGGCGTCAGGGACAGGTGCTGGACGCGCCGGTCGCGGTCGTCGGTGCGGCGCTCGACCAGGCCGCGCTCGGCGAGCGCCCGCACGCGCTTGGTGACGGCCGCCCCGGAGGAGAAGGTCTCGCGGGCGAGGCGGCCCGGCGTGACGCCGGGGCCGAGGCGGCGCAGGGTGTTGAGGGCGTCGAACTCGGCGCGGACCAGGCCCGCGCCCGCGAGCGGGGCGTCCTCGGCCTGCTGGAGCAGCGCCGCGCACCGGTTGATCCGGCCGATGACCGCCATCGGCGCGGTGTCCAGCTCAGGGTCGATCGCGCGCCACTGTCGCATGATCTCGGCGACCACGTCCTCGGGGCCCGGCCCGCCCTCCTGGTTCACGTCCCGCCGCCTCCTCCGCTCGACACCGGACGTGCGAGATCGTACGCGGGCGCGAGGGGCGGTTCGGCCAGGACGCGGTGGCCCTCGCGCTCGGCCCGCTCGACGCGGTCCTCGGGCAGGGCGCGCTGCCACCACTCCCCCGCCGCGACGTCGGCGGCCTCGCGCAGGTCCGCCAGCGCGTTGGCGAGCCGGTCGCGCGCCCACGCGGCCTCCAGGGGGTCGGCGTCCGCGCCTTGTCGGGCGAGGTCTTCGGCGTCGCCGGTGGCGGCGGCGAGGCGGTCCAGGGCCGCGCCGATGCGGCCGGTGGCGCGGCGGTTGGTGACCAGCGCGCAGCTCAGCAGCCCGGCGGCGATGCCGAGGCAGGTGTCCAGCAGGCGCTCGGCGACCAGCGTCCGGGCGGGCTGGTAGCCGGCGAACTCCACCATCGCCAGCGCCATCGGGGTGACGAACACGCTGCCCAGCCAGTAGTTGCGGGCCATGGTCGCCTCGGCGGCGATCTGGCAGGCCAGCACGGTCGCGAGCAGGGCGAGCGCGCCGAGCCGGGTGACCGGCAGCAGCGCGGTGAACAGCACCGTGCCGAGCAGGTTGCCGAGGCCGCGCTGGAGCGCCCGGCCCCAGGTGAGGGTGGTGTTGGCCTGGAAGATCGCGGCGGCGGTGACCACCGCCCAGTACGGGCGGCCGACGCCCAGCAGCATCGACGCCCACCCGGCGGCCGCGCCGCCGAGGGCGACGCGCGCGCCGATCGGCAGCAGCGGCGATCCGGGGCCCATCCCGGCCAGTAGGGCGCGCGCGCCGCGCGGGGCGTGCGGCCAGGGGCGCCGGTGGTGGCGCGCGTCGGCGGCCCGCCGGTCGGCGGCCACGCCCCTCAGCTCTCCGGCCTCGGCCGGGCGCGGCTCGGGGACGGGCGGCGCGCCGCCCCGGCGCAGCCGCCGGGCCCAGTCGGCGAGCCGGGCGGGATCGGCGTCCCCGTCCACCGCCCCGCCCGCCTGCCCGCCCGCCATGACCGACTCGGCGCGCACGACCAGGAGCTCCAGCCCGGCCCGCCCGGGGGTGCGCGCGCCGACCTGGAACAGGGTGTGCCAGGCCGCGTTGACCGCGGCCGCGGCGGCGTGCCGGGCGGCAGGGCCGGGGTCGGCGGCCTGCCGGGCGGCCGCCTCCAGGGCGCGGGCGACGGCGATGCGCTGCGGGCCGTCGGGACGGACCAGCGCGGGGGCCATGCACACCAGCCACGCCACCGCGCCGCCCAGCAGAACCAGGGCCAGGTGCGCCGGGATGTCGGCGGCGCGCTGCGGCAGGAACGCGCTGCTCGCCGCGATGAAGGTGAAGATCAGGTTGCCCGGTGGGCCGATCCGGGCGGCGTCGCACACGACCTTGTGCGCGCCCGCCAGCAGCGCCGCGACCAGCACCCGCAGGGCGGTGGAGTCGGTGGCGGCGGCGGTGCACAGCCCGGCGGCGACGCCGGCCGTCATCCCCAGCACCACCCACAGCAGGGTGCGGGCGCGGACGGCGTAGGGCTGGCCGTGCGCGTACAGGGCGCACAGCGATCCGCCCGACGCGTAGAGGGCGAGGTCCAGACGGCCTGCGGCCAGCAGGACCAGGCTGGGGATCGCGGTGGCGACGGCGACGCTAAGGGCCGGCTTGTGCCAGATGTCGGAGGAGCGGCCGAGGCGGAGGACGCCCCGCAGCGGCAGCGGCCGTACGCGGGCGCTCCACTGGCCGCCGCCCGCCCGTTCCGGTCCCGTTTCGCTTCGCACCGTAAAAGGTTAGCAAGTATTTCACTCGTAAAACAAATATCGGGACGCTCCGCAACACCGCGATGACGTGGGAGGGAGCCCTCGGGCCGTCCCCGTGGACGCTCCCCGGGGAACAAACGGGTGCCCGCCACAAGTTAGGCTTACCTAAGTAATTGATCGGAAACGTCGATCGGAGGGCGTATGGCGACGGAGCCGGCGCGCAAGGGGCCCAAGCTCAACACGGCGACGGTGCTGCGCACCGAACGCCTCACGCCGCACATGATCCGGGTGGTGCTCGGCGGACCGGAGCTCGCCGGGTTCGAGGCGGGCGCGTACACCGACCACTACGTGAAGCTGCTGTTCCCCCAGCCGGGGGTGGACTACCCCGAGCCGTTCGACATGGCGGTGATCCGCGCCGAGCTGCCGCGCGAGCAGTGGCCGTCCACGCGCACCTACACCGTGCGCGCCTGGGACGCCGACACCGGCGAGCTGACGATCGACTTCGTTTACCACGGGGACCAGGGCCTCGCCGGGCCGTGGGCCGCGGCCGCCCGGCCCGGCGACGTGCTGCGCTTCCTGGGGCCGGGCGGCGGCTACGCGCCCGATGCCGGGGCGGACTGGCACCTGCTCGCCGGGGACGAGAGCGCGCTGCCCGCCATCGCGGCCTCCCTGGAGCGCATCCCCGACGGCGCGCCCGCCCGCGTGTTCGTCGAGGTCGAGGGGCCCGCCGAGGAGCAGGACCTCAAGACGCCCGGCGACGCCGAGGTCGTGTGGCTGCACCGCGGCGGCGGCAAGGTCGGCGAGGCGCTGGCGCGGGCCGTGCGGGAGCTGGAGTTCCCGGCCGGGCGCGTGCACGCCTTCGTGCACGGCGAGGCCGGGTTCGTCAAGGAGCTGCGCCGCCACCTGCGGGTCGAGCGCGGCCTGCCGCTGGAGCAGCTGTCGATCTCCGGCTACTGGCGGCTGGGCCGCGACGAGGACGGCTGGCAGTCCTCCAAGCGCGAGTGGAACGCCCAGGTCGAGGCCGAGGAGGCCGCGGTCCTGCCGTCCTGACCGGTTCCCGCGCGGGTCAGGCCGTCGCCTCGGTGGCGTCGGGGTCGTCGTCGGCGAACCCCGGCAGCCACCGGACGGCCTCGGCCCGGTAGGCCCCCTCGGCCTCCAGCTGGCAGAGCACTCCCCCGCACCCGCTCAGCGCGCGGCTGACCGCCAGGTACTGCGGCGGCAGCCGCAGCTGGCGGGCCAGCGCGCCCGGCCGCATGTCGGTGGCGATGCCGATGCCGCGGGTGGTCTCCTGCCGCAGCCACTCGCGGCTGTACTTGAAGCGCTCGGTCATGAACGGCGTGGCGTGCGGGGTGACGACCGCGGCGATCTCCTCGGGGTCGACCTCGCCCTCGGGCGCCAGGAAGCCCTCCTCTCGCAGGGCCGCCACCATCTCCTCGCCGCTGCCCAGCGTGCCGATGCGCAGCAGCCGCCCGATCGACCACTGCAGCTCGGCCGGGACGCGGGCCGCGCCGCCGAAGTCCATGACGCCGAGCCGCCCGTCGTCCAGCACCCGGAAGTTGCCCGGGTGCGGGTCGATGTGGATCATCTGGCAGCGCGCCGGGCCCGACAGGATGAACCGGAACAGCAGCAGCCCGGCGCGGTCGCGCAGCTCCTGGTCGTCCCCGGCGATCACCTTGGCCAGCGGGGTGCCCTCCAGCCACTCGGTGACCAGCACGTTGCCCGCCTGCGCCACCACCGCCGGGACCACGAAGTCGGGGTCGCCGGCGTACGCCTCGTGGAAGGCGGTCTGCGCGCGGGCCTCGTCCTCGTAGTCCAGCTCCTTCTCCAGCCGCCGCTTGAGGTCGGCGATGACCGGCTTGACCTCGATGCCGGGGAACAGCGGGGTGATCAGGCGGCTCAGCCGGGAGATCTGGTTGAAGTCGCTCATCAGCGCCTTGCCCGCGCCCGGGTACTGCACCTTGACCGCGACGGTGCGGCCGTCGTGCCAGACGGCCCTGTGCACCTGCCCGATCGAGGCGGCCGCGGCCGGCCGCTCGTCGAACTCGGCGAACCGGTCGCGCCAGTCGGCGCCCAGCCCCCCGGCCAGCACCCGGTGGGTGGTGGCGGCCGGCATCGGCGGCGCGGACTCCTGCAGCTTGGTGAGGCTGGCGCGGAACGGCCCGGCCAGCTCCTCCGGCAGCCCCGCCTCGAAGATCGACATGAGCTGGCCGACCTTCATCGCGCCGCCCTTGAGCTCGCCCAGCACCGAGAACAGCTGGTCGGCGGTGCGGCGCTGCACCTCCAGCGCCACCGCCTCGGCGGGCTTGCCGATGGTGCGCTTGCCGAGGCCGAGCGCGGTGCGCCCGGCGAAACCGAGGGGCAGGGACGCCAGCTTGGCGGTCCGGGTCACCGCCCGGCGGGGGATGTCGCTCACGGCGTGTCGGTCCCAACTGTCGGAGGCGGGGGCGGGAGGGGCCCGCAATGATCGAACCCTCTCATGTGAACGCGGCTTTCGTCACGGTCTGTTCCTTCCCCCCGCACGGCCGCCGGAACGACCCATAACCGTTCGGTCGCGGGCTTGACCCTCCCTCAGGACGAGACGACCATGGCGTCTGTCTCATGAGACACATCGCGCGTGTGTCCCGCCCCGGTCGGGAGGAGGCCGTCCGCATGAACGCGACGACGCCGGCCCTGGCGGCGGTCGTGCTCTACTACGTGGGCGCGGCCCTGTTCAAGCGGGCCGGCGCCCGGATGCCCCCGCTGCGCGGCACCCGGCCGCTGCACCTGCTGGGCGAGCTCGCGCGCAGCCCGCTGTGGCTGGCCGGCCTGCTGGTGTTCGCCGTCGGCATGGAGCTGCAGATCATCGCGTTCGCCGAGCTGCCCCTGGGCGTGGCGCAGCCGCTGTTCGCCTCGACCCTGCTGGTGCTGCTGTGGATCGGCGCGACCTGCTTCGGCGAGCGCCTGGCCCCGCGCGAGTGGCTCGGCGTCGGGCTGTTCGCGCTGTCGGCGGTCCTGGTGTGGGCGTCGGTGCGGCCGGGCCCGCGGGGCATCGGCTCCCTGCCGCCCGCGCCGCTGGCGGTCGCGGTGGTCGTGCCGTCGGTGCTGCTGACGGTCCTGCTGTTCTCGCGCGGCGACCTGCGCCCCGCCGGGCGGCACGCGCGGCCGCTGGCCGGGGTCGCCTACGGGCTGGGCAGCGGCGTGGCGCTGGGCGCGGGCGAGGTCGCGATCAAGGGGCTGGCGGTGGTCAACGCCGCGCGCGGGCAGGGGCCGCACCCGCTGGCCACCCCCTACCCCTACCTGGTCGGGCTGGCGGTGGCGGTCGGCCTGGCCCAGGCGATGATCGCCATGCAGCGGTGCCGGATGGTGGTGTGCGTCTCGGTGTGCACCATCGCCGCCAAGACCTACCTGGTGCTGGTCGGATCGCTGCTGTACGGCGGCGACTGGCCCGCCGACCCGCTGTGGGGCGCCGTCCGGGCGGCCGCGGTGCTGCTGGCGGCAGGCGCGGTGGCGGTGTTCCCCCGCTACGAGTCCTGCCCGGACGGCGGGCCGCCGTACGGCCCCAGCAGCAGCCCGATGACCTCCAGCGCGGTGTCGATCTCGGGCCGGGTGCCGCCCAGGTAGTGGGCGTACATGAACGAGTCGGCGATCCGCACGATCGCCTGCGCCAGCGTCGCGGTGGGCAGCGGGGTGCGCAGCGACCCGTTGTCGATCTCCCGCTGGATCTCGGCGACCAGCAGCGCCGAGGCGCGCTCCTCGATGGGGCCCGCGGCGGTGGCCAGCCGGATGAACAGGCGCGGCTCGCGCGCGGTGAACGCCTGGAGCGGCTCGGCGGCCACGACCGTGCGCATGAAGTGGTCCAGCACGCCCAGCAGCCGCTCGGGCCCCGAACCGCCGACCCGGCGCGCCGCCGCCCGGCCCGTGCGCTCGGTCATGTCGGCCAGCACCGCGCCCAGCAGGCGCTCGCGGCTGCCGACCCAGCGGTACAGCGTCGCCCGGCCCACGCCCAGCTCGGCGGCCAGCGCGGACATGTCGATCGGCTCGCACGCCAGGTAGTGCGCCGTCGCGGCGGCGACCGCCGCGGCGGGGCCGTCCGGCCCGGACGCCCCGGTGCCGCGCCGCTCCCCGCTCACCCGCCCAGCATGGCACACCCCCGGGCACCTGGCCGGACTTCGGGACGGGCCCCGGGACGGGCGCTCAGCGGCCCGGACGCACCAGCGGGAACGCGATGGTGTCGCGGATGGAGCGGCCGGTCAGCGCGATCAGCAGCCGGTCGACGCCCATGCCCATGCCGCCCGCGGGCGGCATGCCGTACTCCAGCGCGCCCAGGAAGTCCTCGTCCAGCTCCATCGCCTCCGGGTCGCCGCCCGCCGCCAGCAGCGACTGCTCGGTCAGCCGCCGCCGCTGGAGCACCGGGTCGATCAGCTCGGAGTAGGCGGTGCCCAGCTCCATCCCGAAGACGATCAGGTCCCACTTCTCGGCCAGCCGCGGGTCCGCGCGGTGCGGGCGGGTCAGCGGCGAGGTCTCGGCGGGGAAGTCGCGCACGAACGTCGGCGCGGTCAGGCGGTCCTCGACCAGCGCCTCGTACAGCTCCTGCACGATGCGCCCCTGGCCCCACTCGGGCTCGACCTCGATCCCGGCGGCCCCCGCATGCCGCACGACCTCGTCGCGAGGGGTGCCGGGCGTGACCTCCTCGCCGAGCGCGTGCGAGACCGACCCGTAGACGGTGATCTCCCGCCACGGCTCGCCCAGGTCGTGCTCCACGCCGTCGCGCACCACCACCGTGCCGCCGAGCGCGGCGCGGGTCCCGGCCAGCACCAGCTCGCGGGTCAGCTCGGCCATGGTGTCGTAGTCGCCGTAGGGCTCGTACGCCTCCAGCATCGTGAACTCGGGGTTGTGGGTGGCGTCCACGCCCTCGTTGCGGAAGTCGCGGCCCATCTCGAAGACCTTGCCGAGGCCGCCGACCAGGAGCCGCTTCAGGTACAGCTCAGGCGCGATCCGCAGGTACAGCCGCATGTTGTAGGCGTTGATGCGGGTGGTGAAGGGCCGGGCGGACGCGCCGCCGTGGACCGGCTGCAGGATCGGGGTCTCCACCTCCAGGTAGCCGCGGTCGCGCAGCACGGCGCGCACGGCGTCGACCGCGTTGCCGCGCATCCGCAGCATCGCGCGCGCGTCGTCGTTGACGATCAGGTCCACGGTGCGGCGGCGCACCCGCGTCTCGGGGTCGGTGAGGCCGGCGTTCTTGTTGGGCAGCGGGTGCAGGCACTTGGCCGTGAGCTTCCAGGAGTCGGCCAGCACCGACAGCTCGCCGCGCCGGGAGGTGACCACCTCGCCGGTGAAGCCGACCTGGTCGCCCAGGTCGATCATGGCCTTCCAGTCCGCCAGGGCGCGGTCGCCCAGCGCGTCGGCGGTCAGCATCACCTGGAGGTCGCCGGTCTCGTCGCGCAGCGTCACGAAGACGAGGCGGCCGTGCTCGCGGGCCAGCATGACGCGCCCGGCGAGGGCGGCGCGGTCGCCGGTGCGGGTGTCCGGCGGCAGGCCGGGGTACCGCGCGCGCAGCCCGGCGACCAGATCGGTGCGGTCGAAGCCGAGCGGGTAGGGGTCCACGTCCGCCGCGCGGATGCGCTCCAGCTTGGCGTGCCGGACGCGCTCCTGCTCCGACAGGCGGCGCTGCGGGGCGCGGGCGGCGTCGGCGGCGTCCTCGATCTCCTTGATCTTCTCCACCAGACCGGGCGGCGGGGCGGCGCCGGCGGCCGCGTCGAGCTTGCGCCGGCCGAGGCTCGGCAGGAAGCCCTCGGCGCGGGCGTAGGCGAGGCCGAGGCGGATCAGGCCGCCGCCTTGAGGGAAGCAGATGTAGCGGGGCACCCACTCAGGGTGGTACTTGGCGTTGGCCAGGTACAGCGACTCCAGCTGCCAGAAGCGGGAGGCCAGCGACAGCGCCCTGTAGGCCAGCCGGACGATGGGGCCCGCGCCGATCTGCGAGCCGCGCTCGAACACCGACCGCAGCATGGCGAAGTTGAGCGAGATGCGGCGCGCGCCGACGGCGGCGGCCTTCTCCACCAGCTTCGCGACCATGTACTCGTTGAGGCCGTTCTCGGCGGCGCGGTCGCGGCGCATCAGGTCCAGCGACAGGCCGGTACGGCCCCAGGGCACGAAGCTGAGCAGGCCGCGCAGCTCGCCCCCGGCGTCGAACGCCTCCACCATCACGCAGCGCCCGTCGGTGGGGTCGCCGAGGCGGCCCAGCGCCATGGAGAAGCCGCGCTCGGTCTCGCCCTCGCGCCACTGGTCGGCGCGCTGCACGATCCCGGCCATCTCGGCGGGCGGGATCTGGGAGTGGCGGCGGATGCGCACGGTGTACCCGGCGCGCTCGACGCGGCGCACCGCCTGCCGCACCTGGCGCATCTCGCGGCCGTCCAGGTTGAAGTCGGCCACGTCGATGATCGCCTCGTCGCCCAGTTCGAGGACGTTCAGGCCGTGCGCGCGGTACTCGACGGCGGCGCGCTCCCCCACGCTGACCGCGCCGGGGGTCCAGGCGTGCGCCCGGCACTCGGCGAGCCACGCCTCGATCGCCTGCCCCCAGGACTCGGGGTCGCCGAGCGGGTCGCCGCTCGCCAGGCACACCGACCCCTGGGCGCGGTAGGCGATGCCCGCCCGGCCGTTGGGCGACAGCAGCAGGTCCTTGTCGCGGCGCAGCGCGAAGTAGCCGAGCGAGTCCTGGTCGCCGTACGCGGCCAGCAGCCGCCGGGCGTCCAGCTCCTCGCGCTCGCTGAGCACCGCGTCCTGGCGGCCGGGCCGGAACAGCGCCCACATGGTGAGCAGCAGCAGGCCGGTGCCGAGCACGCCGAGGATGAGGTCCACCCAGCCGGGCACGTCCACGTCCACGGTGCTGCCGGTGACGCCCGCGCCCAGGACGGTCTGGAGCGCCACGTAGGCCGGCTGGGTCCAGCCCTCGCCCTCGGGGTCGGAGTCGGTGAGGCGCACCAGCGTGGTGCCGACCACGCCGCTGACCACCAGCAGCGCGCCGAACACGATCGCCGCGAGCCGCCGGTTGGCGCGGTCGGGCAGCGCGGTGAACCGGCCGCGCGCCGCGATCAGGAGCACCAGCGCCGCCCCGTACCCGGCCGTGGCGACCCAGTCGCCCGCGCCGAGCGCGTAGAGGTCGTCGTCGGGCCCGGTGCCGGGGTCGACCAGCCCGCCCAGCAGGACCAGCAGCGACAGCGCGAAGAACAGGGCCAGCAGCGCCAGCGTGATCCGCCAGGCCGACTTCTTGCGCCGCCGCAGGCCGGTGGCCAGCAGCAGCATCATCACGCCCCACGGCAGGCTGGGCAGCCAGCCGAAGTAGCCGATCCAGCGCAGCACCCAGTAGTCCAGCAGCCGCTCGATCCAGTCGGCCGACAGCCAGGCCAGGATCGAGACGATCCCCGCCACCCGCAGGTACCAGGAGAGCACTCCCGGGACGGCCCGGACCATCGTTGTGACGCGCACCTGTCCCCCGACCGACGCTTCCCTCGTGCGGCCCCGCCCAGGCCGTGGAAAGGAGCCTACCCGTGCGTTGATCGGCTTTAACTGATCCCGGGGGCGGCGCGGACGCGCGCCGGGGCGGCCGCGCCGGGCCCGCCCGGCCCGGCCGGGAGCCCCGGCGACGGGCGCCGCGCGGGCGGGCGCAGCACCAGCAGGACGGCGGTGAGCAGCGCGCCGACGACGATGCCGTCCAGCCAGTAGTGGTTGGCGGTGGCCACCACGACCGCGACGGTGAGCGCCGGGTGGGCCAGCCACAACCAGCGCCACCGGGTGCGGGTGGCGCTGACGAGGCCGATCGCCACGATCAGCGCCCAGCCGATGTGCAGCGACGGCATCGCGGCGTACTGGTTGGCGACCGTGTCGGTCTGCGGCGCGCCGTAGACGGCCGGTCCGAACCGGGCGCCGGTGTCGATCAGGCCGGTGAACGCCAGCATCCGGGGCGGGGCCAGCGGTACCAGCAGGTGCAGCGCCAGCCCGGCCGTGGTGAGCGCGACGACCGTCCACCGGGCCCAGCGGTAGTGGCCGGGCCGCCGCCAGTACGTCCACAGCAGGAAGGCGGCGGTGGCCGGGAAGTGCACGTAGGCGTAGTAGGAGTTGGCGGCGTGCACCAGGGCCTGGCTGTTCAGCAGGGCGTGCTGGACGCCGGTCTCGGCGGGCAGGCCCAGGTGGCGTTCCAGGTCCCAGACCCGGCGGGCGTTGCCGTACGCCTCGCCGACCCGTCCGGCCGCCGCCAGCCGGCCCAGCTTGTAGGCGGTGAACAGCACGGCGATCAGCAGCAGCTCGCGGATCGGGCGGGGACGGGCGGCGGCGGGGCCCGCGCCGGACGGGGCGGGGGCCGGGGAGCGGTCGGGAGGGTTCATGGGGGTCTCTTCACGGGGACCGGGCCGCCCTCCGGAGGGAGGGCGGCCCGGGAGCGGGGGTCAGGTGCGGGCGGACTGCGGCGCGTGCTCGCCCGCCGGCGCCGGTCCGCCGTCCTCGCCGTCGTCGCCGCGCTCGTCGAGGACCCGGCGCAGCTTCTCGCCCTCGACGTCCACGTTGGGCAGCACGCGCGACAACCAGCGCGGCAGCCACCAGGCGGCGCGGCCGGCCAGCGCCATGACGGCCGGGACCAGCGTCATGCGGACCACGAACGCGTCGAAGGCGACGCCCGCGGCCAGCGCGAACCCGATCATCTTGATCATCGAGTCGCCGGAGGCGACGAAGCCGGCGAACACCGCGATCATGATGACGGCGGCGGCGGACACCACCCGGGCCCCGTGCCGGAACCCGATCACCACCGCCTCGCCCGGCGCGGCGCCGTGCACGAACTCCTCGCGCATCCGCGTCACCAGGAACACCTGGTAGTCCATGGCCAGGCCGAACACCACGCCGATCAGCAGGATCGGCAGCATGCTCATGATCGGCCCGGTCTGCTCCACGCCGAACAGCCCGGCGAGCCAGCCCCACTGGAAGACCGCCACGACCGCGCCGAAGGTGGCCGCGACCGTGAGCAGGAAGCCCAGCGTCGCCTTCAGCGGCACCAGCACCGAGCGGAACACCAGCATCAGCAGGATCAGCGCCAGGCCGACCACCACCAGCAGGTAGGGCAGCAGCGCGTCGCCGAGCTTGGCCGACACGTCGATGTTCATGGCGGTGGACCCGGTGACCATGGCGTGCGCGCCGGTGGCGTCGGTGAGGCCCGCGCCGTGGTCGCGGATCGCGGAGACCAGCTCCTCGGTGGCCTTGTCGCTCGGCCCGCTCTTGGGCACGACCGTCAGCAGCGCGGTGTCCCCGGCCGGGTTGGGCGTGGGCGGCGTCACCGCGGCCACGTCCTTCAGGCCGCGCAGCTCGCCGGCGAACCGCTGCGCGGCGGCCTGCGCGTTGCCGCCGTCGGCGCTGTCCACCACGACCATCAGCGGGCCGTTGAAGCCGGGGCCGAAGCCCTCGGCGAGCATGTCGTAGGCCTTGCGCTGGGTGCTGGAGGGCGAGGCGATCTCGTCGCCGGGCAGGCCCAGCCGCAGGTCCAGGGCGGGCGCGGCGACCACGCCGAGCGCGGCCACCGCCGCCAGCAGCACCGGCAGCGGGTGCTTGACGATCACGCGGGCCCAGCGCTCGCCGAGCGGGGCCCGGCCCTTGGGCGGCCCGCCGCGCAGGCCCGGCAGGCGGCCGCCGAGCACGCGGCGCCCGGCGAAGCCGAGCAGCGCGGGCAGCAGGCTGAGCGCGATCAGCACCGCGACGGCGACGGCGAACGCGGCGGCGAGGCCCATCTCGGTGAGGATCGGGATGTCCACCACCATCAGGCCGACCAGCGCGATGACGACGGTCAGCCCGGCGAACACCACCGCCGACCCGGCGGTGCCGACCGCGCGCCCGGCGGCGTCGGGCCCGTCGCGGCCCTCCTCCAGCTCGTGCCGGTAGCGCGAGACGATGAACAGCGCGTAGTCGATGGCGACCGCCAGGCCCAGCATCAGCGCCAGCGTGGAGGTCATCGAGCTCATCTCGAACAGGCCGGTCGCGGCGGTGATCGCCGACATCGCGATGGCCACGCCCAGGATCGCGTTCAGCAGCGGCAGCCCGGCGGCCACCAGCGACCCGAAGGTGATGACCAGCACCACGGCCGCGACCGCCACGCCGATGATCTCGGTGGCGCTCTGCTCGGGCATGGTCTGGGTGGCGGTGCCGCCCATCTCCACCGTCAGCCCCGCCGCGCGCCCGGTCTCGGCGGAGTCCGCCAGCGCGTCGCGGGCCCGCTCGGTGATGTCGATCGGCGACACCTTGTAGGTGACCTGCGCGTAGGCGAAGCGGCCGTCGGGCGAGACGGCCTTGGCCTGGTAGGGGTCGACGACCCCGGCGACCTGCGGGGCGCCCTTCAGCGTCGCGACGGTCTTCTCGACCGCGGCCTTGGCGGCGGGGTCGGTGACCTTGCCGCCCTGGGGCGCGCCGAACACCACGCGGGCGGTCGCGCCCTCGGCGTTGGCCTGCGGCATCCGCTCCTGGAGGAGGTCGATCGCCTTCTGGGCCTCGGTGCCGGGGATGGAGAAGTCGTTGGCGGTGGGCCCCTTCAGCGTGGCCGCGCCGACGCCGAACAGGACCAGCAGCCCCACCCAGATCAGGGCGACGAGCCTGCGCCGCCGGTAGGAGAACCGGCCGAGCCGGTAGAGGAAGGTGGCCAAGAGAGATCCCCTCGAATGGTCACTCGGACGTGCTGGACTCGCCCGCGGCGGGCTGGCCGCGGGCCTTTCAGGGGGTGGGGTGGGGTTTCGGGGGGCGCGCCGGTCAGGGGCGCGCCGCTCAGGGGCCGGGCAGCCCGGCGCGGAGCCGGGCGAAAGCCTCGTCCACCAGGTCGGCGAGGTCGGCGCCGGTGCGGCCGGAGGCCCACAGGTCGGTCGCCGTGCGCATGGCGTTGCCCACCGACCCGGCCAGCAGGTGCGGGTACAGGTCGCGGTCGGCGTCGGTGCCGGTGCGCGCGGCGATGACCTCGCTGATCCGCCGCTCCATCTCGCCCAGCCCCGACAGGTGCTGGGCGAACAGGGCGGGGCGGTCCCGGACCAGGCGCAGCAGGGCGCCGGTCTCCTCCCGGGTCTCGGGCCGCAGCAGCAGCTCGCGCACCGCCAGCCGCAACGACTCCCAGATCGGCTCGTCGGCGGGCCGGGCGCGCAACCCGTCGATCAGCGACTCTGCCCCGTCGGTGAGGCAGGCGACGATCGCCTCCTCCTTGCCCGGGAAGTAGTTGTGGAAGGTCCGCGGCGACACCCCGGCGGCGTCGGCGATGGCCTCCACGGTGACGCCGTCCGGGCCGCGCTCGACCGCGAGCAGCATCGCCGCGCGGCCGAGGGCCGCGCGGGTGGCGGCCTTCTTGCGCTCGCGCAGGCTGAGTTCCACGGACATGTCCCCCACCGTAGAACAAACTTGCACGACGGGCAAAATTTCACAGCACGCCATTTTGCGTGATGTGCATCTCGTGACGGGGGTCTCATCCCGGAACGGGGATCTCGTCCCGGGACCCGGACCCCCGCCGCGCGGGCCGCGGCGGCGCGATCTGCGTCAGCGCGCCCCCGCCCCGGCCCCGGCGCCGTCCTCGGGGAGCACGTCGGGCAGCCCGAACAGCTCGAACAGGCGGGTGTCGAAGAACGCCGCCACCCGCGACACGCGCCCGTCGACCACGTCGAGCACCTCGATCTGGAACGGCCGGTGCACGCCCTCGGCGTCGGCGCGGTACATCGCGAACGCGGGCTGGCCGTTGGCCGCGACCGGCACCATCCGCAGCTCGCCCGGCGAGGGCGCGCACTGGGCGCCGATGAGCCGCACGATGTGGTCGATGCCCTGGAACCACTGCGGGAACGGGGGCATCTCCCAGACCGCGTCCTGCTTGAACAGCTCGACCAGCCCGGCGATGTCGGCGTCCTCGAACGCCTTGGCGTAGCGTTCGAGCAGCTCGCGCTGGGCGGGGTCGGTGGGCTCCACCAGCTTCTCGGGCTCGGGCGCGACCTGCTCCAGCTGGGCGCGGGCGCGCTGCAGGGCGCTGTTGATCGAGGCGACCGAGGTCTCGAACAGCTCGGCGACCTCGGCGGCCTTCCACTTGAGCACGTCGCGCAGGATCAGCACGACGCGCTGGTTGGCCGGCAGGTGCTGCAGGGCGGCGACGAACGCCAGCCGGGTGGTCTCGCGGGCGGCGACGATGGTGGCGGGGTCGGCGGCGTCGGCCCCCAGCACCGCGTCGGGCACCGGCTCCAGCCACGGCACCTCGGGCGCGGCGACGACGGGGGTCTCCGGCTCGCCGCTGGGCGCGCCGAGGCCGGAGGGCAGCGGCCGCTTGCCGCGCTGCTCGATCGCGGTCAGGCACACGTTGGTGGCGATGCGGTAGAGCCAGGTCCGCAACGAGGAGCGCCCCTCGAAGTCGCCGTAGGAGCGCCAGGCGCGCAGCCAGGTCTCCTGCACCAGGTCCTCGGCGTCGTGGATGGAGCCGAGCATCCGGTAGCAGTGCGCCAGCAGCTCCCGGCGGTAGGGGTCGATGAGACGCTGGAAGTCCTGATCCAGGTCGATCGTGCTGTTCGCCATGGGCGGTCACCTTCGGTCGACGGCGCGGAGAACTGGGCCTGGTCCGACGGTAGGCGATGCCCCCGACAGAATGCGGGCGAACGACCGCACGGGGCGCGCCCGTGACCACGGGCGGCCAACATGGGCGTCACGCACCGGCGTCTTCGCAGCGTGCGGGCACCGTACGGAGGCGGTGACGCGACGCCCGCGCCGCGGACCGGGTTGATCGCCCCCTCCCGGGTAATGGCGCCCGCATGACGGTGTACGGACTCCACGCCTCCCATGAGCAGATCCACCCCCGACGCCTGCTGGACGCCGTGGTGCGCGCCGAGCAGGCCGGCTTCTCCGCCGCGATGTGCTCGGACCACTTCTCCCCCTGGAGCGCCCGGCAGGGCGAGTCCGGGTTCGCCTGGTCCTGGCTGGGCGCCGCGCTCCAGGCCACCGGCCTGCCGTTCGGCGTGGTCAACGCGCCGGGCCAGCGCTACCACCCGGCGATCATCGCGCAGGCGATCGGGACGCTGGGCGCGATGTACCCGGGCCGCTTCTGGGCCGCGCTGGGCACCGGCGAGGCCAGCAACGAGCACATCACCGGCGCGCGCTGGCCGCGCAAGGACGTGCGCTCGGCGCGGCTGCTGGAGTGCGTGCAGGTGATCCGGGCGCTGCTCGCCGGCGAGGAGGTCAGCCACGACGGCCTGGTGACCGTGGACCGGGCGCGGCTGTGGACGCTGCCCGAGACGCCGCCCGCGCTGGTCGGCGCGGCCGTGAGCGTGGAGACGGCCCGGTGGTGCGCGCAGTGGGCCGACGGCCTGATCACCGTGAACGCCCCGGCGGAGCGCCTGCGCGAGATGGTCGGCGCCTACCGCGAGGCGGGCGGGCGCGGCCCGCTCACCCTCCAGGTGCACCTGAGCTGGGCGCCGACCGAGGACGAGGCCGCGCGCGTCGCGCACGAGCAGTGGCGCAGCAACGTGTTCGCGCCGCCGGTGTGCTGGGACCTGGAGATGACCGACCACTTCGACGAGGTGTCCCGGGGCGTCACGCCGGAGAAGGTCGCCGAGGTCGTCAACGTCTCGGCCGACCTCGGCCGCCACGCCGCCCTGCTGCGCGAGTACGCCGAGCTGGGCTTCGACAACGTGATGCTGCACCACGTCGGCCGGGAGCAGGACGCGTTCATCGACGCGTTCGGCTCTGAGGTCCTCCCCCAACTGAAGGACGTGACCGCATGAGGCTCAGCCGCACCGCCGACCTGTGGTGGAAGAACGCCGTCGTCTACTGCCTGGACGTGGAGACCTACCAGGACGCGCGCGGCGAGGGCTGCGGCGACTTCCGCGGCCTCACCCAGCGGGTGGACCACCTGGACCGGCTCGGCGTCACCTGCATATGGCTGATGCCGTTCTACCCCTCCCCCGACCGCGACGACGGCTACGACATCACCGACTTCTACGGCGTCGACCCCCGCCTCGGCACGCTCGGCGACTTCGTGGAGTTCCTGCGCACCGCCCGCGACCGGGGGATGCGGGTCATCGCCGACCTGGTGGTGAACCACACCTCCGATCAGCACCCGTGGTTCCAGAGCGCCCGCGAGAGCCGCGACTCGCCCTACCGCGACTGGTACGTGTGGGTGGACGAGCCGCCCGAGGACGGCCCGAAGGGCCTGGTGTTCCCCGACAAGGAGAAGAGCATCTGGACCTTCGAGGAGAAGACCGGGCAGTACTACCAGCACCGCTTCTACAAGCACCAGCCCGACCTGAACATCGCCAACCCCGCGGTGCGCGACGAGATCGCCCGGATCATGGGGTTCTGGATGGAGCTGGGGCTGTCGGGGTTCCGGGTGGACGCGGTGCCGTTCATGCTGGAGACCGACGGGCAGTCCGACGCCGGGAAGCTGCCCGACCCGCACGACTACCTCGCCGACCTGCGCGCCTTCATGGACCGGCGCGACGGCCAGGCGGTGCTGCTCGGCGAGGTGAACCTGCCCTACGACGACACGATGGCGTTCTTCGGCGACGAGGCGCCCGAGCTCACCATGTGCTTCGACTTCATCGGGATGCAGCGCATGTACCTGGCGCTGGCGCGCGGCGACGCCCGGCCGCTGGCGGAGGCGCTGGGCGAGCGGCCCGCGCCGCCCAAGGACGGGCACTGGGCCACCTTCGTCCGCAACCACGACGAGCTGACGCTCGACAAGCTGGACGACGGCGAGCGGCAGGAGGTGTTCGACGCGTTCGGCCCCAAGGAGGAGATGCAGCTCTACGGGCGCGGGCTGCGGCGGCGGCTGCCGCCGATGCTGGAGGGCGACGCGCGGCGGATCAGGATGGTCTACAGCCTGCTGTTCTCGCTGCCGGGCACGCCGGTGCTGTTCTACGGCGAGGAGATCGGCATGGGCGAGGACCTGGCCGAGGAGGGCCGCAACGCCGTGCGCACCCCGATGCAGTGGAGCCCCGGGCCCGGCGGCGGTTTCTCGACCGCCGACCCCGAGCGCTTCCCCGCCCGGCCGGTCCCCGGCGAGTACGGGCCGGACCGCGTCAACGTGGCCGCGCAGCGCGGCGACCCCGACTCGCTGCTGTCGTGGACCAGCCTGCTGGTGGAGCGCTACCGCGAGACGCCGGAGCTGGCGTGGGGCGAGCTGACGCCGCTGGAGACCGGCGCGGACGCGGTGCTGGCGCAGCTCCACACCGCCGGCGACGGGGCCGTGGTCACGCTGCACAACTTCGCCGACGAGGAAATCGAGGTGACGGTGCGGCTCGGCGACCCCTACGCTCGGGCCGGACTGACCGATCTGCTGTCGGCCGGCCCGGCCGGTGCGGCCGCCACCGCCTCCCCCGGCGGCGAGGCGACCCTGCGCCTGGCCCCCTACGGCTGCCGCTGGCTGCGCGTCGGATGATCCACGCCGGATGATCCGCCTCGAATGAGTTTTCGATCGCGGCGATGAGTTCCCCTCCGGCGCGCGGTCGGTACCGGTGCAGGCCCGACGACCGACCGCACGCTGGAGAGGACCCCGATGGAGATCGACGCCGCGCCCGGGCGCGCCGCCCCCGGGCCCCGCGCCGGGCGCCGGGAGTGGACGGGGCTGGCCGTCCTGACCCTGCCCACGCTGCTGCTCGCGCTGGACATGAGCGTGCTGTACCTGGCGCTGCCCACGCTCAGCGCCGAGCTCGGCGCGAGCGCCACCGAGCAGCTGTGGATCACCGACGTCTACGGGTTCATGATCGCCGGGTTCCTGGTCGTCATGGGCACCCTCGGCGACCGGATCGGCCGCCGCCGGCTGCTGCTGGCCGGCGCGGCCGCCTTCGCCGCCGTCTCGGTGCTGGCCGCCTACGCCGCCGACCCGGCCCAGCTGATCGCCGCCCGCGCCCTGCTGGGGATCGCGGGCGCGACGCTGATGCCCTCCACGCTCGCGCTGATCAGCAACATGTTCGCCGACCCCCGGCAGCGGGGCGTGGCGGTCGCGGTGTGGATGAGCGCGTTCATGGGCGGCAACGCGGTGGGCCCGCTGGTCGGCGGCGCGCTGCTGGAGCACTTCTGGTGGGGGTCGGTGTTCCTGCTGGGCGTGCCGGTGATGGCGCTGCTGCTGGCGACCGGGCCGTTCCTGCTGCCGGAGTACCGCCCGGCCGGGCGCGGGCGGCTCGACCTGCCCAGCGTGGCGCTGTCGCTGGCGGCGATCCTGCCGTTCGTGTACGGGCTGAAGGAGACCGCCAAGGACGGCGTCGGCGCCGGGCCCGCGCTGGCCCTGGCGCTGGGGCTGGCGGCGGGCGCGCTGTTCGTCCGGAGGCAGCGGCGGCTGCCCGACCCGCTGCTGGACCTGGGGCTGTTCGGCGACCGCGGGTTCCGCGCGGGGCTGCTGGTCATGGTGCTGGGCTGCATGGCGATGGGCGGGGTCTTCCTGCTCATCAGCCTGTACCTGCAACTGGTCGCGGGCCTGACGCCGTTCGGGGCGGGTCTGTGGCTGATCCCCAGCACCGTCGCGATGGTGGCCGGCTCCCTGCTGGCCCCCGCCCTCGGCCGACGGCTGCCGCCGGTGTACCTGGTGGCCGGCGGCCTGCTGATCGCGGCCGCCGGGCTGGTGCCGCTCACCCTGGTCGGCGGGGAGTCGGACTTCGGCCTGCTGATCTTCGGGCACGCGGTGGTGTCCTTCGGCGTCGGCCCGCTCGGGCAGGTCTGCACCGACCTGGTGCTGGGCTCGGCGCCGCCGGAGCGGGCCGGGTCGGCGTCGGCGATGTCGGAGACCAGCGCCGAGTTCGGCATCGCGTTCGGCGTCGCGGCGCTGGGCAGCCTCGCCGCCGCCGTCTACCAGAGCGACCTGGACCTGCCGGCCGGCCTTTCGGCCGGTGACGCCGAGAAGGCGCGCGAGGGACTGGCGGGAGCGGCGGAGGTGGCCGCGCGGCTGCCCTCGGCCGCGGGCGCCGACCTGCTGGAGGCGGGTCGGGCGGCGTTCTCCAGCGGCCTGAACACGACCGCCGCCGTGAGCGCCGCGCTCATGCTCGCCATGGCGGCCCTCGCCGTCGCGGTGCTGCGCGAGGTGCGCCCCGCCGAGGCCGCGCCCGCCGAGGAGGGGGAACAGGAGGCTCCCGCGCTCACCGGCCGCTGACCTCCCCGGGGCGGCGGCGCCGGAGTGTCGGTACCGGCTGCCATGCTGGCGGGGTGGCCCCACCCCTCAAAGAGATGATCAACGCGCGGTCCGTGCGCCTGCTGGCCGACGGCGTCGCCGCCGCCCTGCCCGCCTTCCCCCGCGACCGCTTCACCGCCGCCGCCTCGACCGGCCTGGAGGGCCTGGAGCTGAAGGACCGCGTCCGGCACGTGTCGGGAGCGCTGCGCGACGCCCTGCCCGAGGACGTGCCGGAGGCCGCCGCCGTGCTGGCGGCGGCGGCCGGGCACGTCCGGCTCGACCTGTGGAGCGGCTGGCCCGCCACCGACTACCTCGGCGTCCACGCGCTGGACCACCTCGACGAGGCGATGGCCGCGCTGGCCGTGATCACCCCGTTCGCGACCGCCGAGTACGCGGTGCGGCCGCACCTGGTGCGGCACCGCGACGCCGCGCTGGACATCATGCGCGGCTGGGCGGACTCGCCCGACGAGCACCTGCGGCGGCTGGCGTCGGAGGGCACCCGGCCCCGGCTGCCGTGGGGCTCGCGGGTGCGGTGGCTGATGGAGCCCGGCCCGGCGCTGCCGATCCTGGACCGGCTGCGCGACGACCCCAGCGAGTACGTGCGCCGCTCGGTCGCCAACCACGTCAACGACATCGCCAAGGACCATCCTGCCGCCGCTTTGGAGCTGCTGGGCCGCTGGCGGCGCGAGGGCGGCGAGCACGTGGAGCGGGTCCTGCGGCACGCGGTGCGCGGCCTGCTGCGCGAGGGGCACCCGGGCGCGCTGGCGCTGGTCGGCGCCGAGCCCGGCAACGGGACGGTGGAGTCGCTCGCGCTGGGCGGCGACCAGGTCGCGGTCGGCGGCAGGCTGCCGTTCACGGTGGTGCTGCGCGCCGAGCGGCCCGGCCCGCTGGTGCTCAAGTACGCGGTCGTCCGCCCCGGCTCGCGCCGGGTGTTCCACCTGGCCGAGCGGGTCGCCGCCGAGCCCGGCGAGACCATCTCCGTCACCCGGTCCCACTCGTTCAGGCCGGTCACCACGCGGGTCGAGCCCCCGGGCCCGCGCGAGCTGGAGATCGTGGTCAACGGGCGGGTGCGCGCCGCCGCGCCGTTCGTGCTGGAGGAGTGAGCCGGCGCCCGGTCACAGGCCGCCGGTGCGGTGGGCGGCGCGGCCCATCACGCGCTCGACCACGCCGGGCACCGCCAGGTCGAGCAGGTGCCCGGCGGTCCCGGCGGGGTGGCTGACGCGGGCCGGGCGGTGCACGATCGCGTGCGCGACCAGGCGCGCGCCCGACCGCGCCGACATGGCGGGGAAGGCGCGGTAGACGCGGGTGGGCGCGATCATCTCGGTGCGCACCAGCGGCATGTGCACGGTGGTCCACACCACGCCGTCGCGGCGCGTCTCGGGCGCGGCCGAGCGGGCGAAGGCGTCCAGCGCCGCCTTGGAGGCCAGGTACCCGGCGAACAGCGGCTGCGCGCCGACCTGCACGCCGAGGGTGGAGACGTTGACGACGTGGCCGTGGCGGCGCTCGCGCATGTGCGCGACGACCGGCACGGTGAGGCGCAGCGCGCCGAAGTAGTTGAGCTCCATCAGCCGCTCGGCGTCGCGCAGCGGGTCGGCGCTGCCGGCCAGGTCGCGCCGGATGGAGTGCCCGGCGTTGTTGACCAGCACGTCCACGCCGCCCAGGCCCTCGGTGGCGTACGCGGCCAGCGTCTCGACCTGCTCGGCGTCGGTGAGGTCGCAGGGGTAGGGGTGCGCGGTGCCGCCGCGCGCCCCGACCTCGGCGGCCAGGTCCTTCAGCAGCGCGCCGCGGCGGGCGACCAGCACCAGCTCGGCGCCCGCCCCGGCCAGCAGCAGCGCGGTCGCGCGGCCGATCCCGGCCGACGCGCCGGTCAGCAGGACGCGCCTGCCCTCGACCGCGTCGCGCAGGGTGCGGCCGGGGGCGCGCACGCGGTCGAACTGGCGGCGGGGGTCGAGCTCTTCACCGGCCCGCCAGATCAGGTCTCCCAGGTTCATCGGCCTCTTCCTCCTCGCGGCGGCGTACGGCGACGCGGAGCCTTCCCGGCGCGGGCCCATCGGCCGCCTCGTGCGCCGACCCCCCGGAGGCGGTTGCCCTACCCGCTATCCGGACATGTACCCGTTTCGAGGCAATGGCCGGGCGCGGACGGGCGCGGGCGCGGCCCCGGGAACCGGCGGGCGTTCTGTCACCGCGGCGTGGGAGGGTTGCCCGAAACGATCGTTTCGCGGGAGGGCGCGTGACCGAGGCGCACAGGCACGAGGGCGTCAGCGATCCGAGGCTGGAGGCCGAGGGCGAGCTGGGGATGGCGCGGCTCGCCCTCGACGACGGCGAGCTGCGGCACGCCGCCGACCACGTCGCCCGCGCCCTGGTGCACGCCCCCGCGCTGCCCGAGGCGCACGAGCTGCTCGCGCTGCTGGCCGGCCGCCCCGAGGGCGGCCCCGAGCTGTTCCCGCTGGACCAGCCGGTCTTCCTCGGCACCGTCGTCGCCCGCGCGCACGTGCTGGCGGGCCGGGGCGAGTACGGCGAGGCGCTGGCGCTGCTGGTGTCGGCGCAGTGCCACGAGCCGGGCGGGGCGTGGGCGGACGTGCCGTGGATGCACGACCCCTCGGTCGCCGCCCGGCTCGACCCCGACGGCCTCGCGCTGCGCGTGGTGCGGCTGGTCACCGGCCTGAGCGACCCGGTGCCCGAGGACCTGCGGCCCCCGCTGCTGCCCTACGCGGCGCTGCTGCGCGCCGCCGTGGCGGCCTCCCCCGGGCACGCCGGGCTGCTGTGGACCGGCTCGATGCTGCTGCGCCGGATCGCCGACCCGGCCGAGGCGGTCGCCCTCGCCGCGCGCGCCGAGGAGATCGAGCCGTCCTTCAACGCCGCGATGGCGCTCGGCTACGCCCACCGCGCCGCGCGGCAGTGGGACCTGGCCGAGCAGGCGTGGCGGCGCGCCCTGGCGTTCGACCCGGGCAACACCGCGCTGCTCACCGACCTCGGCGAGCTGATGGCCTCCGCCGGGCGCCCCGACGACGCGATGCCGTGGCTGGAGCGCGCGCTGGAGCTGGACCCCGACGACCCCAGCGCGTTCCCCACCGCCTGCGGGATGCGCTTCGACCGCGACGGCGACCCGGCCCACCTGGTGGCGCTGGCCGACCACCTGCGCGCCCGCCCCGACAACGGGCACGCCGACCGGGTCCTCGCCGCCGCCTCCCAGCGGCACCACTGGCTGGGGCACGTGCCCCAGCCCTCGGAGGCGGTGGTCAACGTGCTGCGGCAGATGCTGGCCGACGGCGGCGGGGCGGCGGGGGCCGCGCTGACGCTGTCGGCGCCGGAGCCGCCCAGCGCGCTGCTGGCGTTCGGCCGGGCGCTGCCCGGCTCCAGCGTCGACATCACCGCGATCCCCGAGCCCGACCCGCGCCGCACCGTCCCCGAGGTGTTCGGGGAGGGGCCGGTGCGGGCGGTGCGCCACCGGGTGTGGGAGTACGACGGCGCGGTCGCGCGCCCGGCCGTCCCGCCGCCGTCGCCCGAGGCGCTGCGCGCCGTCGGGGCCATGGCCGGGCACCGGTGGCGGCACCTGCCGGGCGCCTACGACGACGCGGTGCGGCTGGCCGACACCGATCTGGACGACCTGCTGGGCGTGCTGGTCCACCCGCCCGAGCAGTCCGAGCCCGACCCCGCGACGCTGCCGGAGTGGATCCGCTCGGCGCAGGCGTGGGCGTGCCTCGGCATCGCCCACCACCGCCCCGACCAGCCATGGGAGGAGTCGCGGCGGCGCGCGGTCCTGGTCGACCTGGCCTACGGCCCCGAGGACTGGACCGGCGAGGCGGCGCTGCTGGCGCTGGTCGCGGTGGCCTGGACCCACCCCGAGACCCGCGAGGACGTGGCCGCGCTGGTGGCCTGGCGGTTCCTGGCCGCGGTGCGCGCGGCACGCGGCCGGGCGGTGACGGTCCTGGACTCGCTCGCGCTGCTGGTCCGCGCCGCCCCGCACGTGCACCCCGACGTGCGCGACCTGGCCGGGGAGGTGCTGGGGCCGCCCGGCGGCTGAGGTTTCCGCGCGTCCCCTTCCGCCGAGGTCACCGGCCTGCCAAGCTGTCAGGCACAGCTCAACAATGGTGTTCGGAGGACGAGACACCGTGATCTCGAGACCGGACGGCGGCCCCCGCGTGGTCGTCGGGGTCGACGACTCCGCCGGGGCGCGCTGCGCCCTGTCCTGGGCGATCGGCGAGGCACGGCTGCGGCGGCTGCCGCTGCTGGTGGTGCACGCCGCCCCGCTCCCCCCGCACGTGTCGGCCGCCGGGCAGCTCGGCTGCGGCATCACCGAGGCCCTGCGCGGCGCGGGCGCCGAGCTCATCACCCGGCTGCTGGCCGAGACCGCCGGCGGCGAGCCGGCCGGGGTCGAGACCGCCACGCTCGCGCTGGTCGGCGAGCCGGGCGCGGCCCTGGTGCGGCTCGCGCGCGACGACGACATCCTGGTGGTCGGGCACGGCTCGCGGAGCCTGCTGTCGCGGCTGGTCCGGCCGTCGGTGCGGCTGCACTGCGCGCGCCGGACCCGCGCCACGTTCGTGTGCGTGCGGCCGCCGGCGCTGGACTCGCTGCTGCGCTCGCTCAACGCCCGGGACCGCCCTCCCGATCGGTACCGGCCGCGCCGCCGCGACCGGGATTAGCGCCCCGCGCCGCCGCTGTGCGAGGGTTCCGGCATGCGCAAATATGTGATCATCGGCGCCCAGGGCAGCGGCAAGGGCACCCAGTCGCTGCTGCTGGCGCGGGACCTGGACCTGGTGCACATCAACGTCGGCGACATCTTCCGCTGGCACGTGCAGAGCCACACCAAGCTCGGCGCGCAGGTCCGCCGCACCGTGTCGGCGGGCGAGCTGGTGGGCGACGACCTGGTGGAGGGCGTGGTCCGCGGGCGGCTGGAGCAGCACGACTGGAACTACGGCTTCATCATCGACGGCTTCCCCCGCAACCCGCGCCAGGCGGAGTTCTTCCTGGAGGGCTACGACATCGACGGGGTGATCCACCTGGACCTGCCCGACGGCGAGGTGCGCCGCCGGGTGCTGGCCCGCCGCCTGTGCTCGCGCTGCGGCATGGACTACAACCTGATCGCCCACCGCCCGGCCGACGAGAGCCGCTGCGACGTGTGCGGCGGCGAGCTGGTCAGCCGCGAGGACGACACCGAGGAGGCGCTGGCCGAGCGGCTGCGCCTCTACCACGAGAAGACCGACCCCATCATCGAGCTGTTCCGCCGCAAGGAGTACGTGTTCACCATCGACGCGCGCCCCGACCCGCACACGATCCAGCGGACGATCCGCGAGCGGCTGGACCTGCCCGCCTACGAGCCCGCGGACCAGTGACGATCGGGCTCCGCCTCCCCTCCCCCGTCGAGGAGCTGCACGACGACAGGCTCATCTCCGCAGGCGTGGGCCTGTCGCTCAAGCGGGACGACCTGATCCACCCCGACCTGCCGGGCAACAAGTGGCGCAAGCTCAAGCACAACCTCCGGGCGGCCGCCGACCAGGGCCGCGACACGCTCCTGACGTTCGGCGGCGCGTACTCCAACCACCTGCGCGCCACCGCCGCCGCAGGCCCTTTGTTCGGCTTCTCGACCGTCGGGATCGTGCGGGGCGAGGAGCACCTCCCCCTGAACGAGGTGCTGCGGTTCGCGACGGCCCAGGGCATGAGGCTCGCCTACATGGACCGCGCCACCTACCGCCGCAAGACCGACCCCGACGTGGTCGCGGCGCTCCGCGAGGAGTGGGGCGACTTCCACCTGCTGCCCGAAGGCGGGAGCAACGGCCTGGCCGTGCGCGGCTGCGCCGAACTGGGCGCGGAGATCGGCCCGTCCCACGACGTGGTGTGCTGCGCGGTCGGGACGGGCGGCACGCTGGCGGGCCTGGCCGCCGGCCTGGCCCCGCACCAGCGCGCGCTGGGCTTCGCCGTCCTGAAGGGCGGCGGGTTCCTGAACGCCGACGTCGAGCGCCTCCAACACGAGGCCTACGGCGGACGACGCGGCGACTGGAGCATCGAGACCGCCTTCCACCACGGCGGCTACGCCCGCCGCACCCCGGAACTGGACGCCTTCATCACCGACTTCGCCGACCGCCACGGCATCGTCCTCGACCGCGTCTACGTCGCCAAGATGCTGCACGGCGTCTACACCCTCGCCGCCCGAGGCGCGTTCCCGCCCGGAACCCGACTCCTGGCCATCGTCACCGGCTGACCGCCCGCGCCGGTCTAGCGGGGGTGCTCCCAGTCGGCCAGGCGTAGGGCCAGGTACAGGTCCACCCGGTCGGGGAAGCGGCTCAGGTCCCGGCCCGTCAGCTCCTCCACGCGGCGCATCCGGTAGCGGACCGTGTTCACGTGCACGTGCAGGTCGGCGGCGCAGCGCTGCCAGGAGCCGGAGTGGGACAGGAACGCCGACAGCGTCTCCAGCAGGCGGGCCCCGTGGCGGGCGTCGTAGTCCTCCAGGGCGCCGATCAGGCCTTGGCGGAAGCGCTGCCGGATGCCGCGCGGCATCGCCGCTATCAGCAGGTCCACCGAGTCGATGTCGTCGCCGCAGGTCACCTCGGCCGCAGCGGGGCCCAGGGCGGCCAGGCGGCGGGCGTTGCGCGCCTCCTGCAGGGCTTCGCGCGGGCCGAGGCCGCTGGAGGCCGCGCCGCTCACGCCCGCGGCCAGGCGGCGGCCCGGCAGGGCGGAGGCCAGGAGGCGCGCGGAGGTCTTCAGGCGGGCCGGCAGGTCGGGACGCGCGGGGACCAGCGCCAGGATCTCGTCCTGCCACGCGGTGACGGCCGCCGGGCCCGTCTCGCGGATCAGGAACTCCGCGACGGCCGGGCCGTCGGTCCCGGTGACCGCGACCGACAGGGCCGTGAGGGGGCCGGTGAGGGCGAGGTCGGCCAGCAGGTCGGCCAGCTCGCGGGGCGAGCGGTCGTCGGCGAGCAGGCCGCCGATCAGGCGGGCGGCCGGGGCGCTGCGGGTCTGGGCGCGCTCGGCCTCGCGGGCGGCGTGCAGGTCCACCGCGGCCGCGAGGTCGGCCGCGATCGGGGCCAGGTCGAGGTCGGCGGCGGTCTCCACGGCCAGGAAGCGGGGCCTCGGGACGGGGGTCAGCGGGCACAGGGCGTAGACCCGGCCCGCCGCGCGCGCCCGGCGGGGCTGGCAGCCGGAGCGGTGGAACAGGGCCGTCAGGGTCTCGGGGACGCCGGCGGGCAGGTCCGCCAGCGACGCGACGGTGCGGCCCGCCGAGCTCAGGATCCAGCAGGGGCGGTTCAGCTCCTCGGCCACCAGCGACAGCGGCGCGGTCAGGGTGCCGCCGGCGGCCACCGCCGCCAGCAGGGCGCCGCGCCGGCCCGTCCGGTCGGCCGGGCCGCCCCATCTGTCGGTCATCACCCGGCGCGTCAGCGCCGCGAACGACACCTCGGCCGGCACCTCCAGCAGGGGCATGCGGTGCCTCGCGCACGCCTCCACCACGTCCTGCGGGACGCCGCCGAGGGCCGCCGCGCCCGCCGCCACCCCCACCGCGCCCCGGGCGGCGACGGCGGCCACGAACTCCTCCGAGTCCGCGGGCCGCCGCCGCCACATCAGCCCCGTCAGCACCAGCTCGCCGCCCGCCAGGTAGCGGCCCGGGTCGCGCAGGTCGGTGGTGAACACCCAGCGCACGGTCCGGTCCAGCAGTTCGGCGCCGGTGAGCACGCGCAGGCCCAGGCCCTCGGCGGCGGTCAGCCTGCGCAGTGTCGGGCCGGGCACCGGGGTCACCCGTTCGCGGGCTCGCCGGACCACCAGCGCGAGGCCGCCAGGCGGACCGCGTCGATGATCTTCTCGTAGCCGGTGCAGCGGCACAGGTTCCCGGCCAGGGCCTCGCGGATCTCCTCGTCGGTGGGGGCGTAGCCGCGCCGGACCAGGTCGTGCGCGGCGACCACGAAGCCGGGGGTGCAGAAGCCGCACTGCACCGCGCCGGCCTCGACGAACGCCTGCTGGACGAGGTCCAGCTCGCCGTCGTCGCCGAGGCCCTCGACGGTCACGACCTGGCGTTCGTTCGCCTGGCCCGCCGGGACCAGGCAGGCGCAGGCCGGCACGCCGTCCAGGTAGACGGTGCACGAGCCGCACTCCCCCTGCTCGCAGGCGTTCTTGCTGCCGGGCAGGCCCAGGCGCTCGCGCAGCACGAACAGCAGGCTCTCCTGCGCCTGCACGTCGTCGGCGCACCGCCTCTCACCGTTCACATGGCATGACAGCCGCATCCGCTGGTCTCCTTCCGAAGTTCGGCCCACGCCCAGGTGAGCGTGCGGCGGGCGACGACCGACAGCGCGTGCCGCCGGTAGGCGGCGGTGCCGCGCACGTCGTCGATGGGGTCGGTGGCGGCGGCGACGCGCGCGCCGAACTCGCGCGCCAGGGAGTCGGGCAGCGGGGCGCGGGAGTCCCAGTGGCCTCCGGCGGCCAGCTCGCCGTTCAGGAACTCCTCGGCGGCCGTGGCGCGGCGCGGGGTCGGCGCGGCCGAGCCGATGCCGGTGCCGACCGTCCGGTCCTCCACGTCCAGGGCCAGCGCGAACGAGCACACGGCGATCACCATGGCGTTCCGGGTGCCGATCTTGGCGAACTGCTGCGGGCCGCGCGCGACCGGGACCAGGACGGCGGCGATCAGCTCGTCCGGCGCCAGGGCGTTGCGCTTCACGCCGGTGAAGAACTCGGTGACCGGGATGCGCCGCACCCCGCGCACCGAGGCGGCCTCCACGACCGCGTCGCAGGCCAGCAGCGGCGGGTGCGCGTCCCCGGCGGGCGAGGCCGACCCCAGGTTGCCGCCGACCGAGCCGCGGTTGCGGATCTGCGGCGAGCCGACGGTGCGGGCGGCCATGGCGAGGCCGGGCAGCGGGTCGCCCAGCCGCTGGATGATCTTCGTGTACGGCTCGGCGGCGCCGATCCGGACGCGGTCGCCCTCGCGCTCCCACCCGGTCAGCTCGGGCACGCGCGTGAGGTCCAGCAGCGCGGGCGGGCGGCCGCGGTCGAAGTTCAGCTCCACCATCACGTCGGTGCCGCCCGCGACCGGCACCGCGTCGGGCCGGCCGGCCCGCACGGCGAGGGCCTCGGCCCAGCTCGTCGGCTGGAGGTAGTCCATGCGCGTCATTCCTTTCCGATGCGGTCGGGCCCCGTGCCGTCGAGCAGGGCGGCGGCGCGGTCGCGGGCGGCGGCGCCCAGCTCGATGGGCGCGCCGTCGAAGCCGGGGCCGCGGGTGGCGTCCAGGCCCATCCGGGAGGTGGTGCCGTCGCTGCCCGAGGAGGGGTCGAGCGGGCTGCCGGGCAGCCCGTCCACGGTGAACAGGTCGCGGTGCGGCTGGAAGTGGGTCGCGAGCGCCCACAGCACGGCCGCGTCGTCGGTGACGTCCACGTCGTCGTCCACCGCGACCACGGTCTTGAGGTAGGGGTCCCAGCCGAGCAGGCCGAGCATCACCTGCCGGGCCTGGCCGGGGCGGCGCTGGCGCAGCGCCACGTAGGCGTGGAAGTGGGTGCCGGAGTTGGGGTAGTGCAGCGCGGTCACGTCGGGGAAGCGGGTGGTGAGCTGCTCGGCCATCTCCGACTCGCGCGGGATGCGGGCGAGGTTCAGGTGCTCGGCGGAGTTGCCCGCGACCACGTCCAGCAGGACGGGGTCGCGGCGGCGGCAGATCGCCTCCACCCGCAGCACGTTGTTGGTGGAGCGGTCGGAGGAGTAGCCGGAGAACTCCCCGAACGGCCCCTCGGGCGCGTGGTCGGCGGGGTCGATGACGCCCTCGATCACGTAGTCGGCGGTGGCCGGGACGCGGATTCCGTGCCGGGGCGTGCGGACGGTCTCCAGCGGCGCGCCGAACAGGCCGCCCGCGATGTCGCGCTCGTCCACGTCCGCCCCGACGCGGGCGGAGGCGGCCAGCATGAACAGCGGGTGCCCGCCGACCACCATCGCCACCGGCAGCGGCCGGCCCAGCTCGCGGGCCCGGTTCAGCAGCCGCCACAGGTCGCCGCGCGAGTGCAGGCTGAGCGCCAGCTCGCGGGGCGAGTGCGGGGTGGCGCGGTGGTAGCTCATGTTGCCGGCGCCGCCGTCGGGGTCCTCGGCGACCACGATGCCGCTGGTGATGTAGCGGCCGCGGTCGGAGGCGAAGTGCCGGATCATGGGGACGGCGGCCAGGTCGGCCTGGTCGCCGGTCAGCACCTCGTCCAGGACCGGGCCGTGGTCCAGGACCCTCGGCGGGCGGGCGCGGCGGGCGCGCTCCTGGTAGGCGGCGTGCAGCCCGGCCGGGTCGGTGCCGAACAGCGCCGCGACGCGGGCGCGGGAGGCGAACACGTTGGTGACCAGCTCCACGCCCAGCCCGGCGACCTTCGGGCAGCGGATCAGGTCGTGGCGGCCGCGCGCGGCCAGCTCGAAGGCCAGCGCGGTCACCTCCTCCTCGGCCGAGATCTCGGCGTCCACGGTGAGCACGTCGGCTCCCGCGTACTCCGCCAGATAGGCGTGCAGGTCCTGGGACGGGGCGGTCACGGGGTCTCCTCGGCGGGTCCGGTCCAGCGGCGGAACAGGTGGTGCTCGATCCCGAACTGGTCGAGCACCTTGCCGACCAGGTGGTCGACCAGATCGTCGATGCTGCGCGGGCCGGTGTAGAAGCCGGGCACCGGCGGCAGCACCACCGCGCCGGCCTCGGTGACGGCGGTCATGTTGCGCAGGTGGATCAGGCTGAGCGGCGTCTCGCGGGTGACCAGCACCAGCCGGCGCCGCTCCTTTAGGGCGACGTCGGCGGCGCGGCTCAGCAGGTCGTCGGTGTAGCCGTTGGCGATGGCGGCCAGGGTCTTCATCGAGCACGGCACCACGGCCATGCCCAGCGTGGGGAATGAGCCGGACGACACGGCCGCGGCCAGGTCGCGGGAGTCGTGCACCACGTCGGCCAGCGCGCACACCTCGGCCGGGTCGCGCCGCGCCTCCAGCTCGATGGTGCGGCGCGCGCCCGCCGACACCACCAGGTGCGTCTCGACGGTGCCGAGCTTGCGCAGCGCCTCCAGCATCGCGATGCCGTACTGCGGGGCGCTGGACCCCGAGATCCCGACGACCAGCCGCGGTCGTGTCGTGGTCATGGATGCGCGACCTCCTCGGGCTGCTCCCAGCGGAGCAGCGGTAGATGGTGGAACAGCAGGTTCAGCAGCACGGCGGTGACCGTCCCGACCGCGACGCCGCTGTTGAGGAACAGCTGCGCCCACTGCGGGAACTGCCCGTAGGCGCCGGGCAGCGCCATCGGGACCAGCCCGACGCCCAGCGACACCGCGACGATCACGAGGTTGGCGGTGTCGCGGCGCGCGGTCGCCAGCATCCGCAGCCCCACGACCGCGACGGTGGCGAACATCGCCAGCGTCGCGCCGCCCAGCACGGGCTTGGGCACCGCGGCCACCACCCGGCCGAACACCGGGAACACGCTCATCAGCACGAGGATCACCCCGGCCGCCGCGGTGACCCAGCGGCTGCGGACCTTGGTGAGGGTGACGACCCCGATGTTCTGGGTGAAGGTGATGTAGACGAACGACTGGAAGACCCCGCCGAGCGCGGTGACCGCGCCGTCGGCGCGCAGCGCGGCGGCGATCTCGCGCCGCGAGGCGGGCTTGTCGACCGCCTCCCCCACCGCCAGGACCTGCCCGGCGGTCTCCACCATCAGCACGAACTGGATCAGCACCAGCGACAGGCAGGCCACCAGGTCGAACGAGGGCGCCCCGAAGTGGAACGGCTCGGGGAACCCGACCAGCGCCCCGTCGCCGACCCCGCCGAAGTCGGCGTGCCCGGCGAACGCCGCCCCGACCGTCACCCCGACCAGCGCGATCAGGATCGCGAGCTGCGACATCAGCGGCGGCAGGAACCGGTACAGCAGCACCACCACCAGCAGCGTCACCGCGCCCAGCACGATGCCGGACACCGCGCCGAAGCCCGGGTCGCCGGGCTTGCCGCCGAACACCATGCGGGCCCCCGCCGGGATCAGCGTGATGCCGATGAGCGTGATGGTGGTGCCGACCACCACCGGCGGGAAGAAGCGCAGCAGCCGGCCGAACACCGGCGCGAACGCCACCATGACCAACCCGGCGATCAGCACCGAGCCGTACATGACCGCCAGGCCGTACTCGGTGCCGATCAGCACCATCGGCACCACGCCGTTGTAGGCGGCGCCGATCACCAGCGGCAGCCGGGCGCCGACCCGCCAGACCCCGGCCGACTGCAGGAGGGTGCCGACCCCGCACAGCAGCAGGTCGGCGGCGACCAGGGCGACGACGTCGCGCGCGGGCAGGCCGAGGCCCGCGGCGAGGATGAGCGGAACGGCGATGGTGCTGGCGTACATGACCAGCACGTGCTGGGCGCCGAGGGGGACGAGCCGGCCGGGGCGCGGCACCTCGTCCACAGGATGCTTGGTGGGAACGGTCAGGTCTTCTTCTCTGCCAGGCGTCTCTTGCACGCCGGCCACCTCCAGGCGCGGTGCCCGATCCCCCGGGACGCGCTCCCCGCGCTCGTCCCGGAGGTCCCCGTGGGAAACCCCCGATGATCCCCGATCGCCCCGGCCGGGCTCCCCCGCCCGGCCGGGGCCGCCGTCACCGCGGGCTCCCGCCCGCGGTCACGGGCCCGTGCCGCCGGTCCGTCAGGACGAGGCGGGGACGGGGTCGACCGTCGCGTAGGTGTCCAGCAGGCGCGCCTGGGCCTCCTCCTGGGTGCGCGGCGGCGGGGTCGGCTTCAGGCCGAGGAGCTTGGCCATGTTGTTGCCGAGGTAGCCCTCCAGGTCCTCCTCCGACAGGTGCATGCCCTGCGGCGGCGGGCCGCACAGCACCTCCAGCTCGCGCGCCCACATGCCGGGCTCGTTCGGCGGGGAGTCGGTGCCGAACACCAGCTGGTGCTTCTCCATCTGCTGGGCGAACTCCACGATCCGCGACTGCAGCAGCCAGCCCGACTCGCCGTAGACGTTGGGGCTGTCGAGGATCATGTAGAGCGCCTCGAAGCAGTACACGCCGCCGGTCTGCACGCCGAAGTGGGCGAGGATGAAGTTGACGTCCCGGAACTCCCGGATGATCGGGTAGAACTGCGTCGGGATCGAGTACGGGCCGTCGCCGGTGTGGATGAGCACCACCACGCCGAGCTCGTCGCAGACCCGCAGCACCGGCCGCAGCCAGTCCAGGGCCCGGTCGGGACGGTAAGCGTGCATGTTGGCATGCAGCTTGACCATCTTGTAGCCGTACTCCTTGACGTGGAACTCCAGCTCCTTGGCGCCGTTCTCGGGGCCGAAGCGCGGGTTGTACATGAAGTTCCCGATGAACCGGTCGGGGTAGCGCTGGACCAGCTCGGTGATGTAGCTCATGTAGTCGCGGATGCCCTCGCGGCCGCCGCGCATCCCGTCCTGCCAGACGCTGTTGCCGGGCGGGGGCATGATGCAGCCGTAGTCGATCCGGCGCGGCTTGCCGTTGATCATGTACGGGCCGTCCATCATCGCCAGCGTGCGCTCGCCGGTGAACGGGTCGCCGTCGTGCCGCCAGGCCTGGTCGACGATGTTGGTGGGGTGCATGTGGGTGTCGATGATCAAGGTGCTGACCTTTCTTGCCACGATCGGACACCGGCACGGGGCTGTACCGGTGCGCTGTGGCCGGCCACGGTCCGCGCGGACCGTACCTACGCCAGGTCGGGGGTGCTCACCTCCTCGGCGGGCTCCAGCCCGGCCAGCTGGCCGGGCCGGACGGGGACGCGGGGCAGCTCCAGCCCGGTCGCGTCGCGCAGGGCGTTCGCGATCGCCGGGGTGGAGGAGAGGGTGGGCGGCTCGCCGACGCCGTTCAGGCCGTAGGGCGAGTCGGGGTGCGGCAGCTCCAGCAGCTCGATCCGCACCGGCGGCATGTCCAGCGTGGTGGGGATCAGGTAGTCGGTGAACGAGGGGTTGCGCACCGTCCCGTCCACCACCTGGACCTCCTCCATCAGCGCCAGGCCGAGGCCCTGGGCGGTGCCGCCCTCGATCTGGCCCTCGACGGCCTGCGGGTTGATCGCGGTGCCGACGTCCTCGGTGGTCGCCATCTCCAGCACGCGCACCAGACCGAGCTCGGTGTCGACCTCGACGACGGCGCGGTGGGCGGCGAACGCGAACGCGATGTGCGCGTCGCCCTGCCCCGTCTCGGGGTCGATCCGCTGGGTGGGCCGGTGGTGGTACTCGTAGGTCTCGGCGACCTCCTCCCCCGCCAGCAGCTCCACCAGCGGGACGGCGGTCGCGCCGTCGTCGGCGCGCACCACCGATCCGCCTTCGAGGGCGAGTCCGGCGGGGTCGGCGGCCAGCAGCCCGGCGGCGCGCTCCAGGACGCGGCGGCGCACGGCCCGGCACGCGCCCTGCACCGCGCCGGCGGTCATCCAGGTCTGGCGGGAGGCCGAGGAGGAGCCGGAGTCGCCGATCAGGGTGTCGGCGTTGCGGACCTCGACGTCGGCGATCCCCAGCTCGGTGCGGGCGACCTGCGCCTGCACGGTCACCACGCCCTGCCCGCACTCGGCGGAGGCGGTGTAGACCTCGGCGTGCGGGCGGCCGCCGCGGACGGAGAGGGTGACGCGGGCGGTGCAGACGTCGTCCACGCCGCCGGAGTAGCCGATGGCCTTGACGCCGACCGCGTAGCCGACGCCGCGCCTCAGCGACTCGCCGCGCGTGACGTTGCCGAGGCCGCCGGGCCAGGACCGCGGGTCGCGGTGGTGGCCGGGGTCGGGCGGCAGCGGCATCGCCTTCAGCCGCTCCAGCAGCTCGGCGACCGGCGCGGGGCCGTCCACCTCCTGGCCGGTCGGCAGGATCGTGCCGGTGGTCATGGCGTTGCGCACGCGCAGGTCCACGGGGTCGATCCCCAGCTCGCGGGCCAGCTTGTCCATGTTGGACTCGACCGCGTAGGCGGACTGGACCGCGCCGAAGCCGCGCATCGCGCCGCAGGGCGGGTTGTTGGTGAACACCGCGTGGCCGTCGATGTCGGCGTTCGGCACCTCGTAGGCGCCGGCGGCGAAGTAGCAGGCGTTGGCGATGACGATCTGCGAGGTGGAGGTGTAGGCGCCGCCGTCCAGCAGCAGCCGCGCGCTCAGGTAGACGATGTCGCCGTCTCGGGTCGCGCCGTGCTCCACGCGGATCTTGGCGGGGTGGCGGTGCACGTGCCCGAAGAACGACTCCTCGCGGTTGTAGACCATCTTCACCGGGCGGCCGGTGCGCAGCGCGAGCAGACAGGCGTGGATGTGCACCGACAGGTCCTCGCGGCCGCCGAACGCGCCGCCGACCCCGGCCATGGTGAGCCGGACCTTCTCCTTGGGCAGGCCGAGGGAGGCGGCGACCTGCCGCTGGTCCTCGTGCAGCCACTGCGCCGACACGTACAGGTCGACGCCGCCCTCGCCGTCGGGCACCGCGAGGCCGGACTCGGGGCCGAGGAACGCCTGGTCCTGCATCCCGACCTCGTACTCGCCCGACACCACGACCTCGGCGCGGGCGCGGGCGGCGGCCACGTCCCCGTGCCTGATCCTCACGTGCCGCACCAGGTTGCCGCCGGTGTGGACGTCGGGGGCGGCCGGGTCGAGGGCGAACTCCGGGTCGGTCAGCGGCGGCAGCACCTCGTACTCCACCACGACGCGCTCCAGCGCCCGGCGGGCGGCCTCGGGGTGGTCGGCGGCCACGATCGCGACCGGCTCGCCCTGGTGGCGGACCACCCGGTGGGCCAGCACCGGCTGGTCGGAGACCTTCATGCCGTAGGTCTTGCTGCCGGTCACGTCCTCGTGGGTGAGCACGGCGCGCACGCCGGGCGCCTCCAGGGCCGGGGCGGTGTCGAGGCGGACGATCCGGGCGCGCGGGTGGGGGCTGCGCAGCGTCGCGCCCCACAGCATGCCCTCGCGGTGCAGGTCGGAGGAGTACTCGAAGGCGCCGCGGACCTTGGGCACGCCGTCGGGGCGGCGGGCGCTGGCGCCGACTCCGTCCGGCGTCCGGGCGCGGTCCCGGCGCCCGGTGGCGCGCCCGGTGGTCACAGTGCTCACGCGGGTCGTCCTTCCTCCGCGCCGAAGGCGCGCTCAAGGGGGATGTGAGGAGAGGTCGGGAAGGTGCGGGGAAAGAGGGTGAAGGGCCGGGTCAGGGGGTGGGGCGGCCGGCCGACTGGGCGAGGCGAACGCGCAGCCGCGCCACGTGGTTGCGGGCGGCGCGCTCGGCGGCGTCGGGGTCGCCCGCCGCCATGGCCTCGTAGATCTGGCGGTGCTCGGACAGGGCGAGCCGGGGCGCGTGCGGGTGCCGCCACAGCGAGTGGAGGCCGAGGTGGGCGCGGCCCTGGAGCTGGTCGAGGATGTCGATGAGGTGGTCGTTGCCGGACAGGTTGCGGATGGCCTGGTGGAAGCGCATGTCCTGGCGGATGTGCGCGCCCTCGCCGCCGCCCTCGGCGACGACCTGCTCGTGCTCGGCGAGGATGGCCTCCAGCTCGGCCAGCGCGGGGACGTCCAGGCGCTCGGTCGCCAGCCGGGCGGCGAGCCCCTCCAGGGACTCGCGCACCACGTACAGCCGGCGCAGGTCCTCCACGTCCACGCTGCTGACCTCCGCGCCCCGGTGCGGGACGTGGGTGGCCAGGCCGTCGTGGATGAGCCGCTGCACCGCCTCGCGCACGGGGCTGCGGCTCAGGTTCATCTGGTCGGCGAGGGCGGGCACGCTCAGCGCGGTGCCGGGGGTGAGCCGGCTCTCCAGGATCGCCGACCGCAGCTCCTCGTAGGCCCGTTCGGCCAGGAGGCTGCCGGGGGCGATCCGGTTCACCGCGCCGTACGTGGTGGTCATGTCCACTCCCTCGTCTTGCCCCACACATTACATGCAATCACCCCCGTCCTCTAGAGAATGACAGGGGTGATTGCATGTAATTTAGGAACCTACGGGACGAGCAGCGCCGGGTCGGGCGCGGCGGCGACCGCGCGGGCGATGAGGTCCTTCTCGTCCACCCTGGTGCTGCGGCCGTCGGCGATCAGCACCTCCCCGTCCACCAGCACGCTGTCGACGGTGCGCGAGCTGCCGGTGGTGAGCAGCGTCGCGCCGGGGTCGAGCACCGGCACGCACGCCAGGTCCCGGTCGAAGCGCAGCAGCACCAGGTCGGCCTGGACGCCCGGCAGCACGCCGTCGGGCCGCTCCTCCAGGCCGAGCACGGCGTTGGCGCCGCTGGTGGCAAGGCCCAGCATGTCGGCGAAGCCGAGCAGGTCGGACCGGCCGCGCACCGCCCGCTGCAGGTAGGCGCCCATGCGCATGGTCTCCAGCGCGTCCTGGGTGTCGTTGCTGGCCGCGCCGTCCACGCCGAGGCCGACGCGGATGCCGGCCTCCAGCATCTCGGGCACGGGCGCGACGCCGCTGCCCAGGCGCATGTTGCTGAGCGGGTTGTAGGAGACGCCGACGCTGCGGCCCGCCAGCACGCGGCGGCCCTCGGCGTCGAGCTTGCAGCAGTGCACCGCCAGCAGCCGGTCCCACAGGAAGCCGGACTGCTCCAGGTAGCCGACCGCGCCGACGCCCGCGTGCTCGCGGCACATGTCCTCGTCGGTGGCGGTCTCCAGCAGGTGGATGCTGGCGGTCATGCCGCGCTCCTCGGCGAACGCGCGGACGCGGCGCAGGCCGTCGGGGGTGAGCGAGCGCGGGTTGGGCACCGCGACGCCGAGGGCGATCCGGCCGCCCGCGGTGCGCGCGGCCAGCTCGTCCACGTGGTCGAGCACCTCGCCCAGCGGCTCCATCAGGCGCGGCTCGAAGCCCCACTTGCGGGTGGTGTCGGGGCGGTCGGCCACGCCCCGGCAGACCACGGCGCGGACGCCGGTGTCGTCCAGGGCCCGCAGGATCGCGTCGTGCACGGCGCGGGAGGGGTGCGGCCACATGTGCTCCACCAGCGCGGTGGTGCCGCTGCGCAGCGCCTCCAGCGAGGCGGCGGCCGCCGCGACGTACGCCTGCTCGGGGGTGAGGGCGACGGTGCCTTCGGCGACGTGGCGCAGCCAGCGGATCAGCGGCTCGCCCTCGGCGATGCCGCGCATGACGGCCTGGTGGAGGTGGGTGTGGGTGTTGACCAGGCCGGGGATCAGGTGGCCGCCGCTGCCGTCCAGGACGTCGCCGGCGGCGGGCCGGGAGCCGTGCGGGACGACCTCGGCGACCCGGCCGCCGCGCAGGTGCACGTCCTGCCCGGCGACCCAGCGGCCCTGCGTCCACACGGTCACGTCGCGGATCATCGCGGGGGTGGTGCTCATCGATGCGCCTTCTCTCTGTGCGGTGCGGCCTCGCGTCATGCGACCTCGGGCTCGGGTTCGGGCTTGGGCTCGGGGGCGGGCCCGGCGGCGGCCGCCCGGCGGTGGGTCTCGTTGAGCAGCAGGTTCAGCAGGAACGCCGTGATGCCGCCCGCGGCGATGCCGCTGCTCAGCACGGTCTGCGCGAACGCGGGGAACCGGTCGTAGACGTGGGGCGCGCCGACCGGCATGAAGCCCATGCCGAACGAGACCGCGACGACCAGCATGTTGCGGGTGTCGGCCAGGTCCGCCTGGGCCAGGATGCGCAGGCCGACCGCGCCGACCACGCCGAACATCACCACGCCGACGCCGCCGAGCACCGGGCCGGGCAGCGCGGCCACCACCGCGCCGAGCTTGGGCACCAGGCCGAGCACCACCAGGATCGCCCCGGACCCGGCCACCACCCAGCGGCTGAGCACCCGGGTCATGCTGACCAGGCCGACGTTCTCGCCGAAGGTGACGATGGTGAAGGAGTTGAACGCCCCGGCGAACGCGGTGGCCGCGCCGTCGGCGCGCAGCGCGCGGGCCACCTCCGGCGGCCCGACCTCGCGGCCGGCGATCTGGCCCATGGCCAGGGTGTCGCCGGCCGACTCGACCATGTTGACCAGCTGCACGATGATCATGGGCAGGATCGCCGAGAGCACGAACACCGGCGCGCCGAAGTCGAACGGGGTGACCAGCCCGACCAGGTCGGCGTCGCCGACGCCGCCGAAGTCCACCAGGCCCATCGGGATCGCGGCCAGGGTGCCGATGACCAGGGCCAGCAGCACGCCGACGCGGGCGACGACCGGGGGCGCGAACCGCTCCAGCCCCAGGATGAACAGGATGGTGCCGCCCGCCAGCGCGATGTTGGCGAGCGCCGCGCCGTTCCGCATCGCGTCGGGGTCGTGGTGGGCGACCAGGTTGGCGGTGGAGGGCACCAGGCTGAAGCCGATGATGGCGATGATGGTGCCGGTGACCAGCGGCGGGAAGAACCGCAGCAGCCTGCTGAAGTAGGGCGCGGCCAGGAACGTCAGCGCGCCGGCGACGATGGTCGCGCCGAACACCGCGGGCAGGCCGCCGTCCTTGCCGACGATGATGGCCGGGCCGATGCCGGTGAAGGTGGAGCCCATCACGATGGGCAGCCGCACCCCGACCTTCCAGAAGCCGATGGTCTGCAGCAGCGTGGCGACGCCGCTGACGAACAGGTTGGCGGTGATCAGGGCGGCGATCTTGTCGCCGGACAGGCCCAGCCCCGAGCCGATCAGCAGCGGGACGGTGACCATGCCGGAGTAGGCGATGAGGACGTGCTGCACGCTGAGCGGGGCCAGCGTGCGCAGCCGCGGGACCGCGTCCACCGCGTCGGGGCCGGGGGCGTTGACGGCGGCGGTGGTCGGGGCGGCGGTGGTCGGGGTGCCGGTGGGGCCGGTGGAGTCGGGGTCCTGGGCGCCGGGGTCGTCCGGGGCCCGGTTGCGGATCGAGGACAATGTGTCTCCCTCCTCTCCCGCGTGCCGCGGGAGATGCCGTCCGTCCGCGCTGTCCCTTACGGCTCCGGCACACCAACACATTGCATGTAATGTGAGCGGAGCCACAACCCCCGAGTGGTCTTGCAACGTTCCGTCGAATCGCCTATAAGGACGGTGTCCCGGCTCCGTTCGGCGGGATGTTCGGCTCAGTACAGCAAGCCGGGGAAGGGCGTCCTAGTGTCGACGGCTACGAAGCCGGGCCCGGTGACGATCACCGTTTTGTAGGAATCCGCCAAGTGAGCGGCTCGGTTGCGTCACAGGACCATCGACGTGACGGAGAGAACGCGGCCCGTGGGCCCGCATCAGAGACCTCTAGTCCCGCCGGGCCGGATCGCAAAGCGATGTGGCACTCGCAAAGCAACGGTCAGGGGGCGAGCCGCCAGGCGGGCCTCCTGGGCCGGGGCTTCTAGAAACGCGGCTTGCGGGCGAGGCCGGCGAAGGCGTCCACTTCCTTGGGCTCCCCCACGGCCTGCTCGTGCCGCCAGCGCGAGCACGACACCACGCCGGGCTCGGCCAGCTCCCAGCCGTCGAAGTAGCGCGTGATCTCGGCGGGGCTGCGCAGGATGACCGGCGGGCGGCCGCCCGACTCGTTCCACAGCCGGGCGCTGCGCTCGGCGGTCTCGCCGTGGACCGCGCTGGTCGGGTGGTTGACCGCCAGCCAGCTGCCGGGCGGCGCCGCGTCCTTCAGCGTCTGGACGACGGCGTGGGAGTCGCCCTCGATGTGGTGCAGGACGCCCACCAGCATGATCGCCACCGGCCGGGTGAAGTCCAGCCGGGCGCGGGCCTGCGCGAGGAGCGCCTCCGGCTCGTGCAGGTCGGCGTCGATGTAGTCGCACGAGCCCTCGGGGCTGCTGGTCAGCAGCGCGCGGGCGTGCACCAGCACCAGCGGGTCGTGGTCGACGTAGACGATGCGGCTGCCGGGGGCGGTCCGCTGCGCGACCTCGTGGGTGTTGTCGGCGGTCGGCAGGCCCGTGCCGATGTCGAGGAACTGGCGCACGCCCTGCTCCCCGGCCAGGTGGCGTACCACCCGGCCGAGGAACGCGCGGTCGGCGCGCGCCTGCTCCAGCATCCGCGGGTTGGCCTCCAGGACCGCCTCGGCGGCGGCCCGGTCGGCCGGGTAGTTGTCCTTGCCGCCCAGCAGGTAGTTCCACACCCGGGCGGAGTGGGGGACGTGGCTGCGCAGCGTGTCGCCGGAGGGCGTGCCCTGTTCGCTCACATCGGGGATCTTATGGCCCGCGTCTAGGGCCCGGCCGGAAGGTCCACCAGGCCGGCGAGCGCGGCGCGGTGCCGGTCGGGCGTGCCGAGCGCCAGCGCCCCGCTCTTGGCCCGCTTCAGGTACAGGTGCGCCGGGTGCTCCCAGGTGAACCCGATGCCGCCGTGCATCTGCACGCACTCCTCGGCCGCCCGCACGGCCACGGCCGAGCAGTGCGCCTGCGCGACGGCCACCGCGACCGGCAGGTCGGGGTCGTCCGAGGCGGCGCAGTCGGCGGCGTACCTGGCGACGGCGCGGGCCTGCGTGATCGCGGTCCACAGGTCGGCCAGCCGGTGCTTCAGGCCCTGGTAGGAGCCGACCGGGCGGCCGAACTGGTAGCGGGTCTTCAGGTAGGCGACGGTGGTCTCCAGGCAGCGTTCGGCCAGGCCGAGCTGCTCGGACGCCAGCATCGCGGCGCCGATGGCGAGGGCCCGGCGCAGCGCGTCGTCGCCCTCGGCGATCCGCCGGGCGGGGGCGGCGTCGAAGGCGACGTCGCACAGCCGCCGGGTCATGTCCAGCGACACCACCGGCGTCAGGCGCGCGTCGGCGGCCTCGACGGCGTAGAGGCCGCCGGACGCCCGGACCAGCAGCACCTCGGCGGCGGCCGCGTCGGCGACGCTGGTGACGGCGCCGGTGAGCGTCCCGCCGTCGGCGCGCACCCCGTCGGGCACCGGGCCGGCGGGGGCGGTGGTGAACGGCACCGCGAGCAGCGCCGTCCGGCCGCTCGACAGCAGCTCGGTGTCCCCGGCCGCCTGGAGCGCGGCGACGCCGAGGACGGCCCCGGTCAGGAACGGCACGGGCGCGACGGCGCGGCCCAGCTCCTCCATCACCACGGCGGTCTCGCGCCACGACGCGCCCGCCCCGCCCAGCTCCTCGGGCACCGGCAGGGCGGTGACGCCCATGTCGGTGAGCGCGCGCCACAGCGCGGCGTCGTGCGCCTCGTCCTTCTCGGTCCCGGCGAGCACGTCGGCCCAGCCCGCCTTGTCGTCCAGCAGCTCGCGGACGCCGGCGCGCAGGTCGTTCTCGATCTCGCTGTACAGCAGGTCGCTCACTTGGGCAGGTCCTTCCACGGCACGTCCTTGTCCACCCGGATCTCGCCGGGCAGGCCGAGGACCCGTTCGGCGATGATGTTGCGCAGGATCTCGGAGGTGCCGCCCTCGATGGAGTTGCCCTTGGCGCGCAGGTAGCGGTAGCCGGGCGAGCGGCGGGTGAAGTCCACCTCCGAGGGGCGGCGCATGGTCCAGTCGTCGTAGCGCAGGCCGTCCTCGCCGAGCAGCTCCAGCTCCAGGCCGGAGATCTGCTGGTTGAGGGTGGCGAAGGCGAGCTTGGCGGCCGAGCCCTCGGGGCCGGGCTGCCCGGCGGTGAGCTGCTGGCGCAGCCGCTCGCCGGTGAGGCGGGCGGCCTCGGCCTCCACCCACGAGCGCAGCAGCGCGTCGTGCAGGCCGGGCGTGCGCAGCTCGGGCCGGTCGCGCCACAGCCGCGCGACCACGCCGATCATGCCGCCCTCGCGCGGGGTGGCCGCGCCGCCGATGGCGACGCGCTCGTTCATCAGCGTGGTGGTGGAGACTTGCCAGCCCTGCCCGACCTCGCCGAGCCGGTGCTCGTCGGGGATGCGCACGTCGGTCAGGAAGACCTCGTTGAACTCGGCCTCACCAGTGATCTGGCGCAGCGGCCGCACCTCGACGCCGGGCGCGGTCATGTCGCACACGAAGTAGGTCATGCCGCGGTGCTTGGGCGCGTCGGGGTCGGTGCGGGTGACCAGGATCGCCCAGCGCGCCTCGTGCGCCATGGACGTCCAGACCTTCTGCCCGTTGACGGTCCAGTGGTCGCCGTCGCGCACCGCGCGGGTGCCGAGCGCGGCGAGGTCGGAGCCCGCGCCGGGCTCGGAGAACAGCTGGCACCAGATCTCCTCGGCCGTCCACAGCGGGCGCAGGAAGCGGCGCTTCTGCTCCTCGGTGCCGAAGGCGAGGATGGTCGGCGCGGCCATGCCGAGCCCGATGCCGTTGCGCTCGGGCTGGTTGGTCGGCGCCCCGGCGGCGGCGAACGCCCGGTCCACCCCCTGCTGGAGGGCGCGCGGCGCGCCGAGGCCGCCCAGCCCCTCGGGGTAGTGCACCCAGGCGAGCCCGGCGTCGAAGCGGGCGCGCAGGAACTCCAGGGGCTCCATCGCGGCCGGGTCGTGCCCGGCCAGGAACTCGCCGACCCGCCTGCGCAGCTCGTCGGCGTCGGGTGGTGCGGTGCTCACGGGGACCTCCGGGAAACGGGTGCCACGGACCTGCCGACACGGACATACCAACCGGTCGGTATGTCCCCCACCTTAGAAAGCGCCCGCTGACGGGGTCAACCGTGCTGTGACCGCTCACAGGGACCGCTCACAGGGGGCGGTCACAGCACGGGCCCGCGGCGGCGGTGGTCAGCCGACGATGCGCAGGTAGTGCGCCCACAGGCCGGCCCAGGGGCCGTAGCGCCCGCCGATCTTCTGGATCTGCGCCTGCGACAGCGGCTGCCCGTAGACGCGCGAGGCCGGCTCCACCAGCTGCTTCTCGACCGGGGTCTCGTCGGTGCGGCCCAGGCCCCGGATCATGATGAACGTCGCCGACCACGGGCCGACGCCCGGCAGGTCCAGCAGGACCTTCTTGGCCTGCTGGTAGGGCGCGGTGCGCAGGAGGTCCTCGTCCACCTCCAGCCAGGCGCGCAGCGCGTCGGCGAGGAAGCGGCCCTTGCGCTGGTTGCCGATCAGCTCGGCGACCCGGCCCGGCGCCAGCGCGGCGAGCTGCTCGATGTCGGGGAAGGCGGTGTAGGGCACGCCGTCCACGGTGAGCGTGGCGCCGATCTCGGCGGCCAGGGCGCGGCGGCCCCGCAGCGTCATCGTGTGGGTGTTGCGCTGGGTCAGGATCGACCAGACCATGGCCTCCAGCGGCGTGGTGAACCGCGCCTGGTGGTAGCCGCGCAGGCGCTCGGCGACGGGCGCGAAGTCGGGGTCCTCGCGGGCGATCTCGTAGAAGCCGGCCAGGTCGTCGTCGAGGCCCAGCGACAGGGTGAGCCGGTCGGCGGCCTCCTCGACGACATCGGGCTCCAGCGGGCCGTCGGCGTGCAGCTCGCAGCGGACGGCCGCGTCCCCTTCGGCGGTGACGCGCGCGACGACGGTGCGGCCCCCGGCGCGCAGGGCGCGGGTCAGGGCGCCGTCGCCGACGCGCTGGGCGTCGGCGGACGGCGTGAACCCCTCCAGGAACCACAGCGTGGCCCCGAAGTCGAACGGCGGGACGGCGGGCAGGACGACGGTCTCGCTCATGCGGCCAGCTCGGCGGGCAGGTCGTCGCGGTGGACGACGGCGAGCGAGGTGACCGCGCGGGTCAGCACCACGTACAGGCGGGCGAGGCCGCGCGGTTCGGCGGCGGCGATGGCGGCCGGTTCAACGATGATCACGTGGTCGTACTCCAGTCCCTTGGCGAGGGTGGCGGGGATGACCAGCAGCCGCCCGGACCCGTCGGAGTCGGGGCCGAGCACGGTGTGGTCGATGCCCGCCGCGGACAGGGCGGCGGCGTGGGCGGGCACGTCGGCGTCGGCGGCGATCAGGCCGATCGAGCCCTCGCGCTCCAGCGCGGCCCGGACGGCCTCGGCCACGCCCGCCGGCAGGTCCCCGGCGCGGGTGACGGTGAGCGCGCCCGCCCCGGCGCGCAGCGAGCGCGGGGCCGCGAGCCCGGGGGCGACGTGCGGCAGCAGGCGGGCGGCGTAGTCCAGGACCGCGCCGGGCACGCGGAAACCGAGCGTCAGCTCGGTGACCTCGCCCTTCTGGCCCAGGTGCTCCAGGACCTCGGTCCAGGAGCGGGCCGACCAGGGCGTGGTGCCCTGCGCGATGTCGCCGAGCACGGTCGCCGAGCCGTTGGCGCAGCGGCGGCCGAGGGCGCGCAGCTGCATCGCCGACAGGTCCTGGGCCTCGTCCACGACCAGGTGGCCGAGCGAGGGGGTCCGGTCGACGAGGTCGGCCAGCTCGTCCAGCAGGGCGCGGTCGGCGGAGGTCCACTTGGCCGAGCGGTGCGAGCGCGGCGGCTTGGCCCACAGCAGCGCCGCCTGCTCGTCCTCATCCAGCACGCCCTTGGCGGCCGTGCGCAGGAAGTCGGCGTCCGACAGCAGCCGGAACAGCACCTGCTCGGCGGTCAGCTTGGGCCAGACCCGGTCCACCAGCTGCTTGACCGGCTTGGAGCGGGCCACCCGGTCCTGGTCGCGGTCGTCGACGGCGTAGCCGCGCTGCTCCATCCGCACCAGGATCTGGTGGGCCAGGCGCTGGGCGAACATCTCGCGGCCGTTGCCGTAGCGGGCGGTGCCGCGCAGGGCGGCGGCGATCTCGCGCACCTCGTGGTCGGCGAGGCGGAAGCGGGCGGCGCCCTGGGTGACGACCAGGCCATCCTCGGGCTTGTTGATGTGCCGCCACAGCGCCTTGCGCAGCACGTCGGCCATGCGGGCCTCGCCCTTGAGCGCGGCGGTGGCGGCGGGCTCGGCGGCGGTCTCGGCGGCATCGGGCGCGCCGAGCAGGTCCTCGATGGTGGCCTGGTCCACGCGGACCTCGCCGAGGGCGGGCAGCACCGCCGAGATGTAGGCGAGGAAGGCGCGGTTGGGGCCGACGATCAGCACCCCGGAGCGGGCCAGCCGCTCGCGGTGGGTGAACAGCAGGTAGGCGGCGCGGTGCAGGCCCACGGCGGTCTTGCCGGTGCCCGGGGCGCCCTGCACGCAGACGGTGTGCGGCAGGTCGGCCCGCACGATCTCGTCCTGCTCGGGCTGGATGGTGGCGACGATGTCGCGCATCGGGCCGGTGCGGGGCCGCTCGATCTCGGCGGTGAGGATCGCCGAGGGGCCGAGCGCGCGGCCGTCGAGCGGCTCGTCCTCGAACGCGGTCAGCGCGCCGCCCTGGAAGCCGAAGCGGCGGCGGCGGCGCCAGCCCATCGGGTCGGCCGGGCCCGCCTGGTAGAAGGCCCGCGACACCGGGGCGCGCCAGTCCAGCACCAGCGGGCGGCCCTGGGGGCCGTCGTGGACGTGGCGGCGGCCCACGTACATGGTGGGCGGCAGGTCGTCCGCGGCCGCGTCGCCGGCGCGGCCCCGGTCGTGGTCCATGCGGCCGAAGAACAGCGGGGTGTCGGGGTGGTCGGCCAGCGCGGCGACGCGCTGGTCCAGCAGCGATTCCAGGAACTGGCGCGAGACCCAGTCGGCGGCGGCGTCGGCCGACATGCCCTCGGCGTGCTCGCGCATCCGGCGCAGGGCGGCCCGGGACTCGGCGAGGTGCGCCTGCTCGGCGGCGAGAACGGCGGCGGGGTCGGGCGCGGGATCGGTCGGGGAGTCGGGCTCCTCTGGGGCGGGGGCGGACATGCGGAACGGACCTCCGGTCTCGGGTGGCGAAACCGACCAGCTTACCCGCCCGCCCCCGCCCGTCAGGAGGACTCGCGATGGACGATCTCGGCGGTGCTGTGCAGCAGCGTGACCGCCGGGTCCCGCTCCCGCCGGACGATCAGCTCGTGCAGCTGCGCGGCCACCTGCGCCGCCGACCGGTCGCCGATCACCCGGACCGTGGTCAGCCGGGGCCGCAGCAGCCGCCCGAGCGGCAGGTCGTCGGCCCCGACCACCGCCACGTCGCCGGGCACCTCCAGCCCGGCGTCCTGGAGCACCCGCATCAGCAGCATCGCGTAGTCGTCGTTGTAGGCGAAGATCCCGTCGGGCCGCTCCCCCGCGGCCCAGCCCGCCACGGCCCCGGCCGCGCCCGCCTCGTCGAACGGCAGGTCCACCCGCCGGACGGTGAGGCCGTGCGCGGCGGCGGCGCGCACGGCGCCCGCCATCCGGGGCACGCCGAAGTGGGCCAGCTCGGGTTCGGCGGGCATCACCGCGCCGAGCCGCCGCCTGCCCCGTTCGATCAGGTGCCCGACCGCGCACTCGCCGATGGCGTAGTCGTCGAAGACCATGGTCGGGGCCAGCGGGGACCGATCGGTCCCCAGGGCGACCACGGTGGCGACCCCGGCCGCGTGGAGCTGGCGCACCGCCGCCCGGGTGAGCCGGTCGGCGAACACCACCACCGCCGCCGGACGCCACTGCGCCCACTCGCGCGCGGCGGCCACGCCCCGGCCGCGGGTGTCGCCGTACAGCACCAGCGTGTGGCCGTGGTCGCGCAGCCGGTGGCCCAGCTCGCCGAAGAACCGGGCGGCCAGGTGGCCGGTCGGGATGTCGGGGACCGGGAACAGCACCACGTCGCTGCGGCCCCTGCGCAGGGTGCGGGCCGAGGCGTGCGGGGTGTAGCCGAGCTGCTCGGCGGCCCGGCGGACCCGGACCCGGGTCGCCTCGCTGATCTTCACGCCGGGGGCGTCGTTCAGCACGTAGGAGACCGTCGCCTGCGAGACCCCGGCCAGCCGCGCCACGTCGGTGCTGGTCGCCGGGCGTTCGGCGGGCGGCTGGTCGGTCATGCTCGGCAGTCTTTCGCAGGACGGCGTCGACAGGGCGGGAAAACCGGTGCTATATAGAGCTTATACGTATAAGTGATGCGTATCACCGGCCACCCGCGGGTGCCTCGTTCCCTGCCGAGGAGTAATGCCATGCCGACCCCCCGACCCTGCCGCCGCACCGCCCGGAGCCTCCGATGACCGCCGGGACCGCGCCCGTCACCCCGCCCGCGGTCCCGCCGGGTCCGGGCGGCAGGCGCGGGCGGCGGCGGCTGATGCCGCTGCTGCTGACCGGCAACCTGCTGCTGTTCTCGGTCTACGGCGGTGTGGCGAGCATCCTGCTGCCGCTCCAGGTGGAGCGCATCGACGCCGCCGACAAGGTCGCCAACCTCGGCCTCGTCACCGGCGTCGGCGCGGTCTTCGCCACCCTGCTGAACCCGATCGGCGGCGCGCTGTCGGACCGCACCCGGTCCCGGTTCGGCCGCCGCAACCCCTACCTGCTCGGCGGCGCGGTGCTCGCGCTGGCCTTCCTGGCCTTCATGGGCACCGCGGACACGATCGCGATGCTGGTCGTGGGCTGGTGCCTGGCCCAGGGCATGGGCAACGTCTACCAGGCCGCCGTCACCGCGATCATCCCCGACCGGGTGCCCGAGGAGCGGCGCGGCGCGGCCTCGGCCATGATGGGCGCGGGCCTGCAGCTGGGGATGCTGGTGGGCGTCCTGGTCGCCGGCCGGTTCACCGGGGCGATCGAGCTGGGCTACGTCACGCTGGGCGCGCTGCTGGTCGCCGCCGCCGTCGCGATGGCCGCCCTGACCCACGACCCGCGCGGCGACGAGCTGCCCGCCGACGCCGAGGGCCGCTCCTCGCTGGCCGAGGACCTGGCCTCGTTCCTGTCGGCGCTGAAGCACCGCGACTTCATGTGGGTGTTCGTGGGCCGCGCCCTGATGATCCTCGGCTACTTCAGCGTGATCGGCTACCTGCTGTACATGCTGGAGGACCACATCGGCCTGCCCGCGGGCCTCAAGGGCGCCGACGCGGTGGCCGTGCTGCTGGCCGTCACCACCGTCGCCTCGGTGGTCTCCACGGTGATCGGCGGGCCGCTGTCGGACCGGCTGCGGCGGCGCAAGGTGTTCGTGTTCGTCTCCAGCGTCGGCACCGCGGCCTCGATGACGCTGCCGCTGCTGTGGCCGGGCTGGACGACGATGATCGTCTTCGCGGCGGTCAGCGGCCTGTTCTTCGGCGTCTACATGGCCGTGGACACCGTCATGGTCACCCTGGTGCTGCCCGCCCGGCGGGACGCCGCCCGCGACATGGGCGTGCTCAACATCGCCAACGCCGGACCCCAGATCATCGCCCCGTTCACGGCCTCGGTCATCATCGGCCACCTGGGCGGCTACGCCTCGCTGTACCTGTTCGCGGCGGTGGCGTCCCTCCTGGGCGCGCTGGCGATCCTGCCGGTCAAGAGCGTGCGCTAGACCGTCCGGCCCCTGAGAGAACCACTGCGAACCACCTCAAGGAAGTGACCCCTCCATGAAGCTCAAAGTCCACCAGCTCGGCGAGGGCGGCAAGACCGCCGTCCTGGTCCACGGCATCATGTCCTCGCACGGCACCTGGGTGCGGGTGGCCCCGCTGCTCGCCGAACGCGGCTACCGGGTGCTGATGCCGGACCTGCGCGGGCACGGCGACAGCCCGCACGCCGAGGAGTACACGCCCGAGCTGTTCGCCGCCGACCTGGTGGAGTCCCTGCCCGCCGGCGCCGACGTGATCATCGGGCACTCGCTGGGCGGGCTGTCGCTGTCGCTGGCCGTGGCCGACCTGCGCCCGGCCCGCGCCGTCTACAGCGACCCGGCCTGGAGGATCGGCGGCGACGCCGAGGCGGCCGTGCCGATCGAGCGGTTCGCGCGGTTCACCAAGGTCGCCACCGCCGACCAGATCCGGCAGATGGCGCCCAAGTGGGTCGATGTGGACGTGGCCTCCGAGCTGGACGGCTTCGCCCGGTGGGACGTGGAGGCCGCGGGCTGGCTGGGCCGCGCGCACGACCGCGTGCCGGACGCGCCGGCCGTGCCGTCGCTGGTGGTGGCCGCCGACGACAAGCGGCTGGTGCCGGACGACCTGGCCGACGACCTGCGCGCCAAGGGCTTCGAGGTGAGGGTCGTGCCCGGCACCGGGCACGTGGTCCACCGCGACGACCTGGACGGCTTCATGGCCGCGCTCGACGGCTGGATCTGACGGACGGGGGCGGGCCGGGGCGGTCCCGGGGCCACCGGGACCGCCCCGGCCTTTCGCTCGGCCGGTCGCTCGGACGTCCGCGCGCCAGGTCAGGGCACCGATCTGATGCGCCGCACCAGCACCGTCCCGGCGAGCGCGAACAGCGCCGCGACCGCGTACAGCGTCGCGTACCCGCCGAACCCGGCCACGATCGGCGCGGCGATCGCGGGCGCGATCACCTGCGGCAGCGACGCGGCGATGTTGATGACGCCGAGGTCCTTGCCCCGGTCGGCGGCGTCGGGCAGCACCTCGGTCATCAGCGCGAAGTCCACCGAGGTGAAGATCCCGAAGCCGACGCCCAGCACCAGCGCGGCCACGATCGCGCCGGGCCAGGTCTGCCAGACCGCCAGCAGGGCGGTCGCGGCGGTCATGACGTACCCCGACCAGACCACGAAGGGGCGGCGGCGGCCGATCCGGTCCGACCACGCGCCCGCCACCACCACGCTCGCCAGCAGCGTCACGGCGTTGACCGCGGTCAGGACGAGCACGCCGGTCTCGGCGCCGTCGCCGTAGCCGACCGCGTCCTGCAGGTAGTACAGCAGGTACATCATCACGATGGCGTTGCTGAGCTGGATCAGGAAGCGGGTCAGCCAGGCCCAGCCGAAGTCGGGGTGGCGGCGCGGGTCGATCCAGAAGCCCGCCAGGAAGCCCCTCCAGGAGAACGGCGGCCGTTCGGCGAGCCGCACGTCGCGCCGTGCCAGCAGGTAGGGCACGACGGCCACCAGCATGAACGCCGCGCACGCCAGGTAGCCCGCGGTGAGGCCGCCCGCCACGGTGCCGAGGGCCGTGCCCGCCAGCACTCCCCCGATCTGCGCCACGCCGAGCCAGCCGCCGACCACCCCGCGCTGCCGCCAGGGCACCTGGTCGGGGACGGCGGCGGTCAGCGCGGCGTAGGAGGCGTTCAGCGCGACCTGCACCAGGCACCAGCCGGCGATCATGACGGGGACGCTCGGCGCGAGGGCCAGCACCGCCAGCCCGGCCGCGCCGCCGAGGGCGCCGGCCAGCACCCACGGCGCGCGCATCCCGTGCCGGGAGGCGGTCCGGTCGGAGACCGCGCCGAAGAGCGGGTTGGCGACGAGGGAGAACACCGCGCCGATCCCGGTCGTCCACGCCAGTGCGGTGGCCTTGTGGCCCGGCGCGAGGTCCTCGGCCTGAAGCGCCAGCAGCACCTGGAGCGGGCCGAACCAGCCCGCCCACACGCCGAGGTTGGCCAGGGTGAGGGCGCCGACCCAGCGGCCCGGCGCCCGCTCCCCCGCCTCCCGCGCGCCGGCGGTCGCGGCGGTCATCAGCCGGTCTGCCGGGACGCCGCGATCGTGTCGCGGTACCAGTGGTAGGAGTCCTTGGGCGTGCGCTCCAGGGTCCGGTAGTCCACGTGCACGAGGCCGAACCGCTGCCGGTAGCCTTCGGCCCACTCGAAGTTGTCCATCAGCGACCACACGAAGTAGCCGCGCACGTCCACCCCGGCGGCGATGGCCTCGCGGACGGCGCGCAGGTGGCCGTCCAGGAACTCGACGCGGCGGGTGTCGGCGACGCGGCCGGAGGCGTCGGGGCCGTCGCCGTAGGAGCAGCCGTTCTCGGTGACCAGGACCGGCGGGAGGCTCGCGCCGTAGCGCTCCTTGAGCGTCACGAGGATCTCGCGCAGGCCGTCGGGGACGACCGGCCAGTCGAAGTCGGTGCGCGGCGGGCCCTCGATCTCCTTGATGCCGAACGGCAGGTCGTCGGGCAGCTCGATGCCGCCGAAGGCGTCCTGGCCGGACGGGTCGGGCGCGCCGACCAGCGTCGGGTTGTAGTAGTTGACGCCGTACCAGTCCAGCGGCGCGGAGATGGTCTTGAGGTCCTCGGCGACCGGGCCGGGCATGGCCTCGGCGAAGCCCTCGGGGTAGCGGCCGGTGAGGATGGGGTCGGCGAACAGCCAGTTCATGAGGGTGTCGTAGAGGTCGGCGCCCATCCGCGCGGCGTCGTCGTCCCCGGCGGTCCACACCGGCGTGTGCGAGGCGGCGAGGCCGATGTCGCCCGCGCCCGCCGCGCGCAGCGCCTGGACGGCCTTGCCGTGCGCGAGCAGCAGGTGGTGGGCGACCGGCAGCGCGTCGAACATCAGCGCCTTGCCCGGGGCGTGCTCGCCGAGCGCGTGGCCGAGCAGGGTCAGCTCGGCGGGCTCGTTGATGGTGATCCACATGGGCACGCGGTCGGCCAGCCGCTCGGCGACGACCGCGGCGTACTCGGCGAACCGGTCGGCGGTGTCGCGCGACAGCCAGCCGCCCGCCTCCTCCAGCGCCTGGGGGGTGTCCCAGTGGAACAGGGTGGGCGCGGGCCTGACGCCGCCGGCGCACAGCTCGTCCACCAGGCGGTCGTAGAAGTCCAGGCCGGCCTGGTTGACCTTCCCGGAGCCGGTGGGCAGCACGCGGGTCCAGGCGATCGAGAAGCGGTAGGCGTCCACGCCGAGGCCCGCCAGCAGCGCGACGTCCTCGCGGTAGCGGTCGTAGTGGCCGGCGGCGGTGGCGGCGTCGGAGCCGTCGCGGACCGCGCCGGGCCGCGCGGTGAACGCGTCCCAGGACGAGGCGCCCCGGCCGTCGCGGTCGGTGGCGCCCTCGATCTGGAAGGCGGAGGTGGAGGTGCCCCATACGAAGCCGGGCGGGAACGGGGGAAGGGCCACGGGTGCCTCTCTGTGCCACGACGAAACATGAACAAGTTTCGTGAATTTATCCCGGTCCCGGCGCGCCGAACAAGGACGCGGGCGAGGTTTCTAAAGATTCAGTCGCCGCGCGGGGGCCGTCCGCGCCCGCGCGGGGCCCCGCCCCGCCGACCGGCCGTCCATCAGGCGGTAAACGCGTCCGCCCGCACCCGCCCGAATGGGATTTCCAGTTTTTAGGGCCCGGCATCCAGGGTTTGCGCGGGCGCCTCGCCGGACGTGTTGATCCCCTCCCGCCGCCGGCGCACGCTGCTGCGCGGCGGCACCGCCGGGGGCAGGCCGCCGTCCCCCGATCCAAGGAGCGAGATGATGAACCGACGGACGCGGGCCGTCCCGGCGGCCCTCGGCGCGGTCCTGGCCGCCGCCGCGGCCCTGCCCGCCCTCACCCCGCCTGCCCTGGCGGCTCCGGGCGCCCCGGCGGCCGCGAGCGCCGCCCCCGACCTCGGCCGAGCCGTGCACGCCGTGATGCAGGACCGGCTCGCCGGACGGGCCAAGGGCTCCTACGGCGTCGCGGCCGGCACGACGCTGCGGACGCTGATCGAGGCGCAGCGCTGGTCGCCCGACCGGGCCTGGGCGTTCGGCAGCGGCGCGTTCCAGATCCCCAAGGGCGTGGAGACCGCGCCGGTGACCGCGCTGTTCGTGGCGCGGCTGGAGGGCCGGACCTGGCGAGTGGGCCTCCAGGGCACGCCGGAGTTCGCGGCGCTCGCCCACACCGCGCCGTCCTCGGTCGTGCGGGAGGGCGAGCGGGGCCCGTTCGCGCGGACCGCCGCCGCCAAGGCCCCGGCCGCGCTGTCGGCCGACACCGGCCTGTCGCTGCCGTGGAAGCAGGGCACCGGCTGGGGCCACTGGGGCGTGCACGGCAACAGCGGCCAGTCGCGCCCCTACAACTCGATCGACTTCTACGGCGGCGACGGCAACGTGCTCGCCTCCCGCGCCGGGACCATGTACCGGCACTGCACCGGCGGCGGCCGCTGGCCCTACATCACCGTGATGCACGACAACGGCTACACCACCGGCTACTACCACCTGCGCGACGCCACCGCCAAGGCCAGCGGCAGCCCGGTCAGGCTCGGCGAGTACCTCGGCCGCATCGCCGAGGAGCTGCCCTGCGGCGGCTCGGCCAACGGCGACCACACGCACTGGACGCTGTGGAGCGGCGACGGCAACACCCCCGTGCCGGTGCAGGGCAAGACGATCGGCGGCTGGACCTGGTACGAGGGCGCGTCCGCCTACACCGGCTACGCCCAGCGCGGCACCACCCGCATCTACCGCAACGCCTGCTGCGACCTCGTCAACCACGGCGGCGGCGGTGACCCCGGCAGGGTCTTCGAGAACACCGCCAACGTGGACGTCCCCGACCAGGGCACCGCCGAGTCGTCCATCACGGTGTCCGGCGTGGCGGGGAACGCGCCGAGGGCGCTGAGCGTGTTCCAGGACGTGCACCACACCTGGCGCGGCGACCTGCGGATCGACCTGGTCGGGCCGAGCGGCCGCACCTACCGGCTGCGCGACCCGGACGCCGACGACGACGGGGACGTCGTGCACGAGACCGACACCGTGGACGCCTCCGCCGAGCCCGCCAACGGCGTGTGGCGGCTGCGGGTCGTCGACACCGGCGTCAACGACTCCGGCTACATCGACGCCTGGAGCCTGACCTTCTGACGGCGGCGGCGGGCCTCCGGCGGCGCCGGCGGCCGCGTCCCCTCTCGACGGGGTGCGCGGCCGCCGGTAGCTTCGTGATCACCAGCCGTCAGGAGGCCCCGCCGATGGCGTCCACGAAGCGCGCGCCCCGCCCAGGGGACACCGCCCCCTCCCTCCCCCGCCCCGACGCGTTCGCCGAGGCGCTGCGCGCGGCCATCCGGGCCCGCGGCCTCAGCCTGGAGCGGCTGCACGCCCGGCTGGACGAGCGCGGCATCAAGGTCAGCCTGGCCAGCCTCAGCAACTGGCAGCGCGGCCGCTGCCGCCCCGAGCGCGCCCGGTCGCTGCACGCGGTGCGGGCGCTGGAGCAGATCCTGGACGTGCCGCCGGGGTCGCTGGTGGCGCTGCTCGGCCCGCCCCGGCCGCGCGGCCGCTGGGTGCGGAACGTGCCAGGCGCGCTGCCCTACCGGGAGGTGTGCCGGGTGCACGGGAGCGTGGACCGGCTGCTCGCCCAGATCGACGGGCCCGGCGACGGCGAGCTGGAGTGGCTGAGCTGCCACGAGCGGTTCCGGGTGGGCGCCGACCGCCGGGAGGTCGGGGTGCACACCCGGCTGGTGCTGCGGGCGCGGGCCGACGGGGTGGACCGGCACGTCGCGCTGCACCACAACGAGCGCGGCCTGCTGCCGGACGTGCGGCGCGGCGCGTTCTGCCGCCTGGGGCGGGTGCGCGCCGACCCCGGCGAGGGCGTGACGGCGGTGGAGCTGCTGTTCGACCGGCCGCTGGCGCGCGGCGAGACGTGCGTGGTGGAGTACGAGTTCGGGTACCGCGACGGCGGGCCGCTGTCCACCTACTACCACCGGTGGTTCCGGTTCCCGGCGCACGAGTACCTGCTGCAGGTGCACTTCGACCCGGCGGCGCTGCCCACCCGCTGCTACCGCGAGTGGCAGCCGAACGCGGCCACGCCGCCCGCCACCGTCGCGGAGCTGAGGCTCAGCGGCTGGGACACCGTGCACCTGGCGGAGGTGGAGGTGCGGCCGGGCGTGCACGGCATCCGCTGGGAGTGGGACTAGCGCGGGCGAGGGGCCCGCGCCGCAGCGTGGCGGCGCGGGCCCCTCGCCTTTCGGTCACTTGTGCCGCGCGACCTCGTAGGCGGCGCAGCCGATCAGTTCCAGCGACACCTGGAGCCGCTGGAGGCTGATGTTGTTCGCGATGGTGTCCTCGGGGGTGTGGTAGACGGGTTCGAGCTGGCTGGGGGCCTCGCCGCCGCGCCAGCTGAAGTTGCCCGCCGCGATGCCGCGCTCGTAGAACGCCTCGTGGTCGCTGGAGCCGCGCGCGACCGGGCCCTTGGTCTGGCCGGTGTAGCCGAGCCGCTCGGCGGCGGCGGTGACGGCGGCCGTGGTGGTGTTGACCGCGCCGTCCACCGACAGCAGCCAGTAGGTGCCCGCCGGGGGGTGGCTGGTGGCGACCATGTCGTTCTGGAAGCAGCCGCTGATCCGCGCGACCTCCGCGGCGTCCAGCTGCTTGACGTAGTGGCGCGCGCCGACCAGGCCCAGCTCCTCCGCGCCCCACAGGCAGATGCGCAGGTCCTGCTGGGTGGGCAGGCGGCGCAGCGCGCGGGCCAGCTCCAGGCACAGCACGGTGCCGCTGCCGTCGTCGTTGCCGCCGGGCGAGCCCGGCACGCTGTCGTAGTGCGCGCTGACGATGACGGCCTTGCGGCCGGGGTTGGGCAGCGTGGCCTTGCGCTCGGCCAGCACGTTGTAGGAGGTGAGGCCGGTGTGCTTGGTGACCTTGACCGACAGCCGCTTCAGGCCCTTGCGGATCTCGGCGCCGTGGTACTCGGCGAGGCCCAGCACCGGGACGCCGACGGTCTCGCTCAGCGCGGGCACGAAGGAGGCGGCCTTGCGCTCGGGGTAGGTGGTGGACCGCACGTTCACGATCATGACGAGGGCCGCGCCGCGCTCGGCGGCGGCCTTGGCCTGGGCGGTCTCCTGCCCGGCGACGCGCGTGAACAGCGCGATCCGGCCGTCCAGGTCGTCGGTGACGGTGGTGGCGGCGCCCAGGTCCACGATGTCGGCCTTGACCGAGCCGGTGCCGCCCTGCAGGGAGGCCGCGCTCTGCCAGTGCACGTTGTCGCGGCCCCACATCTCGGCCAGCACCTTGTCTGGGACCGGGAACGGCTGGAGCCGCACCTTGTAGCCCAGGTCCCGCAGCTCGCGCTGGATGTACCAGGCGGCGCGGTGCTCGGAGTCGGTGCCGGCGATGCGCCAGCCGATCTCGTCGCTGAGCACCTTCAGGTGGCGCAGCGCGCGGCGGGCGTCCACCCGGGCGACCACGGCCTTGTCGCCGGGGGTCAGGGACGGGGCGCGGAGCGCGCCGGGGCGCTGCCGGGTCGCGGCCGCGGCGGTGCCGGGCAGCAGGCCGACGGTGGCGAAGCCGGTGAGCGCGGCGGCCCCGGCCAGCAGATCACGGCGTTTGACCTCGGACATGCGTCTCCTCGGGGAGTCGGGCAGCCGGCCGGTCCGGCCTCGGCCCGGGTCGCGGGCCCCGGGTCGGCGCCGACCGCTGCGAGGGGTCAGGGGAACGCCCTGTTCGCCGCGAACCTACGAAATGCCCCATAAGCCCACAAGATCGCACATCGTGGCGCAACCTAAACGTGATCAAGCAAGATCGGGAACGTGACCGGCCGGGTCCGGCCGCCCCGGGGGCGGCGGCCGCCGGCGTCGTTGCCCGGCGCGCGGGGCGCCAGTATCGTGTGGCGTCGTCAGTGACCTAGATCACACGAACTGCGTCGCGTCGCGCACCGGGAGGCGGGTGGGCCATGTCCGGCGGGGAGCCGGCCCCGGAGGGGCTGCGGGCGTCGGGGGTGACGGTCCGGTTCGGCGGCGTCACCGCCGTGGACGGCGCGGCGCTGGCCGCGCCCCCGGCCACCGTCACCGGCCTGGTCGGCCCCGCCGGGGCGGGCAAGACCACGCTGTGCGACGTGATCTGCGGCCTGCGCCGCCCGGCGGGCGGCGTGGTGCGGCTGGACGGCGCGGACCTGACCGGCGTCCCGGCCCGGCGGCGCGCCCGGGGCGGGGTGGCCCGCACCTTCCACGAGCCGTCGCTCCACCGGGCGCTGACGGTGCGCGACAACGTGCGGATCGCCGCGGCCCTGCACGCGATGACCGGCCCGGTCGCGGGCCGGACCGCGCGCGACCGGTGGCGGCGGCGCAGGGCGGCGGGGCGGCGCGCGGGCGAGGTCGCCGACCGGCTGCTGGCCCGCGTCGGGATCGCCGGGTACGCCGCCGACCGGGCCGGGACGGTGCCGCCGGGCGTGGCGCGGCTGGCCGAGCTCGCGCGGGCGCTGGCGTCGGGGCCGCGCCTGCTACTGCTGGACGGGCCCTGGAAGGAGCTGCCCGAGCCCGCGGCGCGGTCGCTGGAGGTGCTGCTGCGGGACCTGGCGGCCGAGGGGCTGGCGGTGCTGCTGGCCGAGGACGACCTGGACACGGTCGTCGGCGTGTGCGACGTGCTGTACGCGCTGGACGCCGGGCGCGTCATCGCCTCCGGGGCGCCCGCCGAGGTGCGCGCCGACCCGCGCGTGCGGGCCGCCTACGGGCGGCCGGCGGCCGCGCGCTGATAATGGTGGGGTCCCGACCGCTCACCGGAGGACCCATGGACACCCCGCGGCGCCCCGTGCGCGAGACCCTGCTGGACGCGGCCGCGGAACTGCTGGTCGAACGCGGCTACCGGGCCGTCCGGATGCGGGACGTCGCCCAGGCGGCGGGCGTGTCGCGGCAGACCCTCTACAACGAGTTCGGCGACAAGTGGGGCCTCGCGCGCGCGGTGGTGCTGCGCGACAACGAGCGCTACCTCGACGGCATCGACCGGGTGCTGTCGCAGCACCGCGACCTGCGCTCGGCGGTGGAGGCGGCGGTGCTGTTCACGCTGGAGCTGTCGGCCGACGACCCGCTGAAGAAGACGGTGCTGACCGGCGCGGGCGGCGAGGAGCTGCTGCCGCTGCTGACCACCCAGGCCCAGCCGGTGGTGTTCACCGCCAGCGAGCGCATCCTCGACCACGCGATGGCGCAGTGGCCGCATCTGGACCGCGACCGGCTGGCCGAGGTCGCCGACGCGGCGGTGCGGCTGACGATGAGCCACATCGTGCTGCCCGCCGGGCCGCCCGAGCACGTGGCGCGGTTCATCGCGCGGATGGTGACGCGCTACCTGGACGCGCCCGCGCCGGAGCGGGAGCGCCCGGACACGTGAGGCGGCCGTCACCGCGCTGGCCGGAAAACCGGGTGACCCGCCGGTACCGGTGCCGCTAGGGTCGGATCCCACCTCGCGGCTGCTGAACCGGAGGTCGCGGCAGGGCCGATCGCCCGCCGCATCACGCCCGGCCCGTCCGGGCCCGTTCCCCTGCGCGCCTTCACGCGCGCCCATCAGCAGCCCGAAGGATTCGTACGCACCATGCGCGCCCGTCAAGACCGCCGACTCGTCCGCGTGGACGAGCAATGGCTCCGCCTGCCCAACCGCTGGGACATCCCCGTCGAGGTGTGCGCGGGGCCCGACGTCCCCCTCGAACCCGCCGCCGTGGACGAGGTGCTCGCCCTGCTGGAGACCGCCGACACGCTGGAGCGGCTGTCCCGGGGCGGCCCGCCCGCCCGCATCACCCGCGTCGCCCTCACCCCCGACCTCCACAAGGGCGCGGGCATCCCGATCGGCACCGTCGTCGAGACCGAGCACGCCCTGCTCCCCCAGGCCGTGGGCAACGACGTCAACTGCGGGATGCGCCTGGAGGTCACCTCGCTGAGCGCCGACCGCGTCCGGCCGGGCCTGGACGGCCTCGAACGGCGGCTCCGGCGCCTGTTCTTCGAGGGCGGCCGCCGGATCGCGCTCACCCCCGCCCAGCGCGAGGGGCTGCTGCGCGACGGCCTGCCGGGCCTGCTGCTCACCGGCGACACGCCCTGGCAGGGGCTGGCGCCGACCGACGCCGACGACGCCGTCGACCGCGCGCACGCCTCGGGCTTCCCCACCGGGGGCGCCGAGGCGTTCGCCGACTGGATCGGCAGCGCCGGGGGCGCGAGCCACGACAGCGTCATCGGCGGGATCGGCGGCGGCAACCACTTCGTCGAACTGCAGTACGTCGAGGCGGTGCACGACGCCGCCGCGGCCCACGCGTGGGGCCTGACGCCCGGCACGGTCGTGCTGATGGCGCACAGCGGCTCGCTTTCGCTGGGCCACCAGGCCAACGGCACGGCGGTGGACCTGCTGCGCGCGGGCTGGCCCGCCGGAACCCCGCACCCGCGCAACGGGATCATGCCGTTCCTGCTGGACGAGCGGTCCGAGCGCGCGCGGCGGCGCTACCTGGACGCGTTCGGCAACGCCGCCAACTTCGCGCTGGGCAACCGCTTCTTCCTGGCCCTGACGATGCGGGCCGGACTGGAGGCCGAGTACGGCGAGCTGTCGTCGCGGCCGCTGTACGACGCGCCGCACAACCTGTTCTGGCGGGACGGCGGCCGCGTGGTGCACCGCAAGGGCGCCACGCCCGCGGGCGGGCACGCCGAGATGGCGGGCGGCCCGTACGGCATGTGGGGCGAACCGGTCATCGTGCCTGGGTCGATGGGCGCGGCCAGCTTCGTGCTGCGCGGCCACGGCGAGCCCCGCACGCTGGCCAGCGCGTGCCATGGGGCGGGCCGCCGGGTGCCGCGCGGCGCGTCGGCGCGCGGGAACGACGCCGAGCTGGACGCCTTCCTGCGCGATTTCCGGGTGGTGACGCCGCTGGACCACCGCGACCCGGTGACGGCCCGGCGCGCGGACGTCATGGCGGCCTGGCGGCGCGACCTGAAGCAGGAGGCGCCGTGGGCCTACAAGGACATCGGCCCGGTGGTCTCGGGCCTGCGCGCGGGCGGGGTGGCGACGCCGGTGGCGGAGCTGCGCCCGCTGCTGACGGTCAAGGGCTGACACCGGTGTCAGTGCTCACTTACAACGTCGGCTACCGTGGTCGCCGAACGACGTTCTGGAGGAGGCGCGAGTGGACTTCGACCTGCCCGAGACCGCGATCGCGGTGCGCGAGGGCGTGCAGGCGATCGCCGGGAAGTACGACCAGGCCTACTGGGACCGGTGCGACGCCGAGAAGCGCTGGCCCGAGGAGGTCTGGCGGGAGCTGGTCCAGGGCGGCTGGCACAGCCTGGCGATCCCCGAGGAGTACGGCGGCGCGGGCCAGGGCCTGCTGGAGCTGTCGGTGGCGCTGGAGAGCCTGGCGGCCGGCGGCGCGGGCGGCGCGGCCTCGTTCCTGTACCTGCTGACCCCGGCGTTCGGCGGCCTGACGATCGCCCGGCACGGCACCGAGGCGCAGAAGCGCGAGTTCCTGCCCGCGATCGCCGCCGGGGAGCTGGAGACCGCCTTCGCGATCACCGAGCCCGACGCCGGCAGCAACGCCATGAACATCACCACCCAGGCCCGTCGCGACGGCGACCACTATGTGGTGACCGGCCAGAAGATCTGGATCTCCGGGGTGGAGCGCGCCGACTTCCTGGTGCTGGTGACCCGCACGATCCCGGCGGCCGAGGCCAAGCCGCGCACCAACGGCTTCACGGTGCTGCTGGTGGACGTCAAGCAGGCCGTCGCCGACGGCACGCTGGACTTCCAGCCGATCCCCAAGCTGGGCACCAACACCGTGGCCTCCAGCATGGTCTTCCTGGACCGGGTGCGCGTCCCCGCCGAACGCGTGCTGGGCGAGGTGGACCGGGGCTTCGCGGTGCTGTGGGACATCCTGAACCCCGAGCGCATCCTGGCCGCCGCCAGCGGCGTCGGCTTCGGCGAGCTGGTCCTGCGGATCGCCTGCGACTACGCCCGCGACCGCGCCCCCTTCGGCACCCCGATCGGCGCGAACCAGGCCGTCGCCTTCCCGTTGGCCAAGATCAAGGCGCAGGTGGAGCTGGCCCGCCTGATGACCTACAAGGCCGCCTGGCTGTGGGACCGGGGCCGCCCCTGCGGGTCGGAGGCCAACATCGCCAAGCTCACCGCCGCCGACGCCGCCTGGCAGGCCGCCGACCGCGCCTTCCAGACCCACGGCGGCATGGCCTACTCGCTGGAGTACCCGGTGGCCCGCATGTTCCGCGACGCGCGCATCGCGAAGAACATCCCGGTGGCGGAGGAACTGGTCCTGGCGCACATAGCCCAGCACGAGCTGGGCCTGCCCAAGTCCTACTGATCCACATGGCGCCGCCCCGCCCGCGGAGCGGGCGCGGCCACAACAGGCACGGGCGATCTACGCGTGGCGCCGCCCCCCCCCCCCGGGCGGGGGGGGGGGGGCCCCCCCGGCCCCCCCCCGGTTTTGGGGGGGGGTGATTAA
>JBITGK010000013.1:38974-130436 GCA_044456955.1 Spirillospora sp. NPDC050679 | reverse complement strand
CACCCCCACGCCGGGCGCCCGCCCCCGGGGGGGGCGGGCCCCCCCCACACCCCGCCGGGGGGCGGGGGGCGCCCCCCGCGGCCCGGGGGGGGGGGGGGGGCCCCCCCCCCCACGCCGTATTTCCCCTGTGTTAGCGGCGTGTTAGATAACCGCCCCTCCCCCTAGACGGTGACCCCGTTCACATAGAGGCTCCCACCTGCAACGACTCTGCAGGAGGTTCCCCGTGACGACGGACAGCAAGCCCGCGCGCACGCCCTGGAAGGCGGTGCTCGGCGGCTCGGTCGGCAACATGGTCGAGTGGTACGACTGGTTCGTCTACGCCAGCTTCGCCACCTACTTCGCCGCCTCGTTCTTCCCCAAGGGCAACCCCACCGCGCAACTGCTCAACACCGCCGGGATCTTCGCGGTCGGGTTCTTCATGCGGCCCATCGGCGGCTACCTGCTCGGGCGCTTCGCCGACCGGCGGGGCCGCAAGGCCGCGCTCACCCTCACCGTGACGCTGATGTCGGCGAGCGCGCTGCTCATCGCCATCGCGCCCACCTACGAGTCGGTCGGGTACTTCGGCGCGGTCGTGCTGCTGGTGGCGCGGCTGATGCAGGGCATCTCGGTCGGCGGCGAGTACGCCGCCAGCGCCACCTACCTGACCGAGGCGACGCCGCCGGGCAGGCGCGGGTTCGCCTCCAGCTTCCAGTACGTGTCGATGACGGCGGGGCAGCTGGTGGGCCTCGGGCTGCAGATCATCCTCCAGCAGACCATGTCGGAGGAGGCGCTGAAGTCCTACGGCTGGCGCATCCCGTTCATCGTGGGCGCGCTCGCCGCCGCCGTCGTGTTCTACCTGCGGCGCTCGCTGATGGAGACCGAGGCCTACGACGAGGCCACCCGGGAGGGCGCCGGGGACGCGGCCGCCGAGCGCGGCACGCTGCGCGCGCTGCTGCGGCACCGCAAGGAGTTCGTGCTGGTCATCGCCCTGACGATGGGCGGCACGCTGGCGTACTACACCTACACGACCTACCTGACCAAGTACCTGTCCAACACCGCCGGGCTGCCCAAGACCACCGCGTCGGTGGTGAGCTTCTGCGCGCTGTTCGCGTTCATGCTGATCCAGCCGCTGGCAGGGGCGCTGTCGGACCGCATCGGCCGCCGCCCGCTGCTGATCATGTTCGGGTTCGGCGCGACGCTCGGCACCGTGCCGCTGATGACGGCTCTGTCGAAGGTGGACGGCTTCGCCGGCGCGCTGGTGCTGTCGCTGATCGGGCTGGTCATCGTCACCGGCTACACCTCGATCAACGCGGTGGTGAAGGCCGAGCTGTTCCCCACGCACGTGCGGGCGCTGGGCGTGGCGCTGCCGTACGCGATCGCCAACGCCCTGTTCGGCGGCACCGCCGAGTACGTGGCGCTGTGGTTCAAGAAGGGCGGCGTCGAGTCCGGCTTCTACTGGTACGTCGCCGGGTGCGCGGCGGTGTCGCTGGTGGTGTACCTGTTCATGCGCGAGACCAGGGACTCGGCGCTGTCGGGCCGTGAGAAGGCGGCCGGGCCGGTCCCGGCGCGCGTCTAACCTGGCGGCCATGCGCGTTCTGCTGGTCGAGGACGACGAGCGGCTGGCGGCCGCCCTCACCACCGCCCTGTCCCGGCACGGCCACCGGGTCGTCCGGGCGGGGCTCGCCGTGGACGCCCTCCGCCTGGCGGGGGGCGTCGACTTCGTCCTGCTGGACCTCGGGCTGCCCGACCTGGACGGGCTGGAGGCGCTGCGGCGGCTGCGCCGGGTGTCGGCGGTCCCGGTCATCGTGGTGACCGCCCGCACCCAGGAGCGCGACGTGCTGCGCGGCCTGCGCTCGGGCGCCGACGACTACCTGGTCAAGCCGTTCCGCACCGCCGAGCTGATGGCGCGGATGGAGGCGGTGCAGCGGCGCGGCACCCGGCCGCTGCCGGTGCGCGACCAGGTCGTCGAGGTCGGCGACGTCCGCATCGACCTGGAGGCGCGGCAGGTCACCGTCGCCGGGGAGCCGGTCGCGCTGACCCGCCGGGAGTTCGACGTGCTGGCGCTGCTGGCGCGCGAGCCCGGCGTGGTGCGGGGGCGCGAGGAGATCCTGGACGCGGTGTGGGGCGACCCGCTGCTGTCGGCGTCGCGGTCGCTGGACGTGCACGTGGCGGGCCTGCGCGCCAAGACCGGGCGGCCGGGTCTGGTCGAGACGCTGCGCGGCACCGGCTACCGGCTCGGCGGCGCGGGGTGAGCGGCGGGTGAGGCTGCGGCTGGTCGTGGTGTTCACCACCCTGATCGCGCTGGTGATCGCGGGGCTGGCGGTGCCGCTCGGGCTGGCCTACGCCTCGCACCGCTCGGGGCGGCTGCTGCTGGACCGCCGCGCCGACGCCACCCGGTTCGCCGAGCTGGCCGACCAGGCCGCCCGCGACGGCGACCGCACCACGCTGGCCGCCGAGATCGCCCGCTACGCCGAGCTGTACGGCGCGGGCGTGCGGGTCCTGGACCGCGACGGCGTGACGGTCGCCTCCAGCGGCCTGCTGGACGCCGACCGCCGCGAGGCGGTGAGCGCGGCGCTGTCGGGCCGCACCACCGAGGCGCTGCCGCCGCTGACGCCGTTCGGGCCGCGCTCGGTGCTGCTCGCCGAGCCGTCCGGGCGCGACGCGCAGGTGTCGGGCGTGGTGCTGGTGCAGACCCCCACCGCGAGGGCGCGCCGCGACGTCGCCCTGGTGTGGGCCGCGCTGGCGCTGGGCGCGCTGGCGGCGCTGGCCTGCTCGGTGCTGGTGGCGCGGAGGCTCGCCCGCTGGATCCTGCGGCCGGTCACCGAGCTGGACCGCACCACCCGGGCGCTGGCCGGAGGCCGGCTGGAGGCGCGGGCCGCGCCGAGCGTGGGCCCTGCCGAGCTGCGGCGGCTGGAGGAGCGCTTCAACGCGATGGCCGACGCGGTGTCGGGGGCGATGGAGCGCCAGCGCGCGTTCGTCGCCGACGCCTCGCACGAGCTGCGCACCCCGCTGACGGTGCTGTCGCTGCGGCTGGAGAACCTGCAGCCGCACCTGGACGGGGCGGGCACGGCCGAGTACGAGGAGGCGTTCGCCGAGGTGGACCGGCTCGCCGAGCTCGTGGAGGACCTGCTGGCGCTGGCCCGGGTGGAGGCGGGCGCGGCCGTCGCGGACGTGGAGGTGGTGGCCGAGCTGCGGCCCCGGCTGGCGGGCTGGCGCGAGGTGTACGCGGCCAAGGGCCTGACGCTGGCCGTCGACCTGCCCGGGGAGCTGCGGGCCAGGGCGGTGCCGGACGCGGTCGCGCGGATCGCCGACATCGCCCTGGACAACGCGGGCAAGTTCGTGCCCGAGGGCGGCACGGTCTCGGTCGTGCTGGACGGGCCGGTGCTGCGCGTCGCCGACGACGGCCCAGGCCTGCCCGACGGCGAGCGCGACCAGGCGCTCGGCCGGTTCTGGCGGTCGTCGGCGCACGCCGCGCTGCCCGGCAGCGGCCTCGGCCTCGCCATCGCCGCCGAGCTGGCCCGCGCCTGCGGCGCGACGCTGGAGCTGCGCCCCAACCGGCCGCGCGGCCTGGTGGTGGAGCTGCGGCTGGACGTTCAGCCGTAGACCGAGCGGTAGTAGCGCGCCGCGCCGGGGTGCAGCGGCATCGCGCCGGTGCCGATGGCGTACCGGCGGTCGAGGCGGCCGCCCGGCGCGTCGGGGGCCTGCAGCCGCTCGCGGCTGGCGAACAGCGTCGCGGTGACCGCGTGCGCGTCCGCCTCGGGCAGCGCCTCGCGGCACACCAGGTAGCTGGCGGTGCCGATGGTGGCGACCGGCTCGTTGGAGCCGTAGGAGCGGGCGGGCACCGTGGCCGGCTCGTACACCGCGCCGTGCGCGTGGCGCAGCGCGGCCACCTGCGCGCCGAGCGGCACCAGGCGGACGGGGGTGGCGCGGGCGAGGACGTCCAGCGCCGGGGTGCGCACCCCGCCGGACCAGAAGAACGCCGCGATCCGCCCCGCGCGCAGCGCCGCGATCGAGGCGTCCAGGCCGAGCCGGACCGCGCGGACCGGGCGCCGGGGCGCGGCGGCCGCCAGCACCCGTCCGGCGGTGACGGCGGTGCCCGAGCCCTCCGCGCCGATCGACACCGGCAGCCCCGCCAGATCCTCCGGGGCGCGCACCTCGGAGTCCTCCAGCACGACCAGGTGCACGTAGTTCAGGTAGACGCGGGCCAGCGCGGCGACCGGCCGCCCGGCGCGCACCGCGTCGTCGGCGCTGTCGGCCAGCGCGAACCCCAGGTCGGCGCGGCCCTCGGTGAGCAGCGCGAGGTTGGCGACGCTGGCCGCCGTCCTGACCACCTCGACCGGGCGCCCCGCGCGGCGCAGCTCGGCCGCCAGCCGGTCGCCGAGCGCGCCGTAGGGCCCGCCCGACGGGCCGGTGGCCAGCCGCAGCACGGCCGCGCGGCCGCCGCCGACGGCGCAGCCCGCGGCGGCGCCGGCGGCGAGCAGCAGGAAGGCGCGGCGGGGCACGGGCACACGCGCACGGTATCGGGTGGGTTGCCCAGATCACATCCAGGGTCGAGCATGGAGGCGTTGATCCTTCCCTCAAAGCCGAGGAGAACGCCCATGACCAGGCCGTACGCCAGCGCCGTGCTCAACGCCCCGGCCGAGCGGGTGTGGGAGTACCTGCGCGACTTCGGCAACCTGGCCGAGTGGATGCCCGGCGTGGAGACCGGCGTCATCGAGGACGGCGGCCCGCCGGACCGGATCGGCTGCGTGCGCCGCGTCATCGGCCCCGGCAGCTCGGTGTTCCGCGAGCGGCTGGTCGCGCTGGACGACGACGACCGCTCCTACGCCTACGAGATCCTGGAGGGCCCGCTGCCGATCCGGAACGCGCGCGGGCGGCTGCGGGTCGCGCCGGTCACCGACACCGGGCAGGCGTTCGTGGAGTGGTGGGGCGAGTTCTCGGCCGACGCCGCCGACGAGGAGGCCATGGAGAAGACGCTGCGCAGCGCGATCTACGCCCCCGGACTGCAGGCGCTGCGCAAGCGCTTCGGCTGACGGCTAGGTGAACCTGGGCGGCCGCTTCTCCCGCAGCGCGGCCACCCCTTCGCGCACGTCGGGCCCGGTGAAGCCGAGGAACTCCAGCGCCAGCGACGCGTCGAACGAGGGCCCGGCCATGCGCAGCCAGTTGTTCAGGGCGTGCTTGGTGAACCGGATCGCCTCGGCCGCCCCCTCGGCCAGCCGCACCGCCACCTCCAGGGCCCGCTCGTGCACCCGGTCGTCGTCCACGCACAGGCCGACCAGCCCGATCCGCTCGGCCTCCTCGCCGGTCAGGGCCTCGCACAGCAGCAGGTGGTACTTGGCCTTGGCCATCCCGCACAGCAGCGGCCACACGATCGCGGCGTGGTCGCCCGCCGCCACGCCGAGCCGGGTGTGCCCGTCGATGATCTTGGCGGTGCGGCCGGCCACCGACACGTCGGCCAGCAGCGCCACCGCCAGGCCCGCGCCGACCGCCGGGCCCTGGATCGCGCTGACGACCGGCTTGGAGCAGTCGATCACGTTGTGCACGATCGCGCGCGCCTCGCGCAGCACGCGCGAGCGCACCGCGTGGTCGTCCATCATCTCCTCGATCATCGCCAGGTCGCCGCCCGCCGAGAACGCGGCGCCCTCGCCGCGCACCAGCACCGCGCGCACCTCGTCGTCGGCGTCGGCGTCGCGCCAGATCTCGGCCAGCTCCCGGTGCCCCGCGGTGTCCACGGCGTTGAGCCGGCCGGGCGCCGACAGCGTCACGCGCAGCACGCGCGGCGCGGCCCAGTCGAGCTTCAGCCGCTCGTAGGAGTCGTACCTGGGGTCACCGGTCTGGTTCATGCCGCGTCGTCCTCCTGGGTGGGGCCGGCCGCCGGGCGGTCGGCCGCCTCGTCGAATGCCGCCCGCAATCGTTGCACAGCGAACTTCTGGGCCTCGGCCCCGGCGTCGAACACCTCCGGCATCAGGAAGAACGAGTGCACCACCCCGTCGTAGCGGCGCAGCTCCACCGGCACGCCCGCCTCGGCCAGCCGCCGCGCGTACTCCTCGCCCTCGTCGCGCAGGATGTCGCACTCGGCGGTCAGGACGGTGGCGGGCGCCGCCCCGGACAGGTCGGGGGCGCGCAGCGGCGCCAGCCGGGGGTCGGACGGGTCGGCGGTGCCCCGGTACAGCTCCATGAAGCGGGCCATCGCGTCGGCGTCCAGGCCGTAGCCGTCGCCGTAGGTGGCCCAGCTCGGGGTGGAGCGGGCGGTGTCGGTGACGGGGTAGACCAGCAGCTGGTGCGCCAGCCGGACGCCGCGCTCGCGCGCCAGCAGCGCCACCACGGCCGCCAGGTTGCCGCCCGCGCTGTCGCCCGCCACCGCGACGGCGCGGGGGTCGGCGCCGAAGCGGGCGGCCTCGCGCACGACGGCGGCGGTGGCGGCCCAGGCGTCCTCGACCGCGGCCGGGAAGGGATGCTCGGGGGCCAGGCGGTACTCCACGTTCACCACCGTGCAGCGCGCCCGCGCGGCCAGCTCGCGGCAGACGCCCTCCACGTTGCGCATCCCGCCCACGACCCAGCCGCCGCCGTGGAAGTACACCAGGGCGGGCAGCGGCCGCCCGCCGAGCGGCTCGGGGCGGTAGACCCGCACCGGGACCGGGCCCGCCGCGCCCCGCACGGTCGTGTCGGCGACGTGGGGCAGCTCGCGGTGCTCCACCGGGAACTCCAGGTCGAGCTGCGCGCGCATCTGCGGGATCGAGGGTTCCGGCGTGTCCATCGCCGTCCAGGCGCGCAGCTCTTCCAGGAACCGCTCGGTCTGCGGGTGCAGCGGCATGGGCGACCTCCGGAGGGCGTGGAGAAGATCTCTTCGGGCCGATTCCCCGGCGGGCGGAGATCAACCCGTGGCGGCCGTCACCGGCCCGCGGCCGCGGCCACCAGCGCCTCGAACAGGCGCAGGTCCTCACCCTCCTCGGGATGCCACTGCACGCCCAGCCCGAACCGGTGGCCGGACAGCTCGACCGCCTCGACCACCTGGTCGTCGGCCCAGGCCACCGCCGCTAGGCCCTTGCCGAGGCGGCTTACGGCCTGGTGGTGGTAGGTCGGCACGTCGGCGGTGTCGCCCAGGATCTCGCCGATCGCGCTGGTGGGGCTGATCCGCACCCGGTGGGTGCCGACCATCCCCACCTCGGGGCGGTGCCCCTGGTGGCCGACCGCCTCGGGGAGGTGCTGGATCAGGCCGCCGCCGCGCACCACGTTCAGCACCTGCAGGCCGCGGCAGATCGCCAGGAACGGCAGGTCGGCCTCGATCGCCGCGCGGGCCAGGGCCAGCTCGTAGCGGTCGCGCCGCGGCTGCGGCGGGCCGGTCTCGGGGTGGCGGTCCTCGCCGTACAGCTGCGGGTCGAGGTCGCCGCCGCCGGCCAGCACCAGGCCGTCGAGCCGGTCGACCAGCGCCTCCAGCCCGCGCAGGCTCCCGGCCGGGGGCAGCAGCACCGGCACGCCCCCGGCCCGCTCGATCGAGCGGGGGTAGGGGGCCGGGAGCAGCGCGGCCTCCCGGACCCAGGTGCTCCAGCGCGCCGGTTCGAGGTAGGTCGTGACGCCGATGAGCGGCTGTCTCATACGTGTTCCCCTCTGGCGCGCGCCGCCGAGGGCACACGACCCGGGTTTTCGGTCAGCCCCTCCGCTGTCCGGTTACCGGCCAGTTTGCCGCAGGGTCCCGCCGCGCGCAGGCCGAAACCGAGAGCCGTTCCCGTCCGCCCCTCCACCGCCCGCCGCCTCTCCGCGCCCCGCCGCCCCGCCGGGCGCCTGGGTCCCCCGAGGACCGCCCGCGCCGGGCCGTACGGGAACTTTCCTCCGGGGTTGAGATTCCTCCACCGCCTTGACAGCGCACTGTCCGGACGGGGACAAGAAAGGTCAATGCCGCCACCGGAGGCCGCCTTCCAATACCGATCAGTATCCTTCCTCCGCAAAAGAAAGCGCCGATTACGGAGAATCATAAGTCGATTACCCTGCGCAGAGTTGCGGATGGGATGCCGCGAAACGGTTGAGTACCAGCGTCTTTCGGTGCGAGAATCTCAACGAGCCGGGCAGCCCGAGGGCGCTGGAGTCGCCGGGGGACGTCGGGAACCGGGCCCACAATTGCCAGGGGGCGAGTTCGGCCAATGTCCTTGGAACCCCGAATCGTCAAAGAGACCTTCGTTCAGATCGAACCGGAAGGCGAAAAGGCGGTCGCCTATTTCTACGGCCGGCTGTTCGCCGAGAATCCCCGCCTGCGGGCCCTGTTCCCACCCGCGATGGACCTGCAGCGCGACCGCCTGTTCCACGCGCTCACCAAGATCGTCTGGAGCCTGGACAGCCCCGAGTCGCTGGCCGACTACCTCGGCCGCCTCGGCCGCGACCACCGCAAGTTCGGCGTGCTGCGCGAGCACTACCCGGCCGTGGGGGCGGCCCTCATCGCCACGCTGCGCAGATTCGCCGGTCCGGAATGGACGGCCGAGGCCGAGGCGGCCTGGACCGCCGCCTACCGGCGCGCGGCCGACCTGATGGCGACCGCGGCCGAGCAGGACGCCGTCCACTCCCCGCCGTGGTGGGTCGCCGAGGTGGTCGCGCACGAGCGCCGCTCCCACGACCTCGCGGTGCTCACCCTGCGCCCCGACCGGCCGCTGCCGTTCACCGCCGGCCAGTACCTGACGGTGCAGACCGCGCGCTGGCCGCGGGTGTGGCGGCCCTACTCCATCGCCAACGCGCCCCGCTCGGACGGGCTGCTCCGGCTGCACGTGCGGGCGGTGCCGGGCGGCTGGGTCAGCGGCGCGCTGGTCCGCCACACCGCCGTCGGCGACACCCTGCTGCTGGGGCCCGCGCTGGGCTCCACGCGCCTGGACCCCGACGGCGACCGCGACCTGCTGCTGGTGGCCGGGGGCACCGGGCTCGCGCCGATGAAGGCGCTGGCCGAGCAGGTGCTGGTCTCGGGGCGGCGCCGCGACGTCACCCTGCTGGTGGGCGCGCGCACCGAGCGCGACCTGTACGACCTGCCCGACCTGCGGCTGCTGGAGTCCAGCTGCCCGGGGCTGCGGGTGGTGCCGGTGGTGTCGGACGACCCCGGCTTCGACGGGGTGCGGGGCACGCCGCCGGAGGCGGTCGCCCGCTTCGGCGAGTGGGACGGGCGCGACGTCTACGTCTGCGGCCCCGCCGAGATGGTCCGCGCGACGGTCGCCGGGCTGCAGCGCCAGGGCGTGCCGCTCACCCGCGTCCACCACGACCTGCTGGAGGCCGAGGGCATCGCAGCCCACCTGGCCGGGGCCTGCCCCGCCCACTCCCCCGCCGGCCCGGAGGCGCCCGGCGGCTGAGGGACCGGCCCCGGCCTGCGCGCGGTCGGGCCGGGGCCACCTCCCCTTCCCCGCGTCACCCGCCCCTCCGCTCCGCCCCGCCCTTCGCCGCACGGACGAACGGGCCCCGGGACGGGCAGCGGCAGTCCCTGCCCAGAAAGTACTTGTTTACTGGCAGGTTCTGCCAGAGACATGAGCGTTCTTCGCCTTCTATAGATCATTAAGGCGGTTTCCACCGTTCCAATACCGGGCGGTGGGCCGGCCCGCTTCCCGCGCACACCGCCTCCCCACCCCGTCCAACGCATGATCAGGAGTGCGCTTGAACAGCAACGTTCGACGTGCCGCCACGGCGGCGCTGACCCTGCCCCTCGGGCTGGGCCTGGCCGCGCTCGCCGTCCCGGCGGCCTCGGCCGCCACCGGCAAGCCGGCCGCCAAGCCGAACCCGGTGCAGCAGCTGGCCGCCAAGTCCAAGGTGCGCGGCCTGAAGTCGGTCAAGGCCGCCGAGCTGCCGCCGGTGAGCTGGCGCGACTGCCCCGGCGTGGTGCCGGCCGGGGTCAACCCCGCCACCGCCTTCTGCATGCTGCTGATCACCAACGCCGGTGAGATCACCATGGGCAAGATCCAGCAGCCCATCTCCGGCACGATGACGATCACCATGATCAACTACACCGACCCGGAGACCAAGCAGGACGTCTCCAAGCTGGTGAAGGTGCGCTCGCCCAAGATGCGCGTGCCCGGCGGGGCGCTCGGCATCCCGGGCAGCGACGACATCGTGCCGCTGCTGCGCCTGGACGCCCAGACCGAGGTGGACGCGGTCAACTTCGACTTCCTCAACCTCAAGGTCGACCTGGACATGCGGGTCAAGGTGCACAACCCGCTGCTCGGCAACAACTGCTACATCGGCAGCAAGCAGACCCCGGTCAGCCTGCGCCTGACGATCGACCCGACCAAGCTGGAGGGCATCAACACCCAGCCCTCGATGCTGAAGGCCGAGGCCACCGACAACGCCTTCGCGGTGCCCGCGGCCAAGGGCTGCGGCCTGGTCGACCCGATCGTCAACTGGCGGGCCGGACTGCCGTCCAAGGCCGGCGCCAACAAGGCGACGCTGGTCAGCTACGTGGTCGGCAAGCCCTACCAGGAGCTCGCCGCCGCCCGCCGCTGACCCGCGGCGCCCGCACGGCGGGGCGGGCCGTCCTCCGGGCGGCCCGCCCTTCGCGTTCCCGCCGCCCTCACCAGCCCGCGCGCCCGCGCAGGAACTCCGAGGTCGCCGGGTCGGCCGGGTAGAACGACTCGATCGCCAGCTCCGCCACGGTGATGTCCACCGGCGTCCCGAAGGTGGCGATGGTGCTGAAGAACGACAGGTCCCGCCCGTCCACGCGGATGCGCAGCGGCACGAACACCTCGTTGCCGGTCGGCTGCGCGAACACCTCGGGCACCGGCCCGGCCGCCGGGTAGTCGCGCAGCTCCCGGTACAGGGCGGTGAGCGCGGCGTCGGCGGTGAGCGCCACGTGCCGCCGCACCCGGTCGATCATGTGCGCGCGCCACTCCCCCAGGTTGAGGATGTTCCGGGCCATGCCGTCGGGGTGCATGCTGAGCCGCAGCACGTTCAGCGGCGGCTCCAGCAGCTTCTCGGGCGCGCCCTCCATGAACAGCCCGGCCGCGCCGTTGGCGTCGATGAGGTTCCAGAACCGGTCCACCACCACCGCCGGGTAGGGCTCGTGGCCGTCCAGCACCTGGCGCAGCGCGGCGCGCACCGCGTCCATGCGCGGCTCCTCCATCGGCGTCTCGGCGTACATCGGCGCGTACCCCGCCGACACCAGCAGCAGGTTGCGGTCGCGCAGCGGGACCTCCAGGTGGTCGGCCAGCCGCAGCACCATGTCCCGGCTGGGCACCGAGCGCCCGGTCTCCACGAAGCTCAGGTGGCGGGTGGACACCTCCGCCTCGGAGGCCAGCTCCAGCTGGCTGAGGCGGCGGCGCTGCCGCCAGGCCCGCAGTTGCTCGCCGATCGGCCGGACGTCGCTGAGTGAGGTCGTCATCGCGGTCACGTCGAAGACGCTACCGGGACACACGTCACGGCGGCGATTACCTGCGACGTAATCCCCCGGACGCCCCCACGCCCGGCATTACCCCCGAGGTCATCGACTCCGCCCCCTCCCGCCGCGAGGGTGGGCGCATGACGCTCACCATCACCGCGGACCAGGCCCTGGACGCCATGCCGTTCGCCCGCGCCCTCGGCATCGAGATCGGCGCCCTCACCGCCGCCGAGGCGACCGGACGGCTCGCGTGGGCGCCGGACCGCTGCACCGCGGGCGGCGTCCTGCACGGCGGCGCGCTCATGGCGCTGGCCGACACCCTCGGCGCGGCCTGCGCCTTCGCCAACCTCCCCGAGGGCGCCTCCACCACCACGCTGGAGTCCAAGACCAACTTCTTCCGCGCGGTGCGCGGCGGGCACGTGCGCGGCACCGCCCGGCCGCTGCACGTCGGCCGCACCTCGATCGTGGTGCAGACCGACCTCCACGACGCCGAGGGCCGCCGCGTCGCCCAGGTCACCCAGACACAGGCCGTGCTGAACCGCTGACGGCGTGTTTCCGGCGAACGGCGGGCGGCGTCCGAACACCTGTGCGAGCATGGCGGCGGGGACGCCCATCTCACCAGGGAGACGTCATGGACGACGTGGTGCTCGTCATCGGAACGCGCAAGGGCCTGGTCACCGCCCGCAGCCGCGGCGGCCGCGCCGCCTGGGAGACCGATCCGCTCGCCTTCACCTCCACCCCGGTCACCGCGATCGCGGCCGACCCCGCGGACGGCCGCCTCCTGGCAGCCGTCGACAGCCCCTTCTGGGGCGTGTCCCTGGTGGAGTCGACCGACCGGGGCCGCACCTGGAGCGAGCCGGCCCGGGAGGCCGAGGACGCGCCGATCGCGTTCCCCGCCTCGACCGGGGCCTCGCTCGCGGGGATCTGGCAGCTGGCGTTCTCGCCGACCGAGCCGGGCGTGGTGTACGCGGGCGTCGAGCCCGCCGCGCTGTTCCGCTCCGAGGACGGCGGCCGCACCTTCGCGCTGGTCGAGGGCCTGTGGGACCACCCGCACCGGCCGCTGTGGCATCCGGGCGGCGGCGGGCTGTGCCTGCACACGATCCTGCCCCACCCCGCCGACCCGGCCGTGCTCACCGTCGCGATCTCCACCGGCGGCGTGTACCGCAGCACCGACGGCGGCGCGACCTGGCAGGCCCGCAACCGGGGCATCGAGACCCCCTTCCTGCCCGAGGACCCCCGCCCCGAGTTCGGCCAGTGCGTGCACAAGGTCGACCTGCACCCCGACCGGCCCGAGCGGCTGTTCCTCCAGCACCACGGCGGCGTCTACCGCAGCGACGACGACGCCGCGACCTGGACCCGCATCGACGCCGGCCTGCCCGCCGACTTCGGCTTCCCCCTCGCGGTGCACCCGCACCGGCCCGGCACCGTCTACGTGCTGCCGCTGCACGCCGACGCCGACCGCACCCCCGCCGGGCACCGCTACCAGGTGTGCCGCTCCGACGACGCGGGCGCGACCTGGCGGCCGCTGACCAAGGGCCTGCCCGACGGGCCCTGCTACGCCACCGTGCTGCGCGACGCGTTCTGCACCGACGCCGCCGACCCGGCCGGGGTCTACTTCGGCACGCGCGACGGCTGCGTCTACGCCAGCCGCGACGAGGGCGAGTCGTGGACGGAGGTCGCCCGCCACCTGCCCGACGTGCTGTGCGTGCGGGCGGTGGCGGTGTGACCGGCGCGCCCGCCGCCGGCACGATGACCGTCACCGTGCGGCTGCCCGGGGCGCTGCGCGCGGCGGCGGGCGCCGCGGGCGCGGACGGCGCGGTGCCCGTCGAGGTCGCCGCCGGGGGCACGGTCGGCGACCTGCTGGACGCCCTGGACGCCGCCCTCCCCGCGGTGGGGCGCCGGGTCCGCGACGAGCGCGGCGCGCTGCGCCGGCACGTCAACGTGTTCGTCGGCGCCGACAACGTCCGCGACCTGGCCCTGCTCGCCACACCCCTGGCCGACGGCGCCGAGGTGCACATCCTGCCCGCGGTCTCCGGCGGCTGACCGGTCCCGCGCCTTTACGTTGTAGATTTTTTGTCGGCGGCCAGGTGCTCGCCGAAGAACGCCAGGATGCGCGCCCAGCCGTCGGCGGCGTGCTCGCGGCCCTCGCCCATCCCGAAGGTGACCTTGGCGACCAGGCTGAGCGGCCACGGCACCGAGGTGTCGGTGAGGAAGCTGTGCCCGGCCTCGGGGTACTCCTCCACGTCGTGCGGCACGTCCAGCACCGTCAGCGTGTGCTCCAGGCGGCGGGCCGCCCCGGGCAGCGTGCGGTCGCGGCCGCCGTAGTTCGCCACGATCGGGCAGGCGCCCTCCAGCACCCGCTCGGCGTGGCGCGGCAGGATGCCGTAGTTGACGGCGGCGGCCTGGAAGTCCTGCTCGGCGGCCGCGACCAGCGCGAACCCGCCGCCCATGCAGAAGCCGACCACGCCCACGCGCCCGGTGCAGTCCGCGCGGCCGGCGACCCAGGCGCGGGCCGCCTCGATGTGGGCGAAGCTCGGGCCGCGCCGCGCCAGCAGGTCGCGCGTCGCCTTGCGGACGCAGCGGTACCAGGGCGCGCCCTCGTACAGGTCGGGCAGGACGGCCAGGTAGCCCTCGCGGGCGAACCGGTCGGCCTGGGCGCGCATGTCGGCGTTGGCGCCGAGCGCCTCGAAGATGATGACCACGGCGGGCCACGGCCCCTCGCCCTCGGGCACGGCGAGGTAGGCGGGCAGCCGCCGGGGACCGCTGGAGATCGTGATGTCGGCCATGCCTCCCCACCCTGGCCCAGCGCCGCCGGGAAGCCCAGCCCCGCCCGCGCGCAGTGACCGGCCTCACGCCGCGCGCCCCCGCCCGGCGGGGCCGCCCCCCGCGAGCCGGGTCCGTCCGGGGCTGCGATGATCGGGCCATGGACCTGGGACTGGCGGGCAAGCGGGCGCTGATCACCGGCGGCAGCGCCGGCATCGGCCTGGCCATCGCGCGCGCCCTGGCCGCCGAGGGCGCGTCGGTGGCGATCTGCGCCCGCGACCGCGCCCGGCTGGCGGAGGCGGCCGCCGGGCTGGGCGGCGTCGGCGTGGTCGCCGACGTCACCGACCCCGACGCGCTCGGCCGCGCGGTGGACGAGAGCGCCGAGCGGCTGGGCGGGCTGGACCTGCTGGTGGCCAACGCGGGCGGGTCGGCCGGGGGCGGGCTGCTGGAGTCCACCCCGGCGGACTGGGCGCGCACCTTCGAGCTGAACGTGCTGCACGCCGCGCACGCGGTGCGCCGCGCGGTCCCCCACCTGCCGCCCGGCGGCAGCGTGCTGATCATCTCCTCGATCACCGGCTGGAAGGCCGGTCCCAAGTCCTCCTACGCCGCCGCCAAGGCCGCCGAGATCCACCTGGCCGCCGTGCTCTCGCAGGAGCTGGCGGGCCGGGGCGTCCGGGTGAACGCGCTGAGCCCCGGCTCGGTGCTGTTCGAAGGCGGCGGCTGGGACCGGTTCCGCACCGCCCACCCCGAGCGGTTCGCCGCGTTCGAACGAGAGGACTTCCCGGCGGGGCGCCTGGTGACGGCGGAGGAGGTCGCCGACACCGCCTGCTTCCTGCTGTCGCCGAGGGCGAGCGGGATCAACGGCGCGAACGTGCCGGTGGACGGCGCCCAGGACCACCCGAGCGCCGCCCGCCTGTTCTGAACGGGCCCCGAGGGGGCTTACGGGCAGACGCGGCCGTTCGCCTCGAAGGCGGCGTGGGTCAGCGGCATCAGCGCCGCCCACTGCTCCTCCATCTTCTCGGCGACCATCTCGATCTCGCGCTGCGGGAAGGACGGGAACGCCGAGTCCTCGCGCTTGGTGCGCAGGGACAGGAAGTTCATCAGCGCCCGCGCGTTGCAGGTGGCGTACATCGAGGAGTACAGCGCGACCGGCAGCACGCCGCGCGCGACCTCGCGGGCGACGCCCGCCTCCAGCATCTCGGTGTAGGCGGCGTACGCCCGGCGGCAGCTCTCCCGGGTGGCCTCGGTGACGAGCTTGTGCTGCTCGGGCGTGCCCTCCACGAACACGTACTTGCCGGGGCGGCCCTCCTGCACCAGCTTGCGCTCGGGACCGGGGACGTAGAAGACCGGCTCCAGCTTCCGGTAGCGGCCGCTCTCCTCGTTGTAGGAGAAGGTGCGGTGCCGCATGAACTCGCGGAACACGAAGATCGGGGCCTGCACGTAGAAGGTCATCGAGGAGTGCTCGAAGGGGGTGCCGTGCCGGTCGCGCATCAGGTAGTTGATCAGGCCCTTGGAGCGCTCGGGGTCGGCCTCGACCTCGGCCAGCGAGCTCTCCCCCTTGGTGGAGACCCGGGCCGCCCACAGCACGTCGGCGTCGGAGGCCGCCGACTTGATCAGCTCGACCGTCACATCGCTGCGGAACTCCGGCTCGAACGCCCCGTCCGTCGCCCCGCCCGTCGTGTCGCCCATCCGCGGCCCTCCCCCTCGTCGTCCTTCCGGCCTCCGCCAGGGTAGTGGGCGCGGCGCACGAAGGCGGTCCGACCAGGGACGTAATGTGCGTCTCAGGGTGACACTCATGAGGGGTATGCAGCAGACTGGGCCCGTTCGCCCGCTCGGAGAGTTCGGAGAGGTCATGTCGCGGTCCATCCCGGTTCGAGGTCCCCACCGCCCGCGCCCGATCCGGTTCCTGGGGCTCCGCGAGACCGCCGGGTGGACGCTCAAGGTCTACGGGATCGCCTCCGAGGGCGAGCGGCCTCCCGCCGAGGCGGTCGAGGCCGCGCTGAAGCTGGCGCCGCAGGCGTTCCCCTCCCCCGCCGCGACGGACGGAGGCGGCGGTCCCGACCGCTACGGGCTCGGCTTCGTCGTCGTGCACCGGGGCGGCGACTACTGCTTCGCCCTCTACGACTGGTGGGCCGGGGAGAACGAGCTGCACCAGCGCCTGTACTCCGCGCCGCTGGACGACCCCGGCGCGTTCGCGCCGCACCCGCACCCGGCCGTGTTCTGCGTCTGGGAGGGCGCGGTGCACGACCACGAGCGGCGGGCCTGGCTGCGGCACGTGCTCGCCCGGCCGGAGGGCCCGGACGTGGCGGGCTACCTCGCCGACCGCCTGGAGGCCGACGTCTGATGCCGACCGAGCTGAAGGTTCTGGGCGCCTGCCCGCTGGACTGCCCCGACGGCTGCTCGTGGGTGGTCTCGGTCCGGGACGGCGAGGCGGTGGGCCTGCGCGGCAACCCCGACCACCCCTACACGCGCGGCGCGCTGTGCACCAAGGTCAACCGGTGGCTGGAGCACTCGGCGCAGGAGGACCGCGTCCGGTACCCGATGCGCCGGGTCGGCGCCAAGGGCGAGGGCCGGTTCGAGCGGATCACCTGGGACGAGGCGCTGGACGAGATCGCCGCGCGGCTGGAGGGCGTGGTCGCCGAGCACGGCGGCGAGGCGGTCTGGCCGTACTGGGGCACCGGGACGCTCGGCTACCTCCAGGGCCTGGAGGGGCAGCCGGGCCGCCGGTTCTTCAACGTGCTGGGGGCCTGCGAGCACGACGCCAACATCTGCTCGTCGGCGGGCAGCGCCGGGCTGGAGTACACGGTCGGGTCGTCGGCGGGCATGGACCCCGAGGACCTGGCGCACGCCCGGCTGATCCTGCTGTGGGGCACCAACCCGCTCACCAGCGGGCACCACGTGTGGAAGTTCGTGCAGGCCGCCAGGAAGGCGGGCGCGCACGTGGTGGCGATCGACCCGGTGCGCACCCGCACCGCGCAGCAGGCCGACGAGCACCTGGCCCCGCTGCCGGGCACCGACGCGGCGCTGGCCCTCGGCCTGCTGCACGTGGTCGTCGGCCTGGGCGCGCAGGACGAGGACTTCCTGCGCGACCACACGCTGGGCTGGGAGGGGTTCCGCGAGCGCATCGCGCAGTTCCCGCCGGACCGCGTCGCCGAGATCACCGGCGTTCCCGCCGAGCGGATCACGGCGCTCGGCGAGCGCGTCGCGCGCACCCGGCCCACCGCCATCCGCGCCACGCAGGGCCTGCAGCGCAACGCGGGCGGCGGCACGACGCTGCGCACCCTGGCGTGCATCCCCGGCGTGACCGGCGACTGGGCGCGGCACGGCGGCGGCCTGACGTTCTCCACCTCGGGCCACATGAAGCTGAACCGCGCCGCGCTCTACCGCGACGACCTGCGCGCCGCGCTCTACCGCGACGACCTGCGCGCCGCGCCGGTGCGGACGATGTCGATGAGCCGCCTCGGCGAAGGGCTGCTGGAGACGGACGGGCCGCCGGTCAAGGCGCTGTTCGTGATGGCCGCCAACCCCGTGGGCAGCACCCCGCACCAGAACAAGGTGCGGCGCGGGCTCGCGCGCGAGGACCTGTTCACCGTGGTGATCGAGCAGTTCCCGACCGACACCACCGACTACGCCGACATCGTGCTGCCCGCCACCAAGCAGCACGAGCACGCCGACCTCAACGACGGCTACGGCCATTTGTACTTGGCGTGGAACGAGCCCGCCGTCGCGCCGCCCGGCGAGTGCCTGCCCGCCACCGAGACCTTCCGGCGGCTCGCGCGGCGCATGGGGCTGGCCGAGCCCGCGCTGTACGACTCCGACGAGAGCCTCGCCGAGCAGGCGCTGGACTCCTCCAGCCCGTGGCTGGCGGGGATCACCCTGGAGCGGCTGCGCAAGGAGGGGTTCGTGCGGCTGGCGGTGCCCGACCCGTTCCTGCCGTACGCCGAGCGGTTCCCCACGCCTTCGGGCCGGCTGGAGTTCCGGTCGGAGCGGGCCGCCCGCGAGGGCCGCGATCCGCTGCCCGGCTACGTCCCGCCCGTCGAGGTCGCCGACCCCGAGCGGGCCGCGCGCTACCCCCTGGCGCTGGTGTCGGCGGCCTCGCACCACTTCCTCAACACCGTGTTCGGCAGCAACCCCGAGCTGCGGCGCAGGTCGGGCGGCCTGGTGCTGCGGCTGCACCCCGACGACGCGGCCGCGCGCGGCCTGGCCGACGGGCAGCGGGTGCGCGTCCACAACGACCGGGGCGCGTTCGAGGGCGTGCTGGAGGTCAGCGACGTGGTGCGGCCGGGCGTGGCGGCGACCACCAAGGGGCACTGGGCCAAGTTCTCGGGCGGCGCCAACGCCAACGCCGTCGTGGACGAGCGCGACACCGACCTGGGCGGCGGCCCGGTCTTCCACGACACGCGCGTGGAGGTGGCGGCCGCGCCGGACGGGTGACCGGCGCGGCCGTCCGCTCAGCGGGCGGCGGCCACCGCGTCGATCTCGTCCAGGATCGCGCGCCGCCCCGCCTCGTCCAGCGACGAGGCCAGCACCGCGTTGCGCGCCACGGCGGCCAGCTCGTCGCGGCCGAGCCCCAGCACCTCCGCCGCGACCTGGTACTCGCGGGTCAGCGTCGTGCCGAACATCGGCGGGTCGTCGCTGTTGAGGGTCACGAACAGGCCCTCCTCCAGCAGCCGGGGCAGCGGGTGCTCGGCCAGCGAGGCGACCTGCCCGGTGCACACGTTGGAGGTCGGGCACACCTCCAGCGGGATCTGCGTCTCGCGCAGGTGGGCGACCAGGCGGGGGTCGGCCAGGCAGTTGTTGCCGTGCCCGATGCGCTCGGCGCCGTAGTGCTCCAGCGCCTCCCAGATCGTCTCCGGGCCGGTCATCTCCCCGGCGTGCGGCAGGCTGCGCAGCCCGGCGGCGCGGGCCGCCCTGAACGCGTCGCGGAAGGCGTCGCGGTGCTTGACGCGCACGTCCTCGCTGCCGCCGATCCCGAACCCGACCAGCGCCTGCGGCGGGTGCTCCAGGGCGTGCTCCAGCGTGCCGCGCGCGGCGTCCTCGCCGAACTCGGCGGGGATGTCGAAGATGTAGGCGATCTCGATGCCGTGCAGCGCGCGGGCCTCGGCCACCGCGCGGTCCAGCGCCTCGGTGACGGCGGGCATGGACATGCCGACGCGCTGGTGGCTGTAGGGCGTGACGGTCAGCTCCACGTAGCGGGCGTTCTGCGCGGCCAGGTCGCGGCCGATGCCGACCACCAGCGTCGCCACGTCCTCGGGGTCGCGCACCAGGTCCGACACCGCCAGGTACACCTCGGCGAAGTGCGGGAAGTCGCGGAAGACGTAGAAGTCGCGCAGCGCGGCCTCGTCGGTGGGGACCGGGCCGCCGGGGTGCCGGCGGGCCAGTTCCAGCACGGTGGGGACCGAGGCCGAGCCCACCAGGTGGACGTGCAGCTCGACCTTGGGCAGGGCGTCGATGAACGCCGTCAGGGAAGGGGAATGGGTCGTCACGCCGGGGACGCTAGCAACGCTTCGACCTCGAAGAACAGGCCGAAGGCGGGTATCTCACACAAGAATGTCAGGATGGTGCGATGCGCGCGTCCCGGCTCATCTCGATGGTCCTGCTGCTCCAGTCGCGGGAGGCCATGACCGCCGCCGAACTGGCCCGCGAGTTGGAGGTGTCCGAGCGCACGGTGTACCGGGACGTGGAGGCGCTGTCGGCGGCCGGGGTGCCGGTCTACGCCGAGCAGGGCCGCAACGGCGGGTACCGGCTGGTCGGCGGGTACCGGACGCGGCTGACCGGGCTGAGCCGGGAGGAGGCCGAGGCGCTGTTCCTGGCGGGGCTGCCGGGCCCGGCCGGCGACATGGGGCTGGCCGACGCGGTCGCCGCGGCCGAGCTGAAGGTGCTGGCGGCGCTGCCGTCGTCGCTGCGGGACGCGCCGGTGCGCGCGGGGCAGCGGTTCCATCTGGACGCGCCCGGGTGGTTCGGCGAGGCCGGGCCGCCGCCGCTGCTGCGCGACCTGGCGCGGGCGGTGTGGCGCGACGAGGTCGTGGAGCTGCGCTACCGCAAGGGGCGGGACCGCGAGGTCGTGCGCGTGGTCGAGCCCTACGGGCTGGTGCTCAAGAACGGCACCTGGTACCTGGTGGCCCATGTGGAGGGGAGCGCCCGCACCTACCGGGTGGACCGGGTCACGGGGGTCGCCCCCACGGGGGCGGTGTTCGAGCGGGACGAGGGGTTCGACCTGCCCGGCCACTGGGCCGAGCAGGCCGGACTGTTCCTGCGGTCGATGCTGCGGGAGGAGGTCACGGTGCGGCTGAGCCCGGCCGGGATGCGCGCGCTGCGGCACGTGGCCGAGCCGTACGCGGCCGACCGGGCCGCCGAGGCGGCCGGGGAGCCCGACGGGGAGGGGTGGACGCTCACCACCCTGCCCGTCGAGTCCCCGGACGTCGCGCTGTCCCAGCTGCTGCGGCTGGGCGCGGAGGTCGAGGTCGTCGCGCCGCGCCGACTGCGCGAGCGCCACGCCGCGACCGCCCGCCTCATGGCCGCCCGCTACCGGGACGCGCCCGCGTGACCGGGGCGGGCGTCATGGGTTGAAGATGCTCACACCGCCGGGGCCGACCAGGAAACCGAGAACGATGAGGACGATCCCCCACAGCAGGTCGCGCCGGGCGATGATCACGTAGATCCCGGCGATGATCATAATGACGGCGATGAGCCAGAGAATCGTAGCCATGGCGACAAGATCCCCAAGGCCGACCAGCACAAACACCACCTGATCCCTTGGTGTCCGAAATCACCCTCATTTCATGACACTAATGGGGTGACCCGCTCGTTCGACCGTCCCTCCCCCGTCCGAAACCGCCTCAGCGCGCGCCCTTCCGGCACAGCTCCAGCACGTTCGCCACGATGCGGTGCCCCGCGCCGCCCGCCGCCGTCAGGATCGACTCCGGGTGGAACTGCACCGCCCAGCGCCGCCGCTCCGGGTCCTCGATCGCCATCACCACCTCGCCGGTCCGCGCGGTGACGTCGAAGCCCTTCACCTGCTCGGGGGTGGCGTGCAGGGAGTGGTAGCGGGCGGCGGTGAACTCCTCGGGCAGGCCCGCCAGCAGCTCGCCGCCAGTCACCCGGACCCGGCCGGGCTTGCCGTGCGCGGGCTCGGGCAGCAGCCCCAGCTCGCCCCCGGCGTGCTCGACCATGGCCTGCAGGCCCAGGCACACCCCGAACACCGGCAGCTCCCGGGCGTCCAGCGCCTCCAGCAGCGCGTCGGCGGCGAAGTCGACCGGGCGGCCGGGGCCGGGCGACAGCACCACCAGGTCGGGGGCCTGCTCGTCCAGCATCCGCACCGGGAAGCCGTGCCGCAGCGTCACCACCTCGGCCCCCTCCTGCCGGAAGTAGTCGGCCAGGGTGTTGACGAAGGAGTCCTCGTGGTCGACCAGCAGCACCTTCAGCCCCTCCCCCGGCCCGGTCGCGGCCGCGCCGGCGACGGCGTCCGCACCGGCGGGCGCGCCGGCGGACGCGGCCTCGCCCTCGGAGGCGGCGAGCGCGCCCAGCAGCGCGCTGGCCTTCAGGTGCGTCTCGCGCTCCTCCTCGTCGGGGTCGGAGTCGTACAGCAGCGTCGCGCCCGCGCGGACGGTCGCGATCCCGTCGCGGATCTGCGCGGTGCGCAGCGTCAGCCCGGTGTTCATCGAGCCGTCGAAGCCGACGCAGCCGACCGCGCCGCCGTACCAGCGGCGCGGCGCGTCCTCGTGGTCCTCGATGAACTGCATCGCCCACGTCTTGGGCGCGCCGGTGACGGTCACCGCCCACATGTGGGTGAGGAAGGCGTCCAGCGCGTCGAAGCCGGGCCGCAGCCGCCCCTCGATGTGGTCGACGGTGTGGATCAGCCGCGAGTACAGCTCGATCTGGCGGCGGCCCAGCACCTTCACGCTGCCCGGCACGCACACCCGCGACTTGTCGTTGCGGTCCACGTCGGTGCACATCGTCAGCTCGGACTCGTCCTTGGCCGAGGTGAGGATGGTGCGGATCTGCTCGGCGTCCTCCAGCGCGTCCCCGCCGCGCCGGATCGTGCCCGCGATCGGGCAGGTCTCCACCCGGTCCCCGCTGACCCGCACGAACATCTCCGGCGAGGCCCCGACCAGGTACTCGCCCTCGCCCAGGTTGAACATGAACTCGTAGGGCGCGGGATTGGTCTCGCGCAGCCGCTCGAAGAAGGCCGCGGGCGAGGTGCAGCGCCCGTACATGGCGTGGCCCGGCGTCACCTCGAACAGGTCGCCGCGCACGAACCTGTCCTTGGCGTCGCGCACCATCTGCGCGTACACGCCCGGCGTGGGCTGCGGCGGCAGCTCGGCGGCGACCGGGACGGGCGTCGGCTCGGTGGCGCGCGGCAGCCCCGCCGTGCTCGCGCCGCCGACCTCGAACTCGTAGGACATGCGGTGGGAGGTCTCGCGCTTGCGGTCCACCACGACCATCTCGTCGGCCAGGTGCAGCACCAGGTCGCGCTGGTGGTCGGGGCGCTCCAGCCGGGTGCGCAGCGGCTCGAACTGCAGCGTCAGGTCGTAGCCGAACGCGCCGTACAGGCCGAGGTGCGGGTCGTCGCAGCGGAACAGGTCCACCACCGCGCGCAGCGCGGTGAAGACGGTGGGCTGGCGGCTGCGCTCCTCCTCGGGGAAGAACCCGTCGGTCGCCGGGACGTGCACGGCGAACCTGCCCGGCTCGTCGGCGACGACCTCGCCGGTGCCGCGCAGCGCCGCCGCGAGCGCCGGGAGCAGCACCCGGCCCCGCCCGTTCAGCGCCTCGGCGGTGACGGTGCGGCCGCGCGCGACCAGCTCCAGGCAGGGGTCGAGATAGGCCATGTGCCAGCGGCTGTAGCGGCCGGGGTACTCCATGCCGGAGCTGAGCACGCCGCCGCGCCGCTCCCCCACGGCGGCGACGAGGGCGTTGAGCACGTCGGACTTGCGCTCGGAGTCGACCGGGGTGGCGGTACGGGTCACCCGTACGCCACCGGCGGTGACGAACTCGGTGGTCAGCGGCTGATGCGGGACGGTCTCCACCGTGGGTGGCCCCTCGTTTTCGGGCCCCACCCGGTCGGGAAACGCGAAACGACCGCCGGGTGGGGGCGGTCGCCTGGATGTCGAACGTGCGAGAACCGGCGCCGCCTCAGCGGCGCCACCACCACTGGCGGGTTCCGGTTCGCATGGGGCGAGGGTACCGGGTCGCGGGGCTGCGGGCCAAGCGCACGGCCGCATCCCGCCGGGCGCGTCCGGGCCGCCGACCCGCCGCCGGGCCCGCGCGGGCTTCTGTTCCCGGCCGGTTCCTGTCAGGATGGGACGCAAGGGATCACTTGCACGCGATGCGCGGGAGGACCGCCGTGGACCGGGTCAACACCGAGTTCGAGCTGCGCGGCGTCAACCACCTGGCCCTGGTCTGCCGGGACATGAAGGCGACGGTGGACTTCTACCAGGGCGTGCTGGGGATGCCGCTGATCAAGACCATCGAGCTGCCGATGGGCTGGGGCCAGCACTTCTTCTTCGACTGCGGCGGCGGCAACGCGCTGGCGTTCTTCTGGTTCCCCGACGCGCCCGAGGCGGTGCCCGGGGTGTCGGCGCCCAAGAACCTGCCCGACCGGGGCGAGCTGGTGTCGGCGGTCGGGTCGATGAACCACATCGCCTTCGACGTGCCGCCCGAGCGGATCGAGGAGTACCGCGACCGGCTCATCGCCAAGGGCGTGGACGTGGGCGTGCTGCTCAACCACGACGACAGCGAGTTCGGCGTCGCCAAGGACGTGCACGAGGGCGTGTTCGTGCGCTCGATCTACTTCCGGGACCCCGACGGGGTACTGGTGGAGTTCGCCGCCTGGACCCGCGCGCTGGACCGGCCCGAGGACGTGCGGCACGAGCCGCGCACCGCCGCCGACCGCACCGTGTGACCCCTCCCTGACGCACCGGTCACCACCCGGCCCCTGACCTGCGCGTCCACATGTTGGAACGTTCCGGCGAAGTCGTGCCGTGTCCGAGATCCTCCCGTGATCGGAGCGCCAGTAGGCTCGCGCCACCCATCCCCGGAACGCGGATCGTCTCACCATGCGGACGCTCCGTGCCCGGCCCACGCGATTAGGAGGATCCGTGGCCGAGCAAGACCTGCCGCCGGCGTCCCGCCGGACCGACCGCAGCCCATGGAACTGGCTGCTGGTCGTCCCGGTGATCCTGCCCCTGCTCACCCTGCTGTTCAACAAGGACGAACCGCGGATCGCCGGGTTCCCGGCCTTCTACTGGATCCAGCTCTGCTTCATCCCGCTGGGCGTGGCCTGCACGGTCGTCGTCTACCGGATGACCAGGAAGAAGGGCTGACCCGTGTCGAGTGAGCACCTCACCGAGCTCATCATCTTCGGCGTGCTGTTCCTGGTGGTCAGCGGCATGGGCTTCGTGGCCGCGCGGTGGCGCCGGCCCACGACCATGGACAGCCTGGACGAGTGGGGCCTCGGCGGCCGCAACTTCGGCAGCTGGATCACCTGGTTCCTGATCGGCGGCGACCTGTACACCGCCTACACCTTCGTCGCGGTCCCGGCGCTGGTGTTCGGCGCGGGCGCGGCCGGCTTCTACGCCGTGCCCTACACGATCGTGGTCTACCCGCTGGTGTTCCTGGTGCTGATCCGGCTGTGGTCGGTCTCGCACGTGCACGGCTTCGTGACCCCGGCCGACTTCGTGCGGGCCCGGTTCGGCTCGCCCACGCTGGCGCTGGCCGTCGCGATCACCGGCATCGTCGCGACCATGCCCTACATCGCGCTCCAGCTGGTCGGCATCGAGGCGGTGCTGAAGGCGATGGGCGTGCACGGCCACTGGCCGATCGTCATCGCGTTCGCCATCCTGGCGGCCTACACCTACCAGTCGGGGCTGCGCGCCCCCGCACTGATCGCGTTCGTCAAGGACGTGCTGATCTACATCGTGATCATCGCGGCCGTGCTGTACATCCCGAGCAAGCTCGGCGGCTGGGGCGACATCTTCGACGCCGCCCAGGCCAAGTTCGACAAGACGCCCGCGCCGAGCGACGGCATCCTGCTGGACGGCACCAACCAGCTGAACTACGCGATGCTGGCCCTCGGCTCGGCGCTCGCGCTGTTCCTGTACCCGCACAGCATCACCGGCGTGCTGGCCAGCAAGAACCGCAACGTCATCAAGCGCAACATGGCGGCGCTGCCCGCCTACAGCTTCGTGCTGGGCCTGATCGCGCTGCTGGGCTTCATGGCCATCGCCGCGGGCGTCAAGCCGATCACCACCGACGGCAAGGTGGACACCAACACCGTGGTGCCGCTGCTGTTCGACCAGACCTTCCCGAGCTGGTTCACCGGCGTCGCCTACGCCGCCATCGGCATCGGCGCGCTGGTGCCCGCCGCGATCATGTCGATCGCCGCGGCGAACCTGTTCACCCGCAACATCTACCGCGAGTACTGGCGCAAGGAGGCCTCCGAGAAGGAGGAGGCGACCGTCAGCAAGCTCGTGTCGCTGATCGTCAAGGTCGGCGCGGTGGCCTGCATCCTGCTGCTGGACCCCGAGTTCTCCATCGACCTGCAGCTCATCGGCGGCGTCATCATCCTGCAGACGCTGCCGGCGGTCGGCCTCGGCCTGGTCACGCGCTGGTTCCACCGCGGCGCGCTGCTGGTCGGCTGGGCGGGCGGCCTGGTCGCGGGCCTGTGGATGCTCTACGAGATCCCCAACGTGGCCAAGAAGAAGGAGCACTTCGGCGGCTCGGCCTTCAAGCTGAGCGAGCTCGGCCTCGACACCCAGATGACGGTGTACGTGGGCGTCCTGGCGCTGGCGGTCAACCTGGCCCTGGCGGTCGGCCTCACGCTGCTGCTGCGCGCCTCCAAGGTCGCCGACGGCGTGGACGCCACCCGCGAGGCGGACTACACCGCCGACGAGGGCGACCCGAAGGTGAAGGAGCTGGACCTGGCCTCCAGCACCTGATCCGCCGCGTTCCCTCCGAACCCGGCCTGCCCGTGCGGCGTCAGCCGTCCAGGTAGGCCGGGTTCGCCACCTCCAGCTTGTCGCGGGCGGCCTCCAGCAGCGCCGCCTTGAGCTCGTCGTGGCGGTCGTCCAGCTCGCCCGCCCTGATGGCGGCGGCGAGGGCGGCGTCGTCGGGGCAGCCGAAGGCGCGCAACCGGTCCCGGTGCCGCGCGGCCTGCTCCGGCCCGAGCTCCATCTCCCGCTCCGCGATCGCCAGCGAGTTGATCGCGACCAGGGCGTGGAAGCGGGTGCGCCCGTCCAGCGCGCCGAGCACGTCGCGCTCCAGGAACTCGCGGACGGCCGCGACCAGTTCGGCGGCGGACGGGGCGTCGTGCGGAGGGAGCCGGTGGCCCGGCGGACGGGCGGGCCGGCGGGCGGGCTGGCGGGCGGGCTGGCGGGTGGGCATCGCATATCCCCCTCGACTCGGACAGAATGCGATTCTAGACCGAGGAGGGATCATGAGTTTCGAGGTGCCCGCGTCGGTGCGGCCGGTCCGCGACGCCGTCCACGCCTTCATGACCGAACGGGTCGAGCCCGCCGAACCGGTGCTGCGCGCAGGCGGCGAGGAGGCCGAGCGGCTGCTGCGCGACCTGCGGCGCCAGGCCAAGGACGAGGGCCTGTGGGCGCTCGGACACCCCGAGGAGCTGGGCGGTGGCGGGCTGCCCTTCCTGGACTACGTGTACGTCAACGAGGTGCAGGGCCGCAGCGAGTTCGGGCAGCTCGCGCTCGGCACGTTCACGCTGCAGGACTCGCTGATGCTGCACCGCTACGCCGGGGAGGCCCAGCGGAAGCGGTTCCTGGAGCCGCTGGTGCGGGCCGACATCTACCCGAGCTTCGCGATGACCGAGCCGGGCGTCTCCAGCTCCGACCCCACCCAGCTCACCACCACCGCGACGCTGGAGGGCGGCGAGTGGGTGATCCGGGGCCGCAAGTGGTTCACCACCCTGGCCGACCGGGCCGCCTACACCACCGTGATGTGCCGGACCGAGCCCGAGGGCACCTCCCCCTACCTGTCGTTCAGCATGATCCTGGTGCCGACCGACACCCCCGGCTACACCATCGTGCGCGACACCCCGGTGCTCGGCCTGGACGGCGGCCACTGCGAGGTGGTCTACGACGAGGTGCGGGTGCCGGAGGAGAACCTGCTCGGGCCGCGCGGCCACGGCTTCGTCATCGCGCAGGAGCGGCTCGGGCCGGGCCGCATCTTCCACTGCATGCGGTTCCTCGGGCAGGCGCAGCGGGCGTTCGACCTGATGTGCGAGCGGCTGCACCGGCGCAGCGCGTTCGGCGAGCCGCTGCACAAGAAGCAGCTCCTGCAGCAGCACGTCTTCGACTCCTACACCGAGATCCAGGCGGCCCGGCTGCTGACGCTGCAGGCCGCCCACAAGATCGACGCGGGAGACCAAGCGCGGGTGGAGATCGGGGCGATCAAGGTGGCGGCGGCGCGGATGCTGCACAACGTCATCGACCGCGCGATCCAGGTGCACGGGGCCGAGGGGCTGACCGAGGACACCCCGCTGGACCACATGTACCGGCACGCGCGGGCGGGCCGCATCTTCGACGGCCCGGACGAGGTGCACGTCACCACCACCGCGCGCCGCATCCTGAAGGAGTACGCCGAGGGCCGCAACTGGGAGTTCGGCCTGCGCTGAGCGGCCGCGCCGCGCCCCGGCGGGCGGCCCCGGGCCGGGCGGCGGCGACGACCGGCCCACAAGACTCGGCAAAGAAACCCCCCGTGCCCCCTTGATCGATGGACGGCCAGGGAATCACGTTCCGCGAGAGGCACACTCACGATCTCGGGGGGACAGGGTGCACACGAAAGCCGCCGTCCGCACAGGGCTGGTCACGGGGGCGCTGCTGACGGGCCTCGCCGCGTTCGGCCCGGCCGCGCACGCCGACGACCTCGACGTCGACCCGTCGACCGCCGCCCCCGGCCAGACCGTCACCGTCGCCGGGGGCTGCAAGGACACCGACCGCTACGTGGCCATCTCGGGCGCGGCCCAGGGCAAGGGCGTGGTCAACGACGGCTGGTTCAGCGTGTCGGCGACGGTCACCAAGTCCAAGACCGGCCGCTACCGGGTCGAGGCCAAGTGCATCACCTCCAACTACTCCCAGCAGGGCACGCTCCGGGTGCAGCCGCGCGGCTCCTCCGGCGACCACGACCGGCAGCCGCACGGCTGGGCGACGACCGGCGGCGGCGGCACCCAGGGCCCGGACCTGCCGTGGACCGGCATGGGGCTGGCCATGGTGGCGGGCGCGGCCGGGATCGGCGGCGCGGCCCTGCTGCGGGCGCGGGCCCGTGGGCGGGCCTAGCCGCGGCTATCTGGTCGCGGGCGGCCTGGCGGTGGTGGGCGCGCTGGCGATGGGGCACGGCATGCGCGGCCACGAGGCGCCGGCCTACCGCGACCAGGGCGGGCCGCGCGCGTTGTGGAACATCCCGGACGGGGCGGAGCTGCCCGCCTCGCCTCCGGCCCGGCTGGAGATCCCCGGCATCGGGGTGAAGGCCAAGGTGATCCGGGTCGGGCAGAACAAGGACCGGACCGTGCAGGTGCCTCCGTTCTCCCGGTCCGGCGACGCGGGCTGGTACGAGCACGGGCCCGCGCCCGGCAGCCGGGGGTCGGCGGTGCTGCTCGGCCACTACGACGACCTGGACGGCGAGGCGGTGTTCTTCCGGCTGCGCAAGTTAAAGCCGGGCGCGCGCGTCACGGTCGTGCGGCAGGACCACAGTTCGGCGGTGTTCCAGGTGGACGCCGTCGAGCAGGTCCCCAAGTGGGAGTTCCCGCGCAGCCGTGTGTACGGCGAGGTGCGCTACGCCGGGCTGCGGCTGGTGACGTGCGGCGGCGACTACGACAAGCGCGACCACTCCTACCGCGACAACGTCATCGTCTACGCGCACCTGGTCGAGTAGCGCGGCACCCGGTACGGGCCGCGGAGGTCAGGGCAGCATCCGCAGCAGGTCCCATTCGTTCTCGGCGACGCGCCGTCCGATCGCGGCCAGCTCCACCGACCGCTCGCCGCCGGTCAGGTGCCGCTGCGCCTGCATCACGCAGATGACGGCCCAGCGCGCCACCCCGAACATCTCCCACCAGTGCAGCGCGGCCCGGTCCACGGCCGTGCCGCTCGCCCGCTCGTAGGCGTCCACGAGCTGGTCGTAGGTGCCGAAGCCGCCGACCGGCGGCCCGGCGCCGAACCGCCACGCCTTCACGCACAGCCACCCCAGGTCCTCCATCGGGTCGCCGAGGTGGGCCAGCTCCCAGTCCAGGACGGCGCGCACGCCGTCGGGGCCGACGATGAGGTTGCCGTTGCGGAAGTCGCCGTGCACGACGGTGGCGCGGTCGGCGGGCGGCCGGTCGCGCTCCAGCCTCCGCAGCGCGAACTCCAGTGCCGGGTGGGGTTCGCCGGTCATCTCCAGCACGGCCCGCCAGGTGGCGAGCTGGTCGGTCCGGTCGAGGCCGGGCACGGCTTCGGGCGGGATGCGGTGCACGGCCGCCAGGATCTCGCCGCAGCGGGCGGCCAGCCCGGCGCGGGCCTCGGCCAGGGCGGGGTCGCGCAGGACGCGGCGCGGGATGGTCTCGCCCTCGACGCGTTCCATGACGACGAACTCCGCGCCGAGCGGGCCGTCGCCGTCGCCTGCCGCGATCACCTGCGGGCTCGGCACCCCGGCGGCCCCGGCCGCGCGCATCAGCGCGGCCTCGCGCACCAGCGGCACGCCCATGCCGCCGTCCGGCGCGGCCGCGCCCTGCGTGCCCAGCCGCAGGATCAGCGGGTGCTCCTCCCCCGCCGCCGTGACGGCCTCGAACGAGCAGGTCGTCCGGGACGAGCCGCCCTCGGCGCGGTGCAGCCCGCGCACTCGCACGCCGGGCCCGTAGCGCCCGGCGAGCACGCCGGCCAGCGGCCCGACGATCCGGTCGAGGTCCATCCGCGCGCCCTCCCGTGCCGCCGATAAGCGTTCACTTGCCATCCTGGCAGGGATCGCCGCCCGGACCGGATGTGACCTGTGTCATACAACCGCCCGGCGGTCCGGCGTGGTCCCCAGGGTGTGAACACCACCTCGAACGCGGCCCCGGTCGAGCTGTCGGTCGTGATCCCCGTCTACGACGAGCGGGAGCGGCTGCCCGCGACGCTGGCGGCGGTCAGGGCCGCGCTGGAGCGCAGCGGGTCCCGCTGGGAAGTGCTGGTGTGCGACGACGGCTCCCGCGACGGCACCGCCGCGCTGGCGCACGCCGCCGCCCGCCGCGATCCGCGCGTGCGCGTGCTGCGCTCGCCGGTCAACCGGGGCAAGGGGCACGCGGTGCGGCGCGGCGTGCTGGCCTCGCGCGGCCGCCTGGTCCTGGTGACCGACGCCGACCTCGCCACTCCCCTGGCCGAACTGGCGCGGCTGCGCGCCGCGCTCGGCCAGGGCTACGCCGCCGCGATCGGGTCGCGCGCCCGCCTCCCGCGCGCCAAGGGCGGGAGCGGCGCCGATCCGCGCCCGGCCCTGCGGCGGTTGCCCGCGCGGTTCGGCGCGCTGGTGATCCGGCGGGCGGCGGTGCGCGGCTTCGCCGACACCCAGTGCGGGTTCAAGCTGTTCGAGGGCGGCCGGGCGCGCGCGGCGTTCGCCCGCGCGCGGGTGAACGGGTGGGGCTTCGACGCGGAGATCCTGCGGCTGTTCGCCGCGCGCGGCTGGCCGGTGGCCGAGGTCCCGGTGCGCTGGACCCACCGGCCCGGCTCCAAGCTGCGGCCCGCCGACTACCTGCGGGTGCTCGGCGAGGTCGCCGTGATCCGGCTGCGCTACGGGCCGCCGGGCCCGCCGCCGACGGTGCCGCGCACCTCCTCCTGCGGGCCCCCGCCCGCGCTTCGGGTCCCGGCATGAGGCCCGGCGTGCGGATCGGCTTCACGCCCGGGGCCGCCATCGCGGCGGGCTACCTGGCCGCCGCGGCCGTGGTGCTGCGGAACCTGTGGGCCGACCCCGGCCGCCGCTACCTGGTGGACGGCGGCCAGGACCAGGCCCAGTGGGAGTGGTTCTTCGCGGTGACCGCGCGCTCGGTGACGCGGCTGGACCACCCGCTGTTCACCACGCTGCAGAACTTCCCCGACGGCGTGAACCTGATGGGCAACACCGTCATGCTCGGCGCGTCGGTACCGCTCGCGCCGGTGACCCTGCTGTTCGGGCCGGGCGCGACGTGGGCGCTGGTGCTCACGCTCGGCCTGGCGGGCACCGCGACCGGCTGGTACCTGCTGATGCGCCGGCGGCTGGGCGCGTCGCGCGCGGCGGCCGCGGTCGGCGGCGCGTTCTGCGGGTTCGCGCCGCCGATGGTCTCGCACGCCAACGCCCATCCCAACTTCGTGGTGCTGGTCCTGCTGCCGTTCATCGTCGGGCGGCTGGTCGCGCTGGCGCGGGACGGCCGGGTGGTCCGCGACGGCGTGCTCCTCGGGCTGCTGGCGGCCTACCAGATCCACCTCGGCGAGGAGCCGCTGCTGCTGGCGGCGACGGGGCTGGCGATGTTCGCGGCCGTGTACGCGGTGGCCGACCCGGCGGCCGCGCGCGCCGCCGTCCGCCCGCTGGCCGCCGGAGCGGTGCTCGCGCTGGCGGTGTTCCTGCCGCTCAGCACCTACCCGCTGGTGTGGCAGTTCGCCGGGCCGCAGAGCTACGACGGGCTGCTGCACGGCCCGGCGGGCAACGACGTCGCGGTGCTGCCCGCGTTCGCCCGCCAGTCGCTGGGCGGCCATCCCGCGGCGCCGGGACCGCTGGACGTCAGCACGACCGAGCAGAACGCGTTCTTCGGCTGGAGCGTGGTGGCGCTGGTCGTCGCGCTGGTCGCGTGGTCGTGGCGCGAGCCCCTGGTCCGGGCCCTGGCCGGGGTCGTCGTCGGCGCGACCCTGCTGTCGCTCGGCCCCGAGATCGTCGTCGGCGGCGAGCCCACCGGCGTGCCCGGCCCGTGGCGGCTGGTGGCGCGGCTGCCGCTGTACGAGTCGGTGCTGGAGTCGCGGCTGACGATGGTGTGCGTGCCCGCGGTCGGGCTGCTGCTCGCGCTGGGGACCGACCGGCTGCGCGGCCGGGCGCCCGCGGGACTGTGCGGCGCGCTGCTGGCGGTGGCGCTGCTGCCCGTCGTGCCCAAGCCGCTGCCCGCCGTCGACCGCGCCCCGACCCCCGCCTTCTTCACCGACGGGACCTGGCGGCGGTACGTGCCGCCGGGCCGCTCGGTGGTGCCGGTCCCGCTGCCCGACGCCGCCGACGCCGCCGCGCTGCGCTGGCAGGCCGACGCGGGGCTCGGCTTCCCGGTCGCCGAGGGCTACTTCGTCGGCCCGTTCGGGCCCGACCGCCTCGGCGGGTACGGCGCGCCCCGCCGCCCGACCTCCGAGCTGCTGCGGCGGGTCCGCGACGGCGAGCGGCCGCCGATCGGCGACGCCGAGCGGGCCGACGCCCGCGCCGACCTCGCCCACTGGCGCGCCGGAGCGGTGGTGCTCGGCCCGCACCCCCGGCACGCCGAACTGCGCGCGGCCGTGGAGGCGCTGCTGGGGCCGGGCCGCCCCGACGGCGGAGTCCGGGTCTGGGAGGTGGATCGGTGACCGCTTCGCACTTTACGATCGGCGCCGGAACTGGAGAGCGGACTGCGGTGCGGCCGGACGACGAGCGGGAGTACGTGGCCTACGTGAGCGGCGCCCTGCCGGGCCTGCGCCGGCTGGCGCACCTGCTGTGCGGCGACCCGCACCGTGCCGACGACCTGGTGCAGACCGCGCTCACCCGGCTCTACGTGCACTGGCGGCGCGCCCGCGCCGCCGACGACCTGGACCGCTACACCCGGCGCATCCTGGTGCGGTCGTTCCTGAACGAGCGGCGCCTGGCGTGGGCGAGGGTCCGCCTCACCGGCGCGCCCGCCGACGTCCCGCACCCGGCCGCCCCGGGGCCGCCGGACGTCGAGACCCGCGAGGAGGTGCGCGCCGCGCTGGAGCGGGTGCCGCCCCGCCAGCGCGCGGTGCTGGTGCTGCGGTTCCTGTGCGACCTGCCGGTGGCCGAGGCCGCCGAGGTGCTCGGCTGCTCGCCGGGCACCGTCAAGAGCCAGACCGCCCATGGCCTCGCCCGGCTGCGCACGCTGCTGGACGGCCCGGCGGAGAGGGGACGACCGCGATGAACGAGCGGGGACCGGACGAGCAGGAGCGCGAGGCAGCACGGCTGCTGGGCGCGCTGCGCGGGTTCGAGCCGCCGGGCGACCCGTCCCCCGGCGCGCCCGGACGGGCGGTGCGGGCCGGGCGGCGGCGGGTGCGGGCGCGGCGCGGCGCGGCCGCCGCGCTGTCGGCGGCGGCCGTCGCCGCCGCGGTCGTGCTGCCGGGGTCGTTGCCGCCGTCCGGCGGCGGAGGGCGGCCGGTCACCGGGGCCGAGCGCTTCGACCCGTCCCGGCCCGCGTTCCGGGTCGGGTCGGCGGGCGGCTTCACCCCGGCGTCCTACCAGGCGTCGCCCGGCGTGCAGCGGGCGCTGCTGCGGCCCGAGGACCCCGACGGGCCGCTGCGCGGGACCGACGGCGTCGTGGAGATGTACCCCGAGGGGGACCTGCCGCCGGGCAGCGCCGGGAAGGCCCCCGCCGGGCGGGCCGCGCCGGACGTGCACGACCGGCGCGCCCGCTGGCTCGACGCGCCGGTGCTGCGGCCCGGCGCGGTCGAGATGGCGTGGGAGTGGAAGCCGGGGGCGTGGGGGTTCGTGTCCCTGAAGGGCCCCGGAGCGAACCGCGCCAGGACCCACCTGGTCGCGCTCGGCGTGGTGCCGGCCGGAACGCCGGGCGTCCCCGACACCCCGCCCGCCACCGCGTCGCCGCGCGCGTCGGCCACCCCCGCCGCTCCAGGGGGCTAGGCGCGGCCGTAGGAGTCCTCCAGGCGCTCGATGTCGTCCTCGTCGAACGTCCCGAACGCGATCTCCATGACCCGCACGGCCGGGCCGGCCGAGCTCAGCCGGTGGGTCTCCCCCGCCCGGATGAACACCCGCTCGCCCACCTCGGGCAGGATGCGGCGGCCGGCCACCTCGAACACCGCCCCGGGGTCGAGCGCGACCCACAGCTCGTCGCGGTCGCGGTGGCGCTGCAGGCTCAGCCGCTGCCCCGGGTCCACGTGGATCAGCTTGACGGTGGACGGCTCGTTCAGCGTGAAGCGCTCGAAGCCGCCCCAGGGGCGCCGGTCGGTCTCGACGGCCGGCTCGGGGCGCAGATCGGTCTGCACGGTCACCTCGGAATTCGTCATTCTCGGAACAACTCAAGGACGCGGCCCTCGGCGGCGGCCGCCGGGAGCCCGCCCAGGATCAGGTCGGCCAGACTGTCGACCACGGCCTCGCGCGGCACCTCGCCGGCGTGGTCCAGCCACCAGTCGCCGGCGGTCTGCACCATGCCGACGACCGCGTGGCCCCACACGTAGGCGCGGGTGCGCTCGGCCGGGCCGTCCATCCCGGCATCGGCGATCATCACCTCGGCCAGCTCCCGGCTCACCCCGCGGATCATGGTGCTCATCGCGCTGTGCGTGGCCGCGTCCTCGGCGCTGGCGCGGTGCATCAGGAACCGGTAGAGGTTGAGGTTGGCCGAGATCGTGGCCAGGTAGGTGTCGATCGTGGAACGGGTGCGGGCGCGCACCGAGCCCGCCCGGGAGAACTCCTCCTGGATGCCCTCGACGAGCTTGCGGGTGTGCCGCTCGGCGAGCGCCTGGTACAGGCCGCTCTTGTCGCCGAAGTGGCGGTACAGGATCGGCTTGCTGATGCCCGCCTCGGCGGCGATGGCGGCCATCGACGCCTCGGGGCCCTCGCGCTGGATGACGCGGTCGGCGGCCTCCAGCAGGGCACGCCGCCGGCCGGGGTCGCGCCGCGATCCCGCCCGCGCCCCGTCGGCCCCCGTCCCGGCTCCCGTCATGATCCGCTCACCTTACGCCAGCGTCCGGTCCGCCCGGCCGCCAGGTGACCCGCCGGGCGGCGCGCGCCGCGCGACACACGAAACATTGAGTGATCAACTGCTTGCCCTCCGTGCACGACCCGCCTAGTTTCGAAGTGATCTCCGCATTCCCCTGCAGAAACACGAGGTGATCCATGTCCGGGGAACCGGCCGACGTCCGCGTCCTGCAACGCATAGAGCTGTGCGACACCGACGTCACCGGCCACTACCACCACTCCACGGTGATCCGCTGGGTGGAGTCCGCCGAGCAGACGCTGCTGCACCGGCTGGGCCTGGAGTACCTGCCGGTCATGCCGCGGGTGCACTACGCGGCCAGCTACCGCCGCCGCCTGTGGCGGCACGAGGTCGTCGAGGTCGGCCTGCGCGTCAGCGAGGTCGGCCGCACCTCGCTGCGCTACCTGTTCGAGATCGCCGGCGCCGAGGGGCCGTCGGTGGACGGCTCCCTCACCGTGGTGAAGGTCGAGGCCGACAGCGGCCCGGCCCGGCCCTGGACCGACCAGGAGCGCAAGGTGCTGCTGGAGTCCGGGCCGCAGGAGGGCGACCTGCTGCGGCGCGCCGGCGCCGTCCCGTTCGGCGCGGCGCGGCGCGAGGCCGTCCGGTGCGAGCCGGACCACCGCGGCGCGCGGCGCCGCGAGCCGGTCGCGGCCCCGTCGGCGCGGCCGGGCGCCGACGCCTGGGGCATCGGCTTCGGCTGACCGCTCGGCCGCGGCGTCCCGGAGCGGCCCGAGGGCCCCTCCGGGACGCGCCCGCGCAGGCACGGGGTCAGCGCACCGGCAGGCCGGTGAGGGTGCGGCCGATGACCAGGCGCTGGATCTCGCTGGTGCCCTCGAAGATCGTGAAGATCTTGGAGTCGCGGTGCATGCGCTCCACCGGGTACTCGCGGGTGTAGCCGTTGCCGCCGAGGATCTGGATCGCCTCCTCGGTGACGCGCACCGCGGCCTCGGAGGCCATCAGCTTGGCCATCGAGCCCTCGGCGCTGGTGAAGTCCTTGCCGGTGCGGGCCATCCAGGCCGCGCGCCACACCATCAGGCGGGCGGCGTCGATCTGGCACTTCATGTCGGCCAGCTTGAAGGCGATGGCCTGGAAGTCGCCGATCTTCTTGCCGAACTGCTCGCGCTCGGTGGCGTACTGCAGCGCGTAGTCGTAGCCGGCGCGGGCGACGCCGAGGGCCATCGCGCCCACGGTGGGGCGGGTGGTCTCGAAGGTCTTCATCGCGGCCTGGCCCTTGGCGCTCTTGCCCTCGCGGACGCGGGCGATGCGCTCGTCGAACTTCTCCTTGCCGCCGATGATCAGGCCGCCGGGCACGCGCACGTCGTCCAGGATGACCTCGGCGGTGTGCGAGGCGCGGATGCCGTGCTTCTTGAACTTCTGGCCCTGCTTCAGGCCGGGGGTGTTCGGCGGGACGATGAAGCTGGCCTGGCCCCGGCTGCCGAGCTCGGGGTGCACCGAGGCGACCACGACGTGGACGTCGGCGATGCCTCCGTTGGTGGCCCAGGTCTTGGTGCCGTTCAGCACCCACTCGTCCTTGGCCTCGTCGTAGACGGCGCGGGCGCGGATGGAGCCCACGTCGCTGCCGGCGTCGGGCTCGGAGGCGCAGAACGCGCCGAGCTTGACGTCGTCGGCGGTGCCGAACATCTGCGGGACCCACTCGGCGACCTGGTCGGGGGTGCCGACGGCGGCGACCGAGGCGGCGGCGAGGCCGGTCCCCACGATCGACAGCGCGATGCCGGCGTCGCCCCAGAACAGCTCCTCGAAGGCCACCGGGATGCCGAGCCCGGTGGGCTCCAGCCACTGGGTGGCGAAGAAGTCCAGCGAGTAGATGCCGATCTTGGAGGCCTCCTGGATGAGCGGCCAGGGGGTCTCCTCGCGCTCGTCCCACTCCTCGGCGGCGGGGCGGATCACGTCGCGCGCGAACTCGTGCACCCACTTCTGGACCTCGCTGACGTCCTCGCTCAGCTCCAGCGAGAAGGTCGCCTGCTCGGTGCTCGTCATCGTTATTGACCCTTTCTCCAATATCCCGTGTTACCAACGGTAGCACCTTTGCGGGTTACCGCGGGTAACACAAGGGGTTACCGGGAAGGGGGGCGCCCGGCCGGCGCCTCAGGAGGTCAGCGAGCGGCGGGCCGCCGCGTAGCCGGGGACCTCGGCCATCGGCGGGCGCTCGCCCACGCCGACGTCGCTGACCCGCGCCTCGGCCGGGCCGTCGCCGCCGCGGCGGAACTGGGTGAGCGCGGTGGCCGGGGCCTCCAGCGGCAGCATCCGGCCGTGTCGCTGGAGCCGGGACCAGGCCGTCAGCATGATCTGGCCCGACATCGCGCCCAGCGCCTCGGTGCTCTGGTGGGAGTGCACCCGGCGGCCGAGGTCCACCTGCGCGATGGCGTCCAGGCCCGCCCGCCCGTACACGTCCAGCAGCAGGCCGATCTCCACGCCGTAGCCGGTGACGAACGGCAGGCGCTCCAGCAGCTCGCGGCGGCCCGCGTACTCGCCGCCGAGGGGCTGCATCACCCCGGCCAGCCGGGGCCAGTGCAGGTTGAGCAGCGGCCGGGCGACCAGCTCGGTGACCCGGCCGCCGCCGCCCTCGACCGCGCCGCCGCCGGTCAGCAGCGGCCGGTCGTAGCAGCCCTTGACGTAGGCGACGGCGGGGTCGTCCAGCAGCGGCCCGAGCAGGCCGGTGACGTAGGAGGAGGTGAAGCCGCGCAGGTCGGCGTCCACGAAGACCAGCAGGTCGCCGGTGGTGACCGCCAGCGACTTCCACAGCGCCTCGCCCTTGCCCGACATGCGGCCCTCGCCGGGCAGCACCTCGTCCTGGGCGACCACCTCGGCGCCGGCCGCGGCGGCGACGGCGGCGGTGCGGTCGGCGGAGCGGGAGTCGACCACCACGATCTCGTCCACCAGCGGGGTGCGCTCGACCAGGTCGCGGCGGATGGCGCCGACGATCGCGCCGACGGTCTCCTCCTCGTCGCGCGCGGGCAGCACGACGCTGACGCGGGCCCCTCCCTTGGCGGCCAGCAGGGCGTGCGGCGGCCAGTCGGCCGCCGCGCTGGTACGGCGGCGCATCCACGACGCGACCTCAGGCAGCACGCGCTCTCCCCTCCCGTGCGGACGGCTGGCGCGGGCCCGCCGCCCGCGGACCGACTCCGCGCGAGCGGCGGCCCGCCACCACGAAACGCCATGTCATCGCACATCACCGCCCGGCGGGGCGCAGGCGCGTCAGCCGACCCGAAGAGTTAACACCGGCACAACACAGCGGTCATTCCGCGGCGTGCCGGTCCAGGAAGGTGTACACGTCCGACTCGTCCACGCCGGGGAACGCGCCGGGCGGCAGCACCGACAGCACGTGCGAGTGCGCGCGGGCCGACGGCCAGGCCATGCCCTCCCAGCGCTCGGCCAGCTCCTTGGGCGGGCGCTGGCAGCAGTCGCCGTCGGGGCAGGCCGAGCGGACGCGGTTGGTGGTCTCGCGGCCGCGGAACCAGCGCGAGTCCTCGAACCGCACGCCCAGCGTGATGGCGAAGTCGCGCTCGTGGGTGGGGTCGATGTGCGACAGGCACCAGTAGGTGCCCTTGGGGGTGTCGGTGTACTGGTAGTAGACCGAGAACCGGTCGGAGGCGTCGAACACGTGGCGCCCGGCCCACTCGCGGCACATCCGCTGGCCCTCGATGGCGCCGTCGGAGTCCTGGGGGAAGATCAGGCCGTCGTTGGCGTACGCCTTGTAGATGGTGCCGTTCTCGTCGTTCTTGGTGAAGTGCAGCTGCAGGCCCAGGTGCTGGGTGGCGACGTTGGTGAAGCGGTGCGCGGCCATCTCGTAGGAGACGGCGAACACGTCGGCGAGGTCCTCCACCGACAGCTCCCGGTCGGCCTTGGCCTCCTGCAGGAACGGCACCACCGCGCGCTCGGGCATCAGCATGGCCGCGCCGAAGTAGTTGGCCTCCACGCGCTGGCGCAGGAAGTCGGCGAAGTCGCGGGGCACGTCGTGGTCGAGCGCGATGTGGCCGAGGGTCTGCAGCAGGATCGTGCGCGGGGTGTGCATCCCGAGCTGCTCGCGCTCCAGGTAGATGCGCCGGTTGCGCAGGTCGGTGATCGAGCGCACCGACCGGGGCAGGTCCTGCACGTACTGCAGGCCGAAGCCGAAGTGGCTGACCAGCGTCATCAGCATGCCCTGGGAGACCGCGCCGCCCCGGTAGCCGACCGCGTCCAGCGTCTGGGCCGCCACGCGCTCGATCTCGCCGAAGTAGTTGCCGCGCTCGTGCATCCCGCGGCGCAGCTCGGCGTTGGCCTTGCGCGCCTCCTCGGGGCTGGCGGTGGGCTTGGTGCGGCTGCGCCGCAGCTCGCCGTAGAGCGCCAGGATGTGCTCGATGACCTCGTTCGGCATCCGCTTGCTGACCTTGAGGTGGGACAGGCCGAGGGTCTGGTAGAGCGGGTCGCGCTGCGCCTCCTCCAGCGCGATCTCCAGCTGCGCGCGCCGGCTGGGCGGCTGCTTGCGCAGGAGTTCCTCGACGGGAACCTCCAGCGCCGAGGCCAGCGACTGCAGCAGCGACAGCTTCGGCTCGCGCCGGCCGTTCTCCAGCAGCGACAGCTGGGAGGGGGCGCGCCCGACGCGTTCGCCCAGGTCGGACAGGGTCATGCCGCGACTGCGCCGGAGATGACGCAGGCGCTGCCCGAAGGTGACGAGATCTACGTCACTCGTCAACATGAGGGGTTCTTCTGGCCGCAAGGTCGTCACGGCTTCATGGTAGCGGAAATTTCGCAGATCTTTCGTTACCCGCGAGTTCACTAAGGGGTGGCAACCGGGGCATAGTCGTGGTCAAGCACCCAGGGGACGACACGGAAGGGCAAGATCATGAGCGACAGTCGCCTCAAGGGCGCAGCCGACGAGCTGCGGCGTCAGTGGGAGACCGACGAGCGCTGGAACGGCATCGAGCGGTCCTACTCCGCCGAGGACGTCGTCAAGCTGCGCGGCTCGGTCCAGGAGGAGCACACCCTCGCCCGCCTCGGCGCCGAGCGCCTGTGGAAGCTGCTGCACACCGAGGACTACGTCCACTCCCTCGGCGCGCTGACCGGCATGCAGGCCGTCCAGCAGGTCAAGGCCGGCCTCAAGGCCATCTACCTGTCGGGCTGGCAGGTCGCCGCCGACGCCAACCTGGCCGGCCAGACCTACCCCGACCAGAGCATCTACCCGGCCAACTCGGTGCCGCAGGTGGTCCGCCGCATCAACAACGCGCTGCTGCGCGCCGACCAGGTGGCCTGGAGCGAGGGCGGCGACGACACGCACTACCTCGCCCCGATCGTGGCCGACGCCGAGGCCGGCTTCGGCGGCGTGCTCAACGCCTTCGAGCTGATGAAGGGCATGATCGCCGCCGGTGCGGCGGGCGTGCACTGGGAGGACCAGCTGGCCTCCGAGAAGAAGTGCGGCCACCTGGGCGGCAAGGTCCTCATCCCGACCTCGCAGCACATCAAGACCCTCAACACCGCCCGCCTCGCCGCGGACATCTCCAACGTGCCGTCCCTGATCATCGCGCGGACCGACGCCGAGGCCGCGACCCTGATCACGACGGACGTGGACGAGCGCGACCGCGAGTTCATCACCGGCGACCGCACCGCCGAGGGCTTCTACCGGGTCCGCAACGGCATCGAGCCCTGCATCGCCCGCGCCAAGGCCTACGCGCCCTACTCCGACCTCATCTGGATGGAGACCGGCACCCCGGACCTGGAGCAGGCCCGCAAGTTCGCCGAGGCCGTCAAGGCCGAGTACCCGGACCAGATGCTGGCCTACAACTGCTCGCCGTCGTTCAACTGGAAGAAGCACCTGGACGACGCGACCATCGCGAAGTTCCAGCGCGAGCTCGGCCACATGGGCTTCAAGTTCCAGTTCATCACGCTGGCCGGCTTCCACTCGCTGAACAGCGGCATGTTCGACCTGGCCTACGGCTACGCCCGCGAGGGCATGACCGCCTACGTCGAGCTGCAGGAGCGCGAGTTCGCCGCCGCCGACCGCGGCTTCACCGCCGTCAAGCACCAGCGCGAGGCCGGCACCGGCTACTTCGACCTGGTCAGCACCGCGATCGCGCCGGACTCGTCCACCACCGCGCTCAAGGGCTCCACCGAAGAGGGCCAGTTCCACTGAGCCGACCGACGGCTGAGGCCGTCGCGCCCGTCCCGCCCTTCCTCCTCTCCTGAGCCACAGGTGCATCGAGGACTTCCGGCCCCGGCCGGTGCATAGAAGGCCCGTCGCGTCCTACACCCGCGACGGGCCTTCTGGCGTTCCCGGGGCCTTCCTCAGCCGCGCGGCGTCAGCGTCACCGCGACCGGCAGGTGGTCGGAGGCGGTGGTGGCGGGCGCCACGGCGTCCCGGGCGGTCAGGCCGGGGGTGACCAGGACGTGGTCGATCTGCGTGGCCGGAGCGTCGGCCGGGCTGGTCTTCAGCGGGCGGGCGGCGGCGAGCGCGTCGTTCAGGCCCGCGCCCAGCAGCGCGTGCCAGGGGCGTTCGCCCGGTTCGAGGTTCAGGTCGCCCGCCAGCACGACCTCCCGACGGTCGGCGGCGGCCTCCCGGGCGAGCCCGGCCAGCCGCTCGGCCTGGCCGAGGTCGTTCCAGTCCGGCGGGGGCTGCAGGTGGGTGGACAGCACCGCGATGTCGCGGTCCCGCCAGCGCACGTCCACGCGCAGCGCCTGCGCGCCGGTCGGGCCGCCGCGCGGCAGGGGGAGGTTGGAGACGCGGGTGACGGGCAGGTCGGTCAGGACCGCGTCGCCCCACACCTCGTCGCCCGCCGGCGCCCACACCGCGCGCAGCCCGAGCCGCTCGGCCAGCAGCCGCAGGTTGTCGCGGCCGCCGTTCAGCATCCAGGCCCGGTCCACCTCGCTCAGCACCACGATGTGGGGGCGCAGCGCGCGCAACGCCGCCGCCTGGCGCTCGACCGTCATCGTGCCGTCCATGCCGTAGCCCATGCGCACGTTGTAGGCCGCGACGCGGAGGCCCTCGGGCACGGGCGTCCACGCGGGCGCCGCCGGCCGCCACAGCGGGGCGGCCAGCACCGCCGCCACCGACACCGCGACGGCGGCGGGGACCCACGGACCGAGCCCCGGCTCACGCTCGGCGCGCGCGTTCCGCGCGAGGCCCGGCGCGGCCACCAGCAGCGCCGCGAGCACCGGCACCCACCGGTTGGGGACGCCCAGGTCGTAGGCCGAGTAGTAGGCGAACACCAGCAGGACGAACAGCAGCATCCCGCCCGCCATCGCCAGCCCCCGCCGCGCCGGGCGGTCCGGTCCCGGCCGGGCCGCCGCCCAGCCCAGGCAGCCCGCCAGGGCGAGCTGGCCGAGCGCCTGCGCGCCGACCGTCCAGGCGGGCGAGACGCCGTGCACGCCGTCCACGGTCGCGCGCCCGGCCGCGAACCCCAGGGCCGAGACCGCCAGCAGCGCCGCCGGGACGGCCGGGTGCCGCGTCCAGAAGCGCGGCCGCGCCGCGACCGCCACCGACGCCGCCGCGCAGCCCGCGACCAGCGCCGCCGCGGCCCAGCCCGCCCAGCCCGCGCTGGCCTGGGCGTGCGCGCTGTTGCCGGTGTACAGGCCCCACAGCAGGAACGCGGGGCCGGCCGCGAGCCACATGCGCGCCGCGCCGGGCCCGTCGTCGTCGGAGCGCCGCCACAGGGCGAGGCCGAACAGCGCCAGGTAGACGAGCAGGACGAGCCACGGCAGCGGCCCGCCGCGCCACACCAGGTCGATCCCCTCCAGCGCCGCGTGCAGCGCGGTCGCCAGCGCCAGCCCCGCCACCAGTCCCGTCATCGCGGGTCCGGCGGCGCCCGCCTGCGCGGTCGCGGTGAGCCAGACCAGCCCGGCCAGCAGCCCGAGGCTCGCGGCGTACAGCTGCGGGCCGCCGCCGTCGGTGGCCTGAAGCACGGCCCGCGCGACGATCAGCGCCGCCCCGGCCCCGAGCGCCAGCCACCGCGCGGCCACCAGGCGGGCGAGCGGGACGGTCAGGAACGCGGCGGCGAACCACGACAGCGCGTAGGCGCCCATGACCTCGGCCGGGGTCTCCCCGGCGCTGCCGACCAGGGTGATCAGCGAGGGCAGGAAGACGCGCAGCACGTCGGCCAGCACCAGGGTGCCCAGCAGCACGTCCCAGCGGACACGTGCGATGCCCATGTGGCCTCCTTCACAAGAATGTGAAGGATTCTCAGGTATGTGGCCCGCGCCGCGCAAGGGCGCGCGACGCGCGATCACGCCCCGAGGTTTTCCCGGCGACCGCTACCGGCTGCCGCCATCGACACCTCCGACATACCGGGGCAGGGTCGGCATAGTTCTCAACCCCGCCACCCCGGCGCCGCGGGCACGCGCGAGCGCGGCCCGGTACGCCGGCGGTGCGGCTGACAGGAGGCGACACCCCTGACGCTCCTGTCCACATCCGGCACGACTATCGACATTCCCCCACAAGACCGGCAATGTGAGCACGTTTTCGATCTCTCAACGGAGAGGATCCCGTGATGGGCTACCGCCGATCCCGATCCCGCGCCAGGTTCACCGGCAGCGCCCTACCCGTGGCGCTCGCCGCCGTGTGCGTGGTCGCCCTGGCCCCCGCCGCCACCGCGGCCGACAGGGGCCGCTACTCCCCCGGAGCGCCCGGCGTCGGCGACTCCTACTTCCCCAACCTCGGCAACGGCGGCTACGACGCGCTGCACTACTCGCTCGAACTCGCCTACGACCCCGAGTACGACCAGCTCGACGGCGTGGTGACCCTCACCGCCCGCGCGACCCAGGACCTGTCGTCGTTCAACCTCGACCTGTCGGGGATGGACGTCGAGCGCGTCAAGGTCGACCGTGACAAGGCCGACTACAAGCGGCGCGGCACCGAGCTGGTGATCACCCCGCGCAAGGGCGTGCGCAAGGGCAGGACGTTCAAGACCACGATCACCTACGGCGGCGTGCCGCAGACCATCGTGGGCTCGCCGATCGTGTTCGGCTCCCCCTACGGCTTCCTGCACACCCCCGACGGCGCGTTCGTCGGCGGCGAGCCCAACGGCGCCTCGACGTGGTTCCCGTCCAACGACCACCCGTCGGACAAGGCCACCTACGACTACACCATCAAGGTCCCGGCGGGCCTGGAGGCGGTCGCCAACGGCCGCCTGAAGAGCCGCTCGGCGCAGGACGCCTCCTTCAGCCGCCGCCGCGCGGCCACCAAGGCCAACGTGTTCAAGTGGGTCGAGGACAGCCCGATGGCGACCTACCTGACCACGATGGACATCGGCAAGTGGAAGATCAAGACCGGGCGGACCCCGCTCGGCACGCCCAACTACACCGCGGTCGACCCGACGCTGACCGAGGCCCAGCCCGACGCGGTGGACTTCTTCTTCAACACCACCAACGAGGCCACCGACCTGTGGACCAGGACCTGGGGCCCCTACCCGTTCAACACCACCGGCGCGATCGCCGACGACGCCCGCTACAACGGCCAGCCGCTCGGCTTCTCCCTGGAGACCCAGGGCAAGCCGGTGTACTCGGCCGTCCGCGACACCGACACCATCGCGCACGAGCTGGCGCACCAGTGGTTCGGCGACAGCGTCTCCCCGGCCCGCTGGAAGGACATCTGGCTGAACGAGAGCTTCGCCACCTGGTCGCACCAGTGGTGGGCCGAGCTGCACGGCGGCGCCAAGGTCCGCGACGTCGCCCGCAACACCTACAACTCCCGCCCGTTCCCCGACCCGGCCGGGCGGCCGTTCTGGTCGGTGAAGATCGCCGACCCGCAGCGCGACACGATGTTCAACCAGCGCGTCTACTCCGGCGGCGCGATGGTGCTGCAGTTCCTGCGCGAGAAGATCGGCGACGAGAGGTTCTTCACGCTGCTGCGCACCTGGGCCGCCAAGTACCGGCACTCCAACGCCACCACCGAGCAGTTCACCGCGCTCGCCGAGCAGGTCGCGGGCCAGGACCTGGACCCCTTCTTCCAGACGTGGATCTACTCCACCGGCAAGCCCGCCCTGCCGTAACGGTCCGGAACGCCCGAAAGCTGGGCGAACACCGTAAATGACATGCGCGGCGCGCCCCCTCCCCGCTACCTTGGCGATCACCAGGACGAGGAGGGGGCGCGCCGCCCATGGCCAGGCTCAACCAGATCATCGCCGTCGAGAAGGGCGTGAAGTCCCGCACGCAGCGGGAGCTCACCGACGCCTACCACGGCCTGCAGAAGCCCGCCCTGCTGTCGGGCCTGTCGCGCACCTACCGGCCGCGCGACGAGGAGGGCGAGACCCTCCCGCCCGAGTCCACCAAGGTCCAGCTCAAGGCCGAGGACGTGCTGCGCGAGGTCGCCGCGTCCCTGACCCGGCTGTTCGACGTGGTGGCCACCAAGGACTGGGCCAACCGCGCCGCGACCGCCGACGTGGTGGTGGACGGCCGCACCCTGCTGACCGGCGTGCCGGTGACCTACCTGCTGTTCCTGGAGAAGCAGCTCACCGACCTGCGCACGCTGGTGGACAAGCTGCCGGTGCTGGACGCCGGGGAGTCCTGGAGCTACGACGAGAGCCAGGACGTGTGGCGCACCGACCCGGTGGAGACCGCGCGCACCAAGAAGGTCCCGCGCAGCCACGTGCTGTACGAGGCGACCAAGGAGCATCCCGCCCAGGTGGAGATGTACACCGAGGACGTCATCGTGGGAACCTGGACGAAGGTCGCCTTCTCCGGCGCGATGCCCGCGCGGCGCGTGAACGAGCTGCGCGACCGGGTGGAGCGCCTCCAGGCGGCGGTCAAGTTCGCCCGCGAGGAGGCCAACGCCGCGGAGGTGGAGGACGTCAAGGCCGGGGACGCGGTGTTCGCGTACCTGTTCGGACGGGACAACTGAATCGAGACTCCCCCGCTGGAGCGCGGGGGCGCGCCCCGGAGACGGGGCGTGAAGCTGAGGATGAAGCTCAGTCTGACCAGTCGGCGACAGTTGGGGGTTCGAATCCCTCACCGGGCACTCGGGCCCGGGTGGCCCAATCGGTAGAGGCGGCCGCGTCAAGCTCAGGCTCTCGCTCCAGAATCAGCATTCTCCGCTCATCGCCGGATCGAGCGGGGACGGACGGCATCCGCCGCACGCGGGTTCGAATCCCGTCGGGACCTCTCCCATGGTCCCGTGGCTCAGTGGCTGAGCACGGCGAACTAAGGACTGATCCGTTCCCTTAAAAGTCGCCGGCGTGCGCATGTGAGCGGAACACCAGGGCCCCGGGGCATGGGCATTCTCCGGGGCCCGCCGCTTTCCCGGGGCGCCCGGCCCCGCGGTGCGCGTCCCGTGGAAAATGCGTGGACCGTGCCGGGGCGATTGCCTATGCTCTCGGCGAGTGGGCGTTCTTCCTTGGGTGGCGTGGTACGCCTTCAGGCGGCACTCGGCCTACCCGCTCAGCGCGGTGGCCGAAGCCCTGTCCAACGTGGCGTTCGGCTTCATCCGCGCCTACATCCTCATCGCCCTGTGGGAGGCCCGGCCCTCGCTGGGCGGCTACGACACCGCCGACGCGGTCACCTTCTGCTTCCTCACCCAGGCGCTGATCGGCCCGGTGCAGATCTTCGGCGGGATGGAGCTGTCGGAGCGCATCCGGTCCGGCGCGGTGGCGGTGGACCTGCACCGGCCGGTGGACCTGCAGGGCTGGTGGCTGGCCGACGACCTGGCGCGGGCCGCCGCGACGCTGCTGCTGCGCGCCGGGCCGCCGCTGCTGGCGGGGGCGCTGTGCTTCCCGCTGCGGCTGCCGGGGCCCGCGACGCTGGCGGCGTTCCTGGTCTCGGTGGTGCTGGCGGTGCTGGTGGGGTTCGGGCTGCGCTACCTGGTGGCGCTGGCGATGTTCTGGGTGCACGACGACCGGGGGCTGAACGCGGTGCAGCTGGTGCTGGCGATGTTCTTCTCCGGCATGATCGTGCCGCTGGTGATCTTCCCGGGGGCGCTGGGCGAGATCGCCCGGACGCTGCCGTGGGCGGCGCTGATCCAGGTCCCGGCCGACGTGTTCCTGGGCAAGCGCACCGGAGCCGGCCTGGCCAGCGCGCTGGGGTTCCAGGCGGCCTGGGCTGCGGCGCTGCTGCTGGCGGGGCGCGCGCTGACCGCCGCCGCCCGCCGGAGGCTGGTGGTCCACGGTGGCTGACCGCGGGACGGCCGGGCCCGCCGCGCGCCGCGGGCGGCCGGGCGAGGCCGTGCGGGTCTACGCGCTGCTGGCCTGGACCTGGACGCGCGCGGCGGCGCAGTACCCGCTGTCGCTGGCGCTGCTGGCGCTCGGCACGGCCGCGGTCGGCGCGCTGGACCTCGCCGGGATCGGCGTGCTGTACGCCAACGCGCCGCGGATCGCGGGGTTCACCGTCGCCGAGGTGGTGTTCCTTTACGGGACGTCCGCCACGTCCTTCGCGATCTCGGATCTGCTGCTCGGCACCACCGAGCGGCTGGGGCGGCACATCCGCGAGGGCTCCCTGGACGCCATGCTGGTGCGGCCGGTCAGCCCGCTGGTGCAGCTCGCCAGCGAGGACTTCTCGCCGCGCCGGCTGGGCAAGCTGGTCCCGGCGCTGGGCGCGCTGGCGCTGTCGCTGCCCGCGCTGGAGGTGCACTGGACGGCGGGCCGGGCGGCGATGGTGCCCGCGATGGTGGTGACGGGCGCGGTGCTGTTCGGCGGGCTGTGGGTGCTGACGGCGGCGGTGCAGTTCGTGCTGATCGACGTGCACGCGGCCACCAAGTCGGTGACCTACGGCGGGGCGTTCCTCACCCAGTACCCGATGACGATGTTCGCCCGGGACTTCGTGCGCGGGATCACCTTCGTGGTCCCGCTGGCGTTCGTGAACTGGCAGCCCGCGCTGTACGTGCTGGACCGCCCCGACCCGCTCGGCCTGCCGCCGGCGCTGCGCTTCGCCGCGCCGGCGGCGGCCGCGGTGGTGTGCGGGGCGGCGGCGCTGGCGTGGCGGACCGGGCTGCGGCACTACCGATCGACGGGGAGCTGAGGACGATGATCGAGGTCGAGGACGCGGTCAAGACCTTCACGGTGCGGCGGCGGGCCGGGCGGCTGCGGCGCCAGCGCACCGAGCGGCGCGCGGTGGACGGGGTGGGCTTCACCGTGGCGGCGGGCGAGTTCGTCGGCTACCTCGGGCCCAACGGCGCGGGCAAGAGCACCACGATCAAGATGCTCACCGGCATCCTGACACCGACCTCGGGCCGGGTGCGGGTGGCGGGGCTGGACCCGGCCCGGCACCGCACCGCGCTGGCCCGGCGCATCGGCGTGGTGTTCGGGCAGCGGACCACGCTCTGGTGGGACCTGCCGCTGCGCGACAGCCTCACGCTGATCCGGCACCTGTACCGGGTGGAGGCGGGCGCGCACCGGGCGCGGCTGGCGGAGCTGACCGCGCTGCTGGAGCTGGGGCCGTTCCTGGACACGCCGGTGCGGCAGCTCAGCCTGGGCCAGCGGATGCGCGGCGACCTCGCCGCGGCGCTGCTGCACGACCCCGAGCTGCTGGTGCTGGACGAGCCGACGATCGGGCTGGACGTGGTGAGCAAGGCCACGGTGCGGGGCTTCCTGGAGCGGCTGAACGCCGAGCGCGGCACCACGATCCTGCTCACCACGCACGACCTCGGCGACATCGAGCGGCTCTGCGACCGGGTGCTGATCATCGACCACGGGCGGCTGGCCTACGACGGCGGGCTGGCGCGGCTGCGCGCCACCGTGGACGCCGACCGGGTGCTGGTGGTGGACCTGGCCCGGCCGGGCCCGCCGGTGACGCCGCCCGCCTCGGCGCCCGGGGTGGTGGTCGAGCGGGTGGCCGGGCCGCGCCAGTGGCTGCGGCTGCCGCGCGCGGCGAACGCGGCGGCGGTGGTGGCGGCGATCGCCGAGCACCACGAGGTGGTGGACATCAGCCTGGGCGAGGCCGACATCGAAGAGGTGCTGGCGGGCCTGTACCGGGGCGAGCGGCCCTACGAGCCGGCCCTCGGCCCGCCGGCGGCCCCGGCCGAGAGCGGCCCGGCGGGTTGACCGGCGACCCGGGCGGCGGGTGAGCGTCGCACCGAACATCAGGCGGGCGGTCAGCGTTCCGCGGCCGCGGAGTACTCGGGGAAGGCCGGCTCGTCGTCCCGGCCCCGGGACCGCCCCCAGCGGCGCGGGGCCCAGGCGGGCGTCAGCAGCGCGAAGCCCATCAGCGCGTACACGCCCGAGCCGAGCAGCATCCGCAGGCCGAAGTCCAGGTCGCCGGCGGGCGGCACCCGCGCCGGCAGCCCCAGGGTGCGGCCCGGGTCGGCGAGGAAGGCCGCCGACAGGCCCAGCAGCGCCAGCGCCGGGACCAGCGACACCAGCGGCGAGGCCCACCGCGCCACGATGACCACGCCCATCACCAGGCCGACGGCCGCCAGCAGCGCGAACGCCCCGTAGATGCGGGTGCGGTCGGTGATCTGCTGGCCGGCCCCGTCGAAGGACTGGCCCGCCTGGACGTACCCCCAGGCGGCGCCGTACAGCAGCGCCGGGGTGAGCAGGACGCCGAGCAGGAGGCCGAGGGCGTGGCGCATCGGCGCACCTCCCATGATCGGGTGGTCGGTCTGCCGTCCATCACAGCACGCGCGCGGCGGCTCCGGCCGAACATCACCGCGATTCGCCGCTTACAGGTTCAATCCGGGCGCTACAGTGGACCACTTTCCCAGCTCATGAATGTTCAGCGTCTGTGAACCTGGCATTCAGGTGGAACGTCCCACAAGGAAGATCACCTAATCGGCGGCGCCGCATCCGGCCGCCGCTCCCGAGGGGAACACCAGCATGATCCACGTGGACGACCGCACCGCCGGCCCCGTCCCCGCGCCGGCCGACGGCCACCGGCCGGTCCTCGACCCGCTCACCCGCGTGATGGACCGGGTGAGCGACGGCGTGGTGCTCGCCTTCGCCCTCTGGACGCTCGTCTACCACCTGGGCCTGCTGCTGAAGCCGCCGACGTGGGCGCTGCTGGCCGGGTGGGCGGCCGCCGCCGCGGCGCTGACCGGGCTGTACCTGTACCTGCGCCCCGAGGGCGCCCCGCGCCCGCGCGAGCTGCCGGGCCGGGTGGCGGGCGTGCCGCGCGCCGTGCCGGTCACCGCGGTCGTCACCGGCGTCGGCGCGGGCGTGTGCGCCGGGCTGACCCAGGACGGCGTGCCGTGGGCCCTGACCTGCGTCCTCGGCGTGGTCAGCGTGGCCGCCACCGCCTACGCGGTCCTGCGCGGCCGCATCGGGCGCGCCGGGCCCGACGAGCTCGCGGCGGCCGAGCGCGAGGAGACCGCCGCCGCGCGCTGGGGCTCCCCCGTCGCCCTGGTCACCGGCCTGGGCTTCGCGATCGCCTCGCTGTTCCTGGTGAACCCCGACGGCGACGACACCTACTTCGTCTCCCGCTCGGTCGCCACCGCCGCCACCGGGGAGATCCCGCACGGCGATGTGATCTTCACCCGGCAGACCACCGGGGAGATCGCGGGCGAGCCGCCGGTGGCCTCGGTGGAGGTGCTGGTCGGCGCGGTGGCGCGGGTGCTGGGCCTGCACGCCTCCTCGCTGCTGTGGTACGTGGTGCTGCCCGGCGTGGTGTTCCTGGCGGTCTGGTCGATGTGGCGGCTGGCGCGGGCCTGGTCGGCGCGGCGCGCCCTGCTGTGCTTCGCGGTCGGCGCGGTCTACCTGCTGTGGTCGGGCCCCGGCGGGGCGTCGCTCGGCTCGTTCCACCTGCTGCGCATGTGGCAGGGCAAGGCGATGATGCTGTCGGTCCTGATCCCGCTGCTGTACGTGTACCTGACGCGCTGGATCGAGGGCCCCTCCAGGACGCGCCTGCTCCTGCTGGCCGCCACCGGCGTCACGGCCGTCGGGCTGACCTCCTCGGCGGCGTTCATCATCCCGCTGGCGGTGGCGGGCGCGGTCGGGCCGCTGCTGCTGACCCGCCGGTTCGGCCTCGCGGCGGGCGCGTGCGCGGCGCTGGCCTACCCGGTCCTGTCGGGCCTGACGGTGGTGCTGCTGCACGACAGCATCAGCGTGCTCGGCGACTTCCACGACGCCCCCACCACCTACGGGTGGATCATGCTGGGCGGGGCGCTGGGCGTGCTGGCCGGGGCGGCGCTGTGGGCCGGCCCGTGGACCGCGCGGGCGGGCGCGCCCGCGCTGATCGTGGCCGGGATCGGCGCGGTCGCGATCGTGCTGCTGATCCCGGGCGTGCTGGAGGTCCTGCGGGACGCGACCGGCGCCGGGCAGGTGCTGTGGCGCACGTTGTGGATCGTCCCGATCCCGGTGCTGATCGGCCTGGCGGCCACGCTGCCCGCCCCCGCCGGGCGGGGCCGCGCCGGCACGGTCGCCGTCGCCCTGGTCCCGACCGCCGCGATCGCGGTCGCGATCCTCCTGGGCGGCACGCCGCTGTGGTCGCGGCTGACCGGCACCGTGGTGGAGGACCACCCCTCCTACAAGCTGGCGAAGACCGAGAAGGTCACCACCGCCGCCCTGCTGCGCGCCATGGAGCGCCGGGGCGTGCGCGAGGGTGTGCTGCTGATGCCGCAGTCGTTCATGCGGGTGACGCCGATGCTGACGACCGGCATCCAGGCGGCCAACCCCAACTCCCACTACCTGAAGATGCTGCCCGCGCCGCGCACGTTCATCGACGACCGGCTGATGCTGACCGAGATGGTGCGCTCGCCCGGCAGCCGCAAGCCGGACCCGGACACGGCGCGGCAGGCGCTGGCCCGCACCAAGGTCGTGGCCGCCTGCGTCACCCCGCGTGACAGGCGCGGACTGCGGGTTCTGCAGCGGGCCGGCTACGGGGAGCGCACCAGGATCAAGGCGCTGACCTGCGTGTTCCCCCAGGGCGGCTGACCGGCGGCGGATGACCGTGCCCGCGCCCGGCGGCACGGTCCGTTTTGATGCCGATTGTGGGGGCATCGGCGAGACATTCGTTCCGACCCATGTTGGAGGGCAGGATGTCTACCGCCGTCATGGTCGTCGTCGCAGTCGTCGTCATCGCCGCCGTGGCGGGCGCGGGCTACCTGGTGTGGACCCGGGCCCGCTCGCGGCGGCTGCGGCAGCGCTTCGGCTCCGAGTACGACCGCGCCGTGGAGCGCCACGGCGGCCGCGGCGCCGCCGAGAAGGAGCTGATGTCGCGCGAGCAGCGGCACCAGGAGCTGGAGCTGCGCGAGCTGGACCCCGGCCAGCGCGAGCGGTACCGCGAGCAGTGGACCCGCGTCCAGGAGCAGTTCGTGGACACCCCCGAGAGCGCGGTCGAGCAGGCCGACCGGCTGGTGACGGTGGTGATGGGCGACCGCGGCTACCCGACCGGGGGCTTCGACGAGAAGGTCACCCACCTGTCGGTCGAGCACGGCCGCACCCTGGACCACTACCGGCGCGGCCACGAGATCAGCGCCCGCGCGGCCGGCAAGGAGGCCACGACCGAGGAGCTGCGCCAGGCGATGGTGCACTACCGGGCGCTGTTCGAGGACCTGCTGCGGGTGCCCGCCGACGAGCGGAGCGCCGCCCCCTCCCCCGCCGGGACCGAGCACGCCGCCGGGACGCGCGGCGAGCACGGCGTCCCCGGCCCCGGGCGCTCCGGGCACGAGCGCCGCGACGACGAGCAGACCCCGAGGAGCTGACGTGCGCCACCACGAAGAGAACCGACCCGCGGGCACCGACCCGGCCGCCGCCCGGCCCACCGTGCCCGGCGACACCCACGTCGCCGGCTCCGCCCCCGCCGGACACCTGGGCGGCCCGCCCGCGCCCGGCGGCGCGCCCGAGGGCACCCGCCCCGAGGGGACCCGTCCCGAGGGAGGCCACGAGGGGGTCGCCACCAGCTTCCCCGAGCCCCGGTCCGGCGCGCACGAGCGCGGCGCGGGCCAGGGCGCGGAGCAGGGCGCCGGGCAGGGCGCCGGGCAGCGCGGCGCGGTGCCCGACAACGGCGGCGAGCTCCGGCTGGAGCGCCTGCTGGAGGCCGGTGACGCCGCCCGCTTCCGGGAGCGCTGGCACGAGGTGCAGTCGGGCTTCGTGGACGACCCGCACGAGGCCGTCCAGCGCGCCGACGAGCTGTCGGCCGAGGTCGTCAACGCCCTCGGCCAGGCCCTGGCCAACCACAAGCGCTCCCTGGACGAGCACTGGCGCACCGAGAAGGACGAGCGCCCCGACACCGAGCGGCTCCGCCTCGCGCTGCGCGGCTACCGCCACTTCCTGGACCGGATCCTGGAGTCCTGACCCCCGGGTCCGCCGCCGATCCGTCACGGCACCGCCCGCCGGGCACCCTCTCCCCGGCGGGCGGCCCCATGCCCGGCCCCGGCCGGCCGCCGCCGGGGAGGGCCCGCATCCGCACCCGGGGAAGGGCTGGCCGGGTCCCGCGCGCGGGTGAATACTGAACGTCGTTCGGTATACGCCTCGAAGTGGAGGACCCACGGTGCCCGAGTACACGATGACCATCGACGGCCGGGCGGTGGCCGCGCCCGGCACGTTCGGCGTGATCAACCCCGCGACCGGCGAGGTGGCCGAGCGGGCGCCCGACGCCTCGCGCGAGCAGCTCGACCGGGCGATGGCCGCCGCGCAGGCCGCCTTCCCCGCCTGGCGCTCCGACGAGGGCGCGCGCCGCAAGGCGCTGCACGCGGCGGCCGACCTGATGTTCGCCCGCTCGGAGGAGATCGGCCGGGTCCTCACGCTGGAGCAGGGCAAGCCGCTGCCCGAGGCGACGATGGAGGTGGTCGGCGCCGGGGTCTGGATCAAGTACTTCGCCGACCTGGAGCTGCCGCGCGAGGTCATCCAGGACGACGAGCGCGCCTTCGTGGAGGTGGTGCGGCGGCCGATGGGCGTGGTCGCGGCCATCACGCCGTGGAACTACCCGCTGCTGCTGGCGATCTGGAAGCTGGCCCCGGCGCTGCTGGCGGGCAACACCATGGTGCTCAAGCCGTCCCCCTACACGCCGCTGTCCAGCCTGATGCTGGGCGAGGCGCTGCGCGAGGTGCTGCCGCCCGGGGTGTTCAACGTGGTCACCGGCGGCGACGAGCTCGGCGCGTGGATGACCTCCCACCCGGTCCCCCGAAAGATCAGCTTCACCGGCAGCGTCGCCACCGGCAAGCGCGTGGCCGCCTCCGCCGCCCCCGACCTCAAGCGCGTCACGCTGGAGCTCGGCGGCAACGACCCGGCGATCCTGCTGGACGACGCCGACCCCGCCGCGGTCGCCGACAAGCTGTTCGGCGCGGCGTTCCAGAACAACGGCCAGGTGTGCTCGGCGATCAAACGGGTGTACGTGCCCGAGGCGCTGTACGGGGACGTGGTCGAGGCGCTGGCGGAGCGGGCGCGCGCGGCGAAGGTCGGCGACGGCTTCGCCGAGGGCGTGCAGTACGGGCCGATCAACAACCGGCCGCAGTTCGAGCGGGTCGGCGAGCTGGTCGCCGAGGCCGTCGCGGGCGGGGCGCGCGCGGCGGCGGGCGGCAGGCCGGTGGACGGGCCCGGCTACTTCTTCGAGCCCACGATCCTCGCCGACGTCGCCGACGGGGCCCGCATCGTGGACGAGGAGCAGTTCGGTCCGGCGCTGCCGGTCATCGCCTACCGCGACCTGGACGAGGCCCTCGCCCGCGCCAACGGCACCCACTTCGGCCTGTCGGGCTCGGTGTGGAGCGGCGACCCCGAGCGCGCCGCCGAGGTAGCCGCGCGGCTCGACTGCGGCACCGCCTGGGCCAACACCCACCTGGCGCTCGCGCCGCACCAGCCGTTCGGCGGCTTCAAGTGGAGCGGCGTCGGCGTGGAGAACGGTCCGTGGGGCCTGTACGGCTTCACCGAGCTCCAGGTGCTGCACCGCGCCAAGGGCTGAGCCCCCGCCGCGTCCTCCCGGCCGGACCCGTGAGCGGCCGGGGGGACGCGCGGCGGGGCCAGGACTTCGAGGCCCGAAAGTGACACGGCCGCCACTGGCGGCGGCGCGGCGGAATGGGACACTTTCTGCGCGGGGCGTGGAGCCGACGCATCGCCGACCTTGGAGGGGCCGGATGCACACGTGGGACGTCATGCGCCAGGACGACAACGGCAACGAGCACCACATGACCACCCACGACTCGCGGGTCTCCGCGCTGGCCCAGGTGCTGGTGATGGAGAGCGGCGTCGTCCACAAGCAGATGTACTGGGTGGCCGGCCCGCCGGGCCCGGCGGTGCGCACCAACCGCGACCTGTACCTGCACTTCCTCCACCTCGGCCAGCAGGCGCGCTCGGCGTCGTGGTCGCTGTCGGCGTTCCTGCGCGCGCTGTGGAAGGTGAGCGCGCCGCTGAGCGCGCGCGCCGACCTCGAACCCGACGAGGTCGCGGCGATGTTCGCGGCCGCCGCGACCGTCCCGCCCGCCGAGTACGACCCCGCCTGGAGCGCGCGCGACCTGTCGCTGCCCGGCGACGAGCCCGAGGGGTACGCCGACTGGGAGCGGGTGCTGCTGTCGCAGCTCGCCGACCTGGAGGACTTCCTGACCGCCCCGCCCGGGCCGCGCGCCCGGTTCGGGGTGCGGGCCCCGCGCCCGCCCGGCAGTGGGCGGCGCGCCACCCCGCCGACCTGGTACAACTTCGACCCGGCCACCTACTTGGAGTGCGCGGTCGCCGGGAGCCTGGGCGGCTGGGACGCCGCCGACGGCGCGCGGGTGCCGCTGCCGGGCGGCCCCGGCGAGCCGCCGGTCCGCTCCTACGTCCGCGAGATCACCACGATGTCGTGGGCCGACCTGGCGCGCATCGCGGTGTGCGGCCAGATGTACGAGTAGCGGCCCGGTCCTGTCGGACCCGGCTGCGACACTGCCCGCATGGACGACCGGCGCGTCGCGTACGACCACCGGGGCGGCTGGCGGCTGGCGGCCGCGCCGCCGCACCCGGCGCTGCGGCCGTTCCTGCGCTCCTACGAGGGCTACCGGGAGGACGTCGCGGCCCCGTCCCGGGTGCGCACGCTGCCGTCCCGCACCGCCGTCGTGATCGTCAACCTGGGCCCGCCGATGTACCTGGAGGTCCCCGGCGACCGGTCGCGCGGCGCCTCCTACGGCTCGTTCGCGACCGGCCTGTACGACGGCCCCGGCCTGTACGCGCACCCGGGCGGGCAGCGCGGCGTGCAGCTCGACCTGACGCCGCTGGGCGCCTACACCCTGCTCGGCGTGCCGCAGAGCGAGCTGGCCAACTCGGCCGCCCGCCTGACCGACCTGCTCGGCCGCACCGCCGCCGAGCTGGTCGAGCGGCTCGACGCCGCCCCCGGCTGGGCGGCCCGGTTCGCGCTGCTCGACCGCTTCCTGCTGGACCGGCTGGAGCGCGGCCCCGTCCCCGATCCCGAGGTGGCGCGGGCGTGGGACCTGCTGAGCCGCGACTGCGGCCGCGTCCCGGTGGCGGAGCTGGCGGCCGAGGTGGGCTGGAGCCGCCGCCACCTGGCCTGCCGGTTCCGCGCGCAGGTGGGGCTGTCGCCGAAGGTGGCGGCGCGGGTGCTGCGGTTCGAGCGCGCGGTCGGCCTGCTGACCGGGGGCGAGCCGGTCCTGTCGGAGCTGGCCCTGGCCTGCGGCTACTACGACCAGGCCCACCTCAACCGGGAGTTCCGCGCCCTGGCGGGCTGCACTCCGACCGAACTGCTGGACGCGCACGGGAAGCGGCAGGTGACGATCCCCGCGTGACGGCGGCTGGGGCGACGGCGGACGCTTCACGGCAATCCGGGTGGCGGCGATCCGGATGGTGGCGGCCGTGCCATAGCGGCCCACGTGACGGCGGCGTACCGCGAGCCGGTCGCAGCGACCGGGGACGGCCGGCGCTGTCCAGCAGATCTACGGCGCTGACCTGGGAGGTCGTGGTCAGGCTCGCGGCCGGGGAGTGGAACGGCCCTGGTGGGCAATACCGGGGGCGGCAGGTGTGCGGGCGAGACAGGGTCCGGGCCAGGCAGTGTCCGGATAAAGCAGTGTCCGGATAAGACTCAGGGAGGCGGCATGATGCGGGCCGGACCGGTGGTGGTCGGGCTGGGCCTGATCGTCGCGGGGGTGGTGCTGACGTTCGTCGTCGACCGCACCGCCTGGGGCGTGGCCGCGCTGCTGGCCGGCGCGGTGCTGGTGATCGCCGGGATCGCGCGGCTGCGCCGCGCGCGCCGGGTGCCCGGCACGGCGCTGGAGTACCGCACCGGCAAGCGCCGGGTCGCGGCGATGGTCGCGGCCGTGGTCTACATCGTGTCGCCGATCGACCTGGTGCCCGACTTCCTGCTGCCGCTCGGGATCGTGGACGACGCGAGCGCGCTGACCTGGCTGCTGTTCGCGCTCGGCCAGGAGTACACGCGGCGCTCGCGCCTCACCCGTGGCTGACGTCGCCGCCCAGGTTCATCACGATGATGCCGACGACCACGATGACCGCGCCGACGATGCCGAGCGGCCGCACCGGCTCGTCGAACAGCAGCGCCCCGCCCACGAACGCACCCACGGTGCCGAGCGCCGACCAGATGGCGTAGACCGGGCCGACGTTCAGCGAGGTCAGCGCCTTGGCCATGAAGAAGAACGAGATCAGGTAGCCGACCACCACCACCGCCGACGGGCCGAACTTGGAGAACCCCTCCGAGGCCCGCATCGACAGCGTCGCGGTCACTTCGCAGACGATGGCCAGGCCGAGCAGAACATAAGGCATGGACCAGATCATCGCACCCGGGCCCCGGCCCGGTCCGGCGAACGGGACCGACGGTGGCGAAGCCACCACGCTCCGGCGACCGCCAGGGCGAGGAGCAGCACGAACACCACGTCCGGCACGGCCCCGCCGACGTCGCGGACCCGCTGTTCGAGCGCGACCTCGCGGTCGGCGTCCAGCGGGCCCGGCAGCGCCGCGGTGCCGTCGGTGGCCAGGAAAAGCGCGCCGAGGGCGACGAACAGCGCGCCCGACAGCAGCGAGGTGGTGTGCAGCCTCAGCCGCCCCACCGCGACGGCGCGGCCGCGCAGCCAGCGGCGGCGGCCGAGGTCGAAGCGCTCCCACAGCGCGGCCAGCGCGAACAGCGGCAGCGCCATGCCCAGCGCGTACATCGCCATGAGCAGCCCGCCGTAGACGGGGCCGCCGCCGACCGCCGCCACGGTGAGGATCGAGCCCAGGATCGGGCCCGCGCAGAACCCGGCCAGGCCGTAGACGGTGCCGAGCAGGTACGCCGAGGTCAGCGAGGCGGGCCGCAGCCGTCCGGCGGCGGCCGACGCGCGGCGCGGCGCGAAGCCCAGTCCGGCGATCTGCGCGACGCCCAGCGCGACCACCAGCAGGCCGCCGGCCGTGACCAGCGCCTCGCGGTGGCCGCTCAGCAGCCGCCCCGCCGCGCCGCTCGCCGCGCCCAGCGGGACCAGGGTGGTGGCGAGGCCCGCCGCGAACACGCCCGTGCGGGCCAGCAGCCGGGCCGGGTCGGCGACCGAGTAGGCCAGGAACGCCGGCAGCAGCAGGGCGCTGCACGGGCTGACCAGCGCCAGCGCCCCGCCGAGGAAGGCCGCCAGGTACCCGACGCCGCTCACCGCGCGGCCGGGGCGATCGCCTCGAAGACCTTCGCGTCGGCGTCCCAGTCGGTGCCGGGGCGCGGCCAGTGCACGGCGATGTCGGTGACGCCGAGCTCCGCGTAGCTCCCGGCGAGGTCGGCGAACGCCTCGGGCGACTCCAGCCACGGCTCGCCGGTGAAGCCGGTCAGCAGCAGCCGCCGCACTTCGGCCGGGTCGCGGCCCTCGGCGGCGCACGCCTTCTCCAGCAGCGCGGTCTGGCGGCGCACGGTCTCCCGCGGGTCGCCGGTCCTGGGGTCGTTGGCGTTGGTGACCCAGCCCGCGCCCTGCCGGGCCGCCAGCCGCATCCCGCGCGGCCCCGCCGCGGCGATCATGAACGGGACGCGCGGCCGCTGCACGCACCCGGGGTCGGTGCGCATCCCGCGCGCCGCGTAGTGGGCGCCCTCGTAGGTGGTCTCGCCGCCGCGCAGGAGCCGGTCCAGCAGGTCGACCCACTCCTCGAAGCGGTCCGCGCGCTCCCCGGGGCTCCACTCCGGGCCGCCCAGCAGGCCGCCGTCGGAGGTCGCCGACCGGCCGCCGGAGCCGATGCCGAGGGTGAGGCGGCCCCCGCTGATGTCGTCGATGGTCCTGGCGGCGTGCGCGGTGGGGACCGGGTGCCGGAAGTTCGGCGAGGTCACCAGGGTGCCCAGCCGGATCACCGAGGTGGTCGCGGCCACCGCGGCCAGCGTCGTGTAGGCGTCGTGCCAGGGCGTGTGGCCCCGCCAGGCGGTGTGGTCGTAGACCCAGGCGGTGTCGAAGCCGAGCTCCTCGGCCCGCTCCCACAACTCCCTGGTCTCCGGCCAGGACTGCACGGGCCACATCACGGCGCCGATGCGCGGTCCGGTCATCTGCTCTCCCCCTCGTCCGCGGTTCCGGTCAACTCCACCACATCATTCCGGCGATCCGCATCATTCCGACGTCCAGCGCCGCAGCGCCCACCACCAGTGCGCGGCGTAGGGGACGGCGGGGCCGCCGCCGGGGTCGGTGAGGGAGCGGCCGGTGATCTCCTGGAGCCGCCGCAGCCGGTACTTGACGGTGTTGCCGTGCACGTGGAGCGCGGCGGCGGTGGGCTCGATGCGGCCGCCGCGGTCGAGGTAGGCGAGCGCGGTCTCGGCCAGCTCGCGGTGGAAGGGCTCGGCGGGGTCCAGGCCGTCCAGCAGCCCGGCGGCCAGCAGCCGGCCGAGCTCGGGGTCGGCCTCGGTGACGGTGAGCAGCGCCAGGTCGGTCAGCCGGCGCAGCCCGGTGAGCCCGGCGGCGGCGCCGGCGGCCAGGGCGCGGCGGGCCAGCGCGTAGCGGGCGGCGACCCCGGCGGGCGGGGCCGGCGGCGCGGCCACCAGCAGCGGGCCGTCCGGCGGCGGGTCGGGCAGCCGGGTCACCAGCGCCGCCAGCCGCCCGTCGATCAGCCCGCACAGGCCCGGCCCGGCGGCGGTCAGCGCGGTCTCCAGGCGGCCCGCCACCGCCGGGTCGCTGACGTCGGAGACCACGCAGTGGTAGGCGGCGGCCGGGTCCAGCGGCGCGGGCACCGGGACCGGCTCGCCGTGCAGCAGCCGCCGCAGCATCTGCAGGTCGCCCTCGCGGGTGGTGCGGGCCATCTCCAGCTCGGCGACGCGGTGCGCGTGCACCATGCGCCGCACCAGCACGGTGGTGATCGCGTCGATGCGGGTGACGCCCGCCAGCAGCACGCCGTCCGGCACGCCCCGGCGGCGGCCCTCCTCGACCAGCGCGTGCACCAGGTGGGTGCGGCCGGCCTGGAAGCCGTCCAGGAAGTCGGCGACCGGCACGCCCTGCCGGGCCCGGTCCGAGCCCAGCGACTCGGCCGCCGCCAGCGCGGCCGGGCCGGGCTCGCCGCCGTCGCGCAGCGCGGCCAGCACGCCCAGGACCAGGGCGCGGGTGTGCCGCCGGGTCTCCTCGGCGGGCAGCGCCGCGACCAGGTCGGACTGGGTGCGGGCGGCGACCACGGTCGTCTCCATCAGCGCGGCGTCCTCGCTCAGCGCCGCCAGCAGCCCCAGGAACCGCCCGTCGGCCCGCTGCGTCATCGCCGCCCCTCCCCTGCCCGGCGTCCCGGCCCGGCCGGGCCGGTTGTCCGCTGCGGACAACCGGCCCCGCGCCGCTTGGATTCTCCCACCCTAGGCGGGCGTGCGGGCGATGGGGTTTGGTGGTGGCGGACAACCACGAGAGGAGACGGCCGTGTCCGACGAAGAGAAGTTCCTGGACGGCCTCGCCACCGATCTGATCTTCCGGCTGCCGCCCTCCTTCGACGACGTCGAGGACGAGCGCCGGCACCGCAAGGAGCGCCTCACCGCGGCCCTGCGGATCTTCGGGAAGTTCGGCTTCGAGGAGGGGGTGGCCGGGCACATCACCGCCCGCGACCCCGAGCACCCCGACCACTTCTGGGTGAACCCGTTCGGCATGTCGTTCAAGCACGTCAAGGTGAGCGACCTGATCCTGGTGAACCACGAGGGCAAGGTCGTGCAGGGCCGCTACCCGGTCAACGAGGCGGCCTTCGCCATCCACTCCCAGGTGCACCAGGCCCGGCCCGACGTGGTCGCCGCCGCGCACAGCCACTCCACCCACGGCCGCGCGATCTCCGCGCTCGGCCAGCGGCTGGAGCCGATCACCCAGGACGTGTGCGCCTTCTACCAGGACCACGGCCTGTTCGACGACTACACCGGCGTCGTCACCGACCTGGAGGAGGGCAAGCGCATCGCCGCCGCCCTCGGCGACTTCAAGGCCGTCATCCTGCGCAACCACGGCCTGCTGACGGTGGGCGACACCGTGGACGCCGCCGCCTGGTGGTTCATCACCATGGAGCGCTCGTGCCAGGTGCAGCTGCTGGCCAAGGCCGCCGGGCAGGTGGTGCCGATCGAGCACGACAACGCCGTGCTCACCCACCAGCAGATCGGCAACGACCTGGTGGGCTGGATCAACTACCAGCCGCTGTACGACCAGATCACCCGCGAGCAGCCCGACCTGTTCGAGTAGCGGCGGGAGCGGGGCCGGGCGGCGCGCGCCGCCCGGCCCCTTCCCTTTCCCCTCCCCCCGAAGGAACCGCGTGCAAGAGACGTTCGCCACCACCGTCCTGCTCCCGGCCGCCCTCGCCCTGATCATGTTCGGGCTGGGCCTGACCCTGACCCCGGCCGACTTCGCCCGGATCGCGCGCCGCCCGCGCGCGGTGCTGGTCGCCCTGGTCTGCCAGGTGCTGGTGCTGCCGCTGGTGTGCTTCGGGCTGGTGAAGGCGTTCGGGCTGGCGCCGGAGATGGCGGTGGGCATGATGCTGCTGGCCGCCGCGCCGGGCGGGACGGCCGCCAACCTGTTCAGCCACCTGGCGGGCGGGGACGTGGCCCTCAACATCACGTTGACCGCCGTCAACTCGGTGCTGGCGCTGTTCACGCTGCCGCTGGTGGTGGGCTTCGCGCTGGAGCACTTCATGGCGGGCGGCGAGGTCGGGATGCAGACCGGCAAGGTGGTGCAGGTGATCTGCCTGGTGCTGGTGCCCGCCGCGCTCGGCATGGCGGTGCGCCACCGGGCGGCGGGCTTCGCCGCGCGCATGGACCGGCCGGTCAAGGGCATGTCGATCGCGGTGCTGGTGGCGATGACGGTGGGCGTGGCCTACCAGGAGCGCGCCCGGCTGCTGGACAGCCTGGCCGAGGTCGGCCTGATCACCACGCTGTTCTGCGCGCTGAGCCTGGCCACCGGCTACGGGGCGTCGCGGCTGCTGCGGGTGGAGCCGCGGCAGGCGATCGCCTCGGCGATGGAGATCGGCCTGCACAACGTGACGCTGGCCATCACCGTCGCGCTGAGCGTGCTGGGCAACGCGGCGATGGCGGTGCCGCCCGCGGTCTACACGCTGCCGATGTACGGGCTCGCGGCGCTGACGGCGGTGGCCTTCGTGCGGCGCGCCCGCGCGGCGGCGGGCGCTCCGGACGGTGAGCGCGCCGCCGACGCGGCCGTGTGATCCCCGGGGAAACCCGCCGCGGGCCCAGACGTTGCGAACCCGCCAGCATTCACCCTCTCACCTGCGGGAAAGCCGGTTCCAAGGCTTTGCCGCCCAAGAGCCTTTCCTCGCCCCGGCCGACGCCCTAGACTCCATGCCGCCGCCGATCGACTACTCTGCGTGTTCTTCGGTGGGGAGCGGAGCCGGGTGACCGGCGGGCGGCCGGGAACGGGGGGAGGACGCGGTGAACACGCCGGCGCGGGAGGCCGCCGACCAGCTGGTCCGGCTCACACGGCTCGTGGTGCGGGCCGACGATCCGCCCGAGCCGCCCGCCGAGGCGGCCGCCGGGCAGCGCGACACCCGCGTGCTGCGGCACAACCAGGTCGAGCTGACCCCCGTCGAGCGGTACGTGCTGGGCCTGCTCGTGCAGGGCCGGTACACCGACCGGCTGGCCGAGCTGCTGGAGATGCCGCCGCGCGCGGTGGCCGACCACCTGCGGCGGCTGCTGCTCGACTTCGACGCGCCCGCCCCCGCCGCGCCGCCGGAGCCGGCCCCCGGACCCGGCCGCGCCGCACGGCGCGGCACCTTCACGCTGCTGGTCGCGCCGATCGCCGCCAGCCTGCTGATCGGCGGCGCGGCCGCCGCGCTGGCGCTGCAGGGCCCGCGGGCCGGCCTGCCGCCCCAGGCGCGGCACGCGCCCGCCGCCGACGCGCTGAGCCCGCTGGCGGCCTTCGGCGTCACGCCGCCGCGCGGCCAGAGCGGCGGCTACTCGCAGCTGCGGCTGCCGGTGCGCCCCGAGTCCGGCGGGCGCGGCCTGCCGTCCGGCCTGGCGACGGCCACCTCGTTCTGGGACCAGGCCACCGCGCGCGGCGCGCGCATGTCCTACGACACGATCGCCAGCCCGTACTGGCCGCTGGGCACCCGGGTGCGGGTCAGCTACGGCGGCCGGAGCACGGTCGGCGTGGTCGAGGACTTCGGGCCCGCGGAGTGGGCCGTCGCCCAGCACGAGATCCCGGCCATCATCGACCTGTCGGAGAAGATGATGGCCGACCTGACCGGGCACCGGGTGCACGCGGTCAAGGTGCGCTTCCAGGTGCTCGGGTGGGGGCGCGGCGACGTCTACCGGCTGTCGGGGCCGGGCTACGGGCTGGCGTTCGGCCGCCGCTGAGCTCGGCCGCCGAGCACGGTCGCCGTGCCCGGCCGGACGTCAGGTCAGGACGCCCCGCCCTCCCCCGGGTCCTCCGCCGGCTCGGGCGCCGACTCGGGCTCGGTGAGCGGCAGGCGCACCTGGAAGCGGGTGTCGCCCGGACGCGACTCCACCCGGATGTCGCCGCCGTGCCGCTCGGCCACGATCCGCCAGGAGATGTCCAGGCCGAGGCCGGTCCCCTCGCCCACCGGCTTGGTGGTGAAGAACGGCGTGAAGATCCGGCTCACGTCCTCCTCGGGGATGCCGCCGCCGGTGTCGCCGATCTCGACGACCGCCGTGCCGTTCTCGCGGCGGGTGGCCACCGTCAGGGTGCCCTCGCCGCCCATGGCGTACAGGGCGTTGACGATCAGGTTGGTCCACACCTGGTTCAGCTCGGCGGCGTACACCGGCGCCGGCGGCAGGTCCGGGTCGTAGTCGGTGACCACCCGCACCCCCTCGCCGATCTTGCGGCGCAGCATGGTGAGCGTGCTGTCCAGCAGGTCGCGCAGGTCGGCGCGCTGGTAGGGGGCGCGGTCGAGCTGGGAGTACTGCCGGGCCGAGTCCAGCAGCGCGGTGATGCGGCCGACTGCCTCGGTGATCTCGGCCTGCAGCTCGGCGGCCTCCAGCACCTCCGCCAGCCAGCGCACCGCGGCCGGCAGCCGGTCCCCGGCCACCCGCGCGACCTCCTCGGCCTCGGCGATGCCGACGCCCGCGCCGACCAGGGACGGCGCCAGGTCCCAGGCGTCGTCCAGGCCGTGCTCCTCCAGCCAGTCGCCCAGCTCGTCCTCGGCGTCGCTGGTCTCCAGCGGGCCGCGCCCGACCGACGGCCTGAGGGAGGCGCGCATCCGCTCGCGCAGCGACACCAGCTCGCCGATGCGCTCGCAGTCCACGCCGTCGGCGGCCAGGTCGGCGAGCCGCCGCTGCGCGCGCAGCATCCGGTCGCCCAGCTCGTCGGTGGCGCGGGAGGCGGCGGCGGCCGGGTTGTTCAGCTCGTGGGTGAGCCCGGCGGTGATGGTGCCGAGCGCCGTCAGCCGCTCGCGCTGGTCCAGCACGCGGCGGGCGGTGTTCATGCCGAAGAAGACCCCCTCCAGCAGGTGGGTCGCCATCGGGAACCACTTGCGGACCGCCATGCCGAACTTGCGGGCGGGCAGCACGAACAGCCGGCTGGGGCGCGTCGCGCGCATGGTGTGCTGGTACTTCTGCTCGATGCGGTCGCCGATGTAGGCCTGGACCGCGCCGCCGTACACGCCGGGCTGGTCCGACCGGGTCGTCTCGACCTGGTGGCCCTGCATCAGGGTCAGCAGCGCGACCTCGCCCTCTAGCAGGACGAAGAAGGACTCGGCCGGGTCGCCCTGCTCGCAGACGTCGGCGCCCTCGGGGTACTCGCGCACCGCGCCGTACTCGGTCAGCCACTCCAGCCGGTCCTGCGACAGGTCCTCGAACAGGAACAGCCCGCGCAGCTCGTCGGTCGTGATCCGGTTCACGGGCGCTCCAGGTACCGGTGCACCATGGCGACCGCCATCGCGCCGTCGCCGACCGCCGAGGCGACCCGCTTGATCGAGTCGGCCCGCACGTCGCCCGCCGCGAACACCCCGGGCAGGCTGGTCTCCAGGAAGTAGGGGGCGCGCGCCGGGCGGGGCCCGTCGCGCTCGGCCGGGCGCAGGTCGGGGCCGGTGAGCAGGTAGCCGTGCGCGTCGCGCTCGACCACGCCCTCCAGCCAGTCGGTGCGCGGCTCGGCGCCGATGAACACGAACAGCCAGTGCGCGTCGACCTCGCGCTCGCCGTCCGGGCCGCGCAGGGTGAGCCGCTCCAGGTGGTCGTCGCCGGCCCCGCCCGCGACGGAGGTGTGCGGGTGGACCTCGATGTTGCCGATGGCGGCGATCTGGTCGATCAGGTAGGACGACATCGACTTGCGCAGCCCGTCCGAGCGCACCAGCAGGTGCACCCGCGAGGCGACCTTGGACAGGTTCACCGCCGCCTGCCCGGCCGAGTTGGCGCCGCCGACGACGTAGACCTCGTCGCCGGCGCAGGCGGGCGTCTCGGCGGGGGCGGCGCCGTAGTAGACGCCGCGGCCGGCGAACTCCGCCACGCCCGGCGCCTCCAGCGTGCGGTAGGACACCCCGGTCGCCAGGATCACCGCGTGCGCGGCGATCTCGCCGCCGTCTGCCCGCCGCACCACGCGGGCCCCGCCGCGCTCCTCCAGCCCGACGACCTCCCCGGTGGTGGTCAGCTCGGCGCCGAACTTCTCGGCCTGCCGGCGGGCCCGGTCGGCCAGCTGCGCGCCCGACACCCCGTCGGGGAAGCCGAGGTAGTTCTCGATCCGCGAGCTCTGCCCGGCCTGGCCGCCCGAGGCGTGCCGCTCGATCAGCACGGTGCGCAGCCCCTCGGAGGCCCCGTACACCGCCGCGCCGAGCCCGGCGGGCCCGCCGCCGACCACGACCAGGTCGTAGAAGTCGGCGACCGGCGTGGTGGACAGGCCCACCGCCGACGCCAGCTCGGCGTCCGAGGGGGCCGGCAGCGTGCCGCCGTCGGCGGTGACCACCAGCGGCAGCTCCGCCGACCCGGCGGCCTTCAGCAGCTCGACGCCCTCGGCGGAGGTGTCCAGCACCCAGGTGTAGGGGACCTGGTTGCGGGCCAGGAAGTCGCGCACCTCGTAGGAGCGCGACGACCAGCGGTGCCCCACCACCCGCAGCTCCTGGGGCCGCCACCGCTCGGCGCGCCGCCAGGCGTCCAGCTGCTCGTCCAGCACCGGGTAGAGCTTCTCCTCCGGTGGGTTCCACGGCTTGAGCAGGTAGTGGTCCAGGTCCACCACGTTGATGGCGCGGATCGCGGCGTCGGTGTCGGCGTAGGCGGTCAGCAGGACGCGCCGGGCGTTCGGGTACAGGTCCATGGCCTGCTCCAGGAACTCCACGCCGTTCATCTCGGGCATCCGGTGGTCGGCCAGCAGCACCGCCACCTCGTCGCCGCGCAGCTTCAGCTCGCGCAGCGCCTCCAGGGCCTGCCGCCCGGACTCGGCGCGCACGATCCGGTGGTCCTCGGCGTAGCGCCGGCGCAGGTCGCGCGCCACCGCCCGGGACACCCCCGGGTCGTCGTCCACGGTCATGATCACGGCTTTGGCCAACGCTGTCCCCTTCCCCACCGGGCCAGCGTACGGCCTGCGGCGATCACCGCGCATCGCCGGACCTGCCGCCGACCGCCCCGCCCCTCATCAGGGATGATCGGACCATGACTCTGCGTGTTGCACTCATCGGATACGGCACCGGGGGCTCGGTGTTCCACGCCCCGCTGATCTCCTCGGTGCCGGAGCTGCGCCTGGCGGCGGTGGTGACCGGCAACCCCGAGCGGCAGGAGGCCGTGCGGGCCCGCCACCCCGACGCCAAGGTGCTCGACAGCGCCGACCGGCTGTGGGAGGCGACCGGCGCCTACGACCTGGTCGTGGTGACGGCGCCCAACCGCCAGCACGTCCCGCTGGCCCGCACCGCGCTCACCACGGGCCTGCCGGTGGTCCTGGACAAGCCGGTGGCGGCCACCGCGGCCGACGCCCGCTCGCTGGCGGCGCTCAGCGCGGTGCGGGGGCTGCCGGTGTTCCCGTTCCACAACCGGCGCTGGGACGGCGACTTCCGCACCGTCGCGGCCCTCGCCCGCGCGGGCCGCCTGGGCGAGGTCCAGCGCTTCGAGTCCCGCTTCGAGCGCTGGCGGCCTCAGATCAAGGCGGGCTGGAAGGAGAGCGCCGACCCGCGCGACGCCGGGGGCATCCTCTACGACCTGGGGTCCCACCTCATCGACCAGGCGGTCCTGCTGTTCGGCCGGCCCGAGACCGTCTACACCGAGATCGACGCCCGCCGCGCCGGGGCCGCCGCGCCCGACGACGTGTTCGTGGCCCTGGCCCACCCCGGCGGCGTCCGCTCGCACCTGTGGATGAGCGCGACCGCGGCCGCGCTGGGACCGCGCTTCCGGGTACTGGGCAGCGAGGCCGGCTACACCGTGCACGGCATGGACGGCCAGGAGGACGCCCTGCGCGAGGGCCGCACCCCGGCGGACCCGGACTGGGGCCGGATGCCGCCGGAGTCCTACGGCCTGCTGGGCGTCCCCGGCGACGAGCGCCCCGAGCCGACGCTGCCGGGCGCCTACCAGGACTTCTACGCCGGGGTGGCCCGCGCCCTGCGCGGCGGGGGCCCGCCGCCGGTCACGCTGAACGACGCGATCGCGGGGCTGGAGGTCATCGAGGCGGCCCAGCGCTCGGCCGCCGACGGGCGGGTCGTCGGGCTCCGGGAAGCGGGCCGCTGACGCCGTCCGGGCCTACAGAACCGACACGTGGACGTGGTCGTAGTGGTTCTGGGTGACGCTGCCGCGGTCCGACATCGGCTTCCAGCCGCCGCTGCCGCGCATGTCGTAGATGCGCTGCCGCCAGATGATGTACTTGATGCCCAGGCTGGAGGCGTTGCTGATCAGGTACTGGGACACCGCGTCGCCGTGCGCGGTGGCCGAGCCGCTCGGCATCCTGCCGCCGCTGCTCTCCATGAAGTCGCAGGCGCGGCCCGAGCCGTGGTCCTGCGGGTCGCCGGGGCGGGCGCAGCCGATGGCGGGGAACGGCCCGAACTTGCCGTCCACCGCCAGCAGGACGGTGCGCATCCGGGAGGTCATCGAGTTGCCGATGATGGGCGACTTGGTGCCGCTCACCCCGTCGGGGCGGCCCGCGCCGCCGCCCGCCGACCCGCCGGAGCCGGGCGGGGCCTCGGGCTTGTACTTGACCAGGAGCTTCTTGACCCGGGCGCGCTGGCTCTCCAGGTCCTTGATCTCCTTCTCGACCTCGTCGAGCTTCTTCTCGGCGGTCTTCTGCGACTGGTCGGCCTTGGCCGACAGGGTGCGCAGGTCCGCGATGCGCATGCTGTTGTTGCGCGCCAGGTGCTCGACCATGGAGGCGGCCCGGATCGCGCTGCCCGGGTCGTCGGCGGTGACCATGGGGATGGTGTCCATGCTGCCGGTCATGTAGCTGCTGGCGGCCATCCGGCCCACCTCGGCGCGGGCCCGGTCGTACTCGGCGGTCAGCCGGTCGGCGTCGGCGTCGGCGCGGACGGCGGCCTTCTTGGCCTCCTCAAGGGAGATCAGCTCGCCGCGGTACTCCTTGGCCAGGGCGTCCGCGCGCTTCTTGAGCTTGGCGTACTCCTTCTTGGTGTCCTTCTTCGGCTCCATCGGCAGGGCGGCCGCGCCGGAGGCGTGGGGGAACAGCGCCGTGCCCGCCAGGACGAGCGCTACCGCCGCGCCGCGGCCGCGGGCCGAGCGCAGCCGGGTGAAGCGTCGTTTCCGGTCGTGGGCCGCCACTGAACACTCCTTAAACACCATCCCGAAGATTGGCGGCACGCTACCACAATCGGCCATTTCGTCACTCATGGTTGATAAAATACGCAGAGTCACGCGAGCACTACCCAATGGCGGTATTGGGGGCAAAGCGTGGGCCGGATCGCGCGTGCGCGATCCGGCCCGTTCCCCTCCGCCGGCCCCCGTACGGCCTCGTGGGGCCCTGCTCCGGCCCGCTCAGCGCAGGCCGACCAGCTCCTCCCAGCGCGGCACGCGCAGCTCGGCGCGCAGCCGCAGCCCGGCCTCCTCCGGCGTCCGGTTCCCTTTCCTGTTATTGCATTTCCCACAGGCCAGGACGGTGTTCTCCCAGGTGTCGCCGCCGCCGCGCGACTGCGGATGCACGTGGTCGATGGTGTGGCCGCGCCCGCCGCAGTAGCCGCACAGGCCGCGGTCGCGCAGGTAGACGCCGCGCTTGCTCCACGGCGGACGCCGGCCGTGCCGCCAGCGCATCGCCACGTAGCGGACCAGCCGCAGCACCCTCGGCACCGGGTAGCGGCCGATGGTGCGGCCCTCCTCGGCCTCCTCCACGACCGCCACCTCGCGCACCAGCATGCGGATGGCGTGCCGCAGGTCCACTTTTTGTAACGGCTCGTACGACGCGTTCAGAACGAGCACGTGCATCGGCCACCTCCTGCCCGTCACGCCCGCTCCCCCGCCAGGATTCGAACCTGGATTTCCGCATTAACGGTGCGGCGTTCGGCCCTTGAACCACGAAGGAATGGCCGGGGAATTCCCCGGCGTCCGGTATTTCCGGAAGGCATCCTCAGAGTGCCGATCGCGCGGGCGGTCGGCAAGGCATTTTCGGGCCGCCGCGCGGGCGGACGGGGCAGGTCGGGCGGGGCGGGCCGGACCGGCGGGAAGGGCGGGCGGAAGGGGCGGGCGGGGCGGGGCCGGCGGATCAGCCGGGCAGGTCGGCGGCCGCCGCCTGGTACTCCCGCGACTCGCGCTGCCGCCGGAAGCCCAGCTCCTCGTTGACCGCGAGCATGTGCGCGTTGTCCCCGGCGTTGTCGGTCTCGATCTCGCGGACCTCGGGGCGCTCGGCGCGCAGCCACTCCAGCATCGCGGCCTTCACCCAGATGCCGAGCCGCCGCCCCCGGTGCTCGGGGACCACGGCGGTGTCGTACTGGGCGGCGCGCTCGCCGCCCTCGGCGGGCACCACGATCTCGGTGAACCCGGCGATGCCGCCGTCGCGGACGGCGGCGATCGTGTAGAGGTCGTCGCCGCGCTTGGCGACCATCTCGGCCATCTCGCGCACCCGGTGGGCGTCCCAGGGCGCGCCCTCGTACTCGGCGAGGTCGGCCATGGCGTCCTTGGCGCGGGCCAGCGCCTCGGCGTGCTCGTCGGGCACCACGCCGCGCCAGCGGACCAGGTCGTAGCCGGCGGGCCCGGCGGCCAGCAGCCCGGCCACGCGCGCGGGCGGCACGTCGGCGAGGTCCAGCAGCAGCCCGCGCAGCGTCAGCACGCACTGGAAGCCGTGCGACTCCAGGAACGGCACCGCGGGGGTCCCGGCGAGCACCTGGGCGATCACGCTGGAGCGGCCGTCGGCGCGCAGCCCCTCGGCCGCCACCCGCAGCAGGCCGCGGCCGAGGCCGCGCCGCCGCAGCTCCGGCCGCACCCGGATGTCGATCTCGGCGGGACGGTCGGCGCCGGGCTCGCCGGGCAGCCGCAGCGCCGCGACCGCCGCGAACCCGCCGGCGCCACCCGCGCGGCCGCCGCCGGGGACCGCCCACAGCCGCTGGCGGCCGCCCTGCTCGGGCCCCAGCAGCCAGGCGGTGGTCTGCTCCAGGTCGGGCGCGGGATCACCGGCCAGGTCGGCCGCCTGATCGGCGGCGTGCACCGCCGCCAGCACGGCGTGCCACTGCCGGATCTGCGCGTCCGTCGGGTCGTCCAGCGCGATGACGTCCATCAGGACTTTGTACCGGATGCGGGTGCGCCGCGACCGGGACCCGGCCTTATCGATCTCGGGCAATCCGCGGAGCGGGTCAGCGGGTGAAGGCCGCCAGGATGCGTTCGGCGGCCAGCGCCGGGGTGAGCGTCCCCGCCGCGACCTGCGCCTCCAGCTCCGGGGCCAGCTCCCGGACGGCCGGATGGGCGCCCAGTTCGGCCAGCAGCCGGTCGCGCACCATCTGGCGGGTCCAGCCGACCTGCTGGCGCCGCCGCCGCTCGTCCAGTTCGCCGGATTCGCGCAGTCGGTCCTGATGGTCCACCAGCCGCCGCCACACCTCGTCGAGCCCGGTCCCCTCGCGGGCGCTGCACGTCAGCACCGGCGTGTCCCGGACGCGCTCGTCGCTGCGCAGCAGCCGCAGCGCCCCGGCCAGCTCGCGGGCGGCCTTCTCGGCCTCCCTCCGGTGCGGGCCGTCGGCCTTGTTGACCGCGATCACGTCGGCCAGCTCCAGCACGCCCTTCTTGATGCCCTGGAGCTGGTCGCCGGTGCGGGCCAGGGTGAGGAACAGGAACGAGTCCACCATCTCGGCCACGGTGGTCTCCGACTGCCCGACGCCCACCGTCTCCACCAGCACCACGTCGTACCCGGCCGCCTCCATGACGACCATCGCCTCGCGGGTGGCCTTGGCGACGCCGCCGAGGGTGCCCGCGGTCGGCGAGGGCCGGATGAAGGCGTTCGGGTCGACCGCGAGGCGCTGCATCCGGGTCTTGTCGCCCAGGATGCTGCCGCCGGTACGGGTGGAGGAGGGGTCCACCGCCAGCACCGCCACCCTGTGCCCCGCGGCGGTGAGGCCGCTGCCGAGCGCGTCGATGAAGGTGGACTTGCCGACCCCCGGCACGCCGGTGATGCCGACCCTGCGCGCGCCGCCGGTGTGCGGGGTCAGCTCCACCAGCAGGCGCTGCGCCAGCTCGGCGTGGTCGGGCCGGGACGACTCCACGAGCGTGATCGCGCGCGCGATCCACGCCCGGGAGCCCTCCCGCACCCCTTCGACGTAGTCCTCCAGGGCGGGTCTACTCATGCCCCAGCTTCTTCGCCAGGTCCTCCAGCAGCCCCAGCGCGGCCTCGGCCAGCACGGTGCCGGGCGGGAAGATCGCGGCGGCCCCGGCCGCGCGCAGCTCGGCGAAGTCCTGCGGCGGGATGACGCCGCCGACCACGATCATGATGTCGTCGCGGCCCAGCCCCGCCAGCTCCGCGCGCAGCGCCGGCACCAGCGTCAGGTGCCCGGCCGCCAGCGAGTTGACGCCGACCACGTGCACGTCGGCCTCGACCGCCTGCAGCGCGACCTCGGCCGGGGTCTGGAACAGCGGGCCCACGTCCACGTCGAAGCCGAGGTCGGCGAAGCCGGTGGCGATCACCTTCTGGCCGCGGTCGTGCCCGTCCTGGCCCATCTTGGCGACCAGGATGCGCGGGCGGCGGCCCTCGGCGCCCTCGAACGCGGCGGTCGCCGCGCGGGCCCGCTCGATCGCGCTCACCTCGCCGGCCTCCTCGCGGTACACGCCCGAGATGGTACGGATCTGCGCGGCGTGCCGCCCGTAGGTGCGCTCCAGCGCGTCGGAGATCTCCCCGACGGTGGCCTTGGCGCGGGCGGCGTCGATGGCGAGCGCGAGCAGGTTCTGCTCCAGGCCGGAGCCGCGCGTGCCGTTCTCGGCGGCCTCCGCCGCCTTGGTGAGCGCGTTGAGCGCGGACTGCACGTCCGCCTCGTCGCGCTCCTCCCGCAGCCGCCGCAGCTTCTCGATCTGCTGCGCGCGCACCGAGGCGTTGTCGACCTTGAGGACCTCGATGTCCTCCTCGACGTCCGGCCGGTACTTGTTGACGCCGATGACCGGCTGGCGGCCCGAGTCGATGCGGGCCTGGGTGCGGGCCGCGGCCTCCTCGATGCGCAGCTTGGGCAGGCCCTCGTCGATGGCCCTGGCCATGCCGCCGGCCTCCTCGACCTCGGCGATGTGGCCCCAGGCGCGGCGGGCCAGGTCGTAGGTGAGGCGCTCGACGTAGTCGCTGCCGCCCCACGGGTCGATGGTGCGGGTGGTGCCCGACTCCTGCTGGAGGAGCAGCTGGGTGTTGCGGGCGATGCGGGCCGAGAAGTCGGTCGGCAGCGCGAGGGCCTCGTCCAGCGCGTTGGTGTGCAGCGACTGGGTGTGGCCCTGCGTGGCGGCCATGGCCTCGATGCAGGTGCGCGCGACGTTGTTGAACACGTCCTGCGCGGTCAGCGACCAGCCGGAGGTCTGCGAGTGGGTGCGCAGGCTGAGCGACTTGGCGTTCTGCGGGTCGAACTGCTTGACGAGCTTCGCCCACAGCAGGCGCGCGGCGCGCAGCTTGGCGACCTCCATGAAGAAGTTCATGCCGATCGCCCAGAAGAACGACAGCCGGGGCGCGAACGCGTCGATGTCGAGGCCCGCCTCGCGGCCCGCCCGGATGTACTCCACCCCGTCGGCCAGGGTGTAGGCCAGCTCCAGGTCGGCGGTGGCCCCGGCCTCCTGGATGTGGTAGCCGGAGATCGAGATGGAGTTGTACTTGGGCATCCGCTGCGAGGTGAACGCGAAGATGTCGGAGATGATCCGCATCGACGGGCCCGGCGGGTAGATGTAGGTGTTGCGGACCATGAACTCCTTGAGGATGTCGTTCTGGATGGTGCCCGCCAGCTGCTCGGGCGCCACCCCCTGCTCCTCGGCGGCGGCGATGTACAGCGCCAGGACGGGCAGCACCGCACCGTTCATGGTCATCGACACGCTCATCCTGTCCAGCGGGATGCCGTCGAACAGCTGGCGCATGTCGTAGATGGAGTCGATGGCGACCCCGGCCATGCCGACGTCCCCGGCCACGCGCGGGTGGTCGGAGTCGTAGCCGCGGTGGGTGGCCAGGTCGAAGGCGACCGACAAGCCCTTCTGCCCGGCGGCCAGGTTGCGCCGGTAGAAGGCGTTGGACTCCTCGGCGGTGGAGAACCCGGCGTACTGCCGGATCGTCCACGGCTGGGTGGCGTACATGGCCGGGTAGGGGCCGCGCAGGTAGGGCGCGACGCCGGGCAGGGTGTTCAGGAAGTCCAGGCCGTCGAGGTCGTCTCCGGTGTAGAGCGGCTTGACGGCGATGCCCTCGGGGGTGTCCCAGGTCTGCGCCTCGGGGGCCCGCCCGGTGGCCTCGGCGACGGCGGCGCGCCACCGCTCGGCGGCCCGGTCGGCGGGGGCGGCCGGGCCGAGGCCGATCTCGGAGAAGTCGGGGATCATCGGTTCACTCCCAGATCGCTGAGGGTGGTCTCCAGGACCGCGACCGCGTCGCAGCCCGCGTGGACGTGCGCGTCCACCCCGTCGTGGTCGCCCTTGCCCGCCAGCCACACCTTCACGGCCCCGGCGTCCTTGAGGGCGCGGGCGGCCGAGGCGGCCTGCTCGGCGTACACCTTGTCGCTGGAGCACAGGCACGCGACCGACGCCCCGGAGGCGGCGAAGTCCTCCGGCGGCCCGCTGACGGTCTCGATCCCGCCCGCCTGGAACAGGTTGGCGGCGAAGGAGGCGCGGGCGGTGTGCACGGCGACGGGGCCGAGCGTGGCCAGGTACACCTTGGGGCGGGCGCCGGTGGCCTCGGCGTGCGCGTCGGAGCGGTCCCGCAGCGCCTCGAAGTCCTGGGCGTAGCGGACGACGGGCAGCCCGCCGCCCGGCCGCTCGGGCGCGGGCGCGCGCTCGGGCAGCTTCTCGGCCAGGTTGGGGAACTCGCTGACCCCGGTCAGCGGGGCCTTGCGGCGCGCGATGTCCTTGCGGCGGCGCTCCCAGGTGGCGGCGAGGCGCCCGGCGATCAGCCCAGACTCCAGCGCGGCCGCCGCTCCCCCGGCCCTCTCGATCTCGGTGAACCAGGCCCAGGCGGCGTTCGCCAGGTCCTCGGTGACGCGCTCGACGTACCAGGAGCCGCCCGCCGGGTCCACCACGCGCGCCAGGCTCGACTCCTCCAGCAGCAGCGTGTGGGTGTTGCGGGCGATGCGGCGCGCGAAGTCGTCGGGCAGGCCGAGGCGGGCGTCGAACGGCTGGACGGTGACCGCGTCCGCGCCGCCGACCCCGGCGGCGAAGCAGGCGACGGTGGTGCGCAGCATGTTCACCCACGGGTCGCGGCGCGTCATCATCGCCGAGGAGGTGACGGCGTGCACCTGCGCGACGGTGCCCTCGCCGGCCCCGCTGACCTCGGCGACCCGCGCCCACAGGCGGCGCAGGGCGCGCAGCTTGGCGATGGACAGGAACTGGTCGGCGTTGACGGCCACGCGGAACTCGATCTGCCCGAACGCCTCGTCCACGCTCAGCCCGGCCTCGGTCAGGGCCCGCAGGTAGGCGACGCCGGTGGCGACGGCCGCGCCCAGCTCGTCGGCGTCGCCGCCGCCCGCGTCGTGGTGGACGGTGCCGTCCACGGTGAGGGCGCGCAGCCTGGGGAACTCGCGGGCGACCCGGACGGCCAGCTCGGCGGCGGGCCCGACCGGGACGGCGGCGCCGGTGCGGGCGGCCAGGCCCAGCGGGTCGGCGCCCAGGTTCCCGGCGGCCTCGGCGGCCTTGCCCTGCTCGGTGACCAGCGCGAGGAACGCGTCGGCGGCCTCGGCGGTCCGCTCCCCGGCGTCCAGCACGACCGGCGCGAGGTCCAGCAGGACCCCGCGCAGCGCCTCGCCGAGGGAGGCGACGGGCAGGCCGCCCGCGCCCAGCGCCAGCCACACCGAGGTCGCGCCGTTCTCCAGGTCGGTGAGGACGGCCTCCCGGGTGGCGTCCGGGTCGGGGTGCGCGTGCCGCTGCCGGACGTCCCAGCCCGCCAGGCCCTCCCCCTCGGGCCGCACCTCGCGGACGCGGGGGGCGAGCCCCGGGCGGCCGGGCACGGGGGCGGCCGCGGCGTCGGCGGCGGTGTACAGGGCGGCGATCGGCACGCCGTCGTAGGACGTGCGGGTCAGCAGGCCCTCGACCTCGGCCAGGGGGGTCTCCTCGGTCGCCGCGCCGGACTTGCGCAGCACCCCCTTCACCATCTCCCGCCACCGGTCGCGCTCGGCCGGGGGGAAGGCGGCGGCCAGTTCGAGTTCTTCGGGTGGCACCGTCATGGCAGGGATGGTAAGCGGACGGGTACCCGCCCCCGGTGACCGGGGTCCCCGACCGTCCCGACTATGACGCACGCCACACCACCGCGAACCGAATCGTCCCTGATGCCAGGTTACCGCCCTGACCTCCGGGAACAGGGACGCCATGAACCTTGATCCGCTTCCCGGCGACCTCTACCAGATGCAGGACCTGCTGTCCCCGGCCGAGCAGGAGATCCTGGGCCGCGTCCGGGACTTCCTGTCCACCGAGGTCGCGCCGATCGCCGACGACTGCTGGGCGCGGGCGGAGTTCCCGTTCCACCTGATCGAGAAGTTCGGCGCGCTGAACGTGGCGGGGCTGGGCTACGAGGAGTGCCCCGGCGAGGTGCCCAGCAGCATGCTGACGGGGTTCCTGGCGCTGGAGATGGCGCGGGCCGACCCGTCGATCTCCACCTTCTTCGGGGTGCACACCGGGCTGGCGATGGGCAGCATCGGCGCGTGCGGCTCCCCCGAGCAGCGCGAGCGGTGGCTGCCCGCGATGGGGCGGATGGAGAAGATCGGCGCGTTCGCGCTGACCGAGCCGCACGGCGGGTCGGACGTGGCGCTGGGCCTGCGCACCACCGCGCGGCGCGAGGGCGACCAGTGGGTGCTGAACGGCGCCAAGCGCTGGATCGGCAACGGCACCTTCGCCGACCTGGTGGTGGTCTGGGCCCGCGACGAGGCCGACGACCAGGTCAAGGGCTTCGTGGTGGAGAAGGGCACGCCCGGCTTCGCCGCGACCCGGATCGAGAACAAGATCGCGCTGCGCACCGTGCAGAACGCCGACATCGTGCTCACCGACTGCCGGGTGCCCGAGGAGAACCGGCTGGCCGAGGCGGGCGGGTTCCGCGACACCGCCGGCATCCTGCGCCGCACCCGCAGCGGCGTGGCCTGGCAGGCGGTCGGGGTGATGCTGGCCGCCTACGAGATCGCCCGCGACTACGCGGTGGACCGCGAGCAGTTCGGCCGCCCCATCGCCAAGTTCCAGCTCGTGCAGGACCTGCTGGTGCGGATGCTCGGCAACGCGACCGCCTCGCTCGGCATGGTGGCGCGGCTGGCCCAGCTCCAGGACGCCGGGCAGTACCGCGACGAGCACTCGGCGCTGGCCAAGGCGTACTGCACCAGCCGGATGCGCGAGACCGTCGGGTGGGGCCGGGAGCTGATGGCGGGCAACGGCATCGTGCTGGACTACGGGATCGGCCGGTTCGTGGCCGACGCCGAGGCGCTGTACTCCTACGAGGGCACCCGCGAGATCAACACGCTGATCGTCGGGCGCGCGGCGACCGGCCACGGCGCGTTCGTCTGAGGGACCTGCGCGCCTGGTGGGGCGGGGTGTCCGCCAGGGTTCCGCACCGTCCGCCCCACCGGGCCGAATGCCGCGCCGACCGACGGAGTCCCGGGAGCGCCTCCGGTCAGCGCCCCCGGTCCGAGCCGTTGGGCGGGCCCTCGCGCCGGTCGCCCAGGTAGAAGAGCCCGGCCAGGATCAGCACCGCGAGGAAGACCGCGACCATCGCGATCCCGGCGGGGAACGTCACGTCCGGCATCCGGATCACCTCTCTCACCGTGTCGTGTCACGGTTCGGTCAGGTGCCGCATGCCCGCCGCGCGGCGGGGCAAAAGTTCTCCGAGGCCGCGCGGTGGTGTGAAACCGCTCACCGACGTACCGTCGAGGTGCCGCGGCCGTGCAGGCGCCTTCGAGCAGGCGGCCCCGACCAGAGGTGGTGGGATGCCCCTCAGATTCGGCATCGAGGAAGAGTACTTCGTCGTCGATCCGGTCTCCCGCCAGATCGTCCCGTGCGCGGACCGGGTGGTGCGGCGGGCGGCGGCGGTGCTCGGCGACCGGGCCTCGACCGAGCTGGTCTGCTTCCTCGCCGAGGCCAAGACCCCGCCCTGCGACGACCTGGACAAGCTCACCGAGCAGATCCGCGCGATGCGGGCGGCGATGGCGGCGGCGGGCGCGGCCGAGGGCGTGCGGCTGGTCGCGACCGGCACGCCGGTGCTGGGCGAGACCCGGCCCGCGCCGATCACCGCGGGCGCCCGCTACGCCGACAGCCTGGCCACCTACCGGGGACTGGACGACGAGCAGTGCATCTGCTCGTGCCACGTGCACGTGGAGATGCCCGACCTCGACCGCGCCGTCCAGGTCAGCAACCATTTGCGGCCCTGGCTGCCGACGCTGCTGGCGCTGGCGGCCAACTCGCCCTACTGGGCGGGCCGCGACACCGGGCACGCCTGCTGGCGCGCGCTGGCGTGGGCGCGCTGGCCGGTGGCCGGCCCGCCGCCCTTCTTCCGGTCGGCCGCGCACTACGAGGAGCTGGTGGGCGCGCTGCTGGAGTGCGGGGCGCTGATGGACCCGGCCACGGTGTTCTGGGACGTGCGGCCCTCGGCGCGGCTGCCGACGGTGGAGGTCCGGCTCGGCGACGTGGCCCTCACCGCCGAGGACGCCGCGCTGTTCGCCGCGCTGGTCCGGGCGCTGGTGCAGACCGCGGCGTCCGAAATCGACGAGGGCCGCGAGGCGCCCGACCCCACGCCCGAGATGCTGCGCGCCGCCTACTGGCTGGCCGCGCGGGACGGGCTGGGCGGCGACGGGATGGACCCGCGCACCGGGCGGCCCGCCCGCTTCCGCGACCTGGCCGCCGAGATGCTGGCGCACGTGCGGCCCGCGCTCGCCGACAACGGCGACCTGGAGGCGGCGACGGGCGGTCTGCGGCGGCTCCTGGCGGGCGGCACCGGCGCCGAGCGGCAGCGCACCGCCTACCGCCGGCGGGGCCTGCTGACCGACGTCGTGGACGACGCGGCCCTGCGCACGGCCGGAAAGGCGTAGGCTGCCAGGGACAACGGTGCGTGAAGGGCACGCACGGCGGGCGCAGGGCGAGGACGATGGACCCCATGACCGACCGAGCCGGGACGCTGCGGTTGCGCCCCCATCCCTCACGGGTCGGGCTCCGCGTCGACGGTGAGATCAACGTCACCACGCGCGAGGTATGGGCCCGGGCCCTGGAGCCCCTGGTGAGCCGGGGCACCGATGTCGAACTGGACCTGGGGGGCCTCGTTTTCGTGGATGTCGGTGGGGTAGCGGTCCTGGTGACGGCGGCTGAACGACTTTCGGGGGGCAGAAGGATGATCCTGCGGGAACCCCCTCGTCCGCTGGTCCGTACGCTGGACGTGATGTTCCCGCAGACCCCCGCCATCGAGGTGACGACCTGATGAAGACCCGGTCGGACCACATGGTGCAGGACCCGTTCGTGCACCCGGCGCTCTTCTACGACGGCGACCAGGAGTACCTGGACGGGACGGTCGCGTTCCTGCGCGACGGGCTGGCCGCGGGCGAGCCCGCCGCCGTCGCGGTGCCCGGCCCCCGGCTGGCGCTGCTGCGCGAGGCGCTCGGCGCCGACGCCGCCCGCGTCACCTGGCTGGACATGACCCGGGCGGGCCGCAACCCCGGCCGCATCATCCCGGGCGTGCTGCGCGACTTCGCCGACCGGCACGGCGACGGCGTGCACGTGCGGATCATCGGCGAGCCGATCTGGCCGGGCCGCAGCGAGGTGGAGTACCCGGCCTGCGCCCAGCACGAGGCGCTGATCAACCTGGCGTTCGCCGGGCGCCGGGTGACGATCCTGTGCCCCTACGACACCGCGGGCCTGGCCCCGGACGTGCTGGCCGACGCCCGCGCCACCCACCCCACGCTGATCGACCGGCACGGCGAGCGCAAGAGCGACGCCTACGCCCCCGAGTACGTGATCGGCCGGTACAACCGGCCGCTGCCGGTGCCGCCGGACGCGGCCACGATGACCTTCGACCTGGACGCCCTGCCGGAGGTGCGCCGCTTCACCTGCGAGCGGGCCGCCCGGCTGGGGCTGGACCCGCTGCGCGTGGGCGACCTGGAGCTCGCGGTCAACGAGCTGGCCGCCAACTCGGTCGTGCACGGCCGCGGCACCGGCACCGTGCGGGTCTGGGCCGCCGACGGGCAGGTGGTCTGCGAGGTCCGCGACGACGGGCTGATGACCGACCCGCTGGCCGGGCGCATCCCGGTGCGGCTGGGCACCAACGGCGGCCGCGGCCTGATCATGGTCAACCACATCGCCGACCTGGTGCGGCTGCACACCGGGCCGGACGGCACGACCGTGCGCATCTACCTGAACCTGTGACCGCGGGCCCGGCCGCCGGGCTATTGGACGGATGGTCTACCCTGCTGCTCGTCACTTACCGGCGGGTAACCCCATTCCTATCCTGAGGCGGTCTTCGTTGGGCAACAGCATCGGTTTCGCGGGCCAGGTCATCGTCGTGACCGGCGCCGCGCGCGGGCTGGGCGCGCTGCTGGCGCGCGGGGCGGCGTCCGGGGGCGCGCGCGTGGCGCTGCTCGGCCTGGAGCCGGGCGAACTGGCCGCCGCGGCGGCCGCGTGCGGCCCGGCCGCGCGCTGGTGGGAGGTGGACGTCACCGACGACGCCGCCCTGGCCCGCGCCGCCGCCGAGATCGTCGAGCACTACGGCCGGGTGGACGTGGTGGTCGCCAACGCCGGGATCGCCACCGGCGGCCCGGTGGAGTACTCCGATCCGCGCACCTTCAACAAGGTCATCGAGGTCAACCTGCTGGGCAGCGTCAACACCGCCCGCGCGTTCCTGCCCGCGCTGAAGCGGAGCAAGGGGCACTTCTTCCAGGTGGCGTCGCTGGCGGCGCTGTGCTCGGCGCCGATGATGGCGGCCTACACCGCCAGCAAGGCCGGGGTGGAGGCGTTCGCGCACAGCCTGCGCGCCGAGACCGCCCACCACGGCGTGACCGTGGGCGTCGGCTACCTGAGTTGGACCGACACCGACATGGTGCGCGGGGCCGACGCCAACGATGCGCTGCGCGTCATGCGCGCCGGGCTGCCGTTCCCGGCCAACCGCACCTACCCGCTGCGGCCAACCGCGGCGCGGCTGCTGGCCGGGATGGCCGCGCGCCGCCCGCACGTGTACGGGCAGGCGTGGCTGCCCGCCCTTCAGGTCGCGCGTGCCGCGCTCCCGGGCGTCATCACCCGGCACGCCTGCCGCGTGATGGCGACGCACGAGGCGAACTGGCTGGCCGACGGCGCCCGCAACGACCTGGTGGGCGCCGGCGGCGCGGCGGCGGCGCGCGCCGGCGGCTGAGCGCGCGCCCGGCGGGGCCCCGCGGCGGCAAGACACCGCCGGTCAGTGATCATGGCTTGGCAAAGCCCGGTTCGCCGCGGCCCGCGCGCGGATAGGTAGCCCCTGCGGCGTCCGCCGGGTGGACGCCGCAGGGGCGGGCCTCCGGCCGCCCTCCCCCCGACCCGCCGTCTCGGGGTCCGGGGAGGCCGCCATGTGGTCGTGGTTCGTCGACGCGCTGCGCGCGCACCCGGAACTGGCGATCTTCCTTGCGCTCGCCCTGGGCTTCTTCGTCGGCCGCCTGCGCTACCGGTCGTTCACCCTCGGCTCGGTGACCGGCACGCTGCTGGCGGGCGTGCTGGTGGGCCAGCTGGACATCACGATCCCCGACCTGGTCAAGACCGTCGCCTTCATCGCCTTCCTGTTCGCGCTGGGCTACCAGGTCGGGCCGCAGTTCTTCGCCGGGCTGCGCAAGGGCGGCGTCCCGCAGCTGCTGCTGGCGCTGATCTCCTGCCTGGTCGGGCTCGGCGTCGCCTACCTGATGGCCAAGGCGCTGGGCTACGGCCCCGGGTGGGGCGCGGGCCTGCTGGCGGGCGGCCTCACCCAGTCGTCGGTCATCGGCACCGCCGGGGCCGCGATCGGCCAGCTCGACCTGCCCGCGAACGTCAAGCAGGAGTACGCCAACCAGATCCCGGTCGGGTACGCGGTCTGCTACCTGGTCGGCACCGCCGCCGCGGCCTACTTCCTGTCGCGGATCGCGCCGCGCATGGTCGGCACCCGGGACCTGGCCGCCGCGAGCCGCGCCCTGGAGGGCCGCCTCGGCATCGGCGACGACGACCCCGACCTGGCCCCGGCCTACACCGGCGTGGTGCGCCGGGTCTACCGGATCGAGCCGGGCTCGGAGCTGGACGGCGCCACCGTCGGCGCCGCCGAGCAGGCCGCCGAGGACCGCGGCCACCGCATCTTCTTCTACCGCTACCGGCGCGGCGGCCGGGTGGCGGACGCCACGCCCGACACCCGGCTGCGCGCCGGGGACGAGGTGACGGTCACCGCCTCGCACGCCGACTTCACCGCCGGGCGCATGGACCGCGTCGGGACCGAGCTGGACGCGCCCGAGGTCCTGTCGTACGAGGTCGAGACGCTCCCGGTGGTCGTCACCGACAAGCGGGCCGTCGGCAAGACCATCGGGGAGCTGCGCACCGACCCGCGCTCGCGCCTGCTGTTCGTCCGCAAGCTCGTGCGCTCGGGCGTCGAGGTGCCCTTCAGCGGGCGGACCGAGCTGCACGCCGGGGACGAGCTGGTGCTCCAGGGGCCGCGCGAGCTGCTGGAGTCGCGCGCCAGGGCCCTGGGCTACCTCGCGCACTCGGGCAACGACACCGACATGTCCTACGTGGGCCTCGGCATCGTGCTGGGCGGCCTGATCGGCATCCCCGCGCTGACGGTCGCCGGGCAGAAGATCGGGCTCAGCACCAGCGGCGGCGCGCTGATCATGGGCCTGCTGTTCGGCTGGCTGCGCGCCCGCCACCCCACCTTCGGCCGCTTCCCCGCCCCGGCCCAGTGGCTGATGAACACCGGCGGGCTGTGCCTGTTCGTCGGGATCGTCGGGATCTCCTCGGGGCCCGACTTCATCCACGGCGTCGCGCAGAAGGGCGTGGGGCTGGTGCTGGGCGGCCTGGTCGTCACGCTGGCCCCGATGATCGTCTGCCTGTACCTGGGCAAGTGGCTGTTCAGGTTCGACACCCCGGTGCTGCTCGGGGTGATCGCCGGGGCCAACACCACCACCGCCTCCATCGGCGCCATCACCGAGACCGCCCGGAGCCAGGTCCCGGTCCTGGGCTACACCGTGCCCTACGCCCTGGGCAACACGCTGCTCACCATCTGGGGAACGATCATCGTCGCTCTCCTGGCCTGAACCGGACCCGAAGGGAAGACCACACCATGACCACGCGCGAGGAGCAGAGGCGCTGGGAGGCGCTGAGCCCGTTCGAGCTCAAGGACGAGCTGATCAGCCTGGCCGACGACAACACCAAGCTGGCCGCGGTCACCATGCTGAACGCCGGGCGCGGCAACCCCAACTGGACCGCCACCGTCCCGCGCGAGGCGTTCTGGCTGCTCGGCCGGTTCGCGACCGGCGAGGCCCGCCGCGACTGGGACGAGTGGGAGGGCCTCGCCGGGATGCCGCAGAGCGACGGCATCGCCGGCCGCCTCACCGACTTCCTGGCCGACCACCGCGGCGAGCCCGGCGCGGACCTGCTGGCCGCCTCGGTGGAGTACGGGGTCTCCCGGCTCGGCTTCGAGGCCGACGCCTGGGTGGGCGAGCTGGCCGACGCGATCATCGGCGACCACTACCCCGTGCCGCCCCGGATGCTGGCCCGCATCGAGCAGGTCGTGGGCCGCTACCTGGTCCAGGAGATGCACGCCGGGCGGGAGCCGGACGCCCCCTTCGACCTGTTCGCCACCGAGGGCGGCACCGCCGCGATGTGCTACCTGTTCGACTCCCTCCAGGTCAACGGGCTGCTGGGCGAGGGCGACACCGTCGCCATCATGACGCCGATCTTCACGCCCTACCTGGAGATCCCCAAGCTGGACCGCTACGCCTTCGACGTGCTGGAGCTGAAGGCCGACTGCACCGACCGGCAGGGCGTGCACACCTGGCAGTACGCCGACGCCGAGATCGACAAGCTGCGCGATCCCAAGGTCAGGGCGCTGTTCCTGGTCAACCCGTCCAACCCGCCGTCGGTCATGCTGGCGCCCGGGACGCTGGACCGCGTCGCCGAGATCGTCCGCACCGACAACCCGCGCCTCGCCATCATCACCGACGACGTGTACGGCACCTTCGTCAACGGCTTCCGCTCGCTGATGGCCGCCGCGCCGCGCAACACCCTCGGCGTCTACTCCTTCAGCAAGTACTTCGGCTGCACCGGCTGGCGCCTCGGCGTGGTCTCGCTCAGCCGCGACAACATCTTCGACGAGCAGCTCGCGCAGCTGCCCGACGCCGACAAGCGGCGCCTGCACCGGCGCTACGCCCCGCTGTCGCTGGACCCGGAGGGCATCCGCTTCATCGACCGGCTGGTGGCCGACTCCCGGGACGTCGCGCTCAACCACACCGCGGGCCTGTCCACGCCGCAGCAGGTGCAGATGGCGCTGTTCGCGCTGTCGGCGCTGCTGGACGAGGAGGGCGAGTACAAGCGGAACTGCCAGAGCGTCATCGCGCGGCGGCTGCACTCGCTGGTCAAGGGCATGGGCGTGCCGCTCCCCCACGACGAGCACGCCGCCCACTACTACGTCGAGCTCGACATCCTCGGCTACGTCGAGCGCACCTTCGACAAGGGCTTCGCCGAGTGGCTCAAGGCCAACTTCGAGCCGGTCGACCCGGTGTTCCGCCTCGCCGAGAAGGGCTCGGTCGTGCTGCTGAACGGCGGCGGCTTCGACGGCCCCGAGTGGAGCGTCCGGGTCAGCCTCGCCAACCTGCGCAACGACGCCTACGAGCGGATCGGCACCTGGCTGCGGCAGGTCGTCGAGGGCTACAAGGCCGAGTACGACGCCTCCCGGACCGGCTGAGGGGGCCGGGGTGGACTGGCTGAAGCACCTGCTCAAGGACGTGCCGGAGCTGGCGCTGTTCCTGTGCCTGGCGCTGGGCTTCGCGCTCGGCAAGGTGCGGTTCTGGAAGATCTCGCTGGGCGGGGTGGCCGGCACCCTGATCGTGGCGATCTTCGTGGGGATGCTGGAGGTCACGCTGCACGACCAGGTGAAGAACATCGCGTTCGCGATCTTCATCTTCACCCTGGGGTTCCTGGCGGGGCCCTCGTTCTTCGCGCACCTGAACAAGGGCAGCCTGCGCTACGGCGTCTTCACCGCGATCGAGGTGGTGGCCATCCTCGCGGTCACCACCGCCGCCGTCCTGCTGCTGGACCTCGACGTCGGCACCGCCGCCGGGCTGCTGGCGGGCGGCGCCACCGAGTCGGCGGTGCTCGGCACCGCCACCGAGGCGATCGGCAAGCTGGACCTGCCGCCCGCGCAGATCACCACACTGCAGGCCAACGTCGGCACCGCCTACTCCATCTCCTACATCTGCGGCCTGATCACCATCGTGCTGTTCACCAGCCAGATCGCCCCGGCCATCATGCGCGTCGACCTGCGCGCCGAGGCCGCCAAGCTGTGGCAGCAGCTCGGCGGCGGGGGCGACGACGACGCGCCCCGGTCGCTGCCGAACCTGGTCGGCCGGGTGCACCGGGTCTCGGCCACCACGGCCGGGGCCACGGTCGCCGACCTGGAGCGGCTGCTGGGCGACGGCGTCACCGTCGAGCGCCTGCGGCACGCGGGCAAGATCGTCGCCCCCTCGCCCGGCACCCTGCTGGCCGCCGGGGACCTGGTCGCGCTGTACGGCCCGCGCGAGGCGCTGGCCGGGGCCGACGCCCGCATCGGCCCGGAGGTCGGCGACGCCGTCGGGCTGGACCGCGACCTCGACGTCGCCGACGTCCAGCTGTCCAAGGGGCCCCTCACCGGCAGGACCCTGCGGGAAGTGAGGCAGGAGGTGTCCCCGGCCGACCGGCGCGGGGTGTTCCTCACCAGGGCCTCCCGCTCCGACCAGGACCTGCCGCTGCAGCCCGGCACCACGCTGAACTCCGGCGACGTGGTGCGGCTGACCGGCGACGCCGGGGCGGTGGAGACCGCCGCCCGCAAGCTGGGCTTCCGGCTCGACCACAGCGTCAAGGCCGACATCGTCTACATCTCGATCGGCGTCATCCTCGGCATGCTCATCGGCAGGATCGTGCTGCCGCTGGGCGACGTGCCGCTGTCGCTCGGCACCGGCGGCGGGTGCCTGCTCACCGGCCTGCTGTTCGGCTGGCTGCACGCCAGGCACCCCAGGCACGGGCAGTACGACCCGGCCGCCGCGGGGGTCATCAAGGACCTGGGGCTCGCGACCTTCATCTGCGCGGTGGGGCTGTCGTCGGGCCCGCAGGCGGTCAAGCTGATCGGGCACTACGGCTTCGCGCTGCCGGCCGCCGGCATCCTGATGACGCTGATCCCGGCGTCGATCTCGCTGCTGGTGGCGTGGAAGGCGATGAAGCTGCCCGCGCCGCTCGCGCTCGGCTCGATCGCCGGGCAGCAGTGCTCGACCCCGGCCATCACCGCGATCCAGCAGGCCGCGGGCAACAGCACGCCGATGCTCGCCTACACCATCGTCTACGCGCTGTCCAACGTCGTGCTGCCGCTGCTGGGGCCGGTGGCGGTGGCCCTGGCGCGCGCCCTGACCTGACCGCCGCGCCCGTCCGGCCGCTCCCGCCCGGCCGCCGCTCCGCCGCCCCGGCACCGGCCGGGTATCGATTGCGGGCCATTCTCCGGCGCTGGCGCTTTCGCCGCCCGGTGGCCAGTATTGTTCGATCATTGTGTCGGTCCCTGCCGGTGCGGACCGCGGCGTGTGCGGGAGCGGGAACGGATTTTGACCGGGGCGGATGTGGCCGGGACGGGCGGAGCGCCGGTGACGGCGGCCGCGGACCCGGCCGGCGAGGACCGGCCGGAGACGCTGCTGCTGGTGGAGGACGACGCCGGCGACGCGCTGCTGATCGAGGAGTTCCTGGCCGACAGCGGGCTGCACGCGCGGCTGACCTGGGTGCGGTCGCTGACCCAGGCCCGCGAGCTGCTGACCGACGGCGAGTCGCCCGGTTGCGTGCTGCTGGACCTGCACCTGCCCGACGCGCAGGGCCTGGACGGGCTGCGCGAGATGCTGGCGGCCGCGCCCAGCGCCGCGGTGATCGTGCTGACCGGCCTGTCGGAGGAGCGCGCGGGCCTCGCCGCGGTGTCGGTCGGCGCGCAGGACTACCTGGTCAAGGGCCAGCTCGAACCGCGCTGGCTCGGCCGCGCCATCCGCTACGCGGTGCAGCGCAAGCAGGTCGCCCTGTCGGCGGCGGCGCTGCAGGCGGGGCGGCTGCGCGCCGAGGAGAACGCGCGGCTGGAGCGCGGCCTGCTGCCCCGCCCGCTGGTGTCGGACGACCGGCTGAACGTGGTGACCCGCTACCGGCCCGGCCGGGTCCACTCGCTGCTGGGCGGCGACTTCTTCGACGTGGTGGAGACCTCCGACGGCGCGGTGCACGCGGTCATCGGCGACGTGGCCGGGCACGGCGCGGCCGAGGCCGCGATGGGGGTGTGCCTGCGGGTGGCGTGGCGGTCGTTCGTGCTGGCCGGGTTGAGCGGCGCCCGGCTGGTGGGGATGCTGGAGGAGCTGCTGCTGGCCGAGCGCGACGACACCGAGGCGTTCGTCACCCTCACCAGCGTCACCGTCGCGCCCGACCGCGGGCGGGCGCTGATCGTGCGGGCCGGGCACCCGGGCCTGCTGAGCTACGACGCGGCCGGGCGGGTGCGGCTGGTCGAGCCGCCCGGCGGCATCGCGCTCGGCATGATGCCGGGCCTCGGCGGCTGGCCCGAGGAGCCGGTGCCGCTGCCCCCGGGCGGCGGCCTGGTGCTGTTCACCGACGGCCTGTTCGAGGGCCAGACCGGCCCGGCCGGGGAGCGCCTGGACCTGGCCGGACTGGTGGAGCTGGCACGGGAGGCCGGCGGGGCGGGCCTGGACGCCGAGCGCTTCGTGGACGCCCTCATCTCCGGCGCGGAGGCGGCCTCGGCCGCCCACGGCGGGCTCGACGACGACGTCGCGGTGCTGCACCTGGGCTGGCGCGCCCCCTGACCGGCCGCGTCCCGGCCGTCAGTCCACCCGGCTCTCGGCGGCGCGCGCGAACTCCAGCAGCCCGTGCAGCAGCCGGTCGCGGCCGTCGGGCGTCATCCGGGCCAGCACCTGGTGCAGGTCGCGGCGGCGGCGCGCCGACAGCTCGTGCAGCGACCGCTCCCCCAGCGCGGTGAGCCGCAGGGTGATCTGGCGCCGGTCGGCGTCGCTGCCGCGCCGGGCCAGCAGCCCGGCGGCCTCCAGCCGGTCGCACAGCCGGCTGGCCGAGGAGGGGATCACGTCCAGCTCCCGGGCCAGGTCGCGCAGGTTCAGCTCGGTGCGGTGCTCGATCGCCTCCATCGCGCGCAGCTGGGAGGGCGGGATGTGCTGCACGGCGTCCTGCGCGCGGCGCCAGACCGCGATGAGGGCGCGCGCCGCCCCCTCCAGGGCGGTGATCGTGTCGTTGACCTTGCCGTTCTCCCTGCTGGATTCGGTCACGTCATCGGGTCCCTACGTGGCTGTGGCGGGTGCGCCGGCGCGGAGCGCGGCCGGCGGTGAACCGTTGGTGCCCGATCCGGCGGTGACGATGCGTGTTCGGACCGGACCATCCGATCTTCTCCGAGATGTCCGGCGGGCGCACCGTCGCCGCGCGAGGACGCCGCGTTCCGGCAGGGGCGGCGCGGGCCCCGCGGTCCCGCCTCAGGAACCGGGCCGGGCGGGGACGGGCGCGTCGGCGGGCTCCGGTGCGGTCTTGGAGACGGCCTTCGCGCCGGGCGCGGCAGCGGGCTCCACGATGGGCGCGTCGATGGGCGCGCCAGCGGGCGGGTCGACGGCCTCGGTGCCGGAGCCGGACAGCAGCTCGGCCAGCAGGCGGGTCCACCGGGGGCCGATCCGGTCCAGCCGGTAGGCGGCCGAGGTCCGCAGCGCCCGCTCGCCGAGCCGGTCGCGCAGCGCGGCGTCCTTGATGATCCTGCGCAGCGCGGCCGTCAGCTCCGCCACCTCCCCGGCGGGGACCAGCAGCCCGTCCTCGCCGGGCGTGATCATCTCGGCGGGGCCGGTGGGGCAGTCGAAGGCCACCACCGGAAGGCCCTTGCCCATCGCCTCCAGGATCACCATGGGCATGCCCTCGTGCCGCGAGGACAGCACGTAGACCGAGGCGCGCTCCATCTCCGCGCCGAGGTCGGGGGTGCGCCGCCGCAGCTCCACCCGCCCGGTCAGCCCCAGCTTCTCGATCTGCCGGGCCAGCCGGTCGCGCTGGACCCCCGCGCCGAACACCCGCAGCGTCCAGTCCGGGTGCTCGGCCGCCAGCGGCTCGAACGCCCGGACCAGCATGTCGAAGCCCTTCTGGCGGGTCAGCCGCCCGGCCGCCAGCAGCACCCGCCCGGTGCGCGGCGAGGGCCCGCCGCCGAGGTCGGGCAGCGCGTTGGGGATCTGCTCGATGCGCACCCCCGAGCCCGCCAGCGCCTCGGCGTACTCGGCGCGGGTGTGCGCGGTCAGCACCGTCAGCGCGGTCAGCCGCCGGTAGGAGCGGACGATGCGCGAACGCACGGCGGGCTTGTAGGAGCCCAGGTTCATGTGGTCCTGGCCGACGGTGACGACGCCGCGCGGGGCCAGTTCGGCGATCAGCAGGTTGAGCGAGGGCCGGGTGCCGACGAGCACGTGCGGCGGGTCGCGCCACAGCGCGCACAGCAGCTTGAGGTCGGTGTAGAGGTCCACGTGCCGGAACGTCCCGTCGTCCACCGGGACCAGCAGGCTGGGCAGCCGGGTCAGCAGCCGCAGCACGCGGTTGCGGGGCGGGGCGGCGGCGTCGGTCGCGCAGGTCACCCGCACGCCCTCGGGCAGGCGGAAGAACGGATCGGGCCTGCGCCGCAGCACGCTGACGATCTCCACCTCGTGGTCGCGGGCCAGGTGGCCGCTGAGGTTCAGCACGGTGCGGATGGTGCCGCCGGTGCCGTGCGCGTGCTGCAGCAGGATGCGCACGCGCGGCCGCTCGCCGGGCCGTGGCGCGGGGCCGCGCCGCAGCCGGGCCAACGGCCGCAGCGCGAGCAGCACGATGCGGCGCAGCGCGTAGTGCGCGAGCCGCAGCGCGGCGCGCCGGACCCGTACCTTCATGGGCGGTCTCATGCGGTCCCCTGTCCGAGGGTTCGTCCTGTCGTGCTGGTTGTTCCCCCTTCCGCGGGGTGTGATAACACGGCCGGGCCGATGGGGCGCGCCCGGGGGAGTATAACCCCGGGGGGGGGGGGGCGGGGGGGTGGCCCCCCCCGCCCGCGGTCCCCCCCCCGCCCCCCCCCCGCCGCGCCCCCCCGCTCCCACCCCCCACGCCGGGAGAGGGCGGCGCGGGGACGCGATGAGTCCGGCGGTGCGGAACCTGTGTCCGCCCGCGGGTCAGCCGGTGGTGACGCTGCGGTCGAGGGCGCCGCCCTTGACCCACTGGCTCCACGGCATCTGGTAGAAGCTCCAGCCGTTGTTCCACTCCAGGCCGCGCTTGGTGCCGGTGATCACGACCGGGTCGCCGCGGTGGGTCCGGTCGTAGTACCACTTGGCCACCGGCGGCGGCATGTTCACGCAGCCGTGGCTGGCGTTGGTGCGGCCGAAGGCCCAGTAGCGGTCGGGGCTGGCGTGCAGGTACTCGCCGGAGTTGGAGATGCGGACCGCGTGCGGCAGCTTCAGGTCGTAGTACTCGGGGTCCTTCTTGTCGGTGACGCCCATCCACGCCGAGGTCATGCGCTCCACCAGGTGCTTGCTCATGGTGAGGTGGATGCCGCTGGTGGTGAGGTAGGTGTCGATGCCGTTGCGGACCCGGCCGCCCTTGCCCGCGCTGATGCCCCAGCGCTTCTTGGTCTGGCCGTTGAGCTTGAACACGGCCTTCTTGGTCTTGGTGTTGACCGTGGTGATCTGGGAGTTCCCGATCCGGAAGGAGCGGGTGTAGTCCTTGACGCCGTAGGTCTTCTTGCCCGACTTCACCCCGGCGAGGCGCGCCTTGAACGACACCTGCTGGTTGGGCTGCCAGTACTGGCCGTTCCGGGTCCGGAAGATGACCTGGGTGTCGCTGGTCCAGTACCAGGCGCCGGTGGCGGGCTTGGTGGACTTGACCTCCAGCGACTGCTCGACGGCCTTGCGGTCGCCGACCGGCCGGTTGAAGGTCACGATGATCGGCATGCCGACGCCGACCTTCTCGCCGGCGGTCGGGGTGATGTCGGCGATGCCGAGCTCGTTGGCGGCCTTGAGGGTGGTGAAGCTGGCGGTCACCGTGGTGGTCTTGCCCTGCGGGCTCTTGGCGACGGCGTTGACCTGGTACTGCGAGCCGGGCAGCAGGGTGCGCGACTTCCAGCCGGTCTTGTCGGCCGTCAGCGCGCCGTCCACCGGCTTGCCCTTGCGGGTGAGGGTGACCTGCTCCAGCGTGCCGCCGGCGGCGGTGACCTGGACGCCGGCCTCGGGCCTGGCCTTGCCCTCGCCGTTGCCGGGCGTGACCGTCACCTGCGGAGCGCCGGCCTCGTCCTTGCCCCCGACGGTGACGCCGCCGCCCTTCTCCTCACCGGAGCATCCCGCGGCGAGCAGCAGCACGACGACCCCCGCCACACTCGTGCCCGTCCGAACGCCCGTGGAAAGCCGTCGCTGCACCGTCAAACCTCCAGACCCCGCCGTATACCAGGGAGACATTAGCGACAAAAGTCGTTGTTGATGTCACGACCCGGGTTTTTGCCGGACGTCCGAGATCAAAGTGTTGCAAGATCCCCCCAACCGGCCGCGGGGGGGGGGGGGCCGCCGCGGCGGGGGGGGGGCGCCGGGGCGCGCGAGCGCCCGGGCCGCGCGGCGCGCCCCCCCCGCCGCGCGCCCCCCCCGCCCGGGCGCGGC
>JBITGK010000013.1:0-38964 GCA_044456955.1 Spirillospora sp. NPDC050679 | reverse complement strand
CTGGGGGTCTTTGTGCTTTTTTTTGTGTCGCTACCTCTCTGATCGGGGGTCCCCCCCCCCCCCCCCCCGGCGGGGGCCCCCCCGCCCCGGGGGGGGGGCGCGGGGGCCCCGCGCGGTGTCCTGGACCTGCCGCGGCGCGTCCGCCGAGGGCGGGCGCGCTACCCGGCGGGGGTGCTCGCCGGGTCGGTGGCGGGGGCGCCTTCGGCGGTGCCGCCGGCGGGGGCGCCGGTGGGAGCGCCGGTGGCGCCCGCGGCGGCGCTCTCACCGTTGAGGGCGCTGCCCTTCTTCCACTTCTCGAACGACATCTGCCAGAAGCTCCAGCCGTTGTTCCACTCGACGTCGCGGCTGGTGCCGGTCAGCTTCAGCACGTCGCCGCGCTGCATGATGTCGTAGTACCACTTGGCGTTGGACGGGCTGAGGTTCAGGCACCCGTGGCTCACGTTGGAGTTGCCCTGCGCGCCCACCGACCACGGCGCGGAGTGGGTGTACTCGCCGCTGTTGGAGAAGCGCACCGCGTGGTTGACCACGGTCTTGTAGTAGCCGGGGTCGCCCTCCTTGCGGCCGGGCGAGACCATCGTGACGGGGCTGCCCTTCTCCATCAGCAGGTGCACGCCGCTGGTGGTGGTGAACTCCCGGGTCTGGCCGTTGCCCGCGCTGAAGGGGACGGTGCGCAGCTTCTTGCCGTCGCGCCGCACCGTCATCCGGTGCTCGCTGATGTCACCGGTGGTGATCTGCGCGGCGCCGATGTTCAGCGTCGCCTCGGCGTCCTTGGTCCCGTACACGCCGTTGCCCGCGTTGACCCCGGCGAGCGCGGCGTTGAACCGCACCTTCTGGTGCGCCTTCCAGTAGGTCTTGGTCCGGTAGATGACCTGCTGGGAGTCGATCCACCGCCAGGCGCCCTCGACCGGGTGGTCGGGGGTCACCTTCAGCGCCCGCTCGACGGCGGCCCGGTCGGCCACCGGCCGGTTGAAGCGCAGCATGATCGGCATCCCGACGCCGACCTTCTCGCCCTTCAGGTTCGGCGTGACGTCCACCACCGACAGCGTCTTGGCCGGCTTCAGGGTGGTGAAGGTGCTGGTCGCCGAGCTCGTCTTGCCGTCGTTGCGCGCCTGCGCGGTCACGGTGTAGGAGGTCCCGGGCGTCAGGGTGCGGTCGGACCGCCAGGTCTTCTTGTCCGGGGACATCTTCCCGGTGATGGTGGCGCCCTTGCCCTGGACGGTGACGGCGTCGAGGGCGCCCTCGGACGCCTTCACCTCGATGACGCCGTCCGGCTTGACCGCGCCGGTGCCGTTGCCGGGCGTGATGGTCACCGCGCCGGCCTTGGTGGACGACAGCTCCCCCGAGCCCTTCTCGCCGCCCCCGCCGGAGCACCCGGTGACCAGCACCAGCACCGCGCCGGCGCCGCCGGTCACCGCGACGCCCATCCGTCCCTTGAAGCTCACAAAGTCTCCCATATCCCCTGATTCACCCCGTGCGCTGTGAATCTATCCGAGATTAAGAGACGGCCCAAAAGACGAAAAAGTTGGCGGAGAGGCGGAGAAATCACGCCATGAGGGGACGAGGAGGCTCAGGCGGCGGCCGGGACGACGCCGGCGTGCCGGTGGGACTGCTGGTCGGCGTGCTGGTTGACGTGCTGCAGGCAGCGCCGGAAGCCCCACACCGAGACCGCCACCGCCACCGCGCCCAGCGCGGCGACCAGCCCGGTGCGCACCCACAGGTACACGCCGATCGACTGGCTGAACAGCATCCAGAGGCTGAGGGCGGCGTTGACGAAGAACACCAGCGACCACAGCAGCGAGATGCGCAGGAAGAAGCGCCGCACCCGCTCGTGCCGCAGGAACGCCTCGGGCATCGGCACCATGTCGGTGGCCACCTTCTGCGCCAGCGGCCGGCCCAGCGGCACCGACGCCAGGAACGTCATCGCCACCAGCAGCGTGCCGAGGGTCGGCTGCAGGAAGTAGACGACCGCGCTGTGGGTGACGGCGGCCAGCCCCGCGCGCACGGTGACGCCCAGCGCGGCCAGCAGCAGCATGGCCGACACCGCGTGCCCGCGCATCCGCCGCCACAGGATGCCGCCGTACACCCAGGTGACGGCGGCCGCCAGGCCCCCGTTCAGGCCGAGCAGGGCGAAGGCCGCGTAGAAGACGGCGACCGGGGCGATGACGCCCTCGACGAAGCGCGGCAGCGCGTGCCGGAGCATCGCCGTCAGCCGCGGCATCTCGAAGGCGCAGTGCTCGGCGGCGCGGGACTCCCCGGCGGGCGCGGTCGTCGGCGGCGGTGTCGGCAGCGGCAGCGGTGTCGGCGCGGGCAGGGCGACCGTTCGATCCATCGTGTGAGATGCCCCCGTAGCGGTGTCCTCCCGGCGGCGCTGGCGGCCCGGGAGTGGGTCGGAACCCGCACCACGGTACGTGAAGATCCACGGGCGTCCACCCGGTTCGCAAATGACCGCACTTCACCCCTTGACCTTATTGGATCGCTTGTTGAATAGTTCGGGGGACGGTCGGACGAGGAGGCGCGCATGGCCCAGCCACAACCACCGCAGCCGGACGACGGGCAGATCCGGGACCTGCTCGGCGCGGTGAGCACGCCCGCCGAGCTGGGGCGACTGCTGGACGCCGAGGGCGTGGACGACAAGGTGATCGAGCAGTTCGCCGCCGAGATCGGGGTGACCGCGGTGCTCGACCGGGTCTTCGGCCTGATGGGCACCCGGTTCGTGCCCGAGAAGGCCGGCGGGGACGGCGGCGTCGTGCAGTGGAACATCAAGACCCCCGAGGGGCGGCACTCCTACCACCTGGTGATCGCCGGGGGCCGCGCCGAGGGCGCCCCCGGCGCGGCCGACGGGCCGAAGGTCACCCTGGGGATGTCGCTGCCGAACCTGCTGCGGCTGTGCGCCGGGAAGCTGAACGGCGTCACCGCGGTGATGACCGGCAAGATCAAAATCTCCGGTGACATGATGTTCGCCGCCAAGATGCAGGGCTGGTTCGACTACAGCTAGACCGCCGCGGCCGGACCGCCCGCGGCCGCCCGGCTCAGCCCTCGGGCGGCGCGGGCCACACCTCCTGGGCGGCGGCGTAGATCGCCCGCAGCGTCACCGCCACCGCCGGGCGCCGCACGCTGGCGGCGCGCGTGACCGCGTACACCTCGCGCCCCGGCGCGTCGCCGGGCAGCGTGCGCACCGCCACGCCCCGGTCCCCGGCGGCCAGCGTCAGCGCGGGCACCGCCGTGATGCCGATGCCCCGGGCCACCAGGCTGAGGATCGTGTGCAGCCCCTCGAACTCCCACGGCACCGGGCGCGCCCCGCCCACCGCGTCCAGCAGGCCCTCCACCGCCTGCCGGGACGGCTCGCCCTCCGGGGCCGCCATCCACGGCTCCTCGCGGAGCTCGCGCAGGTCCACCGGCCGCGACGGGTCCGCCAGCCGGTGCCCGGACGGCACCGCCAGCACCACCGGGTCGTGGCGCAGCCGGAAGAACTCCAGCCCGGCGGGCGCCTTGCCGGGCAGCTTGCCGGTCCAGTCGTCCACCAGCGCGATGTCGACCTCGCCGCTGCGCAACTGGCGGACGCCGTCGCCCGGCCGGGTCTGGCGCAGCACGAAGGCGAGCCCCGGGTGGTCGGCCAGGCTGCGGGCCAGCGCGGGGGCGAACGCGACGGCGGCGGTCGGGAAGGCGGTGACCACCACCCGCCCGGAGGGGGCGCCGGCCTGCTCCGACAGCTCGGCCTCGGCCGCCTCCACCAGCGTGAGGATCTCCTCGGCGCGTTCGGCCAGGCGGTGCCCGGCGTCGGTCAGCTCCGCGCTGCGGGCGGTGCGGTCCAGCAGCGGGACGCCCGCCTCGCGCTCCAGCGCGGCCAGCTGCTGGGAGACCGCCGAGGGCGTGTAGCCGAGGGACGCGGCGGTGGCGGCGATGCTGCCGCGGCGGGCGAATTCGGCGAGCAGGCGCAGGCGGCGCACTTCAAGCATAAGAGAAGCTTACGGACAGCATCGCTGAGACTCGCTTGTGATGATGCTTTTGCTGGGCAAACAATAAGGCGAACCCGGCCGGGTCACTCAGAGGGTGCGCACGCTCACCCACAGTCAACGACCGCCTTTCGCTTCCGTCCTCCTTCAGGAGTGCTTTTCACCATGCCCTCAGCAGCACTGCCCGCTGACGACTCGCCCGCCGACGACACGCCCGCCGTGGACCGGTCCAGCCCCACCCCTCCGAGCGTCCGGCCCGTGACCGCCGCCGTCCGGCAAGTGCCCCTGTCCCCCACGCTGGCGGTCAACGAGGCCCTGGGGCGCAAGCGGCGCGCCGGGGTGCCGGTGCTGCCGCTCGGCTTCGGCGAGGCCGGCGTCCCGATCCACCCCGCCCTCGTCCGCGAGCTGGCCGCCGCCGCGGGCCGCGGCGGCTACGGCCCCGTCGCCGGGTCGGCTCCGCTGCGCGCCGCCGCCGCCGGGTACTGGGACCGGCGCGGCCTGCCCACCGACCCGGGCCTGGTGGTCTGCGGCCCCGGCAGCAAGGCGCTGCTGTTCGGGCTGCTGCTGGCGCTGGAGGGCGATGTCGCCGTCCCGTCGCCGAGCTGGGTGAGCTACGCCGCCCAGATCACGCTGGCGGGCGTGCAGCCGGTGCACGTGGCCACTCCCCCGGGCGAGGGCGGCGTGCCCAGCCCCGCCCTGCTGGCCGACGCGGCGGTGCGGGCGCGCGCCGAGGGGCGCCCCATCAAGGCGGTCGTGGTGACGCTGCCCGACAACCCCACCGGCACGCTGGCCGGGGCCGAGACGGTGCGGCGGCTGTGCGAGGTGGCCCGCGACCACGACCTGGTCGTCATCTCGGACGAGATCTACCGCGACCTGGTGCACGACCCGGCGCGCACGGTGCACTCCCCCGCCCGGTACGCGCCCGAGCGCACGGTGGTCACCACCGCGCTGAGCAAGCACCTGGCGGCGGGCGGCTGGCGGCTGGGGGTGGCGCGGCTGCCCGACGGGCCGTTCGGGCGCGCGCTGCGCGCGAGCCTGCTGGGCCTGGCCAGCGAGATCTGGTCGGCGGCCCCGGCGCCGATGCAGCACGCAGCCGCCTACGCCTTCTCCGAGCCGCCCGAGCTGGTCGAGCACGTGGACCGCAGCCGCCGCCTGCACGCCGCCGTCACCGGCGCGGTGGCCGACCGCTTCGCCGCCGCCGGGGCGCGCGTCCGCCGCCCCGAGGCCGCCTTCTACGTCTATCCCGACCTCGACCCGCTGCGCGGCCGGCTGCGCGCCGAGCACGGCGTCGTCACCGGGGCCGACCTGACGGACCTGCTTTTGGAACGTTACGGAATGGGCGCGCTGCCCGCCTCCGCCTTCGGCGAGCCCGCCGAGGCGCTGCGGATGCGGATCGCGCCGAGCCTGCTGTACGGGGCCGACGACGAGCAGCGGCTGGCCGCGCTGGCCGCGCCGGACCCGGCGGCGCTGCCCTGGATCGCGGGGGCGCTGGACCGACTGTCGGAGATCCTGGCCGATCTCGCCGACCCGTCGGGGGACGGCGGCGCGCTCGCGGGGTCCGCTTCCGGCCAGCGGCCGGTCTCGGCGGCCGCCGCCCCCTGACCGCTCCGGGAGCGCTCCGGGGCGGGGGTTTTCCCGGGGGCTGGGCCCCGGTTCGGGGAACGCCATCTCATGCGCATCACGGGCCCCGGCCGGTTATTCACCCGCCGGGGCCCGCGGCCGTGCGATCGGCGGAAAGTGCGGCGGTCGGCATTGCAATGCCGTTCGTTGCCGTCCGGCGACAGTTTCGATGGCGCCTATCATCGGTGACCCATCGGTCATGGAGCCGTAGCCGGGAGTCGAACCTGGTTTCACAGGGTGGAAGCCTGTCGTCTCACCGCCAAGACCTCTACGGCGTGCGCGCCGTGGCAGGTGCCCGCGCTCCGTCGCGCGGGCGGCCGGCGCCGCGTGGACCCGCAGGGAATCGAACCCTGATCTTCTCCTTGCAAGGGAGAGGTGTTCCCTTTACACCACAAGCCCGTCGTTCCTTTTTGCAGGGGCGGTAGGAGTCGAACCTACTTTTCACTGGTTTTGGAGACCAGTCGCCTAACCGGTGGCTCACCCCTTCGTGCTTTCGTTCTGTTCGATGCACATAAGGATGCGCCGGTTCATGATCGGGCGCAAAGGGTTTTCCCCGTGCCGCCGATCGGCGCGCGCGGCCCGGGGCGGGACGTCTCGCAGCGGCTCCGCGCGGCTCCGGCGTGTGATCGTCGGCACGTCCCGCGCACCCGGCGCCACCTGCGGCGGACCCGGCGGCGGGCACCGTCGCGGGCGGTACGCCGCCGGAGCGCCCCGCGGGCGTCCCGCAATGTCCTGGACCGGGTCCTATAAGGGTGGTGTAAGGTCCAACGGCGCACGGGCAAACGGCACAAAGCACCCAAGTGCAGGCCAAGTGAGGTCGTGTCACGCTTCCCCGTGGTAAACCCAGAAGAACGTCATGTCACCGATGTGATGGAACACGAAGGCGAGGGGGCCCGCCATGAGGCATGCACGGGACGGGGCTGCCGCGGCGATGAACGCCGCCTCCCGGATTCTCGTCGCGCGCGGCAAGAACGAGCCTCAGGAGCTCGACAACCCGGACGTGTCGTGGGGCCAGCGGGCCCGCGACGGGGTGTGGGCCCCGACCAAGGACGGGCAGCGCATCCACATCGGCATCGACGTGGCCGCCGGCGACACCGTCCACCAGGTGCTGCGCCCCACCCTGCGCGTGCTGGTCGGGGTGGACGTGGACACCGACATCGTCGCGCAGACCACCGCGGCCGGCATCCGGCTGCTGACGGTCATCCACGGCCCGGACGCGCCCACCGAGTTCCGCTTCCCGGTGTCGCTCGCCGACGGGCTGGCGCTGGAGGCCATGCCCTCGGGCGGCTACGACGTGGTGCACCTGCGCTACGGCGCGACCGTGGGCCGCTTCTACAACCCGTGGGCGTGCGACTCCATGTTCCGCCAGGTGAAGGCCGACTACGCCCTGGAGGGCCACACGGTCACCATGCGGGTCCAGCACGAGGGCGCGTTCTACCCGGTCGTCGCCGACCCGCACTACTCGCGCTGACCCCTCCGGGCGAGGCTCCGGCGCGGTCCGGGAGGGGACACTTCCCGCACCCCGGCGGACCCGGTCGGCGCTCCCGGCCCTGCCGGGGGCGTCCGGCGTCATAGGGTGAGGGCGGACCGCCCCCGACGGCCGCCGGCGGCGTCCGGCGACGGCCCGCGCGCCGCGCCGGTCCTCCGGGCCGCCGAGACTGGAGTCACCAGTGATCTTCACGCATGACGCCGAGCACGCGCTGGGCACCGTCGTCGATCTGATCAACACCGGCCCGGCGGCGTGCGGCGTCGAGCGCCTGGACGACCTGGCCGCGCTGCGGTCGTTCGTCGAGCGCAACGCCTTCAGCGACGTGCGCGAGCTGACCGCGGCGGACCTGGCCCGGGTGCGGGGGCTGCGCGAGCGGTTCCACGCGGTGTTCCTGGCCCCCGACGTGCCGGCGGCGGTGGCGCTGGTCAACGAGGTCGTCGCCGAGGTGCGCACCACCCCGCACCTGACCGACCACGACGGCTACGACTGGCACGTGCACTTCTTCGCGCCGGGCGCGCCGATGGGCGAGCATTTGGCCGCCGACTGCGGCATGGCGCTGGCGTACGTGGTGGCGTCCGGGGAGTTGGACCGGCTGCGCACCTGCGCCGCGCCGGACTGCGCGCGGGTGCTGGTGGACCTGTCGCGCAACCGGTGCCGCCGCTACTGCGACAGCCGCACCTGCGGCAACCGGATGCACGTGGCCGCCTACCGGGCCCGCCGCCGCGAGGCCGACCCCGCCACGTGAGGCGCCCGCCCGTGAGCGGGCGCCTCACGGCCCGCTAGGCAGGGCCCGGCGCCACCGCGCGCTCGGCCTCGGCCACCACGTGCCGAGCACGTCGGCGACGACGCCGGCGTGGGCGGTGCGGTGCGGCCGGTGCGCAGTCCACCGCGGCGAGCGCCGCGTCGAAGCCGTAGGTCTCGGCCCTCGCGCCGCTCACGAGAGCATGAAGTCGAAGCAAATTCGGTTCAAACACGCCCCTCCCTCGTCAGTAGCGCGTTCGGGTCGCTAACCTCATGTTTCACGCTCATCACGGGCACGTTCCCGGGGGCACTGCCATCTGACCTATTCAGCCTTGGAGGAACCGCTGTCCAGGCGAGCACTCATCACCGGCATCACCGGGCAGGACGGCTCCTACCTGGCCGAGCACCTGCTGGAGCAGGGGTACGAGGTCTGGGGGCTGGTCCGCGGTCAGGCCAATCCGCACGTGGCGCGGCTGCGCAAGCACATCGGCGACGTGCAGATCACGACCGGCGACCTGCTGGACCAGGGCAGCCTGATCTCGGCGGTGGAGCGCGTGCAGCCCGACGAGGTCTACAACCTCGGGGCGATCTCCTACGTGCCGATGTCGTGGCAGCAGGCCGAGCTGACCGCCGAGGTCACCGGCATGGGCGTGCTGCGGACGCTGGAGGCCATCCGGGTGGTGTCGGGGATCAGCGCCTCGCGCAGCACCCCGGCGCGCGAGCAGATCCGCTTCTACCAGGCGTCGTCGTCGGAGATGTTCGGCATGGTCCGGGAGACGCCGCAGAACGAGAAGACCCCGTTCCACCCGCGCAGCCCGTACGGGGTGGCCAAGACCTACGGCCACTACATCACCCAGAACTACCGCGAGTCCTACGGGATGTTCGCCGTCAGCGGCATCCTGTTCAACCACGAGTCGCCGCGCCGGGGCGCGGAGTTCGTGACCCGCAAGGTGACGCTGGGCGCGGCCCGCATCAAGCTGGGGCTGGCCTCGGAGCTGCGGATGGGCAACCTGGACGCCCGCCGCGACTGGGGCTACGCGGGCGACTACGCGCGGGCCATGCGGATGATGCTGGCGCAGGAGTCCCCCGAGGACTACGTCATCGGGACCGGCCAGACCCAGTCGGTGCGCGAGCTGGTGGAGTTCGCCTTCCGCAGCGTCGGGCTGGACTGGGAGGACCACGTCGTCCTGGACGAGCGCTACACCCGCCCCGCCGAGGTGGACCTGCTGTGCGCCGATCCCAAGAAGGCGCGCGAGCAGCTCGGCTGGGAGCCGCAGGTCACCTTCGAGGAGCTGGTGACCATGATGGTGGAGTCGGACCTGCGGCTGCTGTCGGAGTCGGCCCGGCCCGAGGACGAGCCGTTCAGCCCCGACCACTGGTGATCGCCTGAGCCGCGCCGTGGGACGATGCTGGCATGACCAGGTGTGAGCATGTGAAGGACCTGCCGGCCGTCGCGCCGGACCCGGTCACCCCGCGGGGCTGCCAGGAGTGCCTGGAGGAGGGCTCGCGCTGGGTGCACCTTCGGCTGTGCCTGACGTGCGGGCACGTGGGGTGCTGCGACTCCTCGCCGAAGCGCCACGCCACCGCCCACTTCCACAAGGAGGGGCACCCGGTCGTCCGCTCGTTCGAGCCGGGCGAGGACTGGCGCTGGTGCTTCGTCGACGAACTGATCGTCTGATGGCCGGGGCCCGCCTCGGCACCGCGCCCGGCCGCTGGATCCTGCTGGCCACCGTGCTCGGGTCGAGCGTGGCGATGCTCGACTCCACGGTGGTCAACGTGGCGCTGCCGCGGCTGGCCGAGGACCTGGACGCCGACATGGCGGGCCTGCAGTGGACGGTCAACGCCTACACGCTGACGCTGGCGGGCTTCATCCTGCTGGGCGGGTCGCTGGGCGACCGGTACGGCCGCCGCCGGGTGTTCGTGGTGGGCGTGGTGTGGTTCGCGGTGGCGTCGGCGCTGTGCGGCGCCGCGCAGAACGTGGAGACGCTGGTGGCCGCCCGCGCCCTGCAGGGCGTCGGCGGCGCGCTGCTGACGCCGGGCTCGCTGGCGATCATCCAGGCGTCGTTCGCCCGCGAGGACCGGCCGCGCGCCGTCGGGGCCTGGTCGGGGCTCGGCGGCGTGGCGGGCGCGGTCGGGCCGTTCGCCGGGGGCTGGCTGGTGGAGGCGGCGGGCTGGCGGTGGGTGTTCCTGCTGAACCTGCCGCTGGCGGCGGTCGTGGTGCTGGTGGCGGTGCGGCACGTGCCCGAGAGCGTCGATCCGGACGCGCACGGCCGCTTCGACGTGCCGGGCGCGGTGCTCGCGGCGCTGGCGCTGGCCGGGACCACCTACGCGCTCACCGAGGCGCCCAACGGCGTGACGGGCGTGGCGGTGGTGGTGTCGGCGCTGGTCGGCGTGGGGTCGGCGGTGCTGTTCGTGGCCGTGGAGCGCGCGCTGGGGCGGTCGGCGCGCGCGGGCGGGCGGCGGCCGCAACCGATGCTGCCGCTGGAGCTGTTCGCGTCCCGGCAGTTCACCGCCGTCAACGTCATCACGTTCGTGGTGTACGGCGGGATGGGCGTGATGTTCTTCCTGTTCGTGCTGAACCTCCAGGTCGTGTCGGGGTTCTCGCCGATCGCGGCGGGCACGGCGCTGCTGCCGGTGACGGCGCTGATGCTGCTGCTGTCGTCGCGGGCGGGCGCGCTGGCGCAGCGGATCGGGCCGCGCTGGCCGATGACGGCCGGGCTGCTGGTGGCGGCCGCCGGGATGCTGATGGCCTCGCGGGTCGGCGCGCACGCCTCCTACGTGGGGCAGGTGCTGCCCGCGGCGGTGGTGTTCGGGCTGGGCCTGTCGGCGATGGTGGCGCCGCTGACGGCGACCGTGCTGGCCAGCGCCGACGAGCGGCACGCCGGGGTGGCCAGCGGCGTCAACAACGCGGTGGCGCGGGCTGCTGGGCTGCTGGCGGTGGCGGCGATCCCGCCGCTGGCCGGGCTGACCGGCGACGCGTTCAAGGACCCGGGGCTGTTCTCCGGCGGTTTCCGCGACGCGATGGTGGTCTGCGCGGGGCTGCTGGCGGCGGGGGCGGTGCTGAGCCTGCTGACGGTGCGCGACGACGTGCTGAAGGCCGCGCCGCCCGAGTGCGAGCCGCAGCGCCACTCGCACTGCGCCGTGGACGCGCCGCCGCTGGAGCCGTCCCGCGGCGGCGCGCCCGAGCAGGGGCGTCCGGGGGTCAGCGCGGCAGGCTGAACCCGGCGGCCGGGTGGGACCAGTCGCCGTCCAGCGGCGTCACGCTGACGTGGTCGGCCGCCAGCGCGGTGGTGTCGGCGTTGCGGACCGGTTCGGCGGTGTCGTCGGCGCGGCCGCCGATGACGTAGGAGCCGTCGCCCGCCGGGGTGTAGGTGAGGGCGAAGAAGGCGGTCCTGCCGACGCGGGTGAGCCGGGTGCCCTTCGGCGCGCCCTCGGTGATCGGGTAGTTGACGTTGAGGGCGACGCCGGGCGGCAGGACCGCGCCGCTCCCGGCGGCCCGGCGGAGCCTGCCGACCAGGTCGGCCGTGTACCGGGCGGTGGCGGGGAACGCCCTGGCGGTGGCGGCGGGACCCGCCGCCAGGTCGTACTCGGTGCTGACCGCGATGGCGGGGACCCGGTGCTCCAGCCCGGTGACGGCCGCGCCGACGGTGCCGGAGTGGTTGACCAGCGAGCCGGTGTTCTGCCCGAAGTTGGCGCCGGACACGACGAGGTCGGGCCTGCGGTCCTTGAACACCACCGCCAGCCCGAAGAAGACGCAGTCGGCGGGGGTGCCCCCGACCGACCACACGCCCGGCGACTCCTGCCGGGCGGTGATGCGCGCACCGATCGTGGCGGTCATCCCCGCGCCCTTGCCGCTCTGGTCGGTGGCGGGCGCGACCACCGTGACGCGGTGCCCGGCGGCGGTGAGCGCCTGCCGGACCGCGGCCAGGCCGGGCGCGGCGAAGCCGTCGTCGTTGGTGAGCAGGATCTCCAGGGGGCGGGGCGCGTGCCCCTTCCCCGGGGCGGCCGGGGCGGTCGGGGCGGTCGGGGCGGTGGTCCGAGCGGCGGCCGAGGACGGCGCGGCCGGGGCGAGGGCGGGGAGGGCGGCGAGGGCGAGGACGGCCATCGGTCGGGTACCGGCGAGTCTCATGAGTCCACCTCTGCACGGTTCGCCAGGAGTGTCCTGACAGTGGGGGCTGCTGCCCTGCAAATCTCGGGTCCGATTCCGGCTATGTCCAAGACCGGATCGGTTCGTTGTCATACGGTCGGGGCATGAATCTGCGGCAGCTGCGCTATGTCGTGGCCACCGCCGACCACGGCACGATGACGTCGGCGGCCCAGGCGCTCTACGTCGCCCAGCCCGCGCTGTCGCGGGCCGTGCGGGAGCTGGAGCGCGAGCTGGGGGTGGAGCTGTTCGCCCGCTCGGGGCGCGGGGTGGTGCTCACCGCCGTCGGCGAGCAGGTGGTCCGGCAGGCGCGGGTCGCGCTGGACGCGGTGGACGCGATCGAGGGCCTGTCGGTGGCGCGCGCGAACGGGCGCGGCGCCGAGCTGCGCATCGCCACCACCTCCTCGCTGGAGCCGGAGCTGACCGGCCGGCTGATCCCGCGCTTCGCCCGCGACCAGCCCGCGGTGCGGGTCCGGGTGATCCGCTGCGACGGCCGCGACCAGGTGGCCGCCGCCATCCGGGCCGGCCGCGCCGACCTCGCGCTGACCGACCTGCCGGTGCCCGGCGACCTGTCGGCGCACCCGTTCGAGCAGCGCGAGGTGGTGCTGATCTCGCCGCCGGGACTGAAGGTGCGCGAGCCGGTGCCGCTGACCGCGCTGGACGGGATGCGCCTGGTGCTGCCCGCGCGCGGCAGCGCCCGCCGCGCCGAGCTCGACACGATGCTGGAGCGCATCGGCGCCCGCCCGGTGGCGGCGGTGGAGTCCGACGAGCGCGGCTCGTGGCTGGGCTGGGTGCGCGCGGGGATGGGCTCGCTGCTGTGGTACCGCAACCAGCTCGACGACACCGAGGGGCTGGCGGTGCGCTCGTTCATGCCGCCGATCACCCGCATGATCGGGCTGGTGCACGCGCACCGGCAGCTGCCCCCGGTCGCGCGCGACTTCCTCGCCTTCGCCAAGGAGACCGCCAGGGAGGCGCGCGGCCGCGACCACCTGTGAGGGGCGGGCGGCGGAGCACCCGCCGCGCCGTGGCATGATCTGCCGGTGGGAACGACGCACGCTCTGTGGTTGCTGGCGGTACCGGTGCTCGCGCTGGCGGTGGCCGCGCTCGCCCGAAGGTTCGGCGTGGCCGCGCCGCTGGCCCTCGTCATCGCCGGAATGGCCGTCTCGTTCGTGCCGGGGGTGCCCGAGTTCGAACTGGACCCCGAGTTCGTGCTGTACGCCTTCCTGCCGCCGCTGCTGTTCTCGGCGGCCTGGGAGAGCTCCTACTACAGCCTGCGCGACAACGTGCGGCCGATCGGCCTGCTGTCGGTCGGGCTGGTGCTGTTCACCACGTTCGCGGTCGGCGGGGTCGCCTACCTGCTGGTGCCGGACCTGCCGCTGGCGGCGGCCCTGGTGCTGGGCGCCATCGTCGCGCCGCCGGACGCGGTGGCGGCGGTCAGCGTGGCGCAGCGGCTGGGGCTGCCCCGGCGGCTGGTGACGATCCTGGTGGGCGAGAGCCTGTTCAACGACGCGACCGCGCTGACGGCGTTCCGGGTGGCGCTGGCGGCGGCGGTGGGCGCCGGGTTCACCTTCGCCGACGGCGTCGGGCGCTTCCTGTTCGCGGCGCTGGCGGGCGCGGTGGTCGGGCTGCTGCTCGGGCCGCCGCTGCACTGGCTGCGGACCCGCCTGAACGACCCGCTGGTGGAGAACGGGGTGGCCCTGGTCGCGCCGTTCGCCGCCTACCTGATCGCCGAGTCGGTGCACGCCTCCGGGGTGATCGCGGTGGTGGTGAGCGGGCTGTACCTGGGGCACCGCTTCACCGAGTCCCCGGCGGTGACCCGGCTGATCGGCCACTCGTTCTGGAAGGTCCTGATCTTCCTGCTGGAGTCGGTGGTGTTCCTGCTGATCGGCCTGCAGCTGCCGCCGGTGGTGGACGGGCTGTCGGGGCACGGCTGGGGCAGCCTGGCGTGGTGGGCGCTGGCGGTGTTCGCGGTCACGGTCGCGGCGCGCTTCGTGTGGGTGTTCCCCACCTCCTACCTGCCGCTGGCGCCCGCCTCGCGGCGGCGCGGCGGCGGGCTGGACTGGCGCGGCCGGGTGGTGCTGAGCTGGGCCGGGATGCGCGGGGTGGTGTCGCTGGCGGCGGCGTTCGCGATCCCGTTCGTCGCCGACGACGGCACGGCCTTCCCCGGCCGCGACGTGGTGCTGTTCCTGACCTTCACCACCGTGCTCGGCACGCTGCTGGTGCAGGGGCTGACCTTCCCCGCCCTGATCCGGTGGCTGCGCATCGGCGGCGACCGCGAGGTCTACGAGGACACCGTCGCCGAGGCCGGGGCGCAGCACGAGGCCGCCAAGGCCGCCCTGGAGCGGCTGGAGGAGCTGACCGCCGACCGCGCGGACCTGCTGGACCCCGAGGTGGTGGAGCGGCTGCGCGGCCAGGCCGAGCGCCGGCAGCTGCACGCCTGGGAGCGGCTCGGCGGCGGCACCGGGCACGACGGCGCCGAGGTGCCGAGCGCCACCTACCGGCGGCTGCGGCTGGAGATGCTGGCCGCCGAGCGCCGCACGTTCGTCCGGCTGCGCGACGAGCGGCGCATCGACGACGAGGTGCTGAACCGGGTGCTGCACGAGCTGGACCTGGAGGAGGTCTCCCTGAGCCGCGACTGAGCGGGCCCAGGGAGGGCGCGGAGGTCCGCCTGGAGATCCGGAAGGGCGCGCGGGGACGCCGGGGCCCCACCGGGGCCCGGCGTCCGGTCAGGAGCCGTTGGGGGGCTTTTCGGGCAGTTCGACGGCGTAGGACTCCTTCACCACGTCCAGGTGGTGCCAGGACTCGCGGACGGTGGCGCCGGGCACCGCGCGGATGGCGTCCAGCACCGACACCAGCTCGGCGCGGGAGGCGGCCTCGGCCTGCCCGACGATGTCGTAGCGGCCGAAGCCGGTGGCCAGGTAGCGCACGCCCTCCTGCTCGGCGACCGCCTCGGCGACCCGGCGCAGCGTCCCGGTCACCGTCAGCCCGAACCCGCCCAGCTCGGCGGCGCCGAGCGCGTGCGGGTCGGCCAGTCCGGTGACCTGGATGACGCCCGAGCGCATCAGCCGCACCACGCGGGCGCGGGTGGCGGCCTGCGACAGCCCGATGATGTGCGCGAGCCGGGTGTAGGGGGCTCGGCCGTCGCGCTGCAGCTCCTGCAGCAGCCGCCAGTCGATGTCGTCGAGGGTGACCTCGCCGAGCGGGCGTACCACCGCGTGGGTGTCGCGGACGGTGGACACCGACCGGAACACCTCGGCCGCGCGCACGCCGGGCACCGAGCGGATGTGGTCCACCTCGGCGGCGAGCGCCGCGTCGTCGCGGGTGCGCAGCTGGGCGACCACCGCGTGGGGGCCGGCGGTCAGGGCGGTGAAGCTGACGGCCGGGCGCTCGGCCACGGCGGCGGCGACCTCGCGGGCCGCGCCGTCCACCGTCACCGAGACGTGCCCGATGGCCTCCGCTCCGACGACGGCGGCGTGCACGATCCCGACGACGCGCACCACCCCGGTCTCGAGAAGGTTCTGCACGCGCGCCCGCACGGCCGTGCGGGAAAGCCCGACGCGATCGGCGAGCGCCTGGAAGGTCGCCCGGCCATCCCGCTGGAGCTCGCGGACGAGCACAGCATCGACCGCATCCAGCACGGCTGTCCTCCTCGACATGCGATAAAAGATCGTTTTAACGGCAACTGCAAGATCATTCCATTTCCGGGCGGTATCCCGTCAAATATTGATCTTGCTCGTGTTCGGCGCCCTCCGGCGCCGTCGAAGCGTCGGCGTACGGCCCGGCGGCTGCCGATTGGGGGGCGCCGCGAAGCGGTACGGGAGCACAACGCGGTCCGGGCCGGCGGACCGGGCGGGGGGCGGGCGGGGCCGGAGCGCCGCGCGGCGACGTGGCGATGATCACTCTGCCCCCGGGCGGGGTGTCCGGCGGGGCGCGGGGCGCGGTATCCGGCGGGCCGGGACGGGCCGTCCCGGCGGCGCACGGGCGACACCGGGCCTGCGAGGGTGACCTGCATCCGCTACTCCCGGTGTTCTGATGTGTGACGCCTCTACGGGGGGCCGGCCGTCCGTATGAGGCACATGTAAGAAAAGTGCATCGGGGGCGCAGCAACGTCAAGAGGTAACTTTACAGAGAGCTAAACCTCACGGGTGAGGGCTTTCCGACTCTTGTCCGGCTTTCCGCCACCGGCCGGGACGTCGGCGCAGGTGGGCCCCGGAGGGCCGGCGCGGAAGCGGGTGCCGCGGCCGGGCGCGGCGGGTCCGATCTCCGTCGCGGTCCGTGCTTGGCCGGAGCACCGGGGGGTATGGATCACAATGTACGGTGGCCCAGCCACTCTCATCCGCGATTGGTGTGTTAGACAGCCGTGCGCCTGCTGAACGGTGAGCACTCAGCTCACGATCTCACCTACAACGACGTCTTCATGGTCCCCCGCCGCTCGTCGGTCGGGTCCCGGCTGGAGGTGGACCTGTCCACCGTCGACGGGAGCGGGACCACCGTCCCCCTGGTCGTGGCGAACATGACGGCGGTCTCGGGCCGCCGGATGGCCGAGACCGTCGCCCGCCGGGGCGGGATCGCGGTGATCCCGCAGGACATCCCCGCCGACGTCGTCTCCGACGTGATCGCCTGGGTCAAGTCCCGCGACCTGGTGGTGGACACCCCGATCACCCTCGACCCGGCCAGCACCGCGGGCGAGGCCCTGGCGCTGCTGCCCAAGCGCGCCCACGGCGCGGTCATCGTCGTCGAGGACGACCGGCCGGTCGGCGTGGTCACCGAGGCCGACTGCCACGGCGTGGACCGCTTCGCCCAGCTGCGCGACATCATGTCCCGCGACCTGGTGACGCTGCCCGCCGGGGTCGACCCGCGCGAGGCGTTCAACCGGCTGCACGAGCGCGGCCACCGGCTCGCCCCGGTGGTGGACGCCGACGGCCGCCTGACCGGCGTCCTCACCCGCACCGGCGCGCTGCGCGCCACCCTGTACCAGCCCGCCGTGGACGGCGACGGGCGGCTGCGCGTGGCGGCCGCGGTCGGCGTCAACGGCGACGTGGCGGGCAAGGCCAAGGCGCTGCTGGAGGCCGGGGCCGACCTGCTGGTGGTGGACACCGCGCACGGCCACCAGGAGAAGATGATCAGCGCGCTGGCCGCGGTGCGCGGCCTGGACCCGCGGGTGCCGATCGTGGCGGGCAACGTGGTGACCGCCGAGGGCACCCGCGACCTGATCGAGGCCGGGGCCGACATCGTCAAGGTCGGCGTGGGGCCGGGCGCGATGTGCACCACCCGCATGATGACCGGCGTGGGCCGCCCGCAGTTCTCGGCGGTGCTGGAGTGCGCCGCCGAGGCGCGCCGCCTGGGCAAGCACGTGTGGGCCGACGGCGGGGTGCGCCACCCGCGCGACGTGGCGCTGGCGCTGGCCGCCGGGGCCGCCAACGTGATGGTGGGCTCGTGGTTCGCCGGGACCTACGAGTCCCCCGGCGACCTGCAGCGCGCCGCCGACGGCCGGCTGTACAAGGAGAGCTTCGGCATGGCCTCGGCGCGCGCGGTGCGCCTGCGCACCGCCGAGGACTCCCCCTTCGACCGCGCCCGCAAGGCGCTGTTCGAGGAGGGCATCTCCACCTCCCGCATGTTCCTGGACCCGCAGCGTCCGGGCGTGGAGGACCTGGTGGACTCGATCGTGGCCGGCCTGCGCAGCTCGTGCACCTACGCGGGCGCGCGCAGCCTGGAAGAGTTCCACGAGCGCGCCACCGTGGGCGTCCAGGGCTCGGCGGGCTACGCCGAAGGTATGCCGCTGGCCACCAGCTGGTAGAGCGCGGGTAGCCGACCCGCCGGGTTTTGGCCACGCGCCGTGGTGAATTCGGTGTCGGCACCGCTGTGACCTGCACTGTTTACCTTCGGGGACGGATCATGACCACCGTCCCCGAAGGGGGTGCGGATGTACCGGCACAACGCGCGCGGCGGACCGTCGGCCACCGGGCGGGCGGCCCGTCCGGCGACGGCAGGGGGCGGGCCGGGCGGCCTCCGCGCCCCCGATGATCCCGACGGCCCCCGGCCGTCCCGCTCCCCGTCCTCCCCGGGCCCGTCCGGCCCGGGAGGCCCGCGCCGCCGCCCCGCCGGTCCCGCGCAGGGCGAGGCGCTGCTGCTGACCGCGCTGTCGGCGGTGATGCCGGGCCTGGCGCACCTGCGCGTCGGCAGGACGCGCACCGGGGGCGCGCTGCTGACCGCGTACGCGCTCGGGCTGGCCGCGCTGGGCGTGGCGGCAGGGCGCGCCCGCGAGGTCGTGCCCGAGCTGGCGGTGCGGCCGGGCTGGCTGGAGGCGCTGATCGCGGGCTGCGTGGTGGCGGCGGCCGCCTGGACGGCGCTGATCGTCCGCTCGTACGCGCTGCTGCGCCCGGCCCGCGCGCCGCTGGGATTCCGCGTGGCGGGCGGCGCGGCCGTCGCGGCGCTGTGCCTGCTGTCGGCCGTCCCGCCGCTGGCGGTCGCCCGGTACGGCCACCTCCAGAAGGACCTGCTCGACAGCGTCTTCACCGAGGAGGCCGCGGCCCCGGCGCCGCGGCCCGCGGGGACGGCCCGTCCCGCGGCCGCCCCGGTCCCCTCGCCCGCCGACCCGTGGCAGCGGCTGCGCCGTCTGGACGTGCTGCTGCTGGGGGCCGACGCCGACACCGGCCGTCCCGGCGTCCGCACCGACAGCATGACGCTGGCCAGCATCGACACCCGCACCGGCGACACCGTCCTGCTGGGCCTGCCGCGCAACCTGCAGCGGGTGCCGGTGTGGTCGGGCCGCCGCCCGGTGCGGTTCCCGCCCAGGGAGCTGCTCAACGCCGTCTACCAGCACGGCGTCGCGCACCCGGGGGCGCTGGACGGCCCGCGCGTGCGCAACCCCGGGGCCGAGCTGCTGAAGCGGACCGCCGGGCACATCCTGGGCCGCCCGGTCCCCTACTACGTCATGGTGGACATGCGCAGCTTCCGGCAGATCGTGGACGCGATGGGCGGGGTGCGGATCTGCGTGGACCGGGCCGTGCCGGTGCCCCGGCAGCAGGTGCGGGCCGGGGTGCTGCGGCCCGGCTGCCGGGAGCTGACCGGCCGCGAGGCGCTGTGGTACGGCCGCTCGCGGACCGGCGCCAGCGACTACGCCCGGATGGGGCGGCAGAAGTGCCTGCTGTGGGCGATCGCCGGGCAGGCCGAGCCGCTGACGGTGCTGCGCGGCTTCCAGCGGCTTTCGACGATCTTCAAGGACTCGGTGAGCACCGATCTGCCGCGCGGGCTGCTGCCGGACCTGGTGGCGCTGTCCGGCAAGATCAAGAAGGCGCAGGTCAGGAGCCTGCAGTTCGTGCCGCCGCTGGTGCGCACCGGCTCCCCCGACTACCGGGCGATCCGGCGGCTGACCGCTCGGGCGGTGGCCGGGGAGGCGTCGGCTGGTCCGGAAAGGGGTAGGTTGCTTACCCTGAACAAAAGCTGCACCTGACGACACCACGGCCCGCATTCGGTCAACTACCACGCAACCCTTCACCGGTTTTGCGCGTCCTTAATGTAGTCCGGAGGCTGAAATCACTGTGCGTGGGGGATCGGAGCGTACATGGCGAGTCGATCGGCCGGGCGTGCCCGAAAGCGGGACGCCGACCGGGCGTCCACCGACGCCCGGGGCCTGACCCGCGCCCTGGCCCTGACGCTGGCGTCCGCGCTGGTGTGGGGCGTCGCGCACCTGTGGAGCGGCCGCCGCTGGGCGGGCGGGCTGCTGCTGGGCGCGTTCGCGCTGCTCGGCGTCGCGGGCGTGGTGGCCGGCACGGTCTTCCAGGCCGACCTGCGCCAGATGGCGGTGCGGCCGGACTGGCTGTCGGGCGCGGCGATCGGCATCCTGGTGCTCGGCCTGGTGTGGGTCACCGTGGTGATCCGCTCCTACCAGGTGGTCCAGCCCGCCTCGCTGCCGGTGGGCGCGCGCACCGCGGGCGCGGTGGCCGTGGCCGTGCTGTGCTTCGCGGTGGCGGTCCCGGCGGCCTGGTCGGCGCACCGCACCTACCTCGCCCAGGACGCGTTGAGCAGCATCTTCCGGGCCGGCGGCGCGGGCGGCCGGGCGGTGGACGCCGAGGACCCCTGGAACGGCCAGTCCCGCGTCAACGTGCTGCTGCTGGGCGGCGACGCGGCCGCCAACCGCGAGGGCGTGCGCACCGACAGCATGACGCTGGCCAGCGTGGACACCCGCACCGGCGACACGGTGCTGCTGAGCCTGCCGCGCAACCTGGAGCGCTTCCAGATGCCGCCCGGCCCGGCCCGCGACCGGTTCCCCTACGGCTTCACCGGCGACGGCGCGGGGACCCCGGGCCTGCTGAACGAGGTGTACCAGTACGCCGAGGAGCACCCCGACCTGATGCCGGGGGTGCCCAAGGACGCGCGCGGCCCCGAGATGATCAAGAAGACGGTCAGCGGCATCCTCGGCCAGCGGGTCGACTACTACATCCTGGTCGACATGTTCGGCTTCGCCGACATCATCGACGCCATGGGCGGCGTCCGGGTGAAGATCACCGAGCCGATCCCCTACGGCCTGCAGGGCGCGGTGCTGCAGCCCGGCGACCGGGTGCTGAAGGGCAAGGAGGCGCTCTGGTACGGGCGCTCGCGCACCAACAGCGACGACTACACCCGGATGGGCCGCCAGAAGTGCCTGCTGCGGGCGATCGCCAAGCAGGCCGACCCCAAGACCGTGCTGACCAAGTTCGACCGGCTGGCGGCCGCCGCCAAGCGGGCCATCTCCACCGACATCCCGCAGGAGCTGCTGCCGGCGCTGATGTCGCTGTCGGAGAAGGTCAAGGGCGGGGCCCGGATCAACAGCCTGCAGTTCGTGCCCCCGCTGATCAGCACCGGCGACCCCGACTTCGCCGAGATCCGGCGGCTGGCCGCCAACGCGGTGCTCAAGCAGGAGACCGCGGCCGCCTCACCGTCGGCCACCCCGGCCCCGACCTCGACCCCGACCGCCAAGCGGACCCAGGCGTCGGGCGGCACGCGGGGCGGCGGCACGGCCTCCCCGACGCACCGCGGCACCCAGGCGCCCCGCACCGACGCCAAGCCGGTGTCGCTGGACGCCACCTGCCCCTCCTGACCTTCGGGGCCGCCCCGTGAGACCTCTGCACCGGTACCGGCGCGCGGTGAACCTGCTGAACCTGTCCACGCCGCTGGGCCTGCTGCTGGGGGCGGTGGGGACGCGGGGCCGGGACCGGGCGCGGGCGCCCGGGGGCCTGCTGGTGGCGGGCGGGTACCGGCTGCCGCTGCCGGACGCGCCCGCCTTCACGGTGGGCGACGTGATCCTGGTGCGCGGCAGCGCCGCCGGCCTGCTCGCCCGGCCGGCGCTGCTGCGGCACGAGGCCCGGCACTCGGTCCAGTACGCGTTCTGTCTGGGTCCGGTCATGATCGGCGCATATCTGGTGTGCGCGGGATTGTCGACGGCGCTGAGCGGTGATCACGCTTCCTACAACCCGTTCGAGCGGCTGGCCGGGTTGGAGGACGGCGGCTACCGCAAGCGGCCGCCGCGGTTCGGCCGCGCCCGGCCCAGAACCTGAGGGCACCGCGCCCCGTCCTACCAGATGACGCCGCAACAGCGCAGGGGGCGATGACGATGGCGCGGACCCTCATCCAAGGGACCGACACGGCAGGGACCGACACGGGGCTGGCCGCTCTGGAGGAGCTGGGCGCGGAACTGGCGCGCCGGGGCCGCCGCACGATGATCCTCACCAGTGGGCCGCGGCCGCGGCTGGAGATCCTGGAGCAGCCCGGGGCCGCCCCGTGCGCGCAGGCGGCCGATTCGGCGGCGTGCGCGGTGGTGTGCGCGCCGGACGCGGGCGGCGGGGCGTGGTTCTGGTGGGCGTGGGCCGACCGGATCGCCCCGGCGGACCAGGCGGCGCGGGCCGCCGAGCTGGTGGACCGGGCGCTGGAGGCGCGCGGCGCCGCCTGAGGGCGCCCGCCGGGTCACCGCGCCGTACCGCCGCCGGTCGGCTTCCCCGGTCCCCGAAGGGGGGATCATGGAAGGGAACACCGATGAGCGGGACGAGCGGAAAGGCGGGCGCCGATGCCCCAGATCCACGGATGCGACGCCTTCCGTGTGGCGATGCCGCGCGGGCGGCGGCCTGAGAGCGTCCTGGTCCGCGTCTCCGCGGGTGAGAGCTCCGGGTGGGGCGAGGTCGCGGTGACGGAGGAGTCCGGCGCGGGGCCGGGCGCGGGGGCCAACGCGTGGGCCGACGTCACCGAGCGGATGGGGCCGGCGCTGATCGGCCTGGACTGGGACCGGCCCGAGGACGTGTCGGCGGTGGCCGAGCTGGGCGGCCGGGCGGCCGCGGCGGCGGTGGACGTGGCGTGCTGGGACCTGTGGTGCCGGACGCGGGGCCTGCCGCTGGCGCACGCGCTGGGCGGCACCCGCACCTCCCTGGTGACCGGGACGCGGATCTCGCCCGAGCCGATCCTGGAGACGGTGGTGGGCCGGGTCAACCGGGCGGTCGGCGCGGGCCACACGCGGGTGACGGTGCGGGTGCGGCCGGGCTGGGACATCGAGCCGGTGCGGGTGATCAGGCAGGCGTACCCGGCGCTGGCGATCGTGGCGGACGCGGGCCACTCCTACACCGAGTCGCCCGAGCACCTGGCGGTGCTGGAGGGGCTGGACGCCTACGGGCTGCTGGCGATCGAGCGGCCGTTCCCGGGCGGGGACCTGGCGGCGCACGCCCGGCTGCAGCGGCAGATCGGCACGGCGGTGGCCCCGGCGGCCGGCGACCTGGACACGCTGGAGGCGGCGATCGCGATGGAGGCCGGCCGGGTGCTGAACCTGCGCACCGACCGGTTCGGGGGGCTGACGGCCGCGCGCGCCGCGCACGACCGCGCGTACGCGGCGGGCTGGGACATCTGGTGCACCGGGACGGGCGCGTTCGGCATCGGCCAGGCCGCGGCGGTGGCGCTGGCGGCGATGCCGGGGGTGACGCTGCCCTCGGACGTGACCGACCCTGCGGGCGGGCCGGTGTTCGTGACGCCGCCGGTGCGCTCGTCGGGCGGGGTGGTGGGCGTGCCGCTGACGCAGCCGGGCCTCGGCCACGAAGTGGACCAGGCGCGCATCGAGCGGCTGGCGACGCGCCGGATGCGGCTGCCGGTATGAGGCCGGGGACGGTGTGGGTGGTGGCGGGCCCGCCGGGCGGCGGCAAGACCACGGTGGCGGATCTGCTGCTGGCGCGGCTGGACCCGGTCCCGGCGCTACTGGACAAGGACACGATGTACGGCGCGTTCGTGGCGGCGACGTTGCGGACCTACGGGCGCGCGCCGGGCGAGCGCGAGGGCCCGTGGTACGACGAGCACGTCAAGCGGCACGAGTACGCGGGGATGGCGGCGACGGCGCGCGAGATCCGTTCGCACGGCTGCCCGGTGCTGCTGAGCGGGCCGTTCACCGGGCAGATCCGCTCGCCCGAGCGGTGGGCGGAGTGGGTGGAGGCGCTGGGCGGCCCGGAGGTGCGCCTGGTGTGGATCCGGACGGACGCGGAGACGCTGCGCGCCCGCCTGAAGGAGCGCGGGTCGCCGCGCGACGCGGGCAAGCTGGCGGACTTCGCGGCGTTCCTGGCGCGGATGCGCCCGGAGGAGCCGCCGCCGGTCCCCCACGTCGAGATCGACAACCGCCTGACCGCCCCGCCACTGGCGGAACAGCTGGACGCCCTCCTGCCCTGACACGCACCCCGCTGACCGCCGTCGCGACGGGGCCAGCGGGAGAACGGCTAACGGGGCGGCGGTGGCGGTGCGGGCGGTGGCATGGCGGACGGGGGTTGTGGGGCGTAGCCGGGGGGCTGATAGAGGTCGGCCGGGTTGAGGTAGGGCTGCGGAGGCGGTAGGGCGGGCTGTGCCGGGGGCTGCGCGGCGGGCTGGTCTGCAGGCTGGCCGGGGCGGCGGTCCTTGTAGGCGTTCTTGAGGCGACCGCCCAGCTTCTTGCCCGCTTCCTGCGCCTGCCGTCCCCGGTCGCCGTCCATGGCTCCGCGGATGCGTTCGGCGGTCTGGCGGCCCGCGCGCTGGGCCAGTTCCTGGGCCTGGCGGGCGCGTTCGGATTCCCGTGCCTGGCGGAGACGGTCGCTGGCCGCCAAGCGGGCGGCGTTGTCACGGGCGGCCTGGACTCCGGCCTGGGTGCCGTCCCACGCCACGTTCGCGCCCTGCCGGACGGCCTGGGCGGCGCGCTGGTAGGAGCGGGCGGGGACGACGGCCGTCCCGGCGACGCGGTCGGCGAGGCTGCGGCGGCGCTTCCCCGCGAGGGTGGGCAGGGCGTTGGCGGTGAACAGGGTGACGGCGGCCAGCCACATCATGAGCGCGAGGAAGAACAGGCCCTCCAGCAACAGCACCCAGGCCAACGCGTACAGGCCGGTGCCCGAGACGGTGGACGCCAGGGCGCGGCGTGCGGCGCGTCCCTTCCCGGGGCCGGAGGGGGCGTCCGCGGTGGCCTTGGCGGGGCGGACGCGGATGTCGAGCAGGGCCTTGCCGAGGGTGCGGCCCTTCCAGGCGGTGCCGGCGAACTGGTGCAGCAGCTCGGCGAGGACGAGCAGGAGCAGCGCCTGCTGGATGGCGGCGGTCACGTTCCCCCACACCTGGCCGCCGACCTCTCCGGCGGCCTTGCCGACGTCGCCGCCGGAGGCGAACAAGCCGAAGACCGCGCCGGAGACGCTCTGGGTGACGTCGCCCGCCAGCTGCTCCTGCAAGCGGCCCCACGTCGCCGCGGCGAGGAGCCCGGCGATGACGGCCAGCAGCGCGGCGTCGATGCTCCAGGCGGCCAGCCGCCGGGACCGCGCGGGCGGCGCGTCAGGCGGCGGAGGCGCGGCGGCGTGCTGCGGGGGCGGCCCGTACGCGGGCGGGTACGGGCCGCCGGGTGAAGGCGGGGGTGGCGGAGGGCCGTGCATCAGAGCAGCCTTTCCGTTGCTGGCGCCGGAGGGGGGTGCCGGAACGGAGAGGAGTCTAGGCAGGGTTGATCACCTCCGCCACGCCCTTCGCTCAGTAGGACTTGGGCAGTCCGAGGGAGTGCTGGGCGACGAAGTTGAGGACCATCTCGCGGCTGACCGGCGCGATCCGCATGAGGCGGACCACGCCCGCCAGCATCCCGACGCCGTACTCGCTGGTCAGGCCGTTGCCGCCGTGGGTCTGGATGGCCTGGTCCACGCAGTGGATCGCGGCCTCGGCGGTGGCGTACTTGGCCATGTTGGCGGCCTCGCCCGCGCCCATGTCGTCACCGGAGTCGTACAGCCAGGCGGCCTTCTGCGCCATGAGCCGGGCCAGTTCGAGCTCGACCTTGCCCTGGGCGAGGGGGTGGGCGACGCCCTGGTGGGCGGCGATGGGGGTCTTGAAGACCTGGCGGTCCTTGGCGTAGGCGACGGCCTTGCCGAGGGCGAGGCGGCCGATGCCCGCGCCCATGGCCGAGGCCATGATGCGCTCGGGGTTGAGGCCGGCGAACAGCTGGAGCAGGCCGCCGTCCTCGTCGCCGACCAGCGCGTCGTAGGGCAGCCGCACGTCGTCCAGGTGGCAGACGAACTGCTTCTCCGGCGACACGATCTCCATGTCGATCGGCGTCCAGGTGAAGCCGGGGGCGTCGGTCGGCACGATGAACAGCGAGGGCCGCAGGTTGCCCTTCTGGTCGGAGCTGCGCGACACGAACAGCACCGCGTCGGCCTCGTCCACGCCGGAGATGAAGGTCTTCTGCCCGTTGAGGACCCAGCCGTCGCCGTCGCGGCGGGCGGTGGTGGTGATGCGGTGGGAGTTGGAGCCGGCGTCGGGCTCGGTGATGGCGAAGGCCATCTTGACCGAGCCGTCGGCGAAGCCCGGCAGCCACTCGCGCTTCTGCTCCTCGGTGCCGGAGCGGGCGATGATGGTGGCGCAGATGGCCGGGGACACCACCATCAGCAGCAGCGGGCACCCGGCGGCGGCCAGCTCCTCGCAGACCGCGGCCAGGTCGCCGATGCCGCCGCCCCCGCCGCCGTACTCCTCGGGCACGTTGACGCCGAGGTAGCCGAGCTTGCCGGCCTCGGCCCACAGCTCGTCGGTCTTCTCGCCGGCCTTGGCCTTGCGAACGTAGTAGTCGGCGCCGTACTTGGCGCCGAGCTCGGCGACGGCGGCGCGCAGCGCCTGCCGCTCCTCGGACTCGATGAAGCTCACTGCGGGGTCCCTTCGGAGATCACAGCGAGGACCGCTCCGGCCTCGACCTGCTGTCCTGCGCTGACGTTCAGTTCGGCGACGGTGCCTGCGGCGGGGGCGGCGATGCGGTGCTCCATCTTCATCGCCTCCAGCACCACCAGCGTCCGCCCCTCCGCGACGGCCTCGCCGGGCCCGGCCTCCACGCGCACGACGGTGCCGGGCATGGGTGCCAGCAGCGAGCCGGGCGCGACCAGGTCGCTGGGGTCGGCGAAGCGCGGCACGGCGCGCAGCGCGACCGGGCCGAGCGCGGAGTCCACGTGCACGCGGTCGCCCGCGATGCGCACGGCGAAGGCGCGGCGGACGCCCGCCACGTCGAGGGTGACGGCGCCGGGGGCGGCCCCGACCAGGGCGAGACCGTCGTGCCCTTCGGCGACCAGGCCGTCGCGGGTGAGGCGGTAGGCGACCTCGACCGTCCCGGACGGTCCCTCGTAGGACTTGCGCTGCGGCTGGGAGGGCACGTTGCGCCAGCCGGACGGCAGCCCGCCCTGGACGCGCGCGGCGGCGCGGTTGGCGGCGGCGTCGGCGAGGGCGGCGGCCAGCGCCGACAGCCGCACGGCGTCCTCGTCGGCCAGTGGCGCGGCGAGGGCGTCCAGGCCGACCTGGTCGAGGTAGCCGGTGTGGGTGTCGCCGGCCAGGAACGCCGGCTCGGCCATGATGCGGGCGAGCAGGTCCCGGTTGGTGGTGACGCCGTGGACGCGGGCCCCGGTGAGCGCGGCGCGCAGCCGGCGCGCGGCGGCGGCGCGGGTGGGGCCGTAGGCGATGAGCTTGGCGAGCATCGGGTCGTAGTGGACGCCGACCTCGCCGCCGCTCTCCACGCCGCTGTCCAGGCGCAGCCCGTACCCGGCGGGGTTGGCGAACGCGGCGTCGACGCCGGGCACCTCGAAGGTGTGCAGGGTGCCGCTGCCGGGGCGCCAGTCGGCGGCGGGGTCCTCGGCGTACAGCCGCACCTCGATGGCGTGGCCGCGCGGGGCGGGCGGTCCCTCGGCGGGCAGCGGCAGGCCCTCGGCGACCTCGATCTGGAGGCGGACCAGGTCCAGCCCGTACACGCACTCGGTGACCGGGTGCTCGACCTGGAGGCGGGTGTTGACCTCCAGGAAGAAGAAGCGGCCGTCGGCGGCGAGCATGAACTCGACGGTGCCCGCGCCGGTGTAGCCGATGGCGGTGGCGGCGTCCGCGGCGGCCGCGCACAGCTCGGCGCGCAGCGCGTCGCCCACGGCCGGGGACGGCGCCTCCTCCACGATCTTCTGGTGGCGGCGCTGGATGGAGCACTCGCGCTCCCCCAGGGCCCAGACGGCGCCGTGCGCGTCGGCGAGGATCTGCACCTCGATGTGGCGGGCGTTCTCCAGCAGCGGCTCGCAGAACACCGCCGGGTCGCCGAACGCGGACTGGGCCTCGCGGCGGGCGGCGGCGACGGCGTCGGGCAGGTCGGCGAGGGCGCGCACCACGCGCATCCCGCGGCCGCCGCCCCCGGCCGACGCCTTGACCAGGATCGGCAGGTCCGCCTCGGTGACCGCGTCCGGGTCCAGCTCGGGCAGCACCGGGACGCCGGCCGCGGCCATCAGCTTCTTGGCCTCGATCTTGGAGCCCATCGCGGCGATCGCGGCGGGCGGCGGACCGACCCACGTCAGCCCGGCGTCCTGGACGGCGCGCGCGAAGTCGGCGTTCTCCGACAGGAACCCGTAGCCGGGGTGGACCGCGTCGGCCCCGGCGGCGCGCGCGGCGGCGATCACCAGGTCGCCGCGCAGGTAGGTGTCGGCGGGCGCGTCGCCCGGCAGCCGCACCGCCGCGTCGGCCTCGGCGGCGTGCGGGGCGGCCGCGTCGGCGTCGGAGAACACCGCGACGGTGCCGACGCCGAGGTCGCGGCAGGTGCGGAAGACGCGGCGGGCGATCTCGCCGCGGTTGGCCACCAGCAAAGAGTTGATCATCAGCTCACATCCGGAAGACGCCGAAGCCGTCGGCTCCGCGCACGGGCGCGTTGTGGACCACCGACAGGCACAGGCCGAGGACGGTGCGGGTGTCGCGGGGGTCGATGACGCCGTCGTCGTACAGCCGCCCGGACAGGAAGAACGGCAGCGACTCGGCCTCGATCTGGGTCTCGACCATCTCGCGCATCGCCTTGTCCTGCGCCTCGTCGTAGACCTGGCCCCGGGCCTCGGTGGCCTGCCGGGCGACGATGGACAGCACCCCGGCGAGCTGCTGCGGCCCCATGACGGCGGACTTGGCGCTCGGCCAGGTGAACAGGAAGCGGGGGTCGTAGGCGCGGCCGCACATGCCGTAGTTCCCTGCGCCGTAGGAGGCGCCCATGACCAGGGTGATGTGCGGGACCCTGCTGTTGGCCACCGCGTTGATCATCAGCGCGCCGTGCTTGATGATGCCGGACTGCTCGTACTCCTTGCCGACCATGTAGCCGGTGGTGTTGTGCAGGAACAGCAGCGGGGTGTCGGTCTGGTTCGCCAGCTGGATGAACTGGGCGGCCTTCTGCGCCTCGTCGCCGAACAGCACGCCCTGCGCGTTGGCGAGGACGCCGATCGGGTAGCCGTGCAGGCGGGCCCAGCCGGTGACCAGGCTCGGCCCGTACAGCGGCTTGAACTCGTCGAACTCCGAGGCGTCCACGACGCGGGCGATGACCTCGCGCGGGTCGAAGGGCGTCTTGAGGTCCTCGGGGACGATCCCGGCCAGCTCCTCGGCGTCGTACAGCGGCTCGCGGACCGGGGCGGGCGCGGGGCCCTGCCGGCGGTGGTTGAGCCGCTTGACGATCTGGCGGCCCAGGCGCAGCGCGTCGTGCTCGTCCACGGCCATGTAGTCGGCGAGGCCGGAGGCGCGGGCGTGCATCTCGGCGCCGCCCAGCTCCTCGTCGTCGGCCTCCTCGCCGGTGGCCATCTTCACCAGCGGCGGCCCGCCCAGGAACACCTTGGCGCGCTCCTTGACCATGACGACGTGGTCGCACATGCCGGGGATGTAGGCGCCGCCCGCGGTGGAGTTGCCGAACACCAGCGCGATGGTGGGGATGCCGGCGGCCGACAGCCGGGTCAGGTCCCGGAACATGCGCCCGCCCGGGATGAAGATCTCCTTCTGGGTGGGCAGGTCGGCGCCGCCGGATTCCACCAGGTTGATGACCGGCAGCCGGTTCTCCAGCGCGATGTCGGAGGCGCGGAAGCTCTTCTTGACCGTCCAGGGGTTGCTGGAGCCGCCGCGCACCGTCGGGTCGTTGGCGACGATCATGCATTCGACGCCCTCGACGACGCCGATGCCGGTGACGACGCTGGCGCCGACGGGGAAGTCGCTGCCCCAGGCGGCCAGCGGGCTCAGTTCAAGGAACGGCGAGTCGGGGTCGAGCAGCAGCTCGATGCGCTCGCGCGCCAGCAGCTTGCCGCGCTTGCGGTGCCGGGCCACGTACTTCTCGCCGCCGCCCGCCAGGGCCTTGGCGTGCTCGGCGTCCAGGTCGGCGAGCTTGGCCAGCATGGCCGCGCGCCGCTCCCGGTACTCCGGGCCGTGCGGGTCGAGGGTGCTCTTGAAGGTCAAAGGACTGCCTCCGGGATGTCGACGAGGCGGGACCGCAGCCACTCGCCGAGGGCCTTGCCCTGCGGGTCGAAGCGGGTCGAGGCGGATACGCCCTCCTGCAGCAGCCCTTCGACGACGAAGTTGACCGCGCGGAGGTGGGGCAGGACGTGCCGGGCAACGGCGTGCTCGCGGGTCTCGGGGAGGAGTTCGGCGAGGCGTTCGGTGGTGAGGAAGCCCTGGAGCCAGGCCCACTGGGCGTCGGTGCGGGCCCAGACGCCGATGTTGGCGTCGCCGCCCTTGTCGCCGCTGCGGGCGCCGGCGACGCGGCCGAGCGGGACGCGGGCGGTGGGGCCGGAGCCGTCCGCGGCGGGCGGGGGCCGGTGCTCCTGCTCCCCGGCGGGGATCTCCGCGGTGACGGCGGCGGCCGCGATGACGCGGCGCTCCCCGTCCGGGAGCACCGCCACATGCTCGACGTCCCCGTTGGGGACGAAAGCCGGCCGGTACACCCCGTACGGGCTCCCCTTCCCCGGCGGCGACGTCATGGTGAAGCCCGGGTAGCCCGCCAGCGCCAGCTCCACCACGGCCCCGCTGAACGCCCGCCCCACCTTGTCCGGGTCCGGGTCGAGCACCGCGCACCGCAGCAGCGCCGTCGCCTCCCCCTGGGTGGCGGGGTCGGGCAGGGCCGAGCCGACCAGCGTCCATTCCACCCGCGCCGGGCGGCGGTCCCCGAAGGCCGCCTCCAGCTGCGCCTTGGCGAACTCCGCCTTGGCCCCGATGTCGAGGCCGGTCAGCACGAAGGTCATCTCGTTGCGGTGGCCGCCCAGGTGGTTCAGGCACACCTTGGTCGTGGCGGGCGGGGGCGTGCCGCGCGCGCCGGTGACCGCGACGCGGTCGGGGCCGTCCTGGCGCAGCCGGACGGTGTCGAACCGGGCCGTCACGTCCGGGCCCGGGTAGGCCGGGGCGCCGATCTCGTACAGCAGCTGCGCGGTGACGGTCTCGACGGTCACGGTGCCGCCGGTGCCCTCGTGCTTGGTGACGACGCCGGAGCCATCGGCGTGCACCTCGGCGAGCGGGAAGCCCAGCGGCTTTACATTGTAGATTTCTTGGAAGAACGCGTAGTTGCCGCCGGTCGCCTGCGCCCCGCACTCCAGCACGTGCCCGAGCACGGTCGCGCCCGCCAGGGCGTCCCAGTCGTCGCGCGCCCAGCCGAAGTGCGCCGCCGCCGGGCCGACCACCAGGGAGGCGTCGGTGACGCGTCCGGTCACCACGATGTCGGCGCCCGCGCGCAGGCACTCGGCGATCCCCCACGCGCCCAGGTAGGCGTTGGCGGTGAGGGGCGCGCCGTAGCGGGGGTCGGCCAGGCCGAGCTCGGCGGCGCGCGGCAGCAGGTCGTCGCCCTCCACGTGCGCGACGCGCACCTGGACGCCCAGGCGGTCGGCCAGCTCGCGCAGCCGCTCGGCGAGGCCGCGCGGGTTGAGGCCGCCCGCGTTGGCGACGATGCGGGTGCCGCGCTCGACCGCCAGGCCGAGCGTGTCCTCCATCTGCCGCAGGAACGTGGTGGCGTACCCGCCGCCGGGGTCCTTCATCTTGCCGCGGCCCAGGATCAGCATGGTCAGCTCGGCGAGGTAGTCGCCGGTGAGGACGTCCAGCGGGCCGCCCTCCAGCATCTCCCGGATCGCGGTGAACCGGTCGCCGTAAAAGCCCGAGGCGTTGGCGATCCGCAGCGGTTGGCTCATGGCTGAACCCTGTCAGGCGGCCATGAAAAAATCAATCGCGCTTGATTGTTTTGTGGCGAGCACGTTTGGTTGACTGGGACGCCACCGACCCGAGGACGCCATGACCTTCCCGACCACCGCGCGGACGACCCCGTGACCGCCCAGGCCGTCCCCCGCGAGCCGCGGCAGGACCGCAGCCGCGCGACCCGGCGGCGGCTGCTGGAGGCCGCCGTCGAGTGCCTGGCGTCGGTCGGCTGGGCGAGCACGACGGTCGCGGTCGTCGCCGAGCGGGCGGGGGTGTCGCGGGGCGCGGCCCAGCACCACTTCCGCACCCGCGAGGAGCTGGTGACCGCGGCCGTCGAGTACGGCGCCGAGGTCCGCATGTCCCAGATGCGGGCCCGCCTGAACGCGCTGGCCGACCGGCGCCCCGACGTGCTGGAGGTCGTCGCCCTCCTCGGCGAGATGTACACCAGCCCGCTGTTCCGCGCGGCCCTGCAGCTGTGGGTCGCCGCCAGCTCCGACGAGGCGCTGCGCGCCCAGGTGCTGCCGCTGGAGGCGCGCGTCGGCCGGGAGGCGCACCGGCTCACGGTCGAGGCGCTGGGCGCGGACGAGTCGGTCCCCGGCGTCCGGGAGACGGTGCAGGCGACCCTCGACCTGGTGCGCGGCCTGGGGCTGGCGGACCTGCTCACCGACGACTCGGCCCGCCGCACCCGGCTGCTCGACCAGTGGGCGGTCACCCTGGAACTGGCCCTGCGCCGGCACGACGGCTCCTGACGCCGACCCGCGCGCCGTCAGGGGCAGGTGCCGACGCGCCTGGCCCAGGAGATCGGGATGTGCTGCTCGTCATGGTGCCGCCGCGCGAGGTGCCTGTGGTGGAAGCTCTCCACGCACACCGTCGTCCTGGAGCCGTTGCGGTAGCCGACCTCGACGCGGGCGTTGGTCGCGCTGCAGTTCCTCCAGTAGTAGTGGCGGTAGGGGTGCTCGTCCGCGAAGACCAGCCCGCACCCGGTGGGCACCGGATCGGCCCGCGTCGGGACCGGGCCGGCCGCCGCGGCGGTGCCGGTGAAGAGCACGGCCGAGGCCAGGAGGACGGTCGTGGCGGTGGCGCCTGGTCTGCGGCGGGTCATGTGCTGCCTCCGTAGAGTGATGGTCCTCCTCACGGTCGGCCATCGGAAGAGGCGGGGTCCACGGCTTGGCGTGATGTCGCCAGTGCTTGAAGCGTGAAGAAGCCGCCGCCTCAGCCGCGCTCCTTCCAGCCGGTCTCTGCGCCACCGCCCGGTCACCGAGCGCGTTCCGGTTCTCGGGAACGCCTTGTGCCGCCTCCCCGCGTGGGCAAGGGTGGGCACGTGTGAGAGACGACGCGTTCTTCCGCCTGCACACCCGTGTCATGCGCTACGCGGAGGAGCAGGACCCGCGCGTCATCCTCGATCCGGCCGGGCTCGCCGAAGCCGGCGAGCTGCTGGCCCAGGTCGACCTCGCCACCCATCTCCCCCTCCGGGACAACGAGCTGGGCTACGACCCCCTCGAACTGCTCGGCCTGTTCCACACGCTGCGCTACTCCGAGCTGCCCGAGGACCGCTGCCTGGACGCGCTGCAGGAGGCCGCCCGCTGCTACCTCCCCCTCTACCGCCACGACCCCGAGCTGGTCCCGGCCATGGTGCGCAGCGTGGTCGCCGACATGGCGGGGCGGCACGACGGCAGCCCGCACGACCCGCTCGGCGCTCTCCGCGACGACGCGATGCGCGGTGTGGAGCGCGCCGTTCTCGCCGAGGACGGGGCCGCGCTCGGGACCGAGCTCGACAAGCTGCGGGTGTACCTGGACCGGACCGGCACCGAGGACCCGCACCGCCCGGCGGCGCTGTGCGCCCTGGCGATGGGACTGGCGGTCCGCGGCGACCTCGGCGCCGCGCTGGAGGCGGCCCGCGACGCCGTCCGCGTCTCGGCCGACGGCTCCCCGGACCGCTACCAGGCGATCGGCGTCACCGCCTCGGTCCTGCTCGACCACCACCGCCGCGATCACGACGACCGCCGTCTCGCCGAAGCCGACGAACTGCTCGCGCTCACCCTGCGGGACATGCCCGCCGACCGCCCCGAACGCCTCAAGCTCGACGTCGCGCGCGGAGAGGTGCTCCAGGCACGACACGAGACCACCGGCGACCCGGCCTACCTGGACCAGGCCGTCGCCTGCTTCGTCCGGGCCGCGCGGACGCCCGGCGCGTCCTCGTTCAACGCGGCGTACGCGGCGGGCCGCCTCGGCGTCGCGCACGTCGCCCGGTTCGCGGTCACCGGCGACCCGGCGGACCTGGCCGAGGCCGCCCGCGCCGACGCCCTGCTCTCCCCCGACGCGCCCGAACGCGCCGACGTCGTCTGGCAGGTGGTCACGGCCCTCCAGACCGGGTTCATGGAGACCGATCAGCTGGCCTACCTCGACACGGCCGTCGCCTGCCTGCGCCGGACGCTGGACTCCGCCCCCGCCTTCGACCTCCGGGCCGCCTTCCTGAGCGCCCTGTCGATGCTGCTCGTCGACCGGTTCAACCACGGTGCCGAGCCCGACGACCTGGACGCCGCCGTGGAGTACGCGCGCCAGGCACTGCGCGGCACCCTCGCCGACGAGGCGCAACGCCCGCTGTACCTGGGGAGCCTGGTGTCGGCGCTGCGACGGCGGGCCGAGACGGTCGGCGACCCCCATTCCCTGGAGGAGGCCATCCAGGTGGCCGAGCGCGCCCTGGCCCTCATCGCGGACGGCGCCGGGTCCCACGAGTTCGCCGGAGTGCTCCACGCCGACCTGAGCGCCGCCCTCGCCCAGCGCCACACGGTCCACGGCGACCCGGCCGACCTGGAGCGGGCCGTCGAGCTCGGGCGCAGAGCGCTGGAGGAGCTTCCCGCCGACCACCCGGCACGGGCGACGCACCTGTCCAACCTGGGCGACATGATGCGCACCCGCCACACGGCCCTGGGCGAGCGCGCCGACCTGGACGAGGCGATCACCCTCACCCGCGAGGCGGTCGCGGCGTCCCGCCCCGGCACCGTGAACCGGTCCTGGCGGCTGCACAACCTGGCCACCGCGCTGCGCAACCGCTACGAGCTTTCGGGCGCGCGCGGCGATCTGGACGCCGCGATCGACTGCTGGCGCGAGGCCCGCGCCTCGGGCGCGGCGAACGCCCTGCACATGGGCCTGGTCATGATGGGCATGGCCACCGGCCTGCTGCGGCGCCACGAACTCCTGTCACGCCGCGGCGGCCCGCCGCCGGCGACCGCGCGGGCCGACCTCGACGAGGCCATCGCGCTCACCCGGCAGGCCATCGACACCGGCGTGCTGCCGGAGGTGGCGCGCCCGCCTGCGCTGGCGCACCTCGGCGGGATGCTGATGCGCCGCCACGACCAGGCCGCCGACCTCGACACCCCAGACCGCCCCGACACCCCGGACGACCTGGACGCCGCCGTCGAGGCGTCCCGCGCAGCGGTCGAACTCGCCCCCGCCGGCTCCCCCTTCCGATCCACCCTGCAACTGGCGCAGGCCCAGATCCTCGCCACCCGCTTCGAGCGCGACGCCGTCCCCGCCGATCTGGACGCCGCCATCGCCCTCACCGACGGCTTGGCCGACCTCGCGCGCCCCGGCGACCTCCGCCGCGCCCCGTACCTGCAGGCGACCGCCGACCTGCACTGGCGGCGCCACGGGCTCACCCGCGACGAGGCCGACCGGGCCGCGGCCGTCTCCGCCTGGCGGACGGCGGCGCGAACGGCGACCGCCCCCGCCACCGTCCGCATCACCGCCGCCCGCTCCTGGGGCTCGGCCGTGCTCGACGCCCCCGGGCCCCCGGCCTGGGAGGAGGCCCTGGAGGCCTTCACCCTGGCCGTCGAACTGCTGCCGCTCGCGGTGTGGCACGGCCTGGACCGGGCCGGCCAGGAAGAGGCGGCGCTCCAGTGGCCGCTGCTGGCGGCGCAGGCCGCGTCCTGTGCGCTGGCGGCCGGACGCCCGCACACCGCCCTCGAACTGCTGGAGCAGGGCCGCGCCCTGATGTGGAGCCAGGTCCTGCAGACCCGCGGCGACTTCTCGGACCTCCGCCGCGACGCCCCGGAGCTGGCCGCCCGCCTCGACGGCTGCCGCGCCGAACTGGACGCGGCGGTCGACACCGCCGGTCTGATCGCCCGGGAGCTGCTGGGCGTGCCCCTCCCCGGCTCGGCCGGGTGGGGCGAGGAGGTGGAGCGCCGCATGAACGCCGCCCGCCTGTGGGCCGACACCCTGGCCGAAGTCCGCCGCCTGCCCGGTTACGAGGGCTTCCTGCGCCCCCTCCCCTACGACGGGCTGCGGCCCGCGGGCGACCGGGGCCCCGTCTGCGTCGTCAACGTCAGCACGATCCGCTCCGACGCGATCGTCATCGACCGGGGCGAGCTACGCGTGATCCCGCTGCCCGCGCTGACCGTCGGGGCGCTCGCCGCCCGCGCGGGCGCGTTCATCGACGCGATCGGCGGCCCCGACGCCGCCACGACGCTGAGCGCCGTCCTGGAATGGCTCTGGGACGACCTGGTCGAGCCCGTCCTGTCCGCCCTCGGCCTCGACGGCTCCGGGTCCCCGCCGCCCCGCGTCTGGTGGTGCCCCACCAGCCTGCTGACCCTGCTGCCGATCCACGCCGCCGGATATCACGGCGACCGCCGACGGCCCGAACACGGCACCGCCCCCGCCGTCGCCGAACGCGTCGTCTCCTCCTACACGCCCACCCTCGCGGCGCTGCTGCGCAGCCGGAGAACGGCGGCGGAACCGGCCCGGCCGGCACGCCTGCTCGCGGTTGGCCTGTCCGCCGCCCCTCCCTACATGGCCGGACGGCCCCCGCTGCCGCACGTGCCCGAAGAGATCGAGGCCGTGACGCGCCGGTTCAGCGGCCGCAGCACCGTTCGCACCGAGACCCGGGCCACGCGCGACGCGGTGCTGGAGCTGCTGCCCCGGCACACGTGGGCGCACCTGGCCTGCCACGGCCGGCAGGACCTGGACCGGCCCGCGCTCGGCGGCCTCTACCTGCACGACGCGCCGCTGCACATCGGCGACATCGGGGCGCTGGACCACGGCGGGGCCGAGCTGGCGTACCTGTCGGCGTGCGACACCGCCGTGGGCGGCGCGTATCTGTCCGACGAGGCCGTCCACACCGCAGCCGCGTTCCACCACGCCGGGTACCGGCACGTCGTGGCCACGCTGTGGTCGCTGCGGGACCGCACCGCCGCCGAGGTGGCCGACCGCTTCTACCAGGGGCTGGCCGGCGAGGACGGCCCGGACGCCGACCGTTCCGCGTTCGCGCTGCACGACGCCGTCCGGAAACTGGCCGAGCGGCACCCCGACGACCCGCTGCGCTGGGCCACGTTCCTGCACATAGGCCCGTGACGCGCTACCCCGCGATAGGGGGCGGCCCCGCGATCGGCGTGACCGCCCAGGACTCGGCGTCGCCGTCCCACTCCACCAGCGTCCAGCCCCGCTCGGCCGCGACCACGACACCCGAGATGGTCAGCGCCTGCTCGGGCGTCATCCGCGCGGGCACGCGCAGCACGATCCGCCGCTCGGGGTCGACCAGGGTGACGGTGCCCGACTCGGCGATCTCGGCCTCCGCACGCGCCCGCTGCTCCCGCGAGAGCAGACCACGGATCTTGTCGTAGACCTCCTCGCCCGCCCTGCCCACCATGGCCTGCACGAACGGCAGCAGCACCGAGGCCGACAACGTGCCGAGCAGGAACTCGGTCATCCCGCGCTCGACGCCCCCGCCCGGCTCCGGGGCCGGACCGACCCCCTCATCCCGCAGTTCCCGCATCGACCGGACCTCCCGTGTGACGGCGGCGGAGTACAGCACCCATCTCACTAGACTCCCGTCGCCCGGTCCGCGTTCCCGCTCAAACGGTTTCGCGGAGCGCCGTCGAGCCGTCGATCCGGCGCGCTCCCAGAGCGGCCACCAGCCGCCCCAGGGCGGGCATCTCCAGCGGCAGCAGCGATGTCGCCGGATAGACCAGGCGGCGGTCTCCGCGCCGCAACGCGCGCACGGTCGCCGCCGCCACCGCCTCGGGCCGGACCGGCGGCAGGACACGGGGTGGCGCATCGCGCCACGGCAGCAGGTCGATGTCGCGGAGCGCGGTGTCGGTCGATCCCGGCACGACCTCCAGCACACCGACCGGCGTGCCCCGCAGCTCGTGCCGCAGGGAACGCGTCGCCTGCGCGAGCGCGGCCTTGCCCGCGGCGTAGTAGCCCAGGAAGGGCAGCGGCACCACCTGCACCGTCGAGGTGACGTTGACGACCGTGCCGCGCCCAGCCCGGAGCATGGACGGCAGGACGGCGGCCGTCAGCGCGACCGGCGTCCAGAAGTTGGTCTCGAAGGCGGCGCGCACCTCATCGGCGTCCCCGAGCGGCGCCTGGGCCCCGACGGTCCCGACCCCGGCGTTGTTGACCAGGACGTCGACCCCGCCGAGCCCGTTCAGTGCCGTGGCCGCCAGCGCCGCCGCAGCACCGCGTTCGGACAGGTCGGCGGGGAGCACCAGCGGCACCGGATGCCCGGCCGCGCCGATGCCGTCCGCCAGTCCCTGGAGCCGCTCCTCGCGCCGCGCGGTGATCGCCAACCGCGCGCCGCGCTCGGCCAGGGCCACCGCCAGGGCACGCCCGATGCCGCTGGACGCCCCGGTGACCAGAATGCGCGAACCGTCCAGCCGGACACCGCGCGAGCGGAGATGGGAACGCATCACGACCTCCTTGACTGATTATCAATCAGTCCCGCACGCTATGATCCCTGCAGCAGCCCGTCAATCCCCGTCGTACCCGAGGACCATGACCACCGACGCCCCGGACCGCCGCACGCGCCTCCTCCAGGCCGCCGCCGAACTGTTCACCGAACACCCCTACGACGCGGTCACCACGACCCAGATCGCCCGCCGGGCCGGGGTGGCCTACGGCCTCATCGCCCACCACTTCACCAACAAGCGCGGACTGTACGTGGCGACCGTCCAGGCCGCCGCCGACCGTCTGCGCAGCGTCCGGGACGCGCCACCGGAGGGCGGGACGCCCCAGGAGCTGTTGCACAACGCACTCGAACGCCATATCGCCTACATCGACGACAACGCGGCCGGCTTCCTCGCTCTCATGCACGGGGGCAACGGAGCCGACCCCGAAGTGCGGGCCATCATCGAGGACCTGCGCTGGGAAGGCGCACGACGCATCCTGGACGCCCTGGGCGTGGCCGACCCGGCACTGCCGCTGCTGCGCACGACCATGCGCGGCTGGGTGGGATTCCTGGACGAGACCATCATCGATCGGCTGAGGCATGGCGACGTTCCGCGCGGACACCTGGTGGCGTTGGCCGCCGCGACCTTGTCGACCGCCCTGCGCACCGCCGCGACGCTGGAGCCTGAGAGTGGGATCAGTGCAGAGGTGCTCGACGCGTTGCCCTGAAGTTCGTCTCAGTGGAACTCGTGAATCGCCTGGGTCTCCCCCGGCAATGTGGGCGTTGAACGCACCCTTCAAACTCTGCGGGAGCTAGTCGACCACAGAAATGAGAAAGGCCCCGCCATCACTGGCGGGGCCTTTCTGCAATATGAGTCCGGCGGTGTCCTACTCTCCCACACAGTCTCCCGTGCAGTACCATCGGCGCTGAAGGGCTTAACTTC
>JBITGK010000012.1:210612-326221 GCA_044456955.1 Spirillospora sp. NPDC050679 | reverse complement strand
ACCGACGCCGATGTGGCCAGCTTCGACGGCGGGTTCGGCTCGGCGTACCTGGCCCGGCAGGTCGGCCAGAAGTTCGCCCGCGAGATCTTCTTCCTCGGCGACACCTACAGCGCCGACGACGCCCACCGCATGGGCATGGTCAACGCCGTGGTCGACCACGCCGACCTGGAGGCCACCGCGCTGGAATGGGCCCGCAAGATCAACGGCAAGAGCCCCACCGCCCAGCGCATGCTCAAGTTCGCCTTCAACATGATCGACGACGGCCTGGTCGGCCAGCAGGTCTTCGCCGGCGAGACCACCCGCCTGGCCTACGGCACCGACGAAGCCGCCGAAGGACGCGACTCCTTCCTGGAAAAACGCGACCCCGACTGGTCGCGTTTCCCGTGGTACTACTAAATCTTCGAACGGGCACGGCAGGGGGGTTCAGCGGGTGCGGGTCTACTCCATCCCGATGCGGACGCGGTTCCGCGGTATCACGCAGCGGGAGGGTGTGCTCATCCAGGGCCCGGCGGGCTGGGGCGAGTTCTCGCCGTTCGCCGAGTACGGCCCGGCCGAGTCGGCCCGGTGGCTGGCGGCGGCGCGGGAGGCGGCCTTCGACGGCTGGCCCGCGCCGGTGCGCGACCGCGTGCCGGTGAACGTGACGGTCCCGGCGGTCGGCCCGGAGCGCGCGCACGAGATCGTGCGCGCCTCGGGCTGCCGCACCGCCAAGGTGAAGGTCGCCGAGCGCGGCCAGGGCGACGCCGACGACCTGGCGCGGGTGGAGGCGGTCCGCGACGCGATCGGCCCGGACGGCCGGGTGCGGATCGACGTCAACGGCGGCTGGGACGTCGGGCACGCGGCCCGCATGATCCGCGCGCTGGACCGGTTCGACCTGGAGTACGCCGAGCAGCCGTGCGCCACGCTGGAGGAGCTGGCGCGGGTGCGGCGCATGGTGGATGTGCCGGTGGCCGCCGACGAGTCGATCCGGCGCGCCGAGGACCCGCTGAAGGTGGCGGCGGCCGAGGCCGCCGACATCGCGGTGGTGAAGGTGCAGCCGCTCGGCGGGGTCGCGGCGGCGCTGCGGGTGGCCGAGGCGACCGGGCTGCCGGTGGTGGTGTCGAGCGCGCTGGAGACCTCGGTGGGGCTGGCGGCGGGGCTGGCGCTGGCCGCGGCGCTGCCCGAGCTGCCCTACGCCTGCGGGCTGGCGACGCTGTCGCTGCTGGAGGGCGATGTGGTGGCCGATCCGCTGGTCGCCGAGGACGGCATGATCGCGGTGCGGCGCCCGGCCGTGGACGAGGCCGCGCTGGCCCGCCACGAGGCGGACGGCGAGCGGGCCGGGCACTGGCGGCGGCGCCTGGAGCAGGCGCGGTCCCAGCTGCCCCCGGGCCCGTCCCCGTCCGGCCCGGTCCAGGAGGCCCCCACCACGATCGAAGAGGCTCGTTGATGAACCCCGCCACCGCTCTGGCCACCGTCCTGGTGGACGAGTTCCTGCGCTGCGGCATGACCGACGTGGTGCTGGCGCCCGGGTCGCGGTCGGCGCCGCTGGCGCTCGCGCTGTACCACGCCGAGCAGGCGGGCCGGGTGCGGCTGCACGTGCGGGTGGACGAGCGCTCGGCGTCGTTCCTGGCGCTGGGGATGGCCAAGCGCTCGGCCCGGCCGGTCGCGCTGGTGTGCACCTCCGGCACCGCGGCCGCCAACTTCCACCCGGCGGTGATCGAGGCGCACGAGTCGGGCGTGCCGCTGGTGGTGCTGACCGCCGACCGGCCGCCCGAGCTGCGCGACACCGGCGCCAACCAGACCATCGACCAGGTGAAGCTGTACGGGACCGCGGCGCGCTGGAGCACCGAGATCGGGGTGCCGGAGAACCGGCCGGGCATGGTGGCCTACTGGCGGTCGCTGGTCAGCCGCGCCTGGGGGCTGGCGCAGGCGCCGGTGGCCGGGCCGGTGCACCTGAACGCCGCCTTCCGCGAGCCGCTGATCCCCGACGGCGACGAGTCGTGGTGCGAGCCGCTGGACGGCGACGCCACCGGCGCGTGGACCAAGATCCGCGCGGCGACGCCGGGGTCGGTGCTGCACGTGCCGCCGACCCGGCGCGGGGTGCTGGTGGTCGGCGACGGCGCCGCCAACGTCAAGCGGTACGTGGCGGCGGCGTCGATGGCGGGCTGGCCGGTGCTCGCCGAGCCCAACGGCAACGCCCGCTACGGCGACCACGCCCTGTCGGCGCACCACTTCCTGCTGGGGGTGCCGGAGTTCGTGGAGCGGCACCGGCCCGAGGTGGTGGTGACCATCGGCAAGCCGGGGCTGTCGCGGCCGCTGCTGTCGCTGCTGCGCCGCGCCGAGGAGCACATCGTGCTGTCGCCGGACCTGTCGCGCTGGCCCGACCCGGTGCGGTCGGCCACCCAGGTGGCCCAGGACATCGAGATCCCGGTGGTGTCGGGCGACGACAGCTGGCTGAAGTCCTGGCGCGCGGCCGACCTGGCGGCGGCGTCGGCGGTGGACGAGGTGCTGGACTCCCACCCCGAGGTGACCGAGCCGCGCCTGGCCCGCGACCTGGTGGCGGCGCTGCCGGGCGGGTCGCTGCTGTTCACCGCCGCCTCCATGCCGATCCGCGACCTGGACCAGGTGATGCGGCCCCGGCGCGGCATCCGCGTGATGGCCAACCGGGGGGCCAGCGGCATCGATGGGCTGGTGTCCACGGCGATGGGCGCGGCGCTGGTGCACAGCGGCCGCTCCTACGCGCTGCTGGGGGACCTGTCGTTCCTGCACGACCAGAACGGGCTGATCCTGGGGCCCGAGGAGCGCCGCCCGGACCTGGCGCTGGTGGTGGTCAACAACGCCGGGGGCGGGATCTTCTCGCTGCTGCCGCAGGCGGCGATGCGCGGCCCGTTCGAGCGGGTGTTCGGCACCCCGCACCAGGTGGACCTGGAGGCGGTCGCGGCCGCCCACCGCCTGCCCTACAAGCGGCTGGAGGCGGCCGCCGACCTGCCCAAGGCGCTGGTGGGGGAGGGGCTGCGGATGATCGAGGCGCGCACCGACCGGGAGGTCAACGCCGCACTGCACGGTGAGATGCGGCAAGCCGCGCACCGGGCGGTGCGCGACCTGCTCGCGAGCTGACCGCCCCGGCGCGGCGGCGCGGGGCGCGGTCAGCGGTCAGACCTCCAGCACGACCTTGCCGGCCACCCCTTCGCGCTTGGCCTGGAACGCCCGCCGGGCTTCGGCCAGGGGGTGGACCGCGCCGACGTGCGGCCGGAGCCGGCCCGTCCCGGCCCGCCGGGCGATCTCTTCGAGCTGGCCGCGGTCTGGCTCGACGATGAAGAACTCCGCGCGCCCGCCTTCGGGCCGCACCGGCGGCGGCGCGGTGATCGACACCAGGGCGCCGCCCGGCCGCACCCTGCCGGCCGAGGCGGACAGCAGGTCGCCGCCGATGGTGTCGAAGACCAGGTCGACCGGCTCGACGGCCTCCTCGAACCGCTGCCGCTCCAGGTCCACGAAGGCGTGCGCGCCCAGCTCGGCCGCCAGGTCCGCCGCCCGGCCCCGGCCGGTGGCGATGACGTGCGCCCCGGCCTGGCGGGCCAGCTGCACCGCCAGCGTGCCGGTCCCGCCCGCGGCCCCGTGCACGACGACGGTCTGCCCCGACCGCAGGCCGCCGTGCACGAACAGCCCCTGCCAGGCGGTCAGCCCGGCCAGGGGGAGCGCGGCGGCCCGGACGAAGTCGAGCCCGTCGGGGATGCGGGCGAGGTTGCGCGCCTCGACGGCCACGTACTCGGCGGCCGCGCCGTCGCGGTGCCAGTCGGTGAGGCCGAACACGCGGTCGCCCACGGCCAGGCCCGTGGTGCCGTACCTGACCTCGCTGACCACCCCGGCGACCTCGTGGGCGGGGATGGAGGGCGTCCGGTCCCGTCCGGCCCGGTCGGTCCAGGTGCCCGGCCACTCCAGCTCGTCGGGGACGAAAGAGGCCGCGTGCACGCGCACGATGACGTCGCCGGTGGCAGCGTAGGGGAGGGGGGCGTCCTCGAAGACGAGGCCGTCGCTGTTGCCGGGCTTGTGGATGCGTACCGCTCGCATGGTGGTTCGCCTTCCCTGATCGGAGTCGGTGTTCTCGCCAGGGAGACGACGCTGCGGGCGGTGCTGTGACGGGGTCGTCCACCCCTCTGTATTTCAGTGTTCAAATTACATTGTAAAGGCGTGGGGTTTAAAAAAACCCCACAGCATCACACCCCAAAAACCCCAGCGACAGGAAGGTCAGTCCACCAGGCGTGAGCGGAGGGCGTCGGTGTCCTCGTCGGTCCACCCGTGGGCGGTGAGCCAGGGGGTGACGCCGCCGTGCTCCTCTTCGAGGCGGGTGAGGAACTTGTCCATGATGGCGGCGTGCGGGGTGTGGCTGTCGGCGGGGCGGGAGTCGAGGTCGGCGGCGTAGGTGGAGCTGGCGCGCAGGCGGTCGAGGATCTGGGGGAGGCGCTCGCCGGTCTGGGCGTAGTCGGCGACGACGGCCTCGCGGGTGACGCCGGCGACGGTGAGGGCCAGGGCGCACACGACGCCGGTGCGGTCCTTGCCGGCGGCGCAGTGGACCAGGGCGGCGCCGTCGGTGCGGGCCATGACGCGGAGGGCGGCGACGATGGAGTCGGCGCGGTCGCGGAGGTAGCCGAGGTAGTGGCCGATGGAGCGTTCCTGTTCGGGGCCGTGGTCGGGGCGCTGCTGCCAGGGGAGGACGCGGTCGAGGTCGAGGTCGTCGGGGGTGTCGTCGGGGGTGTCGGCGGCGACGTCGGTGTGGCGGCCGCCTTCGGAGAACAGGGAGAGGTGGTGGACGGTCACCGAGGGGGTGCGGGTGAGGGGGCCGGGTCCTTCGAGGCGGACTTCGGGGTCGCTGCGCAGGTCGATGACGTTCTTGAGCTGGTAGTCGTCGAGCAGGACGCGTGTGTCGGTGACGGTGAGGTCCTGGAGGTTGTCGGCGCGTAGGATGCGGCCGAGTCGGGTGGTGCCGCCGTCGGTGGTGGGGAGTTCGCCGAGGTCGCGGACGTTGACCGCACCTTCGAGTTCGATCCATCGCGTGCGCTCGCTCATGGGTTTTGACTTTATCTGGGGGTTCTGACCGTTCTTTTACCTGGGGGAGGTATGGGGGTGGGGTGGTGGGGTTGTCAAGGGGGGTTTTCTCCACCGGTGTTCTGGGAGGTGGGCCCAGTGCGGTGGGGGCCGGGGGCGGCGAGAGTGGGTTTCGCGAGTGGTCGTTGTGACCGTCTCCCCCGTGGGAGTGAGTGGGGGTGGGACCTGGGAGCCAGGTGGTGGATGGCTCCGCTGCGGGGCGACCGTCCGGCGGGCGGGTCCCTAGGTTCGATGGTGTTCGCGCTGCTCGCGTGTGGTTCGGGGGTGTCCCGGGCCGTGTCGCCGGCTTCGGCCTGTCGTCTGGAGGACTGCATGACCCTTACCGTGACCGACCCGCCTGTGCGGACGGCCAGTGATTTCGGGCCGCTGGCGAAGCGGGTGCGGGCCGCTGGTCTGCTGGAGCGTCGGCGGGGCTATTACGTGCGGGCGATCGGGCTGAATCTGGCGGCGACGGCGGGGGTCTGGGCGCTGGTGGCGTGGGCGTCGGCGTCGTGGTGGGTGGTGTTGCTGGGGGTTCCGTTGGCGTTGTTGTCGGCGCGGACGGGGTTTTTGGGGCATGACGCGGGTCATCGGCAGATCGCGCAGTCGCCGCGGGTGAATCGGGCGTTGGGGTTGTTCCTCGGCGATGTGATGCTGGGGATGGGGTACGGGTGGTGGAACGACAAGCACAACCGGCATCACGCGAATCCGAATCATGTGGGGAAGGACCCTGATGTGGGGGAGGGCGTGCTGGCGTGGACGCGTGAGCAGGCCGAGCGTCGCCGTGGTCCGGGTGCGTGGTTGATCCGTAATCAGGCCAGGCTGTTCTTCCCGCTGTTGTTGCTGGAGGGGTTGAACCTCCAGGTGAACAGTGTGCTGTACCTGCGGGGGAAGGCGCGTGGCGAGCGGTTGCTGGAGGGGGCGCTGCTGGCGGTGCACCTGGTGGGGTATCTGGCGCTGGTGTTCACGTTGTTGTCGCCGGGCAAGGCGGTCGTGTTGATCGCGGTTCACCAGGGGTTGTTCGGTGTGCATCTGGGTGCGGCGTTCGCGCACAACCACAAGGGCATGGCGATGCCGGGTCCGGGTGACAAGTGGGACCACTTGCGTCGTCAGGTGCTGACGTCGCGGAATGTGCGCGGTGGGGTGGTCAACGATTGGCTGCTGGGGGGTCTGAACTACCAGATCGAGCATCACCTGTTCCCGAGTGCGCCGCGTCCGGTGCTGCGGAAGCTGCAGCCGTTGGTCCGTGAGCACTGTGAGCGGGTGGGGCTACCGTATGTGGAGACCGGGATGATCGAGTCCTACCGGCAGGCGCTGGGTCACATGCACGAGGTGGGCGAGCCGCTGCGTGGTTGAGGTGGTCGCGCCGTTCCGGGTCGGGGCGGGGGCGTGGTCCGCGTAGGCTTGGCGGGTCATGCCTGAGGGACACACCATTCATCGTCTGGCCGCCGAGCATCTGCGGATGTTCGGCGGCCGTGTCGTGCGGGCGGAGAGTCCGCAGGGCCGGTTCTCCGGTGGGGCCGCGCGGTTGGACGGGCGGCGGCTGGTGGAGGCCGATGCCCATGGCAAGCATCTGTTGCTGCGTTTTGAGGGCGAGCGGTTGCTGCACGTCCATCTGGGGATTTACGGCAAGTTCGGGTTCGGTCCGGTTCCGGCGCCTGCTGCTGTGGGGGCGGTGCGGTTGCGGTTGACCGGTGGGGACCATTATGCGGATCTGCGTGGTCCCAATGCGTGCGAGCTGCTGGAGCCGGGGGAGGTCAAGCTCCTGCACGATCGTCTGGGTCCTGATCCGTTGCGGGCCGACGCCGATCCTGAGCGGGCCTGGGGGCGGGTGCGGCGGAGCCGGACGTCGATCGGGGCGTTGCTGATGGACCAGTCGGTGGTGGCGGGTCCGGGCAACATCTACCGGGCGGAGGTGCTGTTCCGGCAGGGGGTGCATCCGCTGGTGGCGGGGCGGGACCTGGTGGCGGGGCAGTGGGCGCGGATCTGGGCGGATCTGGTGGTGCTGATGGCCGAGGGGGTGCGGACGGGGCGGATCGACACGGTGCGGCCCGAGCACATGCCGGAGGCGATGGGGCGTGCGCCGCGCGTGGATGATCACGGTGGTGAGGTGTACGTGTACCGGCGTGCGGGGTCGGAGTGCCTGGTGTGCGGGAGTGTGGTGCGCACGGAGGTGCTGGTGGGGCGGAATCTGTTCTGGTGTCCGGGGTGTCAGCCGGAGGGCTGACGCCGCGGTGGGCCGGGGTCGGCGTGTGGGGCGGCGCGGGGGTCAGCGGGTGCTGTCGGCCTGGGCCGGGGAGTGGGCGTCGTCGTCGAGGTCGTGGGGGGTCTCGTCGTGGGCGCGGGTCGCGGCGGTGGTCTTGCCGGTGCGGGCGGCCAGGGCATGGGCGAGGGGTTCGGCGGCGCGGGCGAGCAGGGGGCCGGCGACCGCCAGGATGAGGACGTAGGCGGCGGCCAGGGGGCCGAGTTTGGCGTTGGTGCCGGCGGCGACGGCGAGTCCGGCGATGACGATGTTGAATTCGCCGCGGGGGACCAGGGCGGTTCCGGCGCGCAGGCGTCCGGGGACGGAGACTCCGGCGCGGCGGGCGGCCAGCCAGCCGGTGGCGAGTTTGGTGGTGATGCCGGCCAGGGCGAGCAGGGCGGCCACGCCGAGGACGGGGGGCAGGTCGGCGGGGTCGGTGTGCAGGCCGAAGAAGACGAAGAAGACGGCGGCGAACAGGTCGCGCAGGGGTTCCAGGAGTTTCTGGGCGGTGTGGGCGAGGGGGCCGGACAGGGCGATGCCGACCAGGAAGGCGCCGACGGCGGCGGAGACCTGCAGTTGCTGGGCGATGCCGGCGACCAGCAGGGTGAGGCCGAGGACCTTCAGCAGCAGGACCTCGTCGCTGGGGCTGGCCACGAAGCGTTCGACCAGGCGTCCGTGGCGCAGTGCGACGTAGAGGATGACGGTGATGGTGACGGCGGCGATGCCGAGGGCGGTGAGTCCGCCGACCAGGCCGGCGCCGGCCAGCAGGGCGGTGAGGATGGGCAGGTAGGCGGCCATGGCGAGGTCTTCGAAGACCAGGACCGACAGCACGGCGGGGGTCTCGCGGTTGCCGAGCCAGCCCAGGTCGCCGACGACTTTGGCGGTGATGCCGGAGGAGGTGACGTAGGTGATGCCGCCCATGGCCACGGCGGCGACCGGTCCCCAGCCGAGCAGGAGGGCGGCGATGACGCCGGGGGCGGCGTTGAGGACCAGGTCGGCCAGGCCCACGGGGGCGGAGCTGCGCAGGGTGCCGACGAGTTCGTCGGCGGTGTACTCCAGGCCGAGGGTGAACAGCAGCAGGATGACGCCGACCTCGGCGCCGATGGCGACGAAGTCCTCGCTGGCGCCCAGGGGGAGGATGCCGCCGGAGCCGAAGGCCAGTCCGGCCAGCAGGTAGAGGGGGATGGGGGAGATGGAGAACCGTACCGACACCGCGCCCAGCAGTCCCAGGCCGAGGATGATGGCACCCAGTTCGATGAGTTGGACGGCGGTGTGCACGGGCGGGGGCCTCTATCGGTCGGTTGTCGGTCGATCGTGCTCGGTCAGCGGTCGGTGAGGATGGCCGCGACGGCGGCGGTGCCCTCTCCGGTGCCCACGGCCATGACGGTGTCGCCGGGGGCGAACACGAAGTCGGGTCGGGGGCTGGCCAGGACGCGGCCGTCGCGGATGACGGCGACGATGGAGGCGCCGGTGCGGGTGCGGGCCTGGGTGTCGGCCAGGGTGCGGCCGGAGTAGGGGGAGCCGGGGGTGATGGGGATCTGCTCGGTGACCAGGCCCTCGACCTGGCGGTGCAGGTCGGCCAGGCGTTCGACGACGCGGCCGGTGCCCAGCAGTTCGGCGATGGCGTTGGCCTCCTCCGGCGACAGGGCGACGGTGACCACGCAGGTGTCGGGGTCGTCCTTGTCGTAGACGACCAGGTCCCGGCGGCCGGTGCGGTGCGAGATCACCCCCAGCTGGCGGCCGCGGGCGGTGGTGAGCACATGCTGCAGCCCGATGCCCGGCAGGGCGGTGCGTTCGACGTCCACGGTCCCTCTTCACCCGTCATGATCCAAAGCGGCGTTGACCACCATAAAGCACGCGGTGAGGAATTGCGCTGGGGCGGTCGGCGGGATCGCCGCGCAGGTCAAGGGAGGGTCAAGGGGTGTTGTGGTGCGGGGAAAGGCGGGGCGGGGGTCAGCCTTCCAGGGCGTACTGCATGGCGCGGAACTTGTTCTGCGCCTCGGTGAGCTCGTCGGCGGGGACCGAGTCGGCCACGATGCCGCAGCCGGCGAACAGCCGTGCCCGCGTTCCGTCGATCTCCGCGCAGCGCAGCGCGATGCCCCATTCGCCGTCGCCGCGCGCGTCGACCCAGCCCACCGGGCCGGCGTAGCGGCCGCGGTCCATGGACTCCAGTTCGCGGATGAGGTCCAGGGCCACGTTGGTGGGGGTGCCGCAGACGGCGGGGGTGGGGTGGAGGGCGGCGACCACGTCCAGGACCGAGCGGGTCTCCTCCAGCCGTCCGCGGACGGCCGAGGCCAGGTGCATCACGTTGGGCAGGCGGAGCAGTTCGGGCTGGTCGGGCACGGTGAGTTCGGCGCACAGCGGCGCGAGGGCGTCGCGCACCATCTCGGCGGCGTAGGCGTGCTCCTGGCGGTCCTTGGCGGAGGCGAACAGCCGCTCGCCGCGGCGGGCGTCCTGGTCGGCGTCGCCGCCGCGGGCGGTGGTGCCGGCCAGGACCAGGGAGTCGACGCGGTCGCCGGTGCGGCGGATCAGCAGTTCGGGGGTGGCGCCGACCAGGCCGGCGCAGGAGAAGGTGTAGCAGCCGGGGAAGCGGTCGGCCAGGCGCCGCAGCAGCACCCGTGCGTCGATGGGTTCGGCGGCCTGGGCGTACAGGTCGCGCGCCAGCACCGCCTTGCCCAGCCGTCCCGAGCGGATGCGCTCGACGGCGCGGCCCACGGCCTGCTCCCAGGCGGGCGCCGACAGGGCGCCGTCGCTCCAGCTCAGCCGGGACGGCGGGACCGGTTCGCGCACCAGCGCCAGGGGGTCGGCGTCCTCGCCGATGGTGGTCAGCCAGGCGACGCCGTCGCGGCGGCCCACCACCCAGCGCGGCACGATCAGCACCGAGTCGGGGGACTTGGGGTCGAAGCCGAAGCTGCCGAAGGCCACCGGTCCCGTTCCGGGGACCTGGACGGGGTCGTCGACGGCGGCGGCCCCGAACAGCTCGCGCAGCCACCGGTCGGCGGCGGCGAAGCGGTCCTCGCCGCCGGGCAGGCGCAGGCGCGCCGCCTCGCCCCAGCCCACGATGCCCTCGCCGTGGCGGATCCAGGCCAGGGCGGCGGGGTGGGGAAGCCGCGCGATCAGGTCGCCGGGGTCGGCGACCGGAACGGTGCGGACGACGAGTTGGTCCGGGGCGGTCACGGCGAGCTTCACGCCTGCCACAATACGGGAGAGTTGAACCTGTTCAAACAGCTCGGGCGATCCGCTCCTGAGGCGTGCGCCACACGCGGCGGGCCGGGTGCGGCGCACGGGCGGGGCCCGTCACCTCCGCAACGGCGGCCCCGCACGCGCCATTCCCGCCCGCCGGCCTCTGCGGCCGCACCGGCGGGGCCGTGAAGCACCGGGTGAAACGCCAGGTGAAACGCGTGCGGCGCGGGGACCGTGGTGCGGTCCCCGCGCCGCGTCCCGCGGCCGGACGGCGCCCGGCACCGCCGGGCAGGGTGGGGCAGGGCCGGGCGCCGTCCGAGGCGGGTCAGGCCCGGCGGCCGGTGCCCAGCAGCTTCCAGGCGGCCGGCAGCAGGCCCGCCGCCAGCAGCACCTTCAGCCCGTCGCCCAGCAGGAACGGCGTGACGCCCAGGCTGAGCGCCTTGCCCAGGTCCACCCCCAGCGACGCCATCAGGTACGGGACGCCGACCGCGTACATCAGCGCGGTGCCCAGCACCATCGTGCCGACCGTCCGCAGCGGGGTGCGGTCGCCGCCGCGCGCGGCCATCCGGCCGACCACCGCGGCCGCCAGCACGAAGCCCAGCACGTAGCCCAGCGTCGGCATCGAGGCGCCCGACTGGCCCTCGGCGAACCACGGCACGCCCGCCAGGCCCGCCAGCAGGTACACCAGCATCCCCAGCGCCGCGCGCGCCGGGCCCAGCGCGGCGCCGGCCAGCAGCACCGCGAAGGTCTGGCCGCTCACCGGCACCGGGGTGCCCGGGATCGGCACCGCGATCTGGGCGGCGACGCCGACCAGCACGGCCGCGCCGGCCACCAGGCCCAGGTCGCGGGTCAGGGAACCGGGCAGCAGGTCGCCCAGCACGGCCGCGCGCCGCTGAGCTGCATGAGCAGTAGCCACAAAACCCTCCAAAACGTTGTGTCATGGCGAAACCTAGCGAATCGCCTTACGGAGGTGGATCGGGCGGGCCGCCAAAACACGGCCCGCCACTTTGTCGCCCCTGGTCAAACACCTGCCGCGCCGACGGCCTCTGGGTCGCGCGCCAGGTACACCACGTCCGGCTCCCCGCGCGGCACCGGCACCGTCCGCACCTGCACCGAGCCGAACCGCTCCCGCAGCGCCGCCTCGAACCCCGGCGCCGCGTTCGCGCTCCAGAACGCCAGCACCCCGCCCGGCCCCATCCGCTCCGCCAGCGCCTGCAGCCCCGCGCCCCCGTACAGGCGCGCGTTGCCGGGCGTCACCACCCAGTCGGGCCCGTTGTCGGTGTCCAGGCACAACACCTCGAACCGCCCGTCCCCCTCGGCGTCCCCTCCGCCGCCCCCTCCGGCGGCCGGGCCGCTCGAGCCGATCCACTCCACCAGATCCGCGCACACCACCCGCACCCGCGGATCGTCCACCGCGCCGCCCGAGAACGGCCGCAGCACGTCCCGGTGCCAGGCGATCACCGCGGACTCCCGCTCCACCACCGTCACCCGCGCCACCGCCGGATGCGCCACCGCCTCGGCCAGCGAGAACCCCACCCCCAGACCGCCGATCAGCAACCGCACCGGCCCCGCCAGCCCCTCCAGCGCGGTGCGCACCAGCAGCCGCTCGGACTCGCCGTTGCGGGTGTCCATCAGAAAGACGCCGTTGGAGATGATCTCGAAGTGCCCGCCCGCGCGCCGCAGCACCAGCTCGCCGCCCACCCCCTCGGCGCGCTCCACCACCACCGGCTCGCCGGGCGCACCGGCCGGCCCGGACAGGGCGGGGGACACAGGGGACAGGGAGGAAGACTGTGCGACGGCGTCCATGCCCCCGACCCTAGCCACCCCGCCCGCGCCGCCGCGGGCATCCACACGCCATCACCGTCGCCGCCGGCCGCGCGCTCTGCGAGCCCCTCCCGCGCACCCCCGCATCCCCGTGCGCCCGGGGCCGGGCGGCCGCCGGACCGCACGCCCGCAGGGGTGTCCAGAACCGCCCGCCTCGGGCTAGTGTGCGGGGCCATGCCGGATCACCGACTGCTGCACGGACGGCGCCTGCTCGTCGTGGGCGCGGGCACCCGCCCCAGCGACGAACCCGATCCCCCCGTCGGCAACGGCCGCGCCATCGCCGTCGCCGCCGCCCGCGAGGGAGCCGAGGTCGCCTGCGCCGACATCGACGAGACCGCCGCGGCCGCCACCGTCAAATGGATCACCGAGGACGGCGGCAGCGCCCACGTGCTGGCCGCCGACATCGCCGACCCCGACTCCTGCGAGCGCATGGTCGCCGAGGCCGCCGCCCGCATGGGCGGTCTGGACGGGGTGGCCGTCAACGCCGGCATCGGCGTCGGCTACGGCCTGGCCGGCACCGCCACCGGCGACTGGGACCACGTCCTGGCCGTCAACCTGCGCGCCCCCTTCCTGATCGCCAAGGCCGCCCTGCCCCTGCTGGAGGGCGGCGCGTCACTGGTGTTCACCGGATCGCTGGCCGGCACCAAGCCCGGCAGCGCCTCCCCCTCCTACGACGCCTCCAAGGCCGGGCTGACCGGCCTGGTCCGCCACATCGCCGCCGAGGGCGCCCCCCGCGGCGTCCGCGCCAACGTCGTCGCGCCCGGCCTCATCGACACCGTCATGGGCCGCGCCGCCTCCGCCGGCAACACCGACCGCGACAAGGTCGCCCGCCTCATCCCCATGGGCCGCCAGGGCAGCGCCTGGGAGGTCGCCGACGCCGCGGTGTTCCTGCTGTCGGCCCGCTCCTCCTACATCACCGGCCAGGTCCTGCACGTCGACGGCGGACTGTCCACCCTGCGCTGACCCCCGACCGCCCCGCGCGCCCGCCAGGCCCCCGCCGGCGGGCGCGCCCGCGTCCGGCACCTCCCCGGCGAAAGCCGCAACGGCCCGGACGAGCGCGGGGAAGAAGAGGTTCGACTCGCACCGCAATCGTGTAACGATGTAATCATCGGGAGGTGCGATGAAACCCCACGACCCCCACGACGCCCCGTCCCCGCAGGAACCCGACCCCCGCGCCCGGCCCGAGCCGCCGGGCGGGTCGCCGAACGGGCCTTCGACCGGGCCCCCGCCCGACCCCGGCGAGCCCCTGGACGCCTACTCCCGGACCGTCTCCGCCGTCGCCCGCCTCCTCACCCCCCGCGTCGCCGCCCTGCGCGTGCCGCACCGCCGCGGCGAGGGCGCCGGATCGGCCGTGGTGTTCACCGACGACGGCCTGCTGCTCACCAACGCCCACGTGGTCGCCGGATCCCCCGGCGGCCAGGCCGCCTTCGCCGACGGCACCACCCTGCCCTTCACCGTCGTGGGCGCCGACCCCCTGTCCGACCTGGCCGTCCTGCGCACCGGCCCCGGCGCGCCCGGCCCCGCCGAACTCGGCGACAGCGACCGCCTGGTCGTCGGCCAGCTGGTGGTCGCCGTCGGCAACCCCCTGGGCCTGGCCGGATCCATCACCGCCGGCGTCGTCAGCGCCCTGGGCCGCTCCCTGCCCGCCCGCGGCGGCGGCGCCGTCCGCGTCATCGAGGACGTCATCCAGACCGACGCCGCCCTCAACCCCGGCAACTCCGGCGGCGCGCTCGCCGACGCCCGCGGCCGCGTCATCGGCGTCAACACCGCCGTCGCCGGCATCGGCCTGGGCCTGGCCGTCCCCGTCAACCCCACCACCCGCGGCATCATCGACGCCCTGGCGCGCCACGGCCGCGTCCGCCGCGCCTACCTCGGCCTGGTCACCGCGCCCGTCCCCGTCCCCGCCGACCAGCGCGAACGCCTCGACCGGCGCCGGGCGCTGCGCGTGGTGGAGGCCGTCCCCGGCAGCCCCGCCGACCGCGCCGGACTGCGCCGCGGCGACCTGGTCCTCACCGTCGCCGCCACCCCCGTCCACCAGGCCCAGAGCCTGCAGCGCCTGCTGTTCGCCGACGCCATCGGCCGCCCCCTGCCCATCACCGTCCTGCGCAACGGCGCCATGGTCGACGTCATCGCCCGCCCCGTCGAACTCGCCCCCTGAACCCGCCCGAACCCGCCCGAACCCGCCCGAACCGGTGCGGCGCGCCCCTCACCCCGAGGACGGCCCCCGGAAGGTCGCCCGGTAGCCGCTGGGAGACACCCCCAGCGCCTCCTGCAGATGCGCGCGCAGCGACGCCGCCGTCCCGAACCCCGCCAGCTCCGCCACCCGCTCCACCGGCAGATCGCTGTCCTCCAGCAGCTCGCGCGCCCGCTCCACCCGCTGCCGCGCCAGCCACCGCCCCGGCGACATCCCCGTCTCCTGCCGGAACCGCCGCGTGAAGGTCCGCACGCTCATCGACGACCGCGCCGCCAGCTCCCGCAACGACACCGGCCGCTCCAGCCGCTCCAGCGCCCACGCCCGCGCCGCCCCCGTCGACGACGCCCCCTCCCGCGGCACCGGCCGCGGCACGTACTGCGCCTGCCCGCCCTCCCGGTAGGGCGGCACCACCGTGCGGCGCGCCACCTGCGCCGCGGCCGCCGCCCCGTGGTCGCGGCGGATCATGTGCAGGCACAGGTCGATGCCCGCCGCCTCGCCCGCCGACGTCAGCACCGCGCCCTCGTCCACGTACAGCACGTCCGGGTCCAGCCGCACCCCCGGGAACCGCCGCCGGAACGACTCCGCCGACCGCCAGTGCGTGGTCGCCCGCCGCCCCTCCAGCAGCCCCGCCGCCGCCAGCACGAACGCCCCGGTGCAGATCGCCGCGATCCGCGCGCCCCGCCCGTGCGCCGCCAGCAGCGCCGCCTCCACCCGCCCGGCCGCGCCGCCCCCGGGCCCCTCCGACCCCTCCCGCTCGTCGTGCTCGTGGGAGGCCACCACCACGACCGTGTCCGCCTCGGCCACCGCCGCCAGCCCGTGCTCCACCAGCACCGCGAAATCGGCGTCGGTGCGCACCGGACCCGGCTCCGGCGCGCACGACACCACCTCGTACAGCCGCCCGCCCGCCGCCGACTCCGCCGTCCCGAACAGCTGGTGCACCAGCCCCAGCTCCATCGGCAGCGCCCCGCGCCGCACCAGCACCGCCACCCGGTGCCGGCCGTCCCCCGCGAACACCCCCATCGACACCCCCGGCCCGCGCCTCACCAGTGGCCCGATCCTTGCACAACATGGCCCACCGGCCACTCGTGGACGGCCGCCCCCGCCGCCCACGATGGATCACACGACCGACCACCGGAACGACCCGCCCGCCCCGACCCGAGAGGGGACACCGATGAACGTGCTGTGGATCTTCGCCCACCCCGAACCCCGCTCCCTCAACGGCGCCCTGCGCGACGAGGGCCTGCACACCCTCAAAACCCTCGGCCACGACGTGTGCGAGTCCGACCTGTACGCGATGGACTGGAACCCCGTCGTCACCGGCCGCGACTACGGCCACGACCCCGGGCAGGCCCCCGCTGGCGGTCCCGACGGCGGCCCGGGCCGCCTGCTGGTCGGCCCCGCCCAGGCCGCCGCCCACGCCGCCGGGACCCTGCCTGACGACGTCCGCGCCGAACAGGCCAAGGTCGCCTGGGCCGACGCGCTGGTGGTCCAGTTCCCCCTGTGGTGGTTCGGCGTCCCCGCCATCCTCAAGGGCTGGTTGGACCGCGTGTTCGTCAAGGGTTTCGCCTTCGGCGTCACCGCCCCCGACGGCCGCACCCCCCGCTACGGCGACGGCCCCCTGGCCGGCAAGCGCGCCCTGGCCGTCACCACCATCGGCGCCCGCCCCCAGAGCATCGGCCCCCGCGGCATCAACGGCCCCACCGACCAGGTCCTGTGGCCGCTGCTGCACGGGGTGTTCTGGTACACCGGCATGCGGGCCCTGCCCCCGCTGGAGGTCCCCGGCGCCGACCGCCTCACCGAGACCGGCTACCGGCACCACGCCCGGCGCCTGCGCGACCGCCTGCGCGACCTGCCCAGCACCCCGCCCATCGACTACCGCCACCAGGACGGCGGCGACTACGACCGCGACCTGGTCCTGCGCCCCCACATCGCCCCCGGCCGCACCGGCATCGCCGCCCACACCCGCTGACCGCCCCGGGAAACGAGCGAGGCCCCGGACCACCGGGCGGTGGTCCGGGGCCTGTGCCCCACGGGGGAGGAGACCGGAGCGGCCTCAGAAAACGATCACACGGCCGGTCACGCGGCCGGTCACGCGGCGATGCCCGCCGCGGCCGGCAGCGACACCGGCTCGGCGCCCTCGGCCGGCGGCGCGGCGGCCGCGCGCACCGGGCGCACCCGGCTGCCGACCATCATCTTCAGCACCCGCCACCCGTCGCGCCAGGTGTTCAGGTGCGACTCGCCGAACATCCGGTCGCCCTCGAAGCTGGCGACCTCGGCGATGCGCAGGCCCGTGGTGACGGCGTTGACGCACATCTCGGTCTCGATCTCGAACCCGGTCGAGCGCAGCCGCAGCGTGTCCACCGCCGACCTGCGCAGCGCCACGTACCCGTAGCACAGGTCGCTCCACCCGGTGCGGTACAGCGTGTTGGCCAGCACCGTCAGGCCCTTGTTGCCGGCGCGGCGCAGGAACGTCAGGTCCTGCGACCCGCCGCCGCAGGCGTACCGCGAGCCCTTGACGAAGTCGAAGCCGCGCGCGACCAGCGCCACGAACGAGGGGATCTCGGCGGGGTCCATGCTGCCGTCGGCGTCCAGCATGACGATCACCTCGCCGGTGGCGGCGGCGAAACCGGCCTGCAGGGCCAGGCCCTTGCCGCGCGGCGGCTGGCTGATGATGCGGGCGTCGGGGCGCAGCGCCGCGGCGATCTCGGCCGAGCCGTCGGTGGACTCGCCGTCCACGATGACGATCTCATCGACCCCGGTCAGCCGCGGCAGCAGCCATCGCAGGTTGTCGGCCTCGTTGAGGGTGGGGATCACCGCCGTCACCGTGGGGGCGTCGGCCGGGCGGTCCAGCTCGGTGGTGGTCATCTTCGGCTCCGTGGCGTCGTGGGGCGGAACACTCGGTTAGATGCGGGGCCCGCCGCCAGATGTTTGAAAAAATCTTCACGCGCCCCTTATGTCCGCAGATCACGAGCGTGCCGGGCCGCCCGCCGCGCCCCCGCCGGGAGGGGCGGGACGGGCGCGCGGGCCGCGTGCGGAGGGCGTGCCGCAGGCGCCCCGGGGGAGCCCGGGCGGCGCGCGGGCCCGGCCGTTCGGTACATAGCACGGCAACGAGTGCGTAACAATGGCTCGCTATGGCATGGCGCAGTAGAACGGGAACCGGTGTCCGGCTGGCGTCCGCCGCCCTCGCGGCGGGCGCGCTGACCGCGTGCGTGCCCGCGCTGGGCGGCACCGACGACGACGGCGGCGACGGCAAGGGCGGCGCGGCCCCCGCGCCCGTCGCGGCGCAGGCCGAGTGCAAGGGCGTGCCCGCCCCCGGCGACTCCAAGGACCGCCAGCTGCGCGGCATGTGGATCGCCACCGTCGCCAACATCGACTGGCCCAAGGACGGCGACAAGACCCCCGCCCAGCAGCAGGCCCGCTTCCGGCGGCTGCTCGACACCGCCAAGTCCCTCAACCTCAACGCGGTGTTCGTGCAGATCCGCCCCAACTCCGACGCCTTCTACCCCTCGCCGCACGAGCCCTGGTCGCAGTGGATCACCGGGACGCCCGGCAAGGACCCCGGCTACGACGTGCTGGACTTCATGGTCAAGGAGGCGCACGCCCGCAACCTGGAGTTCCACGCCTGGTTCAACCCCTACCGCGTCGCCCGCCACGACGACCTGGACAAGCTCGCCCCCACCAGCCCCGCCCGCAAGCACCCCGACTGGGTCCGCAAGTACGGCGGCGGCATGTGGTACGACCCGGGCCTGCCCCAGGTCCGCGACCTGGCCACCAAGGCCGTCATGGACGTGGTCGGCAAGTACGACATCGACGCCGTCCACTTCGACGACTACTTCTACCCCTATCCCGAGGGCACCGGCGACTACCCCGACCAGGCCACCTTCAAGGCCTACGGCAAGGGCATGAAGCTGGCCGACTGGCGCCGCCGCAACGTCGACGAGCTGGTGTCGTCGCTGTCGCGCCGCATCCACGCCGCCAAGCCCTGGGTCCGGTTCGGCATCAGCCCCTTCGGCGTGTGGCGCAACAGGACCACCGACCCCGCCGGGTCGGCCACCAGCGCCCTGCAGAGCTACGACGCCCAGTACGCCGACACCCGCAAGTGGATCCGCGAAGGCTGGATCGACTACGTCACCCCGCAGCTGTACTGGCCCATCGGCGACCGCCGCGCCGACTACGCCACCCTGGTCGACTGGTGGTCCAAGCAGGTCGCCGGCACCAAGGTGCAGCTCACCATCGGCCAGGCCGCCTACCGCGTCGGCGAGGACGCCACCTGGAAGAAGCCCGCCGAGCTGTCGCGCCACCTGACCCTCAACGCCCGCCACCCCCAGGTGCGCGGCGACGTCTACTTCAGCGCCGCCAACGTGGCCGCCGACAAGCAGGGCTTCGCCTCCCGCCTGCGCGCCGACCACTACTCGCGCCCCGCCATCGCGCCCGCCGCGCCCACCGGCGGCGGCAAGGCGCCCGCCGCCACCCAGGGCGTCGCCGCCGACAACGACGACAAGGGCGTGCGCGTGCGCTGGCGGCCCTCCCAGGGCGCCGCCTACTACGCGGTCTACCGCACCGACGGCAAGGGCCCCTCGTGCGGCCCGGTCTCCCCGGCGCGGCTGCTGGCCACCGTCCGCGGCGGCGGCATCGTCGACCCGACCGCCAAGCCCGGCCGCACCTACACCTACCAGGTGACCGCGCTGGACCGCCTCCACCACGAGAGCGCGCCCGGCCGTGCCGCAACGGTGACCGCCGACCGGGGATAATGATCTTGAAGCCGGGGCAGGAACACCACACCTGATCGCCCCCGGAGGTATGAGCATGGCCCTGTCGATGGAGGAGCAGCGGATCCTCGCCGCGATCGAGATCCGGCTCACCGCGGACGACCCGCGGCTGGCCCATCGCCTGTCCACTCTCGGACGACCGCGGCGCAGCCGCCGCGTCCGCCTGATCGCGGCGGTGCTGGTCGCCGTGCTCGGCATCGCCACCGCGCTCGCCGGCGCCGTCGCCACCGCCTTCTCCTGACCCGCCCGCCCCCGCCCGCTCCTTCTTCCCGCGCCCGCTCACGTCTTCCGCGTCTTCCCCGTGCCCGCCGCCCGCCCCTCACGGGCGCGGACCCGCCCCGGAGAACGACGAACGCCGAGGCCCGGCGAGATCAGATCTCGCCGGGCCTCGGCGTTCAGGCCGGTGTGGTGGTCGCCTCACGGCGAAAGGCACAACGAAGCTCCAGCCCGGACCGCAAGGGCCCGGCGGTATTCCTCGAAGGCGTTGTGTAGAGCCCGGGGGACACATGCCACACCGACACCACTTACCTTAACCGCATCCCGGCAGTGCCTGTTCCATCCCGGACGCCCCGATCCCCGCCCCTGGCGATGTGTGATGGGTCACCTCACCCCGGGGTGAGGGTTGCCTGCGCCCGTGCACCGCGCCCGATCCGGGAGCGTCTCCCAAGAGGAACGAACGCGGGGAAAGCACCACCGACCCCGTCGGATCGACGCCGGCGGCGCCCTCCAGGGCACCGGAGCGGCAGAGCGCCGGGGCGGCAGGGGACCGCCTCCCCGGCCGCCGCCGGCACGGGGAACCCCCGGCCCGATCCGACGGGCGCGCCCGGCAGGGCGCGCACCGGCCGGGACCAAGCCAGAGGACACCGCCGCCCCGCGCAAGCCGGCACAAGTGAGGAGTCGGGCCATTGGACACCACCGAGCTCGGGATCGACGGGCGCGCGCAGCACCACCGCCGCGCGCCCCAGAACACGCGGACCGCGGTCTGGGAACTGGCCGCGGAGACCCGCGCGGCGTCCCGGGCCCGCGCCCTCACCGGACGCGCCCTGCGCGAATGGCGGGTGCCCGACCCCGCCGACATCGACGACGTCGTGCTGATGGTGGACGAGCTCATCACCAACGCCGTCCTGCACGGCGGCGGACCCGTCCGGCTCCTGCTGCGCCTGGACGGCCCCCTGCTCACCGGCGAGATCGCCGACGGCAACCCCGCCGCGCCCGCGCCGCCCGGCCCCGGCCCCGGCCTGCTGGACTGGGCCGAGGACGGCCGGGGCCTGCTGCTGGTCGGCGCCCTGGCCACCGACTTCGGCGTCCGCCCCGAACCCGCCGGCAAGACCGTCTGGTTCTCCCGCCTGCTGCACGGCGTGAACGGCCGCAACGGCGCCCGCCCCGACGGCGGCCCCGGCCGGCCCGCCTGACCCCGGCAACGACCGCGCCGCACCGGAACGACGGCACCCGGCACAAGCGCCGGCACGTCCCCGGTGCACCCGCGTCCGGTGCACCCGCGTCCGGTGCACCACGGCGCACCCGCGGCGCACCCGACCTAGGGGCCCGACAGCTCGGCCGCCACCCCCGCGAAGTCGTCCGCCGACAGCACCAGCGCCCCCGCGTCGCCGATCGCCTGCGTCGCCTCGGCGCGCCCCAGATGCCGGGTGGCGGCCCGGTCCAGGTACGCCTCGATCAGCCGCGCGCCGGTCAGCCGCCCCCGGCCCCGCAGCCCGCCCAGATCGCGGTGCACCGCCTCCCAGGCGTCGGTGCCCAGCCGCAGCCGCCGCTCCTCGGCCAGCACCCCCAGCAGCCCCGCCGCCAGCCGCGGATCCGACAGGTCCGGCAGCCGCACCGCGCGCAGGTCGGTCACCAGCTCCGGCGACGCCGCCGACAGCTCCCCGACCCGCCCCGGCTCGCAGGTCCCCAGCAGCGCGGTGTCGCTCACCCCCTCGAGCCGCGCCCGGTACAGCGCCTCGGCGTAGGCGCGGCCCTGGGCGTCGTCCAGCAGCAGCGAGTCCAGGCCCTCCAGCAGCAGCACGTGCCCGGCGTGCTCGTCCAGCGCCTCCCGCAGCCCCTCCGGGCCCCGGGCGCGCAGGTCCTCGGCGTGCGTCCCGTGCACCTGCCCGCTGGACACCTCCACCTCCGCCAGCGCCCGCGCCACCATCCGCGCCAGCCGCCGCTGCCCGCTGGAGGGCCCGCCGATCAGCAGCAGCGCCGGCACCGACGCGCTCGACACCTCCTGGCCGCGCAGCCGCTTGGCCCACTTGCCGCGCCGCCGCACCTCGGTCACCACCCGCTCGATGTCGTCGGCGCCGCACAGGAACCGCACGCCGTACGCCTCGGCGACCTGCGGGGCCGGGCCGTCCCCGGCCGCCGGCGGCACCGCGGGCGGCACCTGCGCCACCGGCGCGGGCGGCGGCGGCAGGTCCGGCTGCGCCACCGCTCCCCCCACCGGCCCCGGCGGTGGCGCGGCGCGCGGATCGAGCTGGGTCCGCAACGGGTCGGGATCGAACTGCGTGGCGTCGGCCGCGCCTTGCTCGCTTGGCCCGCCCGGCCCGCCCGCCGCCGGAGGCGCGGGCGCGGGCTCGTCGGCCGACGGCCACACCGGCGCGGTCGGCGCGGCGGGCGGCACCTCGCGCGGCGCAGGCGGTACCGGCGCACCCGGACCCGCCTGCGCCCCCTGCTCCACCTGCGGGGGAGGGGGCGGGGCGATGCGCGGTGGCTCGGCCTCCTGGCCGAACGCCTGATGGGCGGCGGGCTGGACGGGCGGGGCCGCGTCCTGGACCGGCGGCGGCGCGGGCGGCTCCATCGGGGCCACCGCGGGCGGCGGCTCCGGCGGCTGCTCGCGCGAGGGCGCCACCGGCCGGTCGGGCACCGGCGGCGCGCCCGGCGCGTCGGCGGCCCGCTCGGCCGCCAGGTGCGCACGCGCCGCCTTGATGATGTCCCACGCGCTCAGCTCGTCGGTGGAGGGCGGGGTGTGCAGCGCCGGGCTGGTCAGCTCCGCCGCGATCGCCTGCGGCACCGCGAACCCGGTCGCCGGCGGCGGCACCTGCGCCAGCCGGCACCAGGTCAGCCCCAGGGTGTAGGTGGTGGCCAGCAGCGCCGACAGCAGGTCGGCGTCGCTGCTGCGCAGCGGCTCGGGCAGCCGCCCGTCGCGCGGCCACAGCACCCGCAGCGGGTGCGCCGGGTCGGCCAGCACCGCCTGCAGCGCGCGGGCGCTGTCGGCGTCCAGCCACTGCTGCAGCGCCGGCAGCACGCCCGGCGCCGCCTGCACGTCGGCCGCCAGCACCGCCAGCCCCGCGTGCCGCACCCGGTCGTGGGCGCGGCCCCCGGTCACCGCCAGCGGGCCGGTCAGCTCGGCCACGATCTCCTGCAGGTCGTACAGCGCCAGCCGCAGGTACTCCCCGGGCGAGGTGTCGCGCACCATCGGGGTGGCGAACTCGGCCGGGCAGCGCCGCCGCCACTCCTGCAGCACCGCCGCCGGGCCGTACCGCACCGTCGCCAGGTCCTGGTGCACGCTGCGCAGCGACGTCGCGGTCACCGCCGCCAGCGCGTCGGCGCCCGGCCGGAACCGCCGGTCGCCCTGCAGCCCGGCCGCCACCTCGTACATCACCCGCGCGATGTGCGCCGCGCCGCCGCCGTCCCCGGCCCCCAGCCGGTTGACGTAGTACCCGGCCAGCGTCCCGAAGTCCGGCGGCATCATCCAGTGCAGCCGCTCGGCGGGCGTGGTCAGGAACGGCACGAACGACTCGATCAGCGGGTGGTCGGTCAGCGCCACCGGCGACCCCGCGCACCACAGCAGCGCGCCCCAGGCGGCCGCGACGGTGGAGGGGGTGCCGGGCTGGAACATCGGGTCCTGCTGGGCGAACTGCCCCGGGTGCACCGCCAGCGCCGTGGTGATGGCCTGGGAGACCCGCGCGACCACCCCGGTGTCGGGCAGCGGGCCCAGGAAGCCCAGCGGCGCCATCCGCCCGGCCGCCAGGTCCGGGCCGGTGGGGAACAGCGCGGGCGGCACCGGCGGCGTCGCCGAGCCCGGCGGCGCGGGCACCGCCACCCGGCGCTCGCCCGGGTCGGCCGGAGGCGGGCACGGGTGCCAGGCGCCGTCCAGGCCGCACCGGTACCAGCGGCCCCACGCCCCGTACAGCCACCATTCGCCCGCGCCCCACAGCATGCGCGTGGCGATCTGCTCGGCGCGCTGCTGGGGCGGCGCGCCGCGCCACCAGGGCGAGGCGACCAGCTCCCGGATGTTGCCCTCGACCGCGGTGAACAGATCGCTCCCGGCCGTGCCGCCCGTACCGCCCGTGCCCGTGCCGGGTCCCGCCCCGGCCCCCTGCCAGCTCACCCCGCGAATAGTAGTGCCACGGGCGGTACGGGCGGGATCGCCGCGACCGTCCGCGACCACCCGGTCCGGGATGATCGAACCATCGACGTGTAAGGAGTGTTATGCAAGGATGCTCCTGAAAATCGGCGGGCGGCGCAGGAGGCGCGGATGGACGGTGCGGCGCGCACCCGGGCCTGGGGCCTCGGCCTGGCGGTGGTCTCCTCGATCTGCTTCGGCGCGTCCGGGCCGTTCGGCAAGGCGCTGATCCACGCCGGGCTGACCCCGCTGCAGGCGGTGTGGCTGCGCATCGCCGGGGCCGCGCTGGTGCTGGTCCCGCTGGTGCTGCTGCTGCGCGGCCGCGCCGCGGCGCGCACCTCGGCCCGGCACCTGCCGGTGCTGGCCGCCTACGGCCTCACCGGCATCGCCGGATGCCAGGCGCTGTACTTCGTGGCCGCCTCCCGGCTGCCGGTCGGCATCGCGATCCTGCTGGAGTTCACCGGCCCGATCCTGGTGCTGGCCTGGCTGCGGCTGGTGCGCCGCGCCCCGGTGCACCGCACCGCGGTGCTCGGCGTGCTGGTGGCGATGGCCGGGCTGGCCCTGGTGGTGCAGGTGTGGAACGGCCTGGCGCTGGACGCGCTGGGCCTGGCCGCCGGGCTCGGCGCGGCCGCCTGCCAGGCCGCCTACTTCCTGCTGATCGACCGCGTCGCCGGGCAGGTGGACCCGCTGGTGCTGACCGCCGCCGGCTCGGCGGTGGGCGCGGTCGCGCTCACCGCGCTGGCCGCGCCCTGGGCGATGCCGTGGGAGGTGCTGCCCGCCGCCGTCCCGGTCGGCGACCGCACCGCCCCCGGCTGGCTGCTGGCGGCCTGGATCATCCTGGTCAGCACCGTGCTGGCCTACCTCACCGGCGTCGCCGCCGTGCAGCGGCTGTCGGCCCAGGTCGCCGGGGCCGTCTGCTACACCGAGGCCGTCGCCGCCACCCTGCTGGCCTGGGCCGCGCTGGGCGAGCGCCTCACCCCGGTCCAGCTCGCCGGCGGCGCGGTCGTGCTGGCCGGGGCCTTCATCGCCCAGCGCGCGGTGGTCGAACGCGTCCCGGTCGCCGCCCCCGAGATCCCCGCGCCCGCCCTCAGCCGCTGACCCCGGCCCCGGCCCGCCCGGGGCGGCCGCGCCTCAGGCGCGCCTCAGGCGTTCTCGCGGCGGAACCGCCGGGCGCCCAGCGCCACCGACGCCACCAGCAGTGCCACCGCCACCGCCGCGCCCTGGGCGACCGCGGCGCTGGCGTAGTGGCCCTGGAACGCCTCCCGCGTCGCGTCCACCACGTACCGGAACGGCGTGAACCGCGACACCGCGTCCAGCCAGCCCGGCGCCATGCTCATCGGCAGCAGGATGCCGCCCAGCAGCATCAGCGGCAGCGTCACCGTCGACAGCAGCGGCGCGAACGCGTCCTCGGTGCGGGTCGCCATCGCCAGCACGTACGACAGCGAGGCGATGCTCACCGCCAGCGCCACCACGAACAGCAGCCCCACCGCGATCCCGCCGAGCGGCGCGCGCAGCCCCAGCGCCACCCCCGCCGCCACCAGCAGCAGCGCCTGCGCCGACAGCACCACGGTGTCGCGCAGCACCCGTCCCAGCAGCAGCGCCACCCGGCTGACCGGGGTGACCCGCAGCCGCTCCGCCACGCCCGATCGCAGGTCGGCGATCAGGCCGAAGCCCACGAAACCCGCGCCGAACAGCACCAGCTGGACCAGGATGCCCGGCACGAACACCTGCCAGGAGCCGCCCGCGCCGAACACGTCCTTCAGCAGCGGCCCGAACAGCAGCAGGTACAGCAGCGGCTGCAGCGCCCCGAACACCAGCGCCACCTTGTTGCGCAGCGTGGGCCGCAGGTACCGCATGAAGATCAGGTAGGTGTCGCGCGCGACCTGGGTCATGACGAACGTCCTTTCCGGGGGACCGGGGGAGAAGGGGGAGGAGGGAGGAACGGGGTCAGGCGGCCTCGCGCAGGGAGCGGCCGGTGACGGTGAGGAAGACGTCGTCCAGGGTGGGCCGCGCCAGGTGCAGCGAGGCCAGCTCCACCCCCGCCGCGTCCAGCGCGCGCACCAGCCCCATCAGCTCCCGGTCGCCGTTGTCGACGGTGAGCCGCACCGTGCCGCCCGCGACGGTCGCCTCGCGCACCGCCGGGCGGCCCTCCAGCGCCGCCCGCGCCCGCTCGGCGCCCTCGCCCAGCTCCAGGGTCACCACGTCCCCGGCGACGCGCCGCTTGAGCTCGTCGGGGGAGCCCGACGCCACGATCACGCCCCGGTCGATGATCTGGACGCGGTCGCACAGCGCGTCGGCCTCCTCCAGGTAGTGCGTGGTCAGGAAGACCGTGGCGCCCTCCTCGTCGCGCAGCCGCCGGATGTGCTCCCACAGGTTGCCGCGGCTCTGCGGGTCCAGCCCGGTGGTCGGCTCGTCCAGGAACACCAGCGGCGGCCGGTGCACCAGCCCCAGCGCGATGTCCAGCCGCCGCCGCTGCCCGCCCGACAGCGACGCCGCCGGGCGCGCCTCCAGGCCCTCCAGCTCCAGCCGCGCGCACAGCTCGGCGATCCGCTCGGCGCGGTCCGGCACCCCGTACAGGCGCGCCTGCAGCTCCAGCTCCTCGCCGACCGGCGTCGCCGGGTCGGTGCCGCCGCCCTGGGCGACGTAGCCGATGCGCCGCCGCACTCCGGCCGGGTCGGCGCGCAGGTCGTGCCCGGCCACCGTCGCGGTCCCGGCGGTGGGGGCCAGCAGGGTGGTCAACATGCGCAGCGTGGTGGTCTTGCCGGCCCCGTTGGGGCCGAGGAACCCCACGATCTCGCCGGCCGCCACGTCGAGGTCGACGCCGCGGACGGCCTCCACCTCGCCCTGCTTGGTGCGGAAGGTGCGGGCCAGCCCGTGTGCCTGGATCACTGGTGCCTCCGATCGGGGGGACGCGTCCCGACCACAGTAACCACAATTTTTAAGTCACACCAATTTTTAAGTGACACCAAGACGGTTACAATCTGCTCATGGCCGAACCACGCGACCCCGGACCCGGACTGCGCGAGCGCAAGAAGCGCGAGACCCGTACCCGGATCTCCGACATCGCCACCGGCCTGTTCGTGACGCGCGGCTTCGACAACGTCACCGTCGCCGACGTCGCCCGCGCCGCCGACGTCTCGGTCAACACCGTCTTCAACTACTTCCGCACCAAGGAGGACCTGTTCTTCGACCGGCAGGCCGACATCGTCGAGCAGGCCGCCGACGCGCTCGCCGGGCGCCGCCCCGGCGAGTCGGCCGTCGCGCTGTTCCGCCGCCGCTTCCTGGAGGGCCTGGCCGAGGGCGCCTACCAGACCGGCTTCCACGAGGGCTCGGAGGTCTGGGCCCGCACCGTGCTGGACAGCCCCGCCCTGACCGCCCGCCAGCACGAGATCGGCCGGCAGGCCGAGGAACGGCTCGCCGAACTGCTGGCCGAGGAGACCGGCGCCGGCCCCGACGACATCGCCCCCCGCGTCGCCGCCTCCATGATCATGACCGTGCAGTGGCACCTGGTGAACGAGGTCCTGCGCCGCAAGATGGCGGGGGAGACCCTGGAGGAGATGCGCGAGGACGTCCACCGCGCCGCCCACCGCGCCTTCGACCTGATCGAGCAGGGCATCGGCGACTACGCCACCGAGCCCCCCGCACCCGACAGCGCTTCCGACAACGCTCCCGACAGCGCTCCCGACGCGGTCACGGCCCTCGGCGCGGCCACCGCACCGGCCGCCCAGACGGCCCTCGAAGCAGAGCCCCGAACCGGCGGCCGACCCCCGCGCCGCGCCCGCCGAACGGAAAATGAGTGTCGGGGCACTCCCGACGATTCCTAAACTCCATGTTCGCGGAGGCGAATATGGACACCCCCCTTCTCCTGGCCCACTTCGAGACCCACGACGAGCCGGTGAGCCTGCCCCGGGGCGGCACGCTGTGCTGGGACGACGCGGACTTCCACCGCGCCGCCTACACCGACGACCCCGAGGGCTACGCCCTGCTGGCGCTGACCCCCGGCGTCCGCCCCTGGCAGCGCGCCCGCGTCCTGCTGCAGGTGCTGGCCGCCTCCCAGGCCGGGCTGGACGACACCACCCGCGCCACCCTGGCCCGCCTCACCCGCGTGCTGACCCTGGCCCTGCCGCCCGCCCACGTCATCACCGTGCTGCTGGCGCTGCGCCGGCTGCGCGCCAACCACAAGCACACCACCCGCGCCGCCCTGCGGTTCGTACTGGAGCACCCCGACGCCGACGCCCTCATCGCCGCCCGCCGCCCCGCGCTGGTGGACTGCTTCGAGCACGCCCTCGGCAAGGCCACCGCCCGCGGCTGCGCCCGCCGCATCGGCGAGGGCGACACCGCCTCGGACTACCTGCAGCGCCGCCTGCTGCGCTTCCTGGCCGCACCCGAGCACGCCCTGCCGCGCGTGCGCGCCCTGTACTCGGCCGGACGCCCCGGCGCCGCCGCCCCCCACCGCGCCGCCCTCACCGTCGACCTGCTGCGCGAGCGGCCCGCCACCGTCACCGCCACCAACCGCGGCGACATCGCCGCCACCCTGGTCCACCTGTACCGCGGCGGCCCCGCCGCCGACCTGCACACCGCCCTCGGCCGCTACGTCAGCGACGCGGTCGGCGACCTGCCGCCCTTCCCCGGCGCGGTGGCGCTGGTGCTGGACGCCTCGGCGTCCATGCGCGGCTACGGCGACCGCGAATGGGCGGTGCTGTCGCAGGCCGCCGCGCTGCGCATGGTGCTGTCGCGGCTGTGCGAGCGGCTGGAGGTGGTGGAGGTCGGCGGCGACGAGCACGCCCCGCGCGGCGCCACCGACCTGGCCACCGGCGTCCTGGACGCCCTCGGCACCGACCCCGACCTGGTCGCGGTCGTCTCCGACGGCTACGAGAACCTGTTCCCCGGCGACCTGGCCCGCGTCACCGCCTCCCTGCCGCGCGCCGGCATCACCACCCCGGTGGTGTTCTGCCACGCGCTGTTCACCGGCAGCGACGACCTCGCGCTGCGCCGCCCCGCGCCCGCCCTGCCCGAGCGCGGCTTCTGGCACCAGGACGACTTCGCCGAACTGCTGCCGTGGATGTTCGGCCACTGCGAGGCCGGCGCGCCCTGGCTGCGCGCCGCCCTGCACGCCCGGCTGGCCGACCTGGACCGGCAGGCCGCCCGCCTGCAGACGAGGAGCGCCGCATGAGCGACCTGGCGGCACTGGTGCCCGGCCCCCTCAGCCTGGCCGGGCACCGCCTGGGCACCCCCCAGCGCGCCGGCGCGCTGACCATGGTGCCCATCAGCGGACCCGCCCACCCCGGCATCGTCGCCCCCCGCAGCGGCCTGAAGCTGGCGCGCGTGCCCGGCTACGGCCAGGTCGAGCTGCGCAACGGCGCCGACTCCGGCGTGGCCATCGTCCCGCTGCACATCGGCTACATCCAGGACGCCGCCCAGAACCACGCCCTGTGCCGCTCGGCGCTGCTGGCAGCCGGCCAGAGCCTGCTGTTCAACGACGCCGCCTGCGTCCAGGAGAGCCAGGGCGGCCTGCTGGCCGGACGCGACCAGTGGTTCTTCGTGCTGCCCCTGGAACTGCGCGCCCGCGCGCTGGAGCTGCGCGGCGTGCCCGGCTACAGCAAGCTGTGGACCGACATCGCCGACCTCAACACCCGCTACGGCCTGGCCCGGCGCGGCCACCTGGAGCAGATCCTGTCGCGCAAGCGCCCGGTGCTCACCCAGTTCCAGAGCCGCCTGGAACCGCAGCCCGGCCAGCTCGGCGCGCTGTTCTTCATCGGCGACCGCTTCGCCGGACTGGAGATCGCCCCCGACCCGGTCTACTTCGCCCAGATGTGGATGTCGCTGGTCTGCTTCGCCTACGGCGTCGCCGCCTGGCACGCCGAGCCCGCGCCCGCCGACCCCGCCCCCTACGAGGCGACGTCGCTGGCCGGACTGCGCGCCGCGCTGGACGCCGACCGCGCCGACCGCCTGGCCGAGATCGCCGACTGGCTCGCCCGGGTCCCCACCGGCCCCGTCCAGGTGCAGGAGGAGGACCGCTACCTGGACCTGCGCCTGTCCACCGTGACCGGCCCCCACCTGGCCGGGCAGATCGTCACCGAAGGGGAGCGCGCCGTCTACGCCTCCCTGTTCGCCCCCGCGGCGGCGACCGCGCGGGCGGCCGGATAAACCGGTTGCCCGCGCGGCCGCGACCCACTTCAATCGAACCGTGCGGGAACTGTGCCGGGCACGTCGGGCAGAAACCTGATTCCAAGTCAGGAACCGTTTCAAAAACGAACTGAGCCCGACGAAGCGCCGGCCGCCTGTCCCGCCCCGCCCCCTTTCCGCCGGTCCGCCCCGCCGATCCGGCACGGGACGACCCGCCTCCCCTCCTCTCCGCCGCACCCTTCGCCGCGGCACGGCCGCACCCTCGCTCGCCCCCAACTACTACATGTGTAATAGTTGGGTCGCCGCGCCGCCGCACCGGCGGCGCGCGCGAACCGGACGCGAAGAGGAAGGCACCGTGGTCTTCAAGAAGATGATGGGGGCGCTCGGCATGGGCGGCCCGAAGGTCGACACCGTGCTGGCCACCGGGCGCTGCAGCCCCGGCGGGACCCTGGACGGCGAGGTGCGCCTCACCGCCGCCGACTACGACGCCGACGTCCAGCACCTGACCCTGGCCCTGGTCGCCGGGGTGGAGGCCGAGCACGGCCAGGGCGAGTCCACCGGCGCCGTCGAGTTCCACCGCGCCCGGGTCGGCGGCCCCTTCCGCCTGGCCGCCCGCACCGACCGCGTCGTCCCCTTCCGGCTGCCGGTGCCGTGGGAGACCCCGCTCACCGAGGCGCACGGCGTGCCGCTGCACGGCATGGCGATCGGCGTGCGCACCGAGCTGGCGGTCGCCAAGGCCGTCGACAAGGGCGACCTGGACCCGGTCGCGGTCGCCCCGCTGCCCTCCCAGGAGCACGTGCTGACCGGGTTCGAGCGGGCCGGATTCGTGTTCAAGGGCGCCGACCTGGAGTACGGGCAGCTGTACGGGGTGCCCCAGCACCTGCCCTTCCACCAGGAGATCGAGTTCTACCCGCCGCCCGCCTACACCGGCCGCATCGAGGAGGTCGAGCTGACCTTCGTCGCCGAGCCCGGCGGCCTGGCCGTCGTGCTGGAGGCCGACCGGCGCACCGGCCTGTTCGGCTCCACCGACCAGGTCTTCCGCCTCCAGGTCGGCCACGGCGACGCGCAGGCGGTGGACTGGGCCGCCGAGCTGACCGCCTGGCTGGACGCCCTCACCGGCGGCCCCGCCGCACCCGCCCACGCGTACGACAAGACCTACGGCCAGGCGTACGACCACTCCCACGGCCATTCCCACGGCCACCCCTACGGCCACGGCCTCCACCACGACGACTCCCACGGCCACCACGAGGGCCACGGGCAGCGCCGCGGCCCCGGCTGGGCGGGCGTGGCCGCCGGAGCCGCCGCCGGCGTCGCGGTCGGCGTGGCCGGCGGCATGGTCGCCGACGAGGTCATCGACGAGTTCTTCGACGACGAGGACGACGAGGACTGACCCCCGCCGCCGGGCGTCCCGCACACCCGGGACGCCCGGCGGCGGCGTCGGCGGCGCGCACCGCCGGACACCGGACGCCGGGCGTCAGGGCAGGGCGTCGGGGTCGTCCACCACGTACGGCTCCAACGCCTTCCGCACGTCGGCGGGCATCTCCTTCTTGGCCATCGTCGCCGGGTCCACGAACACGTGCCGCACCTCCCCGTCGGCGATCAGCCGGTCGCCCACCCGGAACCGCGGCGCCACCACCATGCTGGTGGTGCCCAGCTTGACGATCGGCATCGAGACGTCCAGCAGCTCGTCGAACCGCGCGCCCTGCCGGTAGCGCAGCCGCGACTCGGCCACCACCAGGTCGTGGCCGCCCTCGACCATCGCGGCGTAGTCGCCGACCACCTCCCGCCACAGCTCGGTCACCGCCACGTCGTACAGGAACAGGTACTGGCCGTTGAACACCACGCCCTGCTGGTCGCACTCGCTGTAGCGCACCCGGATCCGGTGCGTGTACACATCACCCATACCGGTCATCCTGGCCGTCCGGCCCGCCCCCCCGCATCCCCGCCGCGCCCCCGCCGCGCCCCCGCAAAAAAGCGCGGGCGTGAAATTCGTTTGAACCGAATCCGCCTTCCTGCTGCAATGGACGCGCAGCGGCCGAGGAAGGAATCCGGCCGGTTCGACGCTCTCGCCGCTGTCCATGGGGAATGGTGCAATGGCAGCACACCGCGCTCTGGACGCGGCGATCCAGGTTCGAGTCCTGGTTCCTCAGCAATGGCTTTGAACTGCGAAGACGCCGAAATGGGGTGGCGTTGACGCACCCATTCCGGCCGTGTAACGCCCCCGGGCGCGGGGAATCAAGCAATCGCGCACAAAGGGGGGCTCATGAGCATGCCGGAAAAACGTCCGGTCATCGTCGGGACCGACGGTTCGCCGTCGGCCGCGCGCGCGGTCGAATGGGCGGCCGACGAGGCGGCCGACCTCGACTGCCCGCTGCACGTCCTGACCGCCGCCGACACCTGGATCTACGGGGTCCCGGCCGTGCCGACCGAAGACCAGGGCCACCATCTCGCCGAGGCCGGCCGCTCCACCGTCGCCGCCGCCCGCGCCCTGGCCCTGGAGCGGCGTCCCGACCTGACCGTCACCACCCATGTCGAACTGGACTCCCCGGTGCGCGCGCTGGTGAAGGCGTCCCACGGCGCCCGCCTGACCGTGCTCGGATCGCGCGGCCTGGGCGGCTTCGCCGGGCTGATGCTCGGCTCGGTGGGCCTGCGCGTCACCGTCCGCGCCGCCGGGCCCGTGGTGGTGGTCCGCGGCAACGGCGACCCGCGCGACAAGGGCCGCGTCGTGGTCGGCGTCGACCTGTCGGAGCAGTCGGCGCTCGCGCTGCGGTACGCCTTCGAGACCGCCCGCCGGCGCGGGGCCGAGCTGCAGATCGTGCACGCCTTCCAGCTCGAACCCGCCATCGTTCAGACCAGCCACCTGGTCAACGTGCACGAGACCGAGCACACCATGGGCACCCGGGTGCGCGAGGAGTACGGCGGCTGGCACGAGCGCTACCCCGGCGTCGCCGTCACCGAGCTGGTCATCCAGGACCACCCCGTGCACGCGCTGGTGGAGGCGTCCAAGGACGCCGACCTGGTCGTGGTCGGCGCCCACGGGCGCGGGCACGTCGCCGCCGCCCTGATGGGCTCGGTCGGCCACGGCGTCCTGCACCACGCCCACTGCCCCGTGGCGCTGGTGCGGCCCGACCCCCTGTGAGCCGCCGGGCCGCCGCGGGCCGCCCGGCGTCCGACCGACCGGACGACCGGCCGGGCCCCGGTAAGCCGACCGGCAACAACCGGCAAAGAATCCCTTGGCGGGCACGCGGCGGCCGCCGAGCGCCCCGCGGCCGCCCATAAAGTCCCAGTCATGTCGGAAATGCCTGGTGAAGGGGGCGGGGGAGCCGCCCAGCGGATGCCGCCGTGGCTGCCCCGGGCTTTCGTGCTGTTCGGCGCCGTCGTCCTGCTGTTCGTGGCGGGTCTGTGGCTGCTGGAGCAGCTGCGCGGGCTGCTGCTGTTGCTGCTGACCTCGCTGTTCCTGGCGTTCGCGATCGAACCGGCGGTGAACTGGCTGGCCGCGCGCGGCTGGCGGCGCGGCGCGGCCACCGGCGTGATGTTCGTCGTCATCGCGGTGTGCGCGGCCGCGTTCTTCGGGGTGCTGGGCTCGCTGGTGGTCGCCCAGACCACCAACCTCATCAACGGCTTCCCCGGCTACGTCGACGACGTCATCTCCTGGATCAACTCCACCTTCGGCACCCGCCTGTCGCAGGACACCGTCTTCAACCGGCTGCCCACCGTCACCGACGAGGTGTCCAAGCACCTGTCGGACCTGGCCGGGAACGTGTGGGGCATCGGCGCCACCGCCGCCGGCGTGCTGTTCCAGGGCCTGGGGATGCTGCTGTTCACCTTCTACCTGTCGGCGCAGGGCCCCCAGTTCCGCCGCACCGTCTGCTCGCTGCTGCCGCCCCAGCGCCAGCGGCAGGTGCTGTGGGCCTGGGAGATCGCCATCGACAAGACCGGCGGCTACATCTACTCCCGCGCGCTGCTGGCGCTGTTCTCGGCGGTGGCGCACTACGTCGCGCTGTCGCTGCTGGGGGTGCCCTACGCGCTGACCCTGGCCCTGTGGGTGGGCGTGGTCTCCCAGTTCATCCCCACCGTCGGCACCTACCTGGCCGGAGCCGTCCCGATCCTGGTCGCCCTGGCCAAGGACCCCTCCACCGCGCTGTGGACGCTGCTGTTCATCGTGGCCTACCAGCAGTTCGAGAACTACGTCCTGCAACCGCGCATCACCGCGCGCACCCTGGACATGCACCCCGCCGTCGCGTTCGGCATCGTGCTGGCCGGGACCGCCGTCATCGGGCCGATCGGCGCGCTGCTGGCCCTGCCGGTCGGCGCCAGCCTCCAGGCGTTCCTCAGCGCCTACATCCGCCGCTACGCCGTGGAGAAGCACCCCCTGACCGAGGTGCCCAAACCCGCCCCGCACCACCTGTGGCACCGCCGCAAGAAGCGCGGCTGACCGGCCGCCTGGCACCATCGGCGCACATGACCGCCCTCCCGGACCCGGCCGCCATGACCCTGCGCGACAAGGCCGCCCAGCTGTTCGTCCTCCAGGTGCACGGCACCCGCGCCGACACCCGCGACCCCGACGCCGCCGCCCGCAACCGCCGGATGTACGGGGTGGACAGCGCCGAGCAGCTCATCGAGCGCCACCGCCCCGGCGGCGTCGTCTACTTCCGCGACGACCCCGCCAACATCACCGGCCCCCGCCAGGTCGCCGCCCTGTCCAACGGCCTGCAGCGCGCCGCCCTCGCCCAGCCGCACGCCGTCCCCCTCACCATCGCCGTCGACCAGGAGGGCGGCCCGGTCGCCCGCCTCCCGCCGCCCTTCACCCAGACCCCGGGCGCGATGGCTCTGGCCGCCGCCCGCGACCCCGCCACCGCCCGCGCCCTGGCCTACGAGCTGGCCCGCGCCACCGCCCGCGAGCTGCGCGCCCTCGGCATCACCCACAACTACGCGCCCTGCGCCGACCTCAACACCGACCCCGCCAACCCCGTCATCGGCGTGCGCTCGTTCGGCGCCGACCCCGCCCTGGCGGCCGCCCTCACCGCCGCGCAGATCACCGGCCACCGCGACGGGGGAGCGGCCGCCACCGCCAAGCACTTCCCCGGCCACGGCGGCACCGCCGTGGACAGCCACACCGGCCTGCCGGTCCTCACCCGCACCCGCGCCGAATGGGAGCGCCTGGACCTGCCGCCCTTCCGCGCCGCGATCGCCGCGGGCGCCGAGGCCGTCATGACCGGGCACCTGGCCGTCCCCGCCCTCGACCCCTCCGGCGACCCCGCCACCCTGTCGCGGCCCGTCGTCACCGGCCTGCTGCGCGACCGGCTGCGCTTCCGCGGCCTGATCGTCACCGACGCCCTCACCATGGCGGGCGTGCGGGCCCGGCACGGCGACGAGCGCGTGGCCGTGCTGGCCCTCAAGGCCGGCGCCGACGTCCTGCTGGCCCCGCCGCCCGGCGCCTTCACCGCCCAGCTCGACGCCGTCGTCGCGGCGGTGCGCTCCGGCGAGCTCCCCGAACGGCGCCTGGAGGAGTCGGTGCGCCGCGTCCTGGAACTGAAACGGCGGCGCGGCCTGTTCACCGACCCCTACGTGGACGAGTCCCGGGCCGAACACCTCCTCGGCGCCCCCGGGCACCGCGCCGCGGCCCAGCGCGCCGCCGACCATGCCGTCACCCTGCTCGCCGACCGCGACCGGCTCCTGCCGCTGCGGCCCGCCCCGCGCACCGTCCTGGTCACCGGCTGGGGCGAGGCCACCACCCGCGCCCTCGCCGACGAGATCGCCCGCCGCGGCCCCGCCGTCACCGTCCGCCCCACCGGCGCCGACCCCACCGGTGACGCGGCGGCGCGGGCGGCCGGCGCCGCACGCGGCCACGACCTCGCCGTCGCGGTCACCCACCGCGCCTGGCCGCCCGGCCCCCGCACCGGCCCCGGGCAGGCCGCCCTGGTCAAGGCGCTGGCCGCCACCGGGCGGCCGGTCGCCGTCCTCGCCGTCGGCACCCCCTACGACCTGGCCGCCTTCCCCGAGGCCCGCACCTGCCTGGCCACCTACTCCCACACCCCCGAGGCGCTGCGCGCCGCCGCCAAGGCCCTGTTCGGCGAGATCACCCCGACCGGACGCCCGCCCGTCCCCGTCCCCACCCGCTAGCGGCCCGCCCGGCAGCCGCCCCGCCCGCGAGCCCCGGCAATCTTGTCAACGGGACGCACAACACGCGCCGCAAGTGATGCGCTGAGACGGTAACCGCCGCCTGTCACCCGGCCGTACGGTCGTGCCCACATCGCGGCGGCCCGCCTCGCACCGGCCGCCCGCACGACCGCGACCTGCCGAGGAGTCCCAGATGACAGCGGGTGTCGCCGACGTTGGCAACCGAGCACCACAGCCCGACATCTCCCCCAAACCCGTGCCGCTGGTCGAACGGGTCAGCGTGGTGGTCTTCGTGGTGGCGCCCATCGTCGGCGTGGCCGCCGCCGTCCCGTTCTTCTGGGGCTGGGGGCTGGGCTGGACCGACGTCGCCATCTTCGCCCTGCTGTACCCCTTCAACGCCCTGGGCATCACCGTCGGCTACCACCGGCACTTCACCCACGGCGGCTTCAAGGCCAAGCGCTGGCTGCGCATCGTGCTGGCGATCCTCGGCGGCCAGGCCTGGCAGGGCTCGGTGATCTTCTGGGTGGCCGACCACCGCCGCCACCACAAGTACGCCGACGCCGAGGGCGACCCGCACTCGCCGTGGGAGTACGGGCCGGGCCTGATCGGGCTCACCAAGGGACTGTTCCACGCCCACATGGGCTGGCTGTTCCGCAAGGAGCGCACCTCCCGCACCAAGTACGCGCCCGACCTGCTCAAGGACCCCGACCTGCGGTTCATGGGACGCAACGACGTCTACGTCCTGATCGCCGCCTCCACGCTGCTGGTGCCCATGGGCCTCGGCGCGCTGCTCACCTGGTCCTGGCACGGCGCGGTCACCGCCCTGTTCTGGGCCGGGCTGCTGCGGGTGTTCGCCGGAGACCACATCACCTTCTCCATCAACTCCATCTGCCACGTGTTCGGCAAGACCCACTTCAAGACCCGCGACCACTCGCGCAACGTGTGGTGGCTGGCCATCCCCTCCTTCGGCGAGTCCTGGCACAACCTGCACCACGCCGACCCCACCTGCGCCCGGCACGGCGTCCTGAAGGGCCAGATCGACATCAGCGCCCGCGTCATCTGGCTGTTCGAGAAGCTCGGCTGGGTCTGGGACGTGCGCTGGCCCGACGAGCAGCGCCTCGCCGCCCGCCGCATCACCTGACCCGCCCGGCCGCCGGCCCCGCGGACGGCTCCTGCGCGCCTCCGGCCCGGCCCGCCCTCCGCCCGAACGCGGGCACGCCTCCGCCCGCGCCTCCGCCCCTCGAACGAAAGCGCCCCCACATGCCCACCGAAGCGCCCACGAACGCCTCGATCGCCGCCCTGGACCGCACCCCGCTCATCGAACGCCTCGGCCGGTGGGCCGAGCTCTACCCCGACGACCGCGCCTACACCTACATGGACTACACCACCGACATCGACGGCGTCGCGGTGGACATGACCTGGGCCGAGCTGGACCGCCGCGCCCGCGCCGTCGCCGCCGCCCTGCGCGCGGCCACCGACCCCGGCCAGCGCGTGGCCATCCTCGCCCCGCAGAACCTGGACTACATCGTGGGGTTCCTGGGCTGCATGTACGCCCGCCTCATCGCCGTACCGCTGTTCTCCCCGGACCTGCCCGGCCACGCCGACCGCCTGCTGGCCGTCTACGGCGACGCCGAGCCCGAGTGCGTGCTCACCACCACCCCCGCGATGCCGCACGTGGAGGCGTTCTTCGACCAGAACACCGTCCCGCGCCCCAAGCAGATCCTCGCCGTCGACACCGTCGACACCTCCCTGCGCTGGGAGGCCGAGCCCGTCGCCCCCGACGACCTGGCCTACCTGCAGTACACCTCCGGCTCCACCCGCGTGCCGGCCGGCGTCATGGTCACCCACGGCAACTTCGCCGTCAACGCCGAGCAGTGCTGGGGCACCTTCGACGGCATCCCGCGCGTCTCCTCCGGCGTCAACTGGCTGCCGCTGTTCCACGACATGGGCCTGGTCACCGCCGTCGCGCTGCCGCTGGCCTACGCCAGCCCCGCCGTGCTGATGGACCCGGTGGCCTTCATCATGCGGCCCATCCGCTGGCTGGAGCTGCTCAGCAAGCAGGACCACGCCTTCACCTGCGCCCCCAACTTCGCCTACGAGTACCTGTCCACCAAGGTCACCGACGAGGAGAAGGCCGCCCTGGACCTCAGCGGCGTCCAGGTGTTCATGAACGGCGCCGAGACCATCCGCGAGGGCACCCTCACCCGCTACCTGGACGCCTACCGCGACAACGGCCTGCGCCCGGAGGTGCAGGTGCCCGCCTACGGGCTGGCCGAGGCCACCGTCTACGTCGCCTCCTCCTCCCGCTACGAGGCGCCCACCACCACCGCCTTCGACCGCGACGCCCTCAACCGCGGCGTCGCCGAGCCCTGCGACCGCGACGCCGAGCGCGCCAGCGTGCTGGTCGGCTGCGGCGCCCCCTACGGCCAGCACCTGGCCATCGTCGACCCCGCCTCCCGCGTCCGCCTGCCCGACGGGCACGTCGGCGAGATCTGGGTGCACGGCCCCAACGTCACCGCCGGCTACTGGAACCGGCCCGCCGACACCGCCGAGACCTTCGGCGCGTCCCTGGCCGGCACCCGCGGCGACCTGCCCGAGCGGCCCTGGCTGCGCACCGGCGACCTCGGCGTGTGGTACGACGGCCAGCTCTACGTCACCGGCCGCATCAAGGACCTGGTCATCATCGACGGCCGCAACCACTACCCGCAGGACATCGAGTACACCGCCTACAACGCCGACGAGGGCGTGCGCCGCGAGTACGTGGCCGCGTTCGCGGTGGACGGCGAGGCCGGCGGCGCGGGGGAGGGCACCGAGCGGCTGGTCGTGGTCGCCGAGCGCAACCGGCGCGTGCCGATCAAGCGGCTGGACGTCGGCGAGGTCACCGCCGCCGTCCGCGCCGCCGTCAAGCACCACCACGACGCGCACCTGCACGACTTCGTGCTCATCGAGCCCGGCGGCCTGCCCCGCACCAGCAGCGGCAAGATCTCGCGCACCGCGTGCCGCCGCGCCTACCTCGACGGCGCGCTGCCGGTCACCGCCACCGGCGCCTGACCGGCGCCCGGTCCGGCCGGGACCCCACGACAACGGCCCGGCGCCGCAGCGAACGAGCTGCGACGCCGGGCCGTCACCATGCGGCCGTTCACGCCGCCGTTCACGCCGCCCGCAGCGGGGCGAGCGCGGCCGCGGCGCGCGCCAGACGGCCGCCCTGGAACTCGGCGGCGGTGAGCAGGTCCTTGCGCGGGGCGCCTTCGCCCGCGACGGTGCCGATCCCGTAGGGGTTGCCTCCGGCGGCGTGGATGATGTCGTAGTCGGCGTATCCGGTGGGGACGATGATCGAGCCCCAGTGGTACATGACGTTGTAGAGCGCGAGGAGCGTGGCCTCCTGGCCGCCGTGCCGCTCGTGGCTGCTGGTGAAGCCGGTCGCGGCCTTGCCGACCAGCGCCCCGGCGCTCCAGAGGCCGCCGGTGGTGTCGATGAACTGCTTGAGCTGGGCGGCGACGTTGCCGAACCGGGTCGGGCTGCCGAACGCGTACCCGTCGGCCCAGGCCAGGTCGTCCAGTCCGGCGACCGGGACGTCGGCGGTCGCGTCCAGGTGGGCGCGCCACTCGGGGTTGGCGTCGACGGCGCCGTCGGGGGCGGTCTCGGCGACCCGGCGGAGCCGGACCTCCGCCCCCGCCTCCGCCGCGCCCCGGGCCAGGGCCCGGGCCAGCGCGTGGACGTTGCCGGTGGAGGAGTAGTAGACGACGGCGATGCGGGCAGCCATGATGCACACCTCAACTGTTCCACTGTGAACTGTTCACTTCGACTCTAGAAGCGCCTTAGTTCACGTGTCAACTGTTGAGCTGTATCCTTCCGCCATGGGACAGGACCACCGCGCCGCCGCCTCCGACGACCAGCTCAAGGCGTGGGCCACGCTCTTCCGCGCCAACGCGCTGTTCGAGAGCAGGCTGGAGGCGGCGCTGCGGGACGAGGCGGGCATGACGCTGGCCGAGCACGAACTCCTCGCCGTCCTGGACGGCGCGGGGGGACGGGCCCGCATGGGCGACATCACCGAGTCGCTGATGGTCTCCAAGAGCGGCGTCACCCGCCTGGTCACCAAGCTGGAGGAGCGCAACGGCTGGGTCGCCCGGGTCCTGTCGCCGTCCGACCGCCGCGCCACCTGGGCCGAGCTGACCGCCTCGGGCCGCGCGGCCTTCACCGCGTCCGAGGCCGTCTTCCGCCGCGCGCTCGCCGAACTGTTCGCCGGTCACCTGGGCGAGGCCGAGCTGCGGCGGCTCACCTCCAGCCTGGACCACCTCGTCAACGCCAACCTGTGGTTCCGGCGGCCCGCCGGCCCGGCGGCCGGTCCCGCGACCGGCGGGCGGGAGCCCGAAAGGCCGAGGGCCCGCCCGGGACGGTGAACGAACACCGTCCCGAACGGGCCCTCGGCCGCAAGCGGGAACTCAGGCGGGCTTGGCGCCGATCGACTGCATCAGCTGCGGCCACACGAACTGCGACTCGCGGATCCACGCCGGCCAGTTGTGCCGCCCGTCGCCGTAGATGTGCGCGGTGTAGGGGATCTTCAGCTCGTCCAGGCGGCGCTTGAAGTCCTTGTTGTTCGCGCCGATCGCGATCTCGCTGAGCAGGCCGATGTCCCACGGCGCCACGTTCGGGTCGCCGGGGCCGGGCCGCCCGGTGGTGCCCGCCGAGAAGAACAGCTTGACGCCGCGCAGCTTCTCCGCCAGCGCGTAGGGGTCGTGCGCGGCCCAGTTGGCGTCGTCCCAGCGCGGGATGCCCCAGATCGCGTACGGGTCCTGGCCGTTGCCCGCGTTGGTGAACATCAGCATCGCCGGGATGCCCGGCGAGCGCATCGACAGCAGCCCGCTCAGCGCCGCCACGTGCTTGAACAGCCCCGGGTGCCGGGCGGCGTAGCTGGCCGCGCCCTGCGCGCCCGAGGAGTTGCCGATCGCCGCGCGCTGCGCGCCGCCCCGGTAGTTGCGCTCCACCAGCTGGCGCACCTCGCTGGTGTGGAAGGTCTCCCACTTGGGCGTGCCGCCCTTGCCGTAGTTGTACCAGTCGGCGTAGGAGCCGTTGCTGGCCTCCGGCATCACCACGATGGCGTTGTACCTGGCGGCCCACGCCTCGATGTCGGTGTTGCGCGTCCAGGAGGTGTAGTCGTCCTGCCCTCCGTGGAAGGCGTACAGCACCGGCCAGGTCGCCGCCGAGCCCGCGCTCCACCCCTTGGGCAGCAGCAGCCGGGTCTTGACGGTCTTGCCGAGCGCGGGGGACTGGATGGAGATGTCCACCTGCCGCACGCCCACGGCGGCGGCGCGGGTGCCCTTGCCCGCCACCGCGGTCTTGACGATCCGCGCGCCGTCGTCGGCGGGCCGCGCGGCGGCGGCCGAGGCGGGGGCCGCGACCAGCGCCGTGGTCCCGGCCGTCGTGGCCGCGGCGATCGCGGCGGCGGCCAGGGAACGGCGCCGGCGCACACGAACTCCGGGGACATCGCGACGGAACGGGGGTGTCATGTCTCTCCCTGCTGCTGGTGGGCGACCCGGGCGACCGCACGGGACATGCGCCCCGAGTGTCCCGGCAAAGGACGAAATGATCTATAGGGGGAGATGACAAGAAAAGGCGGGGCGACTGTGCCAGAGTGAGTCCTCAGAAGTGTGCGCGGGCGACGGTGCGCGCGGGACGCGTGAGATGCGCACCGGAAGGCGGGCGGTTCAGCCGGCCCCGCCGTCGTGCCCCAGGAACTTGGCCAGGTTCGCCACCATGCGCAGGTCGAAGGTGCCCGCGACGGCCCGCACCAGCGCCCCGAACGGCGAACCCGGCGGCTCGACCTCCATCAGCCACGCCACCCGCTCGGCGATCTGGGGGTCCAGCGCCGCCGCGCCCACCAGCATCGTGCCGAACTGCGTGGCCATCAGCTGCTCCAGCTGCGGCCGGGCCGGCCGCCGGGTGCGCAGCCACTCGGTGCCGGTCCACTCCACCCCCGCGATCCACGACTGCATCGTGGTCCGCATGACCTGGCCGGGCTCGTCGATGCGCAGCGTGCGGTAGGTCAGCGCGCAGATCTCCTCGCGCACCCGCTGCGCCGCCGCCAGCGCCGCGTCCGGGGCCTGCGCGCCGCCCATGCCCAGCAGGCTCGCGTAGCCGGACTCGTAGGTCTCCAGGAAGTCCACGTACAGCCCGAGCCGCGCCGCCATCTGCATCGAGGGCGAGCCGTCGGCCACCTGCCCGAGCCGCGCGACCAGCTCCGCGCCGACGCGGTGCGCGGCGGCCCCGTACAGCTCCTGCTTGCTGTCGAAGTAGCGGTAGACCGACGAGCGGGAGGTGCCGGCGACCAGCGCGATGTCGTCGATCGACACCTCGGTCTCGGGCCGCCGCCCGTAGATCTCGATGGCGGCCGCGATGATCTCCTCGCGGCGCCGGTCCAGGGGCAGCCGCCGGAAGGCGGGGCGCCTGCGGGGAGCGGCCGCCGACCGGAGCCCGGTCCCGGGATCGGTGTCCGGGTCGGTGTCCGGGTCGGCCTCGGCCTCGGGCTCGGGCTGGGAGGCCACCGTCGTGGCGGAGGGCACGGCGGGCGCGGTCGTGCCCGTCCCGCTCTCGTCGGCAGTGCCGTCCGCGCCGCCCTGTTCGGCCATGGCGGTCACTGTAGTGGGGCGCCCCGCCGCCGAGGGCCCGGATGGCGACGCGCGTCCAGACGCGCGTCTCGACGCCCGGCGCGGCGGATGATAGGCACGCTGGGGACACCATTCCGATCGTGGACAGGGGTCCCGATGAGCGCATCCGCCCCGGCCGGACCGCAGCGGTTCGGCATCTTCCTCGCCCCGTTCCACCCGGCCGGGCAGAACCCCACCCTGGCCCTGGAACGCGACCTCGACCTGCTGGTCCACCTCGACGCCCTCGGCTTCGACGAGGCGTGGATCGGCGAGCACCACTCGGCCGGATTCGAGATCATCGCCTCGCCCGAGGTGTTCCTGGCCGTGGCCGCCGAGCGCACCCGGCACATCCGCCTGGGCACCGGCGTCTCCTCGCTGCCCTACCACCACCCCCTGATGCTGGCCGACCGGATGGTGCTGCTGTCCCACCTCACCCGGGGCCGGGTCATGCTCGGCGCGGGCCCCGGCGCGCTGCCGTCGGACGCCCACATGATGGGCATCGAGGTCGCCCGCCAGCGCGACATGATGGAGCAGGCGCTGGAGGCGATCCTGCTCCTGCTGCGCGGCGAGGAGCCGGTCACCCTCAAGACCGACTGGTTCGAGCTGCGCGACGCCCGCCTGCAGCTGCGCCCCTACCGCGGGGAGCTGGAGGTGGCGGTCGCGGCGATGGTGTCGCCGTCCGGCCCGCGCGCCGCCGGGCGGTTCGGCTGCGGCCTGCTGTCGCTGGGCGCGACCCAGACCGCCGGGTTCGACGCCCTCGGCTACCACTGGGGCGTCATGGAGGAGCGCGCCGCCGAGTACGGCACGACCGCCGACCGCGGCGCGTGGCGGCTGGTCGGCCCGATGCACCTGGCCGACAGCCGCGAGCAGGCCGCCCGCGACGTGGCGTTCGGGCTGCCCGACTGGGTCGGCTACTTCCAGAAGGTCGCCGCCCTGCCGATCGCGCCCGACACCGACGACCCGGACGCGCTGGTGGAGGCGGTCAACGCCACCGGGCTCGGCGTCATCGGCACCCCCGACGACGCGATCGCCCAGATCCGGCGGCTGGCCGACCAGTCCGGCGGCTTCGGCACCTACCTGCTGATGGGGCACGACTGGGCCGACACCGCCCAGACCCGCCGCTCCTACGAGCTGTTCGCCCGCCACGTGATGCCGGAGTTCCAGGGGTCGGCGCACTCGCCGACGGCCTCCCGCGACTGGGCCGCCGCCAACCGGCCGGCGTTCATCGGCGAGGCCACCGACGCCATCATGGCCAAGATCCAGCAACAGGCCGACGAGGCGAAGGGCTGACCGCGCGCGGCGTAGGGCAGGATCGACGGCATGCAGGTGCTCCGATCGGGGGGCGGGCGCCTTCCCGTCCTGACCTCGCCCTACGCGCTGCCGGCGGCGGCCGCCGCGCTCACGGTGGCCACCACCCTGGACGTGCTCGCGGGCGGGCTGCTGCGGCGGTTCGACGCCTGGGTCTTCGCCGACGGGCTGCCGCCCCGCACCGGGGCCTGGCACCTGTTCTGGCGCACGGTCGTCAACGGCGGCCAGTACTGGCTGGTCGGCAGCCTGATCGCGCTGGCGGCCGTGCTCGCCGCCTGGCGCGCCCGCGACCTGTGGCTGCTGGTGCGCGCCGGGGTCTGGCTGGCGGGCACCGAGCTGGCGATCCGCGCCGCGCAGATCGCCTTCGGCCGCACCCCGCCGCGCACCGGCCGCGACGTGCTGTTCGCCGACGGGTACCTGTCCTACCCCTCCGGGCACGCCGCCAACGCCGCCGCCTGCCTGACGGTCCTGGTCCTGCTGACCGGCGCCTCGCGCCGCTGGGCGGTCGCCGCGCACGCCCTGGCCATCGGCGTCGCCGTCGCCGTGGTCACCCTGGGCTACCACTGGCCGACCGACGCCATCGCGGGCTGGGGCCTCGGCGCCGTGCTGGCGGGGGTCGGCCGCGCGTTCGTCCCCTGGAGGTGGCGTGGGTCACAGGGGCCGCCCGCCCATTGACCGTAACCGTTCACTTACCCAAGAGTGGGGGGAGGCTCGGCAGGGAGGGCGGCACACGATGACGACGCAGGCGGACCTGGCCGGCGAGATCCCCATCAGCGACCTGCGCTTCTGGGAGCGCCCGCTGGAGGAGCGCGCGGCCGCCTTCGCGGCGCTGCGCGCCCACGGCGCGCCGGTGCGCTTCCCCGATCCGCAGATCCCCTTCACCAAGGGGGGCGCGGGCTACTGGGCGCTGGTGCGGCACGCCGACGTCGTCGAGGCCAGCCGCAACCCGCAGATCTTCAGCAGCGAGCCGAACGCCACCACCGTGATCGACTCGCCGGGCTTCGTGGACCGGTACATCAACTCCATGATCAACATGGACGACCCGCGGCACGCCAAGATCCGCCGCATCGTCTCCCGCGCGTTCAGCCCCAGGATGCTGGCCAAGACCGAGGACGACATCCAGGCCCGCGCCGCCCGCATCGTGGACGAGCTCATCGCCGCCGGCCCCGGCGACTTCGTCGCCCGGGTCGCGGTGCGGCTGCCGGTCGAGGTCATCTGCGACATGCTCGGCATCCCCGACGCCCTCTACCCGCGCGTGGTGCGCCTGACCAACATCGTGCTCGGCAACTCCGACGCCGAGTACACCGGCATCACCCCCGACATGGGCAGGCTGCGCACCGGCCGCGGCCTGGTGAAGGTGGCCCTGGCCAGCCGCGAGCTGCACCGCCTGGCCGCCAGGCTCGGTCGCGAGCGCGCCGCCGAGCCCACCGGCGACCTCACCTCCGCGCTGGTCAACGCCAACATCGACGGCGAGAAGCTGACCGCCCAGGAGTTCGGCACCTTCTTCCTGCTGCTGGTGGTCGCCGGGAACGAGACGACCCGCACCGCCATCGCCCACGGCCTGAAGCTGCTCACCGACAACCCCGGCCAGCGCGAGCTGCTGCTGGAGGACTTCGACGGCCGCATCGGCGGCGCCGTCGAGGAGATCGTCCGCTACTCCACGCCGGTCATCATGTTCCGCCGCAACCTGACCCGCGACCACGAGATGAACGGCCACGAGTACAAGGCGGGCGACAAGGTCCTGCTGTTCTACAACTCCGCCAACCGCGACGAGGCGGTCTTCGACGACCCCGACGTCTTCGACATCACCCGCTCGCCCAACCCCCACGTCGGCTTCGGCGGCCCCGGCCCCCACTTCTGCCTGGGCGCCAACCTGGCCCGCCGCGAGATCACCGTCATGTTCCGCGAGCTGTTCACCCGCCTCCCCGACATCCGCGCCGACGGCGAGCCCGACCGCCTGCTGTCCAGCTTCATCAACGGCTACAAGCGCCTGCCCTGCACCTTCACCGCCCCCTGACCGCTCCCTGGCCGTCCCCTGACCGCCCCCGGTCCCCGGCCGGAGCCCGCCGCGCGATAACAACCGGGTGATCTCCGCCGGTGATGTCCGCCGTTGCCGCTAAGGTCCTCGCCATGCTTGCGGAACTGGTGGAACGCGCGGCGTCCGGCGGCGACGAGGCGGTCGAGGAGCTGGCCGCCCGCGCCGCCGCCGACCCCGCCGCCCTGGCCCCCTACCTGCCGCGCCTGCTGGAGGCCGGGGTCACCTGGCCGCAGGTGCTCTACCGGGGCGCCGACGAGGCGTTCCAGCGCGAGGTCGTCCGGCGGGTCGACGACGGCGACCCCGAGCGCCTGTACGCCCTGCTGCTGATCCTCGCCCACACCACCGGACCGGTGGCCGAGCAGGCGTTCCTGCGCTGGCAGGAACGGCCGCCGCCCGGCGCCGACGCGCTGCACGTGCCGATCGGGCGCATTCCGGTGGAGGGCGGCTGGCTCCCGCGCGCGGGCGGACCGCGGCGCCTGTGCGGCGACCGGGCGTTCGCGCTGGCGGTCCGCGAGACCGGCGACGGGCGGCCGCAGACCGAGGACACCTGCCCCTGGTGCGTCAACCCGCTGTGGATCGCCCTGGACGTGGACACCGCCGACCCGCGCACGGCCGCCGCCCTGGCCCACACCGGCTGGACCGGGCGGCTGCGCGTCCTCACCTGCCACTACTGCGTCTGCTACGGCACCACCTACGCGCACGTCGCCCCCGACGGCCGGGCCGAGTGGTCGCAGGACACGCCCCGCCCCGGCGCCCTGCCCCAGGACATGGCCCCGGGCCTGGAGGACCCGCCGCCGTCGCTGGAGTTCACCGTGGGGGAGGCCCGGCCCAGCCCCTATGCCGCCGACGCCTGGCGCGCCGGCGGCTCCACCCTGGGCGGCCACCCCGACTGGATCCAGAACGCCGACGTCCCCGACTGCCCCGGCTGCGGCGAGGCGATGGACTACGTCGGGACCGTCGTCGGCCCCGACATCGACCGCTACCTCGAAGGCGCCAGCTACCTGTTCCTGCACGCCGCCTGCCGGAGGGCCGCCGCCGTCTACCAGCAGAGCTGACGGCCCGGACCGGCCGGTCGGGTCAGGCCGCCAGCCCGCCCAGCAGCCGGGCCAGCTCGACGGGCTTGGAGAACATCGGCCAGTGGCCGGTCGGCAGCTCGCGGAAGCTCCACTCCGGACCGCCCAGCGCCGCGAAGAGCGGGTTCCCGGCGGCCACCATCTGCTCGACCGCCGCGCGCGGGATCGTGTTCAGCACCATGGTCTTGGGCGTGTCCGGCAGCGTGTCGGGCCGCACCAGCGGCTGGGTGGCGGTCGCGAACGGCTGCGGCGTCACCCGCGCGCGGATCTCGGCCAGCATCTCCTCGGACATGTCCGCGTGGTTGTCGGGGTCGGCGGCGGCGTCGAACGGCGGGGCGGGCAGCAGCCAGCCGTCGCCCTCCTCTGCGACCTGCTTCTCGACCGCCGTGCGCTGCTCCGGCTCGTTGAAGTCGTGCTGCGCCATGCCCGACGGCAGCGGCGCGGAGTCCACGTAGACCACCCGCGCCAGCCGCTCAGGGACGCGGTCGGCCGCGCCGGTGACCGGCAGCATCCCGCCGCTGTGCCCGACCAGGACCACCTCGCGCAGGTCGCCCCCCTCCAGCACCTCCAGCACGTCGGCGACGTGGGTGTCCAGGTCCACCTCGGGCGTCGCCTCGCCCGCGCGCTCGGCGAGCCCCGTCAGCGTCACCGCGTGCACCTCGTGCCCGGCGGCCCGCAGTTCCTCGGCGACGCGCTCCCACGCCCACGCGCCGAGCCAGAAACCGGGGACCAGTACGAAAGTCGCCATGTCAGAGCCTTTCCTCGGGGGTGATGTCATGATCGTACGATCAATACCGGACAGAACCCGCCCGGATTATCGGAGTGTCCCGTGTCACACCCCACCACCCGGATCCTGACGATGCTGGAACTGCTCCAGGCCCACCACCGCATGGGCGGCGCCGAGCTCGCGCGGCGGCTGGAGGTGGACGAGCGCACCGTGCGGCGCTACGCCGCGCGCCTGGCCGACCTCGGCATCCCCGTGGCCGCCGAGCGCGGCCGCTACGGCGGCTACCGGCTCGCCCCCGGCTACAAGCTGCCGCCGCTGATGCTCACCGACGACGAGGCGACCGCCGTGGTGCTGGGCCTGCTGGCCGGGCGGCGCGTCGGCCTGCCCGGCGAGGGCGCCGAAAGCGCCCTGGCCAAGGTGCAGCGGGTGCTGCCGAGCGCGCTGCGCGACCGCGTCCAGGCCCTGGAGCAGACCTTGGGCTTCACCCTCGCCGAACGCCCGGGGGCCGCGCCCGGCACCGAGGCGCTGCTCACCCTGGCCGCCGCCGCGCGGGCGCGGCGGCGCGTGCGGATGCGCTACCGATCCTGGAAGGGCGACGACAGCGAGCGCGACCTGGACCCCTACGGCCTGGTCTTCCACTCCGGCCGCTGGTACGTCACCGGGCACGACCACCGCAGCGGCGAGACCCGCACCTTCCGCGTGGACCGCGTCCGGGCCGCCGAGCCGACCGGCGTGCCCTTCGAGGTCCCCGACGACGCCGACCCCGTGCTCGACGTCACCCGCGCCCTGGCCGGCGTCCCCTACGCCCACGAGGTCGAGGTGCTGCTGGAGACCGGCCTCGGGGAGGCGCGCCGCCGCATCCCCGCCACCACCGCCGCGCTCCGCGAGACCGACGGGGGAGTGCTGCTGTCCGCCCGCGTGGAGAGCCTGACCGGGATGGCGCAGATGCTGGCCGGGCTCGGCTGGCCGTTCGTTGTCCGCCGCCCCGACGCGCTGCGCGACGCCGTCCGCGAGCTGGCCGACGCCCTGCGCGTCCAGGCCGGACGCTGACGCCCCGTCCGGCGTCCCGCGCGGCGGTTGCGCCGCGCTTCTCCAGCGGCTCAGCTGGACCTGGTGGCGGTGCGCTCGTCCCACTCGCGCCGCAGCATGGCGTAGACGATCTCGTCGGTCCACTCGCCCTTGACCAGCTCGTTCTCGACCAGGTGCGCCTCGCGGCGCATCCCCAGCCGCTCCAGCACCCGCGCCGACGCCTCGTTGCGGCCGTCCAGCCGCCCGCAGACGCGGTGCAGTTCCAGCCCCTCGAAGCCCAGCCGCAGCACCTCGGCCGCGGCCTCGGTCGCGAACCCCTGGCCGTGGTAGTGGGGGTTGAAGATGTAGCCGATCTCGCCCTGCCGGTGCTCCCGGCTGCGCCACTGCAGGTTGACCTCGCCGATGAGCGCGCCGGTGGCGCGCCACACCACCGCCAGCACCAGCCAGTCGCCCTCCTTCTCCAGGGCGGAGGCGGCCATCTTCTGCTGGAGGAAGACCCGCGACTCCTCCAGGTCGCGCGGCTCCCAGTACAGGAAGCGGGCGACCTCGGGCAACGACTGGTAGGCGTGCAGGCCCTCCAGATCGCCGGGCCGGAACGGGCGCAGCTCCAGCCGCTCGGTCTCAAGGGGGTATCCGGGACGCAGCACACGAAGATCCTAGGCGCCACACCGGCGCGCGCAACGCCCTTTGGGGCCGAGTCCGCCCGATACGGCCTGAAAACCCGTCGGCCGGGCGCGGAGCGCGCCGGAAATTCCACGTTCCGCCGCGTTCCCGCGCACGGGATCCTGCGGGCGCGGCGCTCCGGCGGCGGTCAATGGCCGAGGCCCGCCTCGCGGGCCCGGATGACGGCCTGGGTGCGGTCGGCGACCTGCAGCTTGGCCAGCACCGTGCACACGTTGTTGCGCACGGTCTTGGGCGACAGCCCCAGCCGCTCGGCGATCCGCGCGTTGCCGAGGCCCGCCGCGACCAGCTCCAGCACCTCCCGCTCGCGCGCGGTGAGCTGCGGGAACGGGTCGTCGTCGCGGGTGCGCGCGGTCGCCAGCCGGGTGAAGTACCCCGCGACCCGCCCCGCCAGCGCCGGACCGAAGATTACCTCGCCGCCCGCCACCGCGGTGATGGCGCGCAGGATCTCCGCCTGGTCGGCGCCCTTGACCAGGTAGCCGCGCGCCCCCGCCAGCATCGCGGCGAACACGCTGTCATCGTCGTCGTGCATGGTCAGCACCAGCACCCCGGTCGCGGGCCGCGCCGCCAGGACCCGGCGCATGGCGTCCAGGCCGTCCATCCGGGGCATCCGCAGGTCCATCACCACCACGTCCGGGCGCGTCCGCTCGGCCAGCAGCACCGCCTCCGCCCCGTCGGCGGCGGTCCCGGCCACCTCGATCCGGCCGGTGGACTCCAGCATCATCCGCAGCCCGTCCCGGTAGACCGGGTGGTCGTCGGCCAGCACGACCCGCAGCGGCCGCACCTCGGTCGTCATCGTCATCTCCCGTTCGCGTGTGGTCCGTACGGCAGCAGCGCGCGCACGCTGGTGCCTCCCTCGGGGCGCACGGTGACCGCGCAGGCGCCGCCCAGCTCCTCGGCGCGCTCGCGCATCCCCACCAGCCCCACCCCGGCGGGCGCGCTCGGCGGCACGCCCCGCCCGTCGTCGACGACCTCCACCTCCAGCGCGTCCGCGCCCGCCGACAGCCGCACCGCGCAGCTCCCGGCGCCCGCGTGCCGCGACACGTTGGCCAGCGCCTCGCCGACGATCCGGTAGGCGGCCTCCTCGGCGGCCGCCGGCAGCGCGCCCAGGTCGCCCGAGCAGCCCACCGTCACCCGCAGCGCGTGGCTGCGGAACCGCTCGGCCTGCCGCTCGACGGCCCCGGCGAGCCCAAACCGGTCCAGCGACGGCGGCCGCAGGTCGTGCACCAGCCGCCGCACGTCGGTGAGCACCCCGGCCAGGTCGCCGCGCACCTCGCGCAGCGTGCCGTCGGCGGCCGGCAGGTCGCGGGGGGCCAGGTTGCGGGCCGCCTCGATCTTCAGCGCAGCGGCCGCCAGCGACGGGCCGAGCCCGTCGTGCAGGTCGCGGCGCAACCGGCGGCGCTCCTCGGCGATCCTGGTCACCAGCTGCCCGCGGCTGCGCTGCAGCTCCTCGGTGAGCGCGGTGGCGCGGGCGGCGGCCGCAGCCTGCCGCACCACGTCGGCCAGCAGCCGCTGGTCGGCGTCCGACAGCCGCGCCCCGGTGCGCGGCACCAGCGCCAGCCGCCCGATGGGGGCGCCGCGGTACCCGAACGGCAGCACCACCGCGTCCGCGTGCGGGCGGCCGTGCTCGGCCGCCACCGTCCGGCCGTCGGCGCGGTCCAGCTCCACCCGCACGTAGGGAGAGCGGAACGAGGACGCCACCACGCGCGCCACCTCCAGCAGCAGCTCGTCGGGCTCCACGGCCTCCTCCAGCCGCCGCGCCAGCGCCGACACCACCTCGTAGGGCTCGCCCCGGCCGGTCAGCAGCCGGTCGACCGCGCGCTGCAGCCGCAGCCGCAGCGGCCCGTAGACGACCGCGACCGCGCCCGCCGCCAGCACCGCCGCCAGCGGGTCGTCGATGAACGCGCCGACGCCGACGAACACGGCCATGTCCACCGCGACCACCGCCGCCGCGACGCCCGCGTACAGCAGCGTCCAGCCCAGCAGCAGGTCCACGTCGTAGAGCCGGTAGCGGGCGACCGCCACCACGATCGCGACCGCGAGCACCGCGTGCAGCGCCACGAACATCGCTTCGCCGACCCACCAGGTGACCTCCGGCGAGCCCGTCGCCGCGATCCCCTCGCCCGCCGCCACCAGCACGATGTCCAGCAGCACCGCCAGCAGCATCCAGCGCAGCTGGGCGCGGCGCACCGGCCCGGCGTTCCGGAACCGCACCACGAACGCCGCGACCGCCAGGACGAACGCCACGAAGAACGACTCCCGGCACAGCGGGACCGTCAGCGGCCAGACCCAGTCGGGCACCGGCGGCGTCAGCGGGTCCAGCGCCATGCCCGCCAGCACCGGCGGCAGCGGCTCCCCCGTCGAGAACACGTGCCAGGGGATCATCAGCAGCGACAGCGCGCCCAGCGCCTGCGCGCCCAGGACCACGCGCACCGGCCAGCGCCAGCGGCGCGAGGGCAGCGCGCCGTCGGGGAAGAACAGCACCAGCGCGGGGATCGCCATATTGATCATCGGGCCGAGGCGGGCCCCGGCGAACACCGCGAACGCGGTGAGCGGCAGGTCGCCGCCGTGCTCCAGCAGCGACCAGGTGCCGTAGGCCGCGGTCACCCCGTCGGTCACCGCCACCGTCCCGGTCGCCAGCAGCAGCCAGGTCATCAGGTGGCGCGGCAGCCGCGTCGCCAGCGCCGCCCCCGCGAGCGCCAGCGGCAGCCCCGCCAGCGCCGACCCCCAGTGCGGCCAGTCCAGCGGGTCGGGCCGGCCGCCCGGCCGGGTGACGGCGTTGGCCCAGATCGTGGCGGCCGTCGCGAGCAGGCAGTAGGCGGCCAGCCCGAACGCCAGGGCCGACCGCCCGCGGTCGGCCCGCGTAGACACCGGAGCGCTGGTCACGCGGCCAGCATCGCCCGCCGGGCGTCCCGGCCGCGCGGGAGCCAGGTCCCCGTTGCCCCGGGACATCGGCCCCCGGGCGGAACGGGACCGCGCCGGGGACGGCCCCGCCCCGCCCGCCCTGGCGTCCCGGGACGGCGGGACCGGAGCGTGGACGTCCGACGGCGGCACGTCCGGTGCCGCCGCGCCGGACCCTGGAGACGACCGATGACCGTGCACGCCGACCGAACCGCAACCGCACCGCCCGCCCAGCGATCCCTGCTGCGCCGCGCCCGCCTGTCGGGCGCGGCGCTGGCGGCCGGCTCCATGGCGTGGGTGGCGACCATGCCCGCCGCCGAGTCCGCCGACGAGATGTCCAGGATCGAGGTGGCCGGGGGGCTGGCCTTCCAGGCCGGGCTGTTCCCGGTGGTCGCGCTGGTGCTGGCCGCCCGCGCCACCGGCGACCGGAAGGGCCGCGCGTTCCCGGTCACGGAGATGGTGCTGCTGGTGCCCGCCATGATCTGGTCGGTGCTCGCGGTGGCCTTCGGCGACGACCAGCCCGGCTGGATGCTGGTGTTCGACGTGTTCTGGCCGCTGTCGATGGTGTTCATGCTGGTGCTCGGCATCGCGGTCGCGGTGACCGGCCGCTTCGCCGGGCTGCTGCGCTGGCAGCTGGTCCTCGGCGGGCTGTGGTTCTTCGTGGGGATGGGCGGCAAGATCGCCGGGGGCGACGACGGCGCCATGCTGGCCGGCGGCGCCTGGCTGCTGGTCTCCTACGCCGTGCTGGGGCTGCGCCTGGCGGTCAAGCCCTCGATCGTGCTGCCGCGCGGCGGGCGGTGACGCGCCGCCCGCCGGAGGGACCGGCCGCGCGCCCACGACGGCGCGCGACCGCGGGCCGCCCCGAACGCGTTCCGGACGCCGTCACGCCGACAGCGCGACGGCGTCCGGGACGGCCGCGAAGGTCCGCTCCAGGCGGCGCACCAGCCCGGCCCGGCCGCCCTTGCCCCCGGCGGCGGCCCAGGCGAGCGCGGCGGTGCGCCAGGCCGCGATCGCGGTCTCCACCACCATCCGCAGCCGCACGTCGTCCTCGCCCATGCCGAGCCGGGCGCCGGTCCGCGCGATGAGCGCCTCGGTCGTCCGGTTGCAGTAGCCCAGGCTGTGCGCCTGCACGGCCGGGACGCTCGCGCACAGCTCCCGCGCCGCCAGGAAGCGCCGCTCCCAGTCGGCGTCGCGGCGCTCCAGGGTCGCGATCAGCGACCGGCCGAGCGCCTCCAGCACCGGGCCGCCGAACTCCAGGCCGTCCACCTCGTCCAGGTAGGCCGACCACAGCTCGGTGTCGGCGGCCAGCGCGACCGCCTCCTTGGAGGGGAAGGTGCGGAAGAAGGTGCGCTTGGACACCTCCACCTCGTCGCACAGCTCGTCCAGCGTGGTCGCGTCGTAACCGCGCTCGGCGAACATCCGCAGCGCCGCCTCGGTCAGCGCCAGCCGGGTGCGCAGCTTCTTGCGCTCGCGCAGCGGCAGCTCGCGCAGGTCGGCCTCCCGGACGGACACGCTCGCGGACTCGCTCATGCCGGAATCCTACCTCGGCAGCGTATGCCCTTTGACAGCTTTTGCCACTCAGTGGCAGTCTCCTCTCGGTGGCCACCACAGTCCTTCCACCGAGCCCTGGAGTTCCCGCATGCCCCCGTCCCCTGACGCGGCCCCGGCCGCGCCGTCCGACGCGCTCCCCGACCGGACGCCCGACACCCTCGGCCCTCCGGCGGGCCGCACCCTGGGCCTGATCGCCGTCCTGCTGGCGGTGTTCGTGGTGCCCAGCTCGATCTCCGGCACCGCCGTGGCGCTGCCCGCCATCGGCGCCGACACCCACGCCGGCCCCATCGCGCTGCAGTGGGCGGTCAACGCCTTCAACCTCGCCTTCGCCTGCTGCACCCTCGTGTGGGGATCGGTCGCCGACATCATCGGGCGCGTCCGCGCCTTCGCCGTCGGCGCCGCCGTCTACGCGCTGGCCTCCCTGGGCAGCGTGCTGGCCCCCGGCATCGGCACCCTGGACCTCGCCCGCGCCGCCGCCGGGATCGGCGGCGCGGCGATCTTCTCCTGCGGCAGCGCGATCCTGGCCGGGATGTTCGACGGCCCGGCCAGGGCCCGCGCGTTCGCGCTGCTCGGCACCGTCGCCGGACTGGGCGTCTCCTTCGGCCCGTCGGTGTCGGGCCTGCTGGTCCAGGCGCTGGGCTGGCGCTGGGTGTTCGCGGTGCACGCCGTCGTGCTCGCTCTGGTGCTGGCCGTCGTGCCGGTCCTGTCCCGCGCCGTCGCCGCGCCCCGCCGCGCCGGCGCCAGGGTGGACGTGCCGGGCAGCGGCCTGTTCATGCTGGCGATGCTGCTGCTGACCGGCGGCATCGTGCAGGGCTCGCAGTGGGGCTGGGCGAGCCCCGGCGTGCTCGGCCTGTTCGCCGGGGCGGCCCTGGCGCTGGCCGCCTTCGCCGCCGTCGAGCGCCGCCGCCCCGACCCGATGCTCGACCTGGGCCTGCTGGGCGACCGCCGCTTCCTGGCGCTGTGCCTGGTGCCGGTCGCCGGGTCGTTCGGCTTCGTGACCCTGCTGACCTACCTGCCCAGCTACCTCACCGAGGCGGACGGCCGCTCCAGCGGCGCGGCCGGGCTCATCATGGTGCTGCTGACCGCGCCGATGCTGGTGTGCCCGCTGCTGGCGGCCCGCCTGGTGGCGCGCGGGGTGCCCGCGATGGCGATCGTGTTCGCCAGCCTGGGCCTCCTGGTGGCCGGCGACCTGGCGCTGCTGCTGTTCGCCCCCGGCGTCGCGGTCGCGGTCGTGGCGGTGCCGATGCTGGTGACCGGGGCCGGGATGGCGCTGGCGGCGGGCCTGGTGGACGGCCGGGCCCTCGACCTGGTCGCGCCGGAGAAGGCGGGCATGGCCGCCGGCTTCCTCAACACCCTGCGCCTGGGCAGCGAGGCCGTCGCCGTCGCGGCCTACGGCTCGCTGCTGACCACCCTGGTCACCGCCCGGACCGGCGGCGGCGCGGACCGCGTCACCGCCTACGACGCGGCCTTCCACACCATGCTGTGGGCGCTGGCGGGGGTCTGCCTGGCGCTGACGGCGGTGATCGCCGCGCTGTGGCGCGGCGCCCGGAGCCGCCCTGCCGCCCTCTGACCAGGCCGTTTCAACGAGAGCCAGGGGTTTCGGCCAGGCCGGCGGGGAACGGTGCCGGTATGACCGTGACGAAGTTCCAGGACCTGCCGCTGGCCGACCGCGACCGCCGATGGGACGGCTCGGCCGCCGAGAAGCGCGTCCGCGAGTGGGCCGACGCCGAGGACTCGCCGGACGCGGCCTACCGCGACGCCCACGTCTGGTACGACGGCGACAAGCCGGACAACTTCACCAGCTACAAGCTGCTGATCGCCGACGTGGTCGACGGCGGCCTCAAGGCCGTCCCGCGCGCGGTGATGGCGGCGGGCGGGGTGGTGGACGGCGCGCGCGGCGGCGCCGACATCCCCGAGGACGAGATCCCGCGGGTCAAGGCCCACCTGGCCCGGTACTACAAGAAGATGGACCACACCCCGCCCTGGGAGCGCTGACCGCTGCCGGGGCGGGGCGCGGGCCCGTCAGCCCCGGCCGACGTAGGACGGCATGGCGGTGGCCATGACGCTGAGGAACTGCGCGTTGGCCTCCAGCGGCAGGCCCGCCATGTAGCGCACCGCGTCGGTCACCGCCCGCACGTCCATCACCGGCTCGGCCCTGCGCGACCCGTCGGCCTGGAGGGTGCCGGTGCTGAAGCCGCTGGTCATGTCGGTGGCGGCGTTGCCGATGTCGATCTGCCCGCAGGCGATCCGGTACGGGCGGCCCTCCAGCGACAACGACTTGGTCAGCCCCGTCACCGCGTGCTTGCTGGCGGTGTAGGCCACCGCCTGCGGGCGCGGGGTGTGCGCCGACAGCGACCCGTTGTTGATGATCCGGCCGCCCTGCGGGTCCTGCTCCTTCATCAGCGCGAACGCCTGCTGGGCGCACAGGAACGCGCCGGTGAGGTTGGTGTCGATCACCGAGCGCCACTCCTCGTGCGGGAAGGCGTCCACCGGCGCGGGCGCCCCGAAGCGCCCGGCGTTGTTGAACAGCAGGTCCAGCCGCCCCCAGCGCTCGCGGACCGCCGCGAACAGGGCCGCCACCGACTCCGCCGAGGTCACGTCGGCGGGGACGACCAGCGCCCGGTCCGGCGGGGCCGCCGCCTTCCCGGCGGTCTCCCGCAGCGCCTCCGCGCGGCGCCCGGCCAGCGCCACGCGCCACCCGTCGGCCAGCAGCGCCGCGGCGACCGCCGCGCCGATGCCCGATCCCGCGCCTGTCACCAGCGCGATCCGATGTCGGCTCGTCTCCGGTTGCATGCCCCGAGTCTGCCAGCGATGAGTTCCGTCGGTGCCACCGGTCACCATTGACGGCAAAGGAGGCCCTATGGAGACCGTGACTTCCCGGGACGGCACCGCCATCGCCTACGAGCGGACGGGCGAAGGACCGCCGCTGGTCCTGGTGAGCGGCGCCAACTGCGACCGGCGCATCCACACCGCCCTGGCGGCGCTGCTGGCGGAGCACTTCACCGTGTTCAACTACGACCGGCGCGGCCGGGGCGACAGCGGGGACGGCGGCCGCCTGGACGACGCCCCCGAGAGCGCCCTGCGCCAGGAGAGCGACGACCTGCGCGCCGTCATCGACGCCGCCGGCGGCACCGCGCACGTGTTCGGCGCGTCCTCCGGCGCGCTGCTCGCCCTGCGCGCCGCCGCGCACGGCGTGCCGGTCGCGGGGCTGGCGATGTGGGAGCCGCCGATCGGCTTCGACGAGCAGGACCGCCGCGCCCACCTGGAGTACGCCGCCAGCCTGAACGAACTGCTGGCCGCCGGCCGGCGCGGCGACGCGACCGCGCTGTTCATGTCGCGGGTCGGGATGCCCGCCGCGATGATCGAGGGCGCCCGCGAGGAGCCCTGGTGGGCCGGGCTGGAGAAGCTGGCCCCCACCCTGCGCTACGACGCGGCCGCCATCGGCCAGGGCGTGCTGGACACCGGCGAGGTGTCGGCGGTGACGGCGCCGGTCCTGGTGCTGGAGGGCGAGCTCAGCCCCGAGTTCCTGCGCAGGGCCGCCCAGGGCGTGGCGGCCGCGCTGCCCAACGCCCGGCACGGCGTGCTCAAGGGCCAGGACCACAACTTCGCCCCGGAGGTGATGGCCCCGGCGCTCACCGAGTTCTTCCTGACCGAGCGGCAGAACGGCTGACCCTGGTCAGAGCGTGGACACCCACTCCACCCGGTGCGCCTCGGTCGGGTCGGGCTGCTCCCAGCGCCCCGCCAGCCGGTCGATCACCGCGTCCGGCACCGGCGCGGGCCGCCGTCGGTTGCGCTCCCGCAGCACCTGCGGCGGCGCCTCCAGCGCGATCAGCTCGATCCGGCCGTGGTAGTCGGCGATCAGCCCGGTGCACTGCTCGCGCAGCATCCGCGAGACGTTGGTGGCGTTCCACACGAACGGCCGGCGCGCCCGCAGGTGCTCGCGCGCCCGCTCGTAGGCGGCCGCCACCACCGGGCGCTGGTCGCCGCCGGGGTGCACGCCCATCTCGGCGCGCAGCCCGTCCAGGCTCACCACCGGCAGGCCGGGCCGGTGCGCGGCGATCCAGTGGTCCTTGCCGACGCCCGGCAGGCCCGACAGCACGGTGACGGTCATCCGCGTGTCGTCGTAGGCGGGGTAGTCGGGGTCGCGGCCCGGCTTGCGGAAGTACCAGAACCGGGCGTGGTCGGAGGGGAAGCGGCGCGGCGCGTCCAGGCAGTCCTCCTCGGCGCAGTACTCCTCGTACAGCGCGATGTTCTCCAGCACCTCGGCGGTGTCACCGCAGATCCGGCCCAGGATGTCGGCGGTGGCCAGCAGCACCAGGTCGTCGTTGCGGGCCAGCAGGCTCACCCGGAACGCGATGCGCTGCAGGTCGGGGCGCTCCAGCGCCCAGAACGGCACCTGGTGGTGGCGCACCAGCGCCGCCACGTGCTCGCGCCAGGCTGCGGGGGCGCCCAGCTCCCACAGGATGCGCCGCACCATCAGGTCCCCGCGCCGCGAGTGGCCGTGCGCGGTGATGCGCCCAGCGTCGTCGGTCTGGGTGCAGAACGGCTTGGCGACGTCGTGCATCAGCACGGTGGTGAACAGCCGCACCCGCTCGTCCGCCGGGCGCGCCCGCCAGGCGGGCAGCTCCGCCAGCGCCTCGCACGCCATCCGGGTGTGCACCGACACGTCGCCCTCGGCGTGGTGGACCGCGTCCTGCGGAACGCCCTCCATCCGGCGGACCCAGTCGAACGCCTCGCGGACGCGGTCCCACGGCACCCGCCAGTGCGGCGGCGCGGGGCACAGCTCCTCAAACACCTGTATACAGCACCCCCGGGTCGGCGAGGCCGTTGGCGACGATCGGCCGTTCCTGCCAGTGCGTGCCCGAGTCGAGGATGGCGGTCAGGAAGCTGGGCCGCACCCACTTGTAGCGGCCCACCGTCCGGCCGTCCTCCTCCACCTTGATGTAGAGGCCCTCCATCTCCTCGTCGCCGTCGGTCTCGGCGGCGACCTGGTCGGGGTCGGCGCCGCCCGCGACGGCCGCCTCGCGCAGCGCCTCGCGCCACCGGCCGGTGCGGCAGGTGGACGGGCCGACGAGCGCGGTCAGCTCCGCCAGGTTCCGCACCGGTCCCTCGTGCAGCACCGGGACCGGCACGACCGGCGTGCCTTCGAGGAGTTCGCGGCGGCGCCCGGTGGACAGGAACGTGCCGTCGCTCTGGTCCAGGACGTCGAACTCGCAGAAGTAGTGGGGGAGGGCGTCGTAGAAGACGGTGTGCTTGGCGTACATCCACTCCCCGTACATCACGTACCGGTCGCCCAACCGCTCCCACAGCGTGTGCTGGACCGACGCCGCCCACGCCTTCAGCGGGCCGAACTGCTTCTCGCGCGGTCCGCCCGTCAGGAAATGGCCGCGGCTCTGCAGCCGCAGCTCCCCGTCGGAGGAGAAGCTGATCCCGGCGTTGGCGCCGTCCAGCTTCTCCTCCACCACCAGGAAGCGCCCCGCCAGCTCCCGGAACGGCGCGGCGGCCAGGTCGTGGTCGCCGTCCTGGAACCGCGAGCCCTGGATGTGGCGGGTGCGGGGGTATTTGCGGAGCATGGTGACCGTTCTAGCGAACGGCGCAGGTCAGGCCAACTGGTTTTCCACCGCGACCCTGGCCAGCGCGCCGCTCTCCAGCGCCACCCAGAGCGCCCCGTCCGGCCCTGCCGCGATGCCGTGCGGCTCGCTTCCCTGCGCGGCCAGCGAGTACGTCTCGATCCGGCCGCCGGCGGTGATCCGCCCCACCCGCGAGGAGCCCCACTCGGTGAACCACATCGCCCCGTCGGGCCCCGCGCAGATCGCGTGCGGCCGCGCGGCGCGGTCGGGCAGCGGGTACTCGCCCACCTTCCCGTCGGGCGCGATGCGGCCGACCTGCCCCGCGCCGATCTCCACGAACCACACCGCGCCGTCCGGCCCGGCGGCGATGCCGACCGGCGCGGCCCCCTCGGTGGGCAGCGGGTGCACGGTGGCCTCGCCGTCCACGGTGATCCGGCCGATGGCGTGCGCCTGGTTGAGGGTGAACCAGAGCGCGCCGTCCGATCCCGCCGTGATCATCGAGGGGTAGCCGCCGGCGACCGGCAGCGCGAACTCGGTGAAGGAGCCCTCGACGGTGAGCCGGGCGACGCGGTCGGTGTTCATCTCGGTGAACCAGAGCGCGCCGTCGGGCCCCACGGTGATCCCGCACGGGCCGCAGGCGGGCGTCGGCGGTGTGAAGCGCCGGACCTCGCCCTCGACGGTGACGCGGCCGATGCGGTGGTTCTGGAACTCGGTGAACCACAGCGCGCCGTCCGGTCCCCGCACGATGTTCATGGGGTCGCCGCCGACCGCGTGGACGGTGGCCTCTCCCTCCGGAGTGACGCGGCCGACCTTTCCGTCGTGGACGAGGGTGAACCACATCGCCCCGTCCGGTCCGGCGGCGACGCCGTAGGGGCCGCCGCCCGGTACCGCGAGCTCGTTGATGGTCGTCGTCATGCGTGGTCCTTTCCGTGGCCGGTCATGCGGCCCTTGTGCATCTCGATCCGGGTCCCGGTGAACCGCTCGGCCAGCGCGCGGTCGTGGCTGACCGCCACCAGCGCCCCCTGGTATCCGTTCAGCGCCTGCTCCAGCTCCTCCACCAGGGTCAGGGACAGGTGGTTGGTGGGCTCGTCCAGCAGCAGCAGGTCGTACCGCTCGGTCAGGAGGCGGGCCAGCCCGAGCCTGCGGCGCTGCCCCACCGACAGCGTGCCGACCGGCGTGTCCAGCGCCTCGGGACGGAACAGTCCCAGCGCCAGCAGCCGCGCCCGGTGCTCCTCGGCGTGGCCGGGCCGCCCCTCGGCGAACGCGGCCAGCACGGTCCGCTCGGGCCGGTCGAACTCGACCTCTTGCGGCAGGTACCCGATCCGGCCCCGGCGGCGAACGGTCCCGGAGTCCGGCTTCCGTCCGGCCAGCACCTCCAGCAGCGTGGACTTGCCCGCGCCGTTCTCCCCGCGCACCAGCAGCCGGTCGCCCGCCCGCACCGTCAGCGCGGGAATGCTCAGCCGGTCGCCGACCCGCACGTCGCGCAGCTCGGCCAAGACGCCGTCGCCGGAGTTCCCGCCGCCGAACTCGCCCTGGAAGCGCAGCGGCTCGGGCGGCGGCGGGACGGGGTCCTCCTCCAGCCGGCGCAGCCGTTCCTGGGCGTTGCGGACCCGGCTCGCGACCGAGCTCTGCACCCGTCCGGCGTCGCGGTCGAAGGCCATCTTGTTGCGGTCCTTCATCTCCCGGCCCGGCGCGACGCGGTGCGCGGTCGTCGCCGCGAACGCCTCCAGCCGCTTGATCTCCTCGCGCCAGTCCTCGTACGCGCGCTCCCAGCGCTGCCGCGCGGCCGCCTTGGCGGCGAGGAAGCCGGTGTAGCCGCCGCCGAACCGCGTGACGGAACCGTCCTCGACCTCCAGGACCGCGGTGGCGACCCGGTCGAGGAAGACGCGGTCGTGCGAGACCACCACGACCGTGCCCCGGTGCTCGCGCAGCCGGTCCTCCAGCCAGGCGGTGGAGGAGGCGTCCAGGTGGTTGGTCGGCTCGTCCAGCAGCAGCGTCTCGGGGGAGGCCGCCAGCAGGCACGCCAGCCCGAGCCGCGCCTGCTCGCCGCCCGACAGGCCGCCCAGCGCCCGGTCCCGGGTGACGCGGGCGAGGCCGAGGCCGTGCAGCGCCTTGTCCACGCGGGCGTCGGCCTCGTAGCCGCCGCGCGCCTCGTAGGCGCTGAGCAGGTCGCCGTACTCGGCCATGTTCTCTTCGTTGAGGTCGGCCTCCAGCTCGCGCATCCGGCGCTCCATCGCGCGCAGGTCCGCCAGCGCGTGGTCGATGGCGTCGGCCACGGTCAGGTGCGGCGGCAGGCCGAGCGTCTGCCCGAGATGCCCGACACCGCCGTCGGCCTGCACGGTGACCTCGCCGGCGTCGGGCCGCTCGACCCCGGCGATCAGGCGCAGGAGGGTCGACTTGCCCGAGCCGTTCTCGCCGACGATCCCGGCGCGCTCGCCGGGCGCGACGGTCAGCGAGACCCGGTCAAGGACCGGTCGCGCGCCCGGAGCCGAGGGGTAGGACTTGGAGACGTTCCGGACGGTGAGCTGAGCGGTCAACAAGGGCCTCCGAATCACGGCGGTGGTGGACGGTCGCGGTGTTCGGTGACAGGCCCATGGCTGCTGCGCTCCTCCAGGATTCGGACTGCTAACGCAACGAATGTCGCGTTAAGATGAGTATGGCGCAGTCCCGCGCTTAATGCAACAGGAGTTGTCTTTGACCTCTTCCACCCCCGGCACGCAGCGCCCCGGCGGCCGTACCGCGCGCACCCGCGACGCCGTGCGCACCGCCACCCTCGCCGTCCTGGCCGAGCACGGCTACCAGGGGCTGACCATCGAGACCGTCGCCGCCCGCTCGGGCGTGCACAAGACCACCGTCTACCGGCGCTGGAAGAACGCCGAAGGGCTGGTGGCCGACGCCCTGGAGCTGGCCTCCGGCGAGCCCTGGCCGATCCCCGACACCGGCTCGGCGCGCGAGGACCTGCGCGCCCTGGCGCGGCTGGTGCGCTCGGGGTTCGCCGATCCCGAGCTCGGCCCGGTGTCGTCGGCGTTCATCGCGGCGGCCATGCAGAACGGCGCGGCCGCGCGGGCGCTGTCGGAGTTCTTCGCCGAGCGGCACCGGCAGTCGGCCGCCGTGGTCGACCGGGCGGTCGAGCGGGGCGAGCTGCCCGCCGGGACCGACCCGGTCGAGGTGGTGCGCGCCGCCGTCGCGCCCGTCTACTACCGGCTGTTCATCAGCGGCGAGCCGGTGGACGAGGCGGCGGCCGAACGCGGCGCGGACGCCGCCTTCGCCGCCGCCCGCGCCGGGGTCTACGTCACCGGCTGATCACCGGGCCGCGACCAGCAGCCGTTCCGGCGCGCGGGTCAGCAGCCCCTTGGCCACCGGCGTGAACCCGTCGGCCCAGCGCAGCCGCGGCAGCGCCGCGAGCAGCGTCCGCACGCCGATCTCGGCCTCCAGCCGCGCCAGCTGCGAACCCAGGCAGAAGTGCCGCCCGGCGCCGAACGCCAGATGCGTGGCGGCCCCCGTGAACTCCCGGTCCACGCGCCCGCCCGCGCGGTCGGGGTCGAACCGGTCCGGGTCGGCGAACCGCTCCGGATCGCGGTTGGCCGACCCCACCAGGCACGCCACCGTCGCGCCCGCCGGGATCGTCCCCGACGGGAGCGCGGCCTCCCGCGCGGTCTGCCGCAGGACCACCTGGACGGGCGGGTCGCGGCGCAGCGTCTCCGCCCACGCCGCCGAGATCCGCTCCGGCTCGGCCCGCACCCGCGCCAGGACCTCCGGATGGTCCAGCAGGTTGGCCAGCAGCGAGGTCAGCGCCTTGTCGGTGGTCTCGCCGCCCGCCCCCAGCAGCGCCCCGCAGAACCCCTTGATCATGTCGTCGGGCAGCGGCGCGCCGTCCACCTCCACGGTGCACAGCACCGACAGCAGGTCCGCGCCGGGCCGCGCGCGGCGCTCGGCCACGTGCGGGTCCAGGTAGGCGTACAGCTCGTCGCGCGAGGTCAGGCCCTGTTCGAGCGTGGCCGGGTCCTGGCGGTAGTTGCCCAGGTAGGAGAAGCCGGCCCGGTACCACCGCTGGAAGCGCGGCACGTCCTCCCGCGGCAGGCCGAGCGCGGTCACCACCACGTTCACCGGCAGCTCCTGGCAGAACCCGGCGGCCAGGTCCACCGCCCCGCCGCCCGCCGCGTCCTCGCGCAGCCGGCCCGCCAGCTCGGCGGAGACGCGCTCGATCGCGCCGGTGAGGCCGGCCAGCGCCCGGCCCCGGAAGGCCGGGGTGAGGAACGCGCGGTGCGCGGCGTGCTCGCGGTCCTCCATCTGCATGACGGTCCGCCCGAACATCGGCGCGAGCTGCCAGCCGTAGTTGCGCGGGGTGAAGCACGGGTCGGCCAGCGCGGCCCGCACGTCCTCGTGCCTGCTGACCAGCCAGGCGTTGAGCGGCTCGTCCCACACGATCGGGAACTCCTCGCGCAGCCGCCGGTACAGCGGATAGGGGTCCCTCTCGAACAGCGGCGACAACATGCTGGGCGGGGTGCGCCGGGTGTCCACCCGGGCGCCGGCGCGCTCCCGGCCGCCGTCGCCCTGCCAGTGGTAGCGGGGAACGCTGCGGTGCCAGTCCAGCGAGGCGCGCATCGCGCCCCCCAGCCGCTCGGCGAAGCGCCCGTCCACGGCGGGGCCGTCCGCCGCGAGCCGGAAGTCCACCGCCCGCTCGACCACCATGTCGCGGGCGGCGTCCACCGCCTCCTGCCAGGTCCCGCCGTGCTTGTCGCGCAGCAGCAGCACCAGGTTGGCGCGCTCCCCGAAGGCCAGGTCCTTGGCCACCGAGAAGATGTCGTTGGTCCAGGCGATCACGTCGGCGGCGGCGTCGCGCAGGTCGGCGGCCGCGCCGAGCACGCCCGGCCCGTCCAGGCCGTCCACCGCCGCGAACAGGTCGAAGAACAGGTCCGCGCCGAACAGGTCGCGCCGCAGTTGCACGTATCCGGCCAGGTCGGGATCGTCTCCGGACGCGCGGCCGCGCACCATCACGCACTGCGCCCACAGGTGCCGGGCGAAGTGCTCGATGAAGTGCTGGCACCAGTCCGGCCCGGCCAGCCGCGCGGTGCGCGGCCACAGGTCGCCGGCCAGCGCCCGCAGCATCGGGTCGTCGGCGGCCTCGGCGGCGGCGTCGGAGCACACGACGGCGACGGCCGTGCCCGCGAACTCCTCCAGCACGCCGCCGTCGGCCCACGGGCCGTCGTCGACGCGGTCGTCCAGCAGCAGTATCCAGAGGAACCAGCTCAGCAGCACCGCCGCGCGGTCGGGCGCGGCGCTCCCGGTGAGGCCGAGGCCCAGGTCGAGCAGGCGCGAGGACAGCAGCCGGGTCCGGCCGCGCGGGCCGATCAGGCCCTGGCGCTCGGCCCAGTCGCAGACCTCGGCGCGCAGCAGGTCGGAGTCGGATCGGTGTGGGGGAGCGGGACATGGCAGTGACAGGTCCGGCAGCCGGAACTCGGCGGCCGGGCCCGTGCGGGCCCCGTCTTGGTGGCCGGTCAAGTCGGGGACTGGTCGGAGGGGCGGCCGGCCGTGCCGGCCGGGTCCTCGTCGGAGCGGTGGCCGCGCGCCGCCGCGCGGGCGCCGTCGCGGCCGACGGTCCCCGCCCTGTGCGGCGTCCGCCGGTACTTCTGGTCGAGCGATCCCTCGCCAAAGGTCACAGTCGTCATGTTCACCTCTATCAGGCTCGTCCCGGTACGGGTGTGCGCCGGGATCCCTGGAATGCTGGCGAAACCGCGTATCCCGCCGCAGCCGACTTGACCATGCGTTTGCGCCGGAAACCCGATCCTTCACCCGCCCTTTCCGGCGCGCGTGCCGAGCAGGCCCCGGCCAGTAGAGGCCACCGCCGCCGCACGCCTCTGACATGCGGCGATCCGCGTGTCCGGATTCCGGGACCGAAAACCCCCGGACGGCAGGTGTGGCCGCTGGGACGGGGCGGGTAGTCACCTGCCGGAGGGACCGTGGGCTTCTGGGAGTACCTGCGCAGCCGCCGCGAGCTGCTGCTCTTCGAAGCGTGGCAGCACGCCAGCATGGTGTTCCAGTGCGTGCTGGTCGCGCTGGTCCTCGGCGTGCTGATCGGGCTGCTGGTCTACCGCAGCCCGCGGCTGTCGGCGCTGGCGACCGGGGCCTCCGGCGTGCTGTTCACGATCCCCTCGCTGGCCCTGTTCGGCCTGCTGATCACCCCCATGGGGCTGGGCGTCGCGCCGAGCGTGACCGCCCTGGTGCTGTACTCGCTGCTGCCGATCGTGCGCAACACCGTCGTCGGCCTGGCCGGGGTGGACCGCACGCTGGTGGACGCCGCGCGCGGCATCGGCATGGGCCGCGGCCGCATCCTGCTGCGCGTGGAGCTGCCGCTGGCCTGGCCGGTCATCCTCACCGGCGCGCGCGTGGCGGCCCAGCTCGCGATGGGCATCGGCGCGATCGCCGCCTACGTGTCCGGGCCGGGCCTGGGCGAGCAGATCTTCTCCGGGCTGGGCCGCCTCGGCGGCGTCAACTCGGTCAACATGACCCTGGCCGGCACGCTCGGCATCATCGTGCTGGCCCTGCTGTTCGACGCCTGCTTCCTGCTGCTCGGGCGGCTCACCACACCGAGGGGCCTACGTGTCTGACACCGCGACCGGGCCGGCCGCCCCCGCCGCGCCGGGCGACTCCGCCGGCATCGAGCTGATCGGGGTGACCAAGCGGTTCCCCGGGCAGGACACGCCCGCGGTGGACGAGGTGACCCTGTCGATCCCGGGCGGCCGGATCGTGGTGCTGCTCGGTCCCTCGGGCAGCGGCAAGACCACCACCATGCGGCTGATCAACCGGCTGATCGAGCCCACCGCCGGAAGGATCACCGTGGCCGGGCGCGACGCCCTCGGCCTGGACCCCGGCGAGCTGCGGCGGCGCATCGGCTACGTCATCCAGGACGCCGGCCTGTTCCCGCACATGACCGTCGCCACCAACATCGGCCTGGTCCCGCAGATGCTGAAGTGGGACAAGAAGCGCATCGCCGGGCGGGTGGACGAGCTGCTGGAGCTGGTGGACCTGCCCCCGGCGGCGTTCCGCGACCGCTACCCGCGCGAGCTGTCGGGCGGCCAGCAGCAGCGCGTCGGCGTCGCCCGCGCGCTGGCCGCCGACCCGCCGGTGATGCTGATGGACGAGCCGTTCGGCGCGCTCGACCCCATCACCCGCGAGCACCTGCAGGACTCGCTGCTGCGGCTCCAGGAGGAGCTGGGCAAGACCATCGTGTTCGTCACCCACGACATCGACGAGGCCCTCAAGATCGGCGACCGGATCGCGATCCTGGACAAGGGCTCGCGCATCGCGCAGTACGGCACCCCGCAGGAGATCCTGCTGAACCCCGCCGACGACTACGTGGCGCGGTTCATCGGCGGCGGCCAGGCGATGCGGCTGCTGAAGTTCGCCCGCGTCGGCGACGTCGCGCTGCGGCGGGTGCCAGAGGCCGGGCCCGGCGACGACGCCGCCCGCGTGCGCGAGCGCATCGAGGGCGCCGGCGCCGCGTTCGCGATCGTGCTGGACGCCGAGCGCCGCCCGCTCCGCTGGATCACCCTGGACGACCTCGCCGGGGCGTCCGGCCCGATCGGCGGGCGGGGCGGCGGCACCGCGCCGCCGATCCGCGCCCGCGACACCCTCCAGCAGGCGCTGGAGTCGCTGATCCAGACCGACCACGAGCAGGTGCCGGTCGTCGGCCCGCGCGGCGCCTACCAGGGCACCGTCACCCTCGGCACCCTCCAGCGGGCCCTGCGGGACATGCGGGCGCGCACCTCGGAGGACGGGGCGGGCGAGACGGGCGGGGCGGCCGAGCGCCCGGCGGGGGAGGCGCCGTGACCGCGCCCCCGGCGATCGCCGAGCAGTCGCGCGAGGCGCTGCACGCCCCCACCGGCCGCTCCTGGCGCGCCCTGCTCCAGCCCCTGCTGATCGTCGCGGGCGGGATCGGCTGGATGCTCTACGTGGACAACTCCGGTCTCGACAGCATCGAGCGGCGCGTGCTCGCCCCGGGCTACGTGGCGCGCAAGACCTGGGAGCACGTCGAGCTGACGGCGATGTCCACGCTGCTGGTGCTCGCGATCGCCCTCCCGCTGGGGGTGCTGCTGAGCCGGCGCCGGGCGCGCCCGGCCACCCCGCTGGTGCTGGCGGTCGCCAACATCGGCCAGTCGGCCCCGGCGATCGGCGTGGTCGTGCTGCTGGCGGTGCTGTGGGGCGTCGGCTTCTGGACCGCGGTGGTGGCGCTGGTCGCCTACGGCGTGCTGCCCGCGCTGCGCAACACCATGGTCGGGCTCCAGCAGGTCGACCCGACGCTCCGCGACGCGGGCCGGGGCATCGGCATGTCCGCGCTGACGGTGCTGCGCCGGGTGGAGCTGCCGCTGGCCGCGCCGGTCATCCTGGCGGGCATCCGCACCACGCTGGTGCTGATGGTCGGCACCGCCAGCATCGCCGCCTTCATCAGCGGCGGCGGGCTCGGCGAGCTGATCACCACCGGCGTGACCACCCAGCGCACCCCGGTGCTGCTCACCGGCTGCGTCCTGATCGCGCTGCTCGCCCTGCTGGTCGACTGGCTGGGCGGGGTGGCCGCCCGGCTGCTGGCCCCGAAGGGACTGTGATGCGACGCGCCGGCCCCCGACCCGCCGGGCCCCGCCCCGCCCTCGCGGCCGCCTGCGCCGCGCTGCTGGCGGCCGCGCTGGCCGGGTGCGGGCTGAAACCGGCCTCGGCGTTCGTCCCGGCGGTCGAGCCCGCCGGCATCCGGCCGATCCCCAGGCTGAAGGACGTCAGGCTCAGGGTCACCTCCAAGGAGTTCACCGAGCAGCTCATCCTCGGCAAGATCGCGGTACTGGCGCTCACCGCCGCCGGCGCCCGCGCCGAGGACCGCACCAACGTGCAGGGCAGCGTGTCGGCCCGCCGCTCCCTCACCGTCGGCGACAACGACCTGATGTGGGAGTACACCGGCACCGCCTGGATCACCCACCTCGGCCAGAGCGACCCCATCCCGGACGCGGCAGGGCAGTTCAACGCCGTGCGCAACCTGGACCTCAGCCGGAACGGCATCGCCTGGCTGGAACCGCCCGCCCCGCTCAACGACACCTACGCCATCGCCGTCACCCCCGCCAGCCAGGCCAAGTACGGGCTGAGGGACCTGGCGGACATGGCCAAGGTGCCCGTCGCGCAACGCACCTTCTGCGTGGAGTCGGAGTTCTTCTCCCGCAACGACGGGATGCGCGGCATGTTCAAGACCTACGGCCTGGAGTACGGCCGCTCGGTCCCGGCGGGCAACGTGCTGCAGATGTCCACCGGCGTCGTCTTCAGCGCCCTCGCCCAGGGCCGCTGCACCTTCGGCGAGGTCACCTCCACCGACGGGCGGCTGCCCGGCCTCGGCCTGAAGGTGCTGGAGGACGGCCGCAAACACTTCCCGATCTACAACCCGGCGATCTCGGTGCGCGCTCCGGTGCTGCGCGCCCACCCCGAGCTGGCCGGGCTCTTCGCCAAGATCAGCCCCAAGCTGACCACGCAGGTGATGCTGGAGCTGAACAGCGCGGTGGACGTGGACGGCGACGACCCGGCCTTCGTCGCCCGCGACTGGCTGCGCCGGGAGGGCCTGGTCAAGTGAGCATGGTCAAGTGAGCCGGGTCGGGTGAGCCGCCCGCCCGCCCCCGATCACGCTCGGTGATCGATCTGTTGCGACAATACCGAGCGTGACCACCGTCGACCGTGCGCGGGCCCGGCTCGGCCGCCTCCCGCAGGCGGCCGCGCGCATCGCCCGCCGCCCTTACTGGGAGCGCCCGACGCCCGAATGGCTGGTGCGGCGCTGGCCCGACCTCAACGCCACGTGCGCGGCCGCGGTGTTCTTCTGGTTCTCGGTCACCCCGACGCTGGTCCCCCGCCCCTGGTACTTGCAGGGCCTGGTCGGCGGCATCACCGCCGTGATCGGCTACGCGTTCGGCGCGGTCCTCAGCACGGTGGTGCGCGCCCTGGCCGTGCGGCTGCCCACCGAGCGGCTGCGGGCGCGCTGCTGGCAGGCGTTCTTCCTGGTCGTCCCCGCCCTCACGCTGGTGCTGGTCGCCGCGAGCTCGGTCGCGCAGCAGCGGTTGCGCGAGCTGCAGGGCCTGCCGCCCGCCCACGCGTGGAACCCGCCGGTGATCGTGCTGATGGCGGCCGTGCTGGGCGGCCTGCTGCTGGCGGCCGCCCGCGCGGTCCGGCTGGCCACCCGCACCCTGATCCGCGGCCTGGATCGGCGGCTTCCCCGGCCGGTCGCGGTGGCCTGCGGGCTGCTGATCAGCGCGGCGCTGGTCACCGCCGGGCTGCGCGACGTGGTCTACGAGCGCGGCGTCGTCGACATCGCCGAAGGGATCGCCGCCCAGGCCGACCGCATCACCAAGCCCGGCATCGTCCGGCCGGGCACGCCCCTGGTGTCGGGCAGCGCCGCGTCCCTGGTGTCCTGGCAGGACCTCGGCCGGGAGGGCCGCACCTACATCGGGTCGGTGCCCGACCCGCGCCGGATCGCGCGGGACACGGGGCGCCCCGCCGTGCAGCCCATCCGCGTCTACGTGAGTCCGGGCGGGCCCGAGGCGTTCGCCGACGAGTCCCAGGACTTCGACGACGACGCGCGCCTGGCCGTCCGCGAGCTGGAGCGCACCCGCGCCTTCGACCGCGCGGTCCTGACGATCGCGGGCACCACCGGCAGCGGCTGGGTGGACGAGTCCCTGGTCAAGCCGCTGGAGTACATGTACGCCGGGGACACCGCGACGGTGTCGCTGCGCTACTCCTACCTGCCGAGCTGGCTGTCGTACCTGGTGGACAAGGACAAGGCGGTCCGGGCGTCGCGCGCGCTGGTCGGCGCCGTCCGCGAGCGCCTGGCGGCGCTGCCCGCCGGTCGCCGTCCCAAGCTGCTGGTGACGGGCGAGAGCCTGGGCGCGTACGCGATCGAGAGCTCCTACGGCACCCTGAGCCGCCTGCTCGACCAGACCGACGGCGCGCTGCTGGCGGGCACCCCCGGCTTCAGCCCGATCTCCGGCGAGATCCGCAGGCGGCGCGACGCGGGCAGCCCGGTGTGGCGGCCGCAGTACCAGCGGGGCCGGAACGTGCGCGTGGCCCAGTTCCCCGAGCGCGACCTCGCCCGCCCGCCGGACGAGTGGCGGCGCCCGCGCGTGGTGCAGCTGCTGAACGCCTCCGACCCGGTGGTGTGGTGGACCTCCGACCTGGTGCTGCGCTCTCCCGAATGGCTCCGCCCGCCGCTCGGGCCCGACATCTCACCGCTGATGCGCTGGTTCCCGGTCGTCACCTTCTGGCAGGTGACCCTGGACATGGCGATGGCCTACGAGGTCCCGCCCCCGCACGGCCACCGCTATGGCAGCAACCCCGTGGAGGGCTGGGCGGCGGTCGCCGCGCCGGAGGGTTGGACCGGCCGGGACACCGCCCGCCTGAAGGCGGCCATGGCCCGATGACCTGCGGTCGGACCGAACGCGCCGGAATTGCCGTTCCGGCAAAGAAGTTTGTCGAAAGCCCCGGGGACCGGCGACCATCGTCGAGGCGCGGGCACAAGGGTTCCGCCAGGTGAGAGGGGATGACGGTGACCGAGCACAACGGCTCCGACGCGGAATACTGGGACGGCCGCTACTCCGAGAGCGAGCGGATGTGGAGCGGCAGGCCCAACACCATGCTGGTGCGCGAGATCACCGGCGTGCGGCCCGGCACGGCCCTGGACATCGGCAGCGGCGAGGGGGCCGACTCGATCTGGCTGGCCGAGCAGGGCTGGCGGGTCACGGCCGTGGACATCTCCCAGGTCGCGCTGGACCGCGCGGCCGGGGTGGCGGCGGAGGCCGGTGTCGCCGACCGCATCGAGTGGCGGCGCCACGACCTCGGCGCCACCTTCCCCGAGGGCGAGTTCGACCTGGTGTCGGCGCAGTACCTGCACGCGCCGGGCGACATGCCCCGCGACGAGATCCTCCGGAGGGCCGCCGACGCCGTCGCGCCGGGCGGCCTGCTGATGGTCGTGGGCCACCTGGTGCCCCCGGCCGGGGAGGAGCAGAAGCACGGCCACGGACACGGCCACGGACACGAGGACGCCCAGGACGGCGGCCACGGCCACCACGGCATGGTGTTCCCCACCACCGCCGAGGTGCTGGAGTCGCTCGCCCTTCCCGAAGGCCGCTGGGAGGTGCTGCGCGACGAGGAGTTCGAGTGGACCAGGTCCGGAGACGACGGCGAGCCCATCACCCGCACCGACAACCTCCTGCTGCTCCGCCGGGCCGCCTGAGCCGGGCCGGTCAGCCGGCCGCCGCCACGTCGAGGACCGCCTTGCCCGCGATCCGCCGGTCCAGCAGCGCCTGGGCGGCCTCGGTGACGCGGTCCCACGAGCCGCGCCAGTCGACCTCCGGGGAGAGCCTCCCGTCGACCACGAAGCCCAGCAGCGTGGCCAGGTCGGGGCCGACCTCGTGGACGTCCCCGAACGTGCTCATCGTCTTGGCCGGGCCGAGGGAGAACAGCGAGTAGGGCGCGAACACGGCGGGCTCGCCTGACGCCCACCCGATGTTCTGCACGTCACCGCCGGGCGCGAGGAGGTCCCAGGCGGCGGTCAGTTGCGGCCCGCCCACGGTGTCCAGGATGAGGTCGACGGGCCGGCCGACGCCCTCCAGACCGACCACCACCTGGTGAGCGCCCAGCTCGGCCAGCCCCTTCGCGCGGGCCTCCGACCCGACCGAGGCGATGACATGGGCGCCGCCCAGGGCCGCCAGCTGGATCGCGTAGCGGCCGACCCCGCCGGCCGCGCCGGTGACCAGCACCCGGCGTCCCAGGACAGAGCGGGAGCGCAGGGTCCGCAGGGCGGTTACACCGGCCATCGGGAGCGCGGCGGCGTCGGCGAGGTCGACCTGGTCGGGGACGGCGGCCACGGCGGTGACGTCCACGGCCATGCGCTGGGCCCAGGCCCCGGCGCCGAACGCCACGACTCTGGCGCCCGCGGCGGGTCCGGTGCCGTCGGCCGCGGCGCGGACGACCACCCCTGCGGCGTCGTAGCCGTGCACGGTCCCGGCGGGCAGCCGTCCGGCGAAGGCCACCTCACCGCGGTTGAGGGAGATGTGCCGTACTTCGAGGACGAGCTGGTCAGGGGCGGGGGAAGGGTCGGTGGCGATGCCGAGCCGCAGGGAGGCGGGGGCTTCGGGGTCGACGACGAGCGCGCGCATGTCGGAGACTCCTCTCAGGAGGGGATCCGGACTGTTAGTCCGCTTTGCGGAACGGTAACATATGCGGACTGATAGTCCGCTTTGATGGGGTGCCGATGGCCGAACGACGCGGCGAACGCGCCGACGCGCTCCGCAACCGGGGCGCGGTGCTGCGCGCGGCCGAGCAGCTCCTGGCCGAGGGGGGCGGCGAGCACGTGTCGCTCGACCGGGTGGCGGCCATGGCGGGGGTCGGCAAGGGCACCGTCTACCGCCGTTTCGGCAGCCGGGCCGGGCTGTTGCAGGCGCTGCTGGAGGAGAGGTCGCAGGAACTGCGCGACGCGATCGTCCAAGGCCCTCCGCCGCTGGGACCGGGAGCGCCCGCGCACGAACGGCTGCTGGCCTTCCTGGACCGGCTCGGGGCGATCGCCGAAGGCAACGCGCTGCTGCTCTCGGCCCACGAGCAGGCGTGCGCCGAGGACAAGTACGAAGATCCCAGCTACCGGTCGTGGCACCGCCACCTCAGCGACCTGCTCGCCGAGGCGGGCGGCGCCCGCCTCGACGCCGACTTCGCGGCCCACGCCCTGCTCGCCGTGTTCGACGGCGCCCTGGTCCGCCACATGACACCGCCCGACGACCCGCGGCGCTTCACCCGTTCGGTCCAGCGGATGGCGATGGCGCTGCTCGGCCGCGATGATCTGCAGGACGGCCGGCCCGCCCGCGCCGCACGGGGAACCTGAAGGGGACGAGCGTGGCATCCGACGAAGGGCGGCCCACCAGGCGCCGGGGCGCGGCCTTGGAAGAGGCGATCCTCCGGGCGGCGGCGGAGGAGCTGCGCGCGTCGGGCTACGCGGGGATGACCATGGACAAGGTCGCCCGCCGCGCCGCCACCAACAAGAACGCCATCTACCGGCGCTGGCCCCACCGCGCGGCCCTGGGCGTGGCGGCCTACCGCCACCTGGCCAAGGCGCGGACACCGGCACCGGACACCGGAACCCTGCGAGGCGACGCGCTGGAACTCCTCCGCCGGGCGAACGAGACCTGGTCCTCGCCCCAGGGCGCGATCCTGCGCGACCTGCTGGCGGCCACCGGCGACGAGCCCCAACTGCTGGGCCTGCTGCGCGAACTGGCCGGCGACACCAGCATGGACACCGCCTGGCTGACGCTGCTCAGCCGGGCGGTGGCCCGAGGCGAAGCACCCCCGGAAGCGGTGCATCCCCGCGTGGCGTCGCTGCCGATGACGCTCCTGCGAGCCGAGTACGCGCTGAGGGGCCTGCCCGAAGTGCAGGACGAGATCCTGACCGAGATCGTGGACGAGGTGTTCCTGCCCCTGGTGCGAGGCCGGGCACCTCAGCCATAGGGAAGGCGCGCCACCTCTACTTGGACGCGTTCTCCCCATCGGCTCTGAGCCGAAGCTCGGCGGTGACAGCGCGTTCGCGTTGCGCGGCGGCCTCGGCGCGCGCGGCGTCACGTTCCCGGGTCAGTTCCTCGTGGCGGGCCTGCTCGACACGCAGGTCGAGCCGGACCTCGCCCAACTCCTCACGCAGACGCTCAACGACCGTACGCAACTCGGCGGCTTCACTGCGAGAGGCTTCGATCTGCGCGCGCTCCCGCTGAACGGCGCGCTGCGCTTCTCCGACGTGGGAACGGGCGGCGTCCCGTTCGGAAACGGCCTCGGCGCGACCGGCCTCCGCCTGAGCGGCGCGCGCCTCGGCTTGCGCCGCCCGCTCGTCAGCCTGAGCCGCTTGGGCCTCGGCCCGTGACCGCGCCTCCTCGGCGGCCTGCGCCAGAGCCTCGGCGGTGGCGCGCTCGCGATCGGCGAGCGCCGCGTCCTCACGTGCCTCGCGGGCGTCCTGGGCAGCCGAGGCCGCAGCGGCACGCGCCTCGTCGGCCTCCCGGCGCGCCGCCTGGAGCTCGGCACGGGCCCGCTCCATCTCGGCCCGCAGGTCGGCGACCTCGTCATGGGCCTCGCGCACCAGCCGGTCCGCCTCCCCGCGGACCGCCTCGACGGTGCGCTCGGCCTCCTCCTGAGCCGTGCGCACAGAAGCCTCGGCCTCTGCGCGCGCCTGCACGGCGGCCTCAACCGCCTCAGCACGTTCCCGCTCGGCGTTCCGCGCCTGTTCCTTGGCGCTCTTGGCTTGCTCCTCCGCCTTCTCCGCCAGCTCCCCGGCGCGCGCGGCCCGGTCGGTGGCGGCCTCGCGCTCGGCGAAGGCGGCGGCGACCTGCGCCTGGGCCTCCGCGCGGACGGCACTGATCTGCGCTTCGACCCCGCGCGGCGAGAGCTCGGCGTCCAGTGCCTGGGCCAGGGGAGCGAGGGCGGCGGTCAGCCCTTGCTCCATCCGCTCGTACAGATCTTCCGCCCGGGCCAGCGCACCTTCCAGGCCGGGCGTGCCGCGCCGCAGCTCCCGCTCGCGCTTGGCCCGCGCCTGGCAGTCGCTCGACAGGCAGTACTCGCGGGGGCGGCCGCGCCCCGCCTTCTGAGGGACGGGCCGTCCGCAGTAGCCGCAGGGCCGCGTCGGGTCAGCGGAGGTCTCGCTCGCGTCCGCACCGGTCGTTGTGCTCATGACGCCAGCCTAGATTTTCTGATTTTCTATTTCCAGTATTTAAGAATCTCTAGTTAGTCGTGTCTCTGATCGACCTCCGGCGAGTTGACTTCCGCTAAGCTCACTTAGCGGAAGTCAGAATCCAGCCCGCGGCAGCCGGGCTGACTACAGGCCCCGCCCCTCCTTCACGGGCTCTTCGGACACCTGCAGACGAGAGGCCAGGAAGGCGAGGATCTCGTCCCTCGCCTTCAGCGTCGGATGACCGTCCTCATCGACGAGATGAGCGGTGACGACACTGTGCGGTGTCCCCACCACGTCCCTGAAGAACGGGGGAGCGTCGGTGCCCGCGACGCCTCCCGGCAGGACGCGGCCGTCGAAGGCGTCGCCCAGAAGCGCCCGGTAAGCGGCGAAGCGCCGGCCGGTGCACCAGCGGTCGTTGTCGAAGCGGTAGGCGAGGACCGTCAGGTCGTCGCGCACGACGCGGTCGCGGACGGCGCGCGCGTCCTCGTCGCTGAACTCAAGCCCGGCCGGATCGTCCAGCGGCAGGGACGGGTGGTTGACCACCGGGGCGATGACGGCGGGCTCCAGCGCCATGGCGAGGGCGAAGTTGCCGGTGAAGCACAGCCCGATCGCGCCGACGCCCGGCCCGCCGCATTCGGCGTGGGCCTGGCGCGCGAGCCCGCGCAGCCACACCGTGACGGGGCTGGTGCCGCCTCCGGCGAACGCGCGGAACTCGGCGCTGACGCACGCCCGGCGCACGATCCTCTCTCCCGCCTCGGCCGTGGGGTAGGCGCCGTCGACCCCGAAAAGCGAGGGGACGTGGACGGTGAAGCCTGCGTCCCGTATCCACCGCGCCAGGCGCAGGACGTCGGGGCTGATGCCGGGCATCTCCGGCATCAGCACGACGGCCGGGCCGGAGCCCGCGACGTACACCGTCTTCACCGTCCCGTCCACGTCCACCGAGCGGCGGGCGAAGTCCGTGATCGGGTCGTCGAGGCGTTCGTTGGTAGTGCTCATGCCGACAGCGTGGCCCAGGGCGGGCGCATGGGGTGATAGGCCGGATCGCCATGTACAGGGGTAATCTCGCCAGACGAGCGGCGGGGAGGAGACGAGCGTGAGCGCACTGCGCGTCGGCGTGCTGGCCTACCCGGGCTGCTTCGCGTCCGAGGTGTTCGGCGTCCCCGACCTGCTGACGATGGCCGCGCACGTCGCCGGCCCGGACCGCGCCGGGTACGAGGTGTCGGTCGTCTCGCCCCGCCGTCGTGTCACCGCGTCGGGCGGCACGGCGCTGGCCGTCTCCCCGCTACGCGAGGTGGACGTCCTCATCGTGCCGGGCTTCGAGCTCGTGCCGGGCCTCGACGTGGACGCGAAGCTGTCGGCCCTCGTTCCCGAGGTCGCCGCGATCCGCGCGCACGCGGACGCGGGCAACGCCGTCGTCTCGATCTGCGTCGGCGCCTTCCTGCTCGCCGAGGCGGGTCTCCTCGACCGGCGCCGGGCCACGACGGCCTGGCTCCACGCGGACGAGCTGGCCCGCCGCCGTCCCGGCGCCGACGTCCGGCCCGAGCATCTGGTGATCACCGACGGCGGCGTGACGACGACGGCCGCCTTCAGCGCCATGTACGACTTCGCGCTCGAACTGATCCGCGAGCACAGCGGCGCCGGTGTGGCGCGGACGACCGCGCGCGTGGCGCTCCTGGACGACGCGCGCTCGTCCCAGAGCCCGTACGTCGACGCCCGGCTCCTGCCGCGCCCCGGCAGCGGGTTCTCCCGCGGGGTCATGCGGCGGCTCGACCAGAACCTCGCCGCCCGGTACGACCTCACCGCCCTGTCGGAGGCGTTCAACGTCAGCACCCGGACGCTGCTGCGGCGCTTCGCGGACGAGACCGGCCAGAGCCCGCTGGAGTACCTGCAAGCGTCGCGCGTCCGCCGCGCCCGCCACCTCCTGGAGACCACGGACCGGACCGTCGCCGCCATCGCCGCCGCGGTCGGCTACAAGGACCCGGGGACCTTCGCCGCCCTCTTCGCCAAGCACACCGGCCGCCGCCCGAGGGACTACCGCGCCTCCTTCCGGCGCGATGCCGGGTGATGGCGGCCGCGGCGGTCTTCAGCGCAGCGAGTGATCGGCCGAACCGCCGGACGTCGTATGGGCGAGCACGCCGATCACGGCCGAGCCGGTGACGACCGCCAGCGGAGCGGCCACGCGTGGGGAGAGCTTGTGATCCATGCCCTGAATCCCGCCGCCACGGCACCGCCGCCCGCATCATGCCGGGTCCCCAGTTCAGGGGTATGGCCGGCACCACCTCGTCCCGGGAGGCCGACGCGCTCTCGGGGACGGCGATGTCCGGATGTGACAGGAACTCGTCATTGCGGTCACGGAGGGTGCCGCCGAGAATAGGGGCATGTCCTTTTCGCGCCGTGTCGTCATCGCGGTCTTCCCCGACGTCGACCTCCTCGACGTCACCGGCCCCGCCGAGGTGTTCGCGCTGGCCAACCGGGAGACCGGGGGCCGGGCCGGGTATCAGGTGCGCCTGGCCGGGCCGCAGGCCGGCGCGGTCGTCACCTCGGCCGGGGTGCGGCTGCTGGCCGACGTGGCGTTCGACGAGGTCGGCGACCAGGTGGACACCCTGCTGGTGCCGGGCGCGGTCGACATGACCGACGAGGGGCCGGTGGCGCGGATCGACGCCGACGTCGTGGCGTGGGTGCGGCGGACCGCCCCGCACGCCCGGCGGGTGGCGTCGGTGTGCGTGGGCGCGCACGTGCTGGCGGCGGCGGGGCTGCTGGAGGGCATGACGGCCACCACCCACTGGTCCACCGCCGCCCAGCTGGCCGCCGACCACCCCGGCGTCACGGTCGACCCCGATCCGATCTTCGTGCGCGCCGACCGCGGCCGGCTGTGGACGGGGGCCGGGATCAGCGCCTGCCTGGACCTGGCGCTGGCCCTAGTGGCCGAGGACCTGGGCGAGCAGACCGCGCTGGCGGTGGCCCGGCAGCTGGTGATGTACCTCAAGCGGCAGGGCGGGCAGAGCCAGTTCTCGGTGCCGCTCAGCCATCCGACCACCGACCGCCGCGACATCGACGAGCTGCGGTTGTGGATCGCCGACAACCTCGACGCCGACCTGTCGGCCGAGGCGCTGGCCGCGCGGATGCGGCTGAGCGAGCGGCATTTCGCCCGCGTCTTCAAGCAGGAGGTGGGCACCAGTCCCGCCGCCTACGTCGAGGAGGCCCGGGTGGAGATGGCCCGCCGCCTGCTGGAGACCACCGACTGCCCGCTGGCGCGGGTCGCGGCCGCCTGCGGTCTCGGCTCGGCCGAAACCCTGCACAGGGCGTTCCGGCGGCAGCTGTCCACGACGCCGGCGGCCTACCGCCGCCGGTTCCGCACCCAGACCGCCTGACCGCCGCGCCCGCCAGGGCGCTTCGATCCCCGCCCGTCCCACGGGCGTTTCCCCGGCGTGCCCGCCAAGCACCGGGCTTCGCCATGCCTTGAATCAACGACGAAAGGTCTCCCCATGAACGCCAACGGTTCCTCCGCCACGCTGCGCCAGGTCGTCGGGCTCGACAACGAGCCGCCTCGGCTGGGCGCGTCCGCCCTCATCATGATCGACTACCAGAACACCTACACCACCGGCGTCATGGCGCTGGAGGGCGCCGAGCAGGCCCTGGCCGCGGGCGCCCGCCTGCTGGAGCGCGCCCGCGCCGCGGGCGCCCCGGTCGTCCACATCGTCAACGACGGCGGCGAGGGCACGCCCTACGACGTCAACGCGCCCATCGGCGCCATCAGCGACCAGGTGGCGCCGGTGGAGGGCGAGCCCGTCGTGGTGAAGGGGTTCCCCAACGCCTTCCACGAGACCGAGCTGGAGAAGACCCTCCACGACCTGGGCTTCGCCCCGGGCGGCGGCAAGGACCTGGTGCTGGCGGGCTTCATGACGCACATGTGCGTCGCCTTCACGGCCCAGGGGGCCTTCAACCTCGGGTACCGCCCCACGGTCGTCGCCGACACCACCGCCACCCGTCCGCTGACCGCCCCGGACGGGACCGTCCTGCCGGCCGCGGCCCTGCAGACCGCCGCCCTGACCACCGTCTCCGACCTGTTCGGCATCGTGGTCCCGAGCGCCGACGCCCTGGACGGCTGAGGCGGAACGTGCGGGACAGCGCTGACGGCTGAGTGCGCGGCCGGGAACCGATCCCGGCCGCGCACTCAGATCGGCGCGGAGCGGACGACGCGCACCACCGCGCTCAGCGGGCCATGGAGGTCTGCTCGTTCTCAGGGACCGGCGCGGCGGGCACGACCGCCGGGCGGTGCCGCAACGTGAGCGTCACCAGCAGCCCGGCGACCATCCCGGCGGCGGTGAGCAGCACCACCAGGAACTCGCCGTCGGCGGTGGCCGCGCGCAGCGCCTGGCCGGTCCTTCCCTCGGTGCCGAGGTCGGCGATGACGGTGAACACCGCCAGGCCGATGGCGTTGCCGATGTTCAGGGCGGTGGAGGCGATGCCGTTGGCCACCCCCTGCTCGTGGTCGGGGGTGCCGGTGGCGGCGGCGATCCACATGGCCGTCCAGACGATGCCCTGCCCGACGCCGGAGACCACCAGCCCGGGGACCAGCGCCCCGTAGCCGGCGTCCGCGTCGAAGCCGAAGGCGAGCACGGCGGTGCCGACCGCGCCGATGGCGAACCCGATCAGCAGCGTGCCGCGGGTGCCGGTCCGGGTGGCGAGGCGCTCGCCGGCCTGGGTGCCGGCGGCGATGGCCAGGGACGGGATGAGGAAGGCCAGCCCCGTCTGCAGGGCGCTGTAGCCGTGCACGCTCTGCATCAGCACGGTCAGGAAGTAGGGCAGGACGCCGAAGGTCGCCATGTAGATGAAGGTGACGGCCATGCCCACGGTGAGGTGGCGGTTGCGGAACAGCCGGAACGGCATCAGCGGGTCGGCGCTGCGGGCCTCGACGATGCCGAAGGCCGCCAGCAGCACCAGGGCCAGCACGAGGGCGCCGACCACCAGCGGGTCGCCCCACCCCAGTTCGGGTCCCTCGACGAGGCCGAAGACCAGCGCCGTGGAACCGGCGGTGACGCTGAACGCGCCCGGAAGGTCGAACCTGCGGCGCTCGGTCCGGGCGGGGTCGCGCGGGATGACCGCCAGCGCGGCCAGTGCCACGAGCCCGGCGAGGGGCACGTTGACGAAGAACACCGCGGGCCAGCCGAACCGCTCGGTGAGCACGCCGCCGAGCAGCGCGCCGATGGTCAGGCCGCTGGCCCCCGCGCCGCCCCAGACCGCGAGCGCCCGGTTGCGCTGCGGCCCCTCGGCGAACAGGGTGTTGATCAGCGAGAGGGTCGCGGGCAGCAGCAGCGCGCCGCCGACGCCCTGCACGGCGCGGGCGGCGATGATGACGCCGGGCTGCTCGGCGAGGCCGCCCGCCAGCGAGGAGACCGCGTAGAGGGCGAGGGCCAGCACGAAGACGCGGCGGCGGCCCAGCAGGTCCGCCGCACGCCCGCCGAACAGCAGGAAGCCGCCCGCGAAGACGACGTACGCGCTGACCACGAGCTGCTGGGTTTGGCCCGGGAACCCCAGGTCGGAGCCGATCTCGGGGAGCGCGACGAACACGATGTTGAGGTCGAGGGCGTAGATCAGCTGGGCCAGGGCCAGCAGGGCCAGGGTCGGGCCCAGCCGCCGGGCGGCGCCGGGCGCCGCCGCCGGTGGAGCGGACATGTGGGAGCCCTTTCAGGGTCGGGGGAGTCGGCGGTGCGACGGGGGCGGCACCGCCTCGAACCGTACGTATATTTACGTACAGTCGAACCCTTGGCAAGCAAGATCGGCGGCAGATCCCGCGTCTCTGCAGGTCAGGGCATTAGTTCGTATGTTGCGGTACAGTGGGACCATGGCCCTTCGTCATCCAGACCGCGACCAGATCCGGATCGAGGACGTCCTGACCGCGCTGGGGAACCCCGTGCGGCTGGCCGCCGTCCGGGTGCTCGACGGCGGCGGGGAGCACAACTGCACCAGCATCCTGGGCGTCCTGGGCGTGACGGCGAAGTCGACGATGACGCACCACTGGCGGGTGCTGAGGGAGAGCGGCGTCATCCGGCAGCAGCCCTCCGGGCGGGAGAACCTGCTCTCGCTGCGCCGCGAGGACCTGGACGCGCGCTACCCGGGGCTGCTCGACGCCGTGCTGTCCGGGGCCCGCCGGGACGAGGCCGCCGACGCGCCGGCGCATTCCGGCGGCTGACCAGCGCGCACGGACTTCACCGCCGGTCGCGCGGGCCGCCACGTCACAGAGCGCAGAAGTGGCGCAAAGCAGGCCGCATCCTGCCGTTAGATACGGAACGTTCCCATTAATCCCATTTGCCAGCCCAACTCGCCCAAATTTAAGGTACGACGCGTACCCTAAATTGCTCGGCGAGAGGGGATCGACCCATGCGCGCCAAAGGCATCAGCTACCACACCGGTTTCGTCTACAACGGATCGACCGGCCACGAGCGCTTCGACCCCGACCTGGTCCGGCGCGAGCTGCGCGTCATCCGCGACGACCTGCACTGCAACGCGGTCCGCATCCTGGGCGGCGACCCCGAGCGGATCGAGATCGCCGCAGCGCACGCCGCCGACCTCGGCCTTGAGGTCTGGTTCTCGCCCTATCCGCTGGAGCTGACCGCTGAGGAGACGCTGGCGCTGTTCGCCGACTGCGCCGTGCGCGCGGAGCGGGTCAGGCGGCGCGGGGCCGAGGTCGTGTTCGTCGCCGGCGCCGAACTCAGCCTGATGAACAAGGGGTTCCTGCCCGGCGACCGCGCCGACGAGCGAGTGGCGCTGCTGAGCGACCCCGAGCGCGTGCGCGAGCACGTCGGCGCGGTGAGCGCGCGGGTCAACGCCTTCCTCGGCGAGGCCGTGGCGACGATCCGGGAGCACTTCGGCGGCAAGGTCACCTACGCCTCCGTGCCGCTCGAACGCGTGGACTGGACGCGTTTCGACATCCTGTCCGTGGACCTCTACCGGTCGGCCGCGTACGCCGACCGCTTCGCCGAAGGCGTCCGGGCGTTCGTCGCCCAGGGCATGCCGGCCGCGATCACCGAGTTCGGGTCGGCCGGCTACCGGGGCGCCGCCGACGCGGGCGCCCACGGGCTGGACATCGTCGAATACGACGAGGCCACCCGCGAGCCCCTCCGCCTGAAGGGGGAGTACGCGCGCGACGAGGAAGGCCAGGCCGACTGCCTGCGCGAACTGCTGGAAGTCTTCGACGCCGAGGGCGTCGACAGCGCCTTCGTGTTCACCTTCGCGCTGTACGACCACCCGCACCGGCCCGGCGGCGATCCCCGCGACGACCTGGACCTGGCCAGTTACGGCGTCGTCAAGGTGTACGAGGACCGCCTCGGCACCGCCTACCCGGACATGCCGTGGGACCCCAAGGCCGCCTTCACCGCGCTCGCCGACCACTACCGCGACCACTGAGCCACAGGCTCCGGCCATCCGGCGGGCGTCGGCCTCCCCGTGGCCGACGCCCGAGCGCCGTGGTCGTTCAGTTCTCGCGCAGGACCTCGCGCAGCCGCGGCGCGAACGCTTCGGGATCGCCGGCGAAGCCGGTGTGGTCTCCGGGGAACAGCGTGGGCTCGATGCCCAGCTCGGCGGCGAGCGCCCTCGATGTGCGGTCGCAGAGCTGCCCGGCCGAGTCCTCGCCGATGCCCACCACGATGCGCGCCTCCACCGCGCGCAGGGCGTCGAGGTCGGGCTTCCAGTGGGTGGTGGCGCGCAGTTCGTGGGCGAACCAGCGGCGCTCGTCGGCGACCTCCCGGGGGTCGCGCTCGCCGCCGAACATCATCTCCAGCATGCCCTCGGGCACGGTGATGCTGGCCAGCGCCATGAACTTCCCCCACGCCCCGACGGCGTCGCCGCCCAGGTAGGTGGCGATGATCTCGTCGGTCGCGGCGTGGATCCGGTCTCGGTCGTCCAGCAGCTCGTCCAGCGGGGGCTCGTGGGCGATGACGGTGGCGACCTGGTCGGGCCGGGTCTGCGCCAAGGCCAGCACGGTGCTGGCGCCGCCGCTGGAGCCCAGGACGGTGGCCGGGCCCGCGTCCAGGTGGGCGAGCAGCCGCGACAGGTCGTCGGCGCGCAGTTGCGGGGTGGAGTCCTGCTCGGGGTCGTCGAGCGGGCTGCGGTTGATGCCGCGCGGGTCGGTGGTGAGGACGGTGTGGTCGTCGGCCAGCAGGTCGGCCAGCGGCGCGAAGGAGTCGGCGTCCATCGGCGCGCCGACGAGCGCCACCAGCGGGCCCCGGCCGCGCACCTCGTAGTGCAGGCTCGCGCCGGGCACCCGGAGGGTTCGGGCGGAGGCGGTCGAGGGGGTGTTCATGGGTCCTCCCATCGGCGCCTGGGACGCCGGCTCGTCGAGCTAACTTAACTGGACCGTACAGTACAGTTGCGCTGTACTCAAGAGTTAAGTTCCGGGTAGGCTGGGGGGCGTGGCCAAAGAGAGCAGCAGACCGTCCGCCCCCTCGGGCAAGCGCGCCGAACGCAGCCGGCAGGCCATCGTGGCCGCCGCGCGCGAGGCGTTCGTCCGCGACGGCTTCGACACCGGCATGGACGCGATCGCCGCAGCGGCGGGGGTCTCCAAGGTGACCGTCTACAACCACTTCGGCAGCAAGGAGGAGCTGTTCACCGAGGTCGTCGGGCAGGCCATGGACGAGGCGCACGCGACGCTCGCCGAGGTCCGCGGCGGGCTCGCCGACGCGCGGGACGCGCGGGAGGCCCTCACCCGCACCGCGCGCGCGATGGTGGAGGCGGCCACCGATCCCGCCAGGCTGGCGCTGCGCAACCTGGTCACCAGCGAGATGCGCCGCTTCCCCGAGCTCGGGGACGCCTACCAGCGGCGCGGTCCCGGCCGGTCCGCCGCCGCCCTCGGCGAGGTGCTGGCCGAGCTGCGCGACCGCGGCCGGCTGGAGGTCCCCGACCTCGACGTCGCGGTCCTGCAGTTCTTCGGCCTGACCGTCTACCCGCACCTGATCGTCGGCTCGATCGGGACCGCGCTCGGTCCCGACCTCACCGACCGGCTCATCACCGAGGGGGTGGAGATGTTCCTGCTCCGCTACGGTCCCGCGCGCTGAGTCAGCCGACCCGCCGCAGCGCCCGCTCGCGGCGCTCGGCCACGTTCGACCCCGACTCGCGGCGCGCCATCCGGCGCAGCACCAGCGGCGCGACGACCAGCCCGGCCACCGTCCAGGCGCCCAGCACCCCGGCCGTCTCCAGGTGCTGCCAGGACTGGCCGATCTCCACGGCGACGGCCGCGTCCGGCAGCAGCGCCGACCGCATCCCGAGCCCCAGCCAGTACACCGGGAACGCCTGCGCGACGCCCTGCAGCCAGCCCGGCAGCGACGTGATCGGGTAGAACACCCCGGAGATCGAGATCACCCCGAGGACCAGCAGCTGCACCAGTCCCTGGCTGCGCGTGCTCGTGAACAGCGAGCCCAGCGCCGCCCCCGCCGGCAGCGTCGCCGCCAGCCCCAGCACCAGCACCCACCCCAGCGTCAGCCAGGAGCCCGCGCCCTCCACCCGCATCCCCTCGACCAGCAGCGCGCCGGGCACCATCAGGATCGCCAGGTCGGCCAGCAGGCCGCCGCCGACCGACACGACCTTCCCGACCAGGAGGCCGCGCACGCCGTCGGGGGTCGCGCGGGCCCGCAGCAGCGTGCCGTCCTCGCGGTCGGCGGTGAGGTGCTGGCTCATGCTCACCATGCCCATCGCCACGTTCATCCCGAGGATGCTCGGCAGCGCCAGCGTGCCCAGCGCCAGCCCGCTGTCCCCGAACTCCCGGTCCCGCAGGAACCACAGGGCGACCAGCATCAGCGCCGGCCACAGCAGGTGGCTGGTCAGGTCCGCGCCGTTGGAGAACGACTGCCGGAACTCGATCGCGCCGCGGGACCAGCCCGCGCGCACCGCCGCCGTGCTCATCGGGCCGCCTCCTGCTCGCGCACCAGCGCCATGTAGGTGTCCTCCAGGGAGGCCCGCCGGACCTCCAGTTCCTCGACCGCCGCGCCGTGCCGGGCGAACAGCTCCCGCACGAACGCGGTGGACTCCGCGGTGGAGGCGGTGAACCGCTCGCCGCCGACGCTCCAGCGCACCTCGTCGGCGCCCGCCATCCGCCGCGCCAGCTCGGCCGCCGTCCCGTCGGCGACGATCCGCCCGCCCGACAGGACGATGATCCGGTCGGCGAGCTTCTCGGCCTCGGCCAGGTCGTGCGTGGTGAGCAGCACCGTCATGCGGTGCTCGTCGGCCAGCCGCCGCACCAGGCGGTGGAAGTCGACCCGGGCCCGCGGGTCGAGCCCGGCGGTCGGCTCGTCCAGGAACAGCAGCTCGGGGCCGCCCACCAGGCCGATCGCCACGTCCAGCCGCCGCCGCTGCCCGCCCGACAGCGTCCGGACGCGCTTGCCGGCGTGCTCGGTCAGGCCGACCGACCGGATCAGCGCGTCGGCGTCCCAGGGCCGCCGGTGCTCGGGGGTGCCGTAGGGGGCGTAGTAGCGGCCCAGGTGGACGAGCAGTTCCCGCACGCGCCACTTGCCGTGGTCCCGCCACGACTGCAGGACCACCCCGACCCGGGCCCGCCACCGTTCACCGCCGCGCGCGGGGTCGGCCCCCAGCACCTCGGCCCGCCCCGCCGACCGGGCCCGGAACCCCTCCAGGATCTCGATCGTGGTCGTCTTGCCCGCGCCGTTGGGCCCGAGCAGGGCCACGACCTCGCCGCGCCCGGCCCGGAAGGTCACCCCGCGCAGCACGTCGTCGTCGCCGTAGCGCATCCGCAGCCCGTCGGCGTCGATCGCCGCGGGTTCTGTGCCGGCCACGTCCTCACCTCCGTACTTGTCTTGAACCAGCACGAAAGCTACGTTGCGTTTCTCTGCGTTTCAACGAAAATGAAGAGCGTGAAGCCCGGTTTTCAAGGCTTTTCGGCTGAATATTGCAACGACGCTGAGAGCGAATGCAATCCTCTCCGGAGGAGCGTTGCAACGTTCAACCGGTGAACGCACGCGGGGCCGGGCCACCGGCCGGAGAAGGAGAACGCCGATGCCGGGGGAGAGGCTGGGCCACGCGGACCGCCGCGCCATCGCCGAAGGGCTCGCCGAAGGCCGCGGCTACGCCGAGATCGCGCGGAGCCTGGGCCGCCCCACCTCCACCGTCAGCCGGGAGGTGGCCCGCAACGGCGGCCCCGACGCCTACCGCCCCGACCACGCCCACCAGGCCGCGGCCTGGCGCGCCCGCCGGCCCAAGGCGCCGTCGCCGCCGCCCGGCGACGGCGGCGCGTCCGGCGAGGTGCGCGCCTTCGCCGAGCGGTTCGCCGAGCTGATGATCCGCACCGGGCTGCCGAGGACGGCGGCCCGCGTCCTCGCCTGCCTGATCACCGCGGACGCGGGCAGCCTGGCCGTCGCCGACCTGACGGCGGAGCTGCGCATCAGCCCCGCCTCGGTGTCCAAGGCGGTCGCCTACCTGGAGGGCCTGGAGATCGTCCGCCGGGAGCGCGACCGCCGCCGCGAGCGGTACGTCATCGATGACGACGTGTGGGAGCGGGTGTGGGCCACCGACTCCCGCGGCCACGCGCTGTGGGCCGCCACGGCACGGCAGGGGGTCGCCCTGTTCGACCCGGTGACGCCCGCCGGGCGGCGGCTGGCCCGCATGTCGGAGTTCTTCGCGCAGCTGAGCGACTACATGACGGCCGATCTCACCGACCCCGCGACCGGCGACGCGCTGACGGTCGTGGCGGCGCTGGCCCACGCCTCCCGCCCCCTGACCGCGCGGCAGCTGGCCGAGGCCCTGGGCCTGTCCCCGGAGCGGGTGGCCGCCGCGCTGGACTTCGCCGTCGAGCGGCACCCGGACATGATCGACCCCATCGCCGTCCACCGCACCGGCTCGGGTGCGTACGCCATCGCGGGTTCGCCCGACCGCCTCACCTCCGCCCAGCGCGCCGCGCTCGACGGCCTGCCGTAGCCCGCGCCTACAGCCAGCGCAGTGCCTCGTCGCGGAACGGCACCTCGGCTTCGAGCTGGCACAGGACCCCCACCCCCACGCCGATGGCGCGCTGGGCGTGCACCATGTCCGGCGGGAAGGCCAGGCTCAGCCCGACGGACATCGAGGCGGTCATCTGCTCCAGCGTCCGGCGCAGGTACGCGCCGTCGAACCGGAACAGCTCGTCGCGGACCGGGGCGCCCGAGTGCTCGAACAGCCGCACCAGCTTCTCGGCGTCCGCCTGCACGCCGGGCCGCAGGAACTCCAGTTCCCGCAGCACGCTCACCAGCTCGTCGCCGTCTTCGGCCAGGTGGATGCGCATCCACTTCTCCATGGGGTCGGCGGTGCCGGGCGCGTGCCGGTACACGGCCCCGAAGTCCAGGACGCCGAGGCCGCCGTCGTCGAAGAGCCGGAAGTTGCCCGGGTGCGGATCGCCGTGCATCATCCCCGTGCGCGGGATGCCGGCGAACATCAGCCGGGTCAGCAGCAGGCCCGCTCGGTCCCGCTGCTCCTTGCCGCCGCTCGCGATGACCTGCGCCAGCGGCGTCCCGCCGATCCACTCCGAGACCAGCACCCGTCCGCTCTGCCGCACCACCTCCGGCACGACGAAGTCGGGGTCGTCGCGGAAGCCCGCGCGGAACGCCGCCTGCGCCTCGGCTTCGCGCGCGTAGTCGAGCTCCTCGGCGATCCGGTCCATGAGCTCGACGGCGAGCGCCCTGCCGTCGAGCTCGGGCGCGATCACCCTGGTGAACCAGCGCATCGCCAGGACCACCGCGTCCCGGTCGCCCAGCAGGTCCTCGCGGGCGTCGGGGTACTGCACCTTGACCGCGACCGGGCGCCCGTCCCGCCACACGGCCCGGTGCACCTGCCCCAGGGAGGCCGCCGCAGTCGCCTCGGGGTCGAACGAGGCGAACAGCCCGCGCCAGTCCGGGCCGAGGTCCTCCGCCATCACCCGGTGCACCATCTCCGGACCCTCGGGGCTCACCGCCTCCTGGAGGCGCGCGAGCCGCTCGCGGTAGACGGCGGAGATCGACGGCGGCAGCACCGCCTCGTACACCGACAGCACCTGGCCGAACTTCATCGCCCCGCCCTTGAGCCTGCCGAGCACCTCGAACAGCTGGTCGGCCGTGCGCTCGTGCAGCTCCAGGGCGGATTCGTCGGGCAGCCTGCCGAAGGCCCTCAGGCTGCCCGCGACCGCCGTCCGCCCGGCGATGCCCAGGGGGACCGACGAGAGCCGCGCCATGCGAGTGAACGCGTGGAATCTCATACGGCCAGCGTGTGCGGCGCGGCGGGCCCGCCGCATCGGCCGAGGGTCCTCGATCCGGCTATGACCGTGGTCGTGGTGAGATCCGACCGTGGCCTGATGACGGGCCGTCACCTCCCTTCTAAGATCCGGCTCATGCGAGGGATCAAGGCCGTTCTCACCGGATGCGGCCCGCCGGGACCGCTGCACCGGTTCTTCGCCGCGATCGGCGTGGCCTGGGGGCTGCTGGCCTTCGCCCTCGCGCCGGGACCGGTCGCCAGGGCGGTTCTGGTGCTGGCGTTCATCGCTCTATGGGTGGCGCAACTGGTCCGGATGTGGGTGCCGCCGGCCCGGTGGGTGCCCTTCCTCGCACTCGCGATCCTGCTGCTGCCCTTGTTCACCCCGCCTGCGGAAAGCGGACTCGCCGCGTTCCGGCCCTTCCCCCAGGCGGAGGGCAGCTACGCCGACGGGGCGCTGGCCGTGGCGACCGCGCCGGTCTGGTTCACCCTGGCGCTCCTCGGCCGGGGGCGCGACCTGGCCTGGTGCGTGCCGGTGGCGCTCGCGCTCGCCCCCGCGCGGCACCTGCTGTTCGGCGGTCTCCCGCTGTGGCCGACGTGGCTAGTCTGGGGCGTCGGGTTCCTGCTGTTCGGGGCGGCGTTCCGGCTCCACGCGCTGCTGTACGAGGCGCGCCTGCGGCTCGACCGCGAGAGCGTCGCCGAGGAGCGCCGCAAGATCGCCCGCGAGGTCCACGACCTGGTCGGCCACGGTCTCGGCGTCGCGCTGCTGAACATCGGCGCGGCGCGGCTCGCCATCGGGCGCGGCGACGCGGAGGCCGCCACCGCCGCGCTGGAGGAGGCCGAGCGCGCGGGCCGCCGCAGCGCGCGCGACGTCCACCGGGGCCTGATCCTGCTGCGCGAGCCGGGGCAGGGGAGCGGTACGGGCGTCGTCCCGGCCCTGCCGACCGCCGAGGACACCCGCGCGCTCGTCGCCGGGCTGCGCGCCGGCGGCCTGGACGTCGAGCTCACCACGCGCGGCGATCTCGCGGCCGTCGATCCGGCGGTCGGGCTGGCCATCTTCCGGGTCGTCCAGGAGGCGCTGTCCAACACCGCCCGGCACGCGCCCGGCGCGCCCGCCGCGGTGACGGTGGAGGTGGACGGGCGGCTCGCCGAGGTCACCGTCGCCGACCCCGGTCCCGCCGGGCCGGACGAACCGGCGCCGGGCGGCGGCCTGGGCCTGGTCGGCATGCGCGAGCGCGTCGCCGCGCTCGGCGGGACGCTGCGGGCGGGGCCCGCCGGGGCCGGGTGGAGCGTGCGGGCGACGATCCCGCTGGGGAGGGCCGCCCTGTGACCCGGTTGCTGCTCGTGGACGACCAGCAGCTCGTCCGCGCCGGGCTCGCCCGCATCTTCGACGGCGAGCCCGACCTGGAGGTCGTCGGGGAGTGCGCCGACGGCGACGAGGTGGCGGGCGCGGTCGCGCGCCACCGCCCCGACGTCGTGCTGATGGACGTGCGGATGCGGCGCATGGACGGCGCCGAGGCGACGCGGCTGCTGCGCGCCCGGCCGGGGGCGCCGCCCGTCCTCGTGCTCACCATGTTCGACGACCGGGAGGTCGTCGCCGCGGCGCTCGGCGCGGGCGCGGCCGGCTTCGTGCTGAAGGACGCCCCCGGCGAGGAGATCATCCGGGCGACGCGGGCGGTCGCGGCGGGCGACGGCTGGCTGGACCCGGCGGTCGCGCCGCAGGTCCTCGCCGCCTACCGGGCCGCCCTGCCCCCGGGCGGCGCCGCGGGCGCGCGGGTCGCCGGGCTGTCGGCCCGCGAGCGCGAGGTGCTGGCGCTGATCGGCGGCGGGGCCACCAACCCCGAGATCGCCGCCAGGCTGAGCATCGCCGAGGGCACGGTGAAGACCCATGTCGGCAGCATCTTCGCCAAGCTCGGCCTGCGCGACCGCGCCGCCGCCGTCATCTTCGCCCTCCGGCACGGCCTCGCCCGGTGAACCGGCCGGGCGGCGCCGGACCCGGCGTCAGACCACCGCGCCCGCGATGGCCGAGTTCACCACCTTGAGCACGGCCCCGGGCTCCGGCAGGCCGTCCTCCCGCCCGGCGGACATCAGGTGCGCCGACCCGACCAGCGTGAGCGCGAGCGTGTCCACGTCGGCGTCCGGCGCGATCCGGCCGAGATCGCGTTCGGCGGCCAGGTAGGAGGCCACCATGACCATGGCCTCGGTCGCCAGCGGGACGCCGGGCGGCCTGACCCGGCGCAGCCGGACGCGCAGCTCGTCCCGGAAGGTGATGAGGCTGACGATGGCGACGGCGACCGAGCCGAACAGCGAGGTCAGCGCGTCGGTGAGGTTGCCGGCGACGGTGCCGGTCCCGGCCGCGGCGCGCAGCTCGGCGGTCTGCGCCTCGACGCGGGCGATGCGGTCCAGCACCAGCTCGACCAGGAAGTCGTCGAAGTCGGCGAAGTGCCGGTGCAGGACGCCCTTGGCGCAGTCCGCCTCGGCGGTGACCGCGCGGCTGGTCAGCGCGTTCGGCCCGTCCCTCAGCAGGATGCGCTCGGCCGCGTCGAACAGCTGCCTGCGCGCGTCGCGCATGGCCACCCCAGTAGGCACCGATGTGCTCCTCTCCGCCGTCGCCCATTGCCTGAGTGGGCACGTGCCCACTAGTGTGGGCGCATGCCCACTCTACCGCCGAAAGGCCCTTCCTTCGGGGAGGCCGAGCCGCACGAGCACCGGGACATGGCCGAGTCGTTCGGCGCCGATCCGGCGCGCTACGACCGCGCCCGGCCCCGCTATCCCGACGCCCTGATCGAACGGATCGCCGCCGCCGCGCCAGGACCCGACGTCCTCGACGTCGGCTCCGGGACCGGCATCTCCGCCCGCCAGCTCCAGGCCGCCGGATGCCGCGTGCTCGGCGTCGAGCCCGACGCGCGCATGGCCGCCTTCGCCCGCCGGACCGGCGTCGAGTCGGAGCAGGCGACGTTCGAGGACTGGGACCCCGCCGGACGCCGGTTCGACGCGGTCGTCGCCGGGCAGGCGTGGCACTGGGTCGATCCGGCCGCGGGCGCGCGGAAGGCGGCGCGGGTGCTGCGGCCCGGCGGGCTGCTGGCGCCGTTCTGGAACATCTTCCAGCTGCCGCCCGACCTCAGCGAGGCGCTCTCCGGCGTTTATCAGCGCGTGCTGCCCGAGGTCCCCCTCTACCGCCAGATGAAGCCCGGCCCGGACGCCTACGCGCCCCTGCACGCCAAGGTGATCGACGGGATGCGCGGCGCGGGCGGGTTCGGCGAACCCGAGCAGTGGCACTTCGAGTGGGAGCAGTCCTACACGCGCGACGAATGGCTGGACGGCGTGCCGACCTCGGGCGGCCACAGCGGTTTCCCACCGGACAAGCTGCGGGAGCTGCTGGCGGGCATCGGCGAGGCCATCGACGCGGTGGGAGGCGGCTTCACGGTGCGCTATTCGGCGGTGGTGGTCGCCGCGACGCTCACCGGCGACGCCTGACCCGCGAGGCGCGGACGCCGCGCGGCCTGCTCCGGCCGCCGTCCGGGCGATGGGACACTGGGGGCCGACGAACCAGCCCCCGCGGGGACCGGGCGCGTGCGCCTCGGCGCACGCCCGGCCCCGGCGCCACGCAGGTCAGGAGCCCGTCGTTGAGCGAACGGCACCACGAGCTCGTGCCCGCCGAACCCGCCGTCGCGGTCGGCGGCGAACCGCCCGCGCCCGTGGTCTACAACGAGATCGACTTCACGATCGCCGCCGACACCGCGCGCAGGCTCCTGGAGGCCCGGCCGGAGAACACCCGGCGCGCCTACGACCGCGCCTGGGGCCAGTTCACCCGCTGGTGCGCCGACGCCGGCCGCGTCTCGCTCCCCGCCACGCCGCAGTCCCTGGCCGACTACGTCGCACGGCTGATCGGCATGGAGCTGGCCCCCGCGACCATCGACCAGGCGCTCGGCGCCATCCGCACCAGGCACGCCGAGAACGGGCACCCCGGCACGCCCGACACCCGGGCCGCGATCCTGCTGCTGCGCGCCTACCGCCGCGAATGGGCCGACCGGGGCAACCGCGTCCGCAAGGCCACGCCGCTGCTGCTGGACGCGCTGCGCGCCATGGTCGAGACCTGCGGGCCCGGCGCCCCGGCCGACCTGCGCGACCGGGCGCTGCTGCTGCTCGGGTTCAACCTGATGGCGCGCCGCTCGGAGCTGTCGGGGCTCGACCTGGAGGACCTGCGCGTGGAGAAGGAGGGGCTGGTCGCGTTCATCCGCCGCTCCAAGACCGACCAGGCCGCCGAAGGGGCGCAGCGCAACGTCCCTTACGGGCGGCACGCCGACACCTGCGCGGTGCGCGCCACCCTCGCCTGGACCGAGGCGCTCAGGGAACGCGGGTTGGAAGGCGGACCGCTGTTCCGGCCGATCGACCGCCACGGCCGCATCGGGGGCGAACCGGGCACGGCCGGATCGGCGACCGTGCGCCTGACGGGCCGCTCGGTCGGCGACATCGTCAAGCGCAGGGCCGCCCTCGCCGGGCTGCCGGAGAACTACAGCGGGCACTCGCTGCGCAGCGGCGCCGCCACGAGCGCCTACGCGGCCGGCGTCCCCGTCTCCGTCATCGCCGCGCACGGCCGGTGGGCCGAGAAGTCACCGGTCGTCCTGGACTACATCCGCGCGGTGGACCAGTGGCGCAACAACCCCATGCGCGGCGTCGGCCTCTGACCGGCGGTCTTTCGGGTTGACCCTGACACCGTGTGAGGCCCTACCAAAGGAGCCATCGACCCGCCCCTGGCGAAGGAGCACCGGCATGGCCGAGCAGCCGAGGATCGTCCAGCGCGACACCGTCCACTACGCGGGCATCGCGGCCCGCGCGCCCCTGACCGAGTGGGGCGAGGTGAACGCCCTGGTCCCGCGGCTCTACCAGTGGCTGGCCGAGCGCGGCGTCGCCCCTGGTGGCGGCCCCGTCTACCGCTACCGCGTCATCGGCGGCATGGCCCGCCCGTACGACCTGGACGTGGGCGTGCCGGTCGCCGCGCCCGTCACCCCCGACGGCCGCGTGTTCGCCGGGACGATCCCCGCCGGCAAGTACGCCGTCGTCCTCCATCACGGCCACCCCGACCAGATGGAGAAGACGCACACCTCCCTGGAGGAGTGGGCGTCGGCCGCAGGTGTGCGCTTCGCCCGCGAGGGCGAGCGGTGGACGGCCCGCTGCGAGTCCTTCCTCACCGATCCCGGCGAGCGGCCCGACCCCGCGGACTGGACCACCGAGATCGCGTACCTGACCGAGGACGGGCGCGGCTAGAGGGCGCCGCGGGCCGGCGGAGGACGGCGTCCCCGCCGGGCCCCCGCCGGCCGGGCCCGCCCGTCACTCCTCGGTGATCTCGCGGACCTCGCAGGCGAAGTTCCAGTTCTTCGGGTGGGCCGACAGGAAGCGCCGGACCCACTTCAGGGCGTCGTCCTTGTCGGCGGCCCGCAGGATGGCGTACCCCGCCACGACCTCCTTGGTCTCGGTGAACGGGCCGTCGGTGTAGCCGATCTCGCCGTCCTCCCAGGTGACCCGGGTGCTGTCGGCGGTCGGCGCGAGGCCGGCGGTCTCCACCATGACCCCGGCCTCGGTGATCTCCTTGAACAGTGCGCCGATGCGGGCGTCGAACTCGGGGTCGGCGTCGGGCATCCGCACGTTCTCGTCCATGCGGATCAGCGTCATGTAGCGCGGCATGAGATCTCCTCTTTCGATGGGGCGGGGCGGTCCCCGCCCACTTCTGCGTCGATCGGGAACGGGCCGGATCGACATGGCGTCCCGAATTTCTTCAGAAATCTTTCCGTGCCCCGGCTTCGCCTATCCGGCGTCGGCGGCGTCCCGGTAGCGGTCGGCCAGGGTCCGCAGCAGGTCGCGCAGCTCGGGCGGGTCGAGGGCGGTGAACGCGACGTCCAGCCTGGTCAGGTACGCCACCAGGTCGCGCAGGGAGTCCGAGCCGGTCTCCAGGACGCAGCTGCGGCCGTCCTCGTCGTGCACCAGCCCGGCCTCCGGGGGCAGCCGCTCGGTGATCTCCTCGACGGGCGCGTGCAGCCGGATGCGCGCCTGGTGCCGCCAGGCGCGCGAGCCGGTGCCGCTCAGGACGTGCGCGACGGCGCCGCCGTCCGGGGGTGTGCGCGGGGCGAAGCGCGGGCCGTTGGGGGCGCGGGGGCTGATCCGGTCGGCGCGGAAGGTCCGCCAGTCGCCGCGGGCGACGTCCCAGGCCAGCAGGTACCAGCGCCGCCCGGTGTAGACCAGGCGGTGCGGCTCGACCTCGCGCACGCTGCCGGTCCCGTCGCGGCCCCGGTAGTCGAACCGCAGCCGCTCGTGGTCGCGGACGGCGGCCGACACCGCCGTCAGCGTCGCGACGTCGACCGTGGGGCCCGGCACCGACACCGACAGGGTGGCGGCGCGTACGGCCTCGATCCGGTGCCGCAGCCGCGACGGCAGCAGGTGCTGGAGCTTGGCGAGCGCGCGCAGCGAGGTCTCCTCGATGCCGGTGACCGTGCCGCTGGCGGCCGCGTGCAGGCCGACCGCCACCGCGACGGCCTCCTCGTCGTCCAGGATCAGCGGCGGCAGCGCCGCGCCCGCGCCGAGCCGGTAGCCGCCCGCCGGGCCGCTGGTGGAGTCGATCCGGTAGCCGAGCAGGCGCAGCCGCTCGATGTCGTTGCGGACGGTCCGGGAGGTCACCTCCAGCCGGTCGGCCAGCTCGGGACCGGGCCATTCGGGGCGCGCCTGCAACAGCGACAACAACCGGAGCAGCCGTACCGAGGTCTCCAACATTGGCCTGAGTCTGCCAGCATCGCGGAACCGGAGCTTCCTCAATGCCTCCTACTGTCCTTCTCATGGGCGCCGCGGAAGGCGGTCGCCCGATCACACCAGGAGGCACCATGCTGCGCGGGCTCACCACCGTCACCTTCTACGCCGACGACCTCCCCGCCGCGCGGGACTGGTACAGCGAGCTGCTCGGCATCGAGGCGTACTTCGAGCGCTCCGGGCCCGACGGGCGGCCGGGCTACGTCGAGTTCCGCGTCGGCGACTACCTGCACGAGTTGGGCATCCTGCACACCCGCTTCGCGCCCGGCGACCGCGGCGGCGCGCCGGGCGGGGCCATCGTGCACTGGCACGTGGACGACCTGAACGCGGTCCTGGAGCGGCTGCTCGCGCTCGGCGCCAAGGAGCACACCCCGCCCACCGAGCACGGCCCCGGCTACGTCACCGCCTCGGTGATCGACCCCTTCGGCAACATCCTCGGCATCATGTACAACGTGCACTACCTGGACACCCTCGCCTCGATGAAGCCGGCCTGACCGATGACCGCGCCCGACCCGAGCGAGATCCTGGAGTTCGCCGACGCCGCCGCGTGGGAGCGGTGGCTGGCCGCCAACCACGACCGGTGCGGCGAGGCGTGGCTGAAGCAGGCCAAGAAGAACGCCGCCGCGCCCACCGTGACGCGCGCCGAGTCGCTGGAGGTCGCCCTGTGCTACGGGTGGATCGACAGCCACACCCGGTCCCTCGACGCCGAGCACTTCCTCCAGCGCTACTCGCCGCGCCGCCCCAAGGGCAACTGGTCGAAGGTGAACGTGGCCTTGGTCGAGGAGCTGACCGCCGCGGGCCGGATGCGCCCGCCCGGCCTCGCGGCGGTCGAGGCGGCCAAGGCCGACGGCCGGTGGGAGGCCGCCTACGCGGGGCAGAAGGACGCCACCGCCCCGCCCGACCTGGAAGCGGCCCTGGACGCCGCTCCCCGGGCCAGGAAGGTCTTCGAAGCGCTCAGCCGCTCCGACCGGTACACGATCCTCCTGGCGCTGATGAGGGCGCGCACGTCTGAGACCCGCGCGGCGCGGCTGGAACGCGCGATCACCGAGCTGGAGGCGGGCGGGAGGCCGGGCTGACCACCGGCCCGCCCCGCCGGCCCTGCCGGTGACCGTGCCGGTGACACCGCCCGGACGCGCCGCCCCGCCGTCCGGGCGGCCGTTCCTCAGAGGGTGACCGGCAGCGCCGTCAGCCGCCAGGTGCCCGGGTCGGGCGCGCGCAGGCCCGCGAGCGGCGCGGCCGGCAGCATGCCGGGGAACCGGTCCAGCAGCATGGTCAGCGCGACGCCGGTCTGCACGCGGGCGATGGAGGCGCCCAGGCAGAAGTGCGCGCCGTGGGCGAAGCCCAGATGGCCCGACGCGCCGTCCCCCCGGCGCACGTCGAAGGTGTCGGGGTCGGTGAACGCGCGCGGGTCGCGGTTCGCGGCGGCGACCGACGCGGTGACGGCCTCGCCCTTGCGCACCGTGGTCCCGAACAGCTCCACGTCACCGTGCCCGAAGCGGGGGACCGACAGCAGCGTCGGCCCGCACCAGCGCACCAGCTCCTCCACCGCCCCCGGCATCAGGCCGGGGTCGGCGCGCAGCGCGGCGAACTGGTCGGGGCGGGCGAGCAGCTCGGCGACGGCGTTGGCGATGAGGTTGGTCGGCGTCTGCCCCGCCAGCACCAGGTGCCACACCAGCGTGACCATCTCGGTGTCGGTGAGCCGGTCGCCGTCCTCGGCCTGGGCGCGGATCAGGTCCGACAGCAGGTCGTCGCGGGGGTCGGCGCGGCGGCGCGCGACCGCCGCCCTGGCGCCCGCCATGATGCCCGGGATCGCCTCGGCGAAGCGCGGGCCCGCCACCGACGCCACGGTCGCGCCGTACTCGCGCCAGCGGGGGCGGTCCTCCTCGGGGATGCCGACCAGCTCGCAGATGACGTCCATGGGCAGCGGGCGCGCGAAGTGCTCCAGCAGGTCCACCACGCCGTCCCCGGCGCGGGCCGCCCGGTCGGCGACGTCGTCGAGCAGCGCCTCCACCAGCGGCTCGATGCGGGGGCGGAACTCGGCGGCCCGGCGCGCGCTGAACGCCGGCGACACCAGCCGGCGCTGCCGCAGGTGCTCGGCTGCGGGCAGCTCGGTCATGGTCCGCATGTAGGGGCGGCAGTCGTCGGGGACCGAGGGCGGGACGAAGCTGGCCGCGTTGATCCCGAAGCGCGGGTCGCCGAGTAGCGCCCGCGCGTCGCGGTGGCGGGTGAGCGCCCACATCGGGGCCATGCCGGGGACCAGCAGCCGGACCAGCGGCGAGCGCTCGCGGGCCCGGCCGTAGGCGGTGAACGGGTCGCCGACCACCGCGGGGTCGGTGAGGTCGAGCTCGGGGACGGGAGTGGGCACGGCTCCTCCAGATTTCGGATGGGCAGATCATATGATCCCATCATCTGGATGGTGAAGGTATCGACACTCGGCGGGCGCGGCAACCGGTTCCGGCAGGAGGGGCGTGGCACCGGCCCGGCAAGGCATGGGACCCGGGCGACGTCACCGGAGTGCGCCGAACCCCCTGGTCCGAGTCGCCTTCGCCGCCGAACGGCGTCATAGTGGCGTCATGGATCTCGCACCGTATGTCGATCATCTGCGCCGGGAGCTGGCGGTGGCCGCAGCGGCCGGCGGCCGGGAGGCCCAGGACCTCGCCGAGCGGCTGACCGCCCCGCTGGAGTCGGCCGCCCGGCTGGTGCTGCTGGAGGCGCTGTCGGCGGCCGCCGACGAGGTGACCCGGGACCTGGCCCCCGGATCGGTCGAGGTCCGGCTGCGCGGCCGCGACCCGGTCTTCGCCGTCGCGCCGCCGCCCGTCCCCGCCGCCCCGGCCGTCCCGCTGGAGCGGGAGGCCGGGCCGCCCCCCGCGGCCGCGCAGCCCGCGCGCCCGGCGGCCCCCGAGCCCGAGGACGGCGGCACGGCGCGGATCTCGCTGCGCGTCCCCGAGCACCTCAAGCCGCGCATCGAGGAGGCCGCGAACGGCGCCGGCCTGTCGGTCAACGCCTGGCTGGTCCGCGCCGTCACCGCCGCCCTGGAGCCGGGCCGCGGCGGCCCGCAGGGCTCGCCCCCGCCGCGCGAGGGCGACGGCCTGCGCTCCGCCCGCCACTACACCGGCTGGGTGCGCTGACATGCCGGTCTTCGACACGCCCGAGCCGCTGCTGGTCATCATCGAGGCGCCCGGACGCGTGCAGCTCAGCGCCTCCGAGCGCGCCGACGCCGTCGTGCACGTGCGGCCCGCCGACCCCGACGACGAGGCGGGCGTCGAGACCGCGGCGAAGACGGTGGTCGAGCACAGCGCCGGGCGGCTGCTGATCAGGACGCCGACCACCCGGTCCCGGTCGCTGCTGGACTCGCTGTTCGGCCACCGCGGCACCGTCGACATCACCGTGGAGGTGCCGTCCGGCTCGGACCTGGAGGCCCGGCGCGTCACCGACGTGCGCACCAGGGGACGGCTCGGCCGCGTCCGCCTGTCGGCGGCCGGGGAGGTCTGGCTCGACCGGACCGGGACGCTGAGCCTGCGCACCTCCGACGGCGACGTCACCGCCACCGGCATCGCGGGCGACGCCGAGGTCGTCACCGCCAACGGGCGCATCCGCATCGACGCCATCGAGGGCGCCGCGACCGCCAAGACCTCCAACGGCCGGATCACCCTGGGCGAGGTGGGCGGCGACCTGGTGCTGAACACCGCCTCCGGCGACATCGCCGTCGCCCGCGCCCTCGCGGGCGTGAAGGCCCGCACCGCCTATGGGAGCATCAAGATCGGCAAGATCGTGCGCGGCAGCGTCGCGCTCGACACCGCTTACGGCGACCTGGAGGTCGGCATCAGCAGGGGCACCGCCGCGTGGCTGGACGTCAGCACCCACCACGGCCGCGTGCACAGCGACCTGGACGCGGCCGGCGGCCCCGACGCCGCCGAGGAGACCGTCGAGGTGCGCGCCCACACCGGCACCGGCGACATCAGGCTGACCCGGGCATGACCGACCTGCGCGCCGCCCCCGCCGCCCCGCTCGCGATCGCCGCGGGCCAGGCCGCCTGCGCCCCGCTGGACGTCGCGGCCAACGCCGCCACCGCCGCCGGCCTGGTCCGCCGCGCCGCCGGGCAGGGCGCCGACCTGCTGGTCCTGCCGGAGCTGTTCCTCACCGGCTACGAGATGACGGCGATCACCGCCGATCCGGCCCGGCACGCGGTGACCGGCGCCGACGCCAGGCTGGATGCCCTGGCCTCGGCCTGCGCCGACACCCGCACGGCCGTGGCCGTCGGCGCGCCCGTCCACGACCCGGACGCGGGCGTGACGCACATCGGCGTGCTGGTGCTCGGACGCGACGGCCGGTTCGCCGCCCGCTACGCCAAGCAGCACGTGGACTCCGACGAACGGGCCGCGGGCTTCACGGCCGGGCCGCGCGGATGCACGCTCGTCCTGGACGGATGGCGGCTGGGGCTCGGCATCTGCTGGGACGCCAGCTTCCCCGAGCACGCCCGCGCCGCCGCGCTCGACGGCTGCCACGCGTACCTGGTCAGCGCGCTGTTCCCGCGCGGCCGGGGAGAGCGCAAGCGCGCCGTCCTCGGCCCGGCACGCGCCTTGGACAACGCCATGTACGTGGCCGCCGCCAACCACAACGGACCCAGCGGCCCGCTGCACGGTTGCGGCGGCAGCGCCGTGTGGGGGCCGGACGGCGGCCTGCTGGCCGATGCGGGCGACAGCGATCCGGGGCTGGCCGTCGCACGGCTGGAGCCGGAGGCACTGGCGGAAGCACGCAGCGGGGATCTGCCGATGGCGGACCCCTCGTTCAGTGCTCCGGCCCGGCCGCGAAATGAGATGGACGTGCACTGAGGGCGACCTAGGATCGCGCCATGGCATCAGTGGACGCAACGGTTCGCACGGCTATGGAACGGTCGGATCTGGACCGGCTCGCCGCCGTTCTCGATCCCCGGACCACCGCTCCCGATGTCCTGACCGACCTCCTCCGGCACCGGGACGGGCGGATGCGGCGGCTGGGCCTGGTCTGCCTGGCCGACCGGATCGCCGCCGGCCGCGACGACGGCCCCGAGGCGCGTGCCGGATATGCCAAGGCGTTGCCGGGCGCCTTGGACAAGTCGCCGGAGGCGGCCCTCGCGCAGGCGCGCCTGCACCGGTTCTTGGGCGTCAAGGCGGTGCCGGACTGGCGGGCGGCGGATCTGCCGTCGCGGGTCCGCATCGCCTGGCTGGGCGCTGAGATCTGCGCACGTCCGGAGAGCCTGCGAGATGAACCCTTGGGCGACCTGCTCTACCGGGCCGTTCAGGACATCGACGCCCCGGAGGACTCCGAGCGGCTCGTCCAGGAATTGGCGGCCCGAGGCGACGCGGTATTGCGCGGCGAAGCGGTGCGGCTGGTCCGCCAGGCTCTGTATGCCGGACGCCTCGCTCCCGGCCGTGCCCGCGCACTCCTGACTGATCTCGCCGAAGACGCCGGGGCGCTGCGTGAACTCGCCGAGCCCTGGGCCGCGCTCGATCCCTTGCCGCACGAGACGGTGCGCCGTTTCCTCTCCGCCGGTCCGGCCGACGCGGCGATCGAGGTGGCCGCACGGCACGGCCACGAGGAGTTGCTGGAGGAGACCGCCGCCGACCGGGCCCTGCCTCCCCGGACGCGGCGGCGTGCGCTCGAAGCGCTCGGCGGCCTGGCCGTGCGCGAGGACGTGCCCCGGATCGCGGCCTCGGCCTCCGAAGATCCGCTGCTGCTGGCCGGTCCCGCCGTCGCGTGCCTGCTGGGCCTGCACCGGCGCGGCCACTTCCCGGCGGCGGGCGACGTCCCCGCCGTCGTGGGCCTGGCCTTGGCCGATCACGAGGTGCCGGCCGACGACGTCGCCGCGCTCCTGTTCACCTGTCGGCACGAACTGCTGCACGAGCTGACCGCCGGGTCCTCGGCCGACGCGGACCTGTCGCGGCGGCTGGAGCTGCTGGTGGCGCTGGCCGCGCAGGGGACCGGTGACCTGCCGGTCGGCGAGGCCGTCACCGGCCTGCTGGCGGACGCGGCCGATCCGGTCCCGGTGCTGCGGGCGATCCGCCGGCTGCGCCACCTGCCCGCCGAGGAGGCGGTCATCGCGGCACTGCCCCGTTCGCCCGCCGCCGCGCTGGACGCCCTGGAAGCGGTGGGCGGCGCTCGCACGGCGGCCGTGCTGCACGACGCGCTGGGGCTCGGCGGCGCCGACGGCATCGCCTCCTACCTGCGACCGGTCCGCCACACGGCGCTGGCGCTGCTGTGGCATCTCACCGAGGAGGACTCCGGGCGCCGGGCGATACTGGACCGCCTCGACCCGCACGACCTGCCCGAACGCATCGCCGCCGACCTCGGCGGGCCGGACCGGCGCGAACTGGCGCTGCTGCGCGCCGGGCTCGACCCCGACGACCCGGTGAAGGCGCTGTGCAGGCTGGCGCGCAACGGCGATGCCACGACGGTGCCGGTGCTGGCCGACCTGCTGCTGCGCGTGGTCTCCGACCTCGCGGCGTCCTGGGCGGGGGACGCGCCGGACGGGCCGGGAGCCGAACCCGAGGTGCCGCCCGAGGCCGTGGCGGCGCTCTCCGACCTGGGCCGCAGGCTCCACGGGCGCGCCAAGATCCGCCCACGCTGCCTGCTGGACGTCGAGCACGCTGCGGACGCCGGTCCCGCGCTGGTCGCCGACATTGCCCTCGACCTGCTGGAACGCCCGGACCTCAGCCCGGCCGAGCAGATGGTCCTGCTCGGGATGCCGCTCCGCACCCCGCACGTCCCGGTCCGCGCCCGCCTGCACCCGCTGCTGCGCCACCGCGAACGGCACGTCCGCAAGCGGGTGATCGCGGTGCTGGCCGAGGAGACCGACGCGCGGGTGCTGTCGGCGAGCCTGGTCCCGCTGACCGCCGCGCCCGACGTCCAGACCGTCCGCCAAGCGCTGCTGGCCCTTGCGCGCGCCCGCGCGGTGTGGGCGGCCGAGGCGATCGCGGCCTGCCTCGACCACCCCAACATGAACGTCAAGAAGACTGCGGCCGCCGCGCTGGCGGACGCGGGCGCACCGGCCGCCGTGCCGAAGCTGCTGGGCTGGCTCGGCTCCCACGGCAACCCGGGCCTGCGCGACGAGATCACCGGTGCGCTGCGCGCGATCCTGGGCGAGGCGTTCGCCGCCACGGTCACCGCCGCCGCGGACCGGGCCGCCGACCAGAGGACGCGCGACAACCTGCTGTCGGCGCTGCGCACTCCGGCCGGGTGGGCGTTGGCGTCCGACCGTGATGTCAAGGCCCTGGTAGAGCGGGGATGGGACGACGAGACCGCCCGCCGGATCGCCTCGGGCCACGACCCGGACCGCCGCCACGACGGCCTGCGGCCGATGCTGGCGCGCTGGCTGGAGCTGGCCGCCGGTGATCCCGTCGTCCTGCGGTTCGTGCTGCGGTTCTGCGCACCGGGATGGTCGGAAGACGAACTGGCGGCGTTCGCGCGATCGGCGCGGACCCTGGTCGCGGCGCTGCCCGAAGTGGCGGGCGACGACCGCGGCCGCCTGCTCGCCGTGCTGGAGCAGGCGCTGCCGAAGCTGTCCGCCGCCGAGGCGTTCACGATCCACGCCGATCTCCGTGCGCTCCCTGAGACGGTGGAGGCCCACCTGCCGCTGTTGCTGCTGCGGCGGACCGGAGCGGTGCTGACCCGCGCCGACCTGGACCGTGCGCTGGCCGTCGCAGGCCGAGGCCCCGACCCGTGGCGGGTCGAGGAGAAGGTGCTGCGCGAGGCGTTCGCGGTCAGCGCCGACGAGGATCAGGAACGCTCGCGGGCCCGCCTCAACGAGCTGATCGGAGAGTTCCCGTCAGCCGACACGGCCGCGCGCGAACGGCTGCTCGCGCAGATGACCGAACTCCAGCCGATCGGCGCACCGCCCTGGACGCTCGCCGAACAAGCCCACCGCTCGGACACGGCGCAGCGGACGCACAAGCCGTCCGACCTGGACCAGCCGCGCTCGGCCGCCCAAAGAGAACGCCTGCTGGCGATGCTCGACGACCCCGCCCCCTCCCGGCGCGAGGCCGCCGCGCACGCCCTGCTCGGCTGGCCTGAACCGGAGATACGAAGCACGGTCCTGCGCGCGTTCCTGCACGGCCGGATCGACATCCCCGTCGTCTCCGCGCTCGCCCCGTCCCTGACCGCCATGGACGAGCAGGACCTGCGCGCCGACCTCGCACGGACCGCTCGCGTGGCCGCCCACCTGCGTTCCCCTGTGCTGGACCGCTTCATCCCGCTGCTGCTCGAAGCCTGGGAGGCCGGTGGCGCGGAGGCCGGACGGGCACTGCGCGGGGTCGATCCCGATACTCTCGCGGCCGCGCTCGCCGACCGCCTCGACGGCGGTGCGTGGGGCCTGCTCGACCTGCTGGAAGGCCGCACGCTGCTGAGCACGCCCTCGCTCAGGAAAGCCTGCTCCCGGCTGCGCGCCGAAGGCCGCGCGGACATCGCCGACTGCGTCACCCTCGTGGAAGGCCCGCTGCGCCGCCCGAACGCGCCCCGTCAGGAGGACGCCGCCCTCGCCTCGCTGCGCACCCGCGCCGCGACCGCGTCGCGGCACGAGCCGTCGCGCGCCGAACTGTTCCGCCTCGCCAGGACCGGCGGCACCGAGCAGGTCCGCCGGGCGCTGTCCCGGCTCGCCGAGGGCTACGCCGACGCGCCGGAAGGCCCGCCCGCCCGCGACCCCGACTTCGAGGAGCTGCTGGTCGACTCGATCGGCCACCCGGAGACGCGGGTCCGGCTGCACGCCCACCGCATCGCCCGCAAGGCGCTGGACCGGGACGCCTACCTGGAGCAGACGGCCCGGCTGCTGGACAACCCCAAGCCCGACCTGGTGCGGTCGGCCGTCAGGACCCTGTCCCGCGCGTCCTGGGAGCCGGCGGTCCCCGCGCTGGTCGGGCTGCTCGGCCATGCCGACCCGCTGGTGCGCCGCGAGGCCGCCGCCGGGCTGGCCGCGTTCGGGACGGCCGCGCTGCCCGCGCTGCGCCGCGCCGCCGGGCGGGCCCGCCCCGACCGGCGGCCCCGCTACACCGCGCTGATCGAGAGGATCACCGCCGACCGGGACTGAGGCCATTGACGCAACCGCTCGGTTGCCATAATGTAGCAACCATCGAGTTGCTACATAGTGGAGGCCGTCATGGCATTTCCCGACCGCATCGAGCGGACCATGGAACTCGCCCACCCGCCCGGCAGGGTGTGGGCCGCGATCACCACGGCCGAGGGCCTGGGCTCCTGGTTCGGCGACGAGGCCGAGGTCGACCTGCGCCCGGGAGGCTCGGTCCGGATGAGCTGGAACGAGGGCCCCGCGGTCCAGATGCGCGTGGAGCGGGTGGAGGAGCCGGAGGTGTTCGGCTTCACCTGGCGCATGGACGGCCTGCCCGAGGAAGACCCGCGCCGCACCTACGTCGAGTTCACGCTCGAACCGGCCGGGGACGGCACGCGCCTGACGGTGGTCGAGACCGGCTTCGCCCAGCTGACCGAGGACGAGCACCGCAAGTCCTACGAGTCCCACACCCAGGGCTGGACGAGCGAGCTGGGCGAGCTGGGCGACCACCTCGACGCCGCCTGACGAGGACGCCCGACCACGATGACGCCTGACAACGAGGCCGTCGCCGAACAGGTCTTCGTCGCGCTGGCCGACCCGAGCCGCCGCGCCATCCTGGCCGCGCTCGCCTCGGCGGGCCCGGCCACGGCCACCGACCTGGCCGACCGCCTGCCCATCACGCGGCAGGCGATCGCCAAGCACCTGGCGCTGCTCGCCGAGGTGGGCCTGGTGACGGCTGAGCCGGGGGAGCGGCGCCGGGTGCGCTACCGGCTGCGCTCGGCGCCGATGCGGGTGGCCCAGCAGTTCCTGGCCGCGCTGGCCCGCGACTGGGACGGCCCGCTCGGCGCCCTCAAGGACCACCTCGACGGCGGACCCCCCGACAACGGAGAGAGGCTTCCATGAACGACAGGCCGAACGGCACCGCACAGCTCGCGCACGACGCGCCGGCCGTCCCCGAGGTGGTCGACCGGGCCGCCTGGCAGGCCGAACTGGACGCGCTGCGCGTCCGGGAGAAGGAGCACACGCGGCAGGGCGACGCGATCGCCGCGGCCCGCCGCCGGCTGCCCATGGTGGAGGTGGACCCCGGCATCCCGCTGGTCGGCCCGGACGGGCCGGTGACGCTGCTGGACGCGTTCGAGGGGCGCGGGCAGCTCATCGCCTACTTCCACATGTGGCACGCCGACCGGTCCGCCGCCGAGCAGTGCCCGGGGTGCACGTTCTTCAACGGGCAGGTCCGCGACCTGTTCCACCTGCACGCCCGCGACGTCACCTACGCCACCTTCTGCCAGGGGCCCTACGAGGAGAGCGTCCGCTACCGCGACCTGCTGGGCCTCGACATGCCCTGGTACTCGGTGCGGGACTCCGCCGAGGCCCTGCTGCCCGGCCGCACGCCCGGCATGTTCTACCTGGTGTGCTACCTGCGGCAGGGCGACAGGGTCTTCGAGACCTACTGGACCAGCGGGCGCGGCGTCGAGGCGATGGACAACAGCTACTCGCTCCTGGACCTGACCGCGTACGGGCGGCGGCAGGCGTGGGAGGACTCGCCGTCCGGCTGGCCGCGGGACGGCGAGGACATGCGGCGCGACCTCTCCTGCTGCACCTGATCCCGCCTCCGCACCAGCCGGACGGCCGGGTGGCATCGTCGGTGTCACCCGGCCGTCCGGTCAGGGGGCCGTTCGGGCACCGAGACGTGCGTTGAAGCGTTCGGCGTCGATGACGGCGCGGCGGTGGGTCCCTCGGCAGATCACCGCCGCGTCGTCCTCGGCTTGGACGGAGAACGTGAGCTTCCTGCCCTCGACGGCGGTCAGCTCCGCGCGGACGGTGACAGTGGCCCCGGGCGGCGTGGGAGCCTCATGGCTGAGGTCGACGTGGACGCCCAGGGTCTGCTCGCCGTCCTCCAGATGCCCGTCGAGGACGCGCATGCAGGCCCACTCCACGATGCCGACCATGTAGCCGGTCGCCAGGACGGCGGGCAGGGCCGCGAACTCGCCGGACTCCGGCAGCAGATGGGGGACCGTGCGCTCGGCCGGCACCACGTAGTCGAGCCGTGCGGCCAATCCCGGTCGAAGTGAGGCGTGCACGATGTCCCTCTTTCCGTGAGAACGGTCGTCAGGCTCGCAACAGCGGGGAACCCGGCCGGCGGGCCGCCGATCGACGGCCAGTATCCAGACAGGCCCCTCGTCTATCAAGGACCTTCCCCACGCCTGCGCACGGCGACGAGCACCGCGACCGCAGGGCTGCCAGCCCGTTGACCTGCGCCCGCGGCCGACTGTCGGTGGCGGGTGACATCGTCGGTGTCACCCGGTCGTCCGGCCGGAGCGGGGGACGGAGACACCGGTGTTCAGAGCGTTGCCGCGCGCGGCGAAGGCGTTGTTGTGGGTGCGCGTCCTCAACCAGCTCGGCGCGTACGCCATGGCGTTCCTGGCGGTGCTGGCCGGTCCCGACCTGGCGGCCGTCGCGCTGGCGGTGTTCGGGGTCGCGGCGCTGATCTCCCGGTGGGCCGGGGGCCTGCTGCTGGACCGGCTGCCGCCGCGCACGGTGGTGGCCGCGGGGCTGGCCGCGACCGGCGCGGCGATGCTGGTGCTGGCGGCGGCGCACACCCCCGCCCAGGTGGTGGTGGCGGTCGCGCTGGTCGGGCTGGCGTTCGAGATCTACGAGCCCGCCTCCCAGGAGCTGCTGGCCCGCGTCACCGAGGGCGAGCAGCGGCAGAACGCCTACGCGCTGTTCGGCACGCTGCTGGTGGCCGCGGGCGCGGCGGGCGGCCTGATCGCCGCCGTGCTGCTGCCGCTGGGCGTGCGGTGGCTGATGGTGGTGGACGCCGCGACCTGCCTGGCGGCCGCCGCCGTCACGCTGGCGTTCCTGGGCCGCGACGACGGACGCGAGACCGCCGCCCGGGAGCGCGAGACGCGGTGGCGGCCCCCGGCCGCGCTAATGAGGCTGACTGCGGCGGGCACCGCGTTCGCCTACGGCTACCTGGCCGTGCTGATGTTCATGCCGTTCGTGCTGCTGCAGCGCGGCGCGCCCTCCTGGCTGCCGGGCGTGGTGCTGACCGGCGCGGCGCTGCTGACGCCGCTGGCCGCCCGGCTGGCCCGCGGACCGGTCGGCGCGCTGCCCCACACCGCGGCGCTCGGCGGCGGCGCGGTGCTGCTCGGCGGCCTGGCGCTGGCGATGCTGCTGGGCGGCGGGACGTGGCCGATCGTGCTCGCCTACCTGGGCTGGGCCGCGGTCAACAGCGTGCTGCTGGGCCGGTGGCAGACCATCGTCGCCGAGATGGCCCCGGAGGCCGACCGCCCCCGGTGGTTCGCCTTCTACGGTTCGTCCTGGGGCGTCGCCCAGCCCGCCGTGCCCGCCGTGGTGGCGCTGGCGGCCGGGATCGCGGGCGGCACCGGCGCGGCGGCCATGCTGACGGGAGGCGCGGCCTTCCTGGCCGTGCCGCTGCTGCTGGCGGCACGACCGGGCTTCAAGCGACGCGACGAACACCGCCCGCCGGTGCCGCGTCTGAACGGGCATGGCCAGGAGACGGCTCGGGTCTGATTTCGGCAAGCTCTGGACGGCCGCCACGCTGTCCGGCCTCGGCGACGGCGTCACCCTCATCGCGGGGCCGCTGCTGGCCGCCTCGCTCACCGGCGACCCGGTGCGGGTCGCCGCGCTGATGGTCGCCCAGCAGTTGCCCTGGCTGCTGTTCGCGCTGCCCGGCGGAGCGCTGGTGGACCGGCTGGACCGGCGGCGGCTGATGACCTCGGTGAGCCTGCTGCGGGTCCTCGCATTGGGCGGGCTGGCGCTGGCCGTGGCGTCGGGGGACGCCGGACTTCCGGTGCTGTACGGGGTCTTCTTCATGGTCGGCTGCGCGGGGCTGCTGTTCGAGAACGCCGCCGCGACCGCCGTGCCCGCGCTGGTCGAGCCCGCCCACCTCGAACGCGCCAACGGCCGGTTGCAGGCGTCCCGGGTGCTGGGCGAGCAATTGGTGGCCAAGCCGCTGGGCGGGTGGCTGTTCGCGGTGGCCGCCTGGACGCCGTTCCTGCTGGACGCGGCCGGCCTGCTGATCGTGGCGGCGCTGGCCGCCGCGCTCCCCGCGTCCGTCAACACCGCCAGTGCCCCTGCGGGAGAGCGCCGCACGCTGCGCGGTTCGATCGGCGAAGGCGTCGCCTGGTTGTGGCGGCACCGGCTGCTGCGGACGCTCGCGATCACGGTCGGGACGTCGAACGTGGGACTGGCCGCCACCTCGGCGGTCCTGGTGCTGATCGCCCGCGACCGCTTCGGGGTCGGGGCGGTCGGCTTCGGCGCGCTGCTGGCGGTGCTGGCCGTCGGTGGTGCGGCCGGGGGCCTGCTGGCCGGTCGGATCGCCGCCGCCCTCGGCCCCGGCACGACGCTACGGGCGGGGCTGGTGGTGGAGGGGGCCGTGTACGTCGGTGCGGCGCTCACCCGCGACGTGGTGGTCGCCGGAGTGCTGGTGGCGCTGCTGGGCCTGCACCTGGTGCTGTTCTCCGCGATCGTCGCGTCGTTGCGTCAGAGCCTGGCGCCGCCGGAGATGCTGGGCCGCGTGCACAGCGCCTACCGGGTCGTCACCAACGCGGGGATGCTGCTCGGCGCGGCCGCGGGCGGCCTGCTGGCCCGCTATCTGGGACTGGCCGCGCCGCTCTGGCTGGGAGCGGCCTGCGTCGCGTTGCTGGTCGCAGGGGTGTGGCGGGTTCTGAACGACCAGGACATCCGGGCTGCGCGTGAGAGCCGGGCTTCAGGGTGAAGCGGGCACCATGCCGTTGATGACGCGGTCGAGCAGCCGCTCGAAGAGGACGTCAGGGTCTCGGGCCGCACCGCCTGCGGCCTCGCCGCCGCTCAGCGCGGCGGCCAGGCGGGGATAGGCGCCCGTCTCGGCGACGGTGCGCAGGTAGCGCATCTGGGCGTCGAGCAGTTCGCTGGAGGAGGTCCCGGCACGCTCGCGGGCCGCGCGCTGTCCCAGCTCGTAGCCGACGTGGCTGCTCACGAAGCCCGTCAGCAGCGAGAACGCCTCCAGGCGCGGACCGGCCTCCAAGCCCATGGGTTCGAGGACGGCCAGCGCGTGTTCCAGGGTCGCCAGCGTGTTGGGACCGAACGTCTGGCGTTCCAGCAAAGCGGCGGGCAGCCAAGGGTGGGCGAGCATGAGGGCGCGTTGAGCACGGGCGAGGACGCGCAGGTCGGCACGCCAGTCGCCGGTGGGCGCGGGGAACGGGACGGCCTCCCCGGCCGCGTGGTCGATCATCAGTTCCAGCAGGGTCTCCTTGTCGCGCACGTAGGTGTACAGCGACATGGTGCCGGTGCCGACGCGGGCGGCGACCGCGCGCATCGTGACCGCCGCCAGGCCCTCGGCGTCGGCGACCTCCACCGCCGCCCGGACGACCTCGGCGCGGTCGTGCGCGGGCCTGCGGCCGCTTCTGGGGCGCGGCGCGGGAGCCCAGAGCGCCTCGGGATCCACCCCCGCCGACCTGCCGGTTGTGCCTGGCACCTCGCCCTCCTCCCTGGCCGCCTCCGGTGGCCATCCAACCATCCGCTATTCTCGTACTAAGTACGAGAACGGCCGCGCCCACCCTCCGACGAAACGAGGGCCCATGACGACGCCCGCCGCCGAACGACCGCCCTGGAGCATCCGCGCCGCCAGGCGCACCATGCGGGGCACGCCCCCGCCCCTCTTCGAGGTCGCCCGCGAGACGGGCCTCGCCGTGCCCGCCGCCGACGGCGTCCCGCTTCTGACCGACCACTACTTCCCGCGCTCCGACCAGGACTTCCCCACGCTGCTGGTCCGCACGCCCTACGGCAGGGGATTCCCCTGGGCCGCCCTCTACGGGCTGGCCTTCGCCGAACAGGGCTTCCACGTCGTCCTGCAAAGCTGCCGGGGCACCGGCGGGTCGGGCGGCGGCTTCACGCCCTGGCGCGACGAGGCCGCCGACGGGCACGCCACGGTCGTCTGGCTGCGAGAGCAGGAGTGGTTCAACGGCGCGCTCGGCACGGTCGGCGCGAGCTACTCCGGCTACGTCCAGTGGGCGCTGGCCCTGGACCCGCCGCCGGAACTGCGCGCGATGGCCGTGCAGGTCGGGGTGCACGACCCCTACGGCTTCTTCTACGACGGCGGCGCGTTCGCCCTGGAGCAGGCGCTGATCGCGGCCACGGCGATGGTGCACCAGAGCCGGGGCGCGGGCGCGTTCGTGCGCGCGACGATGCGGCTCCAGCGCCGTCTGGGCAAGGCGGTGCGGTCCCTGCCCCTCGTGGAGGCGTACGTTCCCGCGGTCGGCGAGCGGGTTCCGTTCCTGGAGGAGGCGATGGCCCGCCCCGACGCCGGTGACCCGTACTGGAACGGAGCCGACGCCGGCGCGGCCGCCGAGCGGTCCAAGGTGCCGACCTGCCTGGTCAGCGGCTGGAGCGACGTCCAGCTCGACCAGACGATGCGGCAGTACGCACGACTGCGGCGCGCGGGCTGCGAGACCGCCTTGCTGATCGGGCCCTGGACGCACACCACCGCGATCGGGCAGGGCTGGCCGGAGGCGTTCGGCCAGATCCTGCCCTGGCTGCGGCGGCACCTGAACGGCGACGCCGAACCGCCCGCCCCGGTCCGCGTCCACGTCGGCGGCGAGAACGCCTGGCGGAACCTGCCCGACTGGCCCGCCGACCCGGCTCCGCAACGCTGGCACATCGGCGACGGCGCCACCCTCGCCAAAGGGAAGCCGCCGAACGCCGCTCCGGTGCGCTTCCGCTACGACCCGGCCGACCCGACGCCCTCGATCGGCGGGCCGACCTTGTCCGCGAAGGCCGGTCCCCGCGACAACCGCAGACTGGAGGCGCGCGGCGACGTGCTGACCTTCACCGGCGAACCGCTCGCCGAGCCGCTGGAGGTCATCGGCCCCGTCCGCGCCGAGGTCCGGATCGAGACCTCCACCGGACACGGCGACGTGTTCGCCCGGCTGTGCGACGTGGACGCCAAGGGCCGTTCGGTCAACGTCTGCGACGGCCTGCTGCGCCTCCCGCCGGGCACGGCGGGGCCGCTCTCGGTCATCGTGGACATGAGCGCCGCCGCCCACCGCTTCGACGCGGGGCACCGGCTGCGCCTGCAGATCAGCGGCGGCGCGCACCCGCGCTTCGCCCGCAACACCGGCACCGGGGAGCCGTTCGCGACCACGACCGCGCTGGTCCCGGCCGAGATCACGGTCCACCCGCCGACCGCGCTGGTGCTGCCGGGTAACCTCAGGTCAGGACCGGCACCCTTCTCCGCGACGCCGCCGCCCCTCCCTTAGGCTTAGGCCGTAAAGAGATATTCCCTTTCATCGGTTTATGCCATAAGGAGCCATACGTTGGTCGTCTTCGCCGGGCAGGGCGACGCCCGCCGTTCGATGGACCTGCTGTGGCGCACGCCCGCCCCCCTCGCCCCGCGCCCCGGCCCCCGGCCCGCACTGAGCGTGGACGTGATCGTGGACGCGGCCGTCGCGGTCGCCGACGCCGACGGGATGGCCGCGCTGTCGATGCGCGCCGTCGGCGAACGGCTCGGCCGCACCGGCATGGCCCTGTACACCTACGTCCCCAGCAAGGGCGAGCTGGTCGACCTCATGTACGACCGCGTCCTGGCCGAGCTGCCGGACGGCTACCCGATGGAGGACGGCTGGCGGGCCGCCGCGACCTCCTGGGCCGAAGACCTGTGGGACTTCTACCTGCGCCACCCCTGGGTGCTCCAGGTGTCGCAGGCCCGGCCCGTACTGGGGCCCAACGAGTACCGGATGCTCGAAGCGGTGCTGCGCGTCCTGCGCGGGACCGGGCTGCCCGCGAGCCTGCTGCGCCGGATCACCGGCGCACTGTTCAACCTCGTGCGCGGCTCGGCGCAGATGGCGGCCGAGGTGCGGCAGGCGGCCGTCGCCACGGGCGTCTCGGACGACGAGTGGTGGTACGCGCGGGCGGCGCTGCTGGACGAGATCGCGCCCGACTTCGCCGAGCGCTACCCCTCCATCGCCTGGATGAGCGCCCAGGGCGCCTACGAGGAGCACGACGAGGACGTCCCCTACATGGAGCAGGAGGCGCGGCAGAGCTTCGACGCGGGCCTGGCCGTCCTGCTCGACGGCGTCGAGGCCGTCATCCGCCGCGACCGGGTCTAGGACGGCACCTGTCCTGGACCTCGGCCAGGATGAGGGCCATGGCGGACACCCCTGCACGGCTGCTGAACCTGCTGTCCCTACTCCAGACGCCCCGCGAGTGGGCGGGCAGCGAGCTGGCCGAGCGGCTGGAGGTCAGCCCCCGCACCATCCGCCGCGACATCGAGCGGTTGCGCGACCTCGGCTACCCGGTGCAGGCGACGATGGGCCCCGAGGGCGGCTACCGGCTGGTCGCCGGGACGGCGATGCCGCCGCTGCTGCTGGACGACGAGGAGGCGGTGGCCATCGCCATCGGGCTGCGCACGGCGGCGGGGGCTCCGGTGCAGGGCATCGGGGAGGCGTCGGTGCGCGCCCTCGCCAAGCTCCAGCAGGTGCTGCCCGCCCGGCTGCGGCGCCGCGTCGGCGACCTGGGCGCCGCGACCGTCGCGCTGGACGCCCCGGACGGCCCGCGCGTCGACCCCGACGTTCTGACGGCGGTCGCGGCGGCGTCGGCGGGCGGGGAGCGGCTGCGGTTCGCCTACGAGTCGGTCGAGGGCCGGCGGTCGCGGCGGCTGGTGGAGCCCCACCGGCTGGTGGCGATGGGACGGCGCTGGTACCTGCTCGCCTACGACGACCAGCGCGCCGACTGGCGCGTCTTCCGGGTGGACCGCATGACCGAGCCGTTCGCCACCGGGCAGCGGTTCGCGCCGCGCACGCCGCCGGGGGAGGACGTGGGGGCCTACATGCGGGACAGGATGTACTCGCTGGCCCCCACCTACGAGGCCGTGGTGACTCTGCACCTGCCGCTGGAGAAAGTGCGCGGCCGGCTCGGCGAGAGCCCCGGCGAGCTGGAGGCGATCGACGAGCACCGCTGTCGGCTGCGCGGCGGCGCCGACACCCTGGAGTGGCTGGCCGCCCGGCTGGTCATGCTGGGCTGCGCGTTCGAGGTGCACGAGCCGCCCGAACTGCGCGCCTACCTGCGCGCTGCGGGGGAGCGCGCGGCGGCCGCCGCCGGGCCGGACGTTTCCCGATGACAATGGCCGGGAGATAAATACCAGACGGTATTTATCCTCTTTTACCCATGCATCCCGAAATGGCGGGCATAAAGTCTTCTTTACTGCCACGCAACCGATGGCGCGCGTGTAATGTCAGGCCCTCTGCAACTCCCAGCGCAAGGGGTGAGCGTGCTCGGCATCGACGGCTGCCTTATGCGGATCATGGAGATCCCCGGAGCCCGCAGCGTCACGCTGGTGGACGGCTCCAGCGGGCTGGCCGTCGCCGCCGCGGGCCGCCAGGAGGGCGTGGACCAGCACGAGGACGCCGCCGGGACCACCGACGTGGTGCGCGCGGTGCTGGCGTGCGCGGCGCTCGGCGGCGCGGGCGGCGACGACATCGACGAGGTCGTCGTCAGCGGCGCCCGGGGTTACCACCTGCTCGCCCTCTTCGACGCCGCCGCCGACGGGCACCTTTTCCTGCACCTGTTGATCGATCGCGACAAAGGCAATCTCGCCCTCGCCAGGATCGGTCTCCGGAAGGCCGTCGGGGAATTGACGGAGGCCGGGGATGATCGGTGAAAGCGCCCTCATCGCCGAACTCCGGAAACTGGAGCGCCGAGGCGGCACCGGCGTCCTGCGCGCCGGCCGCGACGGCGCCCTGTACCTGGTCGGCGGCGCGGTGGCCTTCGCCGAGAGCCCCCGAACCGCCGGGCTGGACCGCTTGGTCGCCGCGCACGGCCATCGCATGCCCGAGCACCCGGGGGAGGACGTCGGGGAGGGCGGCGCGGCGCAGGCCCGCGAGGCCGCCGCCGCGGCCCTGGGGCGGCCGCTGCTGGAGACGTTCGCGCTGCTGTCGGCGTTCGACGCGGCCTACTTCCTGCTCGGCTCGGCCGCCGAGCCGAGCTTCCGCGAGGGTCCGCCGCACTGGCTGGCCCCGGTCTGCCGGATCACCCCGGCCACGCTGGTGCACGAGTGCCGGCGCCGCCGCGACCGGCTGGCCGCCGAGGGCGCCGACCGCATCGAGGGCGTCCCGGTCATCCCGGTGCGCCGGGTCCGCCGCCAGCGGGTGCTGCTGACCGGGCTCCAGACCGAGCTGCTGTTGAACGCCGACGGCCGCCGCACACCGCCCGAGCTGGCCCGCGACCTCGGGCGCACCGCCTTCGGCTGCCTGCTGGCGGTGCGCGCGCTGGCCGGAGAGGGGCTGGTGGAGGCGCCTCCGCGCGAGCCCGCCACCGCCCCTGCCGTCGATCGCGCCGCCGGCCTGGTCGCGGAGGACCGGCTCCCGGCCCGGCGGCGGGCGGGTCCGGACGTCGGGCCGCCGCCCGAGCGGTGGACGCCGGTCGATCACGACCTGCTCGTCCGGCTGCGGACGGCGCTGGAGGAACTCGCGTGACCGTGCGGAGAAGACGGCTGGGCGAACTGATGGGGAGGTTGACGAAAGTGGCGATGCCAGAGAGCGAGCCCGGCCCGGCCGGGACCGGACCGACCTACCGCTACCGGTCCGACCCGGTGGTGCTGGCCGAGCTCACCGCGCTGCGCGGGCGCATCGACCAGTGCGTGGGCAGCCTGGTCGCCTCCTCCGACGGGATGCTCGTCGCCCACGACCTGCCGCCGGAGATCGAGCCGGCCGGGATGGCCGCGCTGACCGCCTCGGAGCTGGCGCTGTCGCACCGCATGGCCTCCACCGCGCACGGCGGCGGCTTCCACGAGGTCGTGGTGCACGGCACCAACGGCTACGTGGTGGTGTACGCCGCCGGCTGGACGGCGTCGCTGACGGTGCTGGCCGGTCCCGGCGTCAACGTGGGCCGGCTGCACCTGGAGTCCCGCCCGGCCGCCCGCGCCATCGGCGCGCACCTGTCGACCAGCGACAACGGAAGAACCGATCGCCAACGAAGGGAACCGACATGACCAACATCGACCTGGTGCTCAAGGACATGATGACGATCGACGGCGCCGTCGGCGCCGCGCTCGTGGACTACAACAGCGGCATGGCCCTGGGCATGCTGGGCAGCTCCAAGAGCCTGGACCTGCAGGTCGCCGCGGCCGGCAACACCGAGGTGGTGCGCGCCAAGATGCGCACGATGGAGCAGCTCAACATCAAGGACGACATCGAGGACATCCTCATCACCCTGACCGGCCAGTACCACATCATCCGGCCGGTCAGCGGCCGCAAGGGCAAGGGCCTGTTCCTGTACCTGGCGCTGGACCGGGGCCGCGCCAACCTGGCGCTGGCCCGCCACCAGCTCAGGGGCATCGAGGAGATCGTGGAGGTCTGACGGCCCCGGCGGGCCGAACGCGCGGCCGGGGGGCCCGGCCCGGGGGGGGGGGGCCCCCCCCCCCGGGGCGGGGGGGCGGGGGGCGCCCCCCCCCGCCCCCCCGCCCCCCCCACCCGCCCCGCCGGTTCCG
>JBITGK010000012.1:0-210603 GCA_044456955.1 Spirillospora sp. NPDC050679 | reverse complement strand
CGCCCCCGCCCGGGGGGGGGGGGGGGGGGGGGGGGGGGGGGGCGGGGGGGGGCGGCCGCCCCGCGCGCGGGGGGGGGGGCGGGGGGGGGGGGGGGGCCCCCCCCCCCCCGCGGCGCGGTCCCTCGGCGGCCGCCGCCTCAGTCCACCGTCAGCACGATCTTTCCCCGGACGTTCCCGGCGGAGTAGGAGCGGTGCGCGTCGGCGGCGCGCTCCAGCGGGAAGGTCTCGCGGACGTGGAAGGCCAGCCCGCCCCGGGCGTACAGGTCGGCCAGCCCCGCCAGCCGGGCGGCCGACCGCTTGGGCGGCGTGGTCCGCACCCCCAGCTCCGCCGCCCTGCCGTGGTCGACCAGCGTCACCACGCGGGCGGGGTCCTTCACCAGTTCCATCGTGGCGTCCAGCGCCGCGCCGCCCACGCCGTCCAGCGCGGCGTCCACCCCGCCGGGCGCCAGCGCGCGCACCCGGTCGGCGAAGCCGTCGCCGTAGGCGACCGGGACCGCGCCGAGCGAGCGCAGGTAGTCGTGCTGCGCCTCGCGCGCCGCGCCGATCACCGTCGCCGCGCCCCACAGCCGCGCGAGCTGCACCGCCACGCCGCCCACCGCGCCGGCCGCGCCGTGCACCAGCACGGTGTCGCCCGCGCCGACGCGCATCTCCTCCAGCGCGATGTGGGCGTTCTGCGCCGCGGCGGTGAACCCGCCCGCCACCTCCCACGGCATGGCCGCGGGCTTGGCGGTCACGTGGTCGGCGGGGACGGCCACGTGCTCGCGGTAGGCCTCCATGAGCCCGAAGCCCAGCACCTCGTCGCCCACCGCGAACCCGGTCACGCCCTCGCCGACCTGGTCGATCACGCCCGCGTACTCGTTGCCGGGCACGCGCGGCCAGGAGTCGTCGGCGTTCGGCGGCACCCAGCCCGCCACCACCGCGACGTCGAACGGCTGCACGCCCGCCGCCTTCACCCGGACCCGCACCATGCCCGGCCCGGCCTGCGGTTCGGGCAGCTCGGCCAGGCGCAGCACCTCGGGCCCGCCCGGCTCAGTGAAGATCATCGCCTTGCTCATCGTCGGCTCCCGTCCGTCGTCGATCACTGGTCGGGACGCTACGGAGGACGACCACTGGCGCGAATCCGTGGAGGCACCGGTGCGCCCTATGGGCGGACCGGGCGGTTCAGCCCACCGTCCCGGAGCCGTAGCAGCGGCACGTCGGCGAGTACTTGGGCTTGCGGGGCTTCTTCTTGGGCTTGGGGGTCGGCTTGGGCGTCGGCTTCGGCTTGGGGGTCTTCACCACCGTGTCCGTGCAGGCGGCGTTCCCCCGCATGTTCCGCTCGAGCGTGGTGGTGTGCGCCGCGGCGCAGTTGTGGAGGTGCTCGCCGGGCCGGGCGCCCGCGTCGACCCGTTCGGTGATGGTGATCGTCCTGGTCCCGTGCGCCTCGACGGTGCCGAGGGAGCAGACCAGGGTGGCGCCCCTCGGCCTGCACTGGTCGGGATAGTCGACCAGCGTCACGTCCTCGTTGATCGGGTCCATGACGACGACGTCGCGCGCGCTGGTCCCGCTCTGGTTCACCACCTTCAGCGTGTAGGTGATGGTGCCGTTGGGGTTCACGGTCGCGGGACCGGTCTTGGAGATGGAGATGTCGGTCGCCGTCTGGCCGGGGTCGGGGCCGACGGTGGTGCCCATGCAGGACTTGTTGTTGTCCATGTTCGTCTCGCGGCTGCCGGTGTAGACCATGGCGCAGTTCTGGATCGCGGTGCCCTGGCCGACGCCGTGGTCCACCTTGACGGTGAAGGTGAGGACCTTGGTCTCCCCGGGGCCGAGCGTCCCGAGCGGGCAGGTGACGGTGAGCCCGCTGGCGGGGCACTCCGGCGGGAGGTCGACGATGTCCGTCAGGTTGCCGTTGGTGGGGTCCTGCACGGTGACGTCCACGGCGTCGGACGGGCCGTGGTTGGTGACGGCGAGGGTGTAGGTGATGGTGCCGTCGGGGGCCACCTCCGCCGGGCCGGTCTTGGTGATCTCGACGTCGGTCCGCGTCCGGGTCTGGCTGATCAGCTGGGTGCCCCCGGTCCGCGCCCCGGACGACGAGGTCGTGACGTCGGCGCGGTTGGTGAGGTTGGTCCCGTCCGCCAGGGCGGGGTCGACGGTCACCGGGATGCGGTAGACGACCGAGCCGCCCGCCGGGACGGTGGTGCCCGGCCCGCCGCAGGTCGCCTGCCGCCCGATGAGGGTGCAGTCGCCGGGCAGGGCGCCCGCGGTGACGCGGTCGGGGAGGGTGTCGGTGACGGTGACGTCCGAGGCCGCGCGGTCCCCGCCGTTGGTCACCGTCACGGTGTAGACGGCCTGGGCGCCGATGACCATCGGGTCGGGCGAGACCGTCTTGGTGACCTTGAGGTCGGCGTCGCGCGCCGCCCGCCGTGGCGGCGCGCCGGCCGCCTCCGGCGCCGCGACCGCCGCGGCCAGCAGCAGGGCGGTGGTCCCCGCCGCCACCTTGAGAAGCCTCGCCATCCCGTCCTCCCGACGCGCGCACCCGACGAACCGCAAGCTCCCGGCATCGTTCCCCGGCGGGGCCGGTGCGGTGATCAAGGGCGCGGCCCGGATACGGGTCCTTGTTCCGCCCTTGCCTTTGCGCGGAGGGGCGGATGGTGCTCCCGTGGGAGTCCGGATCCTGAGGCGTCCGGTCAGCCAGACAGGCCGAGCGCCGCCAGTTCGGTGCGGGAGGCCACGCCGAGCTTGGGATAGGCCTTGTACAGGTGGTACTCGACGGTCCGGTGGCTGAGGAACAGCCGGGCGGCGATCTCGCGGTTGCCGACCCCGGCCGCCGCCAGCCGGACGATCTGGAGTTCCTGCGGGGTGAGCAGGTGCTCCGGGCCCCGCACGGCGGGGGCGGACGCGGTGTCGCCGGTGGCGCGCAGCTCGGTGCGGGCGCGGTCGGCCCACGGCGCGGCGCGCAGCTCCTCGAAGGTGCGCAGCGCCGAGCGGAGCGGGGCCCGCGCGTCCGAGCGGCGGCGCTCGCGGCGCAGCCATTCGCCGTAGGCCAGTTCGGTGCGGGCCCGCTCGAACGGGCGCGCGCCGTCGTCGTGCAGCTCCAGCGCGCCGAGGTAGTGCTTCTCCTCGGGTTCCAGCAGCGCCCGGCACCGTTCGGCGACGGCGGCGGCCCAGCGTTGCCCGGAGGCGTCGGCCCAGCGCGCGAAGCGTGCGGCCGGCGCGGCGGCGCGGTCGGTCCGCTCGGTCCGCACGGCGGCCTCCACCAGGTCGGGGAGGGCGAACAGGGCGGTGGCGGTGTGCCCGCGCGCCGCGTCCTCCAGCAGGCGCAGCGCCTCCTCGTACCGGCCCAGCCCCAGATCCAGCAGCCCGGCCTCGGCCGGCCGATCGGGGCGGCGCTCCTCGTCTCCCTCGATGGCGACGATGCGCGCGGCGACCGTGGTGACGCGCCCGATGCGGTTCCGCTGCCCGGTGGCGTGCGCGAGGTCCAGGGCCTCGGCGACGGTGGCCTCGGCGTCGCGGTGCCGTCCGCTCATGACCTGGGCCTGGGCGAGGTTCTGCAGGACGGTGGGCAGGGCTCCGGCCAGGCCGTGCTCCCGGCTGCGGGCGATGTCGGCGGCGGCCAGTTCCGCCAGGGCGGTGTCGTCGCCCAGCAGCCAGGCGGCCGACAGGGCGAACAGCCGCACGATGAGGCTCTCGTCGGGGACGGCGCGCGTCCGGTCCACCAGCTCCCGCAGCGGTGGCAGGCCGCGTGCGTAGTCGCCGTCGGCCGCGGCCGAGAGCCCGCCGATCGCGGCGCTGACCGGGGGAGCGACCGGTCGCAGCGTCCCGGCGAGGTCGGCGGCGCGGCGCAGCGCGGCGGACTCGCGAGCTTCCCAGGCGTTGCCCGCCGCTATGACCAGCAGCGTCAGGGCCAGCCCCGGGGCGTCGCCGGTGACGGCGGCGGCGTTGCCGGTCAGCAGGTCGGCGGTGCCCTGCGGGGCGCCGCGCTCGAACCCGGCCGTGGCGCTGACCATGGCCAGCCCGGCGCGCAGGACGGGGTCGCCGGTCAGCGCGCCGGCGCGTTCGGCCAGGTCGATCGCCTCTTCGGTGCGGCCGACCGTGATGGCCGACTGCGCGGCGCGCATCAGTCGCCACGCCTGCGCGGACCGCTCGGGACTGAGCCGCGCGGCCTGCTCGTACAGCGGGACGGCGGCCGCCCGCGCACCGGCGGCGGCGCGCTCCAGCTCGGCGGCGACGGCCTCGTCCGGGGTCACGGTGGCGGCGGCCTTGTGCAGGATGTGCCGGTCGCCCCGGACCGTCTCGGCGAGCGCGCGGTGCGCCGCCATCCGCACGGTCAGCGGGGCGCCCTGGTAGGCGGCGGCGCGGATCAGCGGGTGCCCGAACGCCACGGTGACGCCGGTGATCCGGACGAGCCCGGCACGTTCGGCCTCCTCCAGATCGGCGGCCGCGGCCCCGGCGGTGTGGGCGGCCTGGAGCACGGTGCCCAGGTCGCCGGTCCCTTCGGCGGCCGCGACGGTGAGCGCCAGCCGGACCCGTTCGGGCAGGCGGCCGATGCGCGCGCCGAAGGCGTCCAGCAACCGCCGCGTCACCGGCAGCGGCAGTCCGTCGGGAAGCTCGGCGCGCCCCGCCCGCTGCTCGGGGGTGAGCCCGCCCGGCAGCTCCAGCAGCGCGAGCGGGTTGCCCGCGGCCTCGGCCACGACGCGTTCGCGCACCGGTCCGGCGAGGCCGGGCGCGCGTTCCTCCAGCAGGTCCAGGGCGGTGCGCCGGTCCAGCCCTTCCAGCGTCAGCTCGGGGAGCCCGGGGGCGTCGAAGCCGTCCCGCGCGGCGAGGAGCATGGCGATCCCCTCGGCCCCGATCCGCCGCGCGGTGAACAGCAGCGCGTCGGCGGAGTCGGCGTCGAGCCAGTGCGCGTCGTCCACCACGCACACCAGCGGCCGCTCGGCGGCCAGTTCCGACAGCAGCGTCAGGACCGCCAGCCCGACCAGGAAGCGGTCGCCGGACCGTTCGGCCAGCCCCAGCGCGCCGCGCAGCGCCGCCGCCTGGGGCGCGGGGAGCGCGTCCAGCCGCGCCAGTCCCGGCCGCAGCAGCATCTGGAGGGCCGCGAACGGCAGCCCGGTCTCGGCCTCGACGCCGGCCGCCCGCAGGACCCGCGTCCCCTCGGCCTCCCGGACCGCTTGGTCGAGCAGCGCGGTCTTGCCGATCCCGGCTTCGCCCCGCACGACCAGCACGCCGCTGCGCCCCGCCCGCGCGTCGGCGACCAGGTCCGCGACCGCGGCCCGGTCGGCCTCCCGTCCCCGCAACATGACCATGAACCTAGCCCGGCGGGATCAGCTCGGAGCGGGCGGGCGCACGCCGTTCTCCAGCGTGCGGATCACGGTGGCGATGACGCCGTGCCGGGGCAGCAGCCCCTGCTCGCCGGCCTCCACGCCGGTGTAGACCAGGCCCCACAGCACGTGCTGGATCCACCGGGGGTCGAGGGCGGGGTCGAACGCGCCCTCGCGCTGGCCCCGCCCGATGAGGTCGAGGAGGCCGTCCTCCCCGACGTGCGCGTCGACGGGGCCGCCCTGCCCGTAGTCCTCCAGCACCCGCGGGTCGCCCCACAGGAACACCAGGCGGTCGCCGTGCTCGACCATCGCCGCGATCGTCCGGTGCACGGCCTCGCGCGCCGGGCCCTCCTCCGGCCGGGCCTCGCGCAGGGCCCGGGTGACCACCGCCAGGGAGTCCTCCACCACGGCGCGGACCAGTTCCTCGCGGTCGGGGAAGTAGCGGTGCAGCGTGCTGCGGCCCACCTCGGCGGCGCGGGCGACGTCGGCCAGCGTCGCGTCGCGCCTGCGGCCGAGGACCCGGGCGGCCGCGCCGAGGATGGCGCGGCGGGTGCGGCTGCGGGTCCCGGACTCTGCGGCGGTGCTGCTCATGACCAACAAGTATCACTTGACGACCATAGCGGGACGTGTGGCACTCTAAATGAGACATCGATGTCCCAGAAAGATAAATCAACGTCCCATTGGAGGGTGCTCATGAGTACGCCGACCGCCGCGGTGGTCGCCCAGGGCGTGCGCAAGCGCTTCGGGCCCGCCACCGCGCTCGACGGCTTCGACCTGACGGTGCCCGAGGGCACCGTCTGCGGGCTGCTCGGCCCCAACGGCGCGGGCAAGACGACCGCCGTCCGCATCCTGGCCACGCTGCTGCGGCCGGACGCCGGGCGCGCCGTGGTCGCCGGGTTCGACGTGGCCCGCGACCCGGCGCGGGTACGCCACCAGATCGGGCTGACCGGCCAGTACGCCGCCGTCGACGAGATCCTCACCGGCCGGGAGAACCTGGAGATGTGGGGGCGCCTCTACCATCTGGGCCGCCGCGCCTCCCGCCGCCGGGCCGAGGAGCTGCTGGAGCGGTTCGGGCTCACCGAGGCGGCCGACCGCCGGGTCAAGCGCTACTCCGGCGGGATGCGGCGGCGGCTGGACCTGGCGGCCGGGTTCGTCCTCGCGCCCCGGGTGATGTTCCTGGACGAGCCCACCACCGGCCTGGACCCCCGCAACCGCGCCGAGGTGTGGCGCGCGCTGCGCGGCCTGGTCGCGGGCGGCACCACCGTGCTGCTGACCACCCAGTACCTGGAGGAGGCCGACCGGCTGGCCCACCAGATCGCCGTCATCGACCGGGGCCGGGTCATCGCCGACGACTCGCCCGACCGGCTCAAGAGCCAGGCGGGCGGCGACCAGATCGACCTGGTGGTGGCCGACGCCGCCGACCTGCCCGCCGCCGCCGGCGTGGTCGCGCGGGTCACCGGGGCCGAACCGGAGGCCGACCCCGACGAGCGCCGCCTCACCGCGCCGGTCCGCGACCGCATGGAGGCGCTGACCCGGACGCTGCGCGGCCTGCGCGAGGCGGGCGTGGCGGTCGAGGACGTGGCGCTGCGCCGCCCCACGCTGGACGAGGTGTTCCTCGGCCTCACCGGCCACCGCGCCGAGACCTCGGAGACCCCTGGCGCCTCCGAGCCCCTTGGCGCCACCGGGGCCCGCGCGGCCTCCGGCGGGCCGGGGACGGCGGCATGAGCGCGCCCCCGACCCCGATGATGCCCGCCACCCTGGCCGGACGGGCCGGGTGGGCGCTGGCCGACGGCTGGACGATCGCCCGCCGCGACCTGGTCCACTGGGTCCGCAACCCCGCCGTCGTCGCCTACCAGCTGCTGTGGCCGATCCTGCTGGTGGTGATGTTCGGCTACGTGTTCGGCAGCGCGATGGTGGTGGAGGGCGGCGGCGACTACCGCGAGTTCCTGATGCCCGGCCTGTTCGCCCAGGCGATGGTGTTCGGCATCGCCGCCACGCTGACGATGGTCTCCACCGACGCCGCCCGGGGCGTCACCGACCGCTTCCGGTCCATGCCCATGTCCTCCTGGGCGGTGGTGCTGGGCCGCGCCCTGGCCGACCTGGTCAACTCGGTGGGCGAGCTCGCGATCCTGGTGTGCTGCGGGCTGCTGGCCGGATGGGGCTTCCACCAGGGCCCCGCCAAGGCGGCCGCCGCCGTCGGCCTGCTGCTGCTCCTGCGCTTCGCGCTCATCTGGGCGGGCATCTACCTGGGCCTGACGATGTCCCCGGAGGCGGCCGCCGCGGCGTGGGCGGGGCTGTTCCCGCTGACGATGGTGGCCAACACCTTCGTCTCGCCGTCCCAGATGCCGCCCGTGCTGGGCGCGATCGCCGAGTGGAACCCGCTGTCGGCCACCGTCGCCGCCGTCCGCGAGCTGTTCGGCAACCCCGGCCCGGGCGGCGACTCCTGGGCCGCGCGGCACGCGATCGAGCTGGCGATCACCTGGCCGCTGCTGCTCATCGCGGTCTTCGGCCCACTGGCGGTGCGCCGCTACCGCCGCCTGTCCCGCTGATCCGGGGAGCCGCCTGACGGCACCGGGCCGTGGCGCGCGACGCGCCACGGCCCGGGCCGCTCAACTCAGACCCCGAACGGGGCCGCGTACTGGATCGTGCCGCTCGGCAGCGGCCCCGAGCCGTCCAGCACCAGCGCCATCAGCGCCTCGTCCGGAACCTCGAACGCCACGCCGATGCCCAGCGTGGAGGCCCGCACGAACCCGAAGCGCGGGTAGTACTCGGGATGTCCGAGCACCGTGACCAGCGCCTCGCCCCGTTCGCGGGCCGCCTGGAGGGCGGCCCCGACAACGGCGCCGCCGGCGCCGGTCCGCTGGTGCTCGGGCAGCACCGCCACCGGCGCCAGCGCGAGCGCGTCGGCGCCCCCGACGGTGCAGCGGGTGATCAGCGCGTAGCCGATCACCTCGCCGCCCGGCCCCTCGGCCACCCACGACAGCCCCGGCAGCCACGCCGGGTCGGCGCGCAGCGCGTCCACCAGGTCGGCCTCGGCGGGCGTGGGGAAGGCGGCGGCGTTGACCCGGTGCACCGCCTCCCGGTCGGCGTCGGTCTCCGGCCGGACCGTCCAGCCCTTGCCGGTGTTCTCGATCGGCGTGTTCTCGCTCAACGGTCCCGCCCCTTCAGCTTGTAAGCCTGCCGCTGCGCCCGGTGGATGACCTTCCACTGGTCGTTGCGCTCGGCGCGGAGCCGGGCGTCGCTGCGCGAGGCGATCCACTCGTTCTCCCGCAGCAGCTTGCGGTAGCTGTCGAGCCGGCGCTGCGGCAGGACGCCGTCCTCGATGGCGGCGAGGACCGCGCAGCCCGGCTCGCTCTGGTGGGCGCAGTCGCCGAACCGGCACTCCAGCGCCAGTTCCTCGATCTCGGCGAAGGTCTGCTGGAGGCCCTCGGCGGCGTCGTAGAGGCCGACGCCGCGCAGCCCCGGGGTGTCGATGAGCACCCCGCCGCCGGGCAGCGGCAGCAGCTCGCGGCGCACGGTGGTGTGCCGCCCCTTGCCGTCGGCGGCCCGGATCTCGCCGGTCGCCAGGCGCCGCTCGCCCAGCAGCGCGTTGCCGAGGGTGGACTTGCCCGCCCCCGAGCGCCCGAGCAGCGCCACCGTGCCGGTCAGCACGGCGGTGACCACGTCCACGCCCTCGCCGGTGGCGGCGCTGACGGTGACGATCTCGGCGCCGGGCGCGGCGGTCTCCACCTCGGCGACCAGGTCGGCCAGCTCGCCGGGGTCGGCGACGCGGTCGGCCTTGGTCAGCACGACCACCGGCCGCGCGCCGCTCTCCCAGGCCAGCGCGAGCAGCCGCTCCAGCCGGCCGAGGTCGACCGGCCGCTCCTCCAGCGAGACGGCGATGGCGATGGTGTCGACGTTGGCCGCCAGGACCTGCCCGCGCGAGTCGCGGGCGGCCGTGGCGCGGACGATCGCGGTGCGACGCGGCAGCAGGGCCACGAGGGCGGGGTGGCCGCCGGTCCGCAGCGCGGCCCAGTCACCGGTGCAGGGGGCGTCCTGCGGGTCGGCGGCGGTCACCGGGGTCGAGTCGGCCCGCAGCGGGCCGTCCTCGGTGATCACGTCGCACCGGCCGCGGTCCACCCCGGCGATCCGGGCCGGGACAAGCCCCGCCGCACGGTGCGGGGCGAAGGTGAACTCCAGGTCCTCGTCCCAGCCATAGGAGACGAGCACCTGCGGAAATGCAGAAGACAACGTAGGAACCCTTGCGTGAATGGGCCCGGCGACAGCCTGCGTGAGGGGTCAGCCCAGGGCCCGGGAAGTGGGATGGGTCGAGTTGCTGCGCGCAGCAGCGACCACCGCGACGGCCATCAACCCACCTCCTTCTCGGTTCCGGCTGCCAGGATAGCCCGCCGCGCGGCCGCGGGGCTACCTCCGGGGGAGGTCGGCATCCCGTCCGGGAGGATGAGGTGGGTCACAGCGAGGGGAAGTTATGGTGATTTGAAGGCGCCGACCTAGATGGGGGGCATGGCGTGGACGATCAGGTGGAGCCCGCGGGGGCGGACTCGCCGGCCGGGCGGGCGGGCGAACGCCCTGACCGCGGACGCCCTGGCCAGACGCGTTCCGAGCAGCCGCGCTCTGAGCAGCCGCGTCCCGAGCAGGCGCGTTCCGAGCAGGCGCCCGAACGGTCCGGGCCCGGCCTCGCCGCGCGCCTGGACCGGGCGGCGGCCGAGCGGATCGAGGAGGTCTGGACCGGCCTCGCCCCCACCGCCTCGGTGGCCGCGCGCCGCGCGGGTGAGGCGACCGAGCCGCTGCGGCAGGCCGGCCGGGAGGCCGCCTCGCGCGCGGCCGAGCAGATCGTGGACCAGCTGGTGCGCACCGGCGCGATGAACGTGATCGAGCGCGCCGCGCGCGACGCGGCGGTGCAGATCGCCTCCGCGGCGGCCGACAAGGCGGTCACCGAGGCCCGCGCGCTGGCCGAGTCCAACGCCGTCACCGGCACCGCCTTCAGCGTCACCACCACCGCGATGGAGATCGCCGGGCAGGCCGCCCAGCACCCGATGGCCGCCGCGGCGGCCCGGCTGGCGGCCCGCAACCCCTTCGCGCGCGCCGCCGCCGCGACCGCCCTGGACATGGCGGGCCGCACCGCGGCGCAGCCGGTGGTGCAGGCCGCCACCAAGATCGTGGTGGACACGGCGCTGGACGCGGTCGCCGACGTGGCCGTCGAGGTCGCCCTGGACGTGGGCCGCGACGTGATCGCCCGGGTCGTGCGGGAGGTCGCCCGCGAGACCGCCCGCGACCTGGCCCGCACCGTGCGCGACCGCGCGCAGGAGGCCGCCGCGCACCCCGAGCTGGCCCCGCTCGCCTCGGCGGTCGCCGACATCGCCCGCCAGACCGGCGTCGGCGACGCCGCCCGGGACGCCGCCCGCCAGACCGGCGGGCTGCTGGGCGCGCTGGCGGGCAGCGCCGTGGCCCGCACCACCGTGGACCTGGCCTCGCGGGCCGCCGCCCGCGCGACCGTCGTGGTGATCGAGACGGTGATGGCCGAGCTGCTGCGCGAGGCGCTGAAGCTGGCGATGAAGGACGCGCTGCGCGACCTGATGCGCGATGTGGCCAAGGACGTGGTGGTGGACGTGGTCCGCACCTCCTGGACCGCCGCGACCCGGCCCGTCCCGCCGGGCGGCGCCGCCCGGCCGGGCACGACGCCCGCGGCCGGGGCGGCGGGCGTGGTGCCCGGAACGGTGGTGGGATCGGCGCCCGGATCGGCGGCCGGATCGGCGGCCGACTCGGTCACCGGGCTCGTCGGGCGGGCCGCGCGCGGCGCGGCCACCCTCGTGGTCGCGGCCCCCGCCGGCGGCGCGCTGGAGTCGGCCACCGGCGTCGCGGTGCGCGCCGCCGCTCCGGCCGCGCCGCGCGCCGTCCCCAAGATCGCGGTGAGCACGGCCCGGAACGCCTCCCGCCACCGGGCCCGGCCCCGCCGGACCCCGCTGGAGGCCCCGCCGCTGCCCGCGGCGCTCCTGATCACCTTCGGCCGGGCGGCGGACGGCACGACCGCGGCCGTGGTGCGGACCTCGATCGCCGCCGCCGTGCGGCCGGTCCCGCGCGGGCCGGAGGGGCCGCCGAGCGCGCCGCCGGTCGACCGCGCCTCCTGAGGGCCGCGCCTGGCAGCCGCGCCCCTTTCATGAGATCCCCATGAGAATCGGCCCCACCCCGCGCGACCTGCGGTAACGGCTGGTTACCGTGGGTCCATGGAGCCTGGAGCCGCCGAAGGGGCCGCGCGAATCCTGGTCGTGGACGACGAGCCCGCCGTCCGCGAGTCGCTGGCGCGCAGCCTGGAGTTCGAGGGCTACGGCGTGGACGAGGCCGCCGACGGCCTCGCCGCGCTGGACCGGGTCGCCGCCGCCGGGCCCGACCTGGTCGTGCTGGACGTGCTGATGCCGCGGATGGACGGCCTGACCGCCTGCCGCCGGCTGCGCGCCCAGGGCGTCACCACGCCGGTGCTGATGCTGACCGCCCGCGACATGGTCGGCGACCGCGTCACCGGCCTGGACGCCGGGGCCGACGACTACCTGGTCAAGCCGTTCGAGCTGGACGAGCTGCTGGCGCGGGTCCGGGCCCTGCTGCGACGCAGCGCGATCAGCGCCCGGGACGCCGCCGCCGGGGACGTGCTGGCCTTCGACGACCTGCGGATGGACACCGGCACCCGCGAGGTCACCCGCGCCGGGCGGCGGCTGGAGCTGACCCGCACCGAGCACATGCTGCTGGAGCTGTTCCTGACCCATCCCCGGCAGGTGCTAACCCGCGAGCAGATCCTGGAGACGGTCTGGGGCTTCGACTTCGAGCCCGCCTCCAACTCCCTGGACGTGTACGTGATGTACCTGCGCCGCAAGACCGAGGTGGACGGCCTGCCCCGGCTGGTGCACACCGTCCGCGGCGTCGGGTACGTGCTGCGCTCGGCGGCGGCGTGACGCGGCGGCTGCCGCTGCGCGCCCGGCTGGCGCTGCTGACGGCGGTGGCGGTGGCCCTGGCCGTGGCCGCGTGCGCGGTCACCGGCTGGTTGCTGACCCGCGACCAGCTGTACGAGCAGCTCGACCGGTCGCTGCGGTCGGCGCCGATGGGGCCGCCGCACTCGCAGTGGGCGGCACTGCGGGCGTGCAGCCAGGAACCGGTGGCGGGCCGCCGCAACCCGTTCGGCTTCGTCCAGGTCGTCAAGGCCGACGGCGGGTACTGCGCGGTGGAGGGCTCGCCGGCGGTGCTGACGGTCACGCCCGCCGACGTCGAGGTGGCGCACGGGGTCCGCGGCGAGGCGCTGCACGACGGGACCACCACCGACGGCGCGCCGGTGCGCGTCCTGACCCGCCCGATGAGGGACGTGGACGGGACGGCGGTGTCGATCGCGCTCCCGTTGGATCAGGTGGAGGACCCCCTCGGCACCCTGGCGCTGCTGCTGTTGCTGGTGTCGGCGCTGGGCGTGCTGGGCGCGGCCACCGCCGGGCTGCTCATCGCGCGCGCCGCGCTGCGGCCGGTGGACGAGCTGACCGGCGTGGTCGAGCACATCGCCCGCACCGAGGACCTGGACACCCCCATCCCCGCCGAGGGCGCCGACGAGATCGCACGCCTGTCCCGCTCGTTCAACACCATGACCGCCGCGCTGGCCGGGGCCCGCGAGCGCCAGCGGCAGCTCATCGCCGACGCCGGGCACGAGCTGCGCACCCCGCTGACCAGCCTGCGCACCAACATCGACCTGCTGCTGCGCTCGGAGGAGACCGGCCGCGCGCTGCCCCCGGCCGACCGGCGGCGGCTGCTGGTGAGCGTCAAGGCGCAGATGCTGGAGTTGTCCAGCCTGGTCGGCGACCTGCTGGAGCTGGCCCGGCCCGAGGAGAGCGAACCGGCGCACGAGAGCGTGGCGCTGCACGAGGCCGTTGGGCGCGCGGTCGAGCGCGCCCGGCTGCGCGGGCCGGGCCTGCGCGTCGAGGCCGAGACCGAGCCCTGGTTCGTGCTGGGGGACCCCGCCTCGCTGGAGCGCGCGGTGGTGAACCTGCTGGACAACGCGGTGAAGTTCAGCCCGCCGGACGGGGCGGTCGAGGTGCGGCTGAAGGGCGGCGAGCTGACGGTCCGCGACCACGGCCCCGGCATCCCCGCCGACGAGCTGCCGCACGTGTTCGAGCGGTTCTGGCGCTCGCCTTCGGCCCGCAGCCTGCCCGGCTCGGGCCTGGGGCTGTCGATCGTGGCGCGCGTGGTGGCCGAGAGCGGCGGCGAGGTGGGCCTGGAGGCGGCCGACGGCGGCGGCACCCTGGCCCGGGTGCGGCTGCCCGGGTCCGCCGAGCGCGGCCCCGACGACGCCCCCTGAGGTTTCTCATCCCGTCTTAAGACGGCCCTCAGGGCCCTCCCACGCCCGCTGGCGACGGTGGTCCCATGAGTCACCTGGTCACCGAGCGGGACGTCCCCGCCGGCCCGCCCGCGACCCCGCCGGAGCACGGCGGGCGGGCGCGGCTGGTCGAGATCGTCGTCCCCGTCCACAACGAGGAGCACGTGCTGGAGGCCAGCGTGCGGCGGCTGCACGCCTACCTGGCCGGCACCTTCCCCTACCGCTTCCGCATCACGGTCGCCGACAACGCCAGCACCGACGCGACCTGGCAGGTCGCCGAGGCGCTGGCCGCCGAGCTGCCGCAGGTCCGGGCGGTCCGGCTGGAGCGCAAGGGGCGCGGCCGGGCACTGCGGCGGGTGTGGAGCGCCAGCGACGCGCACGTGGTCGCCTACATGGACGTGGACCTGTCCACCGACCTGGACGCGTTCCTGCCGCTGGTCGCCCCGCTGATCTCCGGGCACAGCGACCTGGCGATCGGCACCCGGCTGTCGCGCGGGGCGGCGGTGGTGCGCGGCCCCAAGCGGGAGGTGATCTCCCGCTGCTACAACCTGCTGCTGCGCACCGCGCTGGCGGCCCGGTTCACCGACGCGCAGTGCGGGTTCAAGGCGGGGCGCACCGAGATCGTCCAGGCGCTGCTGCCCGCGGTGGAGGACGAGGAGTGGTTCTTCGACACCGAGCTGCTGCTGCTCGCCGAGCGCAACGGGCTGCGCATCCACGAGGTCCCGGTGGACTGGGTCGACGACCCCGACAGCCGGGTGGACGTGCTGCGCACCGCCGTGGACGACCTGCGCGGCATGGCGCGGGTCGGCCGCCGGATGCTGACCGGCGCGTTCCGCGCCCCGGTCGGCGGGCGGCCCCGGCCCGAGCTGCCCACCGGGATGGCCCGGCAGCTGCCGGCCTTCGCCGTCATCGGGGTCGTCAGCACGATCGCGCAGCTGGTGCTGTTCGTGCTGCTGCGCACGGTGACCGGGCCGCTGTGGGCCAACGCGGTGTCCCTGGTGATCACCACGATCGGCAACACCGCCGCCAACCGCCGCTTCACCTTCGGCGTGACCGGCGCGCAGGGCGCCTTCCGGCAGCAGCTCGAAGGGGGGCTGGCGTTCCTGCTCGGCCTGGCGCTGAGCACGGGCGGCCTCGCGCTGCTGCACGCCGCCGCGCCGGGCGCCTCCCGGGGCGTCGAGCTGGCCGCGCTGATCTGCGCCAACGGGCTGGCGACGCTGGTGCGCTTCCTGCTGATGCGCGCCTGGATCTTCCACCCGCGGCGGCTGCGCGGCCCGGCCGCGACCGGCACCGCCGCCACCGCCACCGAGACCAAGGAGCAGGCACGATGACCGCCACCCGCACGATCGCCACCGAGTCACCGCCGCCTGCGGCGGCCACCGGTTCCCGGCTGCGGCGGGTGCTGCTGGGCCGTCCGGAGGACCCGCGCTGGGCCCGGCCCGCGCTGTGGGGCGTCCTGCTGGTGGCGCTCGTCCTGTACGGCTGGGGCCTGTGGCGGGCCGGGGACGCCAACGCCTACTACTCGGCCGCGGTGAAGAGCGGCACGCAGAGCTGGAAGGCGTTCTTCTTCGGGGCGCTGGACTCCGGCTCGTTCATCACCGTGGACAAACCGCCGATGGCGCTGTGGGTCATGGGCCTGTTCGCGCGGGTCTTCGGGTTCGGCTCCTGGAGCCTGCTGGTGCCGCAGGCGCTGGCGGGGGTCGCGGCCGTGGCCGTGCTGCACACCACCGTGCGGCGGGCGTTCGGGCCCGCGGCCGGGCTGGTCGCGGCGGGCGTGCTGGCGCTGACGCCGATCACCGTGGCGATCAACCGCGACAACAACCCCGACACGCTGCTGGTCCTGCTGCTGGTGCTGGCGGCCTGGGCGGTGCAGCGGGCCGTGGAGACCGGACGGCTGCGGCCGTTGCTGCTCGCGGCGTTCCTGGTGGGCTGCGGCTTCAACACCAAGATGCTGCAGGCGTTCCTGGTGGTGCCCGCCTTCGGGCTGGTCTACCTGGTCGCGGCGCGCGGCGGCGTGCTGCGCCGGATCGGGCACCTGCTGGCGGCGGGCGCGGTGCTGGCGGCGTCGAGCTTCTGGTGGATGCTCATCGTCGACCTGGTCCCGGCGTCCCGCCGCCCCTACATCGGCGGCAGCACCGACAACAGCGTGTGGGACCTGGTCATCGGCTACAACGGCCTGGGCCGGATCTTCGGCCAGGGCGGCGGTCGCGGGGGACCGGGCGGGGGCGGCGGCTTCGGCGGCGAGTCCGGGGCGGGCCGGATGTTCAACGACATCCTCGGCGGCCAGATCTCCTGGCTGCTGCCGTTCGCCGCGATCGCGCTGGTGGCCGGCCTGGTCCTGCTGGGGCGCCGGCCGCGCACCGACCTGGGCCGTGCCGGGCTGCTGCTGTGGGGCGGCTGGCTGGCGGTGCACTTCGTGGTGTTCAGCTTCGCGCAGGGCACCTTCCACCCGTACTACTCCACGGCGATGGCCCCGGCGATCGCCGCGCTGACCGGCGCGGGCGCGGTGCTGCTGTACGGCGCGTACCGGCGTTCGGCCGCGTGGGCGTGGGTGCTCCCGGCCGCGGTGGCGGCCACGGGGGCGTGGGCGTTCGCGCTGCTCGCCCGCACGCCGGACTGGAACCCGTGGCTGCGCTGGACGGTCGCCGCGCTGACGGTCCTCGCGGTGGCGAACCTGCTGGCCGCGCGCGTCAACCGACGGCTCGGCCCGCCGGTGACGATCGCAGGTCTCGTGCTGGCACTGCTGGCCGGACTGGCGGGGCCCGCCGCCTACGCGGTGTCCACGGCGTCCTCGCAGGTCAACGGCACCAACCCGCTGGCCGGACCTTCCTCGGGACAGGGCTTCGGTCCCGGCGGCCGGGGCGGCGGTCCGGGCGGGCCGCCCCAGATGGGCGACGGCTCCCGCAGCGGCGCGCAGTCGTGGATGCCGGGCGGGCAGCCTCCGAACGGCCAGATGCCCAGCCGCCAGATGCCCAACGGGCAGGCACCGGGCGCCGCTCCGCCGGACGGCCAGAGCCAGAGCCAGCGCCGCGACGGCGCGCGGCCGGGCGGCATGCGCGGCGGCTTCGGCGGCGGACCCGGCGGCCAGGTGGACCAGCAGATGGTCTCCTACCTGGAGAAGAACCAGGGCACGGCGCAGTGGCTGGTCGCGGTGTCCAGCGCGCAGCAGGCGTCCTCGCTGATCCTGCGGACCGGCAAGCCCGTCATCGCGATGGGCGGCTTCACCGGCAGCGACCCGGCCATGACGGTCGCCAAGCTCCAGCAGTACGTCAAGGAGGGCAAGCTCCGCTACATCGTGGTCAGCGGCCAGGGCGGCGGGCGCGGTCCCGACGGCGGCGGCGCGGCCGTCACCTCCTGGGTGCAGCAGAACGGCACCCTCGTCCAGCCCACCGAGTACGGCGGTTCCTCAACGGGCACCGGCGGCCGGCTCTACAAGCTCAGCTGAAGGGGGGACATGCGATGACCACCGCCACGGTGCCGAGGCCGGCGCCTGCGGAGACCGCTCCGCGCGGCCGCTCCGGCGACCCGGCGTGGGCGCGGCCCGCGCTGCTGGTCCTGCTGGCCGCCACGGCCGTGCTGTACCTCTGGGGCTTGGGAGCGTCCGGATGGGCCAACCCGTTCTACTCAGCCGCCGTGCAGGCCGGGGCGACGAGCTGGAAGGCGTTCTTCTTCGGCTCCTCCGACGCCGCCAACGCCATCACCGTCGACAAGACGCCGGGCGCGCTGTGGCCGATGGCGCTGTCGGCGCGGATCTTCGGGGTGAACTCCTGGAGCATTCTGGTGCCGCAGGCTCTGATGGGCGTGGCGACGGTCGGCACGCTGTACGCGACCGTGCGCAGGCGCTTCGGCGCGGGAGCCGCGCTGCTGGCCGGGGCGGCGCTTGCGGTGACCCCGGTGGCGGCGCTGATGTTCCGCTTCAACAACCCGGACGCGCTGCTGGTGCTGCTGCTGACGCTCGGCGCGTACGGCCTGGTCCGCGCCCAGGAGAACGCCGGGACGCGCTGGCTGGTGTTCGCGGCGGCCTGCGTGGGGACCGGGTTCCTGGCGAAGATGCTCCAGGCGTTCCTGGTGGTCCCGGTGTTCGCGCTGGTCTATCTGGTCACCGCTCCGACGCCGGTGCGCAGGCGGCTGTGGCAACTCGTGCTCGCCGGAGGCGCGCTGCTGGTCTCGGCCGGGTGGTGGGTGGCGGCCGTCGCGCTGGTGCCCGCCTCGTCGCGGCCCTACATCGGCGGCTCGCAGAACAACAGCGTGCTGGAGCTGGCGCTCGGCTACAACGGCCTGGGGCGGCTCAACGGCGACGAGGTCGGCGGCCTGGGCAACCTGGACCAGGACGCCGGGTGGAGCCGCATGTTCGGGGCGGCGATCGGCGGCCAGATCTCCTGGCTGCTGCCCGCCGCCCTGGTCCTGCTGGCCGCCGGGCTCTGGGCGACGCGGCGGGCGGCGCGCACCGACGCCCGCCGGGCGGCGCTGCTGCTGTGGGGCGGCTGGCTGCTGCTCACGGCGCTGGTCTTCAGCTTCATGCGGGGGATCTTCCACGAGTACTACACCGTGGCGCTCGCCCCGGCGGTCGCGGCGCTGGCGGGCATGGGCGCGGGCCTGCTGTGGGAGCGGCGGCGCGAGCCCTGGGCCGTCGCGGTCCTGGCGGGGGCGGTCGCCGTCACCGCCGCTTGGGCTTACGTGCTGCTGGGCCGTGCCGACGGCTGGAACCCCTGGCTGGCGCCGCTGGTGGCGCTGGCCGGGCTGGCGGCGGCGGGGCTGCTGCTGGCAGCCGGGCGGCTGCCGCGCCGGATCGCCGTCGGAGCGGCGGTGCTGGCCACCGTGACCTCGCTCGCCGGTCCCGCCGCGTACGCGCTGGATACAGCGGACACCCCGCACACCGGTGCGATCGTGACCGCAGGACCGTCCACCGGCGGTGGACCGGGCGGGATGCGCGGCCCCGGCGGGCGCGGAGGCAGGCCCGGGGGCTTCGGCGGACCCGGTAGGGCCGGGGCGCCCGGCGGGCCTCCGGGGCAGTTCGCCCAAGGCGGGGTCGCGGGACCTCAGCGGGGCGCCGCCGGATCTCGGCAAGGCGTCCCGGGCGGCAGGCCGGGCGGCGGGGGAGGCGGTCCGGGCGGTCTGCTCAACGCGACCAAGCCGGACGCCGCCGTCATCTCGGCGCTCAAGGCCGACGCCGGTGAATACCGCTGGGCGGCCGCGGCCGTGGGTTCCAACAACGCGGCGGGCTACCAGCTCGCCGGCGGCGAGCCGGTGATGGCGGTCGGCGGGTTCAACGCCACCGACCCCGCGCCCACGCTGGAGCAGTTCAAGGCCCATGTGGCGGCCGGGCGCATCCACTACTTCGTCGGGGGATCGAGCATGATGCGCGGCGAGAGCGGGAGCGATGACGCCCATCGGATCAGCGCGTGGGTGCAGGAGAACTTCACCGCCCGGACCGTGGGCGGGGTGACCCTGTACGACCTGACGGCGCGCGGGTGACGAGGCGCCCTAGCGGCCGGGCGGAGCGCTGCCGAAGACGCGGACGTACAGGTCCATGGCGTTCGCGGTGGGGGACGGCGTGCCGGGGGCGAGCCTGAAGGTGGGCTCGCCCCCGGCCCCTTGCGTGGTGGTGAGGTGCAGGCAGCGGACGGGCGGGTCGGCGTGCACGCGGTGCGCGAGTTCGTACAGGTGGGTCACGAACACCACGCGGACGCCGAGGTCGGCCAGCCCCCGCAGGATCTCGGCGGCGATGTCGGCGCCCTCCCGCTCGTTGGTGGAGGCGAACGACTCGTTGCACAGCACCAGGGCGCCGGGGCGCAGCCGGTCCACGATCCCGCTCATCCGGGCCAGCTCCTCGTCCAGCTTGCCGCTGGACATCGAGCGGTCCTCGCCCCGCTTGAAGTGGGTGAACACGCCGTCCGCCAGTGAGGCCGAGCAGCTCCGCGCGCACACGAACATGCCGCACTGCATCATCAGCTGCGCAACGCCGAGGCTGCGCAGGAAGGTGGTCTTGCCGCCCCGGTTGGTGCCGGTGACCATGATCAGGCCGGTGCCGTCGGCGTCCAGGTCGTTGGCCGCGACCGCGCCGCCGAGCGAGAGGGCGAGGCCCGGTTCGTACAGTCCCCGGGCGGACAGGGCCCGGTCGGCGGGCGGGCGCGGCTCGGGCAGGCAGGTGGGCAGGCCGAGGCGGGCGAGGTCCTCGGCGAGGTTGAGGCAGCCGACGTAGAAGCCCAGCTCGTCGCGCAGGGCGCGGAAGAAGTCGCGGACGTGGTCGGCGGACTCGGCGGTGGCCTGCGCGATCTCCTCCAGGGCGAGGTTGCGGAGGCCCGCGATCGCGCGCCAGCTGTCCTCGTGTTCGGGCGGGACGGTGTAGACCAGGTTCGACTTGCGGAACCGGCGGGTGGACGGGGCGCGGCCCTTGGGCGGGGGCTCGTGCATCCGGAGGTCGACGCCCTTGTTCCCCGGGCCGAGGCGCGCGGTGACGATGATGCCGTGCTCGAAGCGCAGCTCCTCCAGCAGGCCCTCCACCGTGCGGAGGTAGCCCTCGTCCACCTGCGCGCGGACCGTCTCGAACAGCCGGACGAATCCGGCCGACCTGAACCCGCGCGCGTTCCGCGACGCGAAGGCGTGCAGTTCGCGCAGCAGGTCGCAGAACAGCTCCAGCACGCGCAGGGCGCGGTTCAGCCGCCCGGTGGCCGGGCCGCGGAAGATCTTCTGCTCGGCGGCGACCGCCCGCTCCGCCAGCCCGTACAGCTCGCGCACGGTCCGGATGTTGTCCAGGCAGTCGCCCAGGACCTCCCGCCGGTGGGCGATGTCGGCGAGGTCGGTGAGCGGGGCCAGGGTCGCGGCGCGGACCAGGGCGAACAGGTGGTCGTCCCCGCGCGCCATGGCGGCCCACAGGCCGTCCAGCCGCAGGTCCTCGGCCAGGTCCGCGTCGCCGGCCCGCCGCCGCGGCCGCCGCCCGGCGTCGGCGAACAGCAGCCCGGGCCTCACCGGGCCGCCCGGGCGGTGATCTGCGCGTGGGTGAGGCCGTGCTTCTCGGCGATGGCGAGCGCGTGGGCGCGGCCGTCGGCGGGCCTCCGCACGATCTTGTAGGTGCGGGTGGAGCGGCCGTCGCCGGTGACGGCGGCGACCATGCTCACGGCCTTGGGGCTGAGCAGGGACAGCTCGTCCACGAAGCTCACCCACAGGCACGGCGCGTCGAGCCGGTCGATCGCGGTGAGCACGGCCTCGCTGAGCGCGCGGGCGTCGGCGGGCGTCGTCGAGGAGAAGATCTCGTTGAGGACGATGACGCTGTCGGGCGTGGCCCGGTCCAGGACGTCGCGCATCCGGCGCAGCTCCTCCTCCAGCTTGCTGGCCAGGCCGTCGGGGCTCTCCGGCCGCTCGTAGTGGGTGAGGACCAGGTCGGGCAGGAAGATCCGCGCCCGCCGGGCGGGGACGGGGCAGCCGAGGGCGGCCAGGTGGTGGAGCTGGCCGAAGGTGCGCGACAGGGTCGTCTTGCCGCCCTGGTTGGGGCCGGACACGACCAGGACGCGCTCGTCGCCGTCGAGGCGGAGGTCGTTGCCCACCGGGCGTTCGCCGTCCGGCGCGAGCTTGATCGCCAGTGCCAGGTCGTAGGCGTCGTCGGCGGCGAAGGTCTTGTCGGTGGGGGAGACCTCCGGGTAGCAGGCCGGCAGCCCCGCCTCCCGCAGCGGCGCCAGGCAGGCCAGGTAGCCGAGGTAGAAGCGCAGCTCGTGGTCGACGCGAACGATCTCGTCGTCCATGAAGCGGCGGTGGCGTTCGCGGAAGGCGGCGGCATCGGCGAACACGCCGGGGGCCAGCTCGACGACGAGGTCCAGCACGGCGGCCTCGACGAAGTCCAGCCCCAGTTCCGGCGGCTCGTCCTCGCGCGGCTCCGGCCCGGTGTCCTGGCGGAAGCGCTCGAAGGTCGCCAGCACCCGCGCGGCGTAGTCGAAGCGGGCGTCCGCGTCGTGCGCGGCGACGGTGATCTTGTCGCCGCGCAGCAGCAGGTCGTAGCGGACCCGGCCGAAGCGGTCGCGCAGTTCCCGCGCCTGCTCGCACAACCCGGTGAAGGCGGGGCCGCGCGCGTGCTCGGCCGCGTCGTCGCGCAGCGCCCGCAGGCCGGGGGAGGCGGGGTCGGCGGCGCGCAGGTCCTCGGCGAACCGGCTCACGGCGGCGGCGTGGTCCAGCACGATGTCGAGGAACCAGCGGTCCGCCTGCGGCGGGTGCTTCCTGCGCTCCAGCGCGTCCAGCCGCCGCCGCGTCCGGTCCATCGCGGTGGTGAAGCGCACGGCGGCCTGGTGGACCTCGGGCTTCTCCAGGTCGCGGAAGATCTGCTGGCGGAACGCGATGAGGCCGGGGTCGCGCAGCCGGTGGTGGAAGTAGGGGGCGAGTCCCGGCAGACCGCCCGCCTGCGCGGCCTCGTGGACGATCTGGTCGAGGTTCAGGTCCTGGAAGTGCTCGGGCTCGGCGTCGTCGAGCGGGGCGGTGGACGGACCGGCCGCCCCGAACAGGATGCTGCGCACGGCCATCCGGTGCACCCCCTCGACGGAAGAGTTTCAAAAATACAGAGAATGGACGTGGAAGCGACATCCGTCCGACCGAGGAGCGTGCCCGATGCCCGACCTGCTCGACGACACCGCCATCGCCCAGCGGCTCGCCGCGCTGCCCGGCTGGGCGCGCGAGGGCGACGAGATCCGCAGGTCGGTGCGGGCCCCGTCGTTCATGGCGGGGATCGACCTGGTGGCGGCGGTGGCCCGCGCCGCCGAGGACGCCGACCACCACCCCGACATCGACGTCCGCTGGCGGACGGTGACCTTCGCGCTGACCACGCACTGCTCGGGCGGCCTGACGGTCAAGGACTTCGATCTGGCGACCGTGATCGACCGCCTGGCGACCGAGCACGGCGCTGACCAGGCCGGCTAGCGCGGGCCGGCCAGCCCGCGGGCGGGGGCGGGTTCAGCGGGTGCGGCGGTGGAACAGGGGGGCCGACAGTGCCAGCGAGACCAGCAGGATGCCGCCGCACCAGGCCAGGGCCGTCCACGGGCGGCCGCCCACCGGCTGGTCCAGTAGCAGGCCCCGGACGCTCTCGATAACCGGGGTCGCGGGCTGGTTGTCGGCGAAGCCGTGCAGCCAGCCCGGCATGGTGTCGACCGGCACGAACGCGCTACTGGGGTAGGGCAGGAACAGCACGAAGAAGGTGAAGCCGCTGGCCGCCTCCGGGGTCGAGGCCAGCAGGCCCATCATCGCCGAGAACGCCGACATCGCCACGATGAACGCCGTCAGCACCCCCAGCGCGCCCAGCCACTGCGCGAGGTCCGCGTCGGCGCGGAAGCCGATCGCGAACGCCACCGCGAACACGATCGCCGTCGAGCACAGGTTGCGCGCGGTGCCCGCGGTGACGTGGCCGCCCAGCAGGGCCCGGCCGCCCACGTCCATGGAGCGGAACCGGTCCACCACGCCCTCGGTCATGTCGTGCGCGACGCTGACGGCGGTCAGCGAGGCCCCGTAGCCCGAGCACAGGATCAGCACGCCCGGCACGGCGTAGGTGAGGTACTCGGTGCCGGTGTCGATGGCCCCGCCGAACAGGTAGACGAACACCAGCAGCAGCATCACCGGCAGCAGCAGCGAGATCAGCAGCGCGTCCACGCCGCGCAGCGCCATGCGCAGGCTGCGGCCGGACAGCACCGGCCAGGCGGTCAGGTCAGACACCGGTCGTCTCCTTGGTCTGCCCGGTCAGGGCGAGGAACACGTCGTCCAGGGTGGTGTCGCGCACCGCGAAGCGCTCGACGGCGGTGCGCGCGGGGTCGACCTCGTCCAGCAGCGCCCGCACGTGCGCGGCCGACCCGTCGGTGGGAACGCCCAGCACGCGGCGGGCGGAGTCGAGGTAGACCACGCGGTCGCGCAGGGCGCGGGCGGCGGCGTCGAAGGCGGGCGGGTCGGCCATCGTCAGGTCGAGCCGGGAGGCGGCGACCCGCTCCTTGAGCTCGGCGGCGGTGCCCTCGGCGACGACGCGGCCGCCGTCCAGCAGCGCGACGCGGTCGGCCAGCCGGTCGGCCTCCTCCAGGTACTGGGTGGTCAGCAGGACCGTCACCCCGCTCGCCGCGAGCTCGGCGACCAGGTCCCACATGGCGCGGCGGCTGCGCGGGTCCAGGCCGGTGGTGGGCTCGTCCAGGAAGATCACCTCGGGGTCGGTGACCAGGCCGCAGGCCAGGTCCAGGCGGCGGCGCATCCCGCCGGAGTAGCCGGCGACCCGGCGCCCGCCCGCCTCGGTCAGCTCGAAGCGCTCCAGCAGCTCGGCCGCGCGGTCCCGCGCTCGGGAACGGGAGAGGCGGCGCAGCCGGGCCATCATGCGCAGGTTCTCCTCGCCGGTCTGCAGCTCGTCCACGGCCGCGTACTGGCCGGTGAGGCTGATGGCGCGGCGCACCCGGCGGGCCTGCGCCACCACGTCGTGCCCGGCGACGCGGGCGGAGCCGCCGTCGGGGCGGGTCAGCGTCGCCAGGATGCGCACGGTGGTGGTCTTGCCCGCGCCGTTGGGGCCGAGCAGCGCGAACACGCCGCCCCGGGGGACGCGCAGGTCGATGCCGTCCAGGACGGTCGCCGTGCCGTAGGTCTTGCGGAGGCCGACGGCCTCGATCGCGGGTTCGTCGTCGTGGGTCACCGTGCCACGTCCTCTACTGTGTATGGCATACGCATTACTGCGTAGGGTATACACAGAGAGGTCGAGGCGGTCAAGGCCCGGAGGTGCGATGGGATCGGCGGACGGCGGCGAGGGCGGCGGTCTGCCCGGGAGCGTGGAGCTGGCCTGGGGGCTGCGCGCGCGGCCCGGCAAGGGCCCCAAGCGCACCCTCACCCTGGAGGAGATCGTGGACGCGGCGGTCCGGGTCGGCTCGGCCGAGGGCCTGGCGGCGGTGTCGATGAGCCGGGTGGCGGCCGAGGCCGGGGTATCGACGATGGCGCTGTACCGCTACGTGCCCTCCAAGGCTGACCTGCTGGACCTGATGGCCGACCAGGTGTTCGGTCCGCCGCCCGCCCTGCCCGGCCCCGAGGCGGGCTGGCGCGCGGGGACGGCCGCCTGGGCGTGGGCGATGCGCGCGGCGCTGGCGCGCCACCCGTGGCTGCTGGGCGTCCCGATCACGGGCCCGCCCGTGATGCCCAACACGGTCGCCTGGATGGAGGCGGGGCTGAGCCGCCTGCGCGGCACCGGGCTGGAACCGGGCGCGAAGGTGTCGGTGCTGCTGCTGATCAGCGGGCACGTCCGCAGCCAGGTGATCCTGTTCCGCGACATGGCCGCCTCGCTCGACGACGCCGGGGCCACCGAGGCGGAGATGCTCCTCGGTTACGGCGCGCTGCTGGCCAGGGTCGCCGATCCCGGCCGGTTCCCCGAGCTGCACCGGCTGGTGGCCGAGGGCGTGTTCGACATGGGCGGTGCTCCCGGCGCCGAGGCGGACGGCCCCGACGCCGAGTTCGCGTTCGGGCTGGAACGCATCCTGGACGGCGTCCAGGCGCTAGTGGACCGAGAAGCCGCCGTCCACGAACAGCGACTGCCCGGTGACGTAGGCCGACCCGGGGCCGGCCAGGAAGACGGCGGCGGAGGCGAAGTCGCCGGGTAGTCCGTTGCGGCCGACCATCGTGCGCTCGGCCAGTGCCCGGACGCGTTCGGGGTCGTCCTGCAGGCGGGCGTTCAGCGGGGTCAGGACGAAGCCGGGCACCAGGGTGTTGGCGGTGACGCCGTGCCGCGACCACTGCTCGGCCTGCGAGCGGGCCAGCCCTTCCAGCCCGGCCTTGGAGACCCCGTAGGCGCCGCTGGTGACGAACGCGCGGAACGCCTGCTGGGAGGAGACGTGGATCAGGCGGCCGTAGCCGCGCTCGGCCATGCCGGGCGCGTAGCGCTGCGACAGCAGGAACGGGGCCTCCAGGTTCACCGCCATGGTGGTGTCCCAGACCGCGTCGTCGATCTCCGGCATCGGGGGCCGCAGGTTGATCCCGGCGCTGTTGACCAGGATGTCGGGTTCGCCGAACGGCTCTGCGGCCGCCTCGGCGGCCGCGCGCACCGCCTCGCGCTCGCTCAGGTCGGCGCTCACCGACGCGGCCCGGCAGCCGTACGCCTCCAGCTCGGCGACGGTGTCGGCGAGTTCGGCCTCGCGCCGGGCGACCACCACGACCGACGCGCCCGCGCGGGCCAGCGCCCCGGCGATGGCGCGGCCGATGCCCGAACTGCCCCCGGTCACCACCGCCGTCCTGCCGTCCAGGCCGAACAGCTCGGACAGGTAGGCGGGAGCGGGACCGGAGGCAGGTGTCGTCATGGGCGACGACTCTAGGGCACGTCCCTGCCGGTGACGTCGGCGCCGGTCCCGGCCCCGGTGTCGGCGCCGGTCTCGGGCTCGTCGTCGCCGCGCCTGCGGTCGCGCCAGACCACCACCGCGATCACCGCGACGACCACGAAGGTCGGCACGAAGAACGGCACCGCGCTGATGATCGGATGGGTGGCCAGCACCCCGTCCACCGGCAGGCCGCCCAGGGCTCCGGCCGTCATGTGCCGACCTTCTCCCGGGGCGCGCCGGCCGTCCGGGCCGGCTCGGGCAGGGTGCGCGCGACGCGCGCCACGCCCCAGCCGAGCGCGATGAGCAGGGCCAGGGTGCAGAACAGCACCACCGAGGAGGCCGCGAGCCACAGCCAGCCGGGCACGTCGCTCTTCAGCTCGCGCTGCAGGATCTTCTTCTCGCTCTGCAGGGGCCGGGTGAAGTTCTCGGTGGCCGGGAGCTCCTTGGCGCCGATCGCCGGGTCGGCCGGCATGTAGATCGGCACCCCGCTCAGGGTGCGGCCGTCGTGGACGCGGATCAGGGTCTTCCAGTCGCCGTGCAGCGGCATCGGCGCGCTGGTGCGGTAGACGCCGCGGCTCTCCTCGACCATGGGCTCGACGTGCAGGCCCTTGCCCTGCCAGCCGGTGATGGCGACCCAGGCCGGGCCGTCCACGGCGGTGGGCGGCGACAGGGTGACGCGGGCGTGGGCGGTGCGGTCGCCCTCGCCGCCCTTGACGTCGGTGAGGGCGACGGTGGCCTGCTGCCCCTGCGGGACGTTGATGACCAGGCCGTTGGCGACGGCGGCGGCGACCGCGAGGATCGACCCGGCGAACAGCGCGCGGGCCACGGCGGGCCTGGGCAGCCGTCCCTCCAGGCCCTCGGCGAGCATCGCCCCGCACAGGCCGCCCGCCACACCGCCGACGACCGCCATGATCATGCCCTCGACCAGGATGTCGCCGGTCCACGGCAGCCTGAAGGCCACCTGGCTCCAGGCGTACTCGCCCGCGAACCCGACGGTGCCGACCAGCACTCCGCCGACCGCGCCCAGCAGCAGCGGGCGGCGCGCCAGCGCGAGCGCGGCCAGCTCGATGACCAGCGCCTCGGCGAAGTACAGCGGGACCGACGCCCACAGCTCGCCGATGACGGGGCCGACGAACACCGACACCCCGCCGCGCACCAGCATGTAGAACACCACGGCGAACAGCGCGCCGCCGCGCCCGACCCACAGCCGGGCGGCGACCAGGGCGCAGCCCGCGGCGAGCGCGATCAGCAGCGGCTGGTGCACCAGGCGGAACTGGGGGACGCCGAAGTCGTACTCGGCCTGGAACACCGACAGGCCGATCAGCAGGCCGCCCGCGTGCATGCCGCGCCGCACGTAGCGCGCCCAGGCGGGCGGCTCCCGGTCGGCGGGGCCGTCGTAGGCGCGGCGGCCCTCCCGCTCCAGGATCATCATGGCGACCAGCGACAGGCCCGCGCCGCCGATGAGCATCAGGTGGGTGGGGCCCCACAGCGTGACGTCCTGGCCGAAGATGCGGTGCCACACGTCGTCCAGGGGGAAGCCCAGCAGCGCGTAGAACCCGGCCCCGGCCAGCAGGACGCCGCCCGCCGGGGCGTACCAGTCGCGGGTGACGCGGACCGCCGCCCGGCCCGGCCGCACGCCTTTGTTGGGCAGCACCACCGCCAGCACGCCGGCGGTGAAGATGCCGAACAGGCCGATCAGGATGGGGTAGTGCGCGATGTTGGCGAGCGGGCCCTCGTCGCGGCCGTGCGAGATGTGCAGGGAGATGTCCCAGTACATGCCCAGCAGCGCGGTGATGAGGGAGACCAGCGCGACGATGACCGGCAGCGAGGCCCAGCCGGGCAGGCCGCGCCCGGGTCCGCGCTCGGACAGGTCGGCGAGCCTGGTCAGCAGCGTGATGCGGCCGGTGCGGTGCCCCCAGCCGAAGACCAGCAGCACCGCCGTCAGCAGCGCCGCCCCGCCGGTGGCGATGACGATCTGGTCGAGGGCCGCCCCGCCCGCGGGCTTGTTCTCAGGTGCGGCGAGCCGCAGCGCGACTTGTGTACCGGTGTTCGTCACTGGATCCCACACGGGTGCTCCTATAGCCATCCAAAGGGGGTACAAACCACCCCGGCCGGAGTATGTCAGCTTTCAATGTGTCATTGTCTAGTGTCACGTTTTGTGGTGTGAGACACCGTCGGGAAAGAAGGGTCGAACAGGTGCTGCTGAGGAGGGTTCTGGTGAGCGCGGTGACAGTGGGAACGCTCGCGGCGGCGGCCGGATGCGGCGAGCCCGCCGACGATCCGGGCACGTCAGCGGGGACTTCCGGCGGCGCGACCGCCGCGGCGACGCCCGGTGGCCCGGCGGCCACACCAGCCTCGCCGTCGGGTAAGCAGGACGTTACGAACATCACGGTGACGGTCAGCGAGGGCAAGGTCCGCACCGGCAGCGGCCGGGTCAAGGTGAAGCGCGGCGCGACCGTGCGCGTCACCATCACCAGCGACGCCGCCGACGAGTTCCACCTGCACGGCTACGACCGCACCGTGGACCTCAGGCCCGGCAGGCCCGGAACGCTGGAGCTGACCGCCGACAAGCCCGGGGTGTTCGAGGCCGAGCTGCACCACTCCGGCGCGCGGGTGTTCGAGCTGCAGGTGGGCTGAGGTGCCCGTCCCCCCGCACGCGACCGTCCTGGCGCACGGCCTGGGCGGCCGCACCGACCTGCCGCTGGACGCGGTCACCGCCATCGTCGGCGGCGGCGTGGCCGTGGCCGCCTCCTTCTTCGCCCTCACCCTGGCGTGGAAGCGGCCGAGGCTGCACCCCGAGGGCGGTCGGCCCCTGCCCCCGCGGCTCGCCCGCCTGCTGGACGCGCCCGCCCTGACCTGGGCGGGCCGCGCCCTGGCGCTGGCGGCGACGGCGCTGGTGGTCGCGGTCGCCTTCGCCGGGCCGCCCACCGACAAGGCCAATCTGGCCCCCTGGGCGCTGTACGTGACCTTCTGGGTCGGCCTGGTGCCCGCCAGCGTGCTGCTCGGCCCGGTGTGGCGGCGCGTCAACCCGCTGCGCACGCTGCACGCCGCGCTGTGCCGCCTGACCCGCACCGACCCGCGCGGCCGCAGGCCGCTCCCCGAACGGGTCGGCTACTGGCCCGCCGCGGGCTGGCTGACCGCGTTCGTGTGGCTGGAGCTGGTCGCCCCGCACCGCTCCGACCCGCGCCTGGTCGGCACGCTGATCGTCGGGTACGCGGCGGTCAACCTGGCGTCGGCCTGGTGGTTCGGCCGCGACTGGTTCACCGGCGGCGACGGCTTCGAGGCGTATTCGAGCCTGCTGGCCCGGCTGTGCCCGATCGGCCGCCGCGCCGACGGCGTGCTGGTGCTGCGGACCCCGCTGACCGGACTGATGCGGCGCACCGGCGAGCCCGGCCTGGTCGCGGCGGCCTGCGTGCTGATCGGCTCGACCGGCTTCGACGGGATCACCCGCACCACCTACTGGCGCGACAACGTGGACCCCTCCAGCCTGGTCGCCGGGACGCTCGGGCTGGCCGCCGCGATCGGCGCGGTCACCGCGCTCTACCTGGCCGCGACGCGGGCGAGCGCGGCGCTGACCGGCGACGACCCGGCGGTGGTGCCGGGCCGGTTCGCCGCCACGCTGCTGCCGATCGCGCTCGGCTACACCCTGGCGCACTACTTCTCGTTCTTCGTGCTCGAAGGGCAGATGACGTTCATCCTGGCCAGCGACCCGTTCGGCACGGGACTGGATCTGCTGGGCTCGACCGGCCACCGCATCGACTACGACCTGGTGGGGCCGACGCTGACCGCGCAGGTGCAGGTGAACGCGATCGTGCTGGGGCACATCGCCGGCACCATCGCCGCGCACGACCTGGCGCTGCGCACCCGGCCCGCCGGGCGGACGCTGCGGGGCCAGCTGCCGATCGCCGCCGTCATGGTCGCGCTCACCTGCGCCGGGCTGTTCGCGCTGCTCAGCGGGTGATGCGGCCCGGCTCGTCCGGGACGGGGAGGTCGCCGTCCGCCCTGCCTGCGGGCTCGCCGTTCGGACCGCCGTTCGGAGCGCCGTTCGCAGGGGTCTCGGCGCCGTCCTCCGCCTCCGCCTCGGCGCGCTTCTTGGCGGCCAGCTCGGCGACCTTCGCGCGCTGCTTCTTGCGGCGGTCGTACTCCCCGACCGCCATCCCCAGCGCGATCAGGATCGGCACCCAGTACTTGGTCGTGCCGAGGATCGCCTTGAGCCAGCCGGGCATCTGCCAGTCCGGCCACGGGATGTCCGGCAGGGCGACGTCGGGCCAGGGGATGCTCGGCAGGTCGACGTCGGGCATCGGGATGTGCACGTCGGGCCACGGCATGTCGGGCCAGGGCAGCTTGATGGCCAGGCCGATGCCCAGCAGCGGCCACAGCACCTTGCCGGCGGCCAGCGCCACGTGCCGGGCCGCGTACACCTTGGGGTGCTCGCGGGCGAACTTCTCGCGCTTGTGGGCGCGGGTGCCCTCCGGCGGCGAGAACGGCAGCTCGTCGAAGCGCTTCAGCAGCTCGTTGAGGGCTTCTTCCTTCTCCTTCTCGCGCTTCTTCTCGGCCTCGTCCTTCGGCTTCTCGGCCTTCTTCAGACTGACCTCGCCGCCCTCGCCATCGTCTTCGTCCTTGGGCTTGGGCACCAGGACGGCGACGCGGTCAGGGTCGCCCAGCCAGCCCCAGATCACCTTGAGCTGGGCCTCCCCGCCGAACTCGGCCAGCACTCCCGGCTCGGCGACCTCGGCGAGCCTGACCGTGAGCGACTTGGCCTTGGTCTCCTTCTCGGCGACCTGGCGGCCGTCCACCAGCAGCCGGGCCCGGCGGGTCTTGCCCCGCGGCGACGCCTCGACCTCGATGCGGTGCTCGCCGTTGCGCAGCAGCCAGCGTCCCTCGGTCGAACCGGTCAACGACGTCCCCCTGGTCATGGTCTGAGCCCCTGTCCTCTTCGTGGCGATGGATCAAGGATCTCCCATGCGGGGGAGTGCGGGCTGCCGTCGAAACGCCATGGCCGATAGACCAAAGTCGATGCCCGCCCGTACCGGGGACGGTACGGGCGGGCATCGGGCCGAACGCGCGGACCAGCGGGCTACGGCAGCGGCGGGCGGCCGGGGGAGTAGATCCAGGTCTGGAAGAACGCGTCCAGGTCCTGCCCGGAGACCTTCTCGGCGAGCGCGGTGAACTGCTCGGTCACCACGTGCTTGTCGCGGTTCTGGGCGTACCAGGTGCGCAGCAGCTCCAGGAACTTCTCGTCCCCGATCCTCTCGCGGAGGAACTGCAGCACCATCGCGCCGCCGTGGTACTCGCGGTTGTGGAACATGGTGTCGCGCTTGGGGTCGGCGATGACCACGTTCCACCAGGGGTCGGTGGCCGGGTGGGAGTCGTAGACGTTGCGGGCCTCGGCGGCGACGGTGTTGCCGCCCATGACCTTCTCGGTCCAGTACCAGTTGGACCAGCGCGCGAAGCTCTCGTTGAGCCAGATCTGCTGCCAGTTCTTGGGCGCGACCGAGTTGCCGAACCACTGGTGGGCCATCTCGTGGGCGATGGTGCGGTCGGGCCGGATCGCCGAGTAGACCGGCTTGCCGTTGGTCTCCAGCGAGAAGCCGAGCGGCTCGCCGTTGAACCGGGCGTCGTCCACGATCGCGCCCGCGGTGGTGAACGGGTACTCGCCGTAGGTCTTCACCCAGAAGTCGGTGGCCTTGGCGGTGGTGTCGTAGTAGTAGTCCATCGGGTCGACGCCGCCGGGCGCCGGCAGCTTGCGGACCTCGGGGTCGATCGCCACGTACATCGGCACGCCGCCGGGGGTCCTGCCGGTCTTGACGTCCCACTTGCCGATGTCGATGGTGGCCAGGTAGGGGGCCATCAGGCTCTCTTCGCGCCACTTGTAGGTCACCGACGGGGCGGCGGCGCGGCGCCGGCTGAAGGCGGCCCTGCCCTCCCGCTTGGACTCCAGCACGCCGTTGGCGACCGCTCCCAGTCCCTTGGGGACGGTGATGGAGAAGTCGAAGCGCGCCTTGTCGGAGGGGTGGTCGTTGGCGGGGAACCAGGTGGAGGCGCCGTCCGGCTCGGCTCCGACGTAGGCCCCGTCAGGGGTGTGCAGGAAGCCGTAGGGGGAGCCGAACACGATCGGCGAGCCGACGATGGTCTGCGGCACGCCGCCGTAGGTGACCGCGACGTTGAAGGTGCGGCCCGCCTTGAGGCCGCGGCGCGGGGTGACCGTGAGCTCGGTGCCGCGCCGCTTGTAGGCGGCGTCGCGGCCGTCCACGGTGACCTTGTCGACGTCCATGCCGGACAGGTCGAGGTTGAACGACGACAGGTCCTGGGTGGCGCGCGCGGTGATGATCGCGGTGCCGTCGAGCTGGTCGTGGTCGGGGTCGTAGGCCAGCTTGAGCTTGTAGTGGCCGACGTCGTAGCCGCCGTTGCCCAGGTTCGGGAAATAGGGGTCTGCGACGCCGGGCGCGCCGGGGGCGTAGCGGTCGCGAACGGCGGCGTCGGCGGCGGGAGCGAGGGTGATCACGCTCACCGCGGCGAGCGCGGCCGGCAGCGCGCGGCCCGGGGTGCGGAGCCTGCGCCACCGGGAGTACGGCCGCGAAGGGTACGGCGTCATACTCGGATTCCTCTCCATTGAGTGATCATGGAAGACGCGCGCCCACCCTCCCCCAGCCGCGTGCCATATGTCGATAGGTCAGCCGATACCGGTCAACTGTCGGTGGGGGCGCCGAGAATGGGGGAGCCGCCCGTGCCGGGCCGCGGAAGGAGACGCACCCGATGGACTTCGCCCCCTCTCCCGAGAAGCGGCGGGCGCGGCCGCTGTTCGCGCGCTTGTTCTCCCGCGTCGCGCAGGCGATGGACGAGCGCGGCCTCGCCGAGTACCGGCGGGAGCTGCTGGCGGACGCGGCCGGGCGCGTGCTTGAGGTCGGCGCCGGGAGCGGCGCCACCTTCGCCCACTACCCTCCCCGGGTCGCCGAGGTGGTCGCGATCGAGCCGGAGCCGTACCTGCGCCGGCAGGCCGAGGAGGCGGCCCGTTCCGCCCCGGTCCCGATCAGCGTGGTCGACGGCCTGGCCGAGCGCCTGCCCGCCCCCGACGGCGGCTTCGACGCGGTCGTGACGTGCGGGGTGCTGTGCTCGGTGCGCGATCCCGACGCCGCGCTGGCGGAGATGTTCCGCGTGCTGAGGCCGGGCGGGCGCCTGCACGTCCTGCAGCACGTGCGCGCGCAGGCTCCGGGGCTGCTGCGCGTCCAGCGCGTCCTGGACGCCACCGTCTGGCCGCGGCTGAACGGCGGGTGCCGCCTGAGCGACGACACCGCCGCCGCGATCGGGCGCGCCGGGTTCGTCCGGTCGAGCCTGCGGCGGGTGAGCTGGCCCGAGACCAGGGTCCCGCTGCCCTCCTCCCCGCACATCCTGGGCACCGCCGTGCGGCCGCCCCTCACGGCATGACCCGTCACAGGGCCCGGCGCAGGTGGTCGGCGGTGATGGACCCGGTCGCGCGGGCGAGCTGCGCCGGGGTGCCGGTGAACACGATCTCGCCGCCGTGCTTGCCGCCGTCGGGCCCGAGGTCGATCACCCAGTCGGCGTGCTTGACCACGTCCAGGTTGTGCTCGATGACGATGACGGTGTTGCCGCCGTCCACGAGCCGGTCCAGCAGCGCGGTCAGGGTGCCGATGTCGGCCATGTGCAGGCCGGTGGTGGGCTCGTCCAGCACGTAGACCATGCCGCTGCGGTGCAGGTGGTCGGCGAGCTTGAGGCGCTGGCGCTCGCCGCCCGACAGCGAGCTGAGCGGCTGGCCCAGCGCCAGGTAGGTCAGGCCCACCTCGTTGAGGGTGCGCAGCTTGGCGTGGACGCCGGGCTCGGGCAGCACGTCCAGCGCCTCCTCGGCGGTGAGCGCCAGCACCTCCGCGATGGTCCTGCCGCGCAGCCGGTGCTCCAGCGCCTCGGGCCGGTAGCGGGTGCCGCGGCACGCCGGGCACACGGTGGTGACCGGGTCCATGAACGCCAGGTCGGTGAAGATGACGCCGTTGCCGTCGCAGGCGGGGCAGGCGCCCTTGGAGTTGAAGCTGAACAGCCCGGCGTCGGCGCCGGTGGCGTCGGCGAACAGGCGGCGCAGCGGGTCCATGACGCCGAGGTAGGTCGCCGGGCTGGAGCGGCGCGAGCCGCGGACCGGCGACTGGTCGACCAGCACCGTTTCGGGGTGCCGGGCGGCGAACACCTGCGACACCAGCGTGCTCTTGCCCGATCCGGCCACGCCGGTGACGGCGGTCAGCACGCCGGTGGGGAAGCGCGCGGTGACGTCCTTGAGGTTGTGCAGGCCGGCGCCGGTGACGGTGAGCCATCCGGTCGGCTCGCGGAAGCGCTCCTTGATCCGGGTGCCCCGGCGCAGCGCGCGGCCGGTGGGGGTGTCGGCCTCGCGCAGCCGCTCGACGGTGCCCTGGAACACCACCCGGCCGCCGTGCGCGCCCGCGCCGGGTCCGAGGTCGACGACGTGGTCGGCGACGGCGATCACGTCGGGGTCGTGCTCGACGACCAGCACGGTGTTGCCCTTGTCGCGCAGCTGGCGCAGCAGGCCGACCAGGCGGCCCACGTCGCGCGGGTGCATCCCGACGCTGGGCTCGTCGAAGATGTAGGTCATGCCGGTCAGGCTGGAGCCCAGGTGCCGCACCACCTTCAGCCGCTGCGCCTCGCCGCCCGACACCGTGGCGGTCTCGCGGTCCAGGCTGAGGTAGCCCAGGCCCACGGCGACCAGCCGCCGCAGCCGGGCGATCGCGGCCCCGGCGACCGGGGCGCCGACCGGGTCGTCGACGGCGGCCAGGAAGTCGATGAGGTCGGTGACCTCCATCGCGCCGACCTCGGCGATGTTGCGGCCGTTGATCCGGGTGGCGAGCGCGGCGGCGTTCAGCCGGGCCCCGTCGCACAGCGGGCACACCGCCTGGGTGACGACCGCGCGGGCCTCCTCGCGGGTGCGGGCCGACAGCTGGGACAGGTCGCGGTTGATGTACAGGCGCTCGAACCGCTGGACCAGGCCCTCGTAGGCGTTGTGGCCCTTGGAGCCGGTGCGGTTCTCGCGGGGCACCCGGAAGCCCTTGCCGTGCAGCAGCAGGTCCCACTCCTGTTCGGTGAACTCGGCGAGCGGCTTGTCGGGGTCGAACAGTCCCGATTCGGCGTACAGCTGCCACCAGTAGCTGCCCACGCGCATCTGCGGGAAGCGGATGGCGCCCTCGTTCAGGCTCTTGGCGCGGTCGATGAACTTGTCCACGTCCAGCCGCACCACGCGGCCCAGCCCGTCGCACTCGGGGCACATGCCCTGCGGGTCGTTGAACGAGTACGCGGTCGCCTCCCCGGCGCTGGGCTCGCCGCAGCGGGAGAACAGCACGCGCACGACCGAGGAGATGTCGGTCATGGTGCCGACGGTGGAGCGGGAGTTGCCGCCGATCGGGCGCTGGTCCACCACGACCGCCGGCGCCAGGTGGTCGATCACGTCGGCGTCGGGCCGCTCGAACTTGGGCAGCCGGTTGCGCACGTACCAGGTGAAGGTCTCGTTGAGCTGGCGCTGGGACTCCACCGCGATGGTGTCGAACACGATCGAGGACTTGCCCGACCCCGACACCCCGGTGAACACCACGATGCGCTCCTTGGGGATGCGCAGCTCGACGTCCTTCAGGTTGTTCTCCCGCGCGCCGGTGATGACGATGTGCTCTCGGTGCTCTCCGTTTCCCCTCATGCTCCCGACGCTAGGCGGCCATCAGGTCAGTTCCCGACCTGATTCGGCGGGCATACTCGGGGCATGACCGACACCCCTGCGCGGCTGCTGCAGCTGCTGTCGCTGCTGCAGACCCGGCGCGAATGGACCGGCCCGGAGCTGACCGGGCGCCTCGGCGTGAGCGAGCGCACCGTGCGGCGCGACATCGAGCGCCTGCGCGACCTGGGCTACCCCGTGCACGCCACGCGCGGCGCGGTCGGCGGCTACCGGTTGGAGGCCGGGACCGCGATGCCGCCGCTGCTGCTGGACGACGAGGAGGCGGTGGCGATCGCGCTGGGCCTGCGCACGGCGGCGGGCGCGGCCGTGGAGGGCATCGGCGAGAGCTCGGTGCGGGCGCTGGCCAAGCTGGAGCAGGTGCTGCCCGACCGGCTGCGCCGCCGGGTGGGGGCGCTGGCCGCCGCGACCGTGCCGATCGACGGTCCGCCCGCTGGCCCCACGGTCTCGTCCGAGACGCTGACGGTGCTGGCCGCCGCCTGCCGCGACCATGAGCGGCTGCGCTTCCGCTACCGGGACAAGGACGACGGCGAGAGCCGCCGCCAGGTCGAGCCGCACGGCCTGGTGTCGGCCGGGCGCCGCTGGTACCTGGTGGCCTGGGACGTCGAGCGGGCCGACTGGCGGACCTTCCGCGTGGACCGCCTCGCCGAGCCGCTGGCCACCGGCGTGCGCGACGCGCCCCGCGAGCCGCCCGGCGGGGACGCCGCCGCCTACGTCAAGCGGTCCCTGGCCGCCGCGCGCCCGACCGTGCGGGCGGTGCTGACCGTGCACGCCCCGGCCGGCGAGGTGGCCGACCGGTTCCGCGTCACCGACCAGGAGCTGGAGCCGGTGGACGATCGCACCTGCACGCTGCGGGTCTCGGAGGCGTCGCTGGAGTGGACCGCGCTGCGCATCGCCTACCTGGGCATCGACTTCGAGGTCCGCGAGCCGCCGGAGCTGGCCGCGAAGCTGCATGAAATGGGCGCCCGGCTCGTCCGCGCCGCCGGGCGGCCCGGACCGTCCGGGTGACCGCGATCTGACGCACCGTTGTTTGGCCTCCGATGCGTCGGGCAGGGCGACAGGAGATCCCGTCGACAAGGAGGAGTTCGGATATGAGCAAGATCGAGCAGTCGATCGACGTCCAGGTCCCGGTGCGCACCGCCTACAACCAGTGGACGCAGTTCGAGGACTTTCCCCATTTCATGGAGGGTGTGGAGCGCATCGAGCAGACCACGCCGACGCGCACCCACTGGGTGACCAAGATCGCCGGCGTCACGCGCGAGTTCGACGCCGAGATCACCGAGCAGCACCCCGACGAGCGGGTCGCCTGGACCTCGGTCGAGGAGCCCCGGCAGGCCGGTGTGGTGACCTTCCACCGGCTGGGCGAGAACGCCACGCGCGTGATGCTGCAGATGGAGTTCGAGCCCGAGGGCCTGGCCGAGAAGGCCGCCGACAAGCTCAACATCGTCGAGCGGCGCGTCAAGGGCGACCTGGAGCGCTTCAAGGAGTTCATCGAGAAGCGCGGCGGCCAGGAGACCGGCGCCTGGCGCGGCGAGGTGGGCCAGGACCCCACCTCCTGAGCGGTCCGGCGGACCGTCCGGCGAAGCGGCCGCCCTTGGGAAACGGAGCGTTCCCAAGGGCGGTTTCGTGTGTTACACACGGGTGGGTTCACCGTTACACGAGCGGCGGAGTGAGGGCCATGTCCGTAACACGACGTCAGATTCTCGCCGGGACCGGTGCGGTGGGGGCGGGCATCGCCTTCACCGGCGCGGTGGAGGAGTTGTTCGCCGGGAGCGCGGCGGCCGCGCAGGTCGGCGGCCGTGACGGGTACGGGCCGCTGGTGCCCGACCCCGCCGGGATCCTGGACCTGCCGCGCGGCTTCCGCTATACGATCCTGTCGCGCGAGGGTCAGCCGCTGCGTTCGGGCGAGGGCCCGGTGCCCAGCCGCCACGACGGCATGACCGCGCTCCCCGGGCGGCGCCGCGGCGAGGTGTGGCTGGTGCGCAACCACGAGAACCGGCCCAACGCCAGGCACCGCGTGCCCGCCGTCAGGGGCCTCACCTACGACCCCGAGGCCGAGGGCGGCTGCACCTCGCTGGAGGTGTCGGACGGCCGGGTCCGCTCGGAGGGGGTGGCCATCGCCGGGACCGCGGTCAACTACGCGGGCGGCCCCACCCCCTGGCACACCTGGCTGACCTGCGAGGAGGACGAGAGCAAGGCCGGGACCAACGGCTACACCAAGGACCACGGGTTCGTCTTCGAGGTCGATCCCCACCGGCGGCGCACCGACGCCAGGCCGTTCACCGCGATGGGCCGCTTCCAGCACGAGGCGGTCGCGATCGACCCGCGCTCGGGCGTGGTGTACGAGACCGAGGACGCCTTCGACTTCCCGTTCGGCCTGTTCTACCGGTTCCTGCCCGAGAAGCCGCGCGGCGGGTACGGCAGCCTGCACGCGGGCGGCCGCCTGGAGGCGCTGCGGGTGCCCGGCGTGCCGGACCTGTCGGCGGTGCAGGAGCCGGGCGCCTCCTTCGACCGGGTGCAGTGGGTGAAGGTCCCCGACCCGCTGGCCAGGCGGACGCCGATCCGCGACCAGGACTTCGGCAAGGGCGGCATCACCCACGCCCAGAAGCTGGAGGGCTGCTACTGGGGCGGCGACCGCGTCTACTTCGTGTCGAGCTTCGCCCGCGCCGAGGAGGGCTCCCAGGCGACGCACTTCGGGCAGGTGTGGTCCTACGAGCCGCGCCGCGGCCGGCTGACGCTGGTGATCGCCTTCGGGCCCGGCACCGACCTGGACAAGCCCGGCGAGTCGCCCGACAACATCTGCCTGGCCCCGCAGGGCGGGCTGATGGTGTGCGAAGACGGGAGCGGCGAGCAGTTCGTGTACGGGGTGACGCGCGGCCGCAAGGTGTACCCGATGGCCCGCAACCGGCAGAACATCGGCACCGAGCAGGAGCCGGAGTACGGCGAGTTCGCCGGGGTGACGTTCTCTCCGGACGGGCGCACGATGTTCGTCAACGTCTACGACCCGGGTACCACCTTCGCGGTGACGGGTCCCTGGCGTGTTCACTGAAGCCTCGGACCAGGGCCGCTCGCCTGGCGGCTCGCACCCCTGACCGTTGCTTTGCGAGTGCCACATCGCTTCGCGATCTGTCCCGGCGGGGCTCGCCTTCGGCTTCGCCCCGCCGGGACAGTTAGGCACTCGCGCGACGATTGGGGTCCTTGCGGCAAGCATTAGGACCGGCCGACGCCCTGCCGCGAGGCCGATCCTAGAGAGGCGAAGCGGCGGGTAGATCCATGCCCTTCGGGAGGTAGACCCCCGGGCAGGAACAGGCGCCACCCCCATGTTACAACTATCTGTAATCAATTGACTGCAGATAGTTATCAACGCCTGTCAAGGCTATCCATCCGCCCGCCAGGGAGCGCACCGCCATGCCCGCACGCCCGCTTCGCCCCTCCGGTCTCCTGTCCTCTCCGGTCCGCCGGCGTCGCGCCGCCGCCTGCCTGGTCCTGCTGGCCGCCGCGACGGCCACCGCCGCTCCCCGCCCCTCGGCCGCTGGCGACTATCCCCGGCGGATCAAGGTCTTCGTCGCCAACACCGGCTCGGACAGCGTCACCGTCTACGACACCCGCTTCAGCCGGGTCGCCGCGACCGTCAAGGTCGGCCGCGCCCCCGTCGGCGTGGCCGTCTCGCCCGACGGCGACCGCGCCTACGTCACCAACTCCGGCTCCGACACCGTCTCGGTGATCGCCACCGGCACCCTCAAGGTCGTGGCCACCGTCAAGGTCGGCCGCCGCCCCTTCGGCGTCACCGCCACCCCCACCGCGGTGTACGTCGCCAACCACGGCGCCGACACCGTCTCGGTGCTGCAGCCCGCCACCGGCCGCTCCACCGGCACCGTCCCCACCGGCCGGCTGCCGCACAGTCTCACCGTGCTGGCGGGCACCGGGCACGTGCTGGTCACCAACAACGGCTCCGACTCCACGACCGTGATCGACTCCAAGACCCAGCGCGCCGCCGGCACCGTCCCGACCGGCCGCTACCCGGCGGGCATCACCTTCCTCAAGGGCGAGAACCGCGCGCTGGTGGCCAACACCGGCTCCAACGACGCCAGCGTCATCGGCCCCGACAAGCCCCTCTCCCGCGTCCCGGTGCAGCAGGCCCCGGTCGGGGCGGGCTCCAGCCACGCCGACGACCTGGCCTACGTGGCCAACGCGCGCGCCGACACCGTCTCGGTCGTCGACACCAAGGCGGGCAAGGTGACCGCGACCATCCCGGTCGGCAAGCAGCCCGAGGGCGTGGCCGTCGACACCAACGGCGGCCGGGTCTACGTGACCAACGCCGCCGGCAACAACATGTCGGTCATCGACACCACCGCCCAGGCCGGGGCCCCGGGCGGCAAGGTCATCGCCACCGTCCCCACCGGCACCGACCCCGAGGGCATCGCCATCTCCCCGCGCTGAGCCGGGGGCCCAGCGGGACTCCTAGCGGGGGTCCTTGCGCATGCACCAGGTGCGGGGGCCGTCGCCGGGTAGCGCCACCTCGGCGGTGACCTCGAAGCCGAGGCGCTGGTAGAAGCGCACGTTGCGGTCGCTGGAGGTCTCCAGGAGCGCCGGGTGCCCGGCGCGTGCGGCCTCCTGGACGCCGGGAAGCAGCACGGCTGCGCCCAGCCCCCGCCCCTGGGCCTCGGGGGCGACCCCCACCGTGTTGAGGAACCAGACCGGTTCCTGCGGCCGGTGCGGGGCGAGGGCCTGCTCGGCGGCCGCGAAGGCGGCGGCCCGGTCGCCCGCCAGGTCGGTGAGCAGGGATTCCAGTTCGGCGAGGGCGGGCGAGGGGTCCTGGTCGGGGGTGGTCCAGGCGGCGACGGCGCGGCCCTCGCCGGCGACCCACACGCGGCCGTGGGCCATCCCGACGCGGGTCAGGCACAGCTCCTGGAAGCGCCGGACGCGGTCCTGGTGGTCGCGGGCGGCGATCACGTGGCGGGTGAAGGGGTGGTCGGCGAAGGCGCGGGCGAGGGTGTCGACGGCGGCGGGGACGTCGGCGCCGGTGATGGGCCGCGCGGCGGGGGCGTCGTGGTGCGTCATGCCGAATGAACGATCTTGTTCGGGCGCGGATTCCCAGGTCGTGGCCGGGCCGTCGCGCTCGGGTTCGCGCGTTCAGCCCTGGTCGCGGTTCCCGGCCCAGGCCGCCCACAGCGCGGCGTAGCGGCCTCCGGCCTCGCGCAGCTGGTCGTGGGTGCCGCTCTCCACGATGCGGCCGCCGTCCATGACCACCACACGGTCGGCGGCGGCGGCCTGGGTGAGGCGGTGCGCGACGATGAGGGCGGTGCGGCCGTCGACGGCGGCCGCGGCGGAGCGTTCCAGGGCGCGGGCGCCGGAGCTTCCGGCCTCGGCCGTGGCCTCGTCCAGCACCGCGACCGGCGGGGCGGCCAGCACCAGCCGGGCCAGGGCGAGCTGCTGGGCCTGGGCGCCGGTGAGGCGGTGGCCGCCGTCGCCGACCACGGTGGCCAGGCCCTCGGGCAGCGCGTCGGCCCACTCCAGCGCGCCGACGCGCGCCAGCGCGGCGCGCAGGTCGCCGTCGGAGGCGTCGGGGCGGGCCAGGCGCAGGTCGTCGGCCAGGGGGCCGGCGAACACGTGGACCTCCTGGGTGACCAGGGCGACGGCGCGGCGGACGGTGGCGGGGCCGAGGTCGGCCAGCGGGGCGCCGCCGAGCAGGACGGCGCCGCCGGTGGGCGGGTGCACGCCTGCGACGATCCTGGCCAGGGTGGTCTTGCCCGCGCCGCTGGCGCCCACCAGCGCGACGCGTTCGCCGGGGCGCAGGTCCAGGTCCACCGCGTGCAGGACGGGGCGGCCGGGCAGGTAGGCGTGCTCGACGGCGGTGGCGGTGACGCCCGCGGTCGCGGGGACGGGGCGGGCGGTGGCGTCGGGCTCGGGGCGGCCGGCGACGCCGACCAGGCGGGCGAGGCCGGCCCCGGCGGCCTGCGCGTCGTCCAGCAGCACCAGCACGGTGTTCATGGGCGCGAACAGGTTGTGGAAGTACAGGGCGGCGGCGGTCGCGGTGCCGATGGACACCGATCCGCCGCGGACCAGGAAGAACCCGGCGGCCAGCACGGCGGTGAGCCCGACGAACTCGGCCACGTGCAGCCGGTTGTAGAAGCGCAGGACCAGCTTCACCCCGCGCAGGGTCAGGTCCACCACCGAGGCGGAGGCGCGGCCGACGCGTTCGGTGTGGTCGTCCTCCAGGCGGAAGGCGCGCACGGTGGGGGCGCCGCCGATGCTGTCGAGCAGCCGCTGCTGCTGGACGCCGGTCTCCACGCGCTGACGCACGTACAGGGGGGTGGCGCGGCGGACGTACCAGCGGGCGGTGGAGATCTGGACGGGCAGCGCGCACAGCGCCGCGGCCAGGAAGCGCCAGTCCAGCAGGGCCATGGCGGTCAGGGTGAGCACGATGGCCAGGCAGGAGCGCACCAGTTCGGGCAGGGCGCGGCGGACAGCCTCGGCGATGAGGGAGACGTCGCCGGTGACGCGGGCGGTCAGGTCGCCCGATCCGGCGCGTTCGACCTGGTCAAGGGGCAGGTGCAGGGCGCGTTCGACGAAGCGTTCGCGCAGCCGGGCCAGCACGGTCTCGCCCAGTCGCGACATCAGCGACAGCCCGGCGGCGGTCGCGGCGCCCTGGGCGACGGCGACGGCGACCAGCAGCACGATGACGGGGGTGATGGCGTCGGGGGTGCGGTGGTCGGCGACGATGTCGACGATGCGGCCCAGGGCGGGGGCGGTGAGCAGGCCGATGCCGGTGGCCGCGGCCAGGACGGCGAAGGCGGCGAGCGCCAGGCGCCGGTGCGGCCGGAGCAGTTCGGCCAGCACGGCGCGGACCTGCGCGCCGGTGGCGGTGGGCAGCAGGTCCCGCGGGTCGCGGGCGGGGGCGGGGGCGGGGGCGGCGCTCATGCCAGGACCGCCGTCCGGTAGGCGTGGTTGCGGTGGACCAGTCGGGCGTGGGGGGCGGTGTCGGCGACGGCGCCGTCCTCCAGCAGCACCACGCGGTCGGTGGCGGCCAGCAGGGCGGGGCTGGTGGTGACGACCACGGTGGTGCGGCCGTCGCGCAGGGCGCGCAGGCCGTCGGCGATGCGGGCCTCGGTGACGGCGTCCACGGCGGTGGTGGGGTCGTGCAGGACCAGCACGGGCGGGTCGGCGGCCAGGGCGCGGGCCAGGGCGGTGCGCTGGCGCTGGCCGCCCGACAGGGCGCGGCCGTGCTCGCCGACGGGGGCGTCGGCGGCGATGTCGTCGGCGGCGGCCGCGCGCAGGGCCTTGTCGGGGTCGGTGCGGGCGGCGGCGGCCACGTTGTCCAGCAGGGTGCCCTCGAACAGGTCGGCGTCGTGCGGGGCGACCAGGACGGCCCGCCGCACCTCGCCGGGGTCGAGGTCGGCCAGCGCGACGCCGTCGAGCTCGACGGTGCCGGAGTCGGGGTCGGTCTCGCGGCCCAGGCAGCGCAGCAGGGCGGCGGCGTCGGCGGGCGCGGCGACCACGCCGAGCAGCTCGCCGGGGGCGATGTCCAGGTCCAGGCCGCGCAGGGGGCCGCTGGTGACCCCGGTCAGGCGCAGGCCGCCGTGCACCGGCCGGGGCGGGGCGGCGGTCCCGGCGGGGACGGCGGCGGGCGCGGCGAGCACGGCGGCGATGCGGGCGGCCGAGGCGCGGCCCTGGGCCAGCTCGGTGGTGACCCAGGACAGCACCTGCAGGGGGCCGAGCAGCAGCAGGGCCAGGCCGACGGCGGTGACCAGCTCGCCCAGGCTGATGTCGCCGGCGGCGGCGAGGCGGCCGCCGATCAGCGCGACGATGGCGATGAAGACGCCGGTGAGGGCGAGGACGGTGCCGTTCTGGGCGGCCTCGGCGCGGGCGGCGCGCAGGGTGGCGGCCAGGGACGCGCCGCTGGTGGCGCGGTAGCGGTCGACGGCGGCCGGCTCGGCGCCGATGCCCTTGAGCACGCGCAGGCCGCCGACCAGGTCGACGGCCACGGCCGAGGCGCGGGCGGCGCGTTCCTGCTCGGCGTGGCTGCGGCGTTCCAGGGGCTTGCTGAGCAGGTGCCCGGCCGCCAGCAGCGCGGGGGTGCCCAGCAGCACCAGCAGGCCGAGCGGCAGCGAGACCCGCAGCAGCACCACGGCCGCGACCGCGATGCCGACCAGGGCCGCGACGCCGGCGAACAGCGCGACGTTGACCGCGCCGACGCGGCGGGCGTCCTCGGTGGCGATGGTGGCCAGGGCGCCGGGCAGCCGTCCGGCCTCGGCGCCGCCGCGCGGGTCCAGCACCCGCTCCACCAGGGCCGTGCGCAGGCGGTGGGCGGCGCGGGCCCCGGCGCGCTCCCCGGCCATCGCGCCGAGCCGGAAGCTCCACGACAGCGCGAAGTAGACCGCCGCGAGCACCGCCAGCCACAGCAGCAGCGCGCCGCCGTCGCCGCGGCCGATGGCACGGTCCACCGCCAGGCCGATCAGCACCGGGACGAGGGTCTCGCCGATCTGGTGCCCGGAGGCGAGCACGGTACTGGCGGCCACGTCGCGCCACTGCCCCCGGACGGCGTCCCGGAGCACGCGCGACCCCGTCAGCCCTTCGACCACACGATCCCCACCCGACTCGGCATGAATTTAGGCAAGCCTCATCTAACTACATGCCGATGAGCGGACAGAACGCGCCGTTCAGGATAAACCGGGCGGCGGGCCGGGGCTCACAGGAAGTCGCGGATGATCTCCACCAGCTCGCCGGGCCGCTCCGACAGCACCAGGTGGCCGCTGTCGATGCTGGTGTAGCGGCTGCCGGCGATGGCCTGGTGCAGGGCGGCCGGGCCCCAGCCGGGCACCATCTGGTCGTGGCCGAGCTCCACCACCAGCGTCTCCGCGGTGATCTTGGGGAGCAGGGGGCGGACGTCCACGCGCAGGTCCAGGTCGATCTGGCGCTCCAGGCCGGGTTCGGGCTCGGCGGCCGCGACGGCCTGCTCGATGCCCTCGCGGCCCAGGCCCTCCAGGAAGCGGGGGCTGAAGCCGCTCAGCATCGCCATCCGGTAGAACAGCCGGAAGTCGACGCGGACCAGGTCGCGCCACAGCTCGAACATCAGGCGCTGGCGGGCGTCGCCGGTGTGGGTCCATCCGGCCACCAGCACCAGGCGGCGCACCAGGCCGGGTTCCAGGGCGGCGGTGGCGGCGGCCACGACCGCGCCCAGGGAGAAGCCGACCATGTCCACCGGCCCGCCGCCGGCGGCCCGGGAGACCGCGGCGACCTGGGCGGCCAGCTTCTCGACGGTCAGCTCGCCGCCGTCGTCGGTGGTCTTGCCGCTGCCGCTGCAGTCGGGGCGGATCACGGTGCGGTCGGCGCTGAAGTACTCGACCAGGTGGCCCCAGTTGGTCTCGGCGCTGCCCTGGGTGCCGTGCACCAGCACCAGGCCGGGCCCGGCGCCCTCGACCTCGTAGTGGACGGACGCGTCGGCGACGGTGATCGAGGGCATGGGCGGGTCCTTTCGCGAGGGGGTCGCGGGGGCGTGCGGGACGGGCGGGGCAGGGCGCGGGGAGAGGCGGGGAGGGCGGGAAAGGCGAAGCGCGGAGGGGGAGGCGGGGCACGTCCCGATCATGATGACCTCGGCACCGGCCGGGTGGAAGGCCCGGTTTTGCCACATGGTGAACACATGCCTCCCGATCGGTGCGCGGGCGTCCTCACCTACGGGCCTCTATCTAGAATCTCGCTCTAGTCGTGCGGGCGCCCGCGGACTACGGTGCGTTCATGGCGGAGATCCACGGTGTGTGCGACGAGCGGTTCGGCGCGGTGCGCGAGGCGCTGGCGGCGTCCCTGGACCGCGAGGACGTGGGGGCCTCGGCGGCGGTGTACCTGGAGGGCGAGCCGGTGGTGGACCTGTGGGGCGGCCACGCCGACGCCGCCCGCACCCGCCCCTGGGAGCGCGACACGCTGGTGAACTGCTGGTCGATCACCAAGACGATGACGGCGCTGTGCGCGCTGGTGCTGGCCGACCGGGGCGAGCTGGACCTGCACGCGCCGGTCGCGCGGTACTGGCCGGAGTTCGCGGCGGCGGGCAAGGAGCGCGTGCGGGTGCGGCACCTGCTGTCGCACACGGCGGGCCTGCCGAGCTGGGACGCCGAGCCCATGGCGACCGAGGACCTGTACGACTGGGACAAGGCGACCTCGGTGCTGGCCCGCCAGACCCCGCTGTGGGAGCCGGGCGAGGGGTCGGGCTACCACGCCTTCACCCAGGGCTACCTGGTGGGCGAGGTGATCCGGCGCGTCACCGGGCAGAGCGTGGGGACCTTCTTCGCCGAGCAGATCGCCGGCCCGCTGGGCGCCGACTTCCACATCGGCCTGGCCGCCGAGCACGACGCGCGGGTGGCGCCGATCATCCCGCCGCCGCGCCCGGGGCCGGGCGAGGAGACGGCGGCGCAGGTGGCGGGGCGGCTGACGTCGGGGTTGTTCGGCAACCCGCCGTTCAGGCCCAAGACCGCCAACACCGCCGCCTGGCGGCGCGCGGAGGTCCCGGCGGCGGGCGGGCACGGCAACGCCCGGTCGGTGGCGGCGGTGCAGTCGGTGCTGGCCAACGGCGGCGCCGCGCGCGGGGTCCGGCTGCTGTCGGAGGCGGGCTGCGAGCGGGTGCTGGAGGAGCAGTCCAACGGCAAGGACCGCTACCTGGGCTTTCCGCTGCGGTTCGGGATGGGGTACGGGCTGCGCAGCGAGGAGGTGCCGATCTCGCCCAACCAGCGCGCGTGCTTCTGGGGCGGCTCCCTGGTGGTGGTCGACCTGGACGCGCGGATGTGCGTGTCCTATGTGATGAACAGGATGTTGTCCCCCGGCACGCTGGGCGACGACCGGGGGATCAGCATCGTGCTGGCGGCCTACGCGTCGGTGCCCGCCTGACCGCCGCGCCCCGGCCCGGCGGGCCGTCCGCCGGGCCGGCGCGGGCTCATCCGGTCCTGGTCGGGGCGGGCTGCGGAACGCACTGGGTGGGCCGGCCCGGCGGCGGCGCGGACGGCGGCGCGGAGGGCGGCCCGGACGGCGGGGACGCCGAGGGCGGCGCGGGGCTGGGGGAGCCGCCCGCGGGCGGCCGGTAGATGCGGACCCAGTCCACTTCCATGGTGACCTTGTCGGGGGTGGAGCGGTCGCGGCAGTGGGCCGGTCCGCGGTCGCAGGTCTGGTCCATCTGCAGGGCCAGGCCCATCTTGGTCTGCTTGGGCAGCAGCTTGCCGGTGTAGTGCCAGACCTTCCTGCCGTCGATGGAGAAGGTCAGTCCGCCGGGCAGCCAGTCCAGGGCGACGGTGCGCCAGCGGGTGAAGTCGGCGCGCACGTTGCGCCCGGTCTCCTCCCCTTGGGGGCCCTGGTGCACGAACAGCCCGGTGACCTTGCGGGTGGGGTCGATGACCTCGGCGAAGTTGATCTCGGCTTTCTCGGGCTCGCCGAAGTGCTCGGGCCACAGCAGCGCGACGGCGGAGTAGCCGCGTCCGGGGTCGGCGCGCATGCGCACCTCCCAGCGGCCGTAGCGCTGGTTGAGGCGGGAGGCGATGCCGCCCGACAGGTCCCGGCCGCCGTAGAGGGCGCCGGTCAGGCGCAGGCGGCCGCCGGAGACGCCGGTGGCGGCCCTGGTGCGGGGGTTGACCTTGGCGTCGGGGCTGTCGTAGACGACCCACTTGGCGGGGTCGACGCCGGTGCCGTCGAAGTCCTCGGTGACCACGGGCGCGCCCCAGCCGCCGTCGCCGGGCGGCCGGCCCGGCGACCGTCCGGGCGGCTGCGCGGGGGCCGGGGAGGCGTCGGTGTTGTGCTTCTTCATCACCGACTGCAGGTCGGGGTGGCCGTTCCCGCCGTCGGCGTCGGACAGGGCGGGGCAGGCCCATTCCTTCTGGCGGCCCCAGGAGTAGCTGATGTCCAGCGCGGGGCTGGGCAGCAGGCTCTTCCAGCGGTCCAGGATGGCCTGGAGCTGGGCGGCGGTGGGCAGCCGCCAGTTCTTGTCGCCGGTGCTGCACGCCTGGCCGAAGGTCTGGAACACCGGCACCATCATGCGGCGCGGGAACCCGGCCTTCTCGGCCTGGGCGACCATGCGGTCGATGGCCTTGAGGTCGCACCCCCCGGCGCCGGTGCGGCAGGGGTAGGGGTCCAGGCCGATGAGGTCCAGGTGGGTGTCGGCGACGCGCAGCGGCTCCATCCTCCAGTCGGTCAGGGAGGCGAACGCCTTCTGGCCGGGCGCGTGGCGGTGGACGGTGTCGGCGCGCTTGCGGATCTCGCCGACGACGCCGGGGCACTCCTGCGGGTTGGGCTCGTCCGACAGGTACCACCCGTACACGCGCGGGTTCCCGGCCAGCCGCTTGACCGCGTCGGTGAACCGGTCGGCCGACAGCGCGAAGTCCCCGCAGGTGAAGTTGCCGGCCCACACCATGGCCCGGCCGCCTTCGGGCAGCGCGGCGATCTCGGCGGGGTCGGGGCCGACGTCGAACAGGTCGTAGCCGAGCGCGGCGGCCCTGGCGCGGTCGGCGGCGGGCATGTTGAGCGCGAGGTGCCCGGTGGCGGCGGCGGGCCGTGCGCCGGTGGAGGTGGCCGGGCGCGGGGCGGCGTCCCCGGGGGCGGGGTTGAGGACGAATCCGGCCGTGGTCCCGGCGGCGGCCCCGGCCAGTGCGGCGGAGGCGGTCCAGGCGATGAGGCGGTGTCTCATGGCGCTTCTCCCAACATCTGTTGCGGGATGTGGGGCTTGCGCCGATTCTGACCCGCCTCGCCTGCGCGGGCGACCCTTTCGTTCCGGCGGTTGTGGGACGGGCACGGCCGGCGGGCGCGGGGAAAACCGGGTGCGCCGCCGGCCCGGTTCGGCCACTATGGCGGCCGACCTGCGAGAACTATGGAGAAGAGGCGCCTGTGCCGGAGTTGTGGCAGCACGAGATCGCCGAGGGCGGGCACCGCGTCCTCAACCCGCTGAGCGAGGACAAGCTGCGGCTGCTGGAGGAGGTCGTCCGGATCGGGCCGGGGATGCGGATGCTGGACCTGGCGTGCGGCAAGGGCGAGATGCTCGGCCGGTGGGCCGCGGGCCGCGGCGTCTCGGGCGTCGGGGTGGACATCAGCGAGGTGTTCCTGGAGGCGGCCCGGGAGCGCGCGGCCGAGCTGGGCGTGGAGGGGCGGGTGGAGTTCGTCCACGGGGACGCGGGCCGCTACCGGGCCCGCGAGCGGTTCGACGTGGTGTCGTGCATCGGCGCGACGTGGATCGGCGGCGGGCTGGCCGGGACGCTGGAGCTGATGCGGTCGGCGGCCGGGCCGGACGGGGTGCTGCTGGTGGGCGAGGTGTTCTGGAACGAGGAGCCGCCGGAGGCCGCCTGCGAGGCGCTCGGGCTCGGGCGCGGCGACTTCGCGACGCTGGCGGGCACGCTGGAGCGGTTCGAGGCGGCCGGGGTCGAGCTGGTGGAGATGGTGCTGGCCGGCGCCGACGACTGGGACCGGTACGTGGCCTCGCAGTGGTGGACGGTGCACCAGTGGCTGAAGGCCCACCCCGACGACCCCCGGGCCCCGGAGATGCGCCGCTTCGCCGACCAGGCGCGGCGCTCGCACCTGGCCTACGGGCGGCGGTATCTGGGGTGGGGCGTGTTCGTCCTGCGCCCTGAGCCCGCCTGACCTGCGAGAACAAAAACTCCGAAGAAAATGTCGCGCAGATGTCGAAGCGGCGGGCGGCCGTTCGACGCGTGGGTGAAGGCAAGCCGACACCGCTTCTGAGGAGACCATCATGGCCGCCACGCAGACCCCCGCCGCCGCCTCCACCGCCTCCGCCGCCAACGCCACCGTCGCCGCCGCTTCGTCGACCTCCGCCGTCCGCCGGGTGCTGTGGACGCTGCGGGTCCTGCTGGGCGCGTTCCTGCTGTTCGGCTCGGCGCTGCCGAAGTTCGCCGGGCAGGCCGACGCGCTGGAGACCTTCGCCAAGCTGGGCTGGGGCGACGGGATGCGCTACTTCGTCGGCACGGTCGAGGCGGCCGGGGCCATCGGCCTGGTGGTGCCCGCGCTGGCCGGGCTGGCGGCCACCGGCCTGATCGGCCTGATGATCGGTGCGGCGACCGTGCAGATCACGGTGCTGGAGCCGGCCTGGTCGGCGCTGCCGCTGGCCTTCGGCGTGGTGTTCGCGGCCGTGGCCTGGACCGAGCGCCGCCGCACCCGCGCGCTGGTGGGCCTGCTCAAGCGCTGAACGAATGCGCCACGTACGCGCAGGACGCAACGGACACGAACGGCGGCGGGCCCTCGGGCCCGCCGCCGTCCGGCGTTCGGAGGGGCGGACGGGCGGCGGGCGGTCGGTGACCGGCAACGCCCGCCGGGTGTCCGCCCGGTGTCCGCCGGGTGTCCGCCCGGTGTCCGCACGGTGTCCGCGCGGTGGTCAGGGCGGCCAGCAGATCAGGGCGTGGCCCCAGGTGAGTCCGGCGCCGAAGCCGGCCAGCAGGACCAGTTCGCCGGGGGCGATGCCGCGGGTGCGCACGGCGCGGTCCAGGGCGTAGGGGAGGCTGGCGGCGCCGATGTTGCCGACGTCGTGGCCGGCGATGACGGTCTGGCCGGGGTCGAGTCCGGTGTCGGCGGCCACGGCGGCCACCATCTTGGGGTTGGGCTGGTGCGGGACGACCAGGGCGAGGTCGGCGGGTTTGATCCCGGCCGGTTCGGTGCCCTCGCGCACCAGGCGGGGCAGGGTGGCGGTGATGAAGTCGCGCACGGCGCGGCCGTCCATGCGGATGGTGTGGTCGCGGGCGGCCAGCGTGGCGGGGCTGGCGGGGGCGCGGCTGCCGCCGGCGGGGATGAGCACGTCGTCGGCGCGGGTGCCGTCGGAGCCCAGGTCGAGCGAGGCGATGCCGTAGGGGGCGGGGACGGGGCCGACCACCGCGGCGGCGGCGCCGTCGCCGAACAGGGCGGCGGTGGCGCGGTCGTCGGGGTCCAGGAAGCGCGAGTAGACCTCCACGCCGATGACCAGGACGTGGGGGGCGGCGCCGCTCTGGGTGGCCAGCCAGCCGATCGCGGTCTGCAGCCCGTAGACGAAGCCGGTGCAGGCGGCGGCGACGTCGAAGGCGGCGGCGTGGTGCGCGCCCAGCAGGGCCTGGACGCGGCAGGCGGTGGAGGGGCCGAGTTCGTCGGGGGTGGAGGTGCCCAGCACGATCAGGCCGATGTCGCCGGGGCGCAGGCCCGCCGCCTGGAGGGCGCGTTCGGCGGCGCGGGCGGCCAGGTCGGAGGCGGCCTGGCCGTCGGCGGCGTGGTGGCGCCGGCGGATGCCGGTGCGTTCCTCGATCCAGTCGTCGGCCAGGCCGAGGGCGCGCGACAGCCGGGCGCTGGGCACCGGCGGGCCGGGCAGGTAGGAGCCGGTGCCGCGGATCGCCCAGGGGTGCCGGACGCGCAGGTGCTCCGGGGGCTTGCGGGCCGGTCGGTTCAGGGGACTCCGGCTCGGGGCCGCCGGATTACGGGTCATGTGTGCTCCCCCCGCCCGGCGGACCGGGCCTGGTGCGCGGGACGGATGCGGTCCGGCCGTCGGTCCGTTCGCCGCGCCGACGGTTGCCAGACCGATCCCTTGAATGAATAATCCCATTTTGTGACTTTTGTTCAATAACATTCTGTTCAGCGGCGTTTATCCACCAGGGAAGCCAGTCTTCCGCTGAGGTAAGGAGAATCCCGCGTGGCGCTCTCGGTGACACGACCGTCGTCCGTCCGTCCTTTGAGATTCGAGCCCGGCGAGGTGGCGGCGCTGCTGTTCGCCGGGACCGGCGCCGCGGGGGCGCCCGACCTGGCGGCGCTGTCGGCCGCGGTGCCGGGCGCGGCGCCGGTGGTGGAGCAGGTGGTGGGGACCGTGCAGGAGGCGGTGCGCGACAGCCCGCCCCTGCCGGGCGCGGCCTGGCCGTCGCTGCGGGCGGTGCTGCTGGAGGACCCCGGCTCCTACCGGGAGGCCGCGCGGGTGCCGGGGCTGCCGCAGCTGGCCGCCTACACCGCCTCGGTCGCGGTGGAGCGGGTGCTGCGCGCCGGCGGGCTGCGGCCGGGGTTCGCGGTGGGGCAGAGCTTCGGCGAGATCGCCGCGATGGTGTGCGCGGGGGTGTTCACCGTCGCCGACGGGGCGCGCATGGCCGCGGAGCTGGTGGGGGTGCTGTCGCGGCACGGCGCGGGCGGCGGGCTGGGCCTGCTGGCGACCGGCGAGGCCGGGGCGCTGGAGTGCATCCGGCTCGCCGAGGCCGACCGGGAGGCCGGGCGGGTGGTGGTGGCGTGCCTGAACGCGCCGCAGGCCACGGTGGTCAGCGGCCCGGAGGAGGCCCTGGAGCGGGTGCTGGCGGCCGCACGCGGGTCGGGGGTGCGGGCGGTGCGGCTGGCGGTGCCCTACCTGTCGCACCATCCGGCGATGGCCGGGGCCGACCTGGAGTGGTACGAGATGATCCGCAGGTTCCCGCAGCGGCCGCTGCGGGTGCCGGTGTACTCGCCGGTGCGCGGCCGCGCCTACCGCGACGACGACGACCTGCACCGTGCGCTGGCCGACTGCATCGTCAAGCCGGTGCGGCTGCCGGAGACGCTGCAGGAGGTGCGGCGGGCGGGCGCGACGGTGTTCGTGGAGGGCGGCGCGGGCGACGCGCTGTGCCAGTGCGCGCGGCTGTCGGTGCCCGGCGCGCCCACGGTGGCCCCGCTGCCGCCACCGCCGCGCGAGCGGCCCGGGACCGGTTCGGCGGGGGCGTCGCGGTGAGCGCCGCCGAGACGCCCGCCGAGACGCCCGGCGGGGTACCGCGCGAGGAGCTGCTGGAGTTCGTGCGGGGTCCGGCGTCCGACGCCAAGACCCGCGCCCGGCTGGCCGAGGCGGTGCCGGAGGAGTTCTGCGACCGCCCCGACGGGCTGACGCCGCGCGAGCGCCAGGAGCTGGTCTACCGGCGGCTGCGCCGGGCGGGGCTGGCGGCCCCGCCCGCGCCCGAGCTGCTGGAGGACCCGGCGGTGCTGTGCTCGCTGCTGGAGCGCGCCGCGATCGCCGACCCGGCGCTGTTCCACGTGATGCTGCTGCACTACACGCTGGCGCTCGGGCCGATCCTGCGTTTCGGCGCCGGGCGGCAGGGGCCCGACCACGAACGCGCGGACCTGGAGTCGATGCGGGCGTTCGGCACGCTGCTGATGACCGAGGTCGGCCGCAGCAACAGCCACCTGTCGCCGCGCACCCTGGCGCGCTACGACGCCGCCTCCCACCAGTTCGTGCTGAGCACTCCCGACGCGCAGGCGGCCAAGTTCCCCACCAACACCGCGCACCCGGAGGTCCCCAAGGTCGCCGCGGTGTACGCCACGCTGGAGCACGGGGGCCGCGAGCGCGGGGTGTTCGTGTTCGTGGCGCGGTTGCGCGAGGCCGACGGGTCGGTGCCCGAGGGGGTGCGGATCGTGCCCGCGCCCGACACCGGCGGGCTGCCGCTGGACTACGCGGCGGTGCGCCTGGAGGGTCTGCGGGTCCCCTACGAGGCGTGGCTGCGCGACGGGGCGAGCCTGGAGCCCGGCGGCGGCTTCCACGATCCGGTCGGCGACCCGGCGCAGCGGCTGACGCGTTCGATGGGCATCGCCCCGGCGGTGTGGCGGGCGGTGGTGTCGGCGTCGGCGGCGATCACGCGGGCGTCGGCGGGGCTGCTGCTGGAGCACTCGCGGGGCCGCGCCACGCTGGGGCGGCTGGCGCCCCGGCGGCCGCTGACCGACTACCGCAACCAGCGCGAGGCGGTGCTGGGCGCGCTGGCGTCGGCGTACGCGCTGACGGCGGTGGCCGGGCACGTCAAGTCGCGCCGCACCGCCGCCGAGGCCGCCGAGGCCGCCGAGGCCGCGGCGGGCGGGCCCTCGACGGCGTGGGCGCCGTGGTCGGCGGTGGACCGGGACCTGGCGCTGCTGAAGGCCGCCGCGACCGCGCAGGCGCAGGAGACGGTGTCGCTGTGCCGGGTGCACAGCGGCGCGCCGGGGTTCGCGGCCACCGACCGGCTGAACGCCTACCGGGGCCTGGCGCACGCCTACACCAGCGCCGGCGGCGACAACGCGCTGGTGCTGTTCGACACCGCGCGGGCGATGGCCGACCTGGACCGGTACGCGCCGCCGGGCGGGGGCGCGCCGCCCGACGGCGGCGATCTGCTGTCGCCGCAGGTGTGGCCGCACCTGGCCGCGGCGGCCGAGACGCGGTTGCGCGAGCGGCTGGCCGAGCGGGTGGGGGCGGCGCAGGCGGCGGGCCGGGACGCCTTCACCGCCTGGAACGACAACCTGGCGCTGGCGACGCGGACCGCGACGCTGCTGGCCGACCGGACGATGCTGGAGATCGTGGCGGCGGCCGCGTCGGACTCGGCCCGGCTGCGGCCGGTGCTGTCGCTGTACGCGCTGGAGTGGCTGGAGCGGCGCGCCGACGTGCTGCTGAACGAGGGGGTGCTGGGGCCGGGGGCGCTGGACCGGGTGTGGGAGGCGCGGCGCGGGGTATGCGACCGGTTGGCGCCGCGAGCGGAGGAGCTGGCCGCGGCGTTCGAGCTGCCCGCGTCGATCACGGCGCCCGCCGGGTTCGTGACCGGGCGCTGAGGCGGCGCCCTCACAGGCGCTGCACCGGCGCTGCACCGGCGCCGTGCAGGCGTCGGGGCGGGCCCGGCACCGGCCTGGTGCCGGGCCGGTGACCGGCCTGCCGCGTCTCGCGCCGCCCGCCCGTTCCCGTACGGGACATGGCGGTAGGTGTGCGCGACTTGCCGCGCAACGCCGCAAGTTGCGCGACGGGCTGGGGGAACCAGCGCGAGGTGGCTACCGTTCTCGTTACAGACCGTGCGGATGACAAGAGTCCGCGCGGAGCCGATATGGAGGTAGGCAACGTGGGAGTCAGTCTGAGCAAGGGCGGCAACGTCTCTCTGACCAAGGAGGCTCCCGGACTGACCGCGGTCGTGGTGGGTCTGGGCTGGGACGTGCGCACCACCACCGGCACCGACTTCGACCTGGACGCCAGCGCGCTGCTGGTCTCGGCGGAGAACAAGGTCCTGTCGGACCAGCACTTCGTGTTCTTCAACAACCTCAAGAGCCCCGAGGGCTCGGTCGAGCACACCGGCGACAACCTCACCGGTGAGGGCGAGGGCGACGACGAGCAGATCAAGGTGAACCTGGCCGCGGTGCCGGCCGAGGTCGCCAAGGTGGTGTTCCCGGTGTCGATCTACGACGCCGACGGCCGGCAGCAGAACTTCGGCCAGGTCCGCAACGCGTTCATCCGGGTGGTGAACCAGGCCGACAACAACGAGATCGCGCGCTACGACCTGTCGGAGGACGCCTCCACCGAGACCGCGATGGTGTTCGGCGAGCTGTACCGCAACGGCGCCGAGTGGAAGTTCCGCGCGGTCGGCCAGGGCTACGCCTCGGGTCTGGCGGGCATCGCCTCGGACTTCGGCGTCGGCGTCTGAGCAAGGCACGGCCCGGTCGGGGGACGGGCCGGGAGGTGTGAAGGTGGGCCGGGGCGGCCCGGCGCGCGTGCGCCGGGCCGCCCCGGCTCGTTCGGGGTGCCGGGACCGCGCCGGAAGGGGCGGCTGCGGAAAGGCCGTGCCGGGTCAGGGCAGCGGGACGACGGCCATGGCCTCGATCTCGACGAGCAGGTCCGCGCGGACCAGGCGGGCGACCTGGACCAGGGTGGAGGAGGGGGCGACGCCCTCGGGCACGAACTGGTCGCGCACCTCGCGGACGACGGCGACCTGGTCGGCGTCCAGCATGTAGTAGCCGAGCTTGACCACGTGCTCCCAGCCGGCCCCGGCGGCGGTCAGCGCGGCCTGGAGGTTGGCGAACACCTGGCGGGTCTGGGCCCGCAGGTCGCCCGGGCCCACCAGCGTCCCGTCCTCGTCCAGGGCGATCTGGCCGCTGACCAGCACCAGGCGGCCGGGCGCCTCGACCGACACGACGTGGCTGTAGCCGGGGCCGGGGGCGAGCTCGGGGGGATCGATCTGGCGGATGTCGGTTCCGTTGCGCAGCTTGCTGTTCACATGATCGACTCTAGCGCCGGACCGGCGCGGGCCCGGTCCCGTCGCGGCTCTCGCGCGGCCGGGCCGTGACCGCCTCCCGGCGCGGATGCGGCGCGGGTCCGGCGCCGGTCGGTGCGCGGACCGCCCGCGATGGCCTGCGACAATGATCGGCATGAGTGAGCGCAAGCCGATCGAGTCGTGGTTGTCGGACATGGACGGGGTGCTGGTGCACGAGGGGCAGCCGATCCCCGGCGCCGACGAGTTCGTGCGGCGTCTCTCGGCGGCCGGGCGGCCCTTCCTGGTGCTGACCAACAACTCCATCTACACGCGGCGGGACCTGTCGGCGCGGCTGGCGGCGCTCGGGCTGGAGGTGCCGCCGGAGGCGATCTGGACCTCGGCGCTGGCGACCGCGCGCTTCCTGGCCGACCAGCGGCCCGAGGGGACCGCGTACGTGATCGGTGAGGCGGGGCTGACCACCGCGCTGCACGAGGCCGGGTACGTGCTGACCGACCTGGACCCCGACTACGTGGTGCTGGGGGAGACCCGCACCTACAGCTTCTCGCAGATCACGCGGGCGATCCGGCTGATCGAGAAGGGCGCGCGGTTCATCGCGACCAATCCCGACCCGATCGGGCCCTCGACCGAGGGGGCGCTGCCGGCGACCGGCGCGGTCGCCGCGATGATCACCAAGGCGACCGGGGTGCAGCCCTACTTCGTGGGCAAGCCCAACCCGCTGATGATGCGCAGCGCGCTGAACGCGGTGGGCGGGCACAGCGAGAGCACCGCGATGATCGGCGACCGGATGGACACCGACGTGGTGGCGGGCGTGGAGGCGGGGCTGGAGACGATCCTGGTGCTGAGCGGGGTGACCCGGGCGCAGGAGGTGGAGCGCTTCCCGTTCCGGCCGACCCACGTGGTGGATTCGATCGCCGACGTCATCCCCATGATCGAGGGCTGAGCGGGCCGGTTAGGATCACTGGGTCGATCACCGGCGGGGTGCGGGCTGGCCCGCCGCCGGTGTGCAGTTCCGCACCGGTTCCCGCCCGTTCCCGCTGTCGCGCCGGTGCCCGAGGCCGACCGGAGCACCGTGCACAACCTCAGGGAGCCCTTCGAACCGCCGTCAGGTCCGTCGCGGGAGCCGCGCGCGGACATGAGATCGGGCATGGGGCCCGGAGCGGGACCCGGCACGGGGCACGGCGCGCAGTTCGGCGCGCAGCCCGGCAGCGAGTTCGGCGCGGAGTTCGGTGGGGAGTTCGCCGAGGGGCCGGGGGCGCGGCCGGGCTCCCGGTCGGCGGCGCGGCGCCGCCGGCCGCTCGGCAAGATCATCATTGTGTCGGTGGCCGGGGTCGTGGCGCTGGGCGGCGCGGGCACGGCCGCCGCGCTGGCGCTGGGCGGTGACGACGGGTCCGCCTCCGGCAAGGCCGGTGCGCAGGGCGCGGGCCGCAAGGCGGACGGGGGCGCCGGGCGCGACGGCGCGAACGCGGCGGCGGGCGGCGGCGGTCCTGCGGCAGGGCGGTCGCGGCGTTCGGCGCGGCCCGCGGCGGTGGTCAACGGGCGGCGGCAGCCGCCGGTGGTGAAGTCGCCGGTGTCGGCGAGCGGCCGCTACGCGGTGGTGCCGGGCACGGCCGCCGCCCCGGCGGGGCGGCGCGGGACCACGGTGCGGTACATGGTGGAGGTCGAGCGGGGCCTGCCGTTCAGCGCGCCGCAGTTCGCCACCGAGGTGCACCGGGTGCTCAACGATCCGCGCAGCTGGGGGCGCGGCGGCACGATGCGGTTCGTGCGGGTGGCGAGCGGGCCGGTGCGGTTCCGGGTGTCGTTGTCGAGCCCGGCGCTGACCGACCGGCTGTGCCTGCCGCTGCGCACCGGCGGGGAGCTGTCGTGCCGGGCGGGGGCGCGTTCGATCATCAACGCGCGGCGGTGGGGCGAGGGTGCGGTCACCTACGGGCGCGACCTGGCCACCTACCGCGAGTACGTGATCAATCACGAGGTGGGGCACGCGCTGGGGCACGGGCACCAGAACTGCCCGGGGCCGGGGCGGCGCGCGCCGGTGATGGTGCAGCAGACCAAGTCGCTGTACGGGTGCCGCACCAATCCCTGGCCGTTCCCCAAGGGCTGAGGCGGCCCGCGGCGCGGCGGGCCCGGGGCTGCCGGGGGCGGGTCAGGTGAGGGCGCCGAGGGCGTTCATCATGCCCAGGGCGTCGGAGACCACCCAGTACTCGGCCAGGCGGTCGCCTTCGGCGCGGAAGATGTCGTGGCCGGTGAAGGAGACCGGGGTGCCGGGCGGGGCGGTGGCGCCGGGGACGCCCTGGCGGTAGGCGCCGTGGAAGGTCCACCGGGCGGCGATCATGCCGTCGCCGATGATGGGGCCCAGGTCGAGGGTGTTGCGGATGCCGTCGAACATCTGGTGGGAGCGGCGCACCTGCTCGACGGCCCCGTCGGGGCCGTGGACCTCCAGGCCCGGCCAGTGGCCGGTGAAGCCGGGGGCCAGGATCTGCTCGGCGACCTCGAAGTCGCCGTGCCACAGCTCGAACAGCCAGCGCCGGTAGAGCGTCTCCAGGGTGTCCATGCCCGCATTGTGCGTACGCGTACGCAAAGAAGTCAACCGTGCGGCCGGTCGCGGCGCCGTTCCCAGTGCCGTTCCCGGTGCGCGCCGTCGCCGCCGGGCGGTGCGGTCAGCAGGGCGTCGACCAGGGCGGCCAGGTCGTCGGCGAGGTGGTCGCGGCGGTCGGCCGCGGTCCAGTACTCGGCCAGGGCGGCCAGGTTGGGGTGGGCCGAGGGGGCGGCGCGGGCGGGGACGCTGACCTGGTAGGGGTCGCGGCCGGCGGGCGCGGCGGCCTCGGCGGGCCGGGCGGTCGGGGCGGTTCGGGCGCGGGCGCGTTCGGCGCGCTGGACCAGGTCGCCGACCAGCATGTTCCACACGATGCGGTTGGCGTGGGCGGCCTGGGCCAGGGTGAGGCCGCAGGCGCGCCAGGCGGCGTAGATCTCCTCCAGCAGCCAGGTGATGGAGGGGGCCATCAGGTCGCCCTTGACCAGGACCTCCACGATCCAGGGGCGGGCGGCCAGTTCGGCGTGCTGCCAGGTCAGCAGGGCCAGCAGGCGGGCGCGGGGGTCGGCGGGCAGGTCGGGGCGGGGCAGGTCGGCGACGCTGGCGTCCAGGACCAGCAGGAGCAGCTCGTCCTTGTCGCGCACGTGCCGGTAGATGCTCATGGGGGCGCTGCCGAGGGCGTCGGCGACGCGCCGCATCGACAGCGCGCCGCTGCCCTGGCGGGTGACGATCTGCAGGGCGGCGGCGACGATGCGCTCGCGGGTCAGCCGGGCCGGGCGTCCTCGCCGCGCCGGCCGTGAGGCGCCGGGCCCGCCGGGTTCGCCGGGGGCTCCGGCGGGGTCTTCGGCGGCGGGGTGGTCGGGTCGGGTCACGTTCAGCAGTGTGTCACCGCGCCGTGCGGCGGCCGTCGGCGGTCGGTCGTGCGCGGGCCGGGGCTCGGGGAGGTGGGGGGCGGCGCCTAGACTCGGGGGCGACCATGCGCATGATCAAACGTGCGGGCTCCGTCGAGCTGGAGATCCGCAAGTCCCGATTCGTCTGCACGCTGGCCCGTGTCCGCACCGAGGCCGAGGCGGTGGAGTTCATCGCCGCGCACCGGCGCGCGCACCGGGACGCCACCCACAACTGCACCGCCTACGTGGTGGGCGAGCACGGCGAGTTCACCAAGAGCAGCGACGACGGGGAGCCCGCGGGCACGGCCGGGGTGCCGATGCTGGAGGTGCTGGTGCGGCGGGGGCTGACCGGCACCGCGGCGGTGGTGACGCGGTATTTCGGCGGGGTGAAGCTGGGCGCGGGCGGGCTGGTGCGCGCCTACGGGCAGGCGGTCTCGGAGGCGGTGGACTCGGTCGGGGTGGTGGAGCTGCGGCCGGTGGTGACGGTGACGGTGCGGGCCGACCACGCGCTGGCGGGCCGGCTGCTGGGCGATCTGCACGGCAGCGGGCGCCAGCCCGCCGATGTGCGGTACGGGGCGCTGGTGGAGGCCGATGTGCCGGTCGCCGAGGAGGGGCTGGCGGAGTTCGAGGCGTGGGTGGCCGAGGTGAGCGGGGGCCGCGCGGGGACCGAGCGCGGCGCGCGCGGCCACGTCGAGGTCCCGGTGCCGTAGCGGGCCGCCCGGCCCGGCTGCGCCCGCTCGTGCCCCTGCCTGTGCCTTGTTCGGGGTCCTGGGCGTGGTCTGGCTCGTGCGGCCGGGCACCGGCGCTGTTTTCGTTCGTGCCGCCGGTGGTGTTCAGTCGCCGAGGGCGGCGGGGGCACAGTGGCGGCAGGGCCGGTACCCGGCGGCGCGGGCCTGTCCCAGGGTGCGGAAGCCGTGGCGGTGGCCGGGGGTGATGCGCCGGGCGTTGTGGCAGGTGGGGTAGCACACCACGCCGGTGGTGTCGCTGGCCACGAAGTGCACGTTGCGGGCGGCCAGGTCGGCGACCTCGTCGAGGTTGACGTTCTCGGCGCGCAGCAGGCGCTCTTTGAGGGGGGCGCCGAACACGTACTGGCCGACGCTGCCGTCGGAGCGGGTGACGCGGTGGCAGGGGATCAGCAGCGGGACGGGGTTGCGTCCCAGGGCCGATCCGACCGCGCGCACGGCCTTGGGGCGTCCGGCCTGGCGGGCGATCCAGGCGTAGGGGCGGGTCTGGCCGCGGGGGATGGCGGCGGCGGCGCGCAGCACGTCGGCCTCGAAGGGCGACAGGCCCCGCAGGTCCAGGCGCAGTCCGGACAGGCGGCCGGTGCGCAGGGCCGGCAGGAGCCCGGCGGGGGGCTTGTCGGCCGGGAGCAGGGGGCGGGCGAAGCGGGCGCGGAAGGCGGCGGTGAACTGGTCGGGGTCCACTCCGGTGCGCAGAAACGCCACGCCCTGGTCGGTGAAGGCGATGTGCAGGTCGCCGGCGCCGGGGTCCTCCAGGCCGGCGTCGGCGGCGGGCAGGCGCAGGCGGCGGGCGGCGATGCGGTCCAGCAGGGCGGGCGGGGCGTCGGTGGACAGGCCCGCCAGGGCGCCGGCCACCGTATCGGCGGTCGCGTCGGTGGTGTCGAGGTCGGGGTGCTGGTCGGGGCGTTCGGGACCGGTGGTGTTCATGTGGTGCTTCCTGGCTGGGTGTGGAGCCGGCGCAGCCGGGCCAGGCCCCGGGAGATGTGGGACTTGACGGTGCCCTCGGGCAGGTCGAGGACGGCGGCGATCTCTGCGATGGGCAGGTCGGTGACGTGGCGCAGCACGACCGCGGCGCGCTGGGCGGCGGGCAGGAGGGCCAGGTGGGCGGCCAGTTCGCGGCCGGTCTCGTGGCGGGCGGCGGTCGCCTCGACGTCCTCGCCGGGCGCGACGGGGTCGCTGGCCTCTTCCAGGGGGCCGGTGCGGGGGCGGCGGGCGGCGGTGCGCAGGCCGTTGCGCCACAGGTTGGTCAGGATCGTCAGCAGCCAGGGCCGGGGCCGCAGCTGGGCGATGCGGTCCGCGCCGTAGCCGCACAGGGCGCGGTAGGCGCGCAGGAACGTCTCGGCGGCCAGGTCCTCGGCTTCGGCCCACCGGCCGCACAGGCGCAGCGCGGTGGAGAACACCGCGTTCTGGTACGCCTCGTACAGCGCCGCGAAGCCGCCGTCGAGGTCGTCGGCCAGGGCCGCGAGCACTTCGGCGGCGACCGGGTCCCGCACCGGCTCCTGCACGGCCTCCTGCACGGCCTCCTGCACAGGTTCCTGTACGGGTTCTTGTCCCGGGTCGGACTGCCGGGCCGGTTGGGCGTTCTGCGCGTGCTGGGGCCCGTCCCGCTCCGCCGCGGGCGGCGGTGGCGGGGCGGTGAGGCAAGGGGGCTCGTCGGTGACCGTCACGTCGGGTGGAACACCGCCCGGCCCCGGCCGGTTGCGGTCGGGGCGGGCGGCCGGGGCTGAAGGGTTCAGCTGAGCCATCCGGGACGGATCATGCCCGACTCGTAGGCGAGCACGACCAGCTGGGCGCGGTCGCGGGCGCCCAGCTTGGCCAGGATGCGGCTGACGTGGGTCTTGGCGGTGGCGGGGCTGAGGACCAGGCGTCCGGCGATCTCCTCGTTGGACAGGCCCGCGGCCACCAGCTGCAGCACCTCGCGTTCGCGGTCGGTGAGGGCGTTGAGCTCGACGGCGGGGGGCGGGGCGGTGATGCGGGAGGCGAACTCGGCGATCAGGCGGCGGGTGACGGTGGGGGCCAGCAGCGCGTCGCCGCGCGCCACCACCCGCACGCCGTGGATCAGCTCGGGGGGCTCGGTGTCCTTGACCAGGAAGCCGCTGGCGCCGGCCTTGATGGCGCCGTAGACGTAGTCGTCCAGGTCGAAGGTGGTCAGGATGACGACCTTGACCTCGGCCAGGCGGGGGTCGGCGATGATGCGGCGGGTGGCCTCCAGGCCGTCCAGGACCGGCATGCGGATGTCCATGAGCACCACGTCGGGCAGCAGCCGGGCGGCGTGCTCGACGGCCTGGCGGCCGTCGCCGGCCTCGGCGACGATCTCGATGTCGTCCTCGCCCTCCAGGATGGAGCGGAATCCCGCCCGGACCAGCGTCTGATCGTCGGCCAGTACCACGCGGATCACGTGTTCTCCTCCATGGGGTTCGCCCGGTCGGGGGGCGGGGTTCGGGGTGGTGACGGGTCGTGGGGTTCGCGGCGGGGGGCCGGAAGGGCCGCGGGCGCGTCGGGCGGGGCGGGCGGGGCGGTGGACGGCGCGTCGAGGGCGGCGGCCGGGAGGGGCAGGCGGGCCCAGACGCGGAAGCCGCCGGTGGGGCCGGGGCCGGCGGTGATCTCGCCGCCGACGGCGGCGGCGCGTTCGCGCATGCCGCGCAGGCCGTTGCCGTGCTCCAGGGCGGCGGGGTCGGCGGGGCCGGTGCCGTCGTCGTCGACCTGGACGATCACCGCGTCGCCGGTGTGGCGGATCCGCACGGTCGCCGAGCGGGCGCGGGCGTGGCGGACGGCGTTGGTGAGGGCCTCCTGCACGATCCGGTACCCGGCCAGCGCCACCGGCGCGGGCAGCAGCGCCAGCGCGGGGTCCCCGCCGCCGGAGGCACCGCCGCCGCTCGCGTCGTCGTCCGAGGTGTCGTCTGAGGTGTCGTGGTGGACCCGGAGGCCGGCGGCGGTGGTCTGCTCCAGCAGGGGGCCCAGGTGGGCCAGGGAGGGGACGGGCGCGACGGCGGCGGCCGGGTCCTCCTCGTCGACCTGCCGCATCACTCCCAGCACGCCGCGCAGCTCGCGCAGGGTCTCCTTGCTGGCGCCCTTGATCGCTTCCAGGGCGCTGTAGGCGCGGGCGGGGTCGTCGCGGCGGTGCAGCGCGGCACCGGCCTGCACGTTGATCAGGGAGATCTGGTGGGCCAGCACGTCGTGCAGCTCGCGGGCGATGCGCAGGCGCTCCTCGGTGGCGCGGCGGCGGGCCTCCTGCTCGCGGTCGTGCTCGGCGGCGGCGGCGCGGCGTTCGGCGGCCTCGGCCTGGTCGCGGCGGGCGCGGACGTAGGCGCCCACGCTCACCACCGCCAGCAGGGTGAGGGTGAGGCTGGCCACCGCCGCGCCGTCCACCACCGCCTCGGGGTCGTCGGTCTCCCCGGCGAACCATCCGGCCAGCAGGAACCCGGCGTTGACGGCCGCGACCGCGCCCAGCGACACCAGCAGGCGGCACTCGACCGCGGCGCTGAACAGCGCGATGAACATCACGACGCCGATCGGGCCGTCGGGGTAGGCCATGGGGTAGTACACCGGCGTGGTGGTCATGGCGATGACCAGGACCGGCACCGGGTGGCGGCGGCGGAAGGCCAGCGCCAGGCACGCCACCAGGATCAGGGCGACGCCGCCGGGCCACAGGGGCCGGTCGCGGGGCACGGCGGCGACCTGGGACATCACCAGGACGGTGGTGCAGATCCCCAGGGCGAAGGCCAGGTCGCCGACCGAGACGCCGAGCCGGGCGGCGAGACGGGCCGCGGCGCGTCCGGCGGGGGAGCGGCCGGCGAGTCCGGCGAGCCGGGCGGCGAGCGCGTTGGAGGGACGGGACGCCTCCGCCCGCGCGGCGGGTCCCGTAGAGGGTCCGGCCGTGGGCCCGGCTGCAGGTCCGGCTGTGCGTCCGGCCGCGTGGCCGGACGCGACGTCGCCTGTGGCGTCGGCTGCGGGGCCTGCCGCAGGTGCGGGCGCCGGGGGAGCGGCGCGGGGCGGGCGGGCGCCGGGCGCCGCCACCGGGCCGGCCGTCCCGTCGGATCGGCCGGACCGGCCGTCGCGCGGGGCCGGCGGGCCGGAGGGTGGGGTCACGGGCACCACCGTAGTTGACGGCGCCTCCGCCCGGCCGCCCGGAATGATCTTCTGGGCGGGTGTCGTCCCCTCCCGTGCTTCCTCCCCCTTGGGGACGCTCGTCCCCGATGGGCGGTGTCGTTGACTTTCGGCAGTATCGGCGCTGATCACCGCCTTGTAGCGTGGGCGGGGTGAAGCTCCCGGCCGCCCCTCCCGCCCCCGCCGACCGGCCCGAGCCCCGGCTGCGGCCCGCAGCCCGGTCCCGGCTGTGGCCCGTGCCGGGCCTGCCCGTCCTCCAGGGCGGTCCCGGCGGGTTCGACGGGTCCTGGGCGGCGCTGCGCGACCGGCTGCGGCGGCCCTCGCGCCGGGCGTGGCAGGCCGATGCGCTGCTGTGGGCGGTGCTGGCGTTCCCGCTGGTGTTCGGCAGCATGATGCCGGTGCGGGCCGACTCGGCGCTGTGGTGGGGGCAGGTGGTGGGCCTGGCGTTGACGGCGGCGGCGGTGCTGGTGTCGCGGGCGTTCCCGGTCGCGGCGCTGGTGCTGGTGGTCGCGCCGCTGCCGGTGCACGGCAACTTCGTGTTCGCGCTGCCGGTGATGGCCTACCTGGCGGGGTGGCGGTCGCGGCACGTGCGGCCGATGGCGCGGGCCCTGCTGCTGATCATGGCGGCGGGCGTCGCGCTGAACCTGGTGCGCGGTGTGGCGGTGACGGTGTGGTTCCCCAGCACGGTGTGGCTGGTGCTGCTGGGGGTGCTGCCGTGGCTGGCCGGGCGGTACTGGAACCAGTACCAGGAGCTGCGGCTGGCCGGGTGGCAGCGCGCCGAGCAGCTGGAGCGCGAGCAGCGCATCATCGCCGAGCGCGAGCGGCTGCGCGAGCGGGCCCGCATCGCCCACGACATGCACGACTCGCTGGGGCACGAGCTGGCGCTGATCGCGGTGCGGGCGGGCGCGCTGCAGGTCGCGCCGGGCCTGCAGGAGCGGCACCGGGCGGCGGCCGCCGAGCTGCGCGCGGGCGCGGCCCAGGCCACCGACCGCCTCCGGGAGATCATCGGCGTGCTGCGCGAGGACGCCGGCCCCGGCACGGGCCCCGGCGGCGGAGCCGGTGCGGCGGAGGCGGCGCCGGAGAGCGGGCCGGACGCCGGGCTGGGGTCCCAGACGGCGGGAGCGCCGACCCGCCCGGTGGGGGAGAGCATCGCCGAACTGGTCGAGCGGGCCCGCGCCTCGGGCATCCCGGTCCGCCTGATCGACGCCACCGCCTCCGGGCGGGCGCCGTCGGACCCCGGCGCGGGCGGCCCGGAGCCGATGGCGGCGCTGGCGGCGCACCGCGTGGTCCAGGAGGCGATCACCAACGCGGCCAAGCACGCCCCCGGCGCGATGGTGCTGGTGCGCCTGTCGCCCCTGCCCGAGGGCGGGATGCGCGTCATGGTCGTCAACGGCCCCGCGCCCCTGGCCGCGGCTCCCGCCGAAGGCGCCGGGCCGGGCCCGGCCGGCGGCGGGCTGGGGCTGACGGGACTGGCCGAACGGGTCCGGGTGGCCGGCGGCTCCCTGCGGGCCGGCCCCCGCGACGACGGCGGCTTCGAGGTGATCGCCGACCTGCCCGCGGCCCGCCCGGCGTCGTCGGCCCCATCCCGCCCGGGCACGGCCGGCCCGCCGTCCGCCGAGCACGATCAGGCCGCCCCCACGGCGGCGTCGGTGTCGGCGCAGCGGCTGGCCGACGAGCGCCGGCGGCTGCGCCGGCACCTGATCACCGCCATCACCGTGCCGACCGCCCTGCTGATCGCGCTGGGCGCGGTGATGGCCGGCTACTACGTCTACATCACCGTCAACTCGGTCCTGGAACCGGCCGACTACGCCGCACTGCGCCCCGGCCAGGACCGGGCCCGGGTCGAACGCGTCCTGCCCCCCAGGGACCTGGTCCCCTCCGACGCCCAACGGATCGAGGCGGCCGTGCCGCCCGCCGCACCGGGCGCCGACTGCCGCTTCTACCGGCCCGACGCCAACCCGCTGGGGCTGGGCACGGCCTACCGGATCTGCTTCCTGAACGGCCGGCTGGCGAGCAAGGACGCCTTCCGCCAGGCCGACGGGCACTGGCGGCGCGCCCCGTGAGCGCCGCGGGCGGCGCGCCCGCCGCCGCGAGGAACGAGCACGACACGAGCACGACCATGAGCGCGACACGAGGGGGACCGCGGGTGATCCGGGTGGTACTGGCCGACGACGAGGCCATGATCAGGGCGGGGGTGCGGGCGATCCTGTCGGCCGACCCGCGCATCGAGGTGGTCGCCGAGGCCGCCGACGGCCGCGCGGCGGTGGAGGCGGTGCAGGCCCACCGCCCCCACGTGGCGCTGCTGGACATCCGGATGCCCCGCCTGGACGGCCTGGCGGCCGCCGCCGAGCTGCGCCGCACCGTCCCCGACACCGGCGTGATCATCCTGACCACCTTCGGCGAGGACGAGTACATCGCCCGCGCCCTGGCCGACGGCGCCGGCGGGTTCCTGCTGAAGTCCGGCGACCCCCACGAGCTGCTGGCCGGGGTGCACGCGGTCGCCGACGGCGCGGCCTACCTGTCGCCCAAGGTCGCCCACCGCGTCATCACCGTGCTCAGCGGCGGGCGCATCACCCACGCCGTCGCCGCCCGCGAGCGCGTGGCCGCCCTCACCCCCCGCGAGCGCCAGGTGCTGGCGCTGGTGGGCGCGGGCATGTCCAACGCCGAGATCGCCGCGCGCCTGCACGTGGTGGAGGGCACGGTGAAGGCCTATGTCAGCACGATCCTGACGCGCCTTGAGGTCAAGAACCGCGTCCAGGCCGCCATCGTCGCCTACGAGGCCGGCCTGGTCGCCACCACCTGACCCGGCCGCCCACCGGACGCCGCTGCCCGCAAAGCCGAACGGGCCGTTCCCAGGTCGGCCCCTCGAGGGCACCGACCTGGGAACGGCCCGCGGACGTCGATCCCGCCACAAGGGCGGGCGTCAGGACGGCGGACGGCGGTGCCGCCCGATGCCCGTCATCACATCCGGCATCGTCACCGCGGCCGGGTTCTCCGGCTCACCCGGACCCGCCGGACCGGGCCCGTACCCGCCCGGCGCGCCCTGCGGGTACTGGCCGCCCTGCGGCTCCTGCGGGTAGGGGGGCCGGGCGGCGTGCCGCCCGCCATAGGGCGCGGGGGAGCCGTAGGGGTTGGGAGTGCCCGGAGCGGGCGCCCCCGACCCCGCCGGGACCGCGGCCGGAGCCGGGGACCCCACCGGCGGCCCCAGCAGCGTCACCCCGATCGGCATCCGCCGCAGCATCTCCACCAGCGGCACCGCCAGCCGCACCAGCACCAGCGCCACCAGCGGCGCCACCACCACCCCGACCACGAAGCCCATCGCCACGTCGTGCGGGTAGTGCACCCCCACGTACACCCGCGAGAACGCCATCATCGCCGCCAGCGGCAGCACCAGCGGCGCCAGCGCCCGCCAGGCCACCACGATCGCCGCCGCCGACGCCGCCGCGATCGTGGCGTGGTTGCTGGGGAACGACCAGTCGCCCGGCGCCGGGCACTCGGCGATGTGCACCGCCCCGGCCACCGCCCGGCAGGGCCGCTCCTCCCGCAGGAAGCTCTTGGAGACCTCGCTCACCAGGTACGCCGACACCATCGCCGCCGGCGCCAGCAGCGCCAGCCCCATCGACCGCGCGTCGCGGCCGCGCGCCCGCCACCAGCCCGCCACGAACAGCGCGGCGAACAACAGCAGCCCCGCGTCCGTGCCGACCTCGGCCACCGGGTGGGTCCACGACGGCATGTCATGGGCCCAGCCGGTGATACTGCGGTACCACTCGGCACTGAAGTCAGGCGCTTGCATACTCTCCCTCACGCTTCCGGCGATCCACCACTCGTTGAGATCCTCCAGCAGACCACCGGAGTTCACTCTACGTTCACCAATTTGTCGAGAATGTCATGCCTGGAGGGCGCAACGACGCATCGACGCGGCCACCGACCGCACATCAGTGACCGCCCATCGGCGGACCCGGCGGGCACACCTCACCACCGGCCCCGGCCGGACGCGCACGCCCGGCCGCACAGACTCCCGCTCCACCGGCGCGCTCCAGCGGCAGGGCACGCCGACGCGCCCTGCCGCCCTTCCCGCACGCACGACCCTCCGCCCCCGGAAGACCACGTCCTCAAGGGGCGGCTCCTCGACACCACCGCAGCCCGACGCCGCAGCCCGACGGCCACGGCCCGCCCCAGACGAGGGCAGGCCCGTCCCGGCCCCCGACACCGGGAAGACCAAGCAGCCTTCTCAGGCAGGCCCTCCAGCCGGGCCCCTCGACCCCACTCCGCCCGCCCGCGCGGCCGGCCCGCTCAGCAGACCTCCACGCGCTCCTCCGGCTCGCGCGCCGCCCCGGCCTCCCTGGCCTCCTCGGCCCTCTCCGCCTGCGCCTTCGCCCGCGAACGACCGCGCAGCCACCGCACCACCTCGACCACCACCGTCACCGAGATCGCCAGCCCCAGGCCCAGCGCCACACCCTTGATCGGGTCGTTCTCGAACGCCACCCCGCCCAGATAGCCCAGCAGCGACCCGTACAGCGCCCAGCTCACCGCCGCGATCCCCGCGAACAGCGAGAACTTGCGCAGCGGGTACCCGCACAACCCCATCGTCAGCGTCACCGCCGTACGACCGCCCGGCACGTACCGCGCCACCACCAGGATCAGCCCGCCCCGCTCGGCCAGCATCCGCCGCGCCCACTCCAGCGCCCGCGCCTTCTTGGTCCCCGGCTTGATCCGCCGCGTCAGCCGCCCGCCCCAGCCCCGCCCCACCAGGTACGAGACGTGATCTCCCAGGAACGCCCCCAGCGCGGCCAGCACCACCACCCACAGCAGCTCCGGCCGCCCCGACGCCGCGTACACCCCACCGGTGATCACCATGCTCTCGCTGGGCACCACCGGGAAGAACCCGTCGATCACGGCGACCGCGAACAGCGCCAGGTAGAACCACGGCGAGGTGACCGCCGTATGCAGAAGATCGAAAATCCCGTCCATGGCGAAACAGTAAAGAACATCAGGGCCCCCCGGCATCGGACGAACGGCTTTTCCCGCCCCCGACTTTCGGCAGAGGCGACCCCCGTCCTCCGAAGGATGTACTCCACGTTCCTCATCCCGCAGGACGTCCCCCCGCCCCCGCCGGGCCATCCTGGAACCGTCCGCCGGACGAACCAGGCCGCCGCGAGGAGACGCCGTGCACGACCACCCCGACCAGCCAGCCCCCACCGGCGCGCCCACCGCCCCGCCCGCGCACGCCCCGACTCCCGCCCCCGCGCCCGGCGCGGCCCCCGCCGTCCCGCCCGGCATGCTGCGCGCCTCCGACGCCGACCGCAACACCGCCATCGAGCAACTCGGCGACGCCCTGGCCGAAGGCGCCCTCGACACCCCCGAGTACAACCGCCGCCTGGAGCAGGCCGTCACCGCCACCACCCTCGGCCAGCTCACCACCCTCACCGCCGACCTACCGGTCTCCCGCGCCGCCCTCACCAAAGCCGAGAACGCCCGCAAAGCCGCCAAGGCCCAGGCCGACAAGCGCGAATGGCGCAACGAATGGGGCTACTGGGGCGGCGGCGCCCTCATCATGACCGCCATCTGGGCCATCAACTGCGTCCGCGAACACGACCTCACCTTCTTCTGGCCCGTCTGGCCTCTAGGCATCTGGGGCGCGATCCTGCTGTCCTACGCCCTGTGGCCCGACAACAAGGACTCCTGACCCCACCGGCCCGGCCCGCAAACCCGCTCGCCCCGCGCCACCCCGGCCCGCCACACTGAAGACTTGTGACAACCCTGCACATCTTCGACATGGACGGAACCCTGCTCGCCGGGTCCACCGCCAACCTGGAACTCGCCCGCCACATGGGCACCCTCCCGCAACTCCAGGACCTGGAAGCCCGCTTCGCCGCCGGCCACATCGACACCCGTGCCTTCTCGGCCGCCATCCACCGCCTCTGGCACGACCTCACCCCCCAGGCCGTCGCCACCGCCTACACCGCCGCCACCTGGCTCACCGGCATCCCCGAGGTCTGCGCCGACATCCGCGCCCGCGGCGAACACAGCGCCGTCATCACCATGTCCCCGGACTTCTTCGCCCGCCACCTGCTCGACCTCGGCTTCGACCACGTCCTGGCCTCCCGCTTCCCGCCCCTGCCCTTCACCGCCCCCCTGGACCCCGCCGGAATCCTCACCCCCGACGACAAGATCCGCCTCACCGAGGAACTCCGCACCGCCTACGGCCTCACCCACGACCAATGCGTCGCCTACGGCGACTCCATGTCCGACGCCCCGCTGTTCCGCCACCTCAGCAACACCGTCGCCGTCAACGCCGACCACCACCTGGCCGGCATCGCCGCCCTCGAGTACACCGGCGACGACCTCACCCACGCCTACCGCCTGGCCCGCACCCTGCTGACCCACGCCGACGGCGCACACCCCTCCGCATAACCGGCCGCACCGCAACACCGCGCACCCGGACCGGGGGCCAGGCCCACAGCCGACACAGCCCGCCGCAGACGACGCGACACCGCCACGCACCCAGGCGGACACAGCCGGCGGACACAGCGACCGAGCAGACAACGCGGGCCTGCCCCCGGACAACCGCACACCGACGCACCTACCCAGACGCCCCACAGCACATCCAGACGCCACCACCGGCGCACGAAACCACGACGCTCACACTGTCCACCACCGCCGACACATCGCCGCACCAGCAGGGGAGTGGCACCTAGCCACCGCCACCGGCGCACCTCCACACGGAGCAGGGGAGCGGACTCCCTTCACCACACCGCAGCCGAACGCAACCACCAGCCCACACCCGGCCGAACCATTCCCCGCCCCACCCCACCCGCGCCCCACGCCGCCCGGCCCACCGTCCAGCACCACCACCCACCCGAAAGCCACCATGACGCGCACCCCAACACCGCGCACCACCGCCACCCCGCCGCCCCACCCGACCCGCTACCTGCCCTGGCTCGCCGCCACCGCGGCCGCCTACTCACTCACCCACCACACCGGCGTCGCCACCACCCCGCTCGGCACCATCGGCCCCACCCGCTGGGCCGACTGGATCGACCTGCTCACCCCCTACGCCGTCCTGCTCACCGCCGCCGCCACCCTCCACCGCGCCCACGCCCGACCCCGCGCCTGGCTCCTCTACCTCGCCGGAGCCCTCACCTACGCCGAAGGCCACGGCATCCACCTGGCCGCCAACTCCATCGCCAACACCGCACCCGGCCCCACCGCCCACCTCTGGGACGAGACCGCAGGCCACTACATCTGGTACACCGGAACCGCCCTGGTCCTCACCGCGCTCGCCACCACCCTGGCCCGCCACCCGCGACCCCGGAGCCGGCCCCACCGAGCCCTCGGCCTCACCCTGGCCCTCACCACCGGACTCACCTGGGCCACCAACGCCCTCGAAGGCGGCACCGCCCTGATGAGCCTGGCCATCGCCCTGGCCTTCACCTACTGGGGCTGGACCACCCGCGCCCACCTGGGCGCCCTGCTCACCGCCGCCTTCGCACCCGCCGCCGCCCTCATCGCCGCCTACGGCGCATGGCACCAGGGCTTCCCACAACCCTCGTCCCTCGGCTGGGTCTGACCTCCAAAAGAGCCGCACCCGACGCCCTCAAACACCCGGCCCCGACCTCACCCGCTCACTCCACCGGACCCGCCTCGACGGCCCCCGCCCCGCGCACCGGCCCCAACAACGGATGCACCCGCATCGCCGCCTCCAGCTCACCGGGCAACTCGTCCCGGTACCGCCCCAGCGTCGACAGATCCGAATGCCCCAGCACACGCCGCACCGCGTCCATGTCCGTCGCCGCCGCCAGCAGATGCGTCGCCGTCGTATGACGCAGACCATGCGGCGTCACACTGCGCCGCCGCTCCGGATCCACCCGCGCCAGCACCCGGTCGATCACCCCCTGCACATCACCGCGCGCCAACCGCCGCCCCCGCCACGACAACAGCAACGCCTTCGGCTCACGCCCCCGGTCCAGCAACGGACGCCCCTCCGCCAGATAGGCGTCCAGCACCTCCACCACCGGCCGGGGGAGCGGCACGTCCCGCGTCCGCCCGCCCTTACCGAAGATCCGCCAGTACCGCATCCCCGCGTTGACGAAGAAGTCCTCCACATTCGACCGCGTCAGCTCCGACACCCGCGGCCCCACCGCCGCCAGCAACAACACGATCAGCCCGTCCCGCAACTCCGTACGCTGATCGACCCGCTTGCCCGGCTCCACCGGCGCCGCCACCAGATCCCGCGCCGCCCCCAGCAACCCCTCGGCCTGCTCGGTCGTCAACGCCCGCCGCTCGGCCCGCAACCCGCCCCGCTGCTTGGGCTTCAACGTCGCCACCGACATCGGGTTCAACTGCACCCACCCCGCCACCGCCGCATGCCGAAAGAACGCCGACACCGAACGCCGGAACCGCGCCTGCGACGACGCGCTCTGCAACCGCACCCCGTCCGACGCCGACGCCCCCGCCGCCCCCGACGCCCGCCGACCGTCCGGCTTGTGCGCGAACTTCAGCAGCACCTCGTCGACGTCCTCACCCGTCAGATCGTCCAGCACCCGCCCGGCCCCCGCCAGCTCCGCGAAGGTGTGCACATCACGCACGTACACCTCCGCGCTCCCGGGCGCCAACGCACCCGTCGCCGCCTTCGCCCGCACCATCTCGGTGTAACGGTCCACGGCCTCGATCACGGACAGACGCTGAATATCGCTGGGACGCACCCGCCGGACGTTACCCTGCGCCACCGACAGAAGACAGCCGGCCCGACCCGCCCGCCGCACCGATGAATCCGCGCCCCGCCCAAGGTCGACACCTACGACCCCGACCGCCGTCCCACACCGAAAGGACACCCTCGTGGACTGGAAGATCGAGCTCATCCCCGTGCCCGTCACCGACCTCGACCGCGCCAAGGAGTTCTACGCCGAACGCCTGGGCTTCACCGTCGACGTCGACGACCAGGGGGAGGGAGGGGAGGGCTTCCGGATCATCCAGCTGACCCCGCCCGGATCGTCCTGCTCCATCGCCATCGGCACCGGCATCACCGAGGCCGCGCCCGGGTCGCTGCGCGGCGTGCAGATCGTCGTCCCCGACATCGAGGCGGCCCGCAAGCAGCTGCTGGAGGGGGGAGTGGAGGCCGGGAACGTCCAGCACTTCGAGAACGGGGCGATGGTGGACGGGCCCGGGGGACCGTGGAACTCCTTCGTCCACTTCAGCGACCCCGACGGCAACGCCTGGGTGCTGCAGGAGCGCCCCGCAGAGTCCTGAGCGTCCGGCCGCGCAGCCGTGCTCGGCCGCGCGTGCTCTGCTCCACGTGACGTGCGACGAACGTGGAGCAGAGCACGCGTCGACGGTGGCGCGTCCTGGAGGCCGCGAACCCTGAAAACTGACAAATCCCAAACCAGACAGAATCCACCTTCTGTCGTGTTTGAGACTTTCTGTCCGCTTTTCGGCCGATGTCGGACACCCCCGCTACGATGCCCCCTGGAGGTACACCATGCCGGGCTGGGAACTGTTCGACCAGGTCGCCGAGGTCGTCAGGGGATCGGCCCCGACCGACCTGGGGGACCTGCACCTGCGCGTCCACCACAACGGCCTCAAAGCCTGGTTCGGCGACCCCGCGCCGGCCCGCGAGCACTACGAGGCCCAGCTGGTCGCCGCCGAGATCGTCACCGAGGCGCGGCACAGCGCACTGGAGATCGGCTTCCACGCCGAGCACCGCGCCGAGGGCGACAACGAGGCCGTGCTGGCGCGCCTGCTGGACGCGCAGGGCCGGTGGCGGGAGGAGCTCGGGGACGAGGCGGTGGCCGGTCCGTTCCTGGGGCGCACCTCGTGGCGGCGGGTGTCGGAGGTCTGGCTGGACCCGGAGCTGGAGGGCGCGGACGTGGCGTTCGAGGTGGGCGTGCGGCTGGTGGAGTACATGCGTGCGCTGGAGCCGTTGCGGCGGGTCGTGGCCGGGGTGTGAGGTCGGCGCGCTGCGGGTGCGTGGCGTGCGCGGTGCGCGACGTCGAACACGGTGGGCGCGTGGTGGTCGCGGCTGGTGTTCACTGTGCGTGATTGCCGTGCGGGGTCTTGATCGTTCGGCGCGTTGCTGAGGATCTTGCGGGCGGGTCGGGTGCGCGTCGGCCGGGCCGGCTCGAGGCGGGTGTCTGGCTGCGGTGGCGGCGTCGGATGGGTGCGGGCGCGTCGTGGGCGGCGTGGTGATGCGCAGTAGGTCGTTGCGGCCTCAAGGGGTTGGCGTGATGTCCGTTTCACCCACTCTTCGGATGATCTCGCACTTGGTTGATAATGTACATTATGTTAAGTAGAGGTGTTGAAGCGCCTGAAAAGGACATCCGGCCCTCGCCCCCACCTTCTGCACCCCCGGCACGTCTCCCGGTCGCCACCTGATCTCCAGCCCCTCCGCTCACCCGGCTTCTCCGTCGCCGCGGCCTCGAGCGCTCCACTGCGCACGACTTCCCTTGCCTCTGAAAGTTCGAGGCGGCGTCGCTCCTGCGAACGACTTCCACCCGGTCGTTCACTTGCCGGGCGGTCACCGTGCGTTGCGAGCTCTACGTCGCGGATCGCTCGCGTCGTCCGGTGCGCGTTCGGGTGTTCAGCCGTTCAGCGCGAACACCGAACGAACTGATCATCTGGTTCCGGAGGCGCGATCACCGTTCAGCGCGTTCCGTTGCCGTTCGGTGAACGCGCATCGGGCGCGGCCCCGCCGTCCGGGGCCGATCCTGAGGGCGCGCTGCCGCGCCCCTCTCCCCCGCCGTTCGTCCGTCCGTTTTGATCCGAACGTTCGTCTTGCGCGTTTCTGCAGGTCAGGGCGGTGTTTTCGTGTCGTTTCCCGCTGGTGGGCGTGGTCGTCCGGTGCGGTGCAGCAGGAGGGCCAGGAGCAGGTAGGGGGCGGCGGCGATGGCGAACAGGTGGTCGGGGCCGGTCCAGGTGGATCCGAGGGCGTAGCCGGTGAAGGCGAGCAGGGCGACGGCTTCTTCGCCGATGCCGGCGAGTGAGGTGACGGTGGCTCGGGCGTGGTCGGTGATCTGGTGTTGGAGGCGTGCGTCGGCGATGGTGGCGGCCCATTGGAAGATGCCGTAGGCGAGGGCGACCGGGAGCATGCCAGCGGGGTGTCGGCTGAGTGCTCCGGCGGCGAGGCAGAGGGCGGCCAGGGCGAGCAGGGGTGCGAGGTGGCGGTGGCCGTGTTCGGTGAACCAGCCGCCTGCGGTGTGGCCGAGGGTGGCCAGCAGGATCAGCAGGGGGACGGTGTCGGGTGCGGCGCTGGCGGAGCGGGCGAGCAGGGGGAGGTATTCGTCGAGTGCGCCGATCCAGGTGAGGGCGATGACCAGGAGGAGGGCGTGCCGGACGCGGGGGTGGTCGCGGGCTTGGCGCCATCCGGTGCGGGCGATGTCGGCCATGGTGGCGGGCGGTGGGGCGGCCGGGTGGTCTTCTGCGGGGTCTGCTGGGGCGTCGTCGTGCGGGTCGTGCGGGTCGTGCGGGTCGGGTTTGCGGTTGGAGCGGTGGCGGGTTTCGGGGAGGTTGTGCGCGGCGAGGGCGGTGAGCAGGCAGACGGTGATGCTGGCCCAGCCGGTGGCCTGGTATCCCCCGGTGGCGGTCAGCGGGGCGGCGAGGGCGGTGGCCAGGAGGGTGGCGGTGGCGCCGAGGGTGTGGGCACGTCCCATGAGGCGTGCGTAGGCGGGGGTGGCGCCGAGGTGGTCGAGGTGGTCGTAGACCAGGGCCTGGAGTGATCCGGAGGTGAGGGCGGAGCCGAGTCCCCAGAGGACGAATCCGGCGGCGAAGGCGGTGTAGGTGGGCCGGAGGGTCCACAGGGCGAAGCCGGTGGCGGTCAGGAGGGGGGCGAGGGTGAGCAGGCGGCGCCGGGAGTGGGCGTCGGCCCAGATGCCCGAGGGGATCTCGAAGGCGAAGGTGGTGAGGGACCAGAGCGCGAAGAGGCTGGAGATCGCCGCGGGGGTGAGTCCGGCGCCGCTGAACAGCAGTGCGTACACCGGGTAGAGCGGGATGAGGTCGTGCAGGAGTGCGTGGGTGTAGAGCGTGCGGGTGAGGTGGCGTTCGGGCTGGGGTCAATGTCGTCGTGTCATGGGTGCAGCCAAGCACGGGGGCGTGGGCGGCGCATCTGGTTATGCGGGTTGATCGCGTCTGAGGGGGCGTTGGGCGCGGTGTCGTGGTGTGGTCCTCTCCCCTGGTGCGTCTCCTGTTCGGTGTGCTGGGTCGTGCGTTGCCGCTCGGTGGTCGGCTCGGGGTCGGCTTGTGGTCGTGGTCTGGGGCCGGGTGTCTACATCTCTGGTTGTAGGCGGGGGCGGGCGGATGCGCGAAAGGCGCAGGGCGGGTGCACGCCGTAGCCCGATTCGCGGGGTGGGGGGCGGGTTCCAGGATCGGGGTGTGCTGAAGACCGATTCTGGGTGGGAGGGGTGACGGGGATGGACGCCCTGATGCTGGCGCGGTTGCAGTTCGCGTTGACGGCCGGGTCGCATTTCCTGTTCGTGGCGTTGACGCTGGGGCTGGCGACGCTGGTGGCGTTGATGCAGACGCGCGCCACGTTGTCGGGGGGTGCGGTGCATGCGCGGATGGTGCGGTTCTGGGGCCAGTTGTATGTGGTCAACTATGCGGTCGGCATCGTGACGGGGCTGGTGATGGAGTTCCAGTTCGGGTTGAACTGGGGCGGGATGTCGGCGATGACGGGCGAGGTGTTCGGCGCGCCGCTGGCGATGGAGACGATCGCGGCGTTCTTCGTGGAGTCCACGTTCCTGGGGTTGTGGATCTTCGGGTGGGACCGGTTGAACCGGTGGTTGCACCTGGCGCTGATCTGGGTGGTGACGCTGACGGCCTACCTGTCGGCGTACTTCATCCTGGTGGCGAACGGGTGGTTGCAGCGGCCGGTCGGGTACGTGCTGGAGGGCGGCCGGGCGCGGTTGACCGATGTGGGGGCGCTGCTGGCCAATCCGACGGCGGTGCTGGCGTTCGGGCACGTGCTGTTCGGCGGGCTGCTGACGGCCGGGGTGTTCGTGGCGGGGGTGAGCGCCTACCATCTGCGCCGCCGTACGGGTGAGGTGGAGTTCTTCCGGCGGTCGATGCGGATCGGTCTGGTCGCGTTGATCGTGGGTGCGGTGGTGACGCCGACGTGGGGCGGGATGCAGTTCTCCTACCTGCAGCCGACCAAGCACGGCGCGACCGAGGAGGGGTTGGCCGAGCAGGCGCGGTTCGTGGCCGCTTTCGGGCCGGGCGACTATCTGGCGCCGGGCGGGGCGAAGGCCGGTGAGGTGCTGATGCTGATGGCCTGGCAGCTGCTGATGCTGGTGGCGTTGGCGGCGCTGGTGAAGGTGTGGTTCGGGCGGTGGCTGGTGCGCGGCCGGGTGTTCCACGTGGTGCTGATGCTGGCGGTGCCGCTGCCGTACGTGGCGATGGTCGCCGGGTGGGTGTTCCGGGAGATCGGGCGGCAGCCGTGGATGGTGTACGGGGTGCTGACGACGCGGGAGGCGTTGTCGAAGGCGGACCCGGGGTGGATGGCGGTCTCGTTCGTGGTGTTCACGGTGTTGATGGTGCTGCTGCTGGTGGTGAACGCCTGGCTGCTGGTGCGGTTCGCGCGGCGGGGTCCGGACGGGGTGCAGCTGGGCGCCGCTCCCCCGGCGCGTCCGGCCGAGCCGGCGCTGGTGCCCACGTACTGATCTTTCGGGGGCGTTGGTCCTCGGTTTTGTCGCTGTGCTGGTCGTGACGGGAGTCTGAACGATGGAGATGCTGGCGATGGCGATGCTGGCGGTGTTCACCGCCGGGTACCTGGTGCTGGCGGGCGCCGACATCGGGGTGGGGATGCTGCTGCCGGTGCTGGGGCGGGGGCAGCGCGAGCGGCGGTTGGTGATCGCGGGGATCGCGCCGTTCTTCCTGGGCAACGAGGTGTGGCTGGTGTCGGCGGTGGGGATCACGGCGGCCGCGTTCCCGGGGTTGGAGCACCGGTTGCTGGAGGGGTTGTTCCCGGTGGCGGCGGGGCTGGTGCTGGCGTGGGTGGTGCGGGACATGGGGTTGTGGCTGCGGGGGCGGGTGGACGCGCGGGCGTGGCGGTCGTTGTGGGACGCGGCGGTGGTGGCCGGCAGTTGGGGTCTGGCGCTGGCGTGGGCGTCGGTGCTGGGCACGCTGCTGGCGTCGGCGGTGGGGGCGGACGGGAGCGGTTTCAACGTCGGGAGTGCGGCGGGGTTGCCGTTGGCGGGGTTGTTCGCGCTGCACGGTGCGGGTTTCGCGCGGTGGCGGTTGAGCGGTGACCCGTTGCTGCGGGCGCGGCGGATTCCGGCGCGGTATCCGGTGACGGCGGTGGTGCTGGTGGTGGCGGTGGTGGCGGCCGGGGCCGGGGTGGAGTGGTCGCAGGTGCGGGCGTCGTCGACGGCGTTGGGGTTCACGGCGGTGATGACGGTGGTGCTGCTGCCGTTGCTGTTGGCGGCGCAGGGCCTGGTGTGGTGGACCTTCCGTGGGCGCGTGACCGCTCCCACCTACCTGTAGGGGGCCGGTGGCGATGGCGGACATGACGGCGGGCGCGACCGGGCCGCAGGAGCAGGGTGAGAGCCGGGCCGGGGGCGGGTCTGAGAGTCGGGGCGGTGGGCGTGTGGAGCGCCGGTTGTTGGGGTCGCTGCCGCGTCGGGTGACGGTGCTGCTGGGGGTGCTGGCGGCGGGGCAGGGTGTGCTGCTGGTGGTGGCGGCCTGGCTGCTGGCGCGGGCGGTGGCGGGTCTGGACGCCGGGCCGTTGCCGTGGCTGGTCGCGGTGGTGGCGGGGCGGGCGGTGCTGGCGTGGGTGTCGGCGCGGGTCGCCGGGCGCGCGGCGGCCGCCGTCAAGGGCGGGTTGCGGGCCGCGCTGCTGGCCCGCTCCCCCGCCGTGCCGGGTCCGGCCGGGGCGGCGGTGGGGCAGGCGGTGGGGTCGGGTGAGCGGGTGACGCTGCTGACTCGTGGTCTGGACGCCTTGGACGCGTTCTTCACCGGGTACGTGCCGCAGTTGCTGGCGGCGGTGGTGGTGCCGGTGCTGGTGCTGGGGGTGCTGGCGGTGGCGGACTGGGCTTCGGCGCTGGTGGTGGCGGTGACGGTGCCGCTGGTCCCGGTGTTCGGTGCGCTGGTGGGGATGCGGACGGCGGCGTTGACCGGTCGCCAGTGGGGGCTGCTGCAGCGTCTGGGCGGTCATTTCCGCGATGTGCTGGCGGGCTTGGGGACGTTGCGCGCCTACGGTCGCACCGGGCACCAGTCGCAGGTGGTGCGGGCGATGGCCGACCAGCACCGGCGCGCCACGGTGGCGGCGTTGCGGGTGGCGTTCTTGTCGTCGCTGGTGCTGGAGCTGGTGTGCGCGCTGTCGGTGGCGTTGGTGGCGGTGCCGGTGGGGTTGCGGTTGCTGAAGGGCGACATGGCGCTGGAGACGGGGCTGCTGGTGCTGATCCTGACTCCGGAGGTGTACCTGCCGCTGCGGGCGTTGGGGGCGCGGTTCCACGCCAGTGCCGAGGGGGTGGCGGCGGCCGAGTCGGTGTTCGCGGTCCTGGACGCCCCGTCGGCGCGGCCGGACGGCCGGGGCGCCGGGCCGGAGAGCTCACGGCGTCCGGTGCGGCGCGGGGTCGCTGCCGGGGCCTCGGCGGAAGGCTCCGCAGGCGTGGCCGAGGGTGCGCCGGAGATCGTGCTGGAGGATCTGACGGTGCACTACCCCGGTGCCGGCCGTCCCGCGCTGGAGGACGTGTCGCTGCGGGTGGCGCCGGGCGAGCGGGTGGCTTTGGCCGGGCCGTCGGGCGCGGGCAAGTCGACGCTGCTGCTGGTGCTGGCGGGCCTGGTGCCGCCCACCGGCGGCCGGGTGCTGGTGGACGGGGTGGACCTGGCCGATCTGGTGGCCGAGCCCGGCGGCGCGGGGCTGGCGCGGTGGCGGGCCCGGTTGGGCTGGGTGCCGCAGCGGCCCCATCTGTTCGCCGCGTCGGTGGCCGACAACATCGCCCTGGGCGTCCCCGGTGCGGCTTTGCCGCAGATCGCGGGGGCGGCGCGGGCCGCGGCCGCCGAGGAGTTCATCGAGCGGCTGCCCGGCGGGTACGGCACGGTGCTGGGCGAGGGCGGCGCGGGGTTGTCGGCGGGGCAGCGGCAGCGGCTGGCGATTGCCCGCGCCTACCTGACCGGTGCGCCGCTGATGCTGCTGGACGAGCCCACCGCCCGCCTGGACCTGCACAGCGAGCAGGTGCTGGTGCGGGCCGCCGCGCGGCTGCTGGAGGGCAGGACCGCGCTGATCGTGGCGCACCGCCCGGCGCTGCTGCGGGTCGCCGACCGCGTGGTGCGCCTGCAGGACGGCCGCGTCGACGAGCGGACCGGCGACGGGGCCGACGGCCCTACCCCCGCTTCCCCTTCCATTTCCATCCCCGTGCCTGCGCGCGCCGGTGTTCCGGTGCCGGTCGCCGCCGTGACAGGAGAGACGCCTTGACCTCCCCCACGCTCTCTGCGACGCCTCGTCCCTCCCCTGGCCCCGGCGCCGTGCGGGCCGGGGGGATGTGGGGCGCGGTGCGGCCCTACACCGGGCGGCTGGTGCTGGCGGGCCTGGCCGGGACCGCGGCCGAGCTGTGCGGGCTGGGCCTGGTCGCGGCGGCGGCCTGGCTGATCGCGCGGGCGGCGCAGCAGCCGACCATGGCGGCGCTGTCGCTGGCGATCGTGGCGGTGCGCGGGTTCGCGCTGGCCAAGGGTTCGCTGCGGTACATCGAGCGGCTGGCCGGTCATGACGTGGCGTTGCGGGCGCTGGCGGAGCTGCGGGGGCGGGTGTTCGACGCGTTGGCCTGCGCCTCCCCCCGCTCCCCCTTCGCCGGGCGTGCGCGGGAGCGGGACGGTGACGCGCTGTCGCGGATGGTGTCGGACGTGGACGCCGTGCAGGACCTGCTGCTGCGCTGCCTGCTGCCGGCGGTGGCGGCGGTGGCGTGCGCGGTGACGGGTGTGGCGGTCGCGGTGCTGGTGCTGCCCGCCTCGGCGGCGGCGCTGGCGGCCGGGACGGTGGCGGCGGGGGTGCTGCTGCCGCTGGCGGTGTGGCCGCTGGGGCGGCGGGCCGCCGAACGCGCCGCGGACGCCCGCCGCGGGCTGGCGGTGCGGGGTCTGGACGTGTGGGAGGGCGCGGCCGACCTGGCGGTGTTCGGCGCGACCGGCCGCTTCACCGACGCCGCGGGCCGCGCGGCGCGGCGGCTGGAGCGCGCCGAGCGCACCACCGCGCACCTGGCGGGGCTGGTCGCCGCGGCCGGGACCCTGCTGCAGGGCGCGACGGTGGTGGCGGCCGTGTGGCTCGGGGTGCGGGCGGGGGCCGGGCAGGTCCAGGTGGCGGTGGTCGCGCTGACCGCGCTGGTCACCGTGGAGGCCACGTTGCCGCTGGCGGGCGCGGTGCAGCGGCTGCGCGAGATCGCTCCGGCGTGCCGCCGCGTCGACGCGCTGCTGCGCACGTCCCCGCCCGCGGCGCCGCATGACCCGCTTCGGCTGCCGTCGGGACCGTTGTCGGTGGAGTTGCTGGGCGTGCACGTCACCTACCCCGGAGCCGGGTCGGCCGCGTCCGGTGGGCGGGATGCGCTGGACGGGGTGGACCTGCAGGTGGAGCGGGGGCGGCGGGTGGCGGTGGTCGGGGCCAGCGGCGCGGGCAAGAGCACCCTGCTGGCGGCGGTGGCGGGTCTGGTCGCGCCGTCGGCCGGGACCGTGACGCTGGCCGGGCACGCGCTGGAGCGGTACGCGCCCGGTGATGTGCGGGCGGCGGTGCGGGGCCTGACCCAGGACGCCCACGTGTTCGCCGGGACGGTCCGCGCCAACCTGCTGCTGGCCCGCCCGGACGCCGCCGAGGCCGACCTGGAGGCGGCCGCGCGGCGCGCCCGGCTGCTGGAGGTGGTGCGCGAGCTGCCGCAGGGCTGGGACACCGTGGTGGGCGAGGGCGGGCGCGGCCTGTCGGGCGGGCAGCGGCAGCGGCTGCTGCTGGCGCGGGCGCTGCTGGCCGACCCGCCGGTGCTGGTGCTGGACGAGCCGGCCGAGGCCCTGGACACCGCCACCGCCGACGCCGTCACCCGCGACCTGCTGACCGCGCCCGGCGGCGGCACCCTGCTGCTGGTCACCCACCGGCTGGCCGCGCTGGAGGCCGCCGACGAGGTCCTGGTGGTCGACGGCGGCCGGGTGGTGCAGCGCGGCCGCCACGACGACCTGCACCGGCGTCCCGGCCCCTACCGCGACCTGTGGGAGGCCGAGCGGCTCGCCTCCCCCGCCCCTGGTGCCCCTGCTCCTGGTGCCCCCGCCGTCTCCGCGTTCGCTTCCGGCACGGACGCCCGCGCTGCGGGATGATCTTCGGCGTGGTCGCGGGCCGGGTTCCCGCGTCCGGTTCCCGTGCCGTCGCGCGGGCGGTGACATGAGTGACGATATGGGCTCGGACCTGGACCTTTCGCATGAACATCATCGAGGCGGGTAGAGCCGCACCGAGTTTTCGTGATGTTCGCGACCCCGGAAAGGAGCGATCGACGATGCCGGGTCTGCGGGACCTGCCGTCGGCCCTGAGGCCGAGCGGCAAGAACGGCGGCGGCAAGGACGACGATAAGGACGGCGGCAAGGAAGGCAAGACGCGCGCCGTCTGGAGCGGCGTGCAGAGCCGCGTCTCCAAGCTCACCAGGAAGGTGCGCCCCTCCAGACGCGCCTCAGGGGACGAGGAGACCAGCGAGCCGGACAACGCCCCCGCGCCGGACGCCCGCGCCGAGCAGCCGCAGGAGCCTGAGAAGGCCGCGAAGCCTGCGAAGGCCGAAAAGGGCGAGGAGCGGTCCGGGCAGGACGACCGCGACAGCGAGGGGAAGGGCGGGACGTCGGAGGCCCGGTCCACGACTTCGTCCGCCTCGTCCACCTCCTCCTCCGCCGCGAAGGCCGAGGGCAAGCCCAAAGCCAAGCCCAAGAGCAAGGCCAAGGCCGCCGGCAAGGCCGGTGGCGCCTCGGGCGGCGGGAACTCTTCCGGCAAGCGGCGGGCGGCCAAGCCCCTGACCGTCAAGGCCGACAAGAAGACCCTCTACCGGCGGGCCCAGGAGCTGGACATCCCCGGCCGGTCCAAGATGTCCAAGCAGGAGCTGGCCGAGGCGATCCGCCGGGCCGACGAGCGGTGACCGCCCGCTGACCTTCCAGGCGGCCTCTCCGGGGCCAGGCGACAGGACGGCGCCCGCGCGAGTGGAGGAATCGCGCGGGCGCCGAGGTCTGTGCGGACCGGCCGGCCGGTCAGCCGGTCATTCGGGCAGGAGCGGGCCGAGGGGGCCGAGGTCGAGGTTGAGGTCCTTGTCCTCCAGGTCGAAGTGGTCCTTCAGCCGCTCCATCGCCTCCTCCAGCCGCATCAGCGCCAGGCCCAGGCGTTCGATCTGCTCGTCGGTGAGGCTGCCGTCCTCCACGCGGCGCAGCGCCTGGCGCTCCATCAGCTGGCGGATCAGTTCGACCACCGTCAGCACCAGCTTGACCAGGTCGCGCTCCACGGTCTCGGGGTCCGAGCGCAGGCGCTGCATGACGCCGCTGGAGGCGGTCGAGCGCACCGCGCGCGCCTGCAGCGGCTCGGCGGCCGACAGGGCCTCGCCCAGCGCGTCGGCCAGCCCTGCCGTCGCCGACCCCGCCGCCGATCCGGGGGCGGGGCGGCGGCCGCCCAGCAGGTCGTCGGTGAAGCCCTGGCCGATGTCGGCGTCGCGGACCGTCACCTCGCCCGAGACCGGCTCGCGGTCGCGCGCGGCCGCCCGGCGTTCCAGCTCCTCCCGCCCGCCGCGCCGCCGCACGCTCTCGCGCGCGGCGGCCGGAGCGGTGTCGCCCGCCATGTCGCCCGCAATATCGCCGGCGGTGTCGGGGGTGGTGTCGGGGGTGGGACGCCCGTCGGTGGGGTGGGTCACCGGCCCGCCTCCTCTCCCAGGAACTCATCGCGCACCGTGGTGATCAGCGCGCGCAGCGACACGTGCACCAGGTCCACCTCGGCGATGGAGATGACCAGGTCGCCGGTGATGACGACCCCGCCGGCCAGCAGCCGGTCCAGCAGGTCCACCAGCGCCACCCGCTCCATCGGGGCGTGCGGGTCGCCGATGTCCAGGTCGACCGGCATCAGGCGTCCGCGGGGGTGGTCTCGGCGGTGTCGATGAACGAGTAGGGCGGCCAGGGGCCGGTGACCTCCACCCCGATGCCCGCCGACCGCGCGTCGATCGCCCGCACCGCCTCGGCGAACCCCTCCACCTGCTCGTCGTCCAGCAGGTAGGCGACGTTGAGGATCTGGGTGCCCTCGTGCCCCGACAGGCGCGGGTCCTGCGCCGGGTGCTGGCGGACGGCGACGGCGTGGTCGGACAGTTCGGCGTGGATGGCCTGGGCCTGCTCGCTGATGTGGCGTGCGGCGCTCTGGTGCTGGCGCCGCTGCTGCTGGCGCCGCTGCAGGTAGGCGGTGCCCGCGCCGCCCGCCGGGCGCGCCTCGGAACCGGTGCCGGGGTCGTCCTGCGGGGCGGCCTCGTAGGCTTCGGCGTAGGCGTAGGCCTTCACGCCCCACTCCGAGCGGCCGGCGACCCGGTCCAGCACGCGCGTGAACTGCTCGTGCTGCCGGGTCAGGATCTCCCGCACGCGCTCGTCGTCGCGGTAGATGGTGGCGATGCGCACCGGCGCGGTCGGCGCGGCGTGCGCGGCGCGGTCGACCACCTCGTGGTGGGCGCGGGCGGTGGCCTCCAGGAACGCCAGGTCCTCCAGGTTGACGCGCAGCGCCTCCTCGCCGAAGTCGGCCAGTTCCACGGTGCTGACCACCGCGGACAGGTCGCCGGCGGCCAGCAGGCGGACCGGCGCGCCGCCCACGCCGCTCACCTGGGCGACCGCCGCGGGGTCCAGGCCGCGCGCCACCCCGTACAGGTACACCGCCTCGCCCTGCCACGGGCTCGGCGCCGAGGCGCCGCCGTGAGCGCCGACGGTCACGTCAGTCACGGGTGCTCCCCTTCTTGCTCGTCGTCTTGCCGGTCGCGCCGTCCTCGTCCTCGGCGGCACCGCCGCCGCTGTCCAGGACGTGCGCCTCCAGCGCGGCCAGGCGTTCGCGCAGCAGGCGGTTCTCCTCCCGCAGCGCGGCCGCGCCGTCCTCGTCGCCGTCGTCGAGCGCCTGCTGCTTGGCGCGTGCACCCGACGACAGCGTCGGGTCGTGCTCCCACCAGTCGATGCCCATCTCCTTGGCGCGGTCCACCGACGCCACCAGCAGCCGCAGCTTGATGGTGAGCAGTTCGATGTCCAGCAGGTTCACCCGGATGTCCCCGACGATGACGATGCCCTTGTCGAGGATCCGCTCCAGGAGGTCGGCCAGGTTCGCCCCGCCGCCGCCCTGCGGCGGGCCTGCCATCTGACGTGCCGGATTACGTCCCCCGGCCCAGGAGATATCGGTCAAAGCTGTCAGCCTCTTTCTACTCGCCCGCGCGGATAGCGCTGGGTACGCCGGTAGGACACCAGCTCCCCCTCGCCGTCGACCTCGGCCTCGTAGACGGCGAGGATGTCGGCGGAGTCGGGGATGCGGCGGGTCTCCACCACCTCCACGGTGATGCGCCACCCGTCGTCGGTGCGCTGCACCCCGATCACGGCCTGGGCGTCCTTGCCGGTCATCTCGGTGACGTGGTGGACGGCGCGTTTGGCGGCGTCGGACGCGGCGAGCATCGTTAGCCTCCCTGCGGCCCCGGTGCGCGGTCCGGGGGCTGCGATGTCGGTTGGGGTGTCGGTTGGGGTGCCGACTCCTGCGGGGCCGGCTCATAGGGGGCGGGCTCGTACCCGGCGGGCGGGCCCTGCCGGGCGCGGCCTTCGTGCAGGCGCGCGATCAGCGCCTCCTCCCGCTCGGCCGCCTCCTCCTCGGTGATCTCCCCTGCCGCGGCCTCGTCGGCGATCTGCTGCATCTCGGCGGCGATGCGGCCGGGGTCGTACAGCTGGGCCTCGGCCTGCTCCTGCAGCACCTCCGCCAGCCACACCACACCGCGCACCGGTGCCAGCGGCAGCGTGACCAGACCGCTGAACAGCCCCATCACGCCTCCGGTACGAAGTCATAGGGCGGCAGCGGCCCGATCAGCCGCAGCCGCACCCGGTCGGCGCGGTCGGCGGCGTGCTTCTCCACCGCCTGCTCGAACTCCTCGCGCCGATCGCGGGCCACCAGGAAGGAGGCGTCCACGACGTCCTCCTCGCGCATCGGGGTGCGCGCCACCACGTGCTCGGCCAGCGGCGCCAGCGACTCCAGCAGCACCTGCCCGTCGTTGTCGCGGCGCTGCTCCAGCGCCCGCGCGATCAGCTCGCCCAGGCGCACCCGGTCGTAGTAGGCGGCGTCGGCGGCGTCGGCCGGGATGTTGCGCAGCCGCTCGTTCAGCGAGGAGATCTCCGGGTCCTCGGCCATCACCTCGCGCAGCACGTTCTCCTGCACGTAGGTGCCCTTGAGCCGCAGCTCCACCTTGCCGTCCAGCGTCTGCAGCACCTCGGCCAGGCGCTCGCCGTTGGGCTCCAGCAGCTCCTGGCGCACGGCGTCGGTCCCGGTCATCGCGGCGCCGAACCGGAACGGCAGCACCACGGTGCCGGCGGAGATCAGCGCCTCCAGCACGCCCTGGTGGGCCAGCAGGTCGGCGCGCTCGCCCAGCGGGCGGCCCTGCGGCAGGTCGCTGACCACCGCCGCGCACGGGCCGTGCGACACCAGGCTGACGGGCTTGCCGTCCAGCCCGGTCACCTCCCCCGACAGCTCGGCGTCGGCGACGGTCACCCCGTACACGTACTGGGGCACCTGCTGGGCGGCGGCCTCGGGGGTCTGGGGGGCCGTCATTACTCGTCGTCCTCCTTCTTGGACCGGCTGCGCCGGGAGGTCTGCTTCTCCTTCTCCTCGTCCTCGTCGTCGTCAGAGGAACCGAAGGTCTCCTTCAGGCGCTCCTGCGCGCCCTCCAGCGCGCCGCGCGTCTTCTTCTTGGCGCCCGACTCCTGCGCGCCGCCCAGGAACTGGGGGAGCCCCTGGGAAGCGCCGTTGTTGGCGAGGTCGAGCCGGTTGACCGCCTCGGCGAACCGCAGGTAGGTGTCCACACTGGCGACCACGATCCGCACGTCGATCGTGAGGATCTCGATCCCCACCAGCGCGACCCGGGCGTACAGGTCGATGACCAGTCCCTTTTCCAGGATCAGGTCGACCACGTCGGCCAGTCCGCCACCGGACCCGCCGCGCTGCACGTAGTTGCTGCCCGAGGTCTGCTGGGCTATCGGCCCAGTCATGTCATCCACTCCTTGGTCGGGGACATCGGTGTACAGCCCCACACCTACCCGCCCCGATCTCCCTAAACGGAGCATTCGGAATCGGTCTGTCCAGATCACCGCGCTTCCGTCGCGCCGCGCCGCCGGAGACGCTCCGAGCCGCCGGGCGCGCCGCCGCCCCGGGCGCCGGAGCGGCGGCCGGAGCCGCGGCCAAAGCCACCCACAGGAGTCACGGCAACGGCCGCGCCCCGACCGCGACGACGGTCGCAACGACGGTCGCAACGACGGCGCGGCCGGACCCGCGGTCCCCCGCCGGTCCGGCCGCGCTCCGCGGCGTGCAGAAGGTCAGCGCTTCTTCATCACGCGGCGACCCACCACCACCGCCACGCCGGCGGCCGCGACCGCGGGCGCGGCGCGCAGGAACTTCTGCAGCGACATCAGCTTGGTCAGCCGCACCACCTGCTTCGGCACCGCCGCCACGGTCCCGGCGGTCTTCTGCACCCCGCCCTGCACGCCCTGGGCGCCCTTGCGGGCGGTGTCCCCGGCCGCCTGCCCGGCGCCGCGGGCGGCCTCGCCCGCGCCCTGGCCGACCTGGCCGGCGTGGTCCTTCATCTGGTCGGCGCCCTGCTTCATCTGCCCGGCGCCCTGCTTGAGCTGTTCGGGTCCCTTCCCGGGAACCGAGGGGGTCTGCATGGGACGGTCTCCTTATGGCGTTTTGCCCGATGGGTCGTTTTCTTTGGACATCGCCCTACCCGGCGGGACTCCGGCAAACATTGACGGCCGCCCGTTCCCGCTGCTCTCCCCCGCCCTGCACTTGTCCCGCACTTGTCCCGCACTGTCTCCCCGGCAGGAATCGAACCTGCATCTCCGGCTTCGGAGGCCGGTGCCCTGTCCGTTGGACCACGGGGAGCAGACCGCGAGGCGCCGGCGGGATTCGAACCCGCGTTCACGGATTTGCAGTCCGCTGCCTGAACCACTCGGCCACGGCGCCTGGAAAACGAATGACGACCACGAACAACGCGAAAAGGAAGGCGGTAAGGCGGGCCTGGTAGACCGGGACGGGATCGAACCGCCGACCACCCCGGTGTGAGCGGGGCGCTCTACCGCTGAGCTACCGGTCTGCGCGCAAGCGCGGCACAGGCACCGGCGCCGCCCGCTCGGAAGGCGAGGCGGTCACCGGGCGGACCCGCCGAGACGGGAGTCCGTTCAGATCAGTGCACGCGCCGCCGTACGACCCGGGCCCGGGCGCAGCGGCGACAAGCGTGATCGCGGCGTCGGCTGCTCATGCCCGTCTCCCCTCCCGGCCGCCCGGCGCGCGGCCCCTTCGGCCCCGCCCGGTGTTCGGCGATGCGTCAACCGTGCCCGAGCCCCGCCGCGACGCGCAACGCATTTTCCCGCCGCCCACAGGACGCGGCACGACGCGACACGACGCAGCGCACGAACTCCGCATGAACAGGCCCGCCCCCGCCCCCTCGCCGCACACCGGACCGTGCCCGGCTGCGCCGGACCGAGCCGCGCGCGTCCTAGCCTGGAGGCCATGACGGCACTGATCCCCCGGCCACCGGCCCGCCCCGCTCCGGGCGTGGTGCTGCTGCCGGGCTGGCTCGACGCCGACCAGCAGCGCCACCTGGTGAAAGCCTGCCGCCAATGGGCGCGCCCACCGGCCGGGATGCGCCGCACCCGCCTGCCCGGCGGCGGCACGATGTCGGTGCGCACGGTCTGCCTCGGCTGGCACTGGGAGCCCTACCGCTATGTGCGCCACGTCGACGGCGAACCGGTCAAGCCGCTCCCGGCCTGGCTGGCCGACCTGGGCCGCCGCGCCGTCGCCGACACCGGCTTCGCCGACCTCGCCGCAGAACGGGACGCAGAACGGGACGCCGGTCGCCCCTACACCCCAGACCTGGCACTGGTGAACTTCTACGACGCCGCCGCCACGATGGGCCTGCACCAGGACCGCGACGAGCGCAGCCCCGCCCCGGTGGTGTCACTGAGCCTGGGCGACACCGCGGTGTTCCGCCTCGGCAACACCCGCGGCCGGGCACGCCCCTGGACCGACATGGAGCTGGAATCGGGCGACCTGCTGGTGTTCGGCGGGCCGTCGCGCCTGGCCTACCACGGCATCACCAAGATCCTGCCCGGGACGGGTCCCGACGGCATCGGCCTGACCGCCGGCCGCCTCAACATCACCCTGCGCGAATCCGGCCTTCACTTGTCGTTGTGAGGTTGCTGTTTGTCTGGATGGAGGTGCAAAACACCCCACACCTTGACAAAGTAAGGTATCGGGTAAAACGGACACCGGCTGCGAGGCGTCCCGCCGCCCGTGAAAAGCTGGACGACCATGCGCGACGCCAGCCACAGCGGCACCGACGAGTCCGCCCCCGCCGCCTCTCCCGAGACCACCGCCGGGCCCCTGTCCCCCGCCCTCGCCCCCCGGCTGTCGGTGCGCGGGCCCTCCGCTCCCCGCGCCGTCGCGCTGCTGCTGCACGGCGGCCGCGAGCACAGCCGGGAACCGGCCACCGCGCGCCAGCCCGCTCCCCTGCGCATGGTGCCGTTCGCGCTGTCCCTGGCGCGGGCCGGACGCCGCCACGGGCTGGCGGTGTGGACCCTGGGCTACCGCTACCGCGGCTGGAACGACCAGGAGGCCTCCCCCGTCCCCGACGCGCTGTGGGCGCTGGACCGCCTGCGCGCGGCCTGCCCGGACGTCCCGGTGGTGCTGGTCGGGCACTCCATGGGCGCGCGCACCGCGCTGCGCGTGGCAGGCGACGCGCAGGTGCGGGGCGTGGCGGCCCTCGCGCCCTGGGTGCCGCGCGGCGAGCCGGTCGAGCAGCTCGCGGGCCGCCGCGTCCTGATCATGCACGGCACCGACGACCGCACCACCCCGCCGCGCGCGTCGCGGGCCTACGCCGAGCGGGCGCGGCCGCTGGCCGCCGAGGTCACCTACGTCAGCGTGCCCGGCGAGGGCCATGCGATGCTGCGCCGCCCGGGCCTGTGGCACCGCCGCGTCACCGCCTTCACCCTGGACTGCCTGGACCTGCCCGCCGGCACCTGACCGGCCCGGCGGGCGGGCTGCCGGGCGGGTGCCTGTCAGGTGCCGTAGCCTGGCGGCTCTTCCGCCGTCCACGGGGAGTGCCATGAGCGGTGCCACGGGCCGTGATCCGGACTATCTGGCGTTCCTGCGGCGCCGGCTGGCGGCCGAGGCCGCCGCCCGGGCCGCTAGCGGGGCGGGCGGGCGGCGCGGGATCGCCGAAGCGCGCCGCGAGCACGCCGCCGACCTGGCCAAGCTGCCGCGTCCGCCGGTGGAGCGGGTACGCGACCTGGTCCTGGACGGCCCCGCCGGGGATCTGCGGGCGCGGCTGTACCGGCCGCGCGGGTCCGGGCCGATGCCGGTGCTGGTGTACCTGCACGGCGGCGGGTGGGCGCTGGGCGATGTGGAGTCCTACGACCCGGTGGTGCGGGCGCTGGTGGCGGCGGCGGGGGTGGCGGCGGTGTCGGTGGACTACCGGCGCCCTCCCGAGGACCCGTTCCCGGCGGCGGTCGACGACGCGGTCGCCGCCGTCGGAGCCGTCGCCGCGCTCGCCCGCGGCGTTCCGGAGCTGGGCCTGGACGCCGGGCGGGTCGGGGTGGGCGGCGACAGCGCGGGCGGGCAGATCGCGGCCGCGGCCGCGCTGCGGCTGCGCGGCACCGGGGCGGTCGCGCTGCAGGTGCTGGTGTACCCGGCGCTGGACCTGCGCTCGGTGCCGCCGGACCCGCCCGACCCCGACGGGCTGGATTTCGGGCCCTCGGGGGTGGAGCGGGTGCTGGCGCTGTACCTGGACGGCGCCGACCCGTGCCTGCCGGAGGCGTCGCCGCTGCTGGCCCCCGACCTGGCGGGCCTGCCGCCGGCGGTGGTGGCCACCGCCGAGCACGACCGGCTGCGCCCGCAGGGGCAGCAGTACGCGCGGAGGCTGCGGCGGGCGGGGGTGCCGGTCACGCTGGTGGACGGGGCGGGGCTGGACCACGGGTTCCTGGGGTGGGGGTCGTTCGCGCGCCGCCCGGCCGAGGCCGTCGCGCGTCTGGGCGAGGCGGTCGCGGCGGGCTTCGCCACCGGGTCTCCCGCCTGAGCCTCTGACCCGCGTCCCCTGCGGGCGCGCGCGGTCGCTCTCGGTTCTCCGCGCGATCCCGGTTCCGGCAGGGAAGAGCGCGCAGGGCATTGACGGACCCTTCCCACAGAAATACTTTCAACAGGAAGTAATCCGGTGGGGTCCGGGAGGCGCGGCGTGGTCATGTACGAGTACCGGTGCCCGGAGTGCGGCCCGTTCACGGTGCGCCGTCCGATGGGCGGGGCGCTGCCGGACGCTCCGTGCCCGGGGTGCGCGGCCCCGGCGCGGCGCGTGTTCGGCGCGCCGTCGCTGTCCCGGACCCCGCGGCCGCTGGCGCGGGCCCTGGCCGCCCAGGAGCAGAGCGCCGACCGGCCGCGCGTGGTGGAGGGGGTGCCGCCGGCCCGCCGCCCTCCGGCGGCGCCCGCCGATCCCCGGCAGGCCCGGCTGCCCCGCCCCTGAGCGCCCTCGCCCGGCCGACCCGCTCCGTCCGTGGTCCGCCCCCACTCCGGACTCCGGACGGGACTGGGACCGGAACGGTCGTGCCCGCGCCGGTCGCCTCCGGTCGGCCGTCCCGTGACCGACCGCCGCCGCCCGTCTCCGACCAGCCGTCCCGATCAGTGTCCTTGAACGGCCGCTCCGGTCCCGCCGGGCCGTCCGGCCGCCCCGTCGCCCGTGTCGCCTCCCGTCCGCCGTGCCCGCCCGGGGCGCGGGCGGGGCCGTGTGGAAGGTATGGAGGGATCGTCGTGCCCGACGTCGTGTTCACCGTGGACCAGGCCCGTTCGATGCGCGACCAGAAGGCCCCCGGCCACAACCGGTGGCATCCGGAGGTGCCGCCGGCGGTCACCGTGCGGCCCGGCTCGGAGATCCGGGTGGAGTGCCGCGAGTGGACCGACGGGCAGATCGGCGACAACGACTCGGCCGACGACGTGCGCGATGTCGACCTGTCGGTCGCGCACATGCTCAGCGGCCCCATCGCCGTGGAGGGCGCCGAGCCGGGCGACCTGCTGATCGTGGACGTGCTCGACCTCGGCCCGGTGCCGCAGGGGCCGGGCGGGCCCTCGCGGGGGCCCGCGCCCGGGCAGGGCTGGGGCTACACCGGCATCTTCGCGCGCGGCAACGGCGGCGGGTTCCTCACCGAGCAGTACCCCGACGCCTGCAAGGCGATCTGGGACTTCCACGGCCAGACCGCGACCTCCCGCCACATCCCCGGGGTGCGGTTCACCGGCATCACCCACCCGGGCCTGTTCGGCACCGCGCCCTCGGCCGAGCTGCTGGCGCGCTGGAACCGCCGCGAGCAGGCCCTCATCGACACCGACCCCGGCCGGGTGCCGCCGCTGGCGCTGCCGCCGCTGGCCGAAGGGGTGCTGGGCGGGTCGCTGACCGGCCGGGAGCTGGAGGCGGTCGGACGCGAGGGCGCCCGCACCGTCCCGGCGCGCGAGAACGGCGGCAACCACGACATCAAGAACTTCACCCGCGGCGCGCGGGTGTTCTACCCGGTGCACGTGCCCGGCGCGCTGCTGTCGGGCGGGGACCTGCACTTCAGCCAGGGCGACGGCGAGATCACCTTCTGCGGCGCCATCGAGATGGGCGGCTTCATCGACCTGCACGTGGACCTGATCAAGGACGGCATGGCCAAGTACGGGGTGACCACCAACCCGGTCTTCATGCCGGGCAACGTGGAGCCGCGCTACAGCGAGTTCCTGTCGTTCATCGGGATCTCGGTCGACCACGGCAGCGACACCAACCACTACAACGACGCCACCCTGGCCTACCGCAACGCCTGCCTGAACGCGGTTGAGTACCTGAAGACCTTCGGCTACAGCGGCGAGCAGGCCTACCTGCTGCTGGGCGCGGCGCCGATCGAGGGCCGGGTCAGCGGGGTGGTGGACATCCCCAACGCCTGCTGCTCGCTGTACCTGCCGACCGCCGTCTTCGACTTCGACATCCGGCCGACCGCCGAGGGGCCGCGCCGCGCCGACCGGGGCGGCTGCGCCGTCTCCTCCTGACCGTTCCCCGCCCTCCTCTCCCGTGCCGTCCCTTGACCTGGGAGATCAAAGGGAAACCACCTCTTGACTACAGTGCGTATCTGACTGTTCACTGTTGGCAACGAGTTGGGATTGGGTCTGTCCGCACCACACCATCCCGGCCGCCGAAACAGCGGTCGGGAGGGGTGCGGGCGGGTCCGGCGAGCGGGCGGGGGTCGAGTGGGCGACCAGGTGGCGGAACGCGCGGCCGGGGAGGCCGGCCGATCCTGCGGGACGGCGGCAGACCCTGCGACCGCGATCCGGAAGCAGGCCCGGCCAAAGGGCGGCGGCGAGAACCCGCTGAACGGCCCGGTGAACGGCCGAGCGCAGAGCCCGGCACAGAACGCGACGCAGGACCCTGCGCAAAGTCCGGCGCAGGACCCGGCTCCGGCCGTGTCGGCGAAGCTGCGCGAACGCATCGACCGCTACCAGGACCGGGTGCGCGGCTGGCAGGGGACCCATCTGCTGCACGGCCCCGCCGCCGGTCCCGGCGACGTCGTGGTCGCCAGCAACGACTACCTGGCGCTGGCCGGTGACCGGCGCATCGCCAAGGCGATGGCCGACTGCCTGACCAGCGGCGACGACGGCGCGCTGCTGGCCTCGGCGGCGTTCCTGCACGGCGACCACCCGCAGCTGCGGCTGGAGCGGGACCTGGCGCGGTTCCTGCGCGCGCCCGCCGGCGTTCTGTGCCAGTCGGGATGGGACGCCAACCTCGGGCTGCTCCAGGCGATCGCCGACCCGACCACGCCGGTGTACGTGGACCTGCTGGCGCACATGTCGCTGTGGAGCGGCGCGCGGCTCGCCGGGGCGCCGGTGCACCCCTTCCGCCACAACGACCCGGTGCACCTGCGCCGCCAGATCGACCGGCACGGGCCCGGCGTCATCGCCGTCGACTCCCTCTACAGCACCAACGGCAGCCTGTGCCCGCTGGAGCGGATGTGCGACGTCGCGGCCGAGACCGGCTGCACGATGGTGGTGGACGAGTCCCACTCGCTGGGGGTGTACGGGCCCGGCGGCGCGGGCCTGGTCGTCGGGCTGGGGCTGACGGGCCGGGTGCACTTCCGCGTCGCCAGCCTGTCCAAGGCGTTCGCCGGGCGCGCCGGATACGTCGCCGCCTGCGACCCCGGCTTCGTCGGCTACTTCAAGCTGAACTCGTTCCCCGCGGTGTTCTCCTCCATGCTGCTGCCGCACGACGTGGCGGGGCTGGCGGCCGCCCTGGACATCGTCGCCGCCGAGCCGTGGCGCCGCGACCGGCTACACCGCCTGGCCGCCCGCCTGCGCCGCGAGATCGGCGCGCTCGGCTTCGACCTGCAGGACTCGGCCGGTCAGATCATCGCCCTGCAGACCGGGCCCGACCGGCACGCCATCAAGGTCCGCGACCTGCTGGCCGGGCACGGGGTGTTCGGGTCGGTGTTCTGCCCGCCCGCCACCCCGCGCAACCGCACCCTGATCCGCCTGTCGCTGCACGCCGCGCTCACCGACGGCGACGCCGACCGCATCATCGCCGCCTGCCGCGCGGTCCGCGACGCCCACGGCGCCGCACCGCCCCGGCGCGGCGCGCCCTGAACGGTTCACCCGACCGTCCCGAGGCCGCACCCGGCGGCCGCGGGGTCCACCGAGCCCGCCGTCCCCGACTCCCCCGTCCGCCCTCGACGACCGATCGACGAGCAACCGACAAGCGATCGCGAAGCGATCGACGAGCGACCGACAAGCGACCGTGACCGCCATGACCCCGTGACAGGAAGGACCCTCCCCATGACGACCCAGACCTCCAGCGAGACCTCCGGCGTGCTCAGCGCCAAGCTCGACCGCATCTTCGGCGTGCTCGACAGCGACGGCGACGGCCGCCTGGCGCCCGCCGACCTCGGCGGCCTGGCCGCGCGGCTGGCCGAGGAGTTCGACCGGCAGTCCGACCGGGCGAAGATCCACGCCCTGGAGCGCTCGCTGCTGGCGTTCTGGCACTCCGACCTGCGGCACATGGACACCGACGGCGACGGCACCGTCGACCGCCAGGAGTTCGCCACCGGCCTGCGCCGGGCGTTCGCCGACGACCCCGGCCCGTTCCTGGACCGGTTCGGGACGATGGTCGACGCCTGGATGGGGGTGTGCGACACCGACGGCGACGGCCTCATCAGCAAGGAGGAGTACGTGCGGATGTACCGGGCCACCCTCGGCTTCCCCGAAGCCGATCTGCGCGACGGCTTCGACCGGCTGGACCGCGACGGCGACGGCCGGCTGGACCGGGAGGAGATCAGGCGGGCGACCTACGAGTACTACACCAGCGACGACGCCGGCGCGCCGGGCAACTGGCTGTTCGGGCCGCTCTGAGGCCCGGCCGGCACGCCGCCAGGTGACGCAAGGCGTCCCGGCCCCGGAGGCCGCGGCCTCCGGGGCCGGGACGCCTCGCGTGGAGGCCGCGCGGCCGCCGAGCGAGGGCCGCCTGGTCCGGGGGGGACGGTGAGGGGGTCAGAGGAGGCGGGCGGCGGCGCGGGACAGCAGTGCGGTGAGCTGGTCGGCGTCCTCGGGGCCGAGGGTCTCGCGCACGGCGTGCCAGGCGCGGTCGGCCAGGCCGGCCAGGCGGGCGTGGGCGGCGCGGCCGCGTTCGGTCAGCAGCACCAGCACGCGGCGGCGGTCGGCGTCGTCGACGCGGCGGTGGACGCGGTTGGCGGCGACCATGCGGTCGATGAGCTTGGTGAGGGTGGGCGGCGGCAGCATCGCGTACTCGGCGATCTCGGTCATGGGGTGGCCGCGCCCGTCGGCCAGCAGGGCCAGCACACGCCACTCCTCGGGGGTGCAGCCGGCCTCGGCCAGCGCCGCCGACAGCCGCGCGGTGACCCGGCGTTCCACCGCCGCCAGCAGGCGGACGGGATCGGGGGCGGGGTCGGAGGCGCGGCCTTGCGGCGGGACGCCGGGCGGGCTCTGGGGCGGGGCGTCGGGCGGGGTGGGGTGTGTTGCCTCCATGGGAGCCCCCAGGTTAGCGTTCACGCACTGACCGTCTCCCCGGAAGGCCCCGGCGATCGGGTGATGACCGTGATCGGTCCCGCAGAGGGTCCCGCGGAAGATTCTGCGGAAGGGCGCGCGGCGGGGTCGCGCGAGGTGCTGTCGGTGGCGCTGGTGATCCCGCTGCAGGGGCCGGCGGGGATCTTCGGGCCGAGTTGCGAGTTGTGCGCGCGGCTGGCGGTCGAGGAGCTGAACGCGGCGTCGGGGACGCTGGGCCGCCGGGTGCGGCTGGTGGTGGTGGACGGCGGCGCGCCGCCGCCGGTGGTGGCCGGGCGGGTGGACGCGCTGGTGTCGGCGGGCGCGGTGGACGCGGTCACCGGCTGGCACATCTCGGCGGTGCGGCAGGTGGTGGCGCCCCGCCTGGCCGGGCGCGTGCCCTACGTCTACACCCCGTTGTACGAGGGCGGGGAGCGGGCGCCGTGGGTGTTCCTGGCCGGGGAGACGCCGGTGCGGCAGCTGCGTCCGGCGCTGGCGTGGTTCGCGGCCGAGCTGGGGGTGCGGCGCTGGGCGCTGATCGGCGACGACTACGTGTGGCCGCGCCGGTCGGCGCGGGCGGTGCGGGGGTACCTGCGGGGACTGGGCGGGACGGTGGCGGCGCAGTGCTTCGTGCGGCTGGGCACCCAGGACTTCGGCGGGGTCCTGGCGAAGGTGGCGGCCGCCCGCGCCCAAGGGGTGCTGATGCTGCTGGTGGGCGATGACGCGGTGGCGTTCAACCGGGCGTTCGCGGCGGCGGGGCTGGACGAGGCGATGGTGCGGTTCAGCCCGCTGATGGACGAGAACATGCTGCTGGCCACCGGAGCGTCGGGCACCCGCGGCCTGTACGCGGCCGCGGGGTACTTCGAGGCGCTGGCGACGGCGGGGGGCCTGGAGTTCGGGGCGCGCTACCACGCGCGGTTCGGGGCGGACGCGCCGGTGCTCAACAGCCTGGGCGAGTCGTGCTACGAGGGGGTGCGGCTGCTGGACGCGCTGGCGGCGCGGGCGGGGTCGCTGGAGGCGCGGCGGATGGCGGCGGTGTCGGACGGGCTGGGGTACGACGGTCCGCGCGGGGCGGTGGAGCTGCGGGGCCGCCATCTGCGGCAGCCGGTGTTCCTGGCGGCGGCCGACGGGCTGCAGTTCGACGTCCTGCAGCGCCTGTGACCCCGCCGCGCGGGGCGGGAGCCGGGCCCCGCGGACTGCCGGACGGCCCCGCGGGCGGGGCGGGGCGGGCGGTGCGGTCAGGTGGTGCCGGTCAGGCGAGTTCGGCGCGGAGCCGGTCCAGGCCCATGGGGCCCAGGTCCAGGGCGCGGCGGTGGAACTCCTTCAGGTCGAAGGCGGCCCCGTCGCGGCGGCGGGCGGCGTCGCGGGCCTCCAGCCACACCTTCTCGCCCAGCTTGTAGGCGATGGCCTGGCCGGGGCGGCCCAGGTAGCGGTCGATCTCGAAGGCCAGGGAGGCGTCGGTCTCGGAGCCGGTGTGGGCGCGCAGGAACTCGCGGGCCAGCTCGGGGGTCCAGCGCTCGCCTTCGTGGAAACCGGTGCCGGCCGGGATGGGCAGCCGCAGGTGCAGGCCGATGTCGAGCACCACGCGGGCAGCGCGGAACTGCTGGCCTCCGGCGAGCATCCCGAACCGGTGGGCGGGGTCGCGGTAGTGGCCGAGCTCGTCCATCAGGCGTTCGGCGTACAGGCCCCAGCCCTCGCAGTGGCCGGGGTGCAGTTCGCTGGCGGTGCGCTGGAAGCGGTCGAGGCCGGGGTGGAAGGTGGTGGTGCCCAGTTGCAGGTGGTGGCCGGGCGCGGTCTCGTGGAACAGGATGCCCGGCACCGTCCAGGTGGGGATGTCCTCGTCGGGGGCGGCGGTCCACCACACGGTGCCGGGGCGCGAGCCGTCCTCGGCGGGCGCCAGGTAGTACACGCCCGCCTGGCCCGGGGGGATGCGGCAGTCGACGCGGCGCAGCGGGGCGGGGATGTCGAAGTGGACGCCGTCCAGGGCGTCGATGGTCTGGTCGGCCAGGCGCTGGATCCAGTCGCGGAAGGCGGCCGCGCCGGTGACGCGGTGAGCGGGGTCGCGGTCCAGGGCGTGGCGGACGGCCTCGACGGGCGTGCCGGGGCTGATCTGGGCGGCGGCGCGGGCCATCTCGGCCTCGACGCGGGCCAGTTCCTCCCAGCCCCAGGCGTAGGTGTCGTGCAGGTCCAGGGCGGTGCCCAGGTTGTCGCGCACGCCCAGCCGGTAGCGGTCGGGGCCGACGGCGTCGTGCTCGTGCGCGCGGGGCGCCAGGGCGGTGGCCAGGTGGTCGGCCAGGTCCTGGAAGGCGCGGGCGGCGGTGCGGGCGGCGTCGGTCAGCTCCTGGTGCCCGGGACCGTCCTGAGCGCCGTTTCTGGGGGTGTGGCGGGCGGCGAGGGCGGTCAGGTAGGCGGGGGCGGTGCGGGCGTCGACGATGCTGCGGGCGATCTGGCGGCGGGCCGGGACGCGGCCGTGCTGGGCGGCGTGGTCCAGGCCGACGCGCAGGCCCTCGACGGCGGCGGGCAGCGCGCGCAGGCGGCCCAGCAGCGACGCCCAGTCGGTCTGCTCGCCCTGGTCGAGCAGTTCGAAGGCGTACTTCAGGCGCTGCACGGGCCCGTCGGTGGTGTCCAGGACCGCCTCGCGCGCGTGCGCCTCGTCCAAGGCAAGGTCGGTCTCCAGGCGGTCGCGCAGCACGGCGGCGCCGACGCGCTCGCGTTCGCCGGCGACCGGCAGCCCGGCCAGCTCGTCCAGAGTGCGGCGCGCCAGATCGGTGCGGGCGGCAACGCCGTCGGGGCTGTAGTCGGTGAGCCGGGCGTCCTGCCCGGCGATGCCCATCAGCGCGGCCATGCACGGGTCCAGCGCCGCGAACCGCTCCACGTACCGGTCGGCCAGTTCGGCCACGGACCTCGTCGTCATGCTCCCAGGCTATGACCGCGCCGGGCCGGGCGATGTCCCCGGGGCGCGAACGGCGCGGCGCCGGGCGCGGCCGGTGAGCGTGTCAGCCGGTGGCGCGCATGTCGCCGGGCGGGCACTGGGGGATGTCGCGGCCGTCGTTGTCCTTGGCCTCGTCGTCGCCCCACTTGGACAGGTACAGCGCCGACACCCAGGTGCGGGGGTTGTGGCCGCCGTCGCCGTAGTAGCGGTCGATGTTGGTCAGCAGCCACCAGTGGTTGTGGTGGATGCGGCCTTGGGCGTCGGTGCGCTGCTCGCGCGATCCCCAGCGGCGGCACAGCACCCAGTTGCGGCCCGCGTCCAGCATGCCGACCACGCCGGAGGAGGAGTCGGGGCGGGTGAAGCCCTCGGCCTCTTTGAAGGTGTCCACCCAGAACCTCTCCCCCACCGTCGTCAGGGCGCTGGGCGAGGCGGAGGTCCGCGGTCCGGACGCGGCGCCGGACGCGGTGCCGGAGGCGTCGGTCCCGTTCGGGGCGCCGGTCGTGCGCGCGGCGCCGGCGGGGCGGCCGGTGCCGCTGTTGGGCCACAGGGCTATCAGCGCTCCGGCGAGCGCGACCGCCAGCACTGCGGCCACCGCCCATCCGGCCGGGCCCGTCAGCAAGCGGCGCGCCCGGCCGCCGGAAGCGGCGGGCGGCGGGGTGAACCCGGTGGTCTGGGTGAGCGCGGCGTCGGCTTCGGGGTCCAGGATCGTGACGTGCTCGGCGACCGGCGCGGGCTCGTCGGGGAGCGCGGCGGCGGACCCGGCGGCGGCCGGGTCGGGGGAGGGCGCGTCGCCGGGATCGGCGGTCGGCCGACCGGTGCTGGTTTCGGCTGCGGACGCGGATGTGAGCGGAGCCTGGTCGGCGGAGTCGCTGACCGGCCCCGGCCCGGGCGCGGGTGTGTCGACGGGGTCGTCGTGCCGGGTGCGGGGTCCGGCGGCCGAACAGGTGGAGGTCGGGGGAGGCTCGGAGTCCGGGACGGGCAGCGGGGCGTTGCAGCGGGCGCAGCGCGGGGCGCCGGTGCCGGTGTCGCTTCCGCACGCGGGGCATCTCATGCGGCCGTTTCCCTCCGGTGTGGTGCGGAACGGGCTCAGGTCCGGGTCTCGGGGTTCATGGTGCCCGCTCCCCCGGCGCCCGGCTGATCGTTCGAGGTCACGATCCGGCCGCGGCGCCACCGGCGGCGAGCCCGCCCGCGCGGGCCGTCACGCCGTTCCCGCCGCGGGCCTCGCCGCCGGGCCGGCGCCGATCAGCGGGTCTCCGCCGCCAACCGCACCCCCAGACCCACCAGCACCACGCCCGACACCTGCTCCAGCCGCCGCCGCACCCCCGGCCGCCCCAGCACCTGCTTGGCCGCGCCCACCAGCCACACCACGACCGTGTACCAGACCAGGTCGATCAGCGCCCACAGCACCGACAGCAGCACCAGCGTCGCCATCACCGGCCGCCCCTCCGGCACGAACTGCGGCAGGAACGACACCGCGAACACCCCGGCCTTGGGATTGGCGAAATTGGTGACCAGCCCCAACCGGAAGCACCGCCACACCGGCACCGGCCCCGCCGCGCCGTCCCGCCCCTCCTCCGGCCCCCCCGCGGGCGCGCCCTTGCGGGCCTGCCACAACGCCCGCGCCCCGAAGTACACCAGCACCACCGCGCCCACGATCCGCAGCCCGTCATAGGCCAGCCGCGAGGCCGCCAGCAGCGCCGACAGCCCCAGCGCCGCCGCCACGCCCCACGCCAGCACCCCCGCCTCGTTGCCCAGCGTGGTGGCCAGGCCCGCGCGGCGGCCCGAACGCATCGACTCCCGCATGATCACCACGGTGCTCGGCCCCGGGGCCAGCGCGATCAGCACCGCCGCGCCGGTGAAAGCGATCAGACTCTCCAGCATGGCCCATCCTCACCACGCCGCCCCGCCGCCCGCAACACCCTTTCCCGACCGCCCCGCCCCTCACAACGGGTCGCCGTCACCGCCCTCGCCCTCCGAACCCGTCGGCGCAGGAGACGGCGACCCCGGCGTCGTCGGCCCCGTGGGCGCGGGCGACGGGGAAGGCGACCAGGTCGACGGGGAAGGCGACGGCGAGGACGACGGCTGCGTCGGCTCCGGCGGCGGAGGCGGCGGCTGCCGCACCTGCGGCTGGCACGCGAACAGCACCAGCATCAGCAGCGCCAGCACCACCAGCACCCCCGCCAACGTCAGGATCGCCGCGACCAGGCCCCGCTCCCGCCGCTGCTCCACCGGCGGCGCCGCCACCACCGGCGGACGCGCCAGCGCGGGCTCGGCCGACCCCAGCCAGTACGGCTGGAACTGCGGCCCCCGCAACCGGCCGCCCCACCGGCCCCGCGACGCCTCCTCCAGCAGCACCGGCTCCAGGAACCGCTCCGCCCCCGCCCGCTCGGGCTCATACGCCGTCGCCACCCACGGCGCCGGACCCTCCGGCTGCGCCGCCACCACCGGCGCCGCCACCCCGCCTTCGGAACCGGCCACCGCGACACGCCCACCAGCCGGCCCACCCGGCACCGCGCCAGGAACCGCGCCCGGCAACGCCGCTTTGATCGCCGCGCGGAACCGGTCCCGCGCCGCCGCGTCCTCGGCCGCCCCGCGCGTCAGCACCGCCACACTCGCCTGCCGCCCCGAACCGTCCACCCCCAGGTACACGATCCCCGCGGCACTCTCCGACAACCGCGCCGACAAGCGGTACGGACCCAACTGACCGGGGTCGCCCGGCGGCAACGGCCTCGACATGGCCGCCAGACTAACAACCGCCACCACCGTGCAGGTGTCCCGCACAACGGGGTACAAGTGATCGCGTAGGGTCGGACCACGCCCGCGCGCGCCCGGCGGCGCCGACCCGCCGCCCAGGCCGACGATGACGCCCGACAGCGCCAGACAGCAAGGGACCCGCAACGATGACCATCGCCACCACCGACATCGACCAGGCCGCGGCCCAACTGCAGAGCACCCTGGCCGAGGTCAAGAAGGTCATCGTCGGCCAGGAGCACATGGTCGAGCGCATGGTCGTCGCCCTGCTCGCCCGCGGCCACTGCCTCATCGAAGGCGTCCCCGGCGTCGCCAAGACCCTCGCCGTCGGCACCCTGGCCCGCGTCGTCGGCGGCACCTTCGCCCGCCTGCAGTTCACCCCCGACCTGGTCCCCTCCGACATCGTCGGCACCCGCATCTACCACCCCTCCACCGAGCAGTTCGACGTCGAACTCGGCCCCGTCTTCGTCAACTTCGTCCTCGCCGACGAGATCAACCGCGCCCCCGCCAAGGTCCAGTCCGCCCTCCTGGAGGTCATGGCCGAACGCCAGGTCTCCCTCGGCGGCAACACCTACCCCCTCCCCAAGCCCTTCATCGTCCTGGCCACCCAGAACCCCATCGAGTCCGAAGGCGTCTACCCCCTGCCCGAGGCCCAGCGCGACCGCTTCCTGATGAAGATCGACGTCCGCTACCCCGGCGCCCACGAGGAACTGCAGATCCTGCGCCGCATGAGCGTCGACCCGCCCGCCGCGACCCAGATCCTCGACGCCGACCAGCTCATCGCCCTGCAGCGCGCCGCCGAAGAGGTCTCGGTCCACGAACTGGTCGCCGACTACATCGTCCGCCTGGTCATGGCCACCCGCGAACCCGAGCAGTACCGCCTGCCCGACCTGCGCCAGGTCATCGAGATCGGCGCCAGCCCCCGCGCCACCCTCGGCCTGGTCGCCGCCGCCCGCGCCCTGGCCCTGCTGTCGGGCCGCGACTACGTCCTGCCCGACGACGTGCGCGCCGTCGCCCGCGACGTCATGGCCCACCGCATCGTCCCCACCTTCGACGCCCTCGCCGACGGCGTCGACACCGGCGACATCGTCGCCCAGATCCTCGCCGCCGTCCCCCCGCCCCGGGTGGTGTGGAACCACGGCACGGCGGTGACCACCGCATGACCGGCCACGCACCCGACCCGACCGGCCCGGCCGACCCCCGGCCCCGCACCGGCGCACCCGCCATGCCCGCCGACGCCCCCACCGCGCCACCGGCCGCCCAGCCCGCGGACACCTCCACCACGCCCGCCGCCTGGCCACCCCACCCCACCGCGCCCCCCGCGCCCCCCGCACCCGGCCGCGCCCCCTCCTTCGCCCCGCCCCCGCCACCACCGGCCGCCCCACCCCGCGACCGCCGCGACGACCGCCTCGCCCGCCTCACCCCCGAACGCACCCTGCGCCGCCTCGAACTCGCCGTCACCCGCCGCCTCGACGGCCTCCTCAACGGCGAACACCTCGGCCTGCTCCCCGGCCCCGGCACCGAACTCGCCGAAGCCCGCCTCTACCAACCCGGCGAAGACGACGTCCGCCACATGGACTGGGCCGTCACCGCCCGCACCACCACCCCCCACGTCCGCGACCTCATCGCCGACCATGAACTCGAAGCCTGGGCCCTGGTCGACCTCACCCCCAGCATGGACTTCGGCACCGGCACCATGATCAAACGCGAACTCGCCGTCGCCGCGCTCGCCGCCGTCGGCTTCCTCACCGTCCGCCTCGGCGACCGCGTCGGCGCCCACCTCCTGCAACCCGACCGCCAACGCCGCTGGCCCGCCCGCACCGGCAAAGCCGCCCTCTACGCCCTCCTGCAGGCCGTCCTGGACGCCCCCACCCCGCCCCCGCCCGCACCCCGCCGCCGCGGCGAACCCGCCCAGCCCCCCACCACCGGCGACCTCGCCACCGCCATCACCGCCCTCGACCGCGGCCAGACCCGCCGCGGCCTGCGCGTCGTCATCTCCGACTTCCTCCCCCCGGCCACCGCCGACCCCGCCCGGCCCCCCGCCTGGGAACGCCCCCTGCGCCGACTGGCCACCCGCCACCAGGTCCTCGCCATCGAGATCATCGACCCCCGCGAACTCGACCTGCCCGACGTCGGACTCATCGAGATGACCGACCCCGAGACCGGAACCGTGCACGAGATCGTCCTCAACCGCCGCGTCCGCGAACGCTACGCCGCCGCGGCCGCCGCCCAACGCGAACACACCCGCGCCGCCCTGCGCCGCAGCGGCGCCCACCACCTGGTCCTGCGCACCGACCGCGACTGGATCGCCGACGTCGCCCGCTTCGCCCTGCGCCAACGCCGCGCCGCCGGCCGCGCCATCGCCGCCCCGGGAGCCCGCGCATGACCTTCCTGTCGCCCGAACGCCTCTGGCTGCTGGCCCTGCTCCCCCTGCTCGCCGCCGCCTACGTCCTGATGCAGCTGCGCCGCCGCCAGTACGCCGTGCGCTTCACCAACCTCGCCCTGCTCTCCCAGGTCGCCCCCAAACGACCCGGCTGGCGCCGCCACGTCGCCGCCGGCCTGTTCCTCATCATGATCACCCTCATGATGGTCGGCTTCGCCCGCCCCGCCACCGGCGTCAAGATCCCCCGCGACCGCGCCACCGTCATGGTCGCCGTCGACGTCTCCCTGTCCATGATGGCCAAGGACGTCACCCCCGACCGCTTCACCGCCGCCAAGGAAGCCGCCAAGAAGTTCATCCGCGACCTGCCCGGCCGCTTCAACGTCGGCGTCGTCTCCTTCGCCGGCAACGCCAACCTCGTCGCCGCCCCCGCCACCGACCGCCAGGCCGCCATCGCCGCCGTCGACCAACTCGTCCTCGCCAAGCGCACCGCCATCGGCGAAGCCGTCTTCACCTCACTGCAGGCCGTCCGCTCCTTCGACGCCCAGGCCAGCCAGGACCCCCCGCCCGCCCACATCGTCCTGCTGTCCGACGGCGACAACACCACCGGCCGCTCGGTCGCCGAAGCCGTCGACGCCTCCCGCGCCGCCCACATCCCCGTCTCCACCATCGCCTTCGGCACCCCCTACGGCACCGTCGACATCGAAGGCGAGACCACCAGCGTCTCGGTCAACAAGGAGACCCTGCGCACCCTGGCCGACAACACCCAGGGCAAGTCCTACGAAGCCGCCGACGCCGACCAGCTCAGCGAGGTCTACGCCAACATCGGCAGCTCCCTCGGCTGGAAGATCGAACACCGCGACGTCGCCGCCCGCTTCACCGGCATCGCCCTGCTGTTCGCCCTCGCCGCAGGCGGCGTCTCCCTCGCCTGGTTCTCCCGCCTGCCCTGACCCGCCCAGACCACCGCGCCGCCCGGCACCGCCACCCCTGAGCGCAGCCACGCCCTCAACACCACAACGGCCAAACGCCACCGGCCAACCCGCCGCACAACCCACCGCGCCACCGCACCGGCCGCCTACACCCCCGCGCCCCCGGCCCCCTCAGACCCGCCACCCCCACCACGCCACTCCGCCCGCACCGGCAAACACGGCCGCAAATCCGGCGGACACCGCGGCGGCGCCACCCGCAACACCGCCCACGCCACCGCAAACCCGCACAACGTCGCCAGCAAATGCCCCACATCCCACAACGTCCGACTCCACACCACCGGACCCACCACCCCCGCACCCAGCAGCACCACCCCCACCGCCAACCACCGGCCCCGCATCAGCAACACCGCCGCCGCGCACCCCGCCACCATGATGTAACTGACCCCCACATCAGTGGTCACCGCCAACCGCACCGGAGCCCGCCCCGACTCCAACGCCCGCATCTCCACCAGAACCGTCAGCAACGACCCCAGCACATGCCCGCCCACCCCCACCACGACCATCCGCGGCGTCCCATAACGCCGCTCCGCCCACGCCACCACCGACACGAACACCGACACGTACAGCAGCAGCCCGTCCCCCTGGTCCGCCACCCACAACGCACTGTCCAGCAACGCCCGCAACGGCGCCCGATGCAGATTCGCCAGATTCGTGCTCTGCAGCGTCGTCAACAACTCGATCAACTTCGGCGGCGCCGACACCTGCACCAACGTCGAAGCGGTGAACACCGCCACGTACACGAACGTCGCCGGCGCCGACAGCACCCACGCATGCGCCCACCGCGTCCACGGCGACACCCGCCCCACCAGCGCCTTCGCCGGCCCCCACCACCGCCCCAGCAACCGCAGCGCGTACCACGCCACCACGGCCACCGCACACGCAACGACCATCCCGCCCCCGCAATCACAACCCGCCGAACCGCGCCACCCCACCCGGCCGACCCGCGGCACCCCTCACCCCATACCCGCAACCGCACCCGACGCAGCACCACTCCCGCCCGCACCCCGCCCCCACCGCGCACCGGCACCCGCCCAACGCCGGTAAGGTCGCACGACGTGGGGGAACACTACTTCGCCGAACGGCCCGAGACCGCCAGCCGCACGCGCACCATCGACCTGGTGCTGCCCGACCTGCACCTGCGCCTGGAGACCGACCGCGGCGTCTTCTCACCCGACCGCGTGGACCTGGGCACCCGCATCCTGCTGGAGACCGCCCCCGCCCCACCGCCCACCGGCAACCTGCTGGACGTCGGCTGCGGCTACGGCCCCATCGCCCTCACCATGGCGAGCCGCTCGCCGCAGGCGAGCGTGTGGGGGGTCGACGTCAACGCACGCGCTCTCGAACTGGCGCGACGCAATGCCGACACCGCTGGCCTTGACAAAGTAAGGTTCGGGCTGGCCGACGAGATCGACCCCGCCCTGCGCTACGACGCGATCTGGTCCAACCCGCCGATCCGCATCGGCAAGGCCGCCCTCCACGACCTGCTGCTCACCTGGCTCCCCCGCCTCACCCCCGAAGGCCGCGCCCACCTCGTCGTCCAGAAGCACCTCGGCTCCGACTCCCTGCAGCGGTGGCTGAACGACCAGGGCTTCCCCACCGAGCGGTCCGCCTCGCGGTCCGCCTACCGGGTGCTCCAAGTCTCCGCCCGCGTTTCCGACCGACCGCAGGAAGGCCCAGCCCAGTGACCGACCCGACCCGCACCCGCCAGGGCCCGCGCAGGCAGCTCCGCCCCACCGACGTCAAGCGCCTCAACCGCGACTGGCGCCGCCGCACCGAGGGCCGCCTCGGCCTGCTGGTGGAATCGGTGACCCAGCCCTTCAACATGGGCTCCATCATCCGCAGCTCCGCGGTGTTCGGCGTGGAGCACCTGTGGCTGGCCGGCAACGCCATCGCCCCCGACCACCGCAACGTCGCCAAGACCGCCCTCGGCACCGAGCGCCTGGTCCCCTGGGACCACGCCGGCACCGCCGCCCAGGCCGCCGCCGCCGTCCGCGAGCAGGGCCTGCGCCTGATCGCGATCGAGCTCACCGCCGACGCGGTCCCCCTGCACGAGGCGCCCCTGGACGGCGACGTGTGCCTGGCGGTCGGCGGCGAGGACCACGGCTGCTCCTCCGCCCTGCTGGCCGCCGCCGACGCGGTCGCCTACATCCCGCAGATCGGTCGCGTCGGCTCCCTCAACGTCGCCGTCGCGACCGCCATCGCGCTGGCCGAGGCCCGCCGCCGCGAATGGGCCGACGAGGGCTGACCCCCTCCCGCCCGCACGGCCTGCCCGACGAGAACGGCGGGCCGTGCGGCGGACCGCCGAACGCCCGGGACACCGTCAGACGACTCCCCCGCCCCGGCCGCTCAGGCGATGCCCCGCTCCATCAGGGCCGCGAACTCCTCCAGCGAGATCTTGCCGTCCCGGTTGGCGTCGGCCGCCACCACGACCTCCACCGCCCGGGTGTCGCCGATCTCCTGCCCCAGCGCCCGCATCAGGCTCTTCAGCTCGGCCGGCGAGATGAACCCGTCGCCGTCCACGTCCACCATCTCGAACGTCGCGCGGTACTGCTCCGGATCCGCCATCGGCGTCTCCCCTCTCCTCGGCGTGGCCACAACGGCACAGGACGGTAGCAGCACGGCCACTCGCCTTGACAAAGTAAGGTGAGGTCCGGTCGCCGGAAGCCCCCGCAGCGGCCATAATCGGGTGAGTGCCGCGTTCGTACGAATTCCTAGACCATGACGGCCCGATCCCCTTCGCCCACCGCGGCGGGAACGGCCGGCCCGAGAACTCCATGGCCGCCTTCCAGCGCGCCGTCGACCTCGGCTACCGCTACCTGGAGACCGACGCCCACGCCACCGCCGACGGCGTCGTGGTCGCCTTCCACGACCGCACCCTGGACCGCGTCACCGACGGCACCGGCACCATCGCCCGCATGCCCTACAGCGAGGTCGCCCGCGCCCGCATCGGCGGCACCGAGCCCATCCCCCGCCTGGAGGACCTGCTCGGCTCCTTCCCCGAGGCGCGCGTCAACATCGACCTGAAGGACGCGCCGGTCATCGGCCCCCTCGCCCGCGCCCTGCACCGCACCCGCGCCTGGAACCGCATCTGCATCACCTCCTTCTCCACCCGCCGCCTGGCCCAGATGCGCGCCCGCCTGCCGCTGTTCACCGACGAGCCGGTCTGCATGGCGCTGGGCCCGCGCGGGGTCGCGGCGCTGCGCGCCCGCTCCTACGGCGGCCCCGCCGCCAAGCTGGTGCGGCTGGCGGCCACCGGCGTCGCCTGCGCCCAGGTCCCCTACAGCCTGGGCCCGATGCCGTTCGTCACCGAGACCTTCGTCGAGCACGCCCACCGGCTCGGCCTGCAGGTCCACGCCTGGACCGTCAACGACCCGGTGCAGATGGAGCGGCTGCTCGACCTCGGCGTCGACGGCATCATGACCGACGAACTGGTCGCCCTACGGCACGTCATGGCCGCGCGCGGGCTCTGGCCCCGCCCGGTGCCCACCGGCGGCTGACCCCCCGGAAGCACCGCCGCCCCGCCCGCCGGAGAGGCGGGCGGGGCGGCGGCGTGAGGGTCAGCCGAACGGCAGCCCGGCCGGAGGGGTCGGCCTGTCGCCGGTCCAGCCCGCCGCACGGACGGTCTGGTGGTTGATGATGAAACCGGGCTCCATCTCCGCGTAAGGGCCGCCGGGCCGGGTCAGCTCCTCCTGCTGGGACAGCAGCGCGCCGGTGCGCTCGTCGAAGACGATCACCTGGCGGGAACGGTAGGTCCCCTGCTGGGCCTCGGCCGTGCCGGACTCGCCGGTGATCGTGGTGGCGCGCTCGGCGGCGGCCAGCGCGACGCCCTCGCGCCCCAGCGGGTCGGTGGAGCGGCCGATCGCCCGCACGCCCGGCTGGGCGGCCAGCGCCCGCATCAGCCCCGCCCGGACCTTGGGCGGCACCGGGGCGCCGCCCAGCAGCGACGACACGCTCATGATGCCGGTGCCAGCCCGGTCCGCCTCCGGCACCGCGCGCGGGTCGCCGTCCTTGCCCGGCCTGACGCCCGCCGCCTGCTCCGTCCGCGACCGGCTCAGGAACCTCTCGGCGAGCCGGCCCGGGTCGGTCGGCAGCTTCTGCAGGTCCTCGGCCGACATGTCGCCCAGGAACCTCCCGCCGCCGCGGGGGTCGACGCCCACCTCCGGGCCGTCCGAACGCCACCTGGTGGCCCTGGTGGTGTAGGTATGGAAGGCGTCGCCCGACCAGACGCGGAAGCTCGACGGCGACCCGGCCTTGCGCCACAGCGCGGCGTCCCGGGCCGACACCGGGCGGGCGGGCAGGTCGCGGGCGTAGTACCCCTCTCCCATGCCGGACTTCACGCCCCACCACCCGAACGACTCGCCGTGCGCGCCGGTGATCGCGTAAGTGCCGGTCCTGGCGCGCACCACGTACGCCTGGCCCTGGATCTGGTCGGCGTACCAGTAGCGTCCGGCCGGCTGCCGCTCGGCCTTCTCCGCCGCCGCCAGGACCGCCGCCCGGCCGTCCAGGGTCAGCGGGCCGCCGGAGCCGCCCGGCCCGTCCGGCGCGGACGCTCCCCCGCCGGCCAGCGCGACGGCGACGGCCGCCGCCGCGCCCGCCGCGACCACGCCGCCCAGCCCCCACCACAGCCGCGGCGCGGGGCGCGGCGCCGTCCGGCGCGGCGGCTCGGCCAGCAGCGCCTTCACCTCGGCGATCCTGCGGGCGAGCTCCTCGGGCGTGGGCGTGGCGGGCTCGGCGTAGCCGTCGCGGACCATCCGCACCTCATCCATGTTGTTCCTCCAAAGCGAGCATCGGATTGGTCCCGCCCAGCGCCTTGCGCAGCGTGGCTCGGGCACGGTTCAGCCGGGAGCCGACCGTGCCGTAGGAGATCCCCAGCGCCGCCGCGACCTCCTCGTGGCTGAGGTCGGCCAGGGCCACCAGCAGCAGCACGTCGCGCTGGCCGCGCGGCAGCGCCGCGATCGCCCCGGCGAGCTCGCCGCCCAGCCCCTGGGCGCTGACCCGCGCGTCGACCCGGTCGGTGTGCTCCTCGGCGCCGCGGCCGGGGCCGAGGCGGGCGCGGGCCCGCAGGGCGCGGACCTCCGCCCGCCGGTGGCGGCTGACGACCTTGGAGGTGATGCCGTACAGCCAGGTGCGCACGCCCGCGCGCTCGGGGTCGTAGCGCCGACGCTGCCGGAACGCCTCCAGGAACGTCTGCGCGGCGACGTCGTCGGCGGCGTCCGGCCCGAGCCGCTTGGCCGCGTACCGGTGGATCTCGGCGTAGTAGGCGTCGACGACCTCCTCGAAACGCTCTGCCGGGCGGGGTGGGGGGTCCCCTGTCATGTGGTGCCTTTCCATGGCGCGGTCGGCGGTCACAGGGGTATCAACCGCACCCCGGTTTCACTTTCCATCCGCGCGTGCGAACCCCGGACCGGCACGGTCGCGTCCGGGCCGGAGCCCGCCGCTAGAACGCTCGGGCGGTGTCCGGGGTCAGGCGCCGCGAGGGGCCGCGGCGCCGTCCCTGCGCGCTTCGCCCTTCCCCGCGGCGGCCGCCAGCGCCGCCAGCACCGCGGCCGCCTCGTCCACGATCACCGCGTCCACCCCGGCCGCCACCAGCTCCACGCACGCGGCCGGGCCGGGGCACCAGACCACGACCTCCAGGCCCACCTCGTGGGCGGCCGCCACCTGCCGCTCGGGGCTGCGCACCAGCGGCACGCCGTCCAGCGGGTTCACCTCGAAGGAGGTCGTCTCCACCACCACCGCGTCCAGCCCCAGGTGCGCCGCCATGGGCACCGCCTTGCGGAACGGGAAGCCGTACCAGGTCAGCAGGCCCAGCGGCGCCCGCGGGGCGAGCTCGCGCACGATCAGCAGGGCCGCCGCGTCGAAGGAGGTCACCAGCAGCGGCCGGTCGCCGGTCCCGGCGCGCAGCCGCTCGGCCAGCAGGCCCGCGGTGGTCCGCTCGCGCGGGCGCGAGGCGTCCTCCACCGAGCTCTTCAGGTCGAGGTCCAGCCCGACCTCCGGCGGCACCGCCGCCAGCACCTCGTCCAGCGACGGGACGCCCAGCGCCGCGACCTGGTCGCCGGTCATCTCGCTCAGCCACTGGCCGTCGTCGCTGGTGGGGTGGTGCAGCACCACCAGGCGGTCGTCGGCGGTGCGCCGCACGTCCAGCTCGACCCAGCCGAGCCCGGCCCGGACCGCCGACAGCACCGAGGCGACGCAGTTCTCCGGCTGCCCCGCCACCGCCGCCTCCCCCAGCCCGCGGTGCCCGATGACCACGGGCGGTGACGTGAAGACCGGCTGGCGCGGCGAAGTCGGCACGTCCCCGACGCTACACCGCGCCCCGGACCTCCGGAAGGACGCGCGGACCACCGCCCGCCCGCGTCCGGAGGCGGCCGGGCGCGGCATGGAGGTGGCACGGGCGCGGCAAGCACGCGGCATGGCCGGACCGTGCCACCTTCCGCTGAGAGGGTCATGCGACACAGCGCGCCCCGCGGGCGGCCCGCATACTGGCACCGCGCCGGTGGACCGACGACCTCCGCCGGCGCCCCGCCCACGTGCCGGAGGGGCCCATGCCGCGGCGCCCGATGTCCCTGTTCCTGGACATCCTGCTCATCCTGCTGGGCGCCGCGCTCGGCATCGCCGGCAACTACATGACCAGCAGCGAGGCCGCGCCGCCGCCCGGCCTGCGGGTCCTGCAGCGCTCCTCCCCCGCGCTCATCGGGCTGCTGATCCTGCTCATCCTCGCCGTCCGGCTGTGGATGTACTGGATCGAGCGGCCGCCCGCGCCCCGCCGCCGCTGGAACTCCGACCGCTCGCCGTTCCCGGGGCTGGACGCCTTCACCGACAAGGACGCCGGGGTCTTCTTCGGCCGCGACGCCGAGGTCGGCGCGCTCGCCGAGCGGCTCAACCCCGCGCTGGCCCGGCAGAGCCACCGCGTCATCGCCGTCATCGGGCCCTCCGGCGTCGGCAAGTCCTCGCTGGTCCACGCCGGGCTCATCCCGGTGCTGGCCGGGCGCCGCCGCCACTGGCTGATCGTCCCCCCGATGGTGCCCGGCGACCGGCCCTTCCGCGGCCTGGCCCGCAGCATCGCCGCGCTAGCGCCGCCGGGCGGGCCGCCGGTCGACGCCGACCGCCTGGCCGCGCGGCTGCGCGCCGACCCGGCCGAGCTGGGCCGGCGGATCGAGCGGCTGCGCGAGCCCCACACCGGCCGCCCGCCCGCCGCGCTGCTGGTGGTCGACCAGGCCGAGGAGCTGCTGACCCTCACCGGCGACCGCGAGCGCGCGGCGTTCCTGGACCTGCTGACCGCCACCGTCGCCGCCGACGAGCGCGTCTGGCTGGTGCTGGTGCTGCGCTCGGAGTTCCTCACCCAGATGATGACCTCGGGCCGCAGCGAGCTGGTCGGCCGCCCGTTCATGGTCGCGCCGCTGGGGCGGCAGGCCCTGCTCGAGGCCATCGAGCGCCCCGCCGAGCAGGCCGGCATGGCCTTCACTCCCGCGACGCTGCCCGGCCTGATGGCCGACGACACCCACAGCGGCGACGCGCTCCCCCTGCTCGCCTACACCCTGGAGCGCCTCTACCGCGACGCCGGGCCCGGCGGCCGGGTCACCGAGGCCGCCTACCACCGGCACGGCGGCGTGGAGGGGGCGCTCACCCGGCAGGCCGACGCCGTCACCGCCCGCCTCCAGGAGGCCCACCCCGGCGCCGACGTGCTCGACCTGCTGCTGAAGCTGGTCACCCTGCACGACGGCGAGCCCACCCGCCGCCGGGTGCGCCACGACGCCCTTACCGGCCCCGACCGGCTGGTGGTGGACGCGCTGGTGGAGGCGCGGCTGCTGACCACCTTCGCCGGGGACGGCGGCGAGCCGCTGGTCGAGGTCGCCCACGAGGCGCTGTTCCGGCACTGGGCGCCGCTGCGCGAGGCGATCCGGACGCGGGCGGAGGACCTGCGGCACCGCTCGGACCTGGAGCGCTGGGCCGCCGAATGGGACCGCTCGGGCCGCCGGGACGCCTACCTGCTGCACGACGAGCGGCTGCGCCGGGCCGAGGAGTGGGCGGCGGCGGCCGCCGGGCGCACCGCCGGGCTGCCGCTGGTGGCCGAGTTCCTGCGCTGCTCGCGCCGCCGCGACCAAGCCGCGCTGGAGCGCCTGGCGACCGCCCTGGCCCGGCACGCCTCCGAGCACCTCCGCACCGACCCCGAGTACGCGCTGCTGGTCGCGCTGACGGCCGTGGAGGAGTGCGCCCGCGTCCCGGCCGCCCGCCAGGCGCTCACCGCCGCGCTGGCGTCCTCCCGCGTGCGGCTGCGGCTCGGCGGCCACCGCGACTGGGTGGACGGGGTGGCCTGGTCGCCCGACGGCGCGCTGCTGGCCACCGCCTCCCGCGACGGCACCGCGCGCATCTGGGACGCCGCCACCGGCGCCGAGCGGGCGGTGCTGGACGGCCACCGCGACTGCGTCGAGGCCGTGGCCTGGTCCCCCGGCGGGGACCTGCTGGCCACCGCCGGGCGCGACGGCACCGCCCGCGTCTGGCGCCGGGAGCCCGGCGGCGCGTTCACCGGCCGGGCCGTGCTGCGCGGGCACTCCGGCTGCGTGGAGGCGGTGGCGTGGTCGCCCGACGGCACGCGCCTGGCCACCGCCTCCCGCGACGGCACCGCCCGCGTGTGGGACGCCGCCACCGGCGACCGCCTCCTGGCGCTGCGCGGCCACGGCGACTGGGTCCGCGACGTGGCCTGGTCACCGGACGGGCGGCGGCTGGCGACCTGCTCGCACGACCGCACCGTGCGGGTCTGGGAGGCCGGCGGCGGCCCGGCGGTCCTGGTGCTGGACGGCCACGACGACTGGGTGCGCGGCCTGTCGTGGTCGCCCGACGGCCGCAGCCTGGCCACCGCCTCCAGCGACCGGACCGCCCGCGTGTGGACGCTGCCGGACGGCCCCGGCGGCGGGCGCGAGCACGCGGTGCTGCGCGACCACCACGACTGGGTGTCGGGCGCGGCCTGGTCGCCCGACGGGCGGCTGGTGGCCACCTCGGGACGCGACGGCACCGCCCGCGTCTGGGACGCCGCCTCGGGCACCGAGCTGCTGGTGCTGCGCGGCCACACCGACTGGGTGCGCCGCTCGGCCTGGTCCCCCGACGGGCGCAGGCTCGCCACCGCCTCCCGCGACGGCACCGCGCGCGTCTGGGACGTCGACCTGGGCCGCGAGCTGCAGGTGCTGCACGGCGGCGACTGGATGCGCGAGGCCGCCTGGTCGGCCGACTCCACCCAGGTGATCACCACCTCCAACGACCGCACCGCCCGCATCTGGGACGCCGCCACCGGGACCGAGCGCACCGTCCTGCGCGGCCACCTCAGCTGGGTGGAGGGCGCGGCCTGGTTCCCCGACGGCGCCCGCGTCGTGACCACCTCCCGCGACGGCACCGCGCGCATCTGGGACACCGCCACCGGGGCCGAGCTGCTGACGCTCAACGGCCACGACGACCGCGTCCGCGCCGCCGCCTGCGCCCCCGACGGCCACGCGGTGATCACCGCGTCCCGCGACGGCACAGCGCGCGTATGGGACACCGCCACTGGCGCCGAGCTGCTGGTCCTGGGCGGCCACGGCCACTGGATCAGGGGCCTGGACTGGTCGCCCGACGGCGCCCGCATCGCCACCGCCGCCCGCGACGGCACCGCCCGCGTCTGGGACGCCGCCACCGGCGCGGAACTGCTGGCGGTCTCCGGCCACGACGACCCGTGGCTGTCGTCGGCCAAGTGGTCCCCCGACGGCCGCTTCCTGGCCACCAGCTCGCGCGACGGCACCGTGCGGGTGTGGGACGCCGCCACCGGCGAGCCGCGCGTCACCCTGCGCGGCCACGAGGACTGGGTGTCCCACGTCGCCTGGTCGCCCGACGGCGCCCGCATCGCCAGCGCCTCCCGCGACCGGACCGCCCGGATCTGGGACGTGCGCAACGCCGTGCAGCTGCTGGTGTTCTGCGGCCACCGCGACTGGGTCGAGTGCGTGGACTGGTCGCCCGACGGCACCCGGATCCTCACCGCCTGCCACGACCGCACCGCCCGGATCTGGGACTGCGACCAGGGCCAGGAGGACTACGGCTTCGCCCCGTCCGACCCCGGCGCGTGGGACCAGCAGCTCGCCCTGATCCAGCACAAGGCGCGCGGCCGGGTGTTCAGCGAGCTGTCCCCCGAACAGCGCCGCATCCTGCTCCTGTCGGCCGACCGCACCGGCGACGGAGCCGCCTGAGCCCTCCGGGCGGCGCCCGAGCCGCCGCCCGGCGGAACGACGCCGGTCCCGCCCGAGGACGACACCGCGGTCACTGCGACCTGACTGCGCGCTCTACGCGACGGGCTCCCCGGCAAGGAGCCAACAGGGCCCGCCCATCGCCGTGGCCGTCAGGTACGACCACCGGGGCACCCTGCACATCCGAGGACGGCAGACAGCGGGTCAGGGGCCGAACCCGGGCGGGCGCGGCGGCCCGGGCGCACGGTACTCGGCGGCGATCCGCAGCGGCGCCGCGTTCGGCTTGTCGGCCACGTGCGGTGCGGACGGCCGGCCGGTCTGTGTGAGGTCGAGGCGGCCCTCGCGCAGCTGCTCCAGCAGCTCCAGGTCCTCGGCCGACACCAGGGCGGCGATCACCTTGCCCCGGCGCGTCAGCGCCACCCGCTCCCCGGCATAGGCGACCCGGTTCACCAGGTCGGCGAACTCCTTGCGCGCTTCCGTGACCGGCTTCTCCACGCTGCTCATCTTACGGCGATCCCCTCGGCTTCTCTTCTCTGGGCGAACTCCCCTGGTCATCCGGAGGGTCGAGCACTACGCTCCAATCAACGTACAGAGCGTACGCTAAGTACCAAATGTACATTTCAGTTCGAGGAGGAGACGTGCAGTCACCCGAAGCGGGACCCCACGCGCCCACCTACGTCGGGCGTTCGCGGGCGTCGGTGGACGCGGTGCAGGGGCTGGCCGGCGAGGCCCTGTTCCAGCGGCTGCTGGCGCAGCGCATCGTGTTCCTGGGCGAGGAGATCGACGACCGCGTCGCCAACCGCGTCGGCGCCCAGCTGCTGCTGCTGGCCTCGCAGGACCCCCGGCGCGACATCACGCTCTACATCAACTCCCCCGGCGGCGTGGTGGACGCGGGGATGGCGATCTACGACATGATGCAGTTCGTCCCCAACGACGTCTCGACCGTCGCGATGGGGATCGCCGCCTCCATGGGCCAGTCGCTGCTGTGCGCGGGCGCGCCGGGCAAGCGGTACGCGCTGCGGCACGCGCGGGTGATGATGCACCAGCCGCACGGCGGCATCGGCGGCACCGCCTCCGACATCAAGATCCAGGCCGAGCAGTCGCTGTACCTGAAGCGGACGCTGGCCGAGCGCACCGCCTTCCACACCGGCCAGCCGCTGGAGCGCATCGAGGCCGACGCCGACCGGGACCGCTGGTTCACCGCCGAGCAGGCCCGCGAGTACGGGTTCGTGGACCACGTCATCGACAGCACCGACCGGGTGGGGTCGTGACGGACCCCCGGCCGCGCGCCGAGGGCCGCCCCGGGCCGCCCTCGTTCGCCGAGCGCACCTCCTACGGCGTCAGGGAGACCTCGCCCTACAGCAAGCTGTTCGAGGAGCGCATCGTCTTCCTGGGGACGCCGGTGGACGACGCCGCCGCCAACGACGTCACCGCGCAGCTGCTGGCGCTGGAGGGCGCGGACCCCGACCGGCCGGTCAGCCTGTACATCAACTCCCCCGGCGGCTCGCTGACGGCGACGGCGGCGATCCTGGACACCATGGGCTACATCGGACCCGAGGTGGAGACCGTCTGCGTGGGGCAGGCGGGGTCGGCCGCGGCGATCCTGCTGGCGGCCGGGAGCAGGGGGCGCCGGGCGGCGCTGGCCAACGCCCGCGTCCTGCTGCGCGAGCCGGAGGCGGGCCTCTCGCAGGGGTCCTCCAGCGATCTGGAGATCCGGGCGGCCGAGATCCTGCGGCTGCGCGAGCGGATGGAGCGGGTGCTGGCCGAGGCGACCGGGCGCGACGCCGCGTCCGTGCGGGCGGACCTGGATCGGGCGCGGTTCCTCTCCGCGGCCGAGGCCGCGGACTACGGGCTGATCGACACGGTGCTGACCACGCGGACCGGCACCGCGCGCTGACGGTTTCGCGCGGGCGGGCCGGACGGCCGGAAAGTGCAGGGTTGGAACGGCCGCGGGGCGGGAATCTTGTGACGGTATCCAGCGTTGGTCAGAACAAGACCGGCAAGCCGTCTGGGAGGCACGTGACGATGGCCGAGCGCGCACTTCGCGGCACCCGACTCGGAGCGACGAGCTACGAGAACGATCGCAACACCGATCTGGCCCCGCGCCAAGAGGTGGACTACACCTGCACCAAGGGCCACCGGTTCACCGTGACGCTCGCGGCCGAGGCCGAGGTGCCGATGACCTGGGAATGCCGCAGCTGCGGCGCCACCGCCCTGCGGGTGGACGGGGAGCTGCCCCAAGCCAAGAAGGGGAAGCCGCCGCGCACCCACTGGGACATGCTCATGGAGCGCCGGACCGTCGAGGACCTGGAGGAGGTCCTCGCCGAGCGTCTGGAGATCCTGCGCGCCGGGCGCAGGAGGAGCGCCTGAGCCCCATCCGAGACCCGGGACGGGCCCGGACCGCCGATCGGCGGTCCGGGCCCGTTCGCATTGCCGGGGCCCGGTCCCGTCAGGGCTTGCCGGGCTCGTCGTCGTGGAGGACCTCGCCGCGGACCACCGGGCCGTGCGGGGTGCCGGTCCGGTCGGGGGCGCGGCCGAAGGGGTCCGCGCCCGGCGGGAAGAGCATCGGGCCCATGGCGGGACCGGCGGCGGCCTTGACGCGGCGGCCGGCGTAGGCCAGCAGCACCCGGCGCACCAGCGGCCGGGTGAACGGCAGCACGAACAGGAACCCGAACAGGTCGGTGACGAAGCCGGGGGTCAGCAGCAGGACGCCGCCGACCAGCACCAGCGCGGCGTCGGCGAGCTCGCGGTCGGGCATCTCGCCGCGGCCGAAGGTGGCCTGCAGGCTGCGCCAGGCGCGGCGGCCCTCGCGGCGCACGATCCAGCCGCCCAGCAGGCTCTCGGCCAGCAGCAGCGCGACCGTGGGCCAGCCGCCGATCACCTGCCCCACCTGGATGATCACGTAGATCTCCAGGACCGGCATCAGCAGGAACGCCAGGACCATCACCAGCGGCAGCATGGCTCCATCTTCGGGTCGGCGGGAGGGTCGTCACCTGTGACAACGCCGGGGCGCGGCCAATCGTTTCCCGGTCGGCGACGGCGGCGCGGGGCAGTGGCGCGGGGCAGTGGCGCGGGGCAGTGGCGCGGCCCGGGGTCAGCGGCGGCCGCGCAGCCGGCCCAGCCGGTCGGCCGCGCCCCACCGCGTCACCCGCAGCATCGCCTCGGCGACGATGTCGCGGCTCATCTTGCTGGTGCCGTGCACCCGCTCCACGAAGGTGATCGGGACCTCGACCACGCGCAGGCCCTGCCGGAGGGCGCGGCGGGCCAGGTCGATCTGGAAGCAGTAGCCGCGCGAGTCGACGCCGTCCAGCCCGATCTTCTCCAGGGTGGAGGCGCGGAAGGCGCGGTAGCCGCCGGTCGCGTCGCGCAGCGGCATGCCCAGCATGAGCTTGACGTACAGGTTGCCGCCCCGGGAGATGAACTGCCGCTGCATCGGCCAGTTCTCGACCTTGCCGCCGGGGATGTAGCGGGCGCCCAGCACCAGGTCGGCGTCCTGCAGCGCGGTCAGCAGCCGCGGGAGCTCCTCGGGCTGGTGGGAGCCGTCGGCGTCCATCTCCACCATGACGTCGTAGCCCTGCTCGCCCGCCCAGCGGAAGCCGGCGATGTAGGCGCCGCCGAGGCCGTCCTTGGTGGTGCGGTGCAGCACCTTGACCTGGGGGTCGGCCTCGGCCATGGCGTCGGCCAGGTCGCCGGTGCCGTCGGGGCTGTTGTCGTCGACCACCAGCACGTCCACCGACGGCACGGCCTTGCGCACCCGGCCGACGATGGTCTCGATGTTCTCCCGCTCGTTGTACGTCGGGATGATCACGAGCACCCGTCCGAGGCCGGCTGGGATGTCCATCGGTGTCATTTCCCCTCGTTGTTCCTGTTGCGCCGTGCGGCCACCGCGACCGCCCCCAGGGCGAGCGCGACCAGCGCCCACTCCGGCGCCGCGCCCAGCCGGTCGGAGAGCGTGCGCGCGGTGCGCGCCGGCACCCGCGCCACCTGGATGTCGGGGACGAACTCCCGCGACCGGTCGACCATGCGGCCGTCCGGTGCGATGATCGCGCTGATCCCGCTCGTGGCGGCCACCAAGATCGTACGGCCATGTTCGACGGCCCGCAGCCGGGACATCGCGATCTGCTGGGGCGGCAGGCTGGTCTTGCCGTAGGTGGCGTTGTTGGTCTGCACGACCATGATGTTCCCCGCCGCGACGTCGCGCACTTCCTTGTCGTAGGCGACCTCGAAGCAGATCACGTCGCCGATGGTGACCGGGCCCAGCCTCATGACGCCCGAGCGGGTGCCCTTGGCGAAGTCGCGCGGGATGCGCTCGAACCGGGTGATCAGCTTGGTGAGCACGTCGCGGAACGGCAGGTACTCGCCGAACGGGACGGGGTGGCGCTTGACGTAGTAGTCGCCGGGCCCGGTGGCCGGGTCCCACACGATGCCGCGGTTCTCGACCTTGCGGCCGTCGGGGGTGTCCACCAGCGCGCCGACCAGGACGGGCACGCCGATCTCGCGGACGGCGCCGTCGATGGCCTCGCGCGCGTCGGGCTCGGTGTAGGGGTCCAGGTCGCTGGCGTTCTCGGGCCAGACCACCAGTTCGGGGCGGGCGACCCTGCCCTCGCGGACCATGGCGGCCAGCTCGCGGGTGCGCTGGACGTGGTTGTTCAGCACGGCGCGGCGCTGGCCGAGGAAGTCCAGGCCGAGGCGCGGCACGTTGCCCTGGACGACCGCGACGGTGACGGGCTTGCCCGCGGTCGGGGTCGGGATGAGCAGGCCGCCCGCGACGATCGCGGCGACGGCGGCCAGGCCCGCGGCGGCGCGCAGCGCGGGGGCGCGGCGGCCGGCGCCGTCGGCGGGGGCGCGCAGGCGCCACAGGGCGAGGGCGGCCCAGGCGAGCAGGCCGCCGATCAGCCCGGTCAGGAAGGTGACCAGGGGCGCGCCGCCCCAGGAGGCGTAGGGGGTCAGGGGGGTGGCGGTCTGGCTGAAGGCGAGGCGCGCCCAGGGGAAGCCGCCGAACGGCTGGCGGCCGCGCAGCGCCTCCTCGGCGACCCACAGCGCGGCGGTCCACACCGGCCAGGCGGGCAGCCGGGAGGCCAGCGCGATGCCGGCGCCCATCGGCGCGAAGTACAGGGCCTGGACGAGGCTGAGCAGGATCCACCCGTCCGGGCCGATCTTGACGATGCCGGTGAGGACCGGCAGGAAGAACGCGGCGCCGGCCACGAAGCCGAACCAGGCGCCGGTGCGGGCGCGCGTGCCGCGCAGCGTCAGCGTGAGCACCGCCACGCCCAGCGGGGCCAGCGGGGTGAGGTCCATCGGCGGGAACGCCGCCCACATGGTCAGCCCGGCGGCGACCGCGGCGCACAGCCGGGCCCAGCCGTCGCGGCCGACGCGCCGCATCCCGGCCAGCGGGCCCCGGCGGGCGGCGTCGGACGGGCCGGGAGGCGGCTCTGCGGCCGACTGCCGGTCCGAAAGGGTCTCCTGCGCCACCGCGGCTCCTTGTCCGATCCTCGTCTGGCGCAGACGCTACCGCCCCGGCGGACCTGACACGACCTGGGAGATGGCCGGGATCGGGCCCGGCGCGGCGTACGGGCGATGTGCGAACGGTGCGCGGGCGCCGTACGGCGGTCGCGGGCGCGCCCGCCGCGGGCCGGCGGGCACGGTCCGCGCGGGCGCGGAGGCGATCGACACGGGTGTGGTGGACACGGAGAAGGGCCCGTGACATCCATCGGGCCGGAGTCGTCCCACAGGCGGTGAGAGCGGAGCTCCGTTTTCTACTGGATGTCCGGGCCCTTTCCCGGGTCCAACCCCCCGCCCGATCGGGCGGCTCCACCCTGACGCGGCGGCGGGGCACCACGTCTGGCTCGGACGGGCGGCGTGCGCGGGGCGCACGGGCGCCGTCCTGGCGCGGTGTCCGGCGGCGTGCTGAGCGGCCGATCGGTGAGTCCCGTGCTGGACTGCAGCAAAACTACCCACTTCCACGTCCTTGTCAACCGCCGCGTGCCCTGCGGGGACCCGTTGTTTGGGCTGCTCAACCTCATGATCGGGGCTGTCGCGGAATTCCCGCCGGTCACCGGGGCCCCGGCGGTCACACCGGGCGGTCCGGGACCACCACGGTGCCGGTGGCGGTGACCGCCACGATCGGCTCGGGCAGGACCTCGGCGGCGCTCTCGCCCTTCTCGGGGCGGCCCCGGCACACCACGCGCGCCTCGAACTCCAGGGTGCGGCTGCGGCGGCCCACGCGGGTCACGGTGGCGGTGGCCTCCAGGACGTCCCCGGCGCGGACGGGGGCGCGGAACTGCACGTCGGAGTAGGAGGCGAACAGCCCCTCGTCGCCGTCGGCGCGGATGCACACCTCGGTGGCCACGTCGCCGAACAGGCCCAGCATGTAGGCGCCGTCCACCAGGTGGCCGGCGTAGTGGGCGTGGGCGTAGGGCACGTAGCGGCGGTGGGTGACCTGGAGTCCCTGGCGCGGGTCGTCGCTCACGGGTCGATCTCTCCTTCGCGGGTGTCGTCGCCGGCCGGGCTTTCGCCGGACGTGTTCGGGCCCTGGCCGCCCGCGGGGCCGTCCGCCGGGCCGTCCGCGGGGTCGGGGGCCAGGGCGTCGGCGGGCAGCAGCGCGTGCACCAGGTAGGAGGCGACCTCGGCGGGGGTGGTGCCCTTGCCGAAGATGCGGTCCACGCCGAGGTCCTCGGGGGTGACGGTGTCGAAGCGGGGGCCGCCGACCACCAGCAGGGGGCGGCCCATCCCGGCGGCGACGGCGGTGGGGTACTCGGCGTGGAAGGCGGCGGCCATCTGCTTGGTGTTGTGCAGGTGGGCGTTGCGCTGGGTGACGACCTGGGAGACCAGGACGGCGTCGGCGTCGGCGGCCTTGGCGCGCTCGACCAGCTCGGCGACGGTGACCTGGGCGCCCATGTTGACCACCTCGATCTCGCCGTAGTACTCCAGGCCCTTCTCGCCCGCGAAGCCCTTGACGTTGAGGATGGCGTCGATGCCGACGGTGTGGGCGTCGGTGCCGATGCACGCCCCGACGATCACCAGGCGGCGGCCCAGCGCGCGGCGGATCGCGCGGTTGACCTCCTTGGCGGTCAGCAGCGGGTACTCGCGCTCGGGCGGGGCGGGGATGGAGGCGTAGTCGATCAGGTGGCCGACGCGGCCGTAGACGATGAAGAAGGTGAAGTCGGGGCCCATCGGCTTGGCGTGCACGACGCTGGCGGGCTCCAGACCCATCTTGGCGGCGAGCTGGAGCGCGGCGGCCTCGGCGCGCTTGCCGGCCGGCACCGGCAGGCTGAACGACATCTGCACCATGCCGTCGCCGGTGGTGTCGCCGTAGGGGCGGATGACCTGCCGGGTGTCGGCGGGCTCGGCCGGGGCCTCGGCGCTGCCCAGGGGGCTCTCGACGGTCACGCGGGCACCTCCTGCTCGGTGTGGGCGCCGGGACGGGCGCCGTGCGGGTCCTCGCCGTCCAGGATCTCGATCGCGGGGTTGAGGTACCCGGGGGCGCGCTCGACCACGCCGTCCAGGCCCTTGCCGCCGTCGGCGGGGCGGCGGGTGACGCCGAAGGTGCCCTCGGCGATCGCGGTGAGCAGCCCGTCGCCGGCCACCTTGTCCAGCAGCTCGACGGTCTCGCCCAGCACCTGGCGGGCGCGCTGGGCGACGAACCCGTCGGGGCGCGGCACGAAGTCCTCGGCCAGGCCGCCGCAGGCGTCGCGGACGTAGCGCACGTTCTCCAGCGCCAGGTCGCGGTCCGACAGCCAGGGGGTGTGGATGCCCTCGGTCATCATGCCGATCAGGATGATCGACTGGCCGGTCATCACCCCGGCCAGGTTGAAGAAGGCGTCCAGCAGGTAGCCGGCGAAGATGTTGCCGGTCATGTGCTTGGTGGGCGGCATGTACTTCAGCGGCGCGTCGGGGAACAGCTCGCGCACCAGCTGGGCGTGCGCCAGCTCCAGCCGGAACGACTGCGGGACGGCCGGGTTGATCTCGAAGGCGTGGCCGAGGCCGAGCTGGGCGTCGGTGAGGCCGGCCTCGTGGCCGAAGCGCTCGTTGAGCAGCTGGCTCGCGACCACGGTGTGCGCGGCGTCCACGGCGTCGGCGGTGGTGAGGTAGTTGTCCTCGCCGGTGTTGATGACGATGCCGGCGCGGGCGTGGATCTGCCGGGAGAAGCGCTGGTCGATGAAGGTGCGGCGGGGGTTGATGTCGCGGAAGATGATGCCGTACATGCAGTCGTTGAGCATCATGTCCAGCCGCTCCAGCCCGGCCAGGGTGGCGATCTCGGGCATGCACAGGCCCGAGGCGTAGTTGGTGAGCCGCACGTAGCGGCCGAGCTCGCGCGAGACGTCGTCGAGCGCGGCGCGCATCAGCCGGAAGTTGTCCTGGGTGGCGTAGGTGCCGGCGTAGCCCTCGCGGGTGGGGCCCTCGGGCACGAAGTCCAGCAGCGACTGGCCGGTGGAGCGGATCACCGCGACGACGTCGGCGCCCTCGCGGGCGGCGGCCTGGGCCTGCGGGATGTCCTCGTAGATGTCGCCGGTCGCCACGATCAGGTAGATCCACGGCTGGGCGGGGTCGCCGATCTCGCCCAGCATGCGGTCGCGCTCGGCGCGGCGGCGGTCGATGCGGGTGATGCCCGAGCGCGCGGCCCGGCGGGCGGCCGAGGCGGCGGTGGCGGCGTCGGAGCCGGCCGGCAGGCGGAACCTCACCCGGCCGCGGGCGGCCTCGCGGGCCAGGTGGGCCAGCGAGCCGTGGGGGCCGCGCGCCAGGGCGTCCCAGACCGGCAGGGCGACGCCGTGCTCCAGGCCGACCTGGTCGCGGACGGCGTCGGCCAGGTGGTTGGCCCACGGCCGGCCCTCGGCGTCGGCGCCCGACAGCCCGGCCAGGCGGAGCAGGGCGCGCTCCACCGACACGGTGGTGTGGGTCCGGGCCATCTTGATGATCGGCTCGGCGGCGCGGGCGGCCAGCCGCCGGGCCGTGCGCACCACCTCGGGATCGAGATCGAGCTTGCGCTGCGGCGCCATCGCCGCCTCCCCTCGGGTCCGGCAGTCCTGCCCGCGGCTCGATTTCGCGCAATCTTCCGGAGCGGAACCGCGTATACGCGAGATCTTCCATCATCAGCACGTCTCGACACAAGAACCTCTTTGATTCCGAGGTGGAAATCGGGCGAGTGCGGGACAGGAGGCCATGAACAGGACGTTCAGCTTCTCGCGGGAGTAAACGTCTTTCCCGTGGACACCATCGGCCACGCCTTCGCCTCCCGTCCAGGGCGCGGGCGGCCTAGCGTCGCGGGCACACGTTGATGAAAGGCAGCGTTCATGAATGCCTCTCCGCTCCCGCCCGGCCGCCGGGCCGTGCTGCGCGCGACCGGCCTGCTGGCCGCCGTCCCGCTCCTGCCCCCGTCCCCCGCCTCCGCCTCCCGCCTCTCCCCCGGCCGCCTCCCCGCCGCTCCCGACCCCGGCGCCGACGCGCGCGCCGTGCAGGACGCCCTGGCGCTGCTGACCCGCGACGCCATGAGCGGGCTGGCGGTGTTCGTGGCCCCCGGACCCGACCCCTACTCCCGCAAGCAGGGCACGCCGCGCCGCGAGCCGGGCGCGATCGAGGCGCGGGTCCCCGACTTCCTCGTCGACGCGCTGGACCGCTACCTGCCCTTCCCCGACCTGCTGGCGGTCCCGCTGACCCGGGCGCTGGCGCAGGGCACCGGCCGCCTCGGCCTGCCCGTGCCCGCGGGACGCCCCGCGCCCGCCGAGCGCCGCGTCGACCAGGGGCTGCGGCGGCTGCTGGCGGACGACGCCACGATCCCGCTGGCGGGCGTCGTCGCGCTGCTGCTGAACCTGCAAGCCGTCCGCGTGGACCCCGCGTCGCTGGCCGGACCGTTCGCCGCACCCTTCGCACGGCTCACCTACGCGCGCAAGGCCCGGGTGTTCGAACTGCTCGAAGGCCCCGACCCCGCCCTGGTCGAGATGCTGGACGGGCGGCTGCCCGAGCCGCTGCGCGGCACCGTGTCGGGGCTGCTGCGGTTCCTGGGCGGCACGCTGCTGGAGCTGTCCGCGCTGGGCGCCTACTCCGAATGGGCGGTGTTCGACCCCGCCACCAAGAAGCTCAAGGGGCGACCGGTCGGCTGGCAGGTGTCGCGCTACACCCCCTCCGCCGACGGCTGGGACGAGTACCGGGGCTACTACCAGGGACGGAAGAAGGTGACCGGCTGATGCGCGACGTCATCGTGGTGGGGGCGGGCGGAGGCGGCCCGGTGGTCGCCAAGGAGCTGGCCGCGCGCGGCCTGGACGTGCTGCTGCTGGAGGCCGGGGCGCACTACACCGACCCCCGCGCCTCCTGGACGCACTTCGAGAACGACGCCAACAACCCGCTGACCGGCTTCCTGCGCTTCGGCCCCGCCGACCGGCGCAAGCCCGCCTGGCTGCGCGAGGAGCCGCAGAACTCCTTCATCCTCCAGGTCGCCGGGGTCGGCGGCACCACCCAGCACTACTACGGCAACTCCCCGCGCGCCTACAAGGGCGTGTTCGCCGGGTACGAGGGCCCCGACCGCGACGCCTACGACCGCGCGCACGCCTTCCCCTTCCGCTACGAGGAACTGGTGCCCTACTACGAGTGGGTGGAGGCGACGCTGCCGGTGCAGACCGCCGCCATGGGCACCAAGGAGACGGTGTTCTTCCGCGGCGCCGAACGCCTGGGCATCCCGGTGCAGACCACCAAGGACACCCTGCGCGCCTCCTACCGCCCCCAGGAGAACGCCATCCTGCAACCGGGCGGCACCGCCGGCCGCACCACCGACCCCGCGCGCCTGGTGTACCCGCAGGCGACCGGGTGCACCTACTGCGGCTTCTGCCTGCAGGGCTGCATGGAGCCGGTCCGCGCCCCGCGCAACCAGTACGCCAAGCGCTCCACCGACAACAGCTACGTGCCCATGGCGATGACGGCCTCGGCGTGGGCGCGCGGAGGAAGGAACGTCACCCTCCTGCCCGACTCGTTCGCGGTGAAGGTCCACACCGAGCGGCGCGGCGGCGAGACCGTGGCCACCGGCGTCACCTGGCGCACCGGCGCGACCGGCGAGCGGCACCGCGAGGACGCCCGCGTGGTGGTGCTGGCGGGCGGCGCGACCGAGACGCCCCGGCTGTGGCTCAACAGCGGGCTGCCCAACCCCAACGGCTGGGTCGGGCGCGGCTACACCGACCACTTCCTGGACGGCGTCACCGGGCTGTTCGACGAGGAGACCGGGTCCTCCAAGGGCCCCAGCTCGGCCGCGCGCTGCGACTTCCCCGGCCGGGGCGCGCTGGAGCAGCTCGGCGTCGGCCCGGCCATCCAGGCGTACCAGATGGCGCTGTCGGGCAGCGGCGTGCGCGGCCGCTACACCAACGGGCGCGGCATGACCGGCCCCTGGGACGGCCGCGCCGGGCGCGTGCTGGGCCCGGAGCTGAAGGACGCCCTGCTCAACGGCGTCAACCGGCTGCTGAACATCCTGATCCTGACCGACGACGACGTGCAGCACCGCAACGGGGTGTCGCTGTCGGCGCTGCCGCCCGACGCGCACGGGGCCGCGCCCAAGGTGTCGCTGGACGGCCGGTTCCGCACCCGCCGCACCCACGCCAACCGCGAGTACCTGGCCCGGCGCGCCACCGAACTTCTGCGGCGCGCGGGCGCGCGCAAGGTGTACCGGCTGGACTGGGCGCCGCTGCTGCTGCACGTGCACTCCTCCATGCGGATGGGCCGGTCGGCGGCCGACTCGGTGCTGACCGCCGACGCCGAGAGCCGCTGGGTGCGGAAGCTGTACGTGGCCGACAACTCGGCGCTGGCCAACGCGCTGGGCGGCCCCAACCCGACCCTCACCACCCAGGCGCTGGCCACCCGCACCGCCGAGAAGATCTTCACGCGGCACTTCGGCGGCCGCGCGTGGGTCGGCGCGGAGGCGCCGGTGGTCTCCACCGACCCGCGGGTGACGCGCGCCCTCTGAGCGGGTCACGCACTCCGTGCGAACCGTCGCGGGCCCGCGGCGAACCCGCCGCGGGTCCGCTTCGCGCTGTTACCAGACCGTTGCCGACCGTTGCGCGAACGATGCGGCAAAGCACCCCTCTTCCACGAGTCGTGATTCTATAATCACCCTCAGTAGCGGATCATGTGGTGGTCCGCACCGAGCCCGGCTCCGGAAAAGAGGGTCATGCCTGTCTACCTGCTCGCCGCGGCCTGCGCGATCGGCGTCGTGCTCGTCGCCGCCTGGCTGGTCAAGCGCGGGACCGACGACGCCGCCCCCGACGGGCCCACCACCGGGCACACCGGCGCGATGATCTCGGCGCTGTTCCTGCTGGCGTTCGCGGTGGCGATCGTGGTGCCGTGGACCTCGGCCGACTCGGCCCGGCTCAACACCTACACCGAGAGCCAGGCGATCGTGGAGGCCGCCTGGTCGGCCGAGCGGCTGCCCGACGCCACCGGCGCCGCCTTCCAGGCGGGGCTGAGCGACTACGCCCGCTTCGTGCGCGACTCCGAGTGGCGCATGATGGCCGACGGCAGGCTCAGCCCCGACGGCTGGAGCCGCCTGGAGCGGCTGCGCCGCGCGGCGCTGGCGCTGCCGGCCGGGGAGGACGAGGAGAAGGACTCCCGCGCCGCGATGCTGGACCACATCGCCCAGATCTCCACCGCCCGCCACCAGCGCGCCATGGACGCCAAGACCACTCCCCCCGCCGGGCTGCTGGTCATCACCCTGCTCACCGGGGTCATGGTGATCCTGCTGCCGTTCCTGGCGGGCGCGCGGCCGCGCGGCATGGCGCTGGTGCCGCTGGTGCTGATGGCGGGCCTGCTGGGCGTCGGGGTCTACCTGTGCCTGGACATCATGCACGTGTTCACCGGCGCCCTGGCCGTGCAGCCGGACGCCTTCACCAATGTGCTGGCCGAGATGCGGCGCATCTCCTCGGGAGGCTGACATGCGGCCCGTCCTCGTCCTGACCGCCACGCTCACCGGCGGCCTGGTGCTCATGCCGATGCCCCGGGCCGCCGCCGACGTCGGGGTGTGCGTCGAAGTCGGCGGCCTGGTGAGCGTCGGCGTCGGCATCGGCGCCGCCGGCTGCGCCTGCCCCGAACCGGAGCCGATCCCCCCGCCCAAGCCCGACCCGCCCAAGCCTGATCCGCCCAAGCCCGATCCGCCCAAGCCCGATCCCCCGGAGCCGGAGCCGCCGACGCCTGCCCCGCCCACGCCCGCGCCCACGCCGCCGAAACCCGCTCCGCCGAAGCCCGCCCCGCCCAAGGCCGCGCCTCCGGCCGAGCCGCCACCGGCCCCACCGCCGTCCCCGGAGCCGCGCCCGGTCGTCGTCCCCGCGACCCCCGCTCCGCGCCCGGTGGCGCCGCGCGCCGAGCCGCGACGTCCGGAACCGCGGCGCGCGACGCCGCCCGCGCCGGTGCCGCGACGCCCGGCCGAGGCGAAGTCGGATCTGCGGCGGCGGCCGGTGGCGGTCCTGCCGCCCCGGCGTCAGAACCCGCTCAGCACGCCGCTGGTGCTGGTGGTCCTCGCGGTGGTCATCAGCGCCGGGACCGCCATCGCCTTCGCGCGCTGACCCGCCGTCCGGCGCGTCCGGGCCCTCACCGGCCCGTGAACGCGTCGATGCCGGAGATCTTCCAGCGGCCGTCGCGGCGCACCGCGTCCACCGCCAGCATGGTGGGCGCGGACACGCCCCGGCCGTCGGTGGCGCGGGTGTTGCGCTGGTCGGCGAACAGCAGCAGGCGGGCGCGGTCGCCGGTCAGCAGCGTCACCGCGCCGTCGGTCACGGTCGTGGTGAGCACCAGCCGCTGCGCGGGTCCCTCCTTGCGCACCCCGGCGAACATCGCGGCGTGCTGCCCGACCGCCGGTCCGGTCAGCGCGCCGCGCGCGGCGGCCTCGGACTTGGCGGGATCGGCGTAGGTGTAGGAGAACGCGCCGTTCACCGCTTCGGTGACCGCGCCCTTGACCTCGCTGGTGCGGGCGTTGTCGGTCAGGGCGGTGTTGCGGGCGGCGGGCTCGTCGCCCAGCGCGGCGGCCTGCTGCTGCGCCCACAGGCCCGCGCCACCGAGCAGCGCCGTCAGCGCCGCGAGCACGACGGGGCGGCGCGCATGCCGGGCGGCCCGGCGTGCGATGCCCCGCGCGCCGTCCTCGGTCCTTCTCACGGGTCCTCCTTTCGGTCGCCGTTCAGTCACCGCTGACGCCCACCGCGGCCGGGCCCAGCGCGTGCACCTTCCAGCCCGCCGGGGTGCGGGTCAGCTTGGCGATCAGGCGGCTCTGCTTGGTCGCGGGCTCGCCGCCGGGCGGGGTGACGGTGATCCGCACCGCCGCGAGGACGCTCGCCCGCCCGGCGCGGTCGTCGAGCTCGGCGACGCCCGCCTCCAGGACGCGGGCGCTGGTGATGGTCCGCGCCTTGCGCACCTGCTCCTCGAAGCGCGCGCGGTCGCGGACGAACTGCTCGCGCAGTTCGCCGGTGGAGGAGTCCTGCCAGATCCGCAGGCCCGCCGCGATGTCGCGGTAGTCGAGGGTGCTGAGGTTCTGGACGGACTGGACGCCGCTTTGCAGGACCTCCTCGCGGACCTGGGAGTAGCGCCGTTCCTCGTCGTGCGCGGCCGCGTACCAGGACCAGCCCGACCAGGCCGCCCAGCACGCCGCCAGCACGGCGAGCACGGCCGCGACGGTGGGCAGGGGGTCTGCGCGGCGGCTGGTGGCGCGGTCGCCGCGACGGCTGGCACGGCGGTCAGCGCGGCGGTCGGTGGGCTGGTCGCCCCGGCGCTTGGTGGAGCGGTCGGTGCGGCTGTCGGTGGAGCGGTCGGGCTCGTCGTCCGCCTGTTCCTCATCGGACGGAACGGGCGGGGGCGTCGTGGGCTCGGCGGAAGCGTCAGGCCCACGGGTCTGCTCATCGGACTGCTCGCCGACCTGTTCACCGGGCTGCTCGCCCGTCTGCCGGTCGGACTGCTCGTCGGGCTGCTTGGGCGTCTGTTCGTCGGTCTTGGTGTCCGCCACCTGGGCACCTCCTCGTGCGGGGTCGGGCGGTCAGCTCGACCGGATGTCGGTGATGCGCCAGCGGCCGTCCTGGTGGCGGGCGGTCACGGTGAGCTGCGCGGCGGCGGGCGTTCCGGCCGGGCCGCCGGCGCGGGTGGTGGTCTGGTCGAGGAACACCAGGAGCGTCGCGGCGCCGCCGGTCAGGCTGACGGCCCCGATCCGCACGACGCGGCTGGTCAGGGCGACCTTCTGGGCTGGGGCCTGCTGGCGTACCCGCCCGAACAGCTGCCGGTACTGCTCGGCGGCGCGGCCGGTGAGGACCTCGGCGGCGGCGCGTTCGGTGGAGGCGGTGTCGCCGGGGGTGTAGGTGAACACCCGGCCGACGGCCGTGGCGACATCGCCGGTGACGCGGGTGGTGGCCGGGGCGTCCAGCAGGGCGCGGTTGGCCGCCGGGGAGCCGTGCCGGGCCTGCGCCTCGGTGTACTGGAGCGCGCCCCCGGCCGCGGCCAGGGCCAGCGCGACCAGCAGCGGTCGTGACAGCGCGCGCAGCCGGGCCAGGCGCCGGGGGCGCGGCCCGGCACCGGGCCGGTCCTCGGACTCGGCCTCGGTCTCGGGGGCCTGTTCGGTGATGCTCACGTGGGTCCTCTCCCCCGGGGTGTCAGCGGGCTCCGGCCGGGATCGCGGTGAGCGACTTGAGCCGCCATCCGGCCGGGGTGCGGGTGAGCCCGGCCTCGTAGCGCTTGCGCTGCAGGACGGGGGCGCCCGCGGGCGGCGTCAGGCGGATCTGCACCGAGGCGATCATGCGGGCCTCCCCGGCGCGGGTGTCCAGGGCGGTGAGGGCGGCGGCGACCACGGTCCCGGCGGCGCCGGTGCGGGCTTTGGCGATCTTCTGGCGGCTCTGCGGGGCGTCCCGGGCCAGCTGGTCGCGCAACGGGCCGGTGGCGGCGTCCTGCCAGGCGCGGAGGCCCGCCTCGACGCCGCGGTGGTCCATGGTGTTGAGCACGGCGACCTGGTTGCGGCCGGTGCGCAGCACCAGGTCGCGTTCGCGGCCGGGGTCGCGGTCGGCGTCGCCGGTCTCGCTCCACAGGCTCCAGCCGGACCAGCCGCAGTACACGGCGGCGACCAGGACCAGGGTCCAGCCGATCAGCCCCCAGCCCGCCAGCAGGGTGCGGCGGGCGGGTGCCTGCGCTTCGGCGCCGGCCTCGCCGGGGGCCGTCTCGGGGGGCGTCTCCGTGGTCACGGGCGGGTTCCTTCCAGGCCGAGCAGGTCCGCCATGGTGGTGGGGGGCGAGGGCAGCGCGGGCAGTCCCAGCGCGCCGGGCAGCGCGGCGTCGCCGCTGGTGGGGGCGCCCAGCGAACCGGGCCTGGCGGGCGGCTTGAGGGGGCCTCCGGTGGGGGCGTTGGCCGCGCCGCGCACGTTGACGCCGCTGCCGGGCGGCATGGCGCAGCGGGCGGCGGTGTTGAGGGCGGGCGCGGCGCCGGTCTCCAGGCCCGCGCGGTAGGGGGTGCCCTCGTAGCCGCGGGTGCAGGGCAGCGGGTTGAAGAAGGTGGTGACCATGCCGTACTGCAGCCGGTCGTCGCGGATCATGGAGGTGCCGGCCGAGACGGCGGCGGGCACCTTGACCAGCAGCTCCTCCAGGCCGTTGACGCGGGTGACCAGGACGTCGGAGGTGGTGAGCAGGTTGGCCAGCAGCACCCCCAGCCGCGGGTCCAGGTCGCGCACCAGCCCGGCGACCTGCGCGGAGGCGCCGGGTCCGGCGGCGATGAGGCGGCGCAGGTCGGGGTCGGAGGTGCGCAGCTGCCCGGCCAGCAGGCGGGCGCTGCGGCCGAACGACTTCAGCGCGGCGGCCTGCTCGTTCTGGGTGCGCAGCACGGTCCGGCCGTCCTGGATCAGGCGGCTGGTGGGCTCGATGTGCTCGTGGGCGGTGCGGGTGAAGGAGCGGCCGCTGTCCAGCAGCACGCCGAGGTTGGGGCCCTGTCCGGCGAACGCGGTGCCGAACTCGTCCACCACGGTGCGCAGCGCGTCCAGGGGCACCGACGCGGCCAGGTCGTTGACGCTGGTCAGCAGGTCGGTGACGGGCGCGGGCGTCTGGGTGGCCGAGCGCGGGATGACGGTCCCGGCGGCCAGGTAGGGGCCGGCGGCGGTGGCGGGGCGCAGGTCGATGAACTGCTCGCCGACCGCCGACCGGTTGGCCACCACCGCCTGGGTGGCGGCGGGGATGGGCGGGGAGTCGTGGTCGATGCGGAGTTCGGCGACCACGCCGTCGGCGGTCAGGTGCAGGGTCCCGACGCGGCCGACCGAGGTGCCGCGGTAGGTGACGTCGGCGTTGGTGGTGAGGCCGCCGGCCTGGGGCAGGTCGACCTTGACGACGTAGTAGCCGCCGAGGCCCACGAAGCGGCCGAGGTCGGCGTGGTTGAGGGCGATGTAGCCGATCGCCAGCACGCCGATGACGGCGAAGGCGATGTTCTTCAGGCGGGTGCCGAGGGTGAGCATCAGGTCCCCTCCCCCGCCGGTCCGGCGTCGCCGGTGGAGGGCAGCGGCAGCGGCGGCGCCGATCCCTGGGCGGCGGGCGGCTTGGTGGGCGGTTTCGTGGCGGGCGGTTTCGTGGCCGGGGGCGGGGTGATGGGCGGGATCACCTCGATGCCGGGGACGGCGGTGGTGTGCAGGTAGACGTTGAGGTAGTCGCCCTTGATGGCGGGCAGCACCGCGTCGGTGAAGGGGAAGGTGACCAGGGCCTGCAGGGAGCGGGGCAGGTCGCGTCCGGCGTCGGACAGCTTGCGCAGGACCGGTTCCAGGGCGTGCAGGTCGGCGACGATGTCCTCGCGGCTCTGCTCGACGGTGCGGACCGCCACCTTCGACAGCGCGTCCAGGGAGGTCAGCATCCGCACCAGCGCGCCGCGCTGCTCCTCCAGGGTCTTCAGGCCGGGTGCGAGGTCTTCGAGGACGGTGCCGATCTGGTCCTTGCGGCCGCGCAGGGTGGCCGACAGGCGGTTGAGGCCGTCCAGGGCGTCGGTGATGCCCTTCTTGTTGGCGTCCAGGCTGCCGGTGAGGGTGGCGAGGCGCTCCAGCAGGGAGCGGATCTGGGGCTCGTTGCCGCGCAGGGCGTTGTTCAGCTCGGTGGTGATGGTGCGCAGCTGGGCGATGCCGCCGCCGTTGAGCAGCAGCGACAGCGCGCCGAGCACCTCCTCGACCTCGGGGTTGCGGTTGGTGCGCTCCTGGGGGATGCGGGCGCCGTCGCCCAGGGTCGCGCCGGTCACCGCTCCCTGGGGGCCGGCCGCGGTGCCGGGCGGCGCGGTCAGGGCGATGTACTTCTCGCCCAGCAGGCTGGACTGGCGCAGGTGGGCGTAGGCGCCGGCGGGCAGTCTGATGCGGCGGTTGACCAGCATGGTGACCTCGGCGGTCCAGCCGCCCGGGGGCAGCGACACCTTGGTGACGCGGCCGACGGCCACGTCGTTGACCTTCACCGCCGACTGGGGCACCAGGTTGAGGACGTTGGCGAAGGTGGCGGTGACGGTGTAGGGGCGGTCGCCGAGGTCGGCGCCGCCGGGCAGCGGCAGGTCCTGGACGCCGGCGCAGCCGGTGAGGGCGAGGGCGGCGGCGGTGAGCGCCGCGGTGGTGCGGGCGGCGGTCCTGCGGGTGGCCGTGCGGGTGGTCGTGCGGGTGGTCGTGGTCATTGGCCGGTCCCCCGCCCGGTTCCGACCGCGCCCGCCGCCGGGAGCGGCAGGCCGATCTCGTTGAGGTCGCCGCGGCCCTGCAGGGTGCGGGTGGCCGGGTCGTAGGCGTTGAGCAGGTTGCCCGCGTTCAGCGGCTGGACGTCCAGGGCCTCGGCGAGGGAGCGGCGCTGGTCCACCAGGGTGCGGGTGATGTCGGCGAGCTTGCCGACGTTGTCCTTCAGCAGCGCGCGGTTGTCGCGCACGAAGCGCTCGACGCGGCCCAGGGCGTCGGCCAGGGCGGTCAGGGCCTCGCCCAGCTCGTGCCGGTCGGCGGCCAGGAAGCCGGTGACCTCGGCGAGCTGCTGCTCGGCCAGCCGGACCTGCCCGTCGTTCTCCTTGATCATGGTGGTGAACTTCTGCAGGTTGTCGATGGTGGCGAACAGGTCGCGCTGGGAGCCGGTGAGGGTCTTGGCGGCCTGCCCGAACCGCTCGATGGTGGTGCGCAGCGCCTGCCCGTTGCCGCGCAGGTTGGCGGCGCCGGTGCCCAGCGCGGCCGACAGCGCGCCCTTCTGGTTGAGGCCGTTGGGGCCGAGGTCGGCGGCCAGCTTCTTGATGCTGGCGTAGACCTTGTCCAGCTCCATGGGGGTGGCGGTGCGCTCGACCGGGATGACGGCGCCCGAGGGCAGCCGCGCGCCGCCGGTGTAGGCGGGGGCGAGCTGGATGTAGCGGTCGGAGACCAGGCTCGGGGCGACCGCGACGGCGCGGGCGCCGGCCGGGACGTCCACGCCGTGGTCGACGGTGAGGGTGACGCGCACGCGGGTGCCCTCGGCGCGGACGGTGTCGATGGTGCCGACCTTCACGCCCAGCACCCGCACGTCCGACCCGGCATAGACGCCGATGGCCTCGGTGAACAGCGCGGTGACGTGCGTGCCGGGCGGCGGGCGGAGCACGACCAGCGCGGTGGCGGCCGCGGCCGCGACCAGGGCCGCGCCCAGCAGGGCCGCCGCGACGCGCATTCGGGTCAGCATCAGCGGCCTCGCTTTCCGGCGGGCTGTTTCGGCGGCCGGCAGTCGTTTTCGGGGGGCGTGCCGGGCGGCAGGTAGTTCTTGGGGACCAGGCCGCACAGGTAGCCGTCCATCCAGCGCCCGTTGCCCATGGTGTTGCCGAGCAGCCGGGTGTAGGGGCCGGCGAGCTTGAGGGCGCGGTCCAGGCTGCGCTGGTTCTTCAGCAGCAGGTCGCTGACGCGGCCGAGGGCCTGCAGGGTGGGCCGCAGCTGGCGCTGGTTGTCGTCGATGAGGCCGGTGAGCTGGCGGGCGAGGTCCTGGGTGCCGGTCAGCAGGCCGTGGATGGCGGCGCGGCGGCGGCGCAGCTCGCCCAGCAGCACGTTGCCGTCGTGCAGCAGGGCGGTGAACTGGTCGTTCTGCCCGGCCAGGGTGCCGGTGGCCTGGCGGGTGCCCGACAGCAGGCGGGCGAGCTCGGCGTCGCGGGAGGAGATGGTCTTCGACAGCGCCGACATGCCGTCCAGGGCCTTGCGGACGCTGGGCGGGGTGCCCGCGAAGGTGGCGGAGATGGCGTCCAGGCTGCGGGCCAGTCGCTGGGAGTCGACCTGCCCGACCGTGTCGGCGAGGTCCTCGAAGGCGCGGGTCACGTCGTAGGGGGAGGTGGTGCGGGCCATGGGGATGCGGGCGCGGGGGTCCTGGGCCTTGGCGCCGAGGGGGTCGACGGCCAGGTACTTGTCGCCGAGCAGGGTCTTGATGGCGATGGCGGCGGTGCTGGCGTCGCCGATCCAGGTGTCCTTGACGCGGAAGGCCACGCGCACCTTGCCGTGGTCCAGCGCGACCTGGGTGATCTTGCCGACCTTGACGCCCGCGACGCGGACCTCGTTGCCGGTGCGCAGCCCGGCGGCCTCGCCGAACTCGGCGGTGTAGGTGGTGCCGCCGCCGATCACCGGCAGGTCGTCGGCCGAGAGCGCCACCAGCGCCGACACCACGATGGCGACCAGGCCGGCGACGGCGACGGTGACGGGGTCGCGGTCGCGGACGGGCTTGAGGCGGAAGCGGCGCTGCGCGGGCAGGGGCGGCAGCACGGTGGCGACGGGGCGGGGGCGGGCGGGCTCGGGCATGGGGACGGTCCGGCCCGCGGGGGCGGTCCGGTCTGCGGGGGCGGGCGCAGGTGCGGCAGGGTCCGCGGGCTTGTTGAAGCCGCCAGGTGCGTTGGGACCGACGGGCGCCTTTGAGCCGGTGGTCGCGTTGGGCTCGCTCGGTGTGTTCGGGCTGGCCGGTGCGTTATGTCCGCTCGGGGGGTTCGGTGTCGCGGACGGGTCCGTGCCGCTGCCGTGGAGTGTGGAGCGGCGTCTTGGCAGGGGCTCCGGCGGCGGCTGCGGGGTCGCCGCGCCGCCGGGCGCGCCCTGCGGCGCGGGCGGCGTGCCGGGCGGGGCGGGAGGAGGGGCGGGCTTGCGGCGCTTGCCGGGCCATCTCATTTGCCGCACCTCGCCGCCGTGCTCTTGACGCCGGTGGGCGCGGGGTGGGTCTCGCCCGGGATCTGCTGGTAGGTCGCGCCGGTCACGATGGCCTCGCACATGTAGAAGTTCATCCACGAGCCGTAGGAGCCGAGCCGTCCGATGGCCGTCATCTTGTCCGGCAGGGTCCGCAGGAAGTGCTCGACGGTGGGGGCGTCGTCGTTGAGGTTGTCCGACAGGCGGCCGAGCTGGGCGATGTCGCGCTTGAGGGGGTCGCGCCCCTCGCGCAGCAGCGCGGCGGTGCTGCCGGCCAGCTCGTTCAGCGCGCCGATGGCCTCGCCGATCGGTTTGCGGTCGGCGGCCAGGCCCGACACCAGCTCGCGCAGCGTGGTGACCAGGCCGGTGAGCTGGTCGTCGCGGGCGTTGACGGTGTCCAGGACGCTGGTGAGGTTGGCGACCACCTCGCCGATGACGCGGTCCTTGCCCGCAATGGCGCCGGTGAGCGAGCCGATGGTGGTGAGCAGCTGGGTGACGGTGCCGCCCTCGCCCTGCACGACCTGGATGATGGACCCGGCGAGCTGGTTGACGTCCTTGGGCGACAGCGCGGCGAACAGCGGCTGGAAGCCGTTGAACAGCTGGGTGAGGTTGAGCGCGGGGGTGGTGCGCTCCAGCGGGATGGTCGCCCCGGCGGGCAGGGCGCCGGCCGCGCCGGTGCCGCGGTCGAGTTCGACGTAGCGCTGGCCGACCAGGTTGAGGTACTTGATGGTGGCGGTCGCGGTCGCGGGGACCGCGCGGCCGCGCTCGACGGTGAAGCGCACCCGGGCCAGGCGGCGGTCGGTGACGGTGATGGCGTCCACGCGGCCGATCTGCACGCCCGCGATGCGGACGCTGTCGCCGGCGCGCAGGCCGGAGGCGTCGGTGAAGCGGGCGTGGTAGCGGACGTCGCCGCGGCCACCGGTCTGGGCGATGCTGGTGGCCAGCACGGCGGTGGCGGCGACCGTCACCACGATGAACACCAGCGACTTCAGCAGCGGCGCGGCCAGGCCGCGCCGTTTCATCGGCCGGCTCATCGAAGCGTCACCTCCGTGCCTCGGTAGACGGGGCCGACCAGCACGCTGCTCCAGTCCGGCAGGGCCTCGGGGACCTCCTGGAGGGCGGGCGCGAGCAGCTCGTTGACCAGCCGGTTCTCTTCGGGCGAGTTGGGCAGGCCGAGGCCGCCGCGGGCGACGGCGACGGGTCCGCCAGCCGCAGCCGGGGCCGACCTGGCGGCGGGGCCGCCGTAGGGGGCGGGGTAGCAGTGCGGCCCGCCGCCGGCCTTGTAGACGGGGCGGTCGCGGCCGGGCAGGTAGCGGCCCTTGGAGGGCATCGTGCGCACCTCCACGTGCAGGCCCGGCCGTCCGGTGCCCTTGCCCAGGACGCGGTCCATCAGCGGCACGAACTCGGTGACCATCTTCAGGGTGCAGGGCAGGGCGGGCGCGTACTCGGCCAGGACCTCCAGGCTGGGGCGGCTGGTGGCCGACAGGCGGATGAGGTTGGCGGAGTTCTCGCGCAGGAACCCGGTCAGGTCCTGGGAGGCGCTGGTGACCGACTCGTACAGCTCGGCCAGCTCGTCGCGCTGGGCGGCGATGGTGCGGCTGGTGCGGGTCAGGTCGGTGAGCGCCTGCAGGATGTCGGGGGCGGCCTCGCTGTAGTGGTGGCTGAGGGTCGCCAACTCCCTGATGCCCTGGTTGAGGGCGGGCAGTTCGGTGTTGAAGCGGCGCAGGTAGGCCTCCAGTTCGACCAGGGTGCGGCCGAGGTCGGTGCCGCGGCCGTCCAGGGCCTGGGACACCGCGGTGAGGGTGGCCGACAGCTTGGCGGGGCGCACGGCGGTCAGCAGCGGGAGCAGGTTGTCCAGCACGCGCTGCAGCTCGATGGCGTTGGAGGAGCGGTCCTGGCCGATGACGTCGCCCGCCGACAGCCGGTCGGGGCTGGCGGAGGCGGGCGGGATCAGCGCCACGTACCGCTGCCCGAACAGGGTGGTGGGCAGCATCTGGGCCTGCACGTTGCGCGGCAGCAGCCGCAGCTTGTCGGGGTGCAGCGCCAGCTTCAGGGTGGCGCCGGCGCCGTCGGCGGTGATGGTGCGGACCTCGCCGACCACCACGCCGCGCAGCTTGACGTCGGCGTGCGGGTGCATCTCGTTGCCCGCGCTGGCGGTCTTGAGCGTCACCATCGACACCGCGGTGAAGCGCTTGTCGTAGACGGCGATCGACAGCCAGATCAGCAGGGCGGGGACCAGCAGGAACACCACGCCCGCCAGGCGGCGGCCGGCGGTTCCGGCGGCTTGTCGTCGGCGGTGTCTCATCCGGCCACCTTCACCGTCGTGGTCGTGCCCCAGATCGCCAGGCTGAGGAAGAAGTCGGTCACGCTGATCAGCACGATGGAGGTGCGCACCGCGCGGCCGACGGCCCGCCCCACCCCGGCGGGGCCGCCGACCGCGCGGTAGCCGTAGTAGCAGTGCGACAGGATCACCAGCACGCTGAAGATCAGGACCTTCAGGAACGACAGCAGCACGTCGGCCGGCGCGAGGAACAGGCCGAAGTAGTGGTCGTAGGTGCCCGCCGACTGCCCGTTGAACCAGACGGTGACCTGGCGGGAGGCCACGTAGGAGCACAGCAGGCCGATGCCGTACAGCGGGATGATCGCCACGGCGCCGGCCACGATGCGGGTGGTGACCAGGTAGGGCAGCGAGGGGATGCCCATGACCTCCAGGGCGTCCACCTCGTCGCTGATGCGCATGGCGCCGAGCTGGGCGGTGAACCCGGCGCCGACGGTGGCCGACAGCGCCAGGCCCGACACCAGCGGGGCGATCTCGCGGGTGTTGAAGTAGGCCGAGGCGAAGCCGGTGAAGGCGGCGGTGCCGATCTGCTGGAGCGCCGAGTAGCCCTGCAGGCCCACGATCATGCCGGTGGCCAGGGTCATGGCGATCATCACGCCGATGGTGCCGCCGATGACGCCGAGGCCGCCGCTGCCGAACGACACCTCCGCCAGCAGCCGCTGCACCTCCTTGAGGTAGCGGCGGACCGTGCGCGGGGTCCACAGCAGGGCGCGCAGGTAGAAGATGAGCTGGTCGCCGGGGGCGTCCAGGCGGGCCAGCCAGCGGCCGGGCCGGATCGCGTCGGAAAGCGCCACCGTCAGCCGCCCTTCGGCGGGACGACCTGCAGGTAGATCCCGGTGATGACGAGGTTGACCAGGAACAGCAGCAGGAAGGTGACCACGACCGACTGGTTGACCACGTCGCCCACGCCCTTGGGGCCGCCGCGCGGGTTCAGGCCGCGGTAGGCGGCCACGACCCCGGCGATGAACCCGAACAGCACCGCCTTGAACTCGCTGACGTACAGGTCGGGCAGCTGGGCGAGGGCCGAGAAGCTGGCCAGGTAGGCGCCGGGGGTGCCGCCCTGCATCAGGACGTTGAAGAAGTAGCCGCCGGCGACGCCGACCACCGACACCAGGCCGTTGAGCAGGAACGCCACCGCCACGCACGCCAGCACGCGGGGCACCACCAGGCGCTGGATCGGCGACACGCCCAGCACCTCCATGGCGTCCAGCTCCTCGCGGATGCTGCGCGAGCCGATGTCGGCGCAGATCGCCGAGCCGGCGACCCCGGAGATCAGCAGCGCCACGATCATCGGGCTGGCCTGCTGGATGACCGCCAGCACGCTGGCGCCGCCGGTGAACGACTGGGCGCCCAGCTGCTGGGTGAGCGAGCCGACCTGCAGGGAGATGACCGCGCCGAACGGGATGGACACCAGCGCCGTCGGCAGGATCGTCACCCCGGCGATGAACCAGAACTGCTCGACGAACTCGCGCAGCTGGAACGGGCGCCGGAACATCTGGCCGAGGACGGTGGCGCCGAGCGCGAACAGGTTCCCGGTCTGCCGCAGCGCCCCGGCGCCGGGGAAGGGGACCTGGGGCGCGGTCATGGGCGTCCGCCCTGCCGGTCTTCCGGGTGTTCGGTGTCCATCGTCTCTTTCTCCTCAATCCGGACCGGGGTGATTCCGGCCGGCCTGGTGCGGGACGCTACTGGGGGCGGTGAACGCCTATCAACAGGCCGGTGAATCCTTAGCAACCGGTGACAGCGGTCCTTCTCCGGACGCAAAAAGAATGGCGCGTTCAGCGTTCGGGCTTTTGCCGGGGACAGGTGGGCAGGTGGGCCATGCAGACCTTGCCCTGCATCATCTTGATGGCGTTTCCGGGCCCGGAGACCGAGGCGGTCAGCAGCGGGGACAGGTCCTCGCCGACGCCGCAGCCGGTGAACGGCGGGATGGTGTAGACCCCGCGCAGCGGCCCGCCCTGCAGGATGCTCTTGTACTCGGGGGTGCCGCCGGTCAGCGTGATCTCGGCGGGCCGCACCGAGCGGCAGCGCGGGCCGACGTCCAGGCGGGAGCCGTTGACCCTGACGTCGTGCAGCCGGATCGTCATGCGGGTCTTGGCCGTGACCGTGAACCCGCCGCCGGGGACCATCGAGCCGTCCATGCGCGCGGGCGCGTCGACCTGCGTCAGCTCCATCTTGGCGGTGACCGGCATGAACCCGAACTGCAGCGTGGTCGCGGCCGCGCGCAGCGGCCGCACGAACTGGAAGTCGGCGCCGAACTTGATGGGCGACCCCGACGGCGGGTAGATGACCAGGTTGGCGGGGGCGGGTTCGGCGTAGGCGGGGTCGTTGAGGGCGGTGGCGGCGCCGAGCTTGGCGATGTTGGAGTACCCGGCCATGTAGGCGCAGGCGGGGGTGGTCTTGGGCGGGCCGGTGAGCTTGCCGCACTCGGGCGGGGTGGCCTCGTCGGGCGGCACGGTGTCGGCCTTGGCGGTGCGGCCGGTGCCGGGCGAACTGGCCGGGGAGGCGTTGCCGGCGGCGTCGCGGGCGCGGACGGTGAAGCTGTAGTCGGTGTCGGGTTTCAGGCCCGTCACGGTGCCGCTGGTCCCGGAGACGGTCAGGACCTTGGCCGAGTCCTGGTAGACGTCGTACTCGAAGACGCCCCTGTCGTCGGTGGCGGGCGTCCAGCCCAGCGTCAGGCTGGTGGCGGTCTTGGCGGTGACGGCGGGGGCGCCGGGGACGGTGGGCGGCCGGGTGTCCTGCTCGCCGGGGCCGCCGTCGCCGCCGACGATCTGGAAGGTGGCCAGGGTCGGGTCCTGGCCGGGGTTGATCGTGCAGGGCACGTTGCTCACGTCGGGGTCGGTGATGTGGGCGCCGGTGTTGTCGCGCGGCACGATGTGCAGCGCCAGGCGGCCGACCGAGATCCTGCCGGTGCCGGGCCGGGGGAACACCAGGCGCGGCGCGTCGCCCTGGCCGGGGATGTCGAAGCCGCCCTCGGGGGGCACCCTGACCTTGCCGAGGGTGACCGGGACCTGCACCTCCTTCGGCCCGTCGGGCAGGTCCACGGTGTTGTGGGAGGTCGCGGTGCCCTCCAGGGTCTCGGCGCCGATCAGCGCCAGGCCCGAGGTGGTCTCGGCGCCGACGGTGGACAGCACCTCGATGTGCAGGGCGGGGGACGGCTCGCCCGCCTTGATCGTCCGCGGCACGTCCGTCTTGATCTTGACGGTGAGCGGCTGCTTCTCGATCAGCGGGTAGTCGCAGGTGTAGGTGAGCGTCAGCGCGGCGGGGTCGGCCGCGGCCGGGGCCCCGGCCGGGGCGCACAGCGCCCCGGCGGCGAGCGCCAGGGCCGTGCCGGCCCTGCCGGCGGTCTTCCAGTTGGCCTTCACGCGGCACCTTTCGGGCAGGGGGCGTCCGGCGGCGGGCAGCGTAACGACGGCCCGACGACACCGACAAGCAATGGACGGCCCTGCCGCCGATATCTAGCGCCAGGCGATGATTCCCCTGCCCGCCATTAGCCGCGGGCGCACATTCCGCGCCGTTTTCCCGCCGCCGCCGAATGCGCGTTCTCCTACAACTCCGAAGAAAAAACGCGCGTCTCTCGCCAACATCGCGCCGCCCCTGTTGAAGCGGCCGGACCGTGCGTGGTGCCATCGCCATTCCCCGGTAATGGAGGTGCGGACGACGTGGTGCGTCGAGCGGGAGGAAGACCGGCCATCGCGGGCCTGGGCACGGCGGTGGTGCTGGCCGTGGCGGCGGTGCCGCCGGTGGCGGCGCTGGCGGCCGGGCCGGACGACCCGTCGCCGACGCCCTCCCCCAGCGACACCGCGGCGACGCCGAGCTCCAGCCCGACTCCGACGCCGACCGGCCCCGGCCCCTCCCCCACGCCGACGCCGACCCCGACGCGCCCGTCCCCGGCTCCGCGCCCCCAGCTGCGGGCGCAGGTGTCGCTGTCGGACTCCAAGGCGGTGCCCGGCGGCGCGGTGACCGCCACGGTCTCGGTGCGCTCCTCGGGCGCGACCGCGCGCTCGGCGTCGCTGCGGCTGTCGGCGGCCGGGCTGCGGGTCGCTCCGTCGCGGGTGTCGCTGGGCGAGGTGGGCTCCGGCGGGGAGACGGTGTCGGCGGTGGTGACGGTCCCCAAGGACGCCTCGCCGGGCGCGGTGTCGATCGTGGCCGGCGTGTCGGCGCCCGGCGCGCTGGACGCGGTGGCCGCCGCCACGCTGACGGTGAGCGCGCCCGCCTCCCCCTCCGCTCCGCCGGGCGGCACGGCACCGCCGCCGAACGCGCAGGTGCCGCCGGGCTCCGCGCCCTCCCTGCCCGCGACGCAGACCTCGACGACGCCTCCGGCCGACCCCGACGCGCCGCAGGTGGCGCTGCCGCCGATCGCCTCGCCGCAGGTGGCCGGGGGCGACGGCGCGCCGCTGCCGGTCACGGCGCTGCGCGGCGGCGTCACCGAGACCGGGACGTCGGACCTGACCGCGGTCCAGGCGGGGTGGCTGGCGGCCCTGCTGGCCGGGCAGGCGCTGCTGGGGACCCGGCTGTGGGTGCGCCGCCGCAGGACCCGCCCCGCTCCTCGCCCGCGGCGGGCCGAGCCCGCCGCGGCGCCGGCCGACACCCTCGCCGGCGCGCCCGCGGCCGTGACCGCGCCCATCCCCGTGACCACGCCCATCCCCGTGACCGCGTCCCCGACCGCGCCCATGCCCGCCGTCGTCGCGCCGACGCCGCGCCCCGCCGCGCGCCGCCACGCCGCACCGCGCCGGGCCAAGCCCCGCTCGGTCGCCGTGCTGCGCCTCGCGCTGCTGCCCGACCGGCCGCCCCGCCGCTGACCCTCCGGCCGCCCCCGGTGGCCCTCGGACTGCCCGGCCCGCGTTCGCCCGCGCGGCCCCGGGGCCCGTGCACTGTCGGTACCGTGGTGTAGGACCATCAGTGACGGCGACGGGTTCGACAGCGGGGTGATCGTGGCCAAGAGCGACGACGAGCGGTACAAGGACCGCCTGCAGGCGATCGAGTGGGCGCGGGAGGTGCTGGCCGACCCCGCCACGGTGATCCTGGACGTGGAGACCGCCGCCTTCCACGACACCGACCTGCCCGACGACGACCCGGCCAAGTACGACGTGGAGATCTGCGAGATCGGCGTGGTGGCCGCCGACGGCGGCGCGCTCTACGACACCCTGGTCGGGACGGCCTGCGCCATCACCCCCGAGGCGACCGCGGTCCACGGCATCCACCCCCTGGCGGTCGAGAGCGCCGAGGCGTTCCACGAGCGCGCCTACGCCGACCTCGCCGCCCTGCTGGAGGGCAGGCGCGTGCTGGGCTACAACATCTCCTTCGACCGGGGCGTGCTGAAGCGGGCGGTGGCCTACAGCAACGGCGGCGACCTGGAGGCGGCCGAGCGCTGGATGGCCCGCGCCCGCTGGGAGGACGTGATGCTCCCCTACTCCCAGTGGATCGGCGACTGGGACGAGGCGCGCGGCGAGTACCGCTGGCAGCGGCAGCCCGGCAGCGGCCACCGCGCCCTCGCCGACACCTACACCACCCTGGGCCTGCTGCACACCATGGCCAAGGCCGACCCCGGCTGGCAGCCCCCGCTGCCGGGCCGCCGGGGACGGCCGCGCAGCGCGCCGCAGCCCGCCAGCGACAAGCAGGTGAAGTTCGTCAACAGCCTGCTGTCGCGGCACGGCGTCACCAAGGGCGACGACCGCCACCGGGTGCTGTCGCGGATCGTCGACCGGCCGATCGCCAGCTCCACCGAGCTCACGAGCCCCGAGGCCAGCAGCGTCATCGACGCGCTGAAGGACGACCCCCAGCGCTGGATCGGCTGACCGCCCCCGCGGCGGCGGGGCCGCCGGGCCCCGCCGTCAGGCCGTTCCCGGTCGGCCGCCCTCTCCGCCGAGCCGCTCCCGCAGCCGCGCCAGCGCCGCCTCCCGCTGCTCCCGGGGGATCAGCACCTGCCGCTGGCCCGCCCGGGTCGCGGGCAGCGGGCCGATGACGCCGGCTTCCTCCAGCAGCTCCAGGAGCCGCCCCGCCTTGACGAAGCCGACGCGGACGTGCCGCTGGATCCAGTTCTGGTCGACCCGCTGCGCCTCGATGACCATGCCGGCGGCGTCGAGCAGCAGCCGCTCGTCGTAACCGGCGTCGATCTCCGCCCGCGCGGCGCGGTCGGGCAGCGCCTCCGGGCAGCGCTCCCAGTGCCGGGCCAGCGGCTCGATCTCCCGCCGCAGCTTCTCCACCGCCTCCTGCGACCGCTGCAGCTCCGCGGCGTGCCGGGCCTTCAGCTCGGCGGCCTGCCGCTCGACGGCCGCGACGCGGGCCCCGGCGATCTCGGCGGCCCTGGCCTCGATGTAGGCGTCGATGTTCGCCGTGATCTCGGCGAGCCTGGCGGCCATGCTCTCCGACGCGCTCTCCGCCATCGGCACCGGTCCCCTCGTGTTCCTTCGGCAGTCCCGCATCCCCGCCGGACCTCCCGGGACGGCGGCGGGCGCCCGCCCGGGATCGGCCCGCGGCGCCCCTTCCGGCGGCGTCGGCTACAGGCCGGGGATCTCGTGGTTGCGGAAGGCGTCCACGAACAAGCGATGATCATCGCGGACCACGGCCGCGTACTCGGTCCCGAAGGCCACCATCGCCGCCACGAACGCCGACTCGTCCGCGCCGACCACCGCGTTGATGGCGTCCTCCACCTGGAAGCCCACCAGGGTGTGGTCGGAGTCGGTGTCGGACACGCAGTGCACCTTGGCGGTCGCGCGGCCGAGGTCGTCCAGCACCGACAGCATCTCGTCGGGCTCGGTCAGCGAGGACCAGTCCAGGTCCTCCTCGTAGGGCGACAGCTCCTGCACCACGTAGCCGACGCCGTCGATCTCGGTGTAGCCCAGCCACGGGTCGGTGTTGGCCTGCAGCGCGCGGCGCGAGACGGCGGTGCGGTGCCCGTGGTGCTTGAAGTAGGCCGCGATCCGCTCGTCGTCCACCACCCGGGAGGGGGCCGCCACGTTGCCCTGCTTCATCGACAGGATCACGTCGTTCTCCAGGGCCTGGCTGTGCCCCTCCACCAGGATGTTGTAGGCCGACAGGCCCGCCGAGCCGATGCCGAAGCCCGACGCGCCCACGATGTCCTTGATCCGGTAGGTCAGGCTCTTGAAGCGCTTGTCGGCCGGGATCGTCTCCAGGTACTCCAGGTACGCCTTCTCCACCTTGGCGCGCTCCTCGTCCTCCAGGCGGCGCACGCCCGGCCGGTTGCGGAAGCGGCGCTCCTGCTGCTCGACCAGCGTCCTGCTCTCCAGCAGCGCGATCCGCGTGGAGGACAGCGCCTGGCCCAGCACCTCGCGCACGTAGCCGTCGGCGTTGTCCAGGGTGAGGGCGAACCGGTAGTCCCCCTCGTGCTCGGCGAACTGGCGGACCTGGTCGACGTAGGCGCGCACGTAGGTCTCGATGAGGCGGCGGATGTCGTCGTCGGAGATCGCCTTGCTCCACGCCAGCAGCGCCAGGCTCGCCACCAGCCGCTTGACGTCCCAGGTGAAGTGCCCGACGTAGGCCTCGTCGAAGTCGTTGACGTCGAAGACGAACACGCCGTCGTCGTTGAGATAGGTGCCGAAGTTCTGGGCGTGCAGGTCGCCCTGGATCCACACCCGGCTGGTGCGCTCGTCGGCCCAGGGGTCGTCGTCGTCGATGACGTCGGCGTAGAACAGGCACGCGCTGCCCCGGTAGAAGGCGAACGGGTCCGACGCCATCTTGCGGAACCGCCGCCGGAACTCGGCCGGGCTGCGCTCCATCAGGTCCGAGAACGCCTCCACCAGCACGTTCACGATCTGGGCCTGGCGTTCCTCGGGGTCGCGCCGCCGCAGGGCCTCGGTGATGCTCGCCATGGGGGGGTCTCCTCGGTGCTCGGGGTCCGCGGGGGGCATACCCGAGTCATTGTGCCGAATCGGCCGCCATGCGCGCGGTGAACAGGGCGCGAACCGCGGGGACCGATCGCAGCAGGTCCAGCGCCATCTCCGCGTGCCCCGGCACGTAGCCGTTGCCGATCAGCATCGTCACGTCGGCCGCCAGGCCCTCCGCCCCCAGCGCCGCCGCCGGGAAGGAGGTCGCCATCGAGAAGAACACCACCGTCCCGCCGGGCGCGGTCGCCAGGATCGCGCCGTGCTCGCAGCCGGGCACGTCCACGCACACCACCGTCACGTCGGCGGGCGCCCCCGAGGCCCCGGTCACCGCGTCCGACACCGCCACCGGGTCGCGGGCGTCGGCGCGCACCACCACGTCGGCAAGGCCCGACGCCTCCAGCCGCTCCTGCTCGGCGGCGGTCGGCACCAGGCCGACGGTGCGAGCCCCGGCGCGGCGCGCCGCCGCCAGGGCGAGCGAGCCGCTCTTGCCCGCGCCGCCCAGCACCGCCACCACCGGGTCGGTCAGCCCGCTCACCACGCGGTGGGTCAGCGCGGGCGCGCCGCACACGTCCATCACCGCCAGCGCCAGCGGCACCGGCAGGTCGTCGGGCAGCACGGCCGCGATCGAGCGGGCGAACAGGATCGCGTGGCCCTCGGCGGGGACCTGCTCCGAGCGGCCGTCCCACCGCGCCAGGCCGTCGGTCACCGCCAGCGGCGTCAGCGTCAGCGACACCAGCGTCGCGACGCGGTCGCCGGGCCTGAGGCCGAGCGGCGACTCCGGGCCCGCCTCCTCCACCACGCCCACCAGCATCCCGCCCGAGCCGGTGACCGGGTTGTGCATCTTGCCGCGCTCGCCGATGATCCGCAGCACCTCCGCGCGGATCAGGTCGGGGTCCCCGCCGAACGCGGTGTGCAGCTGCCGGTAGGAGGCGGCGTCCAGGTTGAGGCGCTCCACGCGCACCCGCACCTCGTCCGGGCCGACGCGCGGGTCGGCGTCCAGCCGGTCGGCGGCCTGCGGCAGCACGCCCGCGGGCTCCAGCACCCGGTGCAGTCCCGTTCCGGTGCGGCGATCGATCATCTCTCGTCCCGTCTCGACCCTGATGTCCGACTCAGACCCGGAAGATGTCCGGGCCAACTCTGGTTCAAGCGAAATTCTTCCCGTACCGTCGGGCATATACAAGACTTTTGTGCACCACGTCTCGCGAGGAGGGGTCGACGATGACCACTGCCCTGCACCCGGAACCCGGCACCGCCGGACCCGCACCCGACGCCGCGCAGGCCGCCGGGACCGGGCAGCCCTACGCCTACCGGCGCCGCCCCCTGACCGAACCCGACTGGCGCCGCTTCCCCGCCTGGCGCGACGTGACCACCGCCGAATGGGAGTCGGCCCAGTGGCAGCGCGCCCACTGCGTCAAGAACCTGCGCCAGCTGCGCCGCGTCATGGGCGACCTGCTGGACGAGTCGTTCTACGCCGACCTCGAACGCGACCAGGCCGGGCAGGCCACCATGTCCATGCTGGTGCCGCCGCAGATGCTCAACACCATGGACACCTCCTCCACCGAGGCGTTCCTGGCCGACCCGGTGCGCCGCTACATGATCCCGGTGGCGGGCGACCGCCGCGCCGACTGGCCCTCCCACCCCTACTCGGCCCGCGACTCCCTGCACGAGGCCGAGATGTGGGCGGTGGAGGGCCTCACCCACCGCTACCCCACCAAGGTCCTGGCCGAGCTGCTGCCCACCTGCCCCCAGTACTGCGGCCACTGCACCCGCATGGACCTGGTCGGCAACTCCACCCCCGCCGTCGACAAGCACAAGTTCACCATCAAGCCCACCGACCGCCACCAGGCGATGCTCGACTACCTGCGCCGCTCCCCCGGCGTCCGCGACGTGGTGGTCTCCGGCGGCGACGTCGCCAACCTCCCCTGGCCCCGCCTGGAGCAGTTCCTCGACGCGCTGCTCGACATCGACAACGTCCGCGACGTCCGCCTCGCCAGCAAGGCCCTGATGGGCCTGCCCCAGCACTGGCTCCAGGACGAGGTCCGCGCCGGCATGGAGCGCCTGGCCGCCAAGGCCGCCCGCCGAGGCGTGCAGATCGCGATCCACACCCACGTCAACGCCGCCCGCTCGGTCACCCCGCTGGTGGCCCGCGCCGCCCGCGCCATGCTCGACACCGGCATCCGCGACGTGCGCAACCAGGGCGTGCTGCTGCGCGGCGTCAACGACTCCCCCGACGCGCTGCTGGACCTGTCGTTCGCCCTGCTGGACGAGGCCGGCATCCTGCCCTACTACCTGTACATGTGCGACATGATCCCGGCCGCCGAGCACTGGCGGCTGGCGGTCTGGGAGGCCCAGGAGCTGCAGCACGCCATCATGGGCTACCTGCCCGGCTTCGCCACCCCGCGCATCGTGTGCGACGTGCCCTACGTCGGCAAGCGCTGGGTGCACCAGCTCGCCGACTACGACCGCGAGCGCGGCATCTCCTACTGGACCAAGAACTACCGGACCGGCATCGAGACCGCCGACCCCGACGCGCTCAAGCGCCGCTACGAGTACTACGACCCGATCTATACCCTGCCGGACGCGGGTCGTGAGTGGTGGGCCCGGCGCCAGTCCGCCGAGGGCTGAGTAAAAGCGTCCCGGGCCTTTACATTGTAGATCACCAAGGGGGGCGGGTACGCTGCCGCAGGTGGTGTGCACCCTTGAGTCCCGTTTCCCCATCGGCGCGACCGTCACCGCCGAGGCCCTGGAGACCGATCCCCATCCCCTGCTCGCCCGGCTGCGCGAGCGCGAACCGGTCTCCTGGCTCCCGGCGTTCGACGGCTGGCTGGTCACCTCCCGCGACCTCGCGGTGCGCGTGATGCGCGACGCCGCGGCCTTCACCGTGGACGACCCGCGCTTCTCCACCGCGCGGGTCGTCGGGCCCAGCATGCTGTCGCTGGACGGGCCCGCGCACGCCCGCAACCGCGAGCCGTTCGCGCACCCGTTCCGGCCCGCCCGCACCCGCGAGCGCTTCACCGCCTTCGTCGAGGCCGAGGTGGACCGCCTGGTCACCGCGCTCGCCCCCGCCGGGCGGGCCGAACTGCGCTCCGAGCTGGCGGGGCCGCTGGCGGTCGCGGTGGTCGCCGAGGCGCTCGGCCTGGCGGGCGGCTCCGGCGGCGCGGGCGGCGACGACCGGCGCCGCACCGTGGACGCGGCGACGGTGCGGTCCTGGTACGGCGCGTTCGTCGACGCGGTGTCGGCCATCACCGCGGGCGCCGCCGACACCCCTCCCCCGGCCCGCGACGCCTACGAGAAGCTGCGCGCGGCCGTCGAGGCGTCCCTCGGCGACGACCCCGCCGGCTCGCTGCCCGCCGCGGCGGCCGCCGCCGGGCGCGACCTGACCACCGCCGACATCGTCGCCAACACCGCGGTGCTGATGTTCGGCGGCATCGACACCACCGAGGCGATGATCGCCAACGCCGCGCTGCACCTGCTGGCCGACCCCGGCGCGGCCGCCCTGGTGCGCGCCGAGCCGGCGCTGCTGGACGCCGCGATCGAGGAGTCGCTGCGGCTGGAGCCGGCGGCGGCGGTCGTGGACCGCTACGCCACCGCCGACACCGACCTGGGCGGCGCCGCCGTGCGCGCGGGCGACCTGGTGCGCGTGTCGATCTCGGCCGCCAACCGGGACCCGGCGGTGTTCCCCGACCCCGACCGGTTCGACGTGCGGCGCGCCAACGCCGGCGACCACGTGGCGTTCGCGCACGGCCCGCACTTCTGCTTCGGCGCGCACCTGGCGCGCCTGGAGGCCCGCACCGCCCTGCGCGCGCTGCTGGAGCGCCTGCCCGGTCTCCGCCTGGAGCCGGGGCGCCGCCCGGTGCCGCAGGGGCTGGTGTTCCGCAAACCCGCGCGGCTGCCCGTCGTCTGGGACCGCTGAGGGCAATGCAAAGCGTGCTGCCAAGGCAGGCGAATGTGGCCTGCGGGACAGATATGGTTCCGGCCGCACGCCCTTGACGTGGCAGGTGACGGCGCTGACCGGCATCGGTCATGATCGGCACTGTCGATGGCTCCGGCGGGCTGCGCAACATAGTTGCGTCCCCCCTCCTGTCCAGGAAACTTTGCCACCGTCAAGGAGTTCCATGCGCAGCCAGCAGCTCGACGCCGCCGCCGCGATCCAGCGCCTCGCCGACGACGTCCGCCGCCATCCCGCCCTCGACAACGCCTTCTACCGGCACTGGATGTCGGGCCCGCTCCCCTACCGCCAGGTGGAGGTGTTCGCCCGGGAGTTCTACGCGCGCACGGTGGACACCATGCTGATGGCGGCGCTGTCGGTGCTGCACGCCGACGACCTCGCCGACCGCGTCGAGCGGGTGCGGCACCTGTACACCGAGTACGGCAGCGGCGACCCCGCCAAGGCCCACCTGCTGCTGCAGGAGATGATGCTCACCGACCTGCTGGGACGGCTGCGCGGCACGCCCTACCCGCTGGCCGAGCTGCGCGCGGCCGACCCGCTGCCGGGCACGCGCTCGTTCACCGAGGGCCGCCGCGCGCTGTTCACCGACCCCGACAAGCGGGTGGTGCAGGGCGCGCTGCTGGCCCAGGAGCTGCTGGCGCACCCCGCGCCGGTCCGCCTGTACGAGGGGTTGCGCAACTACAAGCACCTGTACGACGAGGACGCCTTCCACCACATGTGCGAGTACTTCTACGTGCACATCTGCGAGGCGGCCAAGGGCGACCGGGAGGAGGCGATCGCGGCGGCGGCCCGGCTGTGCCGCGACGAGGAGGACCTGGACCGGCTGCGCGTCGGCTTCGACGGCCTGCTGGAGCTGACCGCCGGGTACTGGGACCAGGTGCACCGGGCGATGCTGGCCGCCTGACAGGGGACGGCACGGGACGGCGCGGCGGGCGCGGGCCGGAGGCGGCCCGCCCGGTTCGCACCGTCCCGTGCCGGTTGTGTGGGAACATCGGCGGATGATCGTGGAACGCCAGGTCGAGTTGTCCTTCGGGCGTGCGAGCCGGGAGGCCGGGACGCACACCAACCTGTCCGCCGTGCGCCAGGACGGCCGCTGCCTGTGGGTGGCCGGGGACGAGACGGCCACCATCGAGCGCCTCACCGCGCGCACCGGCGCCGACGGCCTGGTCACCGGCTACGAGGGGCACCGCACCGTGGCGCTGGCCGACCTGGTCGAGCTGCCCGCCGGCCCCGACGAGGAGGCCGACATCGAGGGGCTGGCCCGCAGCAACGGCTGGCTGTGGGCGATCGGCTCGCACAGCCTCAAGCGCAAGAAGGTCAAGCCCGGCCAGTCCGACAACAAGGCCCGCAAGCGGCTGGCCAGCGTCGTGCGCGAGGACAACCGGTTCATCCTGGCGCGGCTGCCGCTGGTCGCCGGCGCCGACGGGCTGCCGGAGGTCGTGCGCTCGGCGCCCGGCGAGGGCGGGGCGCCCGACCGCACCGCCGCCGTGCTCGGCGGGCGCGGCGACTCCATCACCGACCTGCTGGCCGACGACCCGCACCTGGCGCCGTTCCTGCCGATCCCCAGCAAGGACAACGGCATCGACATCGAGGGCATCGCCGCCCACCGCGACCGCCTCTACATCGGGCTGCGCGGCCCGGTGCTGCGCGGCTGGGCCGTGCTCATCGAGATCCACCCCGAGACCGACCCCGCCGACCCGCACCGGCTGCGGCTGCGCCCGATCGGCAAGAACAAGGACGGGTCCGAGGCGCGCTACCGCACGCACTTCCTGGACCTCGGCGGCCTCGGCATCCGCGACCTGTGCCCGCACGGCGACGACCTGCTCATCCTCACCGGCCCCACCATGGACCTGGACGGCCCGGTGCGCGTGGTGCGCTGGCCCGGCGCCGCCGCGATCGACGCCGCCGACGTCGTGCACGCCGACGAGCTGCGGGACCTCGGCGGGCTGCCCTACGGCGACGGCGACGACCACGCCGAGGGCATCGCGGTGCTGGACGAGGCCGCGCCCGCCGAGGAGGCCGCGCCCGGGGTGCGGCTGATGGTGGTCTACGACTCCCCCTCGGCCGCGCGGCAGCTGCCCGACGGCCGCATCCTGGCCGACGTGGTCACGGTCGCCGGCTGACCCCTCCCCAAATAAGCGCTCGCTTTCGGACTCTGCTTGGATGGGCACGCTGTCAGGCAGAGGCATCTTTGGGGAGGCGAGCATGATCGAGTGGTCAGCCGAGGATCTGATGATCCGGGACGCGGTGCGCGACTGGATCGACGCCGAGGTCCGGCCCAACCTGGACGCGCTGGACTCGGGGGAGCTGCCGCCCTACGACCTGCTGCGCGGCCTGTACAAGACGTTCGGCATGGACGAGATGGCGCGCTCGTCGTTCCAGGCGCGCATGGCCAAGGAGCGCGCCGGGGAGGCCGGGGCCAAGGGCGACGACGAGGACCGGCCCGGCGGCGGCAACGCGGCGATGAGCATGCTGCCGGTGATCGAGCTGTGCAAGGTCGCGCCCGGCCTGGTGTCGGCGATGGGCGTCAGCCTCGGCCTCGCCGCCGGGACCATCATGAAGCGCGGCACGGTCGAGCAGAAGGAGCGCTGGGGCCTGGACCTGCTGACGCTGGACAAGGTCGGCGCCTGGGCCATCACCGAGCCCAACTCCGGGTCCGACGCGTTCGGCGGCATGCAGGCCACCGCCCGCAGGGTCGGCGACGAGTACGTCATCAACGGGTCCAAGACCTTCATCACCAACGGCCCCTACGCCGACACCATCGTCTTCTACTGCAAGCTGGACGACGGCCGCGACCCGCGCGACCGCGAGATCCTGACGTTCGTGCTCGACCGCGGGATGCCGGGGCTGGACCAGACCAAGCCGCTGCGCAAGATGGGACTGCACTCCTCCCCCACCGGCGAGCTGTTCCTCAACGACGTGCGCGCCGGGGAGGACCGGCTGCTAGCGGCCGGGTCGGGCGGCGGCAAGGAGTCGGCCAAGCAGAACTTCGTCACCGAGCGCGCCGGGGTCGCCGCGATGGCGCTCGGCGTCATCGAGGAGTGCCTGAAGCTGTCGGTGGACTACGCCAGGAAGCGCGAGCTGTGGGGCCAGCGCATCGGCGACTTCCAGCTGATCCAGCTCAAGCTGGCGCGCATGGAGGTGGCCCGCCTGAACGTGCAGAACCTGGTGTTCCGGCACGTGGAGATGCAGCGCCAGGGCCGCACCCCCACCCTGGCCGAGGCGTCGGCGATGAAGCTGTACTCGGCGCAGGCCGCCTCGGAGGTCGCGATGGAGGCGGTGCAGCTGTTCGGCGGCAACGGCTACATGAGCGAGTACCGCGTGGAGCAGCTGGCCCGCGACGCCAAGTCGTTCCAGATCTACGCGGGCACCGACGAGATCCAGGTGACCCACATCGCCCGCGACCTGCTGTCGCGCTGATCCCCCGGGCGCCGTGCGGCGCGGTCTCACGCGGGCCGCGCCGTCCGGCGCCCGTCCGGTCCCTCCGGCGCCCGCCCGGCGTCCTCGCGCGTCCGGCGCCCGGTCCCGAACTTCGGCCGCCCCGCGGGCGTCTGAACCAGTGGGCGGGAAGATCCCTTCCGGCCTCGGGCGTTTCCTGGACAGCCGACAAGAGGGACTGGATACTCGCAACTATGGACGGTCGGCCTTCATATCCGGTGAGAGCGTCCGATATGGAGCGCGATCGTGTGCTGCGCGTGCTCAGCGACCGGGTCGCCGAGGGCCGCATGTCGCAGGAGACCTTCGAGCGCCGTGTCGAGCAGGTGCTGCGCGCGCGGAGCCAGGCCGAGCTCGCCGACATCGTGCACGACCTGCCCTCCACCAACCGGGTGGTCAACCGGCTGACCGGGCTGATCTCCTCGGTGTCGCAGGTGACCGCGCGGATCGAGTCGGCCTGGCGCACGCCCCGGCTGCCGCGCTTCACGCTGCCGCCCGCCGAACTGTCGCGCATCGTGGTCGGCCGCGCGCCCGGCTGCCAGTTCGTGCTGACCGACCTGACGGTCTCGCGCTTCCACGCCGAGATCTACCGGCACGGCGACGGCTGGATGATCTCCGACCTGGGGTCGATGAACGGCACCCGCGTCAACGGCTGGCGGCTGACCGGCCCGGCCCGGGTCCGCCCCGGCGACGAGGTCGGCTTCGGCAACGCCAGCTTCATCGTCGCCGCCCCCTGACGGCCCCCTGACGGCCGCCCCTCCTGACGGCCGCCCCTCCTGACGGCCGCCCCTCCTGACAACGGCGCGCCGCACTGGTTTCATGGCGGACATGTCCGATCTTGGAGGCGACGCGCGCTGGGCCGCGACGGCGATCCGCCTGCTGACCCGCGAGCGCGACCGGGCCGGCCCCACACCGCTGCTCCGCTTCCCGCTGCCCGGCGACTGGGGCGTGCGCCTGTACCTGAAGGACGAGTCGGCGCACCCCACCGGCAGCCTCAAGCACCGCGCCGCCCGCGCGCTGTTCCGGCACGCGGTCGCCACCGGCCGCATCGCCAAGGGCACCCCCGTCGTCGAGGCCACCGGCGGCAACGCCGCCGTCGCCCAGGCGTACATGGCGCGCCTGCTGGAGCTGCCCTACACCGCCGTGATGCCCGGCGAGCCCGACCCCGCCCGCTCGGCGCCCGTCGAGGAGCTGGGCGGCGAGTGCCGCTTCGTCACCCCTCCCCTCGGCATCTACGAGCGGGCGGCGCGGCTGGCCGCCGACACCGGCGGCTGCTACCTCGACCAGTTCACCTGGGCCGAGCGGTCGCTGGACTGGCGCGGCGACGACCTGGCGGGCGAGATGTTCGGCCAGGTCCGCGACGCCGCCGGGGGCGACCCCGCCTGGGTGGTGGTCGGCGCGGGGACCGGCGCGACCGCCGCCTCGGTGGGCCGCCACATCCGGTACCACGGCCTGTCCTCGCGCCTGGCGGTGGTCGACCCGGAGAACTCCGCCTACTTCCCCGGATGGGCCGCGGGCAGCGGGGACTACGCGACCGGGATGCCCTCGCGCATCGAGGGCATCGGGCGGCCCCGGATGGAGCCGGGCTTCCTGCCGTCGCTCGTCGACCTGGTGATGCCGGTGCCCGACGCCGCCGGGGTGGCCGCCGCTCGGACGGCGCGCGCCGTGACGGGCCTGCCGGTCGGCGGCTCCACCGGCACCAACCTGTGGGGCGCCTTCGACCGGGTCGCGCGGCTGCGCGACCAGGGCGGCGGCGGGACGGTGGTGTCGCTGGTCGCCGACGCCGGGGACCGCCACCTGCGCACCGTGCACGACGACGGCTGGGCCGAGGCCAAGGGGCTGGACCCCGGGCCCCACGCCGCCGCGATCGACCGCTTCCTGTCAGGCGGCCCCTGGGCGCCCGCGCCGGGCGGCGGCCGGTGAGCGCACGCCCCGGCGGCTCAGGCGGCGCCCGCGCGGTAGACCACGAACGACACCGCGATGTACTGCAGCACGTAAGCCGCCACCGTGAAGGCGTGGAACACCTCGTGGAACCCGAACCAGCGCGGCGACGGGTCGGGGCGGCGCAGCCCGTAGACCAGGCCGCCGATGCTGTAGAGCACGCCGCCGAGCGCGACCAGCAGCGCCACGACCACGCCGGTGCCCTCGATGAACTGCGGCACGAAGAACGCCGCCACCCAGCCCAGCCCGATGTACAGCGCGGTGTAGAGCATCCGCGGCGCGTTGGTCCACAGGATGCGGAACAGCACCCCGGCGAGCGCGCCGCCCCACACCACCGCGAGCACCAGGGTGCGCGCCATGCCGTCCAGGATCAGGTAGGCGAACGGGGTGTAGGTGCCGGCGATGATGAGGTAGATGTTGGCGTGGTCGAAGCGGCGCAGCACGTCGGCCACGCGCGGCGACCAGCGGCCCCGGTGGTAGGCGGCCGAGACCCCGAACAGCAGCGCCGAGGTGAGGGCGTACACCGCCGCGCACAGCCGCGCCTCGCGGGTGGGACCGAGCGCCACCAGCAGCACGCCGGCCACGAGCGCGACCGGGAAGGTCCCCAGATGCAGCCAGCCCCGCAGCTTCGGCTTGACCGCGTCCGCCAGATCCTTCGCCCGCCCCATGCGCTCCTCCTCGTCGCCTCGCCTGGCATCAACATATCCCGTGCTCATCGGGGTATCCCGGTGATTCGCGGCACGCTGGGGCGGCGGAGGGCGAATGCCCCGGCCCTTGACGCTGTAAGGTTCGGCCCGGGCCCCGCCGGGGCCCCGCAGAGCCGAGGGACCGAGGAGTAGCACCGTGCTGATCGGGTTCGCCGTGCCGGTGGCGGGCGCGTGGGCCACGCCCGCCAACCAGGTACTGATCGCCCAGCAGGCCGAGCAGCTCGGCTACCACTCGGTCTGGACGCTGCAGCGGCTGCTGGTGCCCGCCGCCGGCGAGCGCGCCGAGGCGGCGCGGCCCTACCGCAACGTCCCCGACCCGCTGATCACCCTGGCCTACCTGGCGGCGCGGACCGAGCGGGTGCGGCTGGGCGTGGCGATCGTGAACATGCCGTTCATGGCGCCGCCGGTGCTGGCCAAGCAGGCCGCCACCCTCGACCACGTCTCGGGCGGGCGGCTGGACCTCGGCCTCGGGCTCGGCTGGATGCCCGAGGAGTTCGAGGCCGCGGGCGTGCCGATGGAGCGGCGCGGGGCGCGCGCCGAGGAGTACCTGGCGGCGCTGCGCACCCTGTGGGGCGACGAGGTCAGCGAGCACCACGGCGAGTTCTACGACGTCCCGGCCTCGCACGTGGAGCCCAAGCCGCTGCAGTACCCCGAGCCGCCGGTCCTGCTGGGCGGCAACGCCGAGCCCGCGCTGCGGCGCGCCGGGCGGCTGGCGGCGGGCTGGGTCAGCTCCAGCCGCACCGACCTCGGCGAGATCGGCCGCTCCATCGGGGTGGTGCGCGAGGCGGCCGAGAAGGCCGGACGCGACGCGGCGGCGCTGCGGTTCGTGTGCCGGGGCGCGGTGCGGGTGCGCGAGGCGGGGCTGCCCGACCGCGCGCCGCTGACCGGCTCGCACGAGGAGATCCGCGCCGACTTCGACGACCTGGCGGCGCAGGGCGTGACCGAACTGTTCGTGGACCTGAACTTCGACCCCGCGCTCACCGGGCCCGACGCCGACCCGTGGGACTCGATGTTCCTGGCCCGGGAGGCGCTGCAGGCGTTCGCGCCGCGCCTGTGACCCGTGCCGCTGTGCCCGTGCCCCCGCGACCGGGGGCGCGGGCCCCGGTCACAGGGCCGGGCGGCGGCCCTCCCAGGGGGTGCTGAGCACCACGGTGGTGCGGGTGGCGACGTTGGCGGCCTTGCGGATCTGCTGGAGCAGGTCCTCCAGCTCGTTGGGGGTGCCGACGCGGACCTTGAGGATGTAGCTCTCCTCCCCCGCCACCGAGTGGCACGCCTCGATCGCGGTCAGGTGCTTGAGACGCTCGGGGGCGTCGTCGGGCGCGGCCGGGTCGATCGGTTTGATCGACACGAACGCCGTCAGCGCCAGCCCGATCTGCTCGTGGTCCAGCAGCGCGGTGAAGCCGCGGACCGCGCCGCGCTTCTGCAGCCGCCGCACCCGCTGGTGCACCGCCGACACCGACAGGCCCGTCTCCTTGGCCAGGTCGGTGAAGCTCATCCGCCCGTCCTCGGCCAGCAGGGCCATGATCTGACGATCGATCTCCTCCACCCGGGAAATCTAGCGCGCCGGGCGGTCCCGCGCCTCCCGGTCCGGATACCGGACGCCCGATGTGACGATGGTCAAACCGCCGGAGCGCTCCGGGCCCGCCGCCGCGCGGGGGACGGCGGGAGGGCGCGGGCCCGTCAGCGGCCGCCGCGCGCGCCGCGGGGCGGGCCGCAGCTGCCCCGGATGACCAGCTCGGTGGGCAGCGGGACCGGGCGGTGCGCGCCCCGCCGGGCGCTGTCGCGCAGCACCGCCTCGCAGGCGCGGTAGCCCATGTCGCGGCCGGGGCGGGCGACGGCGGTGAGCGGCGGGTCGCACAGCTCGGCCCAGGGCACGTCGTCCACCATCGCGATCGACACGTCGGCGGGCACCCGCAGGTCCAGCTCGCGGGCGACCAGGACGGCGGCCTCGCCGAGCAGGTGCCCGGCGGCCAGCACGGCGGTGGCGTCGGTGCGGCGCTGCAGCAGCCCGGCGGCGGCCGCGTAGGCGCTGTCGCGCTCGGGGCGGGCCGCCACGACCAGGTCCTCGTGCACCGGCACGCCGAGGCCCGCCAGGGTGCCGCGGAAGGCGGCCTCGCGGACGCCGGGGGCGCGGCCGGGGCCGGCCGCGCCGAGGAAGGCGATGCGGCGGTGCCCGAGGCCGGTCAGGTACTCGGTGAGGGCGCGCACGCCGCCCGCGTCGTCGGCCAGCACCGCCGGGACGGCGGGCAGGCCGGGCAGCGCGCGGTCGGCGAACACCACGGCGCAGCCGACGCGCACGGCGCTCTCCCAGGCGGCGGCGTCCCCGGCGGGCAGCGCGATGATGCCGTCCACGCGCTGCTCCATGAGCCGGTCCACGATCGCGGCCTCGCGCTCGGGGTCGCCGTGCGCGGCGTCCAGCAGCACGTGCTCGCCCAGCGACCGGGCGCAGGCCAGCACGCCGGCGACCAGCTCGGCGCAGAAGGGGTCGGTGACGTCGGGCACCACCAGGCCGATGCCGCCGGTGCGGCGGGTCTTCAGGCTGCGGCCGACGGCGCTCGGCCGGTAGTCCAGGGCGCGCGCGGCGGCCAGCACGCGCTCGCGGGTGGCGGCGCTGACCGAGCCGGAGCCCGACAGCACCCGCGACACCGTGGCGATGCCCACCCCGGCGGCGGCCGCCACGTCCTTGATCGTCGTCGCCATGGAATTCCCGCCCGTCCTTTCCCCGGAAACGTTTCCATAGTATTAAATGCGCGTACCGGGAGGAAAGCCCTGGTGAACAGAGCGAGCTGGAAACGTTTCCAATGTGAGGGGGCCGCATGGCCGAGATCGTGCTGGACGCCGTGGACAAGGTGTACGCCGGCGGCGTCAAGGCCGTGGACGGGCTGAACCTGGAGATCGGCGACGGCGAGTTCATGGTGCTGGTCGGCCCGTCGGGCTGCGGCAAGTCCACCGCGCTGCGGATGATCGCCGGGCTGGAGGAGATCAGCGGCGGCAAGATCTCCATCGGCGACCGGGTCGTCAACGACCTGGCGCCCAAGGACCGCGACATCGCGATGGTCTTCCAGAACTACGCGCTGTACCCGCACATGACGGTCGAGAAGAACCTGGAGTTCGGCCTCAAGCTGCGCGGCGCCTCCAAGGAGGAGCGCAAGAAGAAGGTCCTCGAGGCGGCCAAGATGCTGGGCCTGGAGCAGTTCCTGGACCGCAAGCCCGCCGCGCTGTCGGGCGGCCAGCGCCAGCGCGTGGCGATGGGCCGCGCGATCGTGCGCGAGCCGCAGGCGTTCCTGATGGACGAGCCGCTGTCGAACCTGGACGCCAAGCTGCGCGTGTCGATGCGCGCCTCGCTGAGCCAGCTGCACGAGCGCCTCGGCGTCACCACCGTGTACGTCACCCACGACCAGATCGAGGCGATGACCCTCGGCACGCGCGTGTGCGTGCTGCGCGAGGGCAAGCTGCAGCAGGTCGACACCCCGCAGCGGCTGTTCGACAACCCGGTCAACCTGTTCGTGGCCGGGTTCATCGGCTCGCCCGCGATGAACTTCGTGGACGCCGAGCTGACCCGCGGCGACGGCGGCGCGCGCGTGCGCTTCGCCGGGTACGACCTGCCGGTGCCCGAGGAGCTGGTCGCCGCCAAGCCGGGCCTGGAGGACTGGTTCGGCCGCAAGCTGATCCTGGGCGTGCGCCCCTCGGACTTCGAGGACGCCGCGCACGCCGACTCCTCGTGGGCGCCGATGCAGGCCACCAGCAGCGTCACCGAGGAGCTGGGCAGCGAGATCAACGTCATCTTCACCATCGACGCGCCGCCGGTGGAGCACAAGGACACCGCCGACCTCGCCGAGGACGCCGCCGACGGCGACGCGGCCGACGCGGCGATCCCGCTGACCGACAACAAGGCGCTGTGGACCGCGCGCGTGAACGCCCGCTCCCACGTTCGCCCCGGCCAGCGGATCGAGCTGGCGGTCGACACCCGCCGCCTGCACTTCTTCGACCCCGCGAGCGGCCTGGCGATCGGCCACCAGGACGCCCCGAAGGCGGGCTGACCTTCCGCGTCCGCCCCGGCGCCAGGCCCCGTGCCGGCCCGGGGCGGCGCACCGGCCCCACGCGCGGAGCCCCGGACCACGATGTGGTCCGGGGCTCCGTCGTCGTCGGGCTCTCGCGCTGCGGACCCGCCGCACGGGCCCGCCGCACCGCCTACTTCACCGAGCCGGCCAGCACGCCCTGCACGAAGTAGCGCTGGAAGGCGAAGAACACCGCCAGCGGGATGATCAGCGACAGGAACGCGCCCGGCGCCAGGATGTCGATGTTGCCGGTGAACTGGCGCATCTGCGACTGCAGCCACTTGGTCATGGGCTGGGAGTCGGTCCCGGCGAACACCAGCGACACCAGCAGGTCGTTCCACACCCACAGGAACTGGAAGATGCCGAGCGAGGCGATGGCCGGGCCGCCCAGCGGGAAGATGACCCGCCGGAAGATGGTCCACTCCGAGCCGCCGTCCATCCGCGCCGCCTCCAGCAGGTCGCGCGGGATGGCGGCGAAGAAGTTGCGCAGCAGGAAGATGGCGAACGGCAGGCCGAAGGCCACGTGGAACAGCACCACGCCGGTGATCGACCCGAACATCTGGAAGCCGCCGAAGTCGATCTTGCCGTAGAGCTTGGCGACCGGCAGCAGCGCCACCTGCACCGGCACCACCAGCAGCGCGACCACCAGCAGGAACAGCCAGTCGCGGCCGGGGAACTCCATCCAGGCGAACGCGTAGGCCGCCAGCGAGGCGATCACCACCACCAGCACGGTGGACGGCACGGTGATCAGGACGGTGTTCCAGAACGAGTCGACGAAGTCGGGCTTGTCGAGCAGCGCCGAGTAGGACGAGAAGGAGAGCTGGGACGGCTTGGTGAACACCTGCCACCAGCCGCCGGCGTTGTTGTCGGCGTTGGAGCGCAGCGAGGCCACCAGCAGCCCCAGCGTGGGCACCAGCCAGAACAGCGCGACCAGCACCAGCAGCGCCTGCGCGAGGCCGCCGCCGAGCCGCGCCGCGACGCGGGAGGCGATCCCGCGCCGGGGCGCGCCCGACGCGCCGTCCTTCTCCGCCGGCCCGCGCGCGGGCTCCACCGTGTCGGTCTTCTCCGCGGTGCTCATTTCCGCTCCTGCCGCAGCCGCCGGATGTTGAACAACATGGCGGGGACCACCAGCAGGAACAGCAGCACCGCGATGGCGCTGCCGGCCCCCTGGTCGTTGCCGCCGCCGAACGCCTCGGTCCACATCTGCAGGGCGAGCACGCTGGCGTTGGGGTCGCCGCCGCCGATGATGAACACCAGGTCGAACACCTTCAGCACGTTGATGACCAGCGTCACCAGCACCACCACCAGCACCGGGGCCAGCAGCGGGATGGTGACCCGCCGGAACACCTGCCACTCGGTCGCGCCGTCCACGCGGGCCGCCTCCAGCGCGTCGCGCGGGATCGCCGCCAGCCCGGCGGCGATCAGCACCATGGCGAAGCCCGCCCACACCCACAGGTACGACACGATGATCGCGGGGGTGATGAGGGTGGAGCCGAGCCACTCGGCGCCGCGGTAGGAGGCGGTGAAGTTGTCCTGCGGCAGCCGGACGGTGACCGCGCCGTCGCCGACCTTCTTCAGCGTGAACGTGCCGTCGTCGCCGGTGGTGGCGGTGGCCACGACCTTTCCGCCGCGCACCGCCTCCACCTTGACGCCGGGCAGGCCGCTCTCCCCGGCGTTGGGGGCGTTGGGCTGCCCGCCGCCGCCCTTGGTGAAGTCGAACCAGACCGTGCCGGTCACCTCGCCGGGACCGGCCGACGGGGGCCGCGCGGCGGGCTCGGCGGTCTTGGGCAGCGTCTCGGGCTTGACGCGCAGCAGCGGCACCAGCGCCTGCTGCCCGGGGGTGACCGCGGTGGCGGTGACGACCCCGCCGCCCTCGGCCTTCACCGGCTGGCCGTCGCCGTTGCGCGGGCCCGCGCCGGGGTAGCTCGCGCCGCCGTTGAAGGTGTCGTGGACCGCCACCATCACGGCGTTGGCCACGCCCTTGTCGGGGTCCTGCTCGTAGACCAGCCGGAAGATGACGCCGGAGGCGAGGAACGAGATCGCCATCGGCATGAACACCACCAGCTTGAACACCGTGGCCCACCGGATCCGCTCGGCGAGCACGGCGAACAGCAGCCCGACGATGGTGACCACCGTCGGCGCGACCACGACCCAGATGGCGGTGTTGCGCACCGACACCAGGTTGTCGCGGCCCTGGAAGACGCCGGTGTAGTTGTCCAGGCCGACGAAGGAGTCGCCCCCGGCGTCGAAGAAGCTGCGGATCACCGAGTAGACGATCGGGTAGACCACCAGGAAGCCCAGCAGTACCAGCGCCGGCAGCAGGAACAGCAGCGCCAGCCAGGACGGCGGCGTCAGTCCCTCGCGGCGGCTCCTGCGGCCGGGCGGCTCGGCCGCGGCGGTCCCGGTGCCGGTCTTCTGCGGGGCGACGGCGGCGGCGCCGCCGGCCGTGGCGGCCGGCGGCACCTCCTCATGCGCACTCATGCGGAGCCTTCATTCAGGGGTTCCCTCGTGGTCGGGCGCCGTTGTCTCGCGGGTGTTACTTGTAGGCCTTGGCGGCCTCGGCCTCCAGCTTGGCCTGGGTGCCCTTGACGTCGTTCGGCTTCTGCACGAAGCCGCGCAGCGCCTCCCACATGCCCTTGCCGGGGGTGGCGCCGAACGCGGCCGGGGTCAGGTCCGACATGTCGTAGCGGGCGGCGTCGCCGGCCTGCTGCATCTGCGCGACCAGCTCCTTGGCCACCGGGTCGGAGTAGGCGTCGGGGGCGACGTTCTTGTTCGGCGACAGGTAGCCGCCGAGGCCCGCCCACACCTTGCCGGCCTCCGGCGAGGCCAGGAACTTCATCAGCTCCTGGGCGCCCTTGCCGTCCTTGAGCGCGACGGCGGTGTCGCCGCCGAGCATGGCCGGGGTGGTGTCGCCGGCCTTGGGGAAGGCGAAGACCTTGGCGTCGGTGCCGACCTTGGACTTGGTGGTGTTGATGTTGGCGGCGGCGAAGTCGCCGCCGTAGACCATCGCGGCCTTCTGCTGGCCGAACACCTCGGTCACCGAGGCGTCGAACTTGGTCTTGGTGGCCTGGGAGACGCCGCCGGCCAGGTAGTCGCCCTTGCCCCAGATCTGCCCCAGGGTCTCCAGCGCCTTGCCGACCGTCGGGTCGGTCCACTTGATCTCGTGCTTGGCGAGCTTGTCGTAGTTCTCGGCGCCGGCCTGCGACAGGTAGACGTTCTCGAACCAGTCGGTCAGGGTCCAGGAGTCCTGCGGGCCCGCGGCCAGGGAGAAGGGGGTCTGCCCGGCGTCCTGCAGGGTGCCGGCGGCCTTCACCAGGTCGGCCCAGGTGGCCGGGGGCTGCACGCCGGCGTCGGAGAACACCTGCGGCCGGTACCAGATGATGGACTTGTAGGCGGCCTTGACCAGCACGCCGTAGGTCTGGCCCTTGGCGGAGGCCAGCTCCTTCCAGTACGGCGCGAAGTTCTTGTCGACCTCGGCGACCACGTCGGCGGCCAGCGGCTTCAGCGACCCCTTGGCGGCGTACTGCTGCAGCAGGCCCGGCTGCGGCAGGATCGCCACGTCCGGCGGGTTCTTGGCCTCCAGGCGCGGGCCGAGGTAGGCGTCGGTGTTCTCGCCGGTGGAGGCGTAGGTGACGGTGGCGCCGGTCTTCTTCTCGAACGCCTTGAGGACCTCGCGGAAGTTCTTCTCCTCCGGGCCGGTCCACTTGGCCGCGACCTCGACCTTGGTGCCCTTGAGCGGCCCGTTGGAGGCGGCGGCCCCGTCGTCCTTCTTGTCGTCCCCGCCGCCGCACGCGGCCGCGGAGACCAGAAGGCCCGCCGCGACGGCGGCGCTCGTCAGACGCCTGCTGATCCTCATGCTTCATCCTTCCCTGACGGCGCGGCCGCGGTTCCCCAGACGGACGCGCCGGTGTCGATATCGAAGAAGTGCAGGCGGCCGGTGTCGACGCTGATCGTCACCGGGTCGCCGACCTTGACGCGGGTGCGCGGGCTGAACCGGCCGATCAGCTCGGTGCGCGGCGCCTCCCGCACGTCGGTGCCCGCGTCGCGGGCGAGCTCCCTGGTGTCCTCGGTGACGACCTGCGCGGCCTCGACCGCGAAGTGCACCAGCACGTCCGAGCCCATCGCCTCGACCAGCTCGACGGTCGAGGTGAGCGCCCGGCCCTGCGGCGCGTCGGCCAGCTCGGCGTCCTCCATGTCCTCGGGCCGGATGCCGACCACCAGGTCGCGGCCGAGGTAGCCGGCGAGGTCGGGCCGGTCGGCCAGGACCTCGGGCGGCAGGGTGAGGGTCTGGCCGCCGATCTCCAGGCGCGGGGTCGCCGCGTCGCCGGTCAGGGTGCCCTGGATGAGGTTCATGGCCGGTGAGCCGATGAACCCGGCCACGAACAGGTTCGCGGGCCGGTCGTACAGTTCCTGCGGCGGGGCGACCTGCTGCAGCTCGCCCTTCTTCATCACCGCGACGCGGTCGCCGAGCGTCATCGCCTCGGTCTGGTCGTGGGTGACGTAGATGGTGGTGACGCCGAGGTCGCGCTGGATGCGGGCGATCTCGGCGCGGGTCTGCACGCGCAGCTTGGCGTCCAGGTTGGACAGCGGCTCGTCCATCAGGAACGCCTGCGGCTCGCGCACGATCGCGCGGGCCATCGCCACGCGCTGGCGCTGGCCGCCCGACAGGTTGCGGGGCTTGCGGTCCAGGTGCTCGACCAGGCCGAGGATCCCGGCGGCGCGCTCGACGCGCTCGCGGATCTCGGCCTTGGGCATCTTGCGCAGCGACAGCCCGAACCCGATGTTGTCGCGCACCGACAGGTGCGGGTAGAGCGCGTAGCTCTGGAACACCATCGCGATGTCGCGGTCGCGGGAGGGCACCCGGTTGACCACGCGATCGCCGATCAGGACCTGCCCCTCGGAGATCTCCTCCAGCCCGGCGACCATGCGCAGCGCGGTGGTCTTGCCGCAGCCGGACGGGCCCACCAGCACCAGGAACTCCCCGTCGGCGATGGTGAGGTTCAGGTCGGTCACGGCCCGGGTCCCGTCGGGATAGACCTTCCCGACGCCTGTCAGGGCGACCTCTGCCACGGCGTCTCCTTCGCTTCGGCCCCGGCCGGGGACGCGCCCCCGGCCCGTCATGCGTCCGCCGGCGGGCGAACACGTGTTCGCCGCCCGGACGATGACCAAAAGCAGTACCGCCCTTGGCGGACGGCTGGCAACAGGACAGGCGCGTAGCGTGTCATTTGGTGCAGAGATCGTTATCTGCCGGTAGTCATAGAAAAGGGGCGGGGCCCGTCCGGGTCCCGCCCCTCGCCTCGCGGCCGGCGCGCGTCCGCGTCCGGCGCGCGCCTGCGGCGTCAGCCCACGACCACCAGGTCGCGGTCGGTGTTGTTCAGCCGCTCGCAGCCGTTCTCGGTGCACACCACGATGTCCTCGATGCGCGCGCCGTGCGGGCCGGGGTAGATGCCCGGCTCGACCGAGAAGGCCATGCCGGGCTCCAGCGGCTCGGTGTTGCCCGCCACGATGTAGGGGTCCTCGTGGACCTCCAGGCCGATGCCGTGGCCGGTGCGGTGCACGAAGAGCTCCCCGTACCCGGCCTCGGCGATCATGTCGCGGCCCGCGGCGTCCACCGCCTCGGGCGCCACGCCCGGCCGCACCGCGTCGCAGGAGGCCTGCTGGGCGGCGCGCAGCACGTCGTAGTAGCGGCGGTAGTCGGCCGGGGGCTCGCCCACGCAGTAGTTGCGCGTGGAGTCCGAGCAGTAGCCGCTCGGCATGACGCCGCCGATGTCGACGACCACCGGCTCGCCGACGCCGATGACGCGGTCCGACAGCTCGGCGTGCGGGTTGGCGCCGTTGGGGCCCGACCCGACGATGACGAAGTCCACGGTGGCGTGGCCCTCGGCGATGATGGCGTCGGCGATGTCGCGGCCGACCTCGCGCTCGGTGCGGCCGGGCTTCAGGAACTCCGGCACGCGCCGGTGCACGCGGTCGATGGCCTCGCCCGCCTCGCGCAGCGCGGCGACCTCGGCGGCGCTCTTGCGCATCCGCAGCCGGCGCAGCACCGTCCCGGCGGCGACCTGCTCGGCGTCGGGCAGCGCGGCGCGGAAGCGCAGCGCCATGACCGCCCACATGCGGTCGGCCACCCCGACGCGGCTGCCCGCGCCGGTCAGCCCGCCCGGCAGCCGCCGCGCCACCAGCGCGTACGGGTCGTCGGTCTCGTCCCAGGGCACCAGCTCCAGGCCCAGGTCGCCGGCCGGGGACTCCTCGGCGGCCGGCAGCTCCAGCCGGGGCACCACCATGAACGCCTCGCCCTCGGCGGGCACCGCGAGGCAGGTCAGCCGCTCCAGCGGCAGCGCGTCGTAGCCGGTGACGTAGCGCAGGTCCGGGCCCGGCGTCAGCAGCACCGCCCCGAGGCCCGCCTCGGCGACGGCCTCTCGCACCTGGGCGACCCGCGTACGCGGATACAACTCCGTTGTCACATCCGTCTCCATTTCCGGTCGCGGTGCTCCGGCCGTCGTTCCGGCCCATGTTCCGGTCACTGCTCGGTCATCGTGCGACCGCGACCGAATCACCGCTTCCTCTCTCCCCAGTGAGCAGGTCCTGTTACATTCTGTAGGTGATCCGACACTGGAATGTCCGCTTCGGACACCCCACCAGCATCCCAGCCGCCCCGGGTCCCGCCGCCGGGGACCGCGCCCGCGGCTGATCCCGGGCCCGGCGATGCGACCGAGTCACACCGGCGGCCACCCGGCCGGGCACGCCGCCGCCCTCGCCGCCACCGTGGAGCGGCTGCACCGCGAGCTGGACGCCCAGCGCCGCGAGCAGCGGGCCCGCGCGGTGGTGGAGCAGGCGAAGGGCCTGCTGGCCGAGCGGCTGGGCTGCGGCGTGGAGACCGCCTACGACCGCCTGCTGGAGCTGGCGGCGGAGGCGGACGTGGAGCCGGCCGTCGCGGCGGCGCTGCTGCTGGGCGCCGACGTGGACGCCGCCGCCGAGAGGGCCTCGCGGCCCGCCGCGGTGTTCGACCCGGCCGCCTACCTGACCCCCGCCGCCGTCACCGACAGTGATGGCGGGGGCGCGGCGGCCGGCGGCGCCGCCTCCGGCCCCTCCCCCATTACGGACACCGGTATTACGGACACCGGCGGCGGCCTGACCGCGCCGCTGGCCGCGGCCCGGCACCTGGCGGCGGCGGCGTTCGAGGCCGCCCGGAGCCCCGACGAGCTGGCGCTGCGCCTGGGCGAGGAGGCGCTGGGCTGGCTGGGCGCGAGCGCGGTGCTGCTGACGGTGCTGGAGCCGGACGGCGCGCTGCGGGTGGCCGGGGCGCACGCGCTGCCCGCGCACGTGGTCAGCGAGTGGGCGCGCATCCCGCCGCACTGCAACGTGGGCCTGGTGCGCGCGGTGCGGTCGGCGGCGCCGCTGTGGGAGGCCGACGCGGCGCTGCTGGCGCTGGTGGGGGCGGCGGCGCGGCTGCCGGGCCCGCACTCGTGCGTGCCGTTGAGCGCGGGCGGCCGCGTCATCGGCGCCGCCGAGATCACCTGGTCGCCGGACGCGGCGCCCGACGACCGCACCCGCCGCTACGTGCTGTCGGTGCTGGCGGCGTGCGCGCGGCGGCTGCGGGATCTGGCGCCGGCCGCCGGGGCGGCGGCCGGCGCGCCCTGGCTGCGGGCGCTGCTGGACGCGGTCCAGGCGCCCGGCGCGCTGATGACGCCGATCCGCGACGGGTCCGGCCAGGTGGTCGACTTCCAGGTCGACGCCGTCAACGCCGACGCCACCGACCTGGCCGGGCAGCGGCCCGAGGACATCGTGGGCGTGCGGCTGCTGGAGCGGTACCCGGGGCTGGCGGTGTCGGGGCTGTTCCACGAGTACGTGCGGGTGCTGGAGACCGGGGTGCCGCTGCGGCGGGGCCCGCGCGAGTACGTCGGCCTGAGCGGCGGGCGGCTGGTGCCGGCGACGCTGAGCGTGCGGGCCTGCCGGGTGGGCGGCGGGGTGCTGGCCAGCTGGCGGTTCCAGGACGACCCGGCCGACCTGGCGGGGCAGCTGGCGCAGGCGCAGCGGCTGGGCGACCTGGGATGGGGCCGCTGGGACCTGGTCGGCGGCGGGGTGTCGTGGTCCGACCAGCTCTACACCATCTTCGGGCGGTCGCGGACGGCCGGGCCGCTGCCGCTGGAGCGCCTCGCCGACCACGTGCTGCCGGAGGACCTGCCGCAGGCCGAGCAGCTGATGCGCACGCTGCTGGGCCGCCGCGAGCCCGCCGACCTGGAGCTGCGCGTCCGGGTGGGCGCCGACGTGCGGCACCTTCGGGTGATGGCCGAGCCGGTGCTGGACCCGCTCGGCGCGCCGGTCGCGCTGCACACGGTGTTCCAGGACGTCAGCCGGCGCCGCCGCTCCGACGAGATGCTCGCCGCCACCCGCCGCCAGCTCGACCGGGAGCGCCGCCGCATCGCCGAGGAGCGGCACATCGCGGTGGAGCTGCAGCGCGCGATCCTGCCGCTGCCGCGCGGGCCGCGCCCGCTGCCGGGGCTGGAGGTCGCCGTCCGGTACCTGCCGGCGCAGAGCCAGACGCGGGTCGGCGGCGACTGGTACGAGGCGACCGCGCTGTCGGACCGGGAGGTGTTCCTGGCGATCGGCGACGTGTCGGGGCACGGCCTGGCCGCGGCGGCGGGCATGGCGCGGCTGCGCAACGCGCTCAGCGGCCTGGCCTGCACCGGCGCGCCGCCCGACCGGCTGCTGGCGTGGCTGAACCGGCTGCTGCTGCACCGGCACCGGTCGCTGACCGCCAGCGCGGTCGCGGCCCGGTACGCGCCCGCCACCCGCACGCTGACCTGGGCGCAGGCCGGGCATCCGCCGCCGGTGCTGCTGCGCGGCGAGCGCGCCGAGACGCTGCGGCCGCCCGCGGGCATCCTGCTGGGCGCGGTGGAGTCGCCGCCGCTGGAGGCCGCGGCCCTGCGGCTGGAGCCCGGCGACGTGCTGCTGTTCTACACCGACGGGCTGGTGGAGCGGCGCGACCGCGACCTCGGCGCCGGGTTCGAGCTGCTGCGGCGCGCGGTGCAGGAGCGTCCGGGCGAGGGGCCCGACGGGCTCATCGACCACGTGCTGGTCGCGCTGGGCGCGGCCAACCCGCACGACGACACCTGCCTGCTGGCGGTCCGGGCCACCTGACCGGCGCGGCGGCCTCGCGGGCGCGGCCCGAACGTCGGCGGCGCGTGGCACGATGAACGCCATGAGCGGGCTGATGCTGCTGGACACGCCGTCGTTGTACTACCGCGCCTTCTACGGGGTGCCCGACAAGGTGACCGCGCCCGACGGCACGCCGGTCAACGCGGTGCGCGGCCTCATCGACATGATCGCCCGCCTGGTGGCCGACCGGTCCCCCGAGCGGCTGGTGTGCTGCATGGACGCCGACTGGCGGCCCGCGTTCCGGGTCGCGGCGCTGCCGTCGTACAAGGCGCACCGGGTCGCGCCCGAGGCGGACGGCGCGGACGGTGCGAGCGGCGCGGACGGCGCGGCGGAGGAGACGCCGGACGCGCTGGAGGTGCAGCTCCCCGTCATCGACGCGGTGCTGGACGCGGTCGGCCTGGCGCGGGTCGGGGTGCCCGGCTACGAGGCCGACGACGTCATCGGCACGCTGGCGACGGCGGGCCGCGAGCGCGGGCCGGTGGACGTGGTGACCGGCGACCGCGACCTGTTCCAGCTGGTGGACGGGCGCGGCCCGGTGCTGGTGCTCTACACCGCGCGCGGCATCCGCAACCTGGAGGTGCTGGGCGAGAAGGAGGTCGCGGCCAAGTACGGCATCCCCGGCCGCGGCTACGCCGACTACGCGACGCTGCGCGGCGACCCCAGCGACGGGCTGCCGGGCGTGCCGGGCGTCGGCGACAAGACGGCGGCGACGCTGATCACGCGGTTCGGTTCGCTGGCGGGGCTGCTGGAGGCGCTGGACTCGGGGACGCAGGAGGGGCTTCCGGCGGCGGCGCGGCGCAGGCTGGAGGGGGCGCGCGAGTACCTGGCGGCGGCCGAGACGGTGGTGCGCGTGGTCACCGACATCGACTCCCCCGAACTGCGCGGCCTGGAGGACGCGCTGCCGCGCGAGCCGCGCGACCCGGAGGCGCTGGCGGAGCTGGCCGAGCGGTGGGGACTGAACAGCCCGGTGGAGCGGCTGCTGAAGGCGCTGGCGGCCTCCTGACCCGGCGCGGGCGGCGCCGGGGCGCGGCGCGACGCCTTGACGGGCGTCGGCGGCGCGGCTGACGATGTCCTGACGGGGCGGTTCCGGCGGTGTGTCAGATGACGCAGACCGGACGTGCCCGCGGGTGCGGCATCGTGATCGAGAAAGGGTTCTCCTTGGGGTACGGGCGACCGGCGCCCGCGGCGGCGGGCCTCACCGCCCCACTCCCCCCAGTCGCCGCGGGCGCCGGTCGGCCCGGCGGCGGGCGGCGCTTGCCAGGGCTCCCGCCGGACCGCCCGCCGCGACCGACGCCCCGAACCGCGCGGCCGCCCACGCGGAGGCCGCAGAGAACGGAATCCCGGTGACCGAGAGGACCTACCCGCAGGGCTCCGGCCCGCTTTCACCGCACGACGCGCCGCACCCCGCGGCCCCTACGGCGGCTCACCCGCCGTCCCGCGCGGCGGCGCACGCCGCGCCCGGCGCGAAGCCGCGCTGGGAGGCGTTCTGGGACGCCCTGGACGAGGCCCAGCGCGCCGGGCTGCGCGAGGTGGCCCGGCCGCGCGCCTACACCGCCAAGACGCCGCTGTGCTACCAGGGCGACCAGTCCGACCACATCATCATCATCGAGGACGGCTGGGCGAAGGTGGCCTCCACGACCGTCGACGGGCACGCGGTGGTGCTGGCGGTGCGCGGTCCGGGCGACCTGGTGTGCGAGAGCGCGGTGCTGGGCAGCCGGCACCGGTCGGCGACGGTGACGGCGCTGAGCCCGGTGCGGGCGCTGGTGGTGCCGGCCGCGCGCTTCACCGGCTACCTGGACGCGCATCCGGAGGTGTGGCGGCTGGTGACCGGCACGTTCGTGCGGCGGCTGGACGAGGCCGGGCGCCGGGTGCAGGCCAACGTGTCGGCCAAGGGCGCGCAGCGTCTGGCGGCGCTGCTGGCGCATCTTGCGGAGCTGTCGGCGCGGTACGGCCCGCCCGGCCCCGGCGGCGGGATCGAGATCGCGCCGCCGCTGTCGCAGGAGGAGCTGGGCAGCTGGATGGACGCCTCGCGGGAGACGGTCGCGCGGGCGCTCGGCGTGCTGCGCCGCAAGCGGCTGGTGGACACCGGCTGGCGGCGGATCGTCGTGCTGGACCTGCCGGGCCTGCGCGACTACGCCGAGAGCCAGCCGGAGCGCTGACGCCGCCGACCCCGGGCGGGGGCGGCGGCGTCGTGTTCGCGTGCGGCCGTTCGTGCGGCCCGTCGGTGCGGGCCTACCAACTGGCCGTCAATGGGCCTTTTCTGCCGGCCTTCTGCACGGGCCGTTCGCACCGGCCGTCAGCGGCGGCCCCGGCGGCCGCGCCAGTTGGTGCTGGTACCGACCCCGGCCAGGTGGAGCGCCAGCAGCAGCAGGCCCACGGTGATGAGGGTCTGGAAGTTGAAGGCGTCCGAGGAGATGTCGGCCAGGTCGAACAGCAGGGCGAGGGCGAACACGGCCGCGGCGGCGATCGCGAGCATTTTGACCTCCGGGTCAGTCGGGGCGCCGGGCTTCCCCCGAGGCGCACCCGCGTGATCTCCGGTGCGCGGGGGGACAAACCGGTCCGCATTACCTGCGCGTTCCATTGGCCGATTAGGGATGTCCCTTATTCGGGCCCGGAGGGCGGGGCGCCGGTCAGGCGGCGGGCTCGATGCGCAGCTCGCGGCTCAGCTCGGTGGTGATGTCGGCGTTCAGCCGGTAGGCGAGCCGGACCTCCTCGATCACGCGGGCGCGCTCGTCGGCGTCCCAGGGGGCGGCGTCGAGCAGCTCGCGGTAGGCGTCCTTGTAGCCCTTGGGCTTGCCGGGGAAGCGGTAGAACAGCACGCCCGCGTCGTCGCGGCCGAGGCCGAGCGTGCGCTGCACCTGGCGGCCGATGTACTGGCCGCCCGACAGGTCGCCCATGTAGCGGGTGTAGTGGTGGGCGACGAAGCCGCCCGGCCAGTCGAAGCACACCTCGCGCAGCCGCTCGGCGTAGCGGGCCGCGGCCTCGCCCGGCTCGATCCGGGAGGCCCAGGCGGGGCCGTGGAAGTAGGCGAGGTCGGCCTCCAGGGCCTCGCGGCGGCGCAGTTCGGGGAAGGCGAAGGGCCCGGCGACCGGGTCGGCCGCCATGGTGTCGGCGGCCCGCTCCAGCACGTCGTACACGTGGTAGAGCCGGCCCACCAGGGCGGCGTACTGCTCGCGGCCGAGCCGCCCCTCGACCAGCGCCGACATGTAGGCCGAGCCCTCGTTGTCGCCGTGGTCGCTCCAGGTGGCGGCCCGCAGCTCCGCCGCGAACCCCTCGCCCCGCTCGGACATGCCCATCCGCGTCCCTCCCGTTCCGCCGGCCGCTCCGGCCAGGTGAGATGAGGTTAGCCTTACCTAACTTCATCCGGAAGGGGCAGCGGCGAACTTTCCGACGTGACGTCGGCTACTTTACCGACGCCACGTCGGAACGACCAGGGGCGGGCGCGGATCAGCGTCCGTCGCGCGGGGCGAGGCCGAGGACCTCGCGGGCCTCGTCCGACATCCGCACGACCTCGCGGCGCACCTGGATCCGCTCGGTCAGCCGCTCGCTCCAGGGGATGCGCACCGGCACCTCGGCGCCGTCCACGGTGGCGGCGAAGTCGATGCCGTCGGCGTCCATGCCGCTCATGCGGGCGGCGGTGGCGGCGGGGACGCCGCCCAGCGCGCGGGCGATCATGGCGCAGTCACCGGCGTGGTCCTCGTTCATGTGCCGCATGATCTGCCGCACCACGTCATCGGTGAAAGGGTCGTTCTCGGTCATGGCGCTGGGCCCTCCTCGCTCGCGGTCTGCCGATCGTCGTCCCGTCCGCCCGCCGCTCGGCCGCGTGACGTGCGGTTACGCGGGCCTTCAGGTGGCCTCAACCTTAGTAAGGCTTACCTAACTTGGCGAGTCGCGGGCGGTGAGCGGCGGCGGGAGGGGGCGCGCGCGGCGGCCGGGCCGCCGTCCGGTGAGGCGGACGGCGGCCTGCGGGCGCCGGCGGTCAGGTGACCGAGGAGTAGGCGACGACGCCGCGCCGCATGGTGTCCATGGCCTTGCGGGCGGTCTTGCGGATGTGGCTGTTGGGCGGGGCGGCGTCGGCGACCTGGCCGAGCAGGTCCAGCAGCTGCTTGACGGCGCGGACGAAGTCGCCGGCGGTCATGTCGGCCTCCAGCAGCACCTCGTCCAGGTCGTGGCCCTTGGCCCACTGGTAGGCGGTCCAGGCGAACCCGAGGTCGGGCTCGCGCAGGAACGACACGCCGTTGTCCTCCTCGACGGCCTCCAGCTGCCCCCACAGCCGCACCATCGCGCCCAGGGCCTCCTGGACGCCGCCGGTGGGGGTGCGGGGCCGGGCGGCGTCGTCGGGCTGGCGCGACTCGTAGGTCAGCGCCGACACGCACGCGGCCAGCTCGGCGGGGTCCAGGCGCTCCCACAGGCCCTCGCGCAGGCTCTCGGCGGTGAGCAGGTCCAGCTCGTTGTAGATGCGGCCGAGGCGGCGGCCCTCGTCGGTGACGTCGTCGCCGTGGAGGTAGCCGAGCTGCTGCAGCACCGCGCACACCTTGTCGAAGGTGCGGGCGATGACCTGGGAGCGGCCCTCGACGCGGCGGCGCAGCTGCTCGGTCTCGCGCTCCAGGCGGAAGAAGCGCTCGGCCCAGCGGGCGTGGTCCTCGCGCTTGTCGCAGCCGTGCACGGGGTGGCGGCGCAGCTCGGCGCGCAGCCGGCTGATCTCGTTGTCGTCGGCGGCGGGGGCGTCGCGGTGGCGGCGGCGCAGGTCGCCGACGTCGTCGGGGACCTTGTTGCGCAGGGTCGCGGCCAGGTCGCGCCGGTCCTGGGGGTTGCGGGGGCTGAACGACTTGGGGATGCGGATGCGCTCGACGGGTTCGACGGCGCGCGGGAAGTCCAGGACCGACAGGCGCTGCACCGACCGGTTGGCGGTCAGCACCAGCGGCGCGGGCCCGTCGGAGCGGCGGCCGACACCGGGGTCGAGCACGACCGCGAGGCCGGTGCGGCGCCCGGAGGGGACCAGGATGACGTCGCCGGGCCGCAGGTGCTCCAGCGACTTGGCGGCCTCGGCGCGGCGCGACGCCGACCGCTCGCGCGACAGCTCGGCCTCGCGGTCGGACAGGCGACGGCGCAGCGCCGCGTACTCCATGAAGTCGCCGAGGTGGCATTCGGCGGCCTCGGCGTACCCGGCGAGGGCCTCCTCGTTCTTGCGGACCTGCCGCGCCAGCCCGACCACGGCGCGGTCGGCCTGGAACTGGGCGAACGACTCCTCCAGCAGGGTGCGGGCGCGCTCGACGCCGACCGCGCCGACCAGGTTGACGGCCATGTTGTAGGAGGGCCGGAAGCTGGAGTTGAGGGGGTAGGTGCGGGTGCCGGCCAGCCCGGCGACCGAGTTGGGGTCCACCGTCGGGCTCCACAGCACCACCGCGTGGCCCTCGACGTCGATGCCGCGCCGCCCGGCGCGGCCGGTGAGCTGGGTGTACTCGCCGGGGGTGAGGGCGACGTGGGCCTCGCCGTTCCACTTGTCGAGCTTCTCGATCACCACGGTGCGGGCGGGCATGTTGATGCCGAGCGCGAGGGTCTCGGTGGCGAACACCGCCTTGATCAGCCCGCGGGTGAACAGCTCCTCGACGATCTCCTTGAAGGTGGGCAGCATCCCGGCGTGGTGGGCGGCGATGCCGCGCTCCAGCGCCGACAGGAAGTCGTCGTAGCCGAGCACCCGCAGGTCCTCGCGCGGGATGTCGGCGGCGCGCAGCTCGACGTGGGCGCGGATCTCCTCGCTCTCCTCCTTGGAGGTGAGGCGCAGCCCGGCGTGCAGGCACTGCAGCACCGCGGCGTCGCAGCCGGCGCGGGAGAAGATGAAGGTGATGGCCGGCAGCAGCCCGGCGCGCTCCAGCCGGGAGATCACGTCGGGGCGCAGCGGGGGCCGGAAGCGCTGGGGGCGCCCCTCGCGGCGGCGGCCGGTGCGGCGGCCCTGGTTGACCTTGGAGCGGCGCACCTCCTCCACCGCCATGCGCTGCAGCTGGGGGTTGACGCGGGCCTGCCGCCCGGCGCCCTTGCCGGTCTCCACGAACAGGTCGTACAGGCGGGTGCCGACCAGCATGTGCTGGAACAGCGGCACGGGCCGGTGCTCGTCCACGATCACGGCGGTGTCGCCGCGCACCGCCTGCAGCCACTCGCCGAACTCCTCGGCGTTGCTGACGGTGGCCGACAGCGCCACGATCCGGACCGAGTCCGGCACGTGGATGATCACTTCCTCCCAGACCGCGCCGCGGAACCGGTCGGCCAGGTAGTGGACCTCGTCCATGACCACGAACGCCAGGCCCGCCAGGGTCTGCGACCCGGCGTAGAGCATGTTGCGCAGCACCTCGGTGGTCATGACCACGATCGGGGCCTCGCCGTTGACGCTGTTGTCGCCGGTGAGCAGGCCGACCTTGTCGGGGCCGTAGCGGCGGACCAGGTCGGCGTACTTCTGGTTGGACAGCGCCTTGATGGGCGTGGTGTAGAAGCACTTGGCGCCGCCGGTGAGGGCGAGGTGGACCGCGAACTCCCCGACCAGGGTCTTGCCGGAGCCGGTGGGCGCGGCCACCAGCACGCCGCTGCCGGACTCCAGGGCCCGGCACGCCTCGATCTGGAACCGGTCCAGGGGGAAGTCGTACAGGGTCTGGAAGTCGAGCAGGGCGGGCCCGCTGCCGGCGTTGCGCTTGCGGTGGGCCGCGTAGCGCTCCGCCGGGGACTGGTCGGCCGACTGCGTGTCGGGGGTGGTCATGCAACGAGCCTACGGTTTCGTCCGGCCCGATATGCACTTCGGGGCCGCTTCGGGTGATCCGTTTTACCCGGAGCGGGTCCGCGCGTGGGCCGGGCCCCGCGGGCCGTGCCGGGGCTTGCGGGAGCGCGCCGGAGCGCAACCGTGCCCCACCGGACCGCGCCGCGCGGCGCGGGGTCAGGGGCGGCGGTCGCCGCGTTCCAGCTCCGCGTCGATCTCCTCCAGGCGCAGGGGGGAGATCTCGTCGTCGTCCAGCTCGGCGTCGGGGTCGCCGTTCAGGCCGCGGCGCCGGTCGTTGAAGTAGGCGATCACGGCGGCGATCTCGTACAGCACCACGGTGGGCAGGGCCAGCACCATCATGGTGACGGGGTCGCCGCTGGGGGTGGCGACCGCGGAGAACACGAAGATCCCGAAGATGGCGATGCGCTGGGTCTTCTTGATCCGCTGGAAGGTCAGGACGCCGACCAGGTTCAGCATCACCACCAGCAGCGGCAGCTCGAAGGTGACCCCGAACACCACCAGCATGGCCAGCACGTAGCTGAGGTACTGGTCGACCTTCACCAGCGCGGTGACGCCGTCGATGGAGAACCCGCCGAGGAACAGCTGCAGGCCCTTGTCGACGAACAGGTAGGCGAGCCAGGCGCCGACCAGGAACAGCGGCACCGCGATCGACAGGAACGCGTAGGTCCAGCGGCGCTCGCGCTTGTACAGCCCGGGCGCCACGAACGCCCACAGCTGGTAGAGCCAGACCGGCGAGGACAGCACGATCCCGACGATCATGGCGATCTTCAGGCGCACGAAGAACTGGCTGAAGATGCCGTCCACGACCAGGGTGCACTTGTTGTTCAGTTCCCGGGCCTGGGGGATCTGGCAGTAGGGCTCCTTCAGCAGCTCCCAGATGGGCTGAAAGAACACATAACCCACGATCATGCCGAGGACCAGCGCGATCATGGCCTTGATCAGCCGGTTGCGCAGCTCGCGGAGGTGGTCCAGGAGCGGCATGCGGCCGTCGGGGTTGGCCTGTGGGGAGCTCAAGAGCTTCATCGTCCGGGGTTCAGGGGTCGGGGCCGCCGATCGGAGGGTCGGGGGTTCAGGACTTGCCGAAGCGGTCGCGGTCGGCGACCGGCACGCCCTGGATCGGCTCGCCCGACGGCAGGGCGCCCTGCCGGTAGGGCTGGGAGGCGGCGCCGGGCTGCTTGTCGGCGGCCTCGCGCTCCAGGCGGGCGGCCTCCTCGCGCAGCTGGGCGGCGCGGTCGCGGGCCTCCTGGGCCTGGGCCCGGTCGGCCCTGTCGCCGGGCTGGTCGCCGGGGACGTCGTCATCGTCGTCGCGCAGGCCCTTGGTCTCGGCCTTCAGGATGCGCGCGGACTTGCCGAGCGACCGCGCGAGCTGCGGCAGCTTGGTGGAGCCGAACAACAGCAGGACGACGAGGAGGACGATCAGGATCTCGCTCGTGCCAAAGCTACCCATGGACATTCCCTCTTCAGCAGGTGGTACTCAACCCGATCGTACGCCGTCTCCGGAGCCGCGCGCCGCATGCGCCTCCTGGAGATCATGGAGTTCATCGCGCAGCGCCGAGTGTTGGGGCTCCAGCCGCCTGCGGGTCCGGTCCAGTTCACGCGCCAGCCGGCGCACCCCCAGGTGGACCTTGAAGCCGCAGAACGCCAGGACCGCCAGTCCGGCGAAGCTCAACGCCACCGTAATCCACGCCGCCGCGGGCATGGCCACCGCCCCTCTCGCTGTGTGATCGCCGCTCCGGCGGCCGGTCAGACCCGGCCGCCCGCGCCGGCCGCGCCGCTCACGCCGCCTTCGCCGCTCGCGCCGTTCTTGCCGCTCGGGCCGCCGCCGCGTCCGGCGGTCTCGTAGCGGGCCAGGGCGCGGGCGGCGTCGGCGCGCACGCCGTCGGCCAGGTCGGCGGGGGCGGTGATGCGGCCCTGGTCGCCCAGGCGCAGCGCCAGGCCGCGCACCCACCGGGTGTCGGGGGTGCGCAGCACGATCCGCAGCCGCCCCTCCCCCAGCTCCTCCACGCTCTCGCACGGGTAGTAGTCGGCGACCCAGCGGCCCTGCGGGGTCAGCTCGAAGGAGACCCGGACATCGTGCTCGGAGGGCCGGAACAGGCCGGCGTCGACGTCGATGGGCTCGGCGCCGGCGGGGACCTCGGCGGCGGCGTCCAGCACCTCCAGCGCGGTGACGCGGTCGAGGCGGAACAGCCGCACCGCCTCGGCGCGGCGGCACCAGCCCTCCAGGTAGGTGTTGCCCTCCACCACCAGCAGCCGCATGGGGTCCACGTCGCGCTCGGTGTTCTCGTCGCGGGCGGGGACGTAGTAGGTCAGGTGGACCCGGCGGCCGGCGCCGATGGCCTGCCGCAGCCGCCCCACGGTGTCGCCGCCGGCGTCGACCTCGACGGTGACCTGGCTGCTGACCTGGGAGGCGGCGGCGCCGGCGGCGGTCTCCAGCTTGGCGATGACGCGGCTGAGGGCGTCGCGGTCCTGCAGGTCGGGGATGCCGGCCAGCATCCGCAGCGCCACCAGCAGCGCGCTGGCCTCGTCGACCTTCAGCCGCAGCGGCCGGGCGATCGACTCGGCCTCGGTGACGGTGATCTCGCCGCCCTCGTAGGACAGGTCGATCGGGCAGTAGGGGTCGGGGGCGCGCAGCTCCACGCACCACAGCAGGTTGAGGTCGTCGATGAGCTGCTTCTCGGTGACGCCGAACGCGGCGGCGGCCTCGTCGAGGGCGACCGCGTCGCGCGACACGACGTAGGGCACCAGGGCCAGCAGGCGGCCCAGCCGGTCGGTGGAGGTGGTCGCCGCGGCCTTGCCCGCGGCCTTCCCCGCGGCCTTGCCGACCGCCTTGCCCGCCGTCCTGCCGCCGGTCCCGGCCTTGGCGGCCGTCCGGGCGGTCTCGTTGGCCTCGTTCACCGGTCGCTCCCCGCCAGTACCGACTTCAGCTGCTGGATGACCGCCTCGCGCAGGTCGGGCGGGTCGCAGACCACGACGTCGTCGGCGAACCGCGCCAGGTAGGGCGCGAACCGGTCGACGTCGCGGAAGGTGAGGACGGCCTCGTCCCAGCCGTCGCCTGCGGGCCGCACCTCGCGGGCCCAGCGGCGCGGGCCCTGGGCGGCGCCGGCGCGCAGCAGCACGGTGGCCGGGCGCGGCTCGGTGACCGGCTCGCCCCGGTCGAAGGCGATGCGCCGCACGTCCACGTCGGCGGGCACGGTGACGCTGTCGGCCGGGCCGTCGGGCGCGACCTCGCCGGTGATGCGGCTCAGCCGGAACACCCGGGGCTCGCCCCGGTCGCGGTCGTGGCCGACCACGTACCAGCGGCCGCGGCGGCTCACCACGCCCCACGGCTCCAGGTGGCGGCGCGCGACCTGGGTGCGGCCGATGCCCTGGTAGTCGAAGGCGACGGGGCGGCGGTCGCGGACCGCCTCCCACAGGGCGGGGAAGGCCGGGTCGCCGGTGTTGACGCGCGGCTCGATGCCGACGGCGGTGGGCACGTCGGTGTCGACGCCCGCCGCGCGCAGCTTCAGCAGCGCGCCGGAGGCGGCCTCGGCCATGCTGGCGCGCTGCCACACGCGCGCGGCCAGGCCCAGCACCGCGGCCTCGTCGGGCGTCAGGTGGATGTCGGGCAGCTCGTAGGCCTGCGGCGGGATGCGGTAGCCGATCTCCTCGCCGCCGCCGCCCTGCTGGTCGCTGCCCACCTCCAGGGGGACGCCGAGCTCCCGCAGCTCCTCCTTGTCGCGTTCGAACATGCGCTTGAACGCCTCGTCGGAGTCGGGATAGCCCGGGACCGCCCGGCGGATCTGCTCGGCCGTCAGGTACCTGCGGGTGGCGAGCAGGCAGACCACCAGGTTGAGCAGGCGCTCGGTCTTGCGCCGCGACACTTCGCCACCACCTCTTCGCTCGCTGTGCCCTGTCCGTCCCCGCGTTCCGTCCCTGAGGACGCTACCGTTCCGGTGTGATCCGATGGCGCAAAGGCACGGTAGAAAACGTCCGCCGGGAGTGGCCGGGGGCGGTCGAGCTGGATGTCTCGATCGACGGTGACGGAACCGGGCGGGCCCTGGCCTACCCCGCGCTGGTGGGGCGGCCGGAGCCCGGCGACTCCGTCCTGCTCAACACTACGGCCTTGGCGATGGGCCTGGGGACGGGCGGCTACGCGATGGTGGTGGCGCTGCCCGACCGGCTGCCGCCCGACCCGGCCGGACCCGGCCACCTCGTCAAGGCCCGCTACACGCCGCTGCAGGCCACGGTGCTGGGCGCCGACGAGCAGGACTCCCCCCACCACGACCTGCTGCGCGACGCCGACTCGCTGGACGGCATGCCGGTGGTGGTCGCCGACCTGCACTCGGCGCTGCCGCCGATCCTGGCGGGCCTGCTGGCCGAGCGCCCCGGCACGCGCGTGGTGTACGTGATGCCCGACGGGGGCGCGCTGCCCGCCTGGTTCTCGATGTCGATCGCGCGGCTGCGGGACGCGGGCGCGCTGGCGGCGACCGTCACGACCGGGCAGGCGTTCGGCGGCGACCTGGAGGCCGTCACCGTGCACACCGGGCTGCTGGCGGCCCGGCTGGTCCTGGACGCCGAGGTCGCGGTCGTCGCCCAGGGCCCCGGCAACCTCGGCACCGGCACCCGGTGGGGGTTCTCCGGCGTGACCGCCGGGGAGGCGGTCAACGCGGCGGCGGTGCTGTCGGGCCGCCCGGTCGGCTCGCTGCGCGTCAGCGAGGGCGACAAGCGCGAGCGGCACGTCGGGGTGTCCCACCACAGCATCACCGCCTACGGGCGGGTGGCGCTGGCCCGCGCCGACATCCCCGTGCCCGAGTTGGGCGGCGACTTCGGGACGCGCGTGGCGGCCGAGGCCGCGCCGCTGGGCGAGCGCCACGAGCTGGTGCCGGTCGGTGTGGAGGGCCTGCGCGAGGTCCTGGAGGCGGCCGAGAAGGACTGGGGGGTGCGGCTGTCCACCATGGGCCGCCGCCTGGACGGGGACCTGGCCTACTTCCTCACCGCGGCCGCCGCCGGCCGCCACACCGCCGCCCTGCTGGGCTGACCCCGCCCGTCCCGGCCCGGCTCCGCCCCCGCTCCGGCCGCTCAGGCCGGGGCGGGGGTTTTTTCGATCATGCCCGCTTCCCGCGCGTCTCCCCCGGGCCCCTCCTCCAGGCCGTCCACCGCGCCCGCCGCCAGGGCCTCGGCGGCGCCGTAGCCGGCGTTGAAGGTGAACGCGCGGGGCGAGGGCCCCTGCGCGCGCAGCAGTTCCAGGCGCTCGACGGCCTCGGCGACGGTCGGGAGGCGCCCGGCCGGGATCCACCACAGCACCAGGTGGGCGGCGGCGGGCCGGTGGAACCACTCGCGGCGGAGGCGCATCGCCTCCAGGTGCCCGCTGCGGTACACGAAGTCCCACAGCGCCTCGCGGGTCTCCCACACCGAGCAGGTGACGATCACGTCGGCGCCGAGCGGGCGGAGGCGGGTGGCGTCGGCCTCGCCGTCCTCCACCAGCCGCCACACGAAGCCGGGCGCGCTGTCGGCCAGGGCGTTGACGTGGTCGAGCCGCTCCACGAAACCGGCGCTGCGCGGGTCGTCGAGGGGATGGCGGAGGGCGGCGACGTTGAACTGGACGAGGTGCAGGCGCGGGACGGAGGCGTCGGCTGAGGCATCGGCGGAGGCGTTCACGGAGGCGTTCGTGGGGGCGTTCGTGGGGGCGTTCATGGGGTCAGCCCACCACGCCCCCGACTTCTATGTCAATCCTCATTGTTTTTAGAAGCCTCCACCACCACGCAACAGAGCCCGGGGCGCGCGTCCATGCGGGCGCGCAGGCCCTCGGAGCCGTCCAGGAGCCCTTCCAGCAGGGCGAGGTTCATGCCGCACACCAGCGGCGGGAAGCGGTCGGCGACCGCACGGAAGGGGCAGTTGCGCAGGCGCAGGGCCGGACCGGCCGCGCCCTCGCCCCGCCCGTCCGCGGGATCGTCCTCGAACGGGCCGTAGCCGCGCGCCGCCAGGAGCGCGGCCACCTCCCCCAGGTCCGCGCACGGCCGCCCCTCGGGCCCGCGCAGCTCGCGGCCGCGCCGCCGCGCGGTCTCCCAGAGCGCGGCGTCCAGGCCAGCGGCCTCGGCAGTCTCGGCCAGCAGGTCGGCGGCCGTGCGGTAGTCGCGCGCGGGCAGCGACACCTGCCGCTCGGCCGCCGACCGGCGGTACACCTTGGCCGGACGGCCCGCGCCGGGCCCCGAACGGCCCGTCAGGCGCCGGGAGGCGGTCTCCAGCAACCCGGCCTCGACCAGCCGGTCCAGATGGAAGGCCGCGAGCGTGCGCTGCACCCCCGCGGCCTCCGCGGCCTCGTTCCGCCCCACCTCGCGGTCCTGGGCCGCCACGTACTCGTACAGCCGCCGCCGGACCGGGTCCCGCAGCGACGCGATCGCCTCGATGTCCTCCATCCGGCCATTCTAAGAACAACCGGCATTCGCTTTAGAGGCGCCGGAACCCGGAGCGGCACCCGGCCCCCGGCCCGATCAGTGCGCGCCCAGCACGTCCACGACGAACACCAGCGTGTCGGTGCCCTTGATCCCGGCCTGCTCCAGCCCCTTCGCGCCGTACCCCAGCGCGGGCGGCACCACGATCAGCACCCGGCTGCCGACCTTCTGCCCCACCAGCGCCTGGTCCCAGCCCTTCATCACCTGGCCGGTCCCGATCGTCGCCGCGTACGGGCGGCCCGACCGCCACGAGGAGTCGAACACCTGCCCGTTGCGCCAGAACGACCCGCTGTACTGCAGCGCCACCAGCTGGCCCTTGCCCACCGCCGCGCCGCCCCCCTGCACCAGGGTCCGCACCTGCAGCGCCTTGGGCGCGGCCGCCTTGGGAACGGTCACCAGCGGCCCCTGCGCGCCCGACCCGGGCGTCACCTGCGGCAGCCGCGGATCGTTCAGCGGACGCTGCGCGCCCTGCGCCGCGGCGGTCTTGGAGTACACCGCGCGCACGTCCAGCACGTACAGCAGCGAATCCCCGGCCCCCACCTGGTGCCGGGAGTCGCCCTTGTCGCCGAACCCGTCCTTCGGAGGGATGCGCGCCACCACGCGCGACCCCGCGCGAGCGCCCTCCAGGGCCTTCTCCAGCCCCGGCACCAGCTCCCCCGTCGGGAACGCCCCCGGCTTGCCCTCGTCGAAACTGCTCGCCAGCAGCTTCGAACCGCCCTTGGTCCACCGGTAGCCGACATAGTCGGCCACCACCAGATCGCCCTTGCGGACCGCCGCGCCCTTCCCCTCGGCCAGCGTCTTCACCGCCAGGCTCTTCCCCGGCTCGTCGCCCTTGGGGAAGTCCACCTCCGGCCGGGCGCCGAACGCGCCCTTGACCGCGACCTGCACATCGTCACCGCTCGAACACGCGGACAACGACAACGACGCGGCGGCCAGCACGGCGACCGCGGGCAACACGGCGAGACGACGGCGCATGCACGGATCCTTCGGGGGTGGGTGAGCGCTGCTGAGCGCTCACCCTACCCCTCAGGTGACCCGCCGGTAGCCCGGCGGTGCCGCCTTCCTCACATCCCGGCTATGAGCTTGTCGACCCGCTCGTCCACCGACCGGAACGGGTCCTTGCACAGCACCGTCCGCTGCGCCTGGTCGTTCAGCTTCAGGTGCACCCAGTCCACCGTGAAGTCGCGCCGCTTCTCCTGCGCCTTGCGGATGAACTCGCCCCGCAGCCGCGCCCGCGTCGTCTGCGGCGGCACCGACTTCGCCTCGAAGATCGCCAGATCGCGCGTCACCCGCTCCACCGAGCCCCGGTTCTCCAGCAGGTAGTACAGCCCCCGCTCCCGGTGCACGTCGTGGTAGGCCAGGTCCAGCTGCGCCACCCGCGGCGACGACAGCGGCAGGTCGTACTTGCGGCGGTACCGCTCGATCAGCTGGTACTTGGTCACCCAGTCGATCTCCCGGGCCACCAGGTCCAGATCACCGGTCTCCACCGCCCGCAGCGTCCGCTCCCACAGGTCCAGCACCCGCTTGGCGGTCGCGTCGCCGCCCCGCCGGTCCACGAAGTCCTTCGCCTTGCCGAAGTACTCCTTCTGGATCTCCAGCGAGCTGGCCTCGCGCCCGTTGGCCAGCCGCACCTTGCGCCGGCCCGTCATGTCATGGCTGACCTCGCGGATCGCCCGGATCGGGTTCTCCAGCGTCAGGTCCCGCATCACCACGCCCGCCTCGATCATCCGCAGGACCAGGTCGGTCGCCCCCACCTTCAGGAGCATCGTGGTCTCGCTCATGTTCGAGTCGCCGACGATCACGTGCAGCCGCCGGAACCGCTCGGCGTCGGCGTGCGGCTCGTCCCGGGTGTTGATGATCGGCCGCGACCGGGTCGTCGCCGACGACACCCCCTCCCAGATGTGCTCGGCGCGCTGCGACACGCAGTACACCGCGCCCCGGGGCGTCTGCAGCACCTTCCCGGCACCGCAGACGATCTGCCGCGTCACCAGGTACGGGATCAGCACGTCGGCCAGGCGGCCGAACTCCCCGTGCCGCCCCACCAGGTAGTTCTCGTGGCAGCCGTAGGAGTTGCCGGCCGAGTCGGTGTTGTTCTTGAACAGGTAGATGTCGCCGGCGATGCCCTCCTCGCGCAGCCGGCGCTCGGCGTCCACGAGGAGCCCCTCGAGGATGCGTTCGCCGGCCTTGTCGTGCGTCACCAGATCGACGACGCTGTCGCACTCGGGCGTGGCGTACTCGGGGTGGCTTCCCACGTCCAGGTAGAGCCGCGCGCCGTTGCGCAGGAACACGTTGCTGCTGCGGCCCCACGACACCACCCGGCGGAACAGGTAGCGGGCCACCTCATCGGGTGACAACCGCCGCTGCCCGCGGAAGGTGCAGGTGACGCCGTACTCGTTCTCAAGCCCGAAGATGCGCCTGTCCACATCCACGACCCTATGCGGCCGGACGCCGACTTGGCAGTCTCCGCAGCCCCTTGTTTCGCGGCCGCGCCCCGCCCCGCGCCTTTACGTTGTAGATCACGAAGAGGAGCGGGAAAAGCCCGCCGCGGCCGCGCACCCGGCAAACCCGGACACCACGACCACAGCGGGCCACCACACCGACCCGGACGACCGACCTCAGCCGGCCGCCTCCTCCAGCAACGCCTCGATCCGCGCCGCCGGAAGCCGCTTGAACAACCGGTGCTCCCGATTACGGTCCAGCACCGCCACCTCCAGCGACTTCGCCTCCAGATGACGATCGCTGTCCTGCGCCTCCAGCGAACGCACCGCCGTCCGCAACGCCTCCGCCAACGACGCACCCTCGCTGTAACGGTCCTTCAGCGCCTGCGCCACCGCATCCGCCTGACCGCCCATCGCCACATAACCGTGCTCGTCGGCCACCGAACCGTCGAACGTCAACCGGTAGATCTGGTCGGTCTCCGCCGTCTCACCGACCTCCGCCACCACCAACTCCACCTCGTACGGCTTGTTGGTCTCCGTGAAGATCGTCCCCAGCGACTGCGCGTACACGTTCGCCAGACCCCGCGCCGTCACATCCCGCCGGTCGTACTGGTACCCGTTGATGTCGGCGTACCGCACCCCGCCCAGACGCAGGTTCTCGAACTCGTTGTACTTCCCCACCGCCGCGAACGCGATGCGATCGTAGATCTCACTGATCTTGTGCAACGCCCGCGACGGATTGTCGGCCACGAACAGGATCCCGTCGGCGTACTGCAGCACCACCACACTGCGACCCCGCGAAATACCCTTCCGCGCGTAGTCCGCCTTGTCCTTCATCTGCTGTTCGGGCGACACGTAGAACGGCATGGACACCGGTCTGCATCCCTTCTATCGCAGCGGGGCGGTCGGCCCGCCCGGCGAGTCGTAACGTTCGTCCACGACGGCCCGCGCCAACGCGCCGACCTCGTCCTCACCGAGCCGCCGGTACCCGTCCGCCGTCACCGACGCCACCACCGGGAAGATCCGGCGCGTCAGGTCCGGCCCACCGGTCGCCGAATCGTCATCGGCGGCGTCGTACAGCGCCTGCACGCACACCAGCGCCGCGTCCTCGGCCGACAGATCCGACCGGAACAACTTCTTCAGCGCACCCCGCGCGAACACCGACCCCGACCCGATCGAGTGGAAGTCCCGCTCCTCGTACCGACCGCCGGCCGGATCGTAGGAGAAGATCCGCCCCGCGTCCCGGTCCTCGTCGTAACCCGCGAACAACGGCACCACGGCCAGCCCCTGCATCGCCAGGCCCAGGTTCTGCCGCACCATCGTCGCCAGCCGGTTCGCCTTGCCCTCGATCGACAGCGTGCGGCCCTCACGCTTCTCGTAGTGCTCCAGCTCCACCTGGAACAACCGCATCATCTCGATCCCGATCCCGGCCGTACCCGCGATCGCGATCGCCGAGAACTCATCGGCCCGGAACACCTTCTCGATATCGCGCTGCGCGATCACGTTGCCCGCGGTCGCCCGCCGGTCCCCCGCCATCACCACACCGCCCGGGAAGGTCACCGCCACGATCGTCGTGCCGTGCGGGATCTCCTCCCCCGCCGACACCGCCGGCAGCGGCCGCCGACCCGGCAGCAACTCCGGCGAGTACGCCCCCAGGAACTCCGTGAACGAGGACGTGTCCGGGTTCACGAACAACCCGGGCAGACGTCCGGCCTTCGCATCGTGGGACGCCACGCGACTCCTTCCCTCCACCATGGCGCCGACGCCCCTTGCACGCGCCGACGCTGACACACCCGACCCTACTGTTCGACCGCACCCCAGCGCATACCACGATCACCCCGCCCGCTCCGCCCAGCGCGAACCCACCGGACCAGACCCGTTCCGAACACCCCTCGCACGAGCCCTCACACAAGCGGGAAACGCTCCTCACCCGGAAGCGCCACCCACGACTCCCGATCGCCCCACTCCGCATCCCGCAACTCCCTGCGGAAGACCGCGTCCCGCTCCCGGAAACCGCCCCAGCCATCAAGCGGAACTGACCCCGGATCCACATCCGGCACCGTGAACGACAACCGCGAACCCCCACCGGCCACCGGCACCTCCGTCACCAACGTGCCCGACAAGTACGCCACCGCACGCCGCAACACCCCCGGATCATCCCGGAGCTGCCCCATGCCCGTGTTGCACCCACCGCACAACATCCCCCGCACGACACCGGTCACGTGACAGTGATCCACGTTCTCCGCCGGACCGTCACAGCAGATCGCGCACCGGCCGCTCTGGAGCTCCACCAGCCGACGGACGTCAGGCTCCCCGACCCCGTACCGCCTGCCGACCCGATAGTGCCGCTCACGCCGATCGAGATCGACCGCGGCGCGACGACTCCCCCTCGCCCGCCCATCGAGCACCTCGACCCCGAACTCCAGCGTCATCACGCGAGCGAACCAGGTAAGGCGCTCCAGATAGTCGGCGGCCTCCTTGACCCTCCAGACGTCGTCCTCGAACTGCCCGAGCCCGCCGTTGCACCTGAAGCAGAGCATCCCCCGGACCAGCCCCGTCAGATGGCTGTGATCGACATGGACGGCCGGTGACTCCAGGCAGATCAGGCAGATGCCGCCCTGGCGCTCCCGAAGAGCCTTCATCTCGGCCTCAGTGATGCCATAGCGGAGCTTCAGCAGATAGCTGCGCACGCTGCCGTGGTTGCGCGTCTTGTTCTCGACCACGACGCGGTTGTGGCATGGCTTGCAGTAGGTCGTTCGGCCGTCCGGCTGGGACCGGTTGCTGCCGAATGCGTCCACGGGCTTCACTTCCTCGCACCGCGCGCAGTACTTCATGCCCTCCGGCACGGCGGAGTGGCGCCGGTAGGGACGCGCCTCTTTCCCCTCGGCGGTCCGCTTGCGGCGGTAGTTGGTCGCATTGCGGAGCCCGAAGCACTCTTTGCAGTAGAGGGACAGACCATCCGGCGACGCCTTGCGCTTCCAGTACTCGCTTGCGGGTTTGACGAGCCCGCAGTCGCGGCACTTCTTACCCTCGGACACCTCACCCACCCACCCCCGGAGTCCCCTCCGGCGTCGAATCCGCGAACCATTGGTGTTCTAAATTAATGGTTCACTTGTTCGACGGAGCCACTTTCGGAAAGAATCTTGGACTTTCCGTCGTGACTATGTCCGTTTTAGTCACTCCCCTCCCTTTTGGACGTAACTACGGACAAATTCCTCTGCGTTCTCTTCGAGAACTTCGTCGATTTCGTCCAGAATTGCATCGACGTCGTCGGTGAGCGCCTCGTTCCGCTCCTGGACGTCGCCGGTGGTCTCGGCCTGGGTCTCCTCGACCTCCTCGGTGCGCCGCCCCGTCTGCTTCTGACCGCCGGTGTCCTTCGTGGCCATCCCGTACCTCCACTTTGCCGGTGACCCCCAAACCCTATCCCCGATCTTGCGTGGTGAGCGGGCACCGGAGCCCGGTTTCCCGGGGCGGCCGGCGTGGGGGCCTGGTGGGGTTATCGCCCGCGCGCCAATCACTGAAACGGGCATACCGGTCACAAATTCGCGGCGGCCTGCGGGGGCCTTTAACGCCCTCGGGGCGGGGGCGCGCGGGGTGGCGGCCCGGGACGCGCGAACGCCCGCGAGAGGGGCTCTCGCGGGCGTTCAGGCGGTGTCGGCGGGGTGCCGGCGTCAGTTCTGGCCGGTGAGGGTGGCGACGAGGTCGGCGGCGGTGCGGCAGCGGTCCAGGAGTGCGCCGACGTGTTGCTTGGTGCCGCGCAGGGGTTCCAGGGTGGGGACGCGCTGGAGGGATTCGCGGCCGGGTACGTCGAAGATGACCGAATCCCAGGAGGCGGCGGCGACGGAGTCGGCGTACTGGCTGAGGCAGCGGCCGCGGAAGTAGGCGCGGGTGTCCTCGGGGGGTTCCTCGACGGCGGTCTGGACGGTGTCCTCGGTGACGACGCGGTCGATGCGGCCGCGGGCGACGAGGCGGTTGTAGAGGCCCTTGTCGGGACGGATGTCGGTGTACTGGAGGTCGACGAGCTGGAGCCTGGGGTGGGACCAGTCGAGGCCGTCGCGGGTGCGGTAGCCCTCCAGGAGTTCGAGTTTGGCGACCCAGTCGAGTTCGCGGGAGAGCTGCATGGGGTCGCTCTCGAGGCGGTGGAGGACCGATTCCCAGCGGTCGAGGACGTCGGTGGTCATGTCGTCGACGTCGGTGCCGAAGCGGTCCTCGACGTATTTGCGGGATTGTTCGAGGTATTCCATCTGCAGTTGTACGGCGGTCATCTTGCGGCCGTCGCGGAGGGTGAGGAGGTGTCTGCAGGTGGGGTCGTGGGAGATGGCGCGGAGGGCGGCGACGGGGGTGTCGACGGAGAGGTCGGCGGTGAGGAAGCCGTCTTCGATCATGGCGAGGACCAGGGCGGTGGTGCCGAGCTTGAGGTAGGTGGAGACCTCGCTCATGTTGGCGTCGCCGATGATGACGTGGAGTCGCCGGTACTTCTCGGGGTCGGCGTGGGGTTCGTCGCGGGTGTTGATGATGGGGCGTTTGAGGGTGGTCTCCAGGCCGACCTCGACTTCGAAGAAGTCGGCGCGCTGGCTGATCTGGAAGCCGTCGCCGCGGCCGTCGACGCCGATGCCGACGCGGCCGGCGCCGGTGACGACCTGGCGGGAGACGAAGAAGGGGGTGAGGTGCCGGACGATGTCGGCGAACGGCGTCTCCCGCTTCATGAGGTAGTTCTCGTGGCAGCCGTAGGAGGCGCCTTTGTTGTCGGTGTTGTTCTTGTAGAGCTGGATGGGGTGGGTGCCGGGGACGAGGGCGGCGCGGGCGGCGGCGTCGGCCATGACGCGTTCGCCGGCCTTGTCCCAGGTGACGGCGTCGAGTGGGTTGGTGCACTCGGGTGCGGAGTACTCGGGGTGGGCGTGGTCGACGTAGAGGCGGGCGCCGTTGGTGAGGATGACGTTGGCGAGCCCGAGGTCCTCGTCGGTGAGCTGGGTGGGGTCGGCGACTTCGCGGGCGAGGTCGAACCCGCGCGCGTCGCGCAGGGGGTTCTCCTCCTCGAAGTCCCATCGGGCTCGTCTGGCCCGTGCCGCTGATGCCGCGAGGTAGGCGTTGACGACCTGGGAGGAGGTCACCATCGCGTTGGCCCCTGGCTGACCTGGTACGGAGATGCCGTACTCGGTCTCGATGCCCATCACCCGCCGAACACTCATATCGTCGAGCCTATCGGGGCCGAGGGGGTGGAGCCATGGGGCGTGTCGGGGTGATGGGCGGGTGTCTGGGCGCCGTGGCCGGGGTGGGGGTTGGCGGGGCCGGGCGGGAGGGTGCCGCCGGGGCCGGGGGGTGTGGTGCCGGGTGGGGCGGGCGGGTCGGTGTGTCGGGTGCGGCGCTGTCGGTGTTGTCCTGGTTCGCCGGTGGAGAGGCGTTCGAAGGAGTCCTTGAGGCGGGGGCGGAGCCAGCGGACGGCGGGTTCTTCGACGAGGCGGTTGATGAGGTAGGCGAGGGCGAGGACGATCGCGGTGATGATGAGGACGACGGCCCAGGGCGCGAGGCGGGGGTAGAGGGCGCGGGCGATGACGGGGCCGAGTTCGTAGTGGATGAGGTAGGTGGGGTAGGTGAGGGCGCCGAGGGTGGCGAAGTGCTTCCAGCGGAGCCAGCCGAGTTTGCCGGTGGCGACGAGGGCGACGAGGGCGAAGATGAGGGTGCTGAGGACGGCGATGGCGGGCCAGGCGTTGGCTTCGGGGATGTTGTAGGGGCCTTCGGTGGCGTTGGGCAGTGCGTAGCGCAGTGAGCAGGCCCAGGAGAAGGCGACGAAGACCCACAGCATCAGCGAGGGGCCGAAGCGGTGGATGAGGTAGAGGGCCATGCCGGCGACGAAGTAGGGGGCGTACTCGGGCACCAGGACGCTTTGGAGGAGTTTGTTGTCGGCTTCCTGGGCGAAGATGGCGAGGACGCTCCAGGTGGCCATGAAGGTGATGCAGCGGCGGTAGGTGATGCCGGCGAGGACGAGGATCGAGATGAGGGCGTAGAAGTGCATCTCGACCCAGAGGGTCCAGAAGACGCCGCTGGCGTTCCGTAGGCCCATGCCCTGCTGGAACATGGTGAGGTTGGGGATGATCGTCTCGGGTTTGCCGCGGCCCATGCCGGTGATGGCGTGGATGACGCCGATCATGATGACGGCGAGCCAGTAGGCGGGGTAGAGCCGGGTGATGCGGGAGACGGTGAAGTCGGCCATGCTGCGTCCCCATGCGCTCATCAGGATGACGAAGCCGCTGATGAGGAAGAACAGTTCGACGCCGAGGTAGCCGAACTGGGTGAGCAGGGAGACGGGGTCGAAGAGTTCGCGCGCCTTCTCGCCCTTGAAGGGTCCGCCCAGGCTGCCGGTGTAGTGGTACAGCAGGACGGTCATGGCGGCGGCGAAGCGCAGCAGGTCCAGCTCGTAGAGGCGGACCCGGGGGGTTCGGGGGGAGGTTTCGGCAGGCATTTGACCAGCAGCCTAAGGGACACAAACCACCCCTTAGTGCCATTTCCGACAACTTGGGGGGCCGCGTCCCGCGGTCCGGGGCGCGGCCTGGACGGGGCCCGGGCGGCGGCCGCGCGCGGCCTGGACGCGCCGAGGCGGCGGCCGCCCGGTGGGGGCGGCCGCCGCCTGGCGGAGCGGGCCGGTGGCTACAGGTACTGGCCGGTGTTGGCGACCGTGTCGATCGACCGGCCGGCCTCGGCGCCCTTGGTGCCGGAGACCAGCGTGCGGATGTAGACGATCCGCTCGCCCTTCTTGCCGGAGATGCGGGCCCAGTCGTCGGGGTTGGTGGTGTTGGGCAGGTCCTCGTTCTCGCTGAACTCGTCCACGCAGGCGGCCAGCAGGTGCGCGACCCGCATGCCCTTCTGCCCGGTGTCCAGGAACTGCTTGATGGCCATCTTCTTCGCCCGGTCCACGATGTTCTGGATCATGGCCCCGGAGTTGAAGTCCTTGAAGTACAGGACCTCCTTGTCGCCGTTGGCGTAGGTCACCTCGAGGAAGCGGTTCTCCTCGGTCTCGGTGTACATGCGCTCCACGACGCGCTGGATCATGGCGTCCACGGTGGCGTCGGCGTCGCCGCCGTTCTCCTTGACGTCGTCGGGGTGCAGGGGCAGCCCCGACAGGATGTACTTGGAGAAGATGTCCTTGGCCGCCTCGGCGTCCGGCCGCTCGATCTTGATCTTGACGTCCAGGCGGCCGGGCCGCAGGATCGCCGGGTCGATCATGTCCTCGCGGTTGGAGGCGCCGATGACGATGACGTTCTCCAGGCCCTCGACGCCGTCGATCTCGCTGAGCAGCTGCGGGACGATGGTGTTCTCGACGTCGGAGGAGACGCCGGAGCCGCGGGTGCGGAAGATGGAGTCCATCTCGTCGAAGAAGACGATGACCGGGGTGCCGGCCGAGGCCTTCTCGCGGGCCCGCTGGAAGACCAGGCGGATGTGCCGCTCGGTCTCGCCGACGTACTTGTTGAGCAGCTCGGGGCCCTTGATGTTGAGGAAGAAGCTCTTGCCCTCCTGGCCGGTCTTCTCGGCGACCTGCTTGGCGAGGGAGTTGGCGACCGCCTTGGCGATGAGGGTCTTGCCGCAGCCGGGCGGCCCGTACAGCAGCACCCCCTTGGGCGGGCGCAGCTGGTGCTCGCGGAACAGGTCGGCGTGCAGGTAGGGCAGCTCTACGGCGTCGCGGATCTGCTCGATCTGGGGGCCGAGCCCGCCGATCTCCTCGTAGGAGATGTCGGGCACCTCCTCCAGGACCAGCTCCTCGACCTCCGCCTTGTGGATCTTCTCGTAGGCGTATCCGGACCTGGGCTCCAGCATGAGCGAGTCGCCGGCGCGCAGGGGCACCCCGCGCAGCGGCTCGGCCAGCTTGATCACGCGCTCCTCGTCGGCGTGCGCGATCACCAGGGCGCGCTCGCCGTCGTCGAACAGCTCCTTCAGCATGACGACTTCGCCCTGCTCCTCGAAGGAGAGCGCCTCGACCACGTTGAGCGCCTCGTTGAGCATGACCTCCTGGCCACGCTGCAGTTCGTCCACGTCCACGGCAGGGCTGACGTTCACCCGCAGCTTGCGGCCGCCGGTGAAGATGTCGACCGTGCCGTCGTCGCGGGTCTCGAGGAAGACCCCGAACCCCGACGGCGGTTGGGCGAGCCTGTCAACCTCCTCTTTGAGCGCCACGATCTGCTCGCGCGCTTCTTTGAGGGTCGCCACGAGACGTTCGTTCTGACCCGTCACTGCGGCCAGATTGGCCTGTGCCTCGTGGAGACGTTCTTCCAGAACCCGTACTTGGCGCGGGGATTCAGCGAGCTTGCGGCGCAGTACGGAGATCTCCTCCTCCAAGAAGGACATCTGCGTTTGGAGGTCCCTGACCTCCTTGTCCTGCTGCGCCCTGCGCGCCCCAGCATCATCACGAGCGGCCACGCCCCGTCACCTCCTCTATGAAGAGAGCCGACGACCTACAGAGACCCTACCTATCTGGAGGGCTTCCGTAACCTGCCCATTCGGTACTCGTGTCGTGGCCGTGCCCCGTCCGCGGGGCGGGGCGGGGCCGGGCGGGGGCGCGCACTTTGCCGGGGCGCCCCCGCGAAAGGCGCCGAAATCGGTGTTCCGGCTGGGTGATACCGGAAGGTTTGCCGATTTCAGGGCGGGTGCGGGGGCGCCGTTCGGGCGTCGCACCGGGGCGGGTCCGCCGGTGCGGGATGACCGGGGTGCGGGGTTTCCGGGCGCGCCGGGGCCCGGGAATGTGATCTAGGCCGCACCGTCCGCCACGGCGGGTCCCCGCTCGCGGCCCGTTCCGGCGGCGGGTTCGGGGGTGGTCGCGGGGCCGGTCTCCGGGGCGGTCGGGGCCGCCGCCTCGGCGGTGACCCGGGCGGCCTCGGCCACGGGGTCGGCGGCGGGGGCGGTCTCGGCGGCCTCGGCGTAGGCGCCCTTGGCAGGGCGGCGGCGGCGCAGCGGCGGGGTGACGCCGTCGGCGAGGCGGCGCGCGGTGACCAGGAAGCCGGTGTGGCCGACCATGCGGTGGTCGGGGCGCACGGCCAGGCCCTCCACGTGCCAGGAGCGCAGCAGGGTCTCGAAGGCGTAGGGCTCGGCGAACGCGCCGTGGGAGCGCAGCTCCTCGACCACGCGCGACATCTGGGTGGTGGTGGCGATGTAGACGCACACCATGCCGCCGGGGATGAGGGCCTTGGCGACGGCGTCCACGCACTCCCAGGGGGCGAGCATGTCGAGCACGACGCGGTCGACCTCGGTCTCGGCGAGGGAGTCCTGCAGGGAGCCGACCGTCAGCTTCCAGGCGGGGTGGGGGCCGCCGAAGAACTTCTCGACGTTGCCCCGGGCGATCTCGGCGAAGTCCTCGCGGCGCTCGTAGGACGACAGCAGGCCGTGCTCGCCGACGGCGCGCAGCAGGAAGCACGACAGCGCGCCGGAGCCGGCGCCGGCCTCGACGACGCGGGCGCCGGGGAAGATGTCGGCCTGCGCGACGATCTGGGCGGCGTCCTTGGGGTAGACGACGGCGGCGCCGCGCGGCATGCGGACGGCGAAGTCGGTCAGCAGCGGGCGGAAGGCGAGGTACTCGACGCCGCCGGTGGAGCGGAACACCGTGCCCTCGGGGCTGCCGATGATCTGGTCGTGGGCGATGGCGCCCTTGTGGGAGTGGTACTCCTTGCCCGGCTGCAGGGTGATGGTGTTGATGCGGCCCTTGGGGTCGGTGAGCTGAACCTGGTCGCCGGGGCGGAAGGGCCCGTGGGGGATGCGGCCGGTGCCCGGGGCGTCCGGGGCGCCGGGGGTGTCACCAGTGGAAACGCCGTTCGGCGTGGGTTCGCTCATGGCCATCAAGGCTAGCGGTGGCCGGGCACCGCTCGGGCGCCCGCGGGCCCGGCCCTCCCGGGGCCGGGCGCGGGACGCCTGCGAGACGGTCGCGGGGCCGGTCGCGGGGCCGGGCGCCGCGGTCAGATGCCCGCGAAGGCGCGGTCCACGTCGGCGACGGCCAGGACGCCGTAGACGCTGCCGTCGGGCTCGGTGAGCAGGTACTCGGAGGCGGGGGCGCCCCGGAGCGCGACGATCAGCTCCTCCCCCGCCAGGTCGGCGGACAGGACCAGGTCCGGGCGCAGGGCGCGGGAGACGTCGCCGGCGGTCATCCAGGGACGCCGGTGCTCGGGGACGGCGGTGACGGCGCGCTCGTCGACCAGAGCGAGGGGGCGGCCGTCGTGGTCGGCGACGACCAGGGCCCCGGCGTGCTCGGCCTGGGCGCGGCGGACCGCCTCGGCCAGCGGGACGTCGGCGGTGACCAGGACGGCGCGGCGGGCCAGGGCGCGGGCGCGCAGGGTCGGGAGCCGGTCGCGGAAGCGCTCGGCGCGGATGGCCTGGGTCGCGCCGACCCAGATGAAGGAGGCGACCAGCGCCGACCACAGCAGCGCCAGCCAGCCGATGCCGCCCTCGGAGCCGGTGGCGGGGCGGGCGGCCAGCCAGGCGCCGGCGACCAGGCACGCGATCGCGACGCCGCGGCCGATCCAGCCGGCGAACACCCCGCCGTTGCGGCCGCTGCCGGTGATCTTCCAGACGATCGCGCGGACCAGGCGGCCGCCGTCCAGCGGCAGGCCGGGCAGCAGGTTGAACACCCCCACCAGCAGGTTGGCGAAGGTGAGGGCGTCCACCAGCAGCACCGCGACCGGGGGCAGCGGCAGCAGCAGGTGGGCCAGCACGCCCAGGCCGGCCAGCACCAGGTTGACCAGCGGCCCGGCGAAGGCGATGAGGAACTCGCGGCCGGGGGTGGGGGCCTCGCGCTCGATGGAGGTCTCGCCGCCCAGGATGTGCAGGGTGACCGACCGCACCGGCAGGCCCAGCACGCGGGCGGTGACGGCGTGGCTGAGCTCGTGCACGAACACCGACCCGTACAGCAGCAGCGCGTAGGTGAGCGACACCGCGTAGCTGCCGGGGCGGGAGACGATGTCGTTGACCTGGCCCTCGAACATGACGGTGACCAGGATCGCGACCAGGAACCAGCTCGGGGACACGTACACCGGGATGCCGAAGGGGCGTCCCATGAGCAGGCCGCGGCCGGGCGCGGGCGGCTCCCCCTGCCCCTTGCGCGGCCCGTTCCCCGGCCCGGGGCCGCCCGTGGCCGGGCCGGTCCCCCCGGTGTCCGGGCCCGTGGGCCGCTTGTCCTCGGTCGGGGGTGCGCTGTCTGTCACCCCACCGATGCTACGGCCCCGGGCGCGGGACCGGCGATCAGGTGGTCCGCGCGGTGGGCGCGGACCCGGAGGCGGCGGGGCTGGGTACGGGTCCGGGCGCGGGTCCGGGCGCGGGTCCGGGCGCGGGTGCGAGCGCGGGTGCGAGGCCGGGTCCGGGGCGGTCCCGGGGTGGGCCGGGCGGGGCTCCGGGTGCGGGATTTCGTCGCAGGCGTCGCCTACGCTGCACTGTCATGAAGACCAGCGAGGCGGGCCGCCATGACCATCGATGAGGCGCGCGGGCGGGCCGGGACCGGGCCGCGGGTGGTCGGCTCGCTGTCGCCCTCGCGGGCGGGCGACTTCATGACCTGCCCGCTGCTGTACCGGTTCCGCGTGATCGACAAGATCCCGGAGCGGCCGAGCCCCGCCGCCGTGCGCGGCACCCTGGTGCACGCGGTGCTGGAGCGGCTGTTCGACCGCCCGGCCGGCGACCGCACGGTGGAGGCGGCGCTGGAGCTGCTGGGGCCGCAGTGGGAGCGGCTGCGCGCGGCCGAGCCGGAGTTGGCGACGCTGTTCGCCGACGACGCGGCCGGGGAGAGCGACCAGGCCGGATGGCTGGAGCAGGCCCGGCGGATGCTGGAGCGGTACTTCACGCTGGAGGACCCGACGCGGCTGGAGCCGGCCGAGCGGGAGCTGTTCGTGGAGACGGTGCTGGACTCGGGGCTGAAGCTGCGCGGGTTCATCGACCGGGTGGACGTGGCGCCGTCGGGCGACGTGCGGATCGTGGACTACAAGACCGGGGCCGCGCCGCGCGCCGACTTCGAGGCGCGGGCGCTGTTCCAGATGAAGTTCTACGCGCTGGTGGTGTGGCGGCTGCACGGGCGGGTGCCGCGGCTGCTGCAGCTGATGTACCTGGGCAACGGCGAGGTGCTGCGGTACGAGCCGGACGAGGCCGACCTGCGGGCCACCGAGCGCAAGGTCGAGGCGCTGTGGCAGGCGATCCGGCGGGCGATGGACACCGGCGAGTGGCGGCCTCGCCCCAGCAGGCTGTGCGACTGGTGCGACCACAAGGAGCGGTGCCCGCAGTTCGGCGGCACTCCCCCGCCGCTGCCGGAGGCGCCGGTCGACCGGCCCACGCCCGCCGACCTGGAGTCGGCCGCCCGCGAGCACGACGACCCGTAGACCCGTAGACCCGACGACCCGTAGGACCCGACGACCCGTGGCGGTCGCGTCCAGGGGGCGTCGGGCCGGCGTTCAGGGACCTTTCGGGATGTCGCGGGCGCGGGCGGCCGCGTCATCCTTGCGGAGGATCACAGATCCGCGCGCAGGAGGGCTTGTCACCTGGCGCGACCTCCTAGGGTGAGAATCGTGTCACCCCGCATCCGTGGTCTGCGCACCTGCCGTGCCTGGCTGAAGGCCCGCCCGCAGGCCGCCGACGCCGCGCTGGCCGTCCTGCTGCTGCTGGTCGGCCTGCCCCAGCTCTACCTGCAGGACCTGCCGGACGACCTCGCGTCGCGCTACGCGCCGGTGGACGCCCGGCAGACGGTGCTGGTGGTGGTCGTCACGATGGCGGTGGCGTTCCGGCGCAGCCGCCCGCTGACGGTGCTGCTGGTGGTGCTGGCCGGGGAGCTGGCGCTGACGGCGCTGCGGTACGTGCCGGGGATACCGGACGTGGCGGCGTTCCTGATCGCGATCTACAGCGTGGCGGCGCACCGGGCGCTGGCGCACAGCGCGCTCGGCGGGGTGCTGGCGCTGATCGTGTTCAACGTGCTGTTCGCGGTGCTGCCCGGGCGCGGGGCCGGGCCGATGGACCTGATGACCAACAACGCGCTGGTGGTGGGGGTGTGGGTGCTGGGCCGCAACCTGCGGTTGCGGCGCGCCTACTTCGCCGAGCTGGAGGACCGGGCGGCGCGGCTGGAGCGGGCGCGCGGCACCGACGCGCGGGCGGCGCGGATCGAGGAGCGGTCCCGGATCGCCCGGGAGCTGCACGACGTGGTGGCCCACCACGTGAGCGTGATGACGGTGCAGGCGGGCGCGGCGCGGCGGATCATCGACCGGAACCCCGACGGGGCGCGCGAGGCGATGTCCACCATCGAGGAGGTGGGGCGGACGGCGCTGAGCGAGATGCGGCGGATCGTGGGGGTGCTGCGCACCGACCGCGACGCCGAGTCGGCCGGGCGGGAGCTGGCGCCGCAGCCGGGCCTCGGCGACCTGGGCGAGCTGCTGGACCACGTCCGCGAGACGGGGCTGGCGGTGCAGCTGTGGATCGACGGGGAGGCGCGGACGCCGTCGCCGGGGGTGGACGTGGCGGCCTTCCGGCTGATCCAGGAGGCGCTGACCAATACCCTCAAGCATGCCGGGCCGCAGGCGCGGGCCTGGGTCCGGCTGTACTACACCGACGACGACCTGACCGTGGAGATCGAGGACGACGGGCGCGGCACGACGACGATCATGGCCGATGCGGGGGACAATCCCGGGCACGGGCTGGTCGGCATGTACGAGCGCGTCGCCCTCTACGGCGGCGAGCTGCGGATCGGCCCGAGGGTCGGCGGCGGTTTCGGCGTGCGGGCCCGGTTCCCCCTGGAGGCATAGCGTGGAGGCATGGGCCGTGACGGCGACGATGACGAGCGGAGCGGGCCGGTGAACGCGGTGCGGGTGCTGCTGGTGGACGACCAGCCGCTGCTGCGGACGGGGTTCCGGCTGATCCTGGAGGCCGAGCCCGACATCGCGGTGGTGGGCGAGGCCGGGGACGGCGCGGCGGCGGTGGAGCTGACGCGGTCGCTGCTGCCGGACGTGGTGCTGATGGACATCCGGATGCCGGGGGTGGACGGCATCGAGGCCACCCGCCGCATCATCCGCGACGGTGCGGCCTCCCACGACCCGCGGGTGCTGATCCTGACGACCTTCGACCTGGACGAGTACGTGATCGAGGCGGTGCGGGCGGGGGCGAGCGGGTTCCTGCTGAAGGACTCCCCGCCCGAGGACCTGGTGACCGCGATCCGGATCGTGGCGGCCGGGGACGCGATCGTGGCGCCCAGCGTGACGCGGCGGCTGCTGGACAAGTTCGCCACGCGGCTGCCGGCGGTGCGGGACGCCGCTCCCCCGCCGGGGCTGGACACCCTGACCGAGCGCGAGCGCGAGGTGTTGACGCACGTGGCGCGGGGCCAGTCCAACGCCGAGATCGCGCGCGAGCTGGTGGTGAGCGAGACCACGGTGAAGACGCACGTGGGCAACGTGCTGGCCAAGCTCGGCCTGCGCGACCGGGTGCAGGCGGTGGTGTACGCCTACGAGACGGGGTTGAGCCGCCCGGGGCAGGGCGGCTGACGGGCGCCTCCGGTCCGAGGTGTCCCGGTGGGGCGGCGGGAGCCGCTCCGACCTGCGGCGGAGGTGTCCGCGCGGTGCCGGAGGGGCGTCGGATGGGCGCCGGTCCCCGGGGCGGCCCCGAGTCGCGTCCCGGGGTCCTCTACTCCCCGAGGACGACCGCCGGGGGTACTCCTCATGCCGTGGGTGGAGCGGCGATTCCGTTCCCCGGGTGCATCCCCGGAGCGGTTTTCGCTCCTACTGTTCTGGACTAGGGGCCGCCGGGGGAAAGCGGTCCCGTTCCTTCCGGCAGGCCGCTCCGAGCGGCCTCGGTCCATCCACGCAGGGGAGTTCACGTGACGAACACCGCCCCATCCACCGCCGACGCGCACCCCGCGCCCGGGGCGGGCGACTTCGCCGCACGGGCGTCGGCCGTCGCCAAGGTCTACGGCCGCGGCGACGCCCAGGTCGTCGCCCTGGACGGGGTGACGGTGGGCATCCCGCGCGGCCGCTTCACCGCGATCATGGGGCCGTCCGGGTCCGGGAAGTCCACGCTGATGCACTGCATGGCGGGCCTGGACTCGGTCGACTCCGGGCAGGTGTTCATCGGCGACACCGAGCTGACCCGGCTGAAGGACAAGCAGCTCACCCGGCTGCGCCGCGACAAGATCGGGTTCATCTTCCAGGCGTTCAACCTGGTGCCGACGCTGACGGCGCTGGAGAACATCACGCTGCCCATGGACATCGCCGGCCGCCGGCACGACAAGGCGTGGCTGGACACCGTCATCGACACCGTCGGGCTGCGGCCCCGGCTCAAGCACCGGCCCACCGAGCTGTCGGGCGGCCAGCAGCAGCGCGTGGCGTGCGCGCGGGCGCTGGCCTCCAAGCCGGAGATCATCTTCGCGGACGAGCCCACCGGCAACCTCGACTCCCGCTCGGGCGCCGAGGTGCTGGGGTTCCTGCGCGAGTCGGTGCGCGCCATGGGGCAGACCATCGTGATGGTCACCCACGACCCCTCGGCGGCCGCCTACGCCGACCAGGTGCTGTTCCTGACCGACGGGCAGATCGTGGACACCATGCAGCAGCCCACCGCCGAGCGGGTGCTGGAGCGCATGAAGGGCTTCGACCGACCCGCGGCGGCGAGCGAGGCCGCGGCGCGATGATGGCCAAGGTCACGCTCCGCAACCTGGCGGCGCACAAGATCCGGCTGCTGCTGACGGCCGTCGCGGTGATCCTCGGCGTGGCGTTCGTGGCCGGCACGCTGATCTTCACCGACACCATGAACCGGCAGTTCGACGACCTGTTCAACTCCATCGGCAAGGGCGTGGCGGTCGACGTGCGCGCCAAGAAGGTCGTCGACGACCCCGCCGACGACGGCACCGCCGCCCAGCCGGTCCCCGCCTCGCTGGTGGAGCGGCTGCGCGCGGTGCCGGGCGTCAAGGACCCGGTCGGCAACGTCACCGGGTACGCCGCGGTCGTCGGCCGCAACGGGAAGATCGTCGGAGGCGGGCAGCAGGGCCCGCCGCAGCTCGGCGTCAACTGGGTGCCCGGCGGCGACTACGACATCTCCTCCGGCCGCCCGCCGGCCGGCCCCGCCGAGGTGGCGCTGGACGAGAACACCGCGAAGAAGGGCGAGCTGAAGGTCGGCGACACCGTGCGGGTGGTCAGCCAGGGCCCGCCGCTGCGCGCCAAGGTCGTCGGGCTGGTCGACACCGGCGACATGATGGGCGCCTCCGTCACCGCCTTCGACACCGCCACCGCGCAGCGGCTGATGCTGAAGCCCGGCCACTTCAGCGACGTTCAGCTGGGCTCGGCCGGCGTGCCCGAGGACGAGCTGCGCGACCGGGTCGCCGCGGTCCTGCCCGCCGGCCTGGAGGCCATCACCGGCACCAAGCTGCGCGAGGACGCCAAGAGCGACGTGGCGCAGTTCATGGGCTTCTTCCGCACGTTCCTGCTGGTGTTCGCGCTCATCTCGATCTTCGTCGGCGCGTTCATCATCTTCAACACCTTCTCCATGCTGGTCGCCCAGCGCACCCGCGAGCTGGCGCTGCTGCGCGCCATCGGCGCGGCCCGGCCGCAGGTGACCCGGGCGGTGCTCGGCGAGGCCGTCGCGGTCGGCGTGGTCGGCTCCACCCTCGGCCTGGCCGCCGGGGCGGGCCTGGCGACGATGCTGCAGGCCCAGCTGATGGGCGAGGCCGGCGGGCTCGCCTTCACCGCCACCCCGGTGATCGTGTCCTACCTGGTCGGCATCGGCGTCACGGTGCTGTCGGCCTACTTCCCGGCCCGCCGCGCCGCCAAGATCCCCCCGGTCGCCGCGATGCGCGACGACGTGGCGCTGCCGCGCCGCTCCATGCGGATCCGCGTCGCGCTCGGCTCGCTGCTCACCCTGGTCGGCGCCGGGCTGATCGGCGTCGGGCTCGCCGGATCGGGCGGCAACCCGGCGCTGCCGGTCGGGGTCGGTGCGTTCGCGGTGTTCCTGGGCGTGGCGATGCTCGCCCCGGTGATCAGCGTGCCGGTGGTGCGGGTGCTGGGCGCGCCGTTCGCGCGGCTGCTGGGCACCCCCGGCCGCCTCGCGCAGCAGAACGCGCTGCGCAACCCGCGCCGCACCGCCGCCACCGCCGCCGCCCTCATGATCGGCCTGGCGCTGATCACCACGGTGAACGTGCTGGGCGCCTCCATGCGCGCCTCGGTCGACGCGCAGGTCGACCGGCAGTTCGGCGCCGACTTCATCGTCGCCCCCACCGGCATGGGCGGCGTCGGCTCCGACGTGGCCGCCAAGGTCGCCGCGGTGCCCGGCGTGCGGTCGGTCGCGGCGTACCAGACCGGCAACGTCAAGATCGACGGGAAGCGGTCGGCGATCGTGTCGGGCGACACCGCCGCGCTCGCGCGCGCCACGCGGATGGAGACCGTCGCCGGCGGCACCTCCGTGGGCGCCGACGGCCTGCTGGTCGCCAAGGAGACCGCCGACAAGCGGAAGTGGACGGTCGGCACCACCGTGCCGGTCACCTTCGTCGACGGCCGCACCCAGAACCTGCGGGTCGCGGGCGTCTACGCCGAGAACGACCTGCTCGGCCCGCTGGTGGTCGCCGAGCCGGCGTACCGGGCCCACACCGCCCGCCCGCAGACCGCGCGGCTGGTGATCGAGGCCGCCGGCGCCACCGCCGCGACCAAGACCGCGATCGAGCGCACCCTGGCCGACCACCCCAACCTGGAGGTGCAGGACCAGGCGGCGCTGAAGGAGCAGGCCCGCGAGCAGGTGGACCAGTTCGTGACGTTCCTGACGGTGCTGCTGGTCATGTCGGTGATCATCGCGGCGGTCGGGGTGGTCAACACCCTGGCGCTGTCGGTGATCGAGCGCACCCGCGAGATCGGGTTGCTGCGCGCCATCGGCATCAGCCGCCGCCAGCTGCGCCGCATGATCCGCGTCGAGTCGATCGTGATCGCGGTGTTCGGCGCGGTGCTCGGCATGGCGATCGGGGTGGCGTTCGGCGCCGCGCTCCAGCAGGCGCTGGAGAACGACGGGCTGAGCGAGCTCGCGATCCCCGCCGGGACCCTGGTCGCCTACCTGGTGGTCGCCGCCGTCATCGGCGTCCTGGCCGCGCTGTGGCCCGCGTGGCGGGCGGGGCGGATGGACGTGCTGAAGGCCATCTCCACCGAGTGACCCGAAACGGGCGGGGGCTCCGGGCGGCGCCCGGAGCCCCCCGCCCGTTCGCCGCACGGCGGCCCCGGCCGCCGGAGGAACGCGAACGGCCCGCATGGACGGAGTGTCCGTGCGGGCCGTTCGCGTCGTTCCCCGGCGCCCCGGTCAGTCCTTGCGGACCGGGGTGACCGGCAGGTCGCCGCCGACCGGGGACACCGCCGACTGCGCGACCGCGTCGGTGGCGCTGACGGTGGTGTTCTCCGGGAAGTGGCAGGCGGCCTGGTGGCCCGGGCTCAGCTCCACCAGCGGCGGCTCGACCTGCTTGCAGATCTCCTGCGCCTTCCAGCAGCGGGTGTGGAAGCGGCAGGCGGGCGGCGGGTCCAGCGGGCTCGGCACGTCGCCCTGCAGCCGGATGCGCTCGCGCTGCCCGCGCTTGCTCGGGTCGGGGATCGGGACCGCCGACAGCAGCGCGTTGGTGTAGGGGTGCATCGGCCGCTCGTACAGGTCGGCGCGGTCCGCGATCTCCACGATCTTGCCCAGGTACATCACCGCGACGCGGTCGGAGATGTGCCGCACCACCGACAGGTCGTGCGCGATCACCACGTAGGTGAGGTCGAGCTCGTCCTGCAGGTCCTCCAGCAGGTTGACCACCTGCGCCTGCACCGACACGTCCAGCGCCGACACCGGCTCGTCGGCCACGATCAGCTTGGGCTTCAGCGCCAGCGTGCGGGCGATGCCGATGCGCTGGCGCTGGCCGCCGGAGAACTCGTGCGGGTAGCGGTTGTAGTGCTCGGGGCTCAGCCCGACCAGCTCCAGCAGCTCCTGCACCGCGGCCTTGACGCCCCTGGGGGGCTTCTCGCCCTGCAGCCGGAACGCCGCGCCGATGATGGCGCCGACGGTCTGGCGCGGGTTCAGCGACGAGTACGGGTCCTGGAAGATCATCTGGATGTCGCGGCGCAGCGGCCGCAGCTGGCCCTGCGACATCCGGGTGACGTCGTGGCCCTCAAAGGTGATCTTGCCGAAGGTCGGGTCCTCCAGCCGCATGATCATGCGGCCGGTGGTGGTCTTGCCGCAGCCCGACTCCCCCACCAGGCCCAGGGTCTCGCCCTTGCGCACCGAGAAGGAGACGCCGTCCACGGCCTTCACCGCGCCGGTCTGGCGGCGCAGGATCGCGCCCGAGGTGACCGGGAAGTGCTTGCCGAGGTTCTCCACCTCCAGCAGGATCTCGCCGCGGCGCTCGGGGGCGGTCCGCTCCCGCACCGCCAGTGGCGCATCGGTGCCGGTGACGGTGTCGCCGCCGGTGCCGGTGCGCGCGTCGGTGGGCGCGTCGACGGGCTCGGCGGCCGGCGGGGTGTCCACCGGCTCTCCCGCCCGGCTCTCCTCTGTGCTCACGATGTCTCCACGTTCTCGGTCGGGGAGGAGGGCCCCCCGGTCCTCCCCATCACAGCTTCGGCGCGATCTCTTCGGCCCAGATCCGGCGGCGCCGCTCGGCGGCCATGTGGCAGGCCACCGTGTGCCCGGGCGCGGTCTCGCGCAGCTCGGGGCGCTCCTCGGTGCTCTTGCCGTCGGTCAGCTCCGAGTAGGCGCAGCGCGGGTTGAACGAGCAGCCCCGCGGCAGGTTGATCAGGCTGGGCGGGGTGCCCTTGATCGGCAGGAGCCGCTCGCTGCGCTCGCGGTCCAGGCGCGGCATCGAGCCGAGCAGCCCCCAGGTGTAGGGGTGCTCGGGGCGGTGGAAGACGTCGTCCACCGACCCGTACTCGATGTTGCGGCCGCCGTACATCACCAGGATGTCGTCGCTCAGCTCGGCCACCACGCCCAGGTCGTGGGTGATCATGATGATCGCGGAGTTGAACTCGCTCTGCAGGTCGCGGATCAGGTCCAGGATCTGCGCCTGCACCGTCACGTCCAGGGCGGTGGTCGGCTCGTCGGCGATCAGCAGCTCGGGGTCGCACGACAGCGCCATCGCGATCATGGCGCGCTGGCGCATGCCGCCGGAGAACTGGTGCGGGAAGTCGTCCACCCGCCGGTCGGGCTTGGGGATGCCGACCCGGCCCAGCATGTCGATGGCGTGCTTGCGCGCGACCTTCTTGCTGACGTCGTTGTGGATGCGGTAGGCCTCCACGATCTGCGCCCCGACGGTGTAGAAGGGGTGCATCGCCGACAGCGGGTCCTGGAAGATCATCGCCATGTGGCGGCCGCGCATCCGGCGGACCTGGTCGGGCGAGGCGCCCACCAGCTCGTTGCCGTCCAGCCAGATCTCCCCCGAGACCTTGGCGTTGCGCCGGTTGTGCAGCCCCAGGATGCCGAGGCTGGTCACCGACTTGCCCGAGCCGGACTCGCCCACGATGCCGAGGGTGCGGCCGCGCTCCAGCTTGAACGACAGGCCGTCCACCGACTTGACCAGGCCGTCGTCGGTCGGGAAGTGGATGCGCAGGTCGCGCACCTCCAGGAAGGAGGTCGGCGGCCGGCCCGGCTCGTCCACGGTGGTGGGCGAGCCGTTCAGCGTGTCGGCCGGCCGCTTGGACATGTCAGCCATCAGCTGTGCCTCACCCTCGGGTCAACGACCCCGTACAGGACGTCCACGATCAGGTTGGCCAGGACGACGAACAGCGACGCCGTCACGACCGTCCCCAGCACCACCGGCAGGTCGCTGCCGACCACGCCGTCCAGCGCCAGCGACCCCAGCCCCTTGAGCGAGAAGGTGCGCTCGGTCAGCACCGCGCCGCCGAACAGCAGCCCGATGTCCAGGCCGAACACCGTCAGCAGCGGGGTCAGCGAGGCGCGCAGCGCGTGCTTGGTGATGACCGTGCGCTCGGGCAGCCCCTTGGCGCGGGCCGTCCGGATGTAGTCCTCGCTCATCGTCTCCAGCATGCCCGCTCTGGTGAGCCGTGCGTACATGGCGGCGTACAGGAACGCGAGGGTGATCCAGGGCAGGATCAGCGCCGAGGCCCACTTGAACGGGTTCTCGGTGAAGGCGGAGTAGCTGACCGGAGGGAGCAGCCCCCACTGGTGCACGACGAACGCCAGCGACAGCAGTCCGGTGAAGTAGATGGGGAGCGACACGCCCGCCAGCGCGATCATCATCGCGGCGCGGTCGAACAGCGAGCCGCGGCGCAGGGCCGACAGCACGCCGATGGAGACGCCGACCAGCAGCCAGATCACCGCGGCGCCGACCACCAGTGACAGGGTGATCGGGAAGCGGTCGACGAGCTGGTCGGTGACGCTCTGGTTGGTGCGGAAGGAGTAGCCCAGGCACGGCGCCGGGCAGTCGATCTTCTCGACGCCGGTGTCGTAGGTGTCGCCGGTCACGGCGGCCTTGACGAAGTTGCCGTACTGGACCGCCAGGGGCTGGTCGAACCCGAAGCGCTCCTTGATGGCCGCCAGCGCCTCCGGGGTCGGGGACTTGCCGGCGAACCGGGCGGCCATGTCGTCGGTGGTGGTTCCCGCCAGCTTGGGGAGCCCGAAGAAGATGAGGAAGGTCACCGCGCTGATGATGAACACCAGCAGAACCGCGCCCCCGAGCCGGCGAAGAATGAAAGCGATCACAGTGCGCGGCCCCGGACGGCCGGCCCGGGCCCGGAGGGGTCCGGGCCGGCCGTCCTATGGCCTTCACCTGCCTTCTTCAGCGAAGCGGCGGAGGACCTACGGGGTCACGCCGAGGGTGGAGTAGTTGTACATGCCGAAGCCCTTGTGGAAGAACACGTTGGTCAGCGCGCTCGGCCGGAACAGCAGGGACTTGGCGTAGACGTTGGGCATGTAGGCCGCCTGCGAGCGCAGCCGGTCGTCGATCATGTTGTAGAGCTTGGCGCGCTCGGCGGCGTCGGTGGTGACGTAGGACTTCTCCCACGCCTTGTTGATCTCCGGGTCGTCGATCTGCGCGATGTTGACGTTGCCGCTGGGGATGATGGCGTTCTTGTCGCTCAGCGCCCACAGGTAGCCGTAACCGGTCGGCCAGTCCGACAGCCAGCCGAAGGTGCCGATGCCCACGTTGTTCTTCTTCATGAACGACGGGGAACCGGCCTGGTCCGAGGTGTAGGTGCTGGCCGGGTAGCCCTTGAGGTTCAGCTTGATCCCCGCGCGGCCCAGCGACTGCTGCAGGGCGATGGCGACGGCCTTCTCCTTGGGCCGGTCCTCGCGGTAGATGCCGGTGACCTCGAAGCCCTGGGGCTTGCCGCAGGCGGCGAGGGCCTTCTTGGCCTCCTCGACGTTGCCCTTGTAGCCCTTCTCGGCCTTGGTGTAGTAGTCGGTGCCCTTCTCGCGGCCCTCGACGTCCGGCGGCATGATGGAGGTCGCCAGCTCGCCGCCGACGTCACCGCCGTAGGCGCGCCACATCGCGTCGCGGTCGGCCGCCCAGATCATGGCCTTGCGGCACTCGAGGTTCGGCACGACCTTCATGTCGATCGGGTTGTACCAGTGGAAGCCGCCGGGCGGGTTGTCGGCCTGGGCCTTCAGCTTGGGGTCGGTCAGGATCGACTTGCGCGCGTTGTCCTGCACGCCCGAGCCCGCCAGGTCGACGTGGATCTGGCCCTTGAGCAGCTGGTTGTCCAGCTCCTCGGCGTTCAGGCCGGCGACCGTCTCGATCCGGTCGGGCAGCTGCTTGCGGTTGGTGTCGGTGCTCTGGTCCCAGTTGGGGTTGCGGACCAGGGTGCCGCCCTTGCCGGGCTGGTAGTCCTTCTCCCACTTGTAGGGGCCGGACGAGATCGGGTGCAGGCCGTAGCGCTCGCCCTTGTCCTTGTCCTGCGGGACCGGGGCGGTCTGGCCGGAGAAGTTCACCAGCTCGTTGAACTCGGCGAACGGCTGCTTGAGCTTGAAGACGACGGTGTAGTCGTCGGGGGTCTCGACGCCCTTGAAGTTGTCGAGGTTCTTGTCCTTGTAGGGACCCTTGTAGCCCTTGGCGTCCAGGACGTTGGAGAAGTAGGACGGGCCGTGGCGCAGGACGGCGCGGTCGAAGGTGCGCGCGACCGCGTACTTGATGTCCTTGGCCTTGATCTCCGTGCCGTCCTCGTACTTCATGCCGCGGCGGAGCTTGTAGGTCCAGGTCTTCTTGTCGGCGCTCGGGACGCCCAGGCCCTCGGCCAGGTCCGGGGAGGGCTTGCGTCCCTCGTCGCCCGGCTTGGAGGCGTAGGTGAGCAGCATGCGCGAGTACAGGCGCACGTAGTTGGTCGACCAGGCGTAGTACATGTCGCCCGGGTCGGTCGACTCGATGTCGCTGCTGATCGCCATCCGCAGCGTGCCGCCCTTCTTGTCAGAAGGGTTGACGACCTTGCCGACCGCGGCCTCGAAGCCCGCGCCGTCGGCGGTCTTCTCGTCGCCGCCACCGCCGCAGGCCGTCAGGCCCAGGCCGAGCAGGACGACCCCGGCCGACGACGCGGCCAGGATTCTGGGACGACTTTTCATGAGTACCCTTTCGCTTCTCTAGCGGGGAGTTTCAGGCGCTCAGCGGTTGCTGCGCGGGTCCAGGGCGTCGCGCAGGCCGTCGCCGAACAGGTTGAAGGCCATGACGGTCACGAAGATCGCCATACCGGGGATGATCACGAAGTAGGGGGCGATCTGGTAGGTGCGGATCGCGTCGGTGAGCATCGATCCCCAGGCCGGGGTGGGCGGGCTGATGCCCACGCCGAGGAACGACAGGGCGGCCTCGAACAGGATGTTGGTCGGGATCAGCAGCGTGGAGTACACCAGGATCGGCGCGACCAGGTTCGGCAGGATCTCGCGGAACAGGATGTAGGGGCTGCGGGCGCCCATGCTGCGGGCGGCGTCGACGAACTCGCGCTCGCGCAGCGAGATGGTCTGGCCGCGCACGATGCGGCCGATGTAGGGCCAGGAGAAGAACCCGATGATGAAGATCAGGATGGCGACGCGCAGGCCGTTGCCCTCCAGGCCCAGCCACTTGTCGGGCAGCACGCCGACCACCGCGATGGAGAACATCAGCAGCGGGAAGGCCAGGAAGATGTCCATCAGGCGGGCGATGATCCAGTCGACCCAGCCGCCGAAGTAGCCGGCGACGACGCCGAGGGTGGTGCCGATGACCACCGCGACCAGGGTGGCCAGGAAGCCCACCAGCAGCGAGACGCGGGTGCCGTAGACGATGCGGCTGAACAGGTCGCGGCCGTTGCCGGGCTCCAGGCCCAGCAGGAACTCGCCGCTGATGCCGCCGAGCGGCTCGGTCGGCCCGCCCAGGGTCGGGTCGATCAGGTCCTGGTGGAAGTCGTTGGGCGGGTGGCCCAGCAGCTTGACCACCAGCGGCGCGAAGATCGCCAACAGGATGAGCAGGATCACCACGACCCCGCCGGCCAGGGCGACCTTGTCCCGCTTGAGGCGCAGCCAGGCGATCTGCCCCAGGGACCGGCCCTGGATCGCCTTGCCCTCGATCCCCTCGAGGACGGCGTCCGGCTGGGCCTGCGTCTCCGACCCGGACACCTCGATCGGTGCGGTCACGCTGCCTACCTCCTACTGTTCGACCACGGCTGTCCGGCCACGGCACCACCGGCGCACGCCCGGCGGTCGCGAAGATCGTCCGCTGCGCCCATGCCCGTTACGCCGCGTTTGCTGGAGGGAAACCTAATGCTTCGGGCACGACTGTCCATCCACGAACCCGGCTATGCCAGTAGCCGTAGCTGACTTGTGATCTCGTCGTCATCTAGGGCACATGAGACCTGGACAACAGAACGGACAAAGTGCTCAGACAGTACATAGACGAACATCACGCTGCGCAAGAGAAACCCGGTCTAGACCGGCAAGCTTTACCGGACTGAGTCCGTTCCGAGATCGATCGTCCGCAGGTCAGCACCGGTGGACGCGAGAAACGGCGGGCCGGGACGCTCCGTGACCGCCGCGCGCGGCCCCTCCTGGGGCGCGCGCGGCGCACGGGACGTCCCGGCCCGCCGTGCGGCCGGGGGGGGGGGGCGGGGGGGCGCCCCCCCCCCCCGCCCGGGGGCGGCGGGGGGGGGCGGGGGGGGGCCCCCCCGGCCCCCCCCGCGGGCGCGCGGGCCCGCGCCGCC
>JBITGK010000011.1:0-367565 GCA_044456955.1 Spirillospora sp. NPDC050679 | reverse complement strand
TCTTTGGGGGCCGGCCCCCAAACCCCACACATGCCGGGGCTCACCCGCCCTGCGCTCGCAGGGCTCGCTCCGGGCGGGCGATACCCGGGCAGGGGGCCGGCCCCCCACACCCCCCGGCAGGGCTCCGCCCCACACCCCGCAAAGGCGCTTCGCGCTGTGCTTTTTTCACACGGCAGGGGCTCCGCCCCCGCACCCCCGGCAAGGAAGGCGCTTCGCGCCTGCGTGTTTTTTTTAGAGCTGCTGGGACTCCGTCCCCCGCGGCCCCTGGCAGGGGGCTTCGCCCCCCGCGCCCCCGCCTGGTGGGGTGGGGGCGGCTACGTCAGGTTGTCGCGCCAGGTCGGGTCCGCCGTCAGGACCGTCAAGCGCTGGGTCGCGCGCGAGACCGCCACGTACAGCACGCGCAGGCCCCTCGGGGACTGGGTCGCTATCGTCTCCGGAGCCGCGATCACGGCCGCGTCGAACTCCAGGCCCTTCGCCTCCAGCACGTCCAGCACCTGGACGCGGTCGGGCAGGTCCTCGGCCAGGCGGTCGCGGTCGGCGGGGGTCCACGCGCCGGGCGTCGCCAGGGGCACGATCAGGCCGATCGTGCCGTCCACCTGGTCGAGCAGCTCCTCGGTGGCGGCGCGGGCGGCGGGCGCCAGGGCGTCGGCGGGCACGACGCGGATCTCCGGGTCTAGGCCCGAGGTGCGGACGGCGCGGGCCGGGCGGGCCTCGGGGAGGGCCATCGCCAGCACGCGGGCCGACACCGCCGCGATCTCGGTCGAGTTGCGGTAGTTGGTGGTCAGCTCGTACTCGTGGCGGACGCGGCGGGTCGGCGGCTTCGGCTTGCGCGGGCGGCGGCCCCGGCCGCCGCGCGGGCGCGACCTGGTCTCCTCGCCGCCCAGTGCCGCGTCCATGGCCCGGCGGGCGGCGTCCAGGTCCTCCCAGGCGCTCTGCGCCGGGTCCTCCACGATCGTCCAGCTCGCCTGGCGGCCCCGGCGGCCCAGCATCCGCCACTGCATCGGGGACAGGTCCTGGGCCTCGTCCACGACGATGTGCGCGTATTCGGGGCGTTCCTCGACCACGCCGTCGTCCACGCGGCGGGACCGCTCCAGGCGCTCGATGGAGGTGGTCAGCTCCTGCATCTCCGGTTCCCAGGACTCGTCGGCCACCTCCTCGCCGGTGAGGATGTTGACGCCGTCCACCACGAACGGGTCGTCCTCGCGGGCCTTGCGGCGCGAGGGGCGCGGCGGCGGGCCCAGCAGGGCGTCGATCTCGTCCAGCAGCGCGATGTCCTGGTAGGTCGGGTCGCCCGGCAGAGCGCGGTGCCAGGACGCGGCGAGGGCGGTGACGGTGTCGCGGTCGAGGTCGCGTCCGGCGGCGCGGCGCAGCCGGTCGGCGTCGCCGAGGGCGGTCAGCACCTCCAGCGGGCGGCGCATCGGCCACCAGGCGACCAGGAAGTCGGTGAAGGCGCGCTGCTCGCGGACGCGGGTGTCGAAGTCGCCGCGCTCGCCGGGGCGGCCATTGGTCTGGGGCGCGTCGCCGTCGAGCGCGGCCAGGCCGTCGGCGGCCAGGATCTGCGACCACAGCTCGGTCTGGCCGTCGGCGGCCTGGGCGGCGGCCTCCGGGCCGCCGAGGTCGCTGAAGCGGTGCCACAGGGCGTCCAGCAGCGCTTCGGCGGCGCGGCCGCGTGCGGCGTTCACGCTGCCCCGGCTGCGGCGGTGCAGGTCGTTGCGGAGCTTGTCCAGGGTCGGGCGGTCCAGCGCGACGACCACGCCCCGGTAGACCACGCGCAGTTCGTCGGGCGCGCCGGGGGCCTGGTCGGCGACCGCGCGCCGCAGGACCGTGGTCATGGTCTCGGCGCCCTTGACGCGGGCCAGCTCGGGCGTGTCGTGGGTGGTGGCCCGCACGCCGTCGACCAGGTCGCCCAGGGAGCGCAGCGCCGCCGAGCCCTCGCCCAGCGACGGCAGGACGCGCTCGATGTAGGCGGTGAAGCGGCGGTTGGGGCCGACCACCAGCACGCCCCGGGAGCCGAAGCGGCGGCGGTGCCGGAACAGCAGGTAGGCGACGCGGTGCAGCGCCACGGCCGTCTTGCCGGTGCCGGGGGCGCCGCGCACCAGCACGGTGCCGTCGGCGGGCGCGCGGATCACCTCGTCCTGCTCGCGCTGGATGGTGGCGACGATGTCGCGCATCTCGCCCTCGCGCGTGCGCGCGAGGGACGCCAAGAACGCGCCGTCGCCGATGACGGTCAGCCCGTCGGCGGCGTCGGGGTCCAGCAGGTCGTCCTCCAGGTCCACCACCGAGTGGCCGCGCGAGTGCAGCACGCGGCGGCGGACGACGCCGCGCGGCACCTCGGGCGTGGCCTGGTAGAAGTCCTCGGCGGCCGGGGCCCGCCAGTCGATCACCAGGGAGTCGTGCTCGGTGGTGCGCACGCCGATGCGGCCGATGTAGCGCACCTCGCGCCCGTCCACCAGGCGGACCGGCGGCGTGCCGGGCTGCTGGGGGCGCGGGTGCAGGTCCAGGCGGCCGAAGACCAGGCCGTCGTCGGCGATGTCCAGGGCCTGGGCGCGCAGGGCGGCCTGGTGGACCATGGCGTCCCGGTCCACCAGGGAGGCCCGGGTGCCGGCCTGCGCCTGCCGGTACCCCTCGCGGATCATGGCCTGGGCGTCGGCGCGCATCTGTTCCAGGCGCTCGTAGGCCACGTCCACGTACCGCTGCTCGGCGGCGATCTCCTGGTCCTTGACCGTGCCGGAGCGGCCGGTGACCGGGGACGACGACATACGGGCCACTCCTCGCGACGCTGACCCCCGGGTGCTCACCCGGGGAGTCAGACAGCTTATGCGGTCGCGGGGACGCTCATCGTGACCGGTCAGGGCGAGGCGGTCCGCCGGGCGATCATGCGCCGGGTCGCGGCGGGCGCGAACCGCTTGGCGGCGACGGTCGCGCGGGTCAGCGGGTCGGGGAGCACGAACAGGTCGTCGGCGGGCCGGGCCAGCGACCGCTCCACCGCGTCCAGCACCAGGCCGGGCGGCATCCCCCGCATCCCGGCGGTCGCGGCCGGGTGCTCGGCGGCGATCTTGCGGTACATGGGGGTGTCCACCTGGCGCGGGCACACGCAGCGGATCGTCACGCCCCCGCCCGCGGTCTCCTGGTACAGGGACTCGACGAACGCGTTGACGGCCGCCTTCGCCGCCGCATACGCCGAGGTCAGGTGCCCCGGCACCCACGCCGCCAGGGACGAGAACACGATCAGCTCGCCCCGGCCCCGCTCCAGCATCCCCGGCATCGTGGCGCGCGCCACGTGCACGGTGCCCAGGTAGTCGACGCGCAGCACCCGCTCCACGTCGGCGAGCGGCTGCTCCAGCGCCGCGCCGAGCGGGCTGATCGCGGCGGCGTGCACGACGCGGTGCACCGGGCCCGCCTCGGCCACGACGCGCTCGACGGCGGCGGGGTCGGTGACGTCGCACATGCGGGTGTGCAGGTTGGGGGAGCGGCCGGCGGTGCGGGCGAGCCCGGCCGCGTCCAGGTCCACCGCCACCACGTCCCACGCGGCGGCGGCCAGGCGCTGCGCGGCGAGCGCGCCCAGCCCTCCGGCGGCGCCGGTGACCAGCGCCGTCCGCACCCGCCGGGTCACGGCCCCACCTCGTCGGCCGGTCCGAACTCCATGGTCAGGTGCCGGACGCTGGTGCTGCTGAGCGCCCGCGCCCGGTCCAGGCCGAGCCCGCGCAGCTCGGCGGCGACCGGGTGGTCGCCGAGCCGCAGCGTCGCCCCGCCGGGCCGCATCCGCACGCCGGTGGGCGCCATGGTCCAACCGGTGCGGCGGGTGACGCCGTCCAGGCACGAGTACGCGTCGATCTTGGGGGCGGCGGAGCCGGAGGGCAGCGGCGGCCCCGGCCGGACCGCCAGCTCGACGGCCGTCAGCCCGCCGATCCGGACCGCGCAGCGCTTGACGCGGCTCGACAGGTCGATGGGGATGTCGGCCATCTCCTTGGGGAAGCCCCAGATCGTGCGCCCGGCCTCCAGCGTGAACTCCTGGTTGACCGGCAGCCAGTGGATGAACGCGCCGACGCCCTTCATCCGCCGTGTGGGCGGCGCTCCGGGCGGCCGGACCAGGAACGCGACGGCGAACTCGTGGTAGGGCCCGAGGTCGCCGTCGGCGTACCGGACGAAGGCCAGCGAGCAGATCGCGCGGCCCGGCAGCGGCTCGGCGACCTCCAGCCCGGAGTAGGCGATGACGGCCTGCGCGGGCGCGGCGGGCACGGCGAACATCGCCGACGCCACGGCCGCGTCGCGGATGCGGACCGGCAGCGCCACGTCCTCGCCCTGGATCACATGCTTGTCGGCGGTGCTCCCCATGCACATAAGTAGAACAGGTTCTCGTTTTCCTGTCACTATGTGATCAGTTCCGTTCGGCGGCCGCCTTGATCCGGTCGAGGGTGACGCGCATGCCCTCGCGGTTCAGCGCGGCGCGCCGCTCGGCGGGCACGCCGGTGAACACCTTGCCCATCAGGGAGACGAGCTTCGCCCCGCGCGCGTCGCGCCGCAGGTCCTGCCAGTACTCGGTGAGACGGGTGCGGCCGTCGCCGATGTCCTCGACGCGGTAGCCCCACAGGGCGACCTCCATGCCGAAACTGGTCACCCGGAAGGCGAACGCCTCGCCGGGGACGGCCGCCGAGACCCAGCAGGTGGTGAACCAGACGCGCGGGCCGATGCGGTTGAAGCCGACGAAGCGGGTCCCCTCCTCGACGGCGCCGCCGCGCACCCAGACGGCGAACAGCTCCGGGCTCCACTCCTTCATGCGCTTGAGGTCGGCGACCGCCTCGTAGACCGCGCCGGGCCCGGCGTCGATGACGACGCTCTCCTCGGCGACCCACTCCCGTTCCATGGGCCCGATCATCCCGCACCGGCCGGGAAGCGGACGCCCCGGCTGTCGGCGTCGGCGTGCAGGTCGAGGGCGGTGGGCGTGAAGCCGTCCGGCACGTCGAACACGATCGCGCCCTGGAAGGAGGCGGCGCTGCGCAGGGAGAAGGCGAGGTCCTTGGCGGAGCGGCCGCGGTGCAGGGCGACGGCGGTGTGCTCGGCCTCCCCGGCGCGGAGCCGCTGGACGGTGGCGTCCAGCACGAGCGGGGCGGGCCCGGTGTTGGTGACGGTGACGCGGACCTGGCACAGCCTGCCCTTGAGCGCGGTGACGCCCTTGACGCGGGCGCCGCACTGGGGTGCGGCGGCGGTAAAGGTGAGGTCGCCGTCCTTGACGGGCTTGCCGAAGACGCCGGGGGCGGGGCGGCTGCGCTCCTGGTAGACGGCGAAGGCCGCGGCGGCGAGGCCGCCGAGGAGGGCGAGGACGATGAGGCGGCGGAGCCAGACCCGGAGCGCGGAGGGGGTGGTGGGCGGGGGAAGGGGAGGGGCGAAGCGCGGAGTTGGAGGTGTGGGGGTCGCGTGGGGCAGGGGGCGCGCGCCTGCGTGGGGTTGCGCGTTTGCGTGAAGTGACGCGCCTGCGTGGGGCGGCGCGCCTGCGCGAAGTGACGCGTCCGCGTGCGGTGGCGTCTGTGGGTGGGGCGGCGTTCCTGCGCGGGGTGATGCGCCTGGTTGCGCTGGCGTGTCCAGGCGCGTTGGCGGGTCCGCACGGAACGGCGCGTCCGGGACGGGGAGCGGGTCCGGCGGCGGCTCGAACGGGACCGCGCCCGGCGGCGGCGCGATCGGCGCCCTCGGGCGTATGCGCGTCATGCGGCGCTCCCGCAGCGCCAGCACCACGATCTGCAGCGACGCCAGCGCGTCCACCACCCCCACCACCGGGATGATCCAGTCCGCGGCCGCGCGCCGGTAGGAGGTCAGCGTCAGCACGATCACGAGCGCCGCGACCGCCTGCACCCCCACCAGCGCCCCGACCGTGCGGACCAGCCGCGCCGGCGCCCCGGCGGGCGCCGGGGGCGGGGCGGGCTCGGCCACCCGCACCGCGTCGGGGCGGGTGGGGCGGGTGCCGGGGGTGATCGTCACCGGCTCAACGTAGAGGCCCCCGATGAGTTGATCAAGACGGCGTCAGCGGCAGCCGGATGCCCTTGCTGGTGCCGTCCACGTGCAGTTCCAGCTCGCGGGGCGTGAAGCCGGGCGGCACGTCGTACAGCAGCACCCCGGAGAAGCGGGTGCCGCCCGCCAGCGTCTGCGCGCCCACCTTGGTCTTCGGGCCCGGCGCCGAGCCCTTGAACAGCATGGCCGCGGTCTCCTCGGCGTCGGCCGCGCCGCGCAGCCGCTGCACCGCCGGGTCCAGCACCCGCGCCGACGCCCCGGCGTTGGCCACGCTGAACCGCACCTGGCACAGCTTGCCGTCCTCGGCGGTCACGCCCTTGACCTTGCGGTCGCACTCGGGGCGGGACGCCTGGAAGGTGAAGTCGCCGTCCTTGGCGGGCTGGTCGAACTGCGCGGCGGCGGGCGCCTTGTCCGCCCGGTACAGCAGGAACCCGCCCGCGCCCAGCCCGCCCAGCACCGCCAGCCCGACCACCCGGCCCGTCCACGTGCGGATCTTGGCCCGGCGCAGCACCCTGGGGTCCACGGGCGGGGCCGGGCGCACGGGCGCGAGCGGCGTCATCGGCGGCGACCACAGCGGCAGGTCCTCGGTGCGCCAGGTGGATTCGACGGTGTGGCTGGCCATGGCCTGGATGTCGTATCCGGCCGGGGCCAGGGGCGCGGCCGGGCCGCTCGCGACCGCCGCCGGATCGGACCCGCCGACCAGCGCCAGCAGCAGCTGCTGCGCGGTGGGCCGGTCCTCCGGCTCGGGGGAAAGGGCACGTTCCACCAGGGCGCGCAGCGGGTCGGTCAGCCCGCCCAGGTCGTAGTCGTGCTGGTGGGCGCGGTAGGCCATGACCAGGGGATCGCTGGTGGCGCGCGGGTCGGCCGCCCCGAACGGGTGCCGTCCCACCCCGGCGAACGCGACCAGGCAGCCCCACGCGAACACGTCGCCCGCGGGCGACACCTGCCCGGTCCGCACCTGCTCGGGCGCGATCCACCCGGGCGACCCCACCACGAACCCGGCCTTGGTGTGCCCGCCCTCCTGGTCCACGCCGCGCGCGATCCCGAAGTCGATGACGCGCGGGCCGGAGATCGACAGGATCACGTTGGCGGGCTTGAGGTCGCGGTGCACCAGCCCCGCCGAGTGGATCGCGGTCAGCGCCGCCGCCACCCCGACCGCGACGCCGTGCAGCGTGCCGGGCGGCAGCGCGCCGTGCCGCTTGATGTGCTCCGAGAGCGGCGCGCCCTCGACGTACTCGGTGACCAGGTAGGGGCGGTCGCCGTCCTCGCCGTGGTCGAGCACCGCCGCCGTGCAGAACGAGGCGACCTGGCGCGCGTGCCGCACCTCGTCGTGGAAGCGCGCCCGGTACCGCTGGTCGGCGGCCAGCTCGGGCTGGACGACCTTGATCGCGACGTGCCGGCCGTCCGGGCCGCGCCCGAGGTAGACCGCGCCCATGCCGCCCTGGCCGAGCTTGCCGAGCAGCGGGTAGGGGCCGATGGACGCCGGGGCGCCCGGACCGAGCGGGTGGACGCCGGCGGGCAGTCCGTCACGGCTGGTGTGTTCGTGCACCGGGCGCGCTCCTCCGGGTCGGCCGTCCCCCGGCCGCTCGACCGCGCGGTCCCCGACCGCGTTCCTGTTGTGGCCCAGGAGGGGTCAAAGTATCGGATGCGTCCAGGATGAGGGAGATTCTCCCGGTATCCCGGACGGACCGGTTGTGGTCCTGTGACCCGGCCGCTACTTGCGCGGCGCGGAGGCCAGGCGCAGCCGCACGCCGGGGCTGGAGGCGTCCACGTGCAGCTCCAGCTCGACCGGCGAGAACCCGGGCGGCACGTCGTACAGCAGCACGCCGCTGAAGGAGGTGGAGGTCGCCACCGAGGGCGACTCCACCCGTTCGCCCAGCTCGGAGGCGTCGCTCCGGAACACCATGATGGCGGTCTCGTCGGGGTCGGTGCGGCCGTGCAGCCGCTGGTGCACCGGGTCGAGCACGTGCGCGGCGACGCCGGTGTTGGTCACGGTGAAGCGGACCTGGCAGAGCTTGCCGTCCTTGGCGGTCACGCCCTTGACCTCGCGGTCGCACTCGGGCGGCGACGCCTCGAAGGTGAAGTCGCCGTCGCGGGCGGGCTTGCCGAACTCGCCCTCGGCGGGGGCGCGGCCCTCGCGGTAGACGATGATCGCGGTGGCGGCCCCGGCGACCAGCAGGATGGCGAGCGCGCGGCGCCGCCAGGTCCACGGGGGGCGGCGGCGCTCGCCGAGGTCGATGGCGGGCGGCGCGGGCGGGGGCCCCTCGGGCGGCGTCCAGAGCGGCAGCTCCTCCAGCCGCCAGTGCTGGTCGAGGGTCTGCCCGGCGGCGGACAGGACGGGGTCGTCGGGCGGGAGGGGCGTTCCGGCGGGCGCCAGCTCGGGGGAGCGGGCGGGGGGCACGATCTGGGGCGCGCGTTCGCCGGAGCCGGGGTGCTGCGCGCTGCGCCGTTCGCCGGAGTCGGCGGCCTGCTCGTCGGGGTGCGGGGTTCCGTTGCGTTCGTCAGGCTGCGGGGGCGTCCCCGCAATCGGCAGCGACGCCCCCGCCTCCGCCGAGCCGCCGACCAGCGCCAGCAGCAGGTCGCGGGCCGTCGGGCGCAGGGCGGGCTCGGGCGACAGCGCCTGCTCCACCAGCGACCGCAGCGGCTCCGCCAGCCCTTCCAGGTCGTGCATGTGCTGCTGCGCGCGGTAGGTGAGCACCATCAGGTCGTTGGTGGCGCGCGCGTCGGTCCCGGCGAACGGGTGCCGCGCCATCCCCGCGAACGCGACCAGGCAGCCCCAGGTGAACACGTCGCTGGCGGGCGACACCTCGCCGTGCTGTACCTGCTCGGGCGCGATCCACCCCGGCGACCCCATGACCAGCCCCGACCGGGTGCGCCCGGTCAGGTCGCCCACGTCGCGCGCGATGCCGAAGTCGATGACGCGCGGGCCGGAGATCGACAGGAGCACGTTCGCGGGCTTGAGGTCGCGGTGCACCAGCCCCGCCGCGTGGATGGTGGCGAGCGCCGCCGCGACGCCCAGCGCCACCCCGTGCAGGGTGTCGGGCGGGAGCGGGCCGTGCCGCTTGATGTGCCGGGACAGCGGCGTGCCCTCGACGTACTCGGTGACCAGGTACGGACGCCCGTCCGCCTCGCCGTGGTCGAGCACCGCCGCCGTGCAGAACGAGGCGACCTGGCGGGCGTGCCGCACCTCGTCGTGGAAGCGGGCGCGGTAGTCGGCGTCGGCGGCCAGGTCGGGCTGGATCAGCTTGACGGCCACGCGCCGCCCGTCCGGGCCGTGCCCGAGGTAGACCACGCCCATGCCGCCCTCGCCGAGCCGCGCCACCAGCGTGTACGGCCCCACAGAGGGCGGGTCGTCGTCCGCGAGGGGCCGTGTGCCCCGCGCAAGCTCCCCGCTCTCTGCGTCTTTTCGCACCGGCTGCTCCTCCGGCCGGACCGTGGGCCTCGCCGGCCGCCGTGTCCGTTCCGCCGATCCGCGTCCGTACCAGTGTCCCCGATAGTGCCCGTTGACTCCCAGCCCTTACCGGCGCCCACCGGCATCTGTGGTATCCGAAACTCAAGGTAACGGATGGACCCCGAACCGTGATGGAAAGTTCAACGAAGTTGCCCGAACCGGTCGCGCCAGGACGCGTACCAGGACGCGAACCACGGGTGCCCCTGCGCCAGCGGCATGATGTAGGTGACGGTCTCGGCGTAGTAGCGGCGCTGGAAGTCCGGCGGCATCCGGTCCAGGGTCTGCACGTTGCTGGCGCGGTCGGCGAGCTTGACCAGCACGGCCCGCTCCGGGGCCTCGCCGAGGCGGCGCAGGTAGGCGGACTTGGCGGCGCGCTTGGCCTGCCGACCCGCGCCGGTCGCCGGGGGCTTGGTGACCCAGTCCACGAGCTCGGCCACGTCCGGCCCGAACCCGTCCTCCACGGCGGCGACGGTCGCGCCGGTGTCCTCGACGGCGTCGTGCAGCAGCGCGGCGGCCAGCACGCCGGCGTCGGTGACGCCCGCGCCGCGCGCGAGCACCTCCACGGCCTCCAGCAGGTGCTCCATGTACGGGGCGCCGGTGGGCCGCCGCTGGTCGCCGTGCCAGCGTTGCGCGGCCTCGGCCGCGCGGTCGAGCAGGTCGAGCGCGCCGGGGTCGAGGCGTTCCGCCAGGCCGGAACGCGCCTGCTCCCAGGTCCGCCACTCGGTGAACATCTCCACGCGCCGCCCCCGCTCTTTCCTCGCCCATGTCGCGCCGGACGCCGACACACGGCATCGTGGGACCACAGTAAGCGTGGAGGGAGACCAGGTGGTCGGGGGCCGGCGACGACTGCTGCTCGGGGCGGTCGCGGGGGCGCTGGCCGTGGTGGTCTGCGCCGTCCTGGCCGGGCGGTTCGTGCTCGGGGCCGAGTGGTGGCAGGTCAGGCACGAGGTCACCGGCGAGTCGGTCGTCCAGCTCGCCGAGCTCGGCCCGCCGCCCGGCCCGCTGGCGGTGAGCTGGCAGCGTTCGGCGCGGGTGCACCGGGGGCCGGTCGCGGGGTACGACAACGTCTCCTACGCCGTGGTGCAGGGGCAGCTCGTGACGGCCACCGGCCGCGGCCTGGAGGCGCGCGACGCGCGGACCGGCGGGGACCGGTGGAGCTACCGGCGGTCGGGGTGGACGCTGCTGGGGTGGGCGGTCACCGGCGACCGGGTGCTGGGGCACTTCGAGCGGGACGGGCACCGGGACGAGCGGCAGATGGTGGCGTTCGACGCGCTGTCGGGCGGGGTGCTGTGGCGGCGTTCGGGGGAGCGTCCCGCCGCCGTCGGGCGCACGACGCTGCGCTGGCCCGCCGGGTCGGGCGTGGTGCTGACGACGGGGTCGCAGCTGAGCGCGGTCTTCGGGCGTTCGGCGACGACGGGGGCGAAGCTGTGGAAGCTGCGCCTGCCCGCGAAGTGCCGCCTGTACGAGGACGCGCCGCATCCGGCGGACGGGGCGGAGAACCTGGCGGTGCTCGCGCTGGACTGCGAGGGGCCGACGCAGCTGATGGCGCTGGACCCGGCGAACGGGAACATCCGCTGGCTGCGGTCGCTGGGGTCGGACGGGTCGCCCGAGGTGGCGGTGCTGGACGGGGTGGCGCTGGTGGCCGACGCGTCGGCGCTGCGGGCCTATGACCAGGACGGGACGCGGTTCGCGCACTGGGACGGGGACGTGTGCGGGGACACGATGTGCCCCGGGGTGCTGGCCGACGGCCGCCTGGTCGTGGTGCACCGGCCGGAGGGGGCGCGGCCCGGCACGGCGCGGATGGAGGCCGTCGAGATCGACAAGGGGCGTGTCGCCTGGAGGCGGGACGTGCCCGACTACGCGGCCCTGACGCAGGCGGCCGACCAGGTGTACGCGCTGCGGCCGCGCCTGGCGGAGCACCTGCTCCCGGCGGGGGTGGACGTGATCGCGCCTGCTGACGGGGGCGCGACGACGGTGCCCGTGCCGTTCGCGTTGGACCCGGACCTGCGGGGCGTGCGGCCGTGGCTGGCGGCGGCGGGCGGGCTGCTGTTCGCGGCCGTGGCGGAGGCCGCGCCGAGGCCGGACGGGGCGGGGCGCTTGGTGGCGTTGCGGGGCGGGCCGCCGGGGGCGGGGCCTGACGAGCTGGGCGGGGTGCGGCCGGAGGACTGGCCGGACGCGTGCGGCCTGCTGACGAAGGAGGATCTGGAGGCGGTGGGCTTGGCGGACCATACCGCGCGTCCGCGCTATACGCAGGCGGGGTCGGTGAAGCTGCCGCGCGCGGTGTCGTGCGCGTACGCGTTGAAGACCCCGCCGCCCGCGGCCGATCCCGATGAGCGCGACCGGGAGAACCCGGAGTGGGGGACGCGGGATCTGACGGTGACGGTGCGGTGGACGGCTCCGACGGGGGCGGCGGCGTCGGGGCTGCTGGACGCGTTGCAGGCGACGCAGACGCAGGCGCGGCAGCGGACGGACTTGGGCGGGGACGAGGCTTACGAGCTGGGGCCGACGGCGGGGACGATCGCGCTGCGGATCGATCGGCGCATCGTGGTGGTGAACGTGTCGCCGCCTGCGGCCGCGCCGAGGCTGGCGCGCGCGGTGGCGGCGTCGCTGCGCTCGTGAGCCGGTGGGAGCGCGGCGCGTCGAACGGTCGCGCCGCGCTCCCGGCTCGTTCACTGGAGGCGGGTCAAGGGGTGTCGTCCGGCAGCTCGCGGGCGGCGGCGCGGAGGGCGTCGGGATCGGCGGCGGCCAGGTGGTGCAGGAGGGCTTCGCAGGTGGAGGCGCTGATGAGCGTGGACCCGGCCGCGCGCCAGACGCCGCGATCGCAGATCCAGATGTCCCAGGTGGGGAAGAGGCCGCCGACGAGGCGGAGCAGGAGGGCTTGGACGGGCATGGATCACTCCTGCCCTAGCAGCGCCCAGACGACCTTGCCGCCGTTGGCCGTGGCGTTGGTGCCCCATGCGGTGATGAGGAGCGACAGCATGGCCAGGCCGCGCCCGTCCTCGCTGGTGAGGTCGAGGGGTCGGATGGCGGGGAGCGCGGGGCTGGGGTCCCAGACCTCGATGAGGGGGCCGGCCTCGGTGCGGTAGAGGCGGACGGTGATGTCGTCGCCGGGCCGGGTGGCGTGCTTGTGGGCGTTGGTGACGAGCTCGGTGACGGCGAGCCGCGCGAGGTGGGCGGAGCGCTCGTCGAAGCCTTGGTCGGCGAACCAGCGCGCGGTGAAATCCCGCGCCTTCTTGATCGATTCCGCCGCCGATTCGATTGTCAGTGACGACACATCTGCCGCCGGTGCGGGGGGATTGCCCGTCTGCTTTGTGATCATGGCTGCTGCCTCGGATTGGTGACGCACGGTCCATTTCTCGTGACGCACTTCCATGACTACACAGAGCGGCATATCGTAACTACGTGAGAGCGCGGGCACCCGCGAACTACACCCGGCTTCCTGGCCAAAGGTGACGTCGGAACGCTGGCTCACCATCGCCTGACGTTCTACTGTCGAATCAGTGGCGGAGGAGAAGGATCATGGCGAACCCCCCGAAAACGCAGGAGTCCATGAGCTTCGGCCGCACCGTCCGGATGCTGCGCAAGAAAGCTAAGATCACGCAAGACGAGCTGGCGGACCGCCTCAATGTCGTGCGCTCCTACATCTCCCAAGTCGAGACCGGGGCCGCGCAATGTCGCGAGGACTTCGCGGAGCGCTTGGACAAGGCACTCGACGCGAACGGGGAGGTGCAGAGGGCGTGGAAAGAGTTTATCGAGCCGCTCCATGAGGAGAAGTTCCCCCGCTTCTTTGCCAACTTCCCGAGAGCTGAACAGTCGGCGGTCGCGATACGCGCCTACGAGGCGGGCCTCGTGTACGGGCTGCTGCAGACGAAGGAGTACGCCAATGTACTGCTCCCCAATGAGCAGGATCTGGCCAACAGGATGGCGCGCCAAGCCGTGCTCGCTTCCCCGTCCCCTCCACTGATCTGTGTGGTCCTGTCTGAGGCCGTGCTGTGCAACATGGTCGGCTCTCCGCAGATCATGCAGCAGCAACTCGAAGACCTCATCGAGAAGTCATATAGAGATTACATACACATCCAGATAGCGCCCTTCGGCTACTACCGAGGCGTGTGGGGACCGTTCCATATCGCCACGCAGGTCAACCGCAGCGAGGTCGCGTATGGAGCCTCGGCATTTGGTGGCGAGACCACTAGCGACCCGGCCCGCATAACTCAGGTAAGCAACGCCTTCGCTACACTGCAGGCGCAAGCGCTCAACGAGGCAGATTCAAGAGAGCGAATGAGAAGGGTGATCAGCGAGAAATGGACCTGAGCAAAGCGACATGGCGTAAGGCTTCTCAAAGCAATGACTCTGGCGATGCCTGCATTGAGGTCGCTTCCGTTCCCCATGCTGCCGTATTGAGGGACAGCAAGGACCCCGAAGGCCCGAAGCTGTTTGTTACGCGTGCCCAGGCGCGCGCCTTGTCGACCGCCATCAAGAAGCTCTAATAACGCCAGACCGCTGCCGTCCTGCCCGCCCCTAGGTCAGGACGGCGCGTTCAACTTTGCCACGCGAGCCGGGATCGTCCCCGCGTGCGCGGGAGCAGACGGACTTCTCCCACAGCACCAACCCATGGGGGTCATCCCCGCGTGCGCGGGGAACAGCGACGGCCCCCGGCTCACCCTGGCACCGGGGTGGGCCATCCCCGCGTGCGCGGGGAGCAGTCCATCGCGGGACTGGCGACCGACCTCACCGGCGGGCCATCCCCGCGTGCGCGGGGAGCAGGCTTGCTGACCTGTGTGTCTGCCCCTGGGCAACACAAATTATGAGCACTTGCTGAGCTTTGGGCATTTCAGTCGGGGTCAGTGTTGGTGGGCCTCTTCCAGGGATGCTCCGGCTAGGCGGGCTGCGACTATGCCCGCGAAGGTCGGGCATTCGAGCGTGGCCTCGTGCGGGCAGACCAGTGCATGGATGATGGCCGTCCGCGCCGTCTGGGCCTGGGCGATGCGCTGGTCGAGTTCGGCGAGCTTGCGTTGGTACGCCTCTCGCCACCGATCGTCAGGCGACGAACGCGTAGCGACGAAGTCCCTGATCTCGCGCAGTGTGAAGCCGACGTCTTGCAGCAGCAGGACCACGCCGATCGGCTCCGCCGCAGACGGCGGGTAGCGGCGCTGGCCCGAGACTCGAAGCGGCGCAGGCAGCAGGCCGAGGCCCTCCCAATAGCGCAGCTTGGAGGCGGCCACGCCCGTGCGGGCCGCCAGCTCACCGATCGTCAACAACTCATCCGGCATCTTGACTTCGACCGTACTTGAAGCCGTTGGCTGCGGCCATGAGAACCAACCTCAAGCAACGCGCGATCCTCTACGCCGTCGGGCAGTTCGGCCGCCCTCGCGGCATCGTCGGACGCCTCGCCGGGCAGCTCATGGCCCACCGCGGCTCCAACCGCCAGCGCAACGAATGGGCGGTCTCACTCCTCGACGTCCAGCCCCGCGACCGTGTCCTGGAAATCGGCTTCGGCCCTGGCATCGCCATCGCCGAACTCGCCGCCCGCGCCGTCCAAGGCCAGGTGTACGGCATCGACCACTCGCAGGTCATGGTCCGGCAGGCCGCCAAGCGCAACGCCGCCGCCATCCGCGCCGGCCGCGTTCGCCTCATCTGCAGGTCAGGTCGACAACTGCCCGACTTCGACGCCCCGCTCGACGCCGTCCTCTCCGTCAACTCTCTGGGGTTCTGGCCCGACGCGGCGGAACAGCTCGGCCGGCTCCGCCACCTGCTCCGCCCGGGGGGACGCATCGCGCTCGTCACGCAACCCCGCTGCCCAGGCGCCAACCGCCAGACCACCGACCAGGCCGCCCACGAGCTTCGCGACCTGCTCACGCGGGCGGGCTTCGTCCAACCCCGGACCGAGATCCTCGACCTGGACCCGCCCGTCGCCTGCGTTCTGGCCGCCGTCAGGAACCCGTCTGCGGAGCCGCCTCAGGGTGAACGGCGTCGCGAATGATGCGCAAGCCGGCGAGCACCCCCTCCAACTGCTCTGGCGTCAGCAAGCCGGTGAACCACTGCTCGATGACGTCCAGATAATCCGGCAGCGCCTCCCGAAGCCGCTGCGCCCCCTCGTCCGTCAGCACCGCGTACGTGCTGCGCCGGTCGTCCGGGCTGGACTCGCGCCGCGCCAGGCCCGCGCGCTCCAGCCGATCCACCAAGCGGGTGACGCCGCTGGTGGAGAGGCGCGTCTGGGCCGCCAGGTCCCCTAGGCGCAGCCGCCGCTCGGGCGAACGGCTCAGCCGCATCAAGGCGTTCAGGTCCAACGGCGACAGCCCGCGCTCCTTCCACGTCGGCTGCAACTTGTCGAGCAGCCCCGCGTGGGCCTCGAAGAGCAGGCCCATCGCCGTGAGGCGCGGGTCGGCGAAGAGCTCCCGTTCGTCCATGCAGGCGAGCCTAGCCGAGAAGCTTGACGCGGGGACTGTTGCTCACCAAGTAGTTGACGCGAGGAATAATTTAGGAGTAGATACTTGCTTAGCAAGTATTCCTCGCGTCAACTAAGACTCGAAAGGTCGTGAGCGACGATGGCGCAACGATGGATCGCCGGCTTCCGCACCGCCGTGATCAGCCCCTACGAGCGGCTCTGCCTCGCCGCGCCCCACGGCTTCGACGGCCAGACCGTCCGCCAGCCGCTCCACCTCGCCGGAGGCGGCTCGCAGGTGCGGGTCCTGCTGACCAACCGCTACGGCCGCGACCCCCTGACGATCGGAGCCGCCCACGTCGCCGAGCGCAAGGCGGGCGACGGCATCATCAGCGAGACCGACACCGCCCTCCGCTTCGACGGTTCCGAGCAGGTGACGATCCCCGCAGGAGCCGAAGTCGTCAGCGACCCCGTGGACATGCCCGTCACCGCCGGTACCGACCTGGTCCTGAGCCTCTACCTGCCAGAAGCAACGGGCCTCGCGACCTTCTCCCACCTGCCCGCCGAAACGGCCTACGTGGCCACCGGCAACCTCGTCTCAGCCGAGACCCTGCCCGACGCCGAGCAGACCGAAGGCCGCTTCTACGTCACCGGCGTCGACGTCCTCGCCCCCGAGGACACCGCCATCGCCGTAGCGTTCGGCGACTCCTGGTTCGAAGGCGTGGGCAGCACGCGGGGCGCCAACCGCCGTTCCATCGACGTCCTCAACGCGCGCCTCCCCGAAGGCTGGGTCGTCAACCAGGGCATTGCCGGAAACCGCCTGCTCACCGACGAGATCGGCGAGCACGCCCTGGCCCGCTTCGAGCGCGACGTCCTGACGGTCCCCGGCGCGACCCACGTGCTGTTCCACTTCGGCATCAACGACCTCGGCCTGCCCGGCATGGACGGCCTGCCGCCCGCCACGGCCGAGGACCTGATCGACGGCTTCACCGCGCTCGCCGCGCTCGCACGCGACGCGGGCCTGACGACCCTGGCGGCGACCATCGGCCCGTTCGCCGGTGCGATCTACGAAGGGGTCAGCACCCCCGAAGGCGTCGCGACCCGGCGGCGCGTCAACGAGTGGATTCGCACCAGCGGCACCTTCGACGCCGTCTTCGACGTCGCCCGCGCCGTCGAGGACCCCGACAAGCCCGACTTCATCCGCCCCGACCTCGACGCCGGAGACGGGATGCACCTCAACGACACCGGAGCGCGCGCGATGGCCGAATCCGTCGACCTCGCCACGCTCCGCCTTGCGCCACGGTCCTCGTAGTGGCGGCCCCTGGGCGGGAGACTGCAGTGTGCAGGAAACGACCTACCAGGACCCGACTATGTACATGGGCGTCCACGGCGTGTTCACCCTCAACCCCTGGCTCCGGGAAGCCCACGACGAGGGCGACTACCACGACGTTTTCAGCCTGGCCGTGATGCGGGCGGCCGCCTACGGATTCGACGACTGCTCGTCGGCGGGCCCCGCGCACTCACGCTGGTACCACAACGACGCCACCGAGGACTGGACGCAGGACGGTGAGGTCCGCGAAGTGGCCTGGATTCAGGTCGCCGTCCCCGACGACCAGGAAGGGCAGCGCCTTCCCGTCCAGCCCCTCGCCACCGTCCTCAACGAGGCGCTGGGGCGTGCAGGCCGGTATGAACTCACCGGCCTGCACACCCTCGTGCCCATGCACCTGGCCCCTGACGGCCAGATCGCCCTGGCGACCGTCCGCGAATGGTTCTCGCTAGGACGTCCGGACACGTCCGCGCAGTTCACCGTGTCCCTGTCGTCCCGCGCGGACGTCGATCTGCACGACCTCGGATCGTTCATCGTGCCCGCCGTGAGCCTGTTCACCGACGAGAACATGACGCTCGAACCGGCCGGCGCCATCGACCACAGCGCCCTGGAGCAGGAGCTGAACTCCCGCACCCACACCTTCGGCCTACAACCCGGCCCCGCGTTCCGCTGCCGCACCCGCGAATGGTCGATGGACGTCGCAGTCTGGGCCACCGAGCTCTTCGCCAACGCCCTGAGGGCCGCCGAAGTGACCGCCCCCGTCCACATCGCCGTGGACGCGGACCCGCCGCCCTCCTAGAGAGGCGTGCCGTTCACCGTGAACGCGACGTCCACGTTGCCGCGCGTCGCGCTGGAGTACGGGCACACCTGATGGGCCGCGCGCACCAGTTCGGCGGCCCGCCCCCCGTCCTCGACGGAGGGCAGCGTGACGTCCAGCTCGGCCCCGAGCTTGAACGTCCCGCCTCCGGCCGGGATGAGCGACACCGTCGCGTCGATCGTCGCGTCGTCGGTCTTCACGCCGTCGCGCTGGCCGAGCAGCCCCAGCACGCTGCCGAAACAGGCCGCGTACCCCATCGCGAACAGCTGCTCGGGGTTGACGCCCTCCCCGTCGCCGCCCAGCTCCTTCGGCATCCGCAGATCGACGTCCAGCCGCCCGTCCGAGGTCCGTCCGCGCCCCTGGCGGCCTCCGGTGACGTGCGCCTGCGCCGAGTAGATCGCTTTGGTCATGGCTTCCCCTCGAAGTCGCTTCCTGCAAGAGAAGCTAGTACTTCAAAATCAGGAAGTAAAGATCTTCTGGCGAGTCCAGGTGCCCTAGCCTGCAAGCACAGCCGAACGCCCCCCGCCCCCCTACGAGATCGCCTCCATGAGCACACTCCCCGCACCGCCCCTCCTGCACGTCTCAGGCGTCGCCAAGTCCTACTTCGGCGTCCCCGTCCTGAAGGACGTCGCCCTCTCCCTCGCACCCGGCGAGGCGATCGCCCTCGTCGGCCCCAACGGCTCCGGCAAGACCACCCTGCTGAAGTGCGTCGCCGGGATCGAGGACCCCGACGAGGGCACCGTCGAGCTGGACGGCCGCCGCCTCCGCGAGTCCGACCCCGCCGCCCGCGCCGCCATGGCCTGCCTGCTCGACGACGCCGACCACTTCCCCGACCTCTCCGTCATCGACCACCTCAAGCTCTACGCCTGGTCGCACGGCACCCCCGACCCCGACGCCACCGCCGACCGCCTGCTGGACGAGGTCGGCCTGGCCGCGATGGCCGACCGCCTCCCCGCCACCCTCTCCAGCGGCCAGCGCCACCGCCTCGGCCTCGCCGCCTGCCTCGTCCGCCCCCGCCGCCTCCTGGTCCTGGACGAGCCCGAGCAGCGGCTCGACGCGGCGGGGCGCGCCTGGCTCGCCGCCCGCCTCAACGCCGAGAAGGCCGACGGCGTCGCCGTGCTGTTCGCCTCCCACGACACCGACCTCATCGACGCCACGGCCGACCGCGTCATCGAGTTCGCATGACGGTCTCCGCCGTTCCGAAAGCCGGTGACCTGCGCCGGAGGCTGCGGACCGACCAGCCGCGCCGCTCGCCGAAAGAGACGCTGTCGCTGCTGTTCGAGCGCGCCCTCTACCTCGGCGTGCTCGGCGGCCTGACGTTCGAGGCCGTCCGCGACCACGCGGGCCGGGTCGAGCACGTCGGCACGCCGGTGGTGCAGGTGACGGCCGCCGTCGTCGCGCTCCTGTGCCTGGTCCTGCTGGCCAAGACGATGCTGGCGTTCGGGCCGCTGTACGCGGGCGGCCCCTCGCGCACCTGGCTGCTCAGCACGCCGGTCGATCGGGGGAGCCTGCTCGCCGGCAAGCTCGCCGCCGCCGTCGCGGTCGGCGCGGGCGCGTCGGCCGCGCTCGGGCTCGCGTTCGTGCTGGTGTCCGGTGCCGCCGTCGCCCTCGTGCCGTGGCTGGTGCTGTGGGCCGCGCTGGGTGTCATCGTGACGTGCGCGTGCGTCCTGGCGCAGGCCAGGCGCGTGCCGGTGCGTCGAGCGCTCGACGTCCTGGCCTACGCGCTCGCCGGTGCCGCGCTCGCCGTTCCGTTCCTGCGCCCGGGCTCTCCGCCGCCGTTCCTGGAGCGGATCGACGCGACGGTCTGCGCCGCCGCGCTCCTAGGCGCCGCGATCGCGCTCTTCGCGGCCCGCCGCGCACTGGACGCCATGACCCGCGCGACGATCTCCTCCGGCGTCGAGCTCGCCACGGCCGCCCAGGTGTCGGTCCTGTCGCTCGACTCCACCTTCCTCTGGGCCATCGCCCTCGAACGCCGTGCGCGCGCCATGGTCCGCGTCCGCCCGGCCCCCATCAGGGGGAACCGCTTCACCGCCCTGGTGCGGGCCGACGTCGCGCGCGTGCTGCGGATGCGGAGCGGCCTGTTCGTCTGGGCCGCGCTGCTCCCCGTGCCGTACGCGGCGCACGTGGCGGGCATGACCACGCTGCTCCCCGTCCTCCACCTGGTGGCCGCGTTCCTGGCCGTGGACCGGCTGGCCGGAGGGCTCCGCATCATCTCCCGCGCGCCCGCCCTCCGCCGCGCGCTGGGCGGCTCGGACCGGCTGCTCACGCTCGCGCACCTGGTGGTCCCGGCGGTCGGCTCGGTGGTGTGGTGCGCGGTGTCGGCGGCCTTCGTCCCCGGCATCACCGTCGCGGCCGCCGCCCTCTCGGCCGTCGGCGCGGTGCTCGTCACCTACCGGATGGCGACCAAGCCGCCGGTGGACTACGGCGGCGCCCTCATCGACCTGGGACTCTTCGGCCCCGCGCCGGTCGCGCTGATCATGCAGCTGCTCCGCGGCCCCGCCCTGCTGGCCGTCCTCGCGCTGGCGCAGGCGGCACTGGCGAGTTCCTAAAAAAGAAGCTGCTACTTCAAAAATAGGAAGTTCGGGTCTAGTCTGCCGCGTATGGACGACCTGAAGATCGGCTTCCTGCTGCCGACGCGCGACCGCGTCGTGCTCGGCGACCACGGGACGGGCCCCCTCCTGCGCCTCGCCGACCTCGCCGAAGCGGCGGGCCTCGACTCGGTGTGGGCGGGCGACAGCCCCGTCACCCGCCAGCGCGCCGACCCCCTGACCCTGCTCGCGGCCGTCGCCGCGCGCACCGAGCGCGTCGCGGTCGGCACGGCGGTGCTGCTGCCCGCGCTGCGCCACCCGATCCCGCTCGGGCACCAGCTCGCCACGCTGGACCGCCTCTCGGACGGCCGCCTCATCGCCGGTATGGGCGCGGGCTTCCCCGCTCCGGCGACCGAGGCGCAGTTCGACGCCATCGGCGTGGACTACAGGACCCGCGTCGGCCGGATGCGCGAGTGCGTCGAGGCGATGCGGCTGCTGTGGTCGGGGGAGGAGGTGTCGTACGAGGGGCGGCACTTCGCCTTCCGCGACGTCACGATCGCCCCGCGCCCCGTCCGGCCCGAGGGCCCGCCGATCTGGGCGGCGGGCAAGCCGGGCGGCGCGGACGGCTGGCTGCCGTACCCGCCCACGCCGGAGCTCTACGCCGAGCAGAGGGCGTCGGCCGGTCCCGGCGTCACGCCCGGCCTCTACGCGACGGTCTGCGTGGACGACGACCCCGAACGCGCCCGGCAACGCATGCGCGCCAGCATCGAGCGCTACTACAGCGCCTCGCTGGAGTTCGTCTCGTCGATCCAGGCCATGTTCGCCGGGACCGCCGCCGACACCGCCGCTTGGCTCGGCCGCTACGTCGCGGCCGGGGCCCGGCACATCGTCGTGCGGCTGGCCGTGGACGACCACGAGCAGGCCCTCGCCGAGTTCGCCGACCGGGTCCTGCCGCTACTGCGCGAAGGAGAGTTCGCATGACCACTTACGTCCTGGTGCACGGAGCCTGGCACGGGGCCTGGGCGTGGGAGCGGGTCATCCCGCTGCTGGACGCGCCCGCCGTCGTCCCGGAGCTGAGCGGGGGAGACGTCGGGCTCGCCGACCACGCCGACCAGATCGTCACCGCGTTGAAGGCCGTGGACGGCGAGGTGGTCCTGGTCGGCCACAGCTACGCCGGGCTCGTCGTCCGGCAGGCCGCCGACCGGCTGCCGGACCGGGTGCGGCAGATCGTCCTGGTGGAGGGCTGGGCGGGGCCGGACGGGGCGAGCCTGTTCGACCTCGCGCCGGACTGGTTCCGCGAGGCGCTGCTCCGCACCGAGGCGGACGGGCGGCTCCCTGCCGTTTCGGCCGCTCTGCTGGGCGTCGAGGACCCGGCCGACGCGCAGTGGGTCGAGGAGCGGATGCGCCCCCACCCGCTGCGGACCTTCACCGAGCCCGCCCGCCTCACCGGCGCGGTCGACCGCATCCCCGGAACGGCCCTGCACGGCGGCGCGGCGCAGCTCCCGTTCGCCGACCTCGGGCGCGCCCTCGGATACCGGACGGTCGCCTACGACGGCCCCCACGAGGTGATGGTCACCGACCCCGCCGCCCTCGCCGCCGCCCTGCGCGAGGTTCGGAATCCGGAAGCCTGAGCCATAGAGTGGTGAAGTGGAGCAGCGCACCTATCACCAGTTCTGCGCGACCGCGCGCACCCTCGACATCGTCGGCGAGCGCTGGACGCTACTGCTGGTCCGCGAGCTGCTGACCGGCCCCAAGCGCTTTGGCGACCTCCAGGCCAGCCTGCGCGGCCTCGGCACCGGCCTGCTGTCGGCCCGGCTGAAGCACCTGGAGCGCGAGGGCCTCGCCCGCAAGGTCACCCTGCCGCCGCCGGCCCGGACCCCCGCCTACGCCCTCACCGAGGCGGGCGAGGAGCTGGGCCCGGCGGTGCTGGCCCTGGCCCGCTGGGGGCTGCGCTGGGCGATGGGCGAGCGGCGCGAGGACGAGACCTTCCACGCCGGGTGGCTCGTGCTGGGGATGCGGTCGTGCTTCGTGCCGGAGGCCGCGGCCGGGGTGCGCGCCACCTACGAGTTCCGGGTGGGGGACGAGGTCTTCCACTTCGACGTCGACGACGGCGCGATCGACACCGTGCACGGCCCCGCCCAGCGGCCCGACGTCGTCGTCACGGCGGACGAGGAGCTGTTCATCAGGCTGGGCGAGGGGCGGACGACGCTGGCTGCCGGCCTGGAGGACGGCAGCGCGGACGCGACCGGCGACGCCGCGCTGCTGCGGAAGCTGGGCGAGATGTTCGTCCGGCCGCCCATGGGCGACCGGACGGGGGCCTGAGGCCGCGAGCCCCTGAAAGGCGCGTGAAAGCCCTGCTCAGGCCGTCCGTACCTGGGGGCTCGGCTCCGGTTGCACGGCCCGCGCCTTGCCCGCCCACTCCTCCAGCTGCGCGATGAAGTGCTCCGCGTGGGTCGGCCAGTGGAAGCGGGCGCGCGCCGTCTCGTAGCCCCGCGCGCCCAGGGCCGTCCGCAGCTCCGCGTCGTCCCGCAGGCGGCGCACCGCGGCCGCGACCTCCTCCGGCGCGTTGAACGGCACCACCAGGCCGCTGCCCGCCGGCTCCACGATCCGCACGGCGGGCGGCAGCGGCGTCGTGACCACCGGGATGCCGCGCGCCATGTACTCCACCACCTTGGTCGGCATGGAGTGCCGGTAGTTCGGCTCGTCGTGCAGCAGCGACAGCCCCGCCATCGCGCCCTCGGCGATCCGCAGCGCGCGGTCGTTCGGCACGAAGCCGTACCAGCGCAGCGCCCCCTCCCGCTGCGCGTCGCGCAGCGCGGGCCGCACGTCGGGGTCGGCCGAGCCGATCAGCTCGACCGTGACGCCCTCGGGGGCCAGCAGGCGGGCCGCCTCGACCATGTCGAACGCGCCGCGCGCCGCCGACAGGTGGCCCACGTAGACGACCCGGCGGTCGTCGGGCACCGGCGGGGCGGCGTCGGCGACGTAGGTCGTGTTCGGCACCACCGGGTGCTCGGCCGCGAACCGGTCCCGGTAGCCGTCCTCGGCCAGCAGCAGGTGGTGGTCGCGCTCCGCGCGCCGCTCCACGCGGCGCACGGCCGGGCGCAGTAGCGGCGCCAGCGGCCGGGGCAGCCACCCCTTGGCCGTGAGCGCGGCCGCGGTGTCCTCGTGCACGTCCCAGACGACGGTGCGGCGGCGCACGGCCTTCGGCAGGCCCACCAGCAGCTCCGGGTCGTGCAGCAGCACCGCGTCCGCGTACGCCGCGTGCTCGACCAGCGCCCGGTGCGCGGCCCGCAGCGCGCGCAGGCGGTCGCGGCCCGTGGCGCGCGGCACGTCCACCGGGCTGATCTCCCGCCACGGCGTCGCGTTGCAGGCCCGGAAGGGGGCGATATAGGTGACCTCGTGGCCCGCGTCGAGCAGCGCGCGGATCTGCCGGTGCAGAATCCTCGCGTCCTCTGGATGGTGCACGACCGTGCAAACGCAGACCCGCATTCCACTCACTCCGGAAAGGCGCCGAAAACCGTCTGTCAGAGATTCTTCCGGCGGCGTGGAAAAAGCCGATGAATGCCGTGTGTCCGGGGGGTGGACGGTCACAGGAGTTCTACGTTCTCGCGGTGCAGGTTCCGGGTCGCGCCGCGGGTGTCGAACAGCAGCGGGGCGTGCTCGGCGAGGGCGGCGGGATCGTAGGCGGCGTGGTCGGCCAGCACGATCGCGAGGTCGGCCGCGCGCAGCGCGCCGGCCAGGTCGGGGGCGTGCGGCACCGGCGCGCCGTCCACCTGCCAGTCGGTCACGTACGGGTCGTGGAAGGACAGCTCCGCGCCCAGCCGCGCCAGCCGCCGCGCCACGGGCCGGGCCGGCGACTCGCGCTGGTCGGCGATGTCGGCCTTGTAGGTCACGCCGAGCAGCAGGACCCTCGCGCCCTTGAGCGCGCGGCCCTCGCGGTTCAGCAGCTGCTGGGCGCGCTCGGCGACGTAGCGCGGCATCCGGTCGTTGATCTCCTGCGCCAGCTCCACGAACCGGAACGGGTAGCCCAGCGACCGCACCTTGTACGACAGGTAGTTGGGGTCGATCGGGATGCAGTGCCCGCCCACGCCGGGGCCGGGCCGGAACGCCTGGAAGCCGAACGGCTTGGTGGACGCGCAGTCGATCGCGTCCCACAGGTCGATGTCCAGCTCGTTGCAGAACACCGCCATCTCGTTCACCAGCGCGATGTTGACGTGCCGGTAGGTGTTCTCCAGCAGCTTGGCCATCTCGGCCTCGCGGGTGCCGCGCGCCTGCACCACCCGGTCCACGATCTTGCCGTAGAACGCCGCGGCCGCCGACGCGCACGCCGGGGTCAGCCCACCGACGATCTTGGGGGTGTTGCGCACGCCGTAGTGCGGGTTGCCCGGGTCGATGCGCTCGGGGGAGAAGGCCAGGTGGAAGTCCACTCCGGCGACCAGCCCCGACTCCTCCAGCAGCGGCCGCAGCACCTCCTCGGTCGTGCCGGGGTAGGTGGTGGACTCCAGCACCACCAGCGCGCCGGGCGCGAGCCGCGCGGCGATCGTGCGGGCCGCGCCGCGCACGGCCGCGAGGTCGGGGCCGCCCTCCTCCGACAGCGGCGTCGGCACGCAGATCACCACGGTGCGCGCGCCGTCCAGCACGGCCTCGTCGGCGGTGGGGGTGAAGCCCGCCGCCAGCATCGCGCCCACTTCGGCGTCGGTCACGTCGTCGATGTGCGAGCGGCCGGCCTCCAGGCCCGCCACCACCCGCGCGTCCAGGTCCAGCCCGCCGACGGCGAGGCCCGCGCGGCAGGCCTCACGCACCAGCGGCAGCCCGACGTAGCCGAGCCCGATGACCACCAGATCCACCCGGTGGCTCCCTTCGCGAGTTCACTTTCGCCGATACGCCGCCCGGTACCGGGACGCCGCGGAACGCCAGGTGCGCTCCCTCCCGGTCCATTCCCGGGCGGCCTGTCCGATTTTCTGTCTCAGTTCCGGACTGTAAATGAGCGAGGCCAGGGAATCGGACCATGCTTCGGCGTCTTCGGGAACTGTTAACGCGCCGGTCACGCCGGGTTCCACGATTTCGCGGAGAGCCTTGACATCACTTGCTATCACCGGGATTCCCCCGGCCATCGCCTCCACCGGTTTGAGGGGCGTGACCAATTGGCAGACCCGGTCCGCCCGCCGGGGGACCGCGAACACATCGAGGACCGCGTGGTAGTCACGAACGGCCGTCATCGGCACCCGCCCGGTGAACACGGCGCGCACCCTCCGGGCGGCGGCCCGGCGCTCCAGCGCGCCGCGCTCGGGGCCGTCGCCGACCAGCAGGAGCGTGACCGGCGTGCCGGACGCCTCCAGCAGCGCGGCCGCGTCGATGAGGGTGTCGATGCCCTCGTAGCCGTAGAACGACGAGGTCAGGCCGGCGACGAAGGCGTCCGGGGCGATGCCGAGCCGGGCGCGGGCCGCCGCTCCGTCGGGCAGCGGGCGCAGGAACGCCTCGTCCACGCCGTTCGGCACCACGAAGATCTTGGCGGGGTCGATCCCGCGCCCGGCGATCTCCTCGCGCATGGCCTCGCCGAGCGTGACCACCGCGTCGGCCTCGGCCATGCGGCGCGTCTCCAGCTCGCGGGTCAGCCGGTAGAACGGGTCGCGCTCGCTGTGGGAGGGGTCGCGCGACAGCCAGGAGTCCTCCAGGAAGCCGCGCACCTCGTAGACGACCGGCAGCCCGTGGCGGCGGCCCACCTCCAGCGCGACGCCCGCGTTGTGGTGGTTGCTGACCGCGTGCAGGACGTCGGGGCGGAGCCGCTCGACGAGCCGTCCCGCGAGCTCGGCGCTCTTGCGGACGTCTGCGGCGGGGTCCGCGCCGGGCAGCCAGGGCAGGAGCCGGTGGTAGGGGACGCCGTCCACGTCCACGCGGGCGCGCACGTCGGTCAGGCCCTGGCTGAGCGGGTAGCCGAGCCGCGTGACCACGTGGGCGTCGAAGCCCAGCTCGCGCTGCGCGAGGGCGATGCGGTGCGTGCGGACGGTGTACCCGGCGTTGGTGAGCGGCAGCGCGTTCGTCACGAACGTGAGCACGGTCGGGTTCTCGGGCACCGCCCGCTCCGCGCGGGCGCGCGTCAGGCGGGCCGGGGCGGGGGCCTTGGGGGCGTGGGCCCGTGGTGCTCGGGCGGGGGGCTCACGCCGCTCGCCGCCCGGGCGCGACGGGCCGCCCGGTTCGGGCGCGGCGCGCAGCAGGACGAGCAGGTCGGCGGCCTCGCGCCGCTCGTCGCGCGGGCGCGGCAGGGCCAGGCGCGAACGGCGCAGCCGCGCGGACGGGACGGTCCTGCCCAGCAGCCGCACCGCCAGGCGCGGGGCGCGGCCCGGATCGTCGCGGAGCTGCCGCCACGCGAGTCCGAGCAGGTAGACGGCCGCTTTCAGGCGGCGGATCAGGGTCAGCACGGCGGGCGAGCGTAAGCGTCCCCGATGAACGGAAGGGAAATCGTGTCGGCACCACACGTCATCCAGGCGGGGAACCCCGTCCTGCACGTCCTCGGGGCGCGGCCCAACTTCGTCAAGGCGGCCCCGGTCATCGGGGCCCTCGCCGGGCGCGCCGAGCAGGTCGTCGTGCACACCGGGCAGCACTACGACGAGCGCATGTCGGAGGTGTTCTTCCGCGAGCTGGGCCTGCCCGAGCCCGACGTCAACCTCGGCGTCGGGTCCGGCGGCCACGCCGCGCAGACCGCCGCGCTGCTGGTCGGGCTGGAGGGCGAGTTCACGCGCCGTTCACCGGCGCTGGTCATCGTGTACGGCGACGTGAACTCCACCATCGCCGCCGCGCTCGCCGCCGCCAAGCTCCACATCCCCGTCGCGCACGTGGAGGCGGGGCTGCGGTCGTTCGACATGACCATGCCCGAGGAGGTCAACCGCCGCCTCACCGACCAGCTGTCGGACCTGTGCCTGGTCACCAGCCCCGAGGCGATCGGCCACCTGGCCGCCGAGGGCGTGCCGCCCGGCCGCGCGCACCTGGTCGGCAACCCGATGATCGACACGCTGCTGGCCAACCTGGACGCCTTCGACACCGCCCGCGCCCGCGCCGAGCACGGCCTGCCCGAGCGCTACGTGCTGGCGACCCTGCACCGGCCCGCCAACGTGGACGACCCCGGGACCGCCGCCGCGCTGGTCGGGCACCTGCACGGCGTCGCCGACCTCGCCGAGGTGGTCATCCCCGTCCACCCGCGCGGCCGCGCCACCCTGCTGGCCGCCGGGCTCGCCGACCACCCGGCCGTGCACGTGCTCGACCCGCTCGGCTACATCGACTTCATCGCGGCGGTCCGGGGCGCGGCCGCCGTCGTCACCGACTCGGGCGGGCTCCAGGAGGAGACCACGGTCCTCGGCGTCCCCTGCCTGACCGTGCGCCCCAACACCGAGCGGCCCATCACCATCACGCACGGCACCAACCGCCTGGTCTCCTTCGAGGACCTGGTGCCCGAGGCCCGCAAGGCGCTGGCGGCGGGCCCGCCCGACGGCCGCCTCCGCCCGCCGCTGTGGGACGGGCAGGCCGGCCCCCGCATCGCCGACATCATCATGGAGTTCCTGGGTGACTAGTCCCGACGGCACCGGTTCCGACGCGCGCTCCGCCGAGCGCGCCCACCGCCAGGCCGCCCGCCTGCGCGCCGCGCTGCGCGACAGCCGCTCCCGCGTCAACGAGCTGGAGCGCCGCCTCACCGCGCTGGAGACCTCCACCACGGTGCAGTTCGGCCGCCTGGTCGCGGGCGCGGCCCGCAACCCGCGCGGCCGCGCCGCCCGGCTGCCCCGCGAGCTGTACCGGCTCTGGAAGCGGCGGCACGCGCCGACCACCGGGTCGGTGACCGGCCGCGAGTCCGACGAGCGCGTCGAGCCCGACCAGCTGGACCGCCCCGAGGACCGGCTGCTGGTCGCCGGGCCGGTCGAGGGCCTGGTGATCGCCGGGGTGCTCGCCCGCGACACCGCCGCCGCGCTCGCCGGCCACGCCACGGTCATCCCGCTCTACCCGCACGACGCGCGCACCGTGCTGACCGCCGCCGACGCCGACCTGTTCGTGGTGGACGCCGCCGCGGGCGACCCCGGCAACCCGTGGGCCTACCTCGGCGTCCCCGGCGTCCACGACCGCGAGCGGGCCCTGCACGAGCTGCGCGAGCTGGCCCGCCACCGCGGCCTGCCCCGCGTGCTGTGGGGCGAGCGCGTCCCGCCCGGCCTCGCCGTCCTGGACTGGGACGCCACCGCGCGCACCGTCACCGAGATCCCCCGACCCGCCCTGTGAAAGGAACCCCCGTGCGACCTCGCGCCCTCGTCTACGGCGACGTCGATCTCAACCTGATCGACGGTTCGGCGATCTGGGCCCAGGGCATGGTGCAGGCCCTGGCCCGCGCCGGCTGCGCGGTGACCCTGGTGCTGAAGGCCCCCGTGCGCACCGGCCGCCTGGTCGACCCGCTGCGCGCCCTGCCGCAGGTCACCGTCCGCAGCCCGCACGCCGAGCGCCTGGTCACCGGCGACCAGGGCATGGCCCCCCGCACCGCCGCCGCCGTGCTCGCCGCGATCGACGCGCCCGAGCCGCACGACCTGGTCGTGGTCCGGGGCCGCCGCCTGGCCGGGAAGCTGTCGCACGGCCCCCTCGCCGGACGCCTGTGGACCTACCTGACCGACGTCCCCCAGTCGGCCGCCGGGTTCACCGGCACGGTCCGGGGCGAGCTGCGGCGCATCGCCGACGCGTCCCGGCTGCTGCTGTGCCAGACCGAGGAGCTGCGCGACTTCATGGAGAGCGCGGTCCCGGCGACGGCGGGCAAGAGCGTGCTGTTCCCGCCCGTGGTCGTGCTGCCCGAGGGGCTGGAGCCGCGCCCGGACGGCGCGCCCGAGGACCGCGCGCTGCGCATGGTCTACACGGGCAAGTTCGCGCCCCGCTGGAACACCCTGGAGATGACCGGCCTGCCGGGCCTGCTCGCGCGGCGCGGCGTGGACGCCGAGCTGCACATGGTCGGCGACAAGGTGCACGACGACCCGGCCGACCCCGGCTACGCGCCCCGGATGCGCGCGGCGCTGGAGGGGTCGCCGGGCGTGGTCTGGCACGGCGGCCACCCGCGCGCCGAGGCCATGCGGATCACGGCGGGCTGCGACGTGGGGGTGTCGTGGCGGCACCCCGACATGGACGCCAGCCTGGAGCTGTCCACCAAGGTCCTGGAGTGCGGGGCGCTGGGCGTGCCGGTCGTGCTCAACCGCACGCCGATGCACGAGCGGCTGCTGGGCGCGGACTACCCGCTGTTCGCCGCCGACGAGACCGACGTGGCCGACGCGCTGACGCTCATCGGCAAGAACCCCGACGCCTACACGCTGGCTGCCGACCGCTGCCGCGACGCGGCGGCCGGGTTCACCCTCGACGCAGCCGCCGAGCGCCTGGAGCGCTACCTGGCCCAGGCGTTCCCGGCGCCGGACGAGCGCATCCCGGTCGCGGGCCGCAAGCTGCGCGTCGGCGTCGCCGGGCACGACCTGAAGTTCTTCACGCGCCTGCTGGAGTACTTCCAGTCCCGCACCGACATGGAGGTGCGCCTGGACCACTGGGCCGCCCTCAAGGCCCACGACGCCGAACGCAGCCAGGCCCTAGTGGAGTGGGCCGACGTCGTCATCTGCGAGTGGTGCGGCCCGAACGCCCTCTGGTACGCCGAGCACAAGCGCCCCGGCCAGCGCCTGCTGGTGCGCCTGCACCGCTTCGAGCTGTACGCGGACTGGCCGGGGCGGCTCGACATCGAGGCGGTGGACCGGGTCGTCTGCGTGAGCCCGCACTACGCCGACCTGACCCGCGAGAAGACCGGCTGGCCCGCCGACAAGGTCACCGTCATCCCCAACTGGGTGGACGACCAGGGCCTGGACCGGCCCAAGCTGCCGGGCGCGCAGCACCACCTCGGCATCATCGGGATCGCGCCGTCGCGCAAGCGCTTCGACCTGGCGCTGGACGTGCTGGAGGAGCTGCGCCGCGACGACCCGCGCTTCACGCTGTTCGTGAAGTCGAAGCTGCCGTGGGAGTACTGGTGGATCTGGAAGAAGCCGGAGGAGCGCGAGCACTACGAGCGGGCGTTCCGCCGCGTCCGCCGCTCGCCGCTGCTGTCGGGGGGAGTGGTCTTCGACTCCTACGGCCGCGACGTGGCCGGATGGCTGCGCCGCATCGGCTTCGTGCTGTCCACCAGCGACGACGAGAGCTTCCACCTGGCCCCGGCCGAGGGCATGGCCGCGGGCTCGGTCCCGGCGCTGCTGCCGTGGCCGGGCGCCGACACCATCTACGACCCGCGCTGGATCCACGCCGACCCCGCGGCGATGGCGGAGTCGATCGCCGCGACCGTCCGCGAGGACCGCTGGGAGGACGACCGCCGCACGGCCCGCGCCGAGGTCCGCGCGGCCTACGCGCTGGAGGAGGTCTGCCGCCGCTGGATCGACCTTCTCGCTACATGATCTCTGTAAGCTCTGGTGAGTGCCCCGCTCCACATCCCCCTCCCGCCCGCGCGCGCTCCGGAAGGCAGGGCGTCGGTGCTGACGCGAGCCGGCCGCACGGCCGCCGCCCATCTGCTCATCCTGGTCGCGGCGGCCGGGGCCGTCGCCCTGCGCGTCGTCGCGGCGCGGGGCTACCCGGCCCCGCTGTGGAGCGGTGACAGCCACGGCTACCTCGACGCGGCGCTGAAGTTCCGGCCGCACATCGGGCGGCCCAGCGGCTATTCGGTGTTCCTGGCGGCGCTGGAGTCGTTCCGCGACCTGGGCGTGGTGGTCGCGGTGCAGGCGGCGCTGGGCGTCGCGGCCGGGCTGCTGGTGTACGCGGTGGTGTGGCGGCACGCGCGCGCCGCGTGGCCGCGCTGGATCCTGCTGCCCGGGGTGCCCGCGACCGCCGCGGCGGTCCCGGTGCTGTACGACGGGAACCTGCTGCAGTCCGAGCACATGCTGCTGACCGACAGCCTGTTCACGTTCCTGCTGGTCGCGGCCGTCGCGGTGGTGCTGTGGCGGCCGCGGGTGAGCTGGTGGACCGGGGCGCTGGCCGGGCTGCTGGTCTCGTGCGCGGCGCTGACCCGGCTGGCCGGGCTGCCGCTGCTGGCGCTGGTCGTGCTGGCGATGCTGCTGCGCTGGTCGGGCTGGCGGCGCACGCTGGCGGCGGTGGCCGCGGCGGCCGTGGTGTTCGCGGGGCCGTTCCTGGCGTACATGAACTGGTTCGGCCAGCACTGGGGCGAGCCGGGCATCACCAAGGCGGGCAACGTGTGGCGGTACGGGCGCGTGGCCGAGTTCGCCGACTGCGCCAAGATCAAGCCGCCGCCCGAGCTGGCCGTCATGTGCCCGCGCCCGGCGACGGACCCGCGCGTGGCGCCCGCGTTCCGGGCGATGTGGACCTCCGACAACCCGTTCCAGTGGATTCCGGGCGGCATCTACGGCGAACAGGGCAACCGGATGGCGGGGGAGTTCGCGAACGCCGCCATCAAGGCGCAGTTCGGCGACTACCTGGAAGTGGTCGTGCGCGACACCTTCCGCGCGTTCGAGCCGGGGGCCCGCGAGCCCTATCCGACGCCGTGGACCGTGCACAACCTGACCTTCCCGCAAGGGGAGGAGTGGTCCGACGAGCAGGAGCTGCTCGGCTCGCGGTACGGCGGCCCCACCGCCCGGACGCGCGTGGTGGAGCCGGAGGCGACGACCGTCCGCGAGTACCAGGAGCGCTGGTACGTCTCCGGGCCCGTGCTGGGGGCGCTGCTGGGCGTCGGCCTGCTCGGGATCGTGGTCCGGCTGCGGCCGCGCAGCCGGTGGGGCGGCTCGGCGCTGCTGCCGTGGTCGATGGGCGCGGCCCTGCTGGTGATCCCGGCGGCGACGGCCGACTTCGACTACCGGTATGTGACGCCCGCGGTGCCGTTCGCGTGCCTGGCGGCGGCCCTGGCGCTGATCCCGGGCATGGGCGGGCGGCGGCCCCTCCTCGCGGCGGAGGGGGAGGCCGAAGCCGAGGGGGAGGCCGGACCGGCCTCCGAGCCGGAGCCTGGACCCGAGCCGGAAGCCGAGACCGAGCAGGAGACCGGGACCGCGCGGGAGTCCGCGGACACCGAGCCTGAGGACGCGCCGGAGGACGAGGCCCCGGACGAGGCCCCGAAGGACGAAGCCGCGGAGGAGGACCAGGGGCGCGACGCGCGTCAGCGGGTCCCCGAGACTTCGTAAAGGCTCCACAGGCCGCCGTTCCCCCGCGCGCGAGCGGGTACCTGGACGGCGTGCGTGACCAGGCCCGATCACTCAGCGGCGCGGTTCCTCACCTGATCCCGTTTTCCGACCGCGGGCCCTTTTTAACCCGGTGACCTGCTGCTTTTCCGAACGATCACAGAGGACTCCGTGATGCCGCCATTGCGCACGGTAGTATTCGGGGCGGCAGACAACGGGACATCAGGCGTCCGCCGCTCTCGGGGGAGGGATATGGGACAGCCGAAGGTGAGCGTCGTCGTACCCGTGCACAACGGGCGCGACTCGCTGCGACGCACCTTCCAGTCGATCTTCGATCAGACGCTGCCCGCCGAGCAGATCGAGATCATCGCGGTGGATGACGGCTCCACCGACGGCAGCGGCGCGGAGCTGGACCGGCTGGCCGCCGACCGCCCCGGCTTCACCGTGATCCACCAGGAGGCGTCCGGCGGGCCCGGCAGGCCCCGCAACGTCGGCGTGGAGCACGCCTGCGGCGAGTACGTCTTCTTCCTGGACGCCGACGACTACCTCGGCCCCGAGGCCCTGGAGCGCTGCGTCGCGATCGCCGACGAGAACGGCACCGACGTCGTGGTGCCCAAGTACGTGGGCGTCGGCCGCAAGGTGAACGCCCGGCTGTTCGCGCGGACCGTCGGCAGGACCACGATCTTCGACGCCGAGCCCAACCTCTACGGCAGCATCACCGCCCTGAAGCTCTACCGCCGCCGCCTGCTGGAGGCGCACGGCATCCGCTTCCCCGAGCGGGTGCTGTCCGGCGAGGACCAGATCTTCGCCGTCCGCGCCTACTTCGAGGCGTCCGGGGTGTCGGTGCTGGCCGACTACGACTGCTACTACTGGGTCGCCCGCGAGGACGGCACCAGCGCCCTCCAGCAGGGCGGCGCGCCCGCCGAGGCGTACTTCCCCGAGATCCGCAAGCTGATGGACTTCGTCGCCGAGCGCACCGCGCCCGGCCCGGTCCGCGACCGGCTGCTGCGCCGCCACTTCGCGATCGAGGTCTTCTCCCGCTTCGACCCCCGCTACCAGCACTTCTCGGCCGGCGAGCGCGAGGCGACCAAGGCCGCCGCCCGCGACCTGGTGCGCACCTTCGGCAACCCCGACATCCTGGCCCCGATGTCGCCCTACTCCCGGCTGCTCGACCACGCGCTGCGGCACGGCCTGGACGACCTGGTCGACGAGGCCGCCCGCGTGCACGCCACCGACCCGCCGCCGATCGTGGTCGACGGCGAGCGCGCGTTCCTGGCCTACCCGGGCTTCCGCGACGGCGTGCCCGACTCGGTCTACGAGATCGACGGGCCGCTGTCGTGGCGGCGCGGCCTGACGGGCCTGGAGTGGCGCGGCGACCGGCTGGCGGTGCGCTGCCGCGCGTCGCTGGACCGGGTCCGCCCCGACCGGCAGTCGGCCGAGCTGATCCTGCGCGACCGCGAGGACGACGACGTCCACCGGGTCCCCCTGGCGGCCGGCGGCGACGGGGAGAGGTCGGCCGAGATCGACTTGGGTGCGGTCGCGGACGGGCGGCCCCTGCCGTCGGGCCGCTGGGACGTGTACGTCTCGGTCCGCGCCGGGGACTTCCACTACACCGACCACCTGATCGGCGACGCCGGCCTGGCGCTTCCCGGCCCCCGCATCGCGCCCGTCCGCGACGGCGTCCCGCTGGTCACCCCCTACCTGACCAAGGTCAAGTCCGGGCTGGCCCTGCACGTGGGCGGCCTCGGCGGCGGCTCCCTGCCCGCCGAGGGCGGCGTGGCGAAGTCCTCCGGACGGCTGCGGGTGTCGGCGGTGCTCCCGCCCGCCCTGCCCGGCGCCGACCCCGCCGTACGGGTGCGGCTGCGGCACCGCGCGGACGACGAGAGCCGCACCGCGACCGCCGAGCTCCGGCCCGCTCCGGACCGCCTCGCGATCGAGGCCGCCGTGCCCGCGTCGGGCCTCGCGGCGGGCAACTGGGACGTCTGGTACGACCTCACCGTCGGCGAGGCGACCGGCGCGCTGCGGGCCCCCGCCCCCGACACCCTGGAGGGCGACCGGACGGTCCGCCCCTTCCGCACGGTCAAGGGCAACCTCTCGGTGGAGGTCACTCCGGGCCGCCGCTGGCTGAGCCGCCTGCGCCGCCGGGGCTGACCCGCCCGACACGACGGAAAAGGCCCCGCCGGCGATCCGGCGGGGCCTTTCGCGTACGGCTCTAGACCGACGCGCCGTACTCCTGCGGAAGCTCGGCGCGCAGCTTGTCGATCTTCTTCTGGAGCTTGGCGACGCTGCGGCTGTAGTCGCGGCTGGACAGCCAGAACTTGTAGATGATGACCAGCTCGAACGCCATCATGCCGATGCCCGACAGCACCACCACCGGGATGATCGCGCCGGAGATCACCGCGGCCACCACCGGCGCCACGATGAACACGCCCATCTGGAACTCGATGCCGCTGATCAGGTGTGGCCGGATGCGGCCGCCCTTCAGCACGTCGCGGACGCGCGCGTACCAGGGGAAGCGCTGGTTGAAGCCGGCCTGCAGCTCGATGTTGGGGTTGTCGCCGACGACCTGGTCCTCCATGTCGGCCTCGGGGTCGGGGCGCAGCGCGCCCTCGGCCGAGCGCAGGTCGTCGCCGACCTCCGACAGGTCGCCGCTGGCGCGGCGGGTCTCCAGCTCCAGGCCCTGGGCCTCCTGGCGCATGTTCTGGAGCTTGGTGCGCATCTGCGAGCGCACCTTGTAGATCTCCAGCGCGTCCATGTAGCGCAGCATGTCCAGGAACACCACGGCCACCGCGGTCCACACGTAGGCCACGTTGCCGGTGATGGCGTACTGGCCGCCCATCAGCGCGATCGCGCAGGCCAGCACCCGGACGCGGTCGAAGATGTAGTCCAGCCAGGCGCCGAAGACCGACCCGGTGCCCTTCAGCCGGGCGATCTTGCCGTCCATGCAGTCGAGGGTGAACGACAGGTGGTACAGCAGCGCGCCCAGCAGCAGCCACGGCCAGGTCCCGACGGCGAAGCAGGCCCCGGCGCCCAGGCCGAGGACCAGGGCGCCGACGGTGAGCTGGTTCGGGGTCACGTTCGTGCGGTTGGCCGTGAAGCGGACCAACCGGGCGGCGAGCGGGTCGACCAGCAGTACCGTCCACCATGCGTCACGCGCCTTGTACGTCCGTTGCCGGACGTCGTCGAGCGTGAAGTTCGCCATGGAGAGCTGTCCTTTCATCGTGACGAGAGGCTTCCCCAGTCGCGTGCCGCGCGAACCTCAAGATCAGTAATGGGTGGGATGGCGCGCTCGCCCCGGAGAATCGCGCGCCTCGATGGTATCGGTTGTCCGGAAGCGGACAGCCGCCTTGAAGCCGATTTGTGACCGTTCGGTCACGGATGCCCGGCGTTCCCGGGACGGGCGCCGGGCATCCTCGCGCTCACGCGTCCCGCAGCATCCGGTCCACCGCGCGGGCGGCGGCCCGCCCGTCGTCCCAGGGGCAGAACTTCGCCTGGAACGCCCGGTACCGCTCGGCGTACTCGGCGGCCCGCGGGTCCGCGATCGCCTCGATCAGCTCGTCGGAGGTGTGGCACAGCGGGCCCGGCGCCTCGGCCTCGAAGTCGAAGTAGAAGCCGCGCAGCTGGTCGCGGTAGCGCTCCAGGTCGTAGGTGAAGAACAGCTGGGGGCGGCCGGTGACCGCGAAGTCGAACATCACCGAGGAGTAGTCGGTGATCATCATGTCCGAGATCAGGTACAGGTCGGCGATGTCGGGGTAGCGGCTGACGTCGATGGCGAACTCGCCGTCGGTGCCGGCCACGCCGCCGCCCAGGTTGAAGTGCCCGCGCACCAGCAGCACGTGGTCGTCGCCGAGGGCCTCGCGCGCGGCCTCCAGGTCCAGCTGCAGCTCCATCGAGTAGCCGCCGGCCCGCGCCTGGTCGTCGCGCCAGGTGGGCGCGTACAGCACGATCTTGCGGTCGGCCGGGATGCCGAGCAGCGCCCGCACGCGGCCGGCGCGCGCCGCGTCGCCGCGCGCGGCCAGGTCGTTGCGCGGGTAGCCCGACTCCAGCACCTCGCCCTCGTAGCGGAACGCCCGCTGCATGATCGGGGTGCTGAACGGGTTGGGCGACACCAGCGCGTCCCACTGCGCCACGTCGGCCGAGAAGCGCCGCAGGTAGTCCTGGGCGTTCTTGAACTGCGGCCGCTCGATGTCGTAGCCGATCCGCTTCAGCGGCGTGCCGTGCCAGGTCTGCAGGTAGAACTGCCCCTCGCGCTTGCGCAGCCACTCGGGCATCGGGTCGTTGCCCACCAGGTACCTGGCCTGCGCCACCGCCCGGAAGTGCTCGCGGCTGCCGTACAGCACGGTCCGCACGCCCTCGGGCGCGGCGAACTGGCCGTCCTTGGTGACCCACACGTACTCCAGGTCGGGCCGCCGCTCCGCCATCTCCTCGTAGATCGCGCGCGGGTTGTCGGAGTACTGGCGGCCGCGGAAGCTCTCGAACACCGCCATGTCGCGCAGCGGCTCGGCGAGGAATCCGGGGTAGTCCTGCTGGGACAGCCGCTTGAGCCCGTAGACGCCGCGCTCGCGGTCCTCCAGCGCGGGCCGCACCTCCAGGCGCAGCGCGTCGGCCTGGTAGGTGACGATCTTGATCTCGTGCAGCCCGACCGTGTGCGGCACCGGCAGGTCGGCGACCGAGGCGCGGGCGATCGAGACCGCGACCACGTCCTCGCCCACCGGCGCGAACAGCCCCCACATGCCGGTGGACAGCGGCAGCTGCGCGCCGAACAGCGGCACCGAGGCCGGGGTGATCTCGACGGTGAAGCCCCCGCCCTCCCACGCCAGCGGGAACGCGTGGGTGTCGCCGCCGCCGCGCAGCCGCAGCAGCAGGTGGTCGGGCCGGTCCTCGCCCGCCATCTCGCCGGTCAGCACCAGCCGGCCGTCCTCGGTCCACTCGGCGCGGGTGACGGTGGGGCGGCGCGGCCGCTCGACGATCCGCAGGTTGCCGTACTTGGTGCGGGTCACCACGATCTCGTCGGCGCCCATCGGGTGCCGCACCTCGACCTCGTCGGCGATGGTCAGCCGGGTCGCCTTGGCCTGGCCGGGCACCCGCAGCGAGCCGTCCCAGTCCAGGCCCTCGGTGACCCAGGCGTGCAGGGTCGCGGCGGACTCGGCGGCGTCGGAGGACACCAGGGTCTCCAGCGGCACGGTGACGGCGAAGCGGCCGCCGCCGGAGAAGACGGCCGGGTGCAGCGTCTCGGCCATGCCCTGGCGGCGCTTCAGCACCAGGTCGCCGGAGGCGACCGAGGTGTCGGCGAGGCGGCCCTCCAGCACCAGCGACCCGCCGTCGACGCGGGCGGCGGTCACGTGCGCGGTGAGCTGCTTGACCTGGATGACGAAGGTGTCGGCGGCCGAGGCGACCGGCCGGATGGCCACGTCCGGCGCGGCCATGTAGGCGTTGGCCCAGCGCACGTCCGAGCGGCGCGGGCCGCCGAGCGGGCCCGCCAGCTTCAGGCCGCCGGGCGCGGTGACCTCGGCGTGCAGCTCCCAGTTGGCCGAGCGCAGCGCGCGCAGCATCCGGTACTTGCTGGCGCGCATGAAGCGGTAGCGGCTGACCTTCAGGTCGGCCGGGTCGATCTCGACGCTGAACCCGGCCCAGTCGTAGTCGGCGGCGGCGCGGCGCGCGTCGGCCGACACGTCGGGCCGGTGGGCGCGCTTGACCGGCAGCTCGATGGTGGTGCCGTTGCGGGAGTGCCGGAGCCAGACCCGCAGGACGGGGGACTCGGGGTCGGTGCGGGGGTCGGTCATCGGGATGCGCGTGATGTAGGCGTGCCCGTTGACGTGCAGCTTGCCGTCCCGCCACCAGGCGGTGTCGGCGCGGCCCTGCAGCGACAGCTCGTCGGTGATGTCGTAGAGCGCGTCGGGCACCGCCCGCTCGGCGTCGCCGAAGAACGGGTAGGCGCCGTACCAGCGGGCCCCGCGCCGCTCCACGTCGGCGGTGAAGATCTGCGCCTGCTGGTAGCTGATCATCGCCAGCAGCTCGTCGATCATCCCGGTGCGGATGAAGTGGTATTTCAGCCGCTTCAGCGCGGTCAGCTCGCGCAGCATCGCCTCGTCGGCCTCGGCCACGACCTCGTTGACCAGCGTCCGCAGCCGCTCGCGGTACTCGGGGCCGCCCTCGCCGGCCACGTCGATGTACAGCGGCAGCTCGCCCGACAGCACCGAGGTGAGCTGGGCCCGCCACAGCTCCGGCGAGCGGTCCTTGAGGAAGGCGGTGACGGTCTGGGTGGTGCGCACCCGGTCTTCCAGGTTGCCCGGCTCGGTGCGCCGCTGGGTGATCGACTGGGACTCGCCCTCGCGCTCGCGCCAGTAGTAGACGACGTCGCCGAGCACGTCCACGGACTCGGCGAGGTAGTGCGCCGGGATCGTCACCGGCGCGTCCTCGTACAGTCCGGGCGGGAACTCGAAGCCCTTGGCGTCGAAGAACGCCTTGCGGAACACCTTGTTCCACGCGGTGCGGTCGCCCAGCAGGTCGGGGCGCCTGGTGATGTGGGTCCGCTTGTCGGTGACGCGGAACATCTCGGTGTGCATGGGGGAGTTGCGCGGGCCCGCGGAGGTGAGCCGGCGGACCCCGCCGCAGACCATGTCCGAGCCGGTCTCCTCCAGCGACCCCACCATCAGCTCGTAGGCGTAGCGGGGCACCACGTCGTCGGAGTCCATGAACGCGATGTAGGTGCCGGTCGCGTGCCGCGTACCGGTGTTGCGGGCCGGGCCGAGGCCCTGGTTCTCCTGCTCGACCAGGCGGAACCGCTCGTCGCGCCCGGCGAACTCCTTGGCGATCGCCGAACTGCCGTCGGGCGAGCCGTCGTCGACCATGATGACCTCGATGTCGCGCAGAGTCTGCTGTTGCAGCGACTCCAGGCACGCTTCGAGATAGGTCTCCACGTTGTAGAACGGCACGACGACGCTGAGAAGCGGTGACACGTTTCTCCCACTAGCACGGTGACGGTTCCGGCCCGCCGCTCAGGGTCCGCCCCGTGTTGGGGGGAGGGGCGGCGGACGGCATGCAGCTGACTTGCAGATTATCCGAACGGCCCGCGGCGGGCCGTCCGTCGTTCAGTACCGGCCTCCCCGGCGGGGGGCGGGCGGCGGGGCCGCGTTCCCTGCGGGCGGCCACGCCGATCCCTCGGCGGGCGGGCGGCCGAAGCCCCCGCCGGCCGGGCGGGCGAAGTCCTCGGCGGTCGGGCCGCCGAAGGGCCCGGCGGGCGCCGTCCCGGCGTACCGCCTGGCCGGCGGCTCGCCGAAGGCCCCGGTGAAGGGGCCGGTCTCAGGAGCGGGCGGCACCGGCTCGACCGCTGGCGCTGGCGCGGGCGCGGCGGCCTGCGGCCGCCTGGACCCGCCGGGCCGGCGCAGGCCGGTGAACGCCCACTTCAGCTTGGGCTCCAGCGCCCAGCTCATCACCTTGACGACCGGCTTGGAGCACAGGAGCGTGCCCACCACGGCCGCGCACACGATGATGATCGCGATGCCCCACCAGGTGTTCATCCACGGCATCCCCCACAGGTCGAAGAACTGCAGGAAGCGCGTGACGAAGCCGTGCAGCAGGTAGGCGTACAGGGTGGTCGCGCCGAGCGCGGTGAACCAGGTGCGGCGCTTGGGCACCAGCGTCAGGAAGGCCGCCACCAGCACGAACGCGCAGGCGAACATGGCCAGCCGCATCAGCGTGCCGGTCACGTTGTCCACGCCCAGGTCCTGGTGCGGGGTCTTCCAGTAGATCCAGGTGTGGGTCATCCGGTCCTTGGCGATCCAGGCGACGCCCAGGCCGCCGAGCATCACCACGATGCCGACGACCCGCGCCATCGGCTTCTTCAGCAGCTCGAAGTGCTCGGGCCGCAGCATCAGGCCCAGCACGTAGAACGGCAGCAGCCCGATCACGCGGTGGATGTCGAAGGTGCCGCCGAGGTCGCTCATGTACGACAGCAGCGAGAACACCGTGGCCACGCCCAGCGGCCAGCGGATCTGCTGCCAGACCGGCGTGGACAGCCGCCACATGAACAGCGCGCACAGGAACCAGGTGAGGAAGTAGGGGTTGAGCAGGCTGACTTCCAGCTCGTTGCGCCCGACCAGCCAGTCGTAGAGCGAGTAGGCGGTCTCGAACACCACGTACGGCACGCCCACGTTGGTGATCAGCTTGCGCGCCTTGCCGCCGGAGAAGGTCCAGTTCCGCGAGAAGTAGCCGGTGATCACGATGAACAGCGGCATGTGGAACATGTAGATGAAGATGTACAGGCCCTTGGCCAGCGGCACGTTCATCTTGTTGGCCAGCGAGTGGCCGATGACCACCAGCAGGATCGCCAGGAACTTGGCGTTGTCGAAGTAGGGGTCGCGCTCCTTGCGGCGCGGCGCGGGAGCGTTCCCGGCCGCCTGGTCCGCGGCGGGCGGCTCGGGGCGTGCCGGGCCGTCCGAGGGGGCGTGCCGGGCGGGGGCGGGGGCTTCCGGGTGCGGGGCCCAGGCGGGGGCGTCGGGCTGCGGGGTCCAGTCGGGCGCGGTGGCCGGGGGGGCCTGGACGGCGCCGTTCGGGGCGAACGCGGCCGGGGCGAACGGGGCCTGGGTGGGGTCGTGTGCGGGGAACGGGGCCTGTGCGGGCTCGTGCGGGGCGAACGCGGTCTGAGCGGGCTCGTGGGCGAGCGGTGCTGAGAAGCGTTCGTTCGCGGGCGGCGCCGGGTACGGCTCGTTCTCAACCGGGGTGGGGAAGGGGTCGTGCGCGAGGGGAGCCGGGTAGTGCTCGTTTGCGGGTGGCGGTGCCGGGAAGGGCTCCTGCGCGAGCGACGGGACCTCGCGGAGCGGACCGGTCGTGTACGCGGTCTCCGGCTGCTGCGACGCATGGATCGGCACGGTCGCCGGAGGGGGCGGCGCGGGCGTGCCGGGGAAGTCCTGCTCGGCCATGACGGGGGCGGCCAGCGGCTCCGCCGGGGGGCGCGTCCCGGCCGGGTCGGGAAAGGCCGCGCTGGCGAAGATGCCCGGGTGCTGGATCGCGGGCGACTCACCGGCCGGGGCCAGGGGGTAGCCCGAAGCGGCGGGCTCGGCGTCGCCTCCGGCGGGGAGGGGGCCGGTGCCGAGCGGCCCGGTGCCCAGGGGACCGGTGTCGAGGGGGCCGGTGCCCAGGGGACCGGTGTCCAGAGGACCGCCCCCCGGAGCGCCCTCGTCGCGGGGCGTCTGGGAGTGGGCGGGGGACCGCCGGGGGTGCGGCGGGGGCTCGGGCGCTGAGAACGGCCTGGTGGTGTAGGTCATAGGACTTCCGGAGTCGGGTCTCCTCGTCGAGGTCGCCGCCCGCCCGGCCGGGCGCCGCGGTCACCGGCCGCCGCTCAGGCCCCCTTGCAGGGGTCGTCGTTGGCGCGGACTTCGTCGGTCAGCTTCGGGATGCCGGCGCGGGAGCTCTTCAGGCCGGGCCAGGAGCGGCCGACCACCAGGTCGACCGTGCCCGCCTGGGCCCGGGAGGTGGTGTTGGCCGCGGGCTGGGGCGCCCCGGAGATCAGCCGGTTCAGGGTGAGGGCCTGCCTGTCGGCGCCCTCGCCGTACAGCACGCGGGTGGTGGAGGTGGAGCGGAGGTTGCCGCCGATCTCGACCTGGAAGCCCTGCTGCTGGAGGTCCTCCTGGATGCGGGCGGCCTGCCCGGCGATGCCGCTGGCGTTGAAGACCCGGACCTTCACCTGGCTCGGCGGGATCGTCGGGCCGCTGCCCGGCTTGGTCTCGGCCGGCACCGTGCGGTCGTTGCGGATGGTGGTGAAGAAGCGCTCGGCGTCCGGGCTGCGCAGCGCCAGCCGGTTGGAGTCGAGCGGGTCGGGGCCCGAGGGCACGGTGACGAAGCGCAGCTTGCCGGAGGTCATGCCCTGCATCCCCTCGGCGATCTTGAGCATCGCCGGGACCGACAGCCCCTTGTCGGTGCGCAGCGACTTGGTGCCGGCGCTGACCAGCTTCATCATCTTGTTGGGGTCCTTCAGGACGCCGCCGCTCATCGCCTTGTTGGCCAGCGCACCCATGAACTTCTGCTGGCGCTTGATGCGGTCGGTGTCGGAGCCGTCGCCCAGGCCGTAGCGGGCGCGCACGTAGGCGAGCGCGTTCTCGCCGGAGATGTTGTGCCGGCCCCGCTTCAGGTACAGCCCCGACTTCTTGTCGGCCACGTCCTTGGTCAGGCAGATCGGCACGCCGCCGACGGCGCTGGTGATCGACTTGAAGCCCTGGAAGTTGATCTCCATGAAGTGGTCGATCTTGATGTCGCTCATCTTCTCGATGGTCGCGATGACGCAGGCCGGGCCGCCGATGGTGTAGGCGGAGTTGATCTGCGCGCGGGACTGCGCCGGCGAGCGGGTGCCGTCGGACTTCTTGCAGGACGGCATCGAGACCATCAGGTCGCGGGGGAAGCTGATGCCCACCGCCTGGCCGCCGCCCGGCGACAGGTGGAGCAGGATCATGGTGTCCGAGCGCGGCGGGTCGTTCTTCATCTGCCGGCCGTACTTGGCGTTGGAGCCCTCGCGGGTGTCGGACCCCAGCAGCAGGATGTTCATGGCGCTGTTCAGCTTCTTGGGGCGGTTCTTCAGCCCCGAGAGGTCGTCGCGCTTGATGTTCCCGATGGCGGAGCGGTAGGCGCCGTAGAAGGTCAGCGAGGTCGCCACCATCAGCACCGACAGGCCGATGGACACCCAGCCGAGGATGCGCCAGCCGCGCCGACGCGCCGGCGCTTCCTGCGGTTCGGCGTCATCGACGTACTCCATGTACATCGGATTGCTGTTCATCGGCTCCGGGGGTGGGGGCGAGGCCCGCTCTTCCAGGGGGGTCGGGAAACAGAGAGTAGGTCAGACGAGCCGGTGTACGGACCCGGATGCGTCTTTCCATCCGGGTACTCCGGCCACCGCCGTCACATGCTCCAGGGTGATGCGACGATCTAGGGCTTCTTTGTCGAAGTTTCGTTGGATTATGACGGAAGCTCCCGAGGCTAGTGGTGCAAGCAGACCGGCGAGTACCCCGTCCAGTGTGGTGAACGGCATGTCAACCAGAACCCTGGCCTGCGCGTCCAGCCCCCATTTCGCGGCGGCCCCGCGCGCCTCGCGCGTCAGCTGGGCCCCACTGAATGTGGCCTTTGTCACAACCAGCGCGGTGTCACCCGGATCGACCGGCGCCACCGGCGCGAACCGGTCCCCGTACGAGCGCACCTCCAGCGCGTAGTCGGTGACGCCCGGCGGGCAGTCGGCGAGCGTGCCGCCGAGCGCGTGCAGCGACAGCCCCACGATCTCCTCGGCGTCCTGGTCGTCGAGCACGTCCGGCAGCACCTCCTCAGCGGCCGCCAGGATGTACGGCCCGCCCGCGGGGTCCGGTTCGACCAGACCCGGGCCGATCCCGCCGGCCGCCCGCACCGCCTCCGGGTCCACCGGCACGGCCGCCAGCCCCGCCGCCCAGCACGCAGCCAGCCACACCGCCGTCTGCCAGTGCGGCGGCAGCGCCAGCACCACGCGCGTGCCCGGCTCGGCGCCCAGCCCGTCCACCAGCAGGTTGGCGGTCTTGGCGACCCAGTTGTCGAAGGTGCGGGCCGACAGCTCCACCCGCTCGCCGGTGGCGTCGTCGTAGAAGGTCACCAGCGGGCGGCTCGGATCGGCGGCCACCCGGTCGCGCAGCAGGCCGGCGGGAGCGACATCGTTCATGGGGCGAGCGTAGAGGTCGCGGGGCCGTCCGCACGGGCGCGCCCCGGCTAGGGCGTGTTTCGGCGCAGGTGCGGCGGAACACGGCGGCAAGACCGCTACGCTCCGCATCGATGGATGCCTGCGGAGCCGAGATGAGAGCCGACCGATGAGCGCCGGACGGCTGCTCGCCCGGATGACCGTCGCGCCCGCCCTGCTGATCGTGGCGTGGCTGGCGGTGGCGCTGCCGTTGCTGCTGGCCGGGGCGTTCGGGCCGGGTCCCGCGTTCGCGCTGTTCGTGCCGGTGGCTGGGGTGCTGCTGTGGCTCGGGCTGCGCGACCGGCCGCGCGGCGCCGACCCCGACGACCGCACGCTGCCCGGCCCGCTGGGCGCGGTGTCGTGGTGGTCGACCGGCGGGGTGCTGGCGGTGGCGCTGGTGTTCCTGGCCGTCCAGCTCGTCATGTGCTCCGAGCAGATCATCGTGCGCCGCGACCCGGCCTCCTACGTGCAGTTCGCGACCTGGCTGAACGACCACGGCTCGCTGCCGATCCCGCAGTGGCGGGCGGCGTTCGGCGGCGGCGACCGCGTGCTCGGCTACGGCAGCCCGGCCTTCTACCAGCAGGGCGCCGACGTGGTCCCGCAGTTCATGGCGGGCCTGCCGATGATCCTGGCGCTGGGCGGCTGGATCGGCGGCACCCACGCGCTGCTGGCGATGGCGCCGGTGCTCGGCGCGTGCGCGGTGCTGACGTTCGGCGGCCTGGTCGCGCGGCTGGTCGGGCCGCGCTGGGCGCCGCTCGGCGCGCTGCTGCTGGCGCTGGCCACGCCGATGATCTGGGTGTCGCGCGCGACGCTGAGCGAGCTGCCCGCGCTGGTGATGCTGCTGGGCGGGCTCGCGCTGCTGCACGACGTGCGCAAGGAGGAGATCCGGTCGGCGCGGGCCAAGGCGTTCCTGGCCGGGCTCGCGCTGGGCCTGATCGTGCTGGTGCGGATCGACGGGCTGCGCGACGTGCTGCCCGTCGTGGCGTTCGCCGGCCTGCTGGTGGCGCGGCGGCGGCGCACCGGGACGCCGCTGGCGGCGGGCCTGGCGATCGGCGTCGGCGCCGGGCTGCTGGAGGGCTTCGTGCTGTCGCGGCCCTACCTGCGGTACCTGCACGCCTCGCTGGACCCGCTGCTGCTGCTGACGACGCTGCTGGTCGCGGCCACCGGGGCCGGCGTGATGCTGTACCGCTGGGCGCCGGTGCGCGAGCGCCTGCGGCGGCTCGGCGGCGCGGTCGCGCGCGGCCCGCTGCCGAACGTCGCGGCCGCGCTGACGCTGCTGGCGCTGGCCGCGTTCGCCGCGCGCCCCCTGGTGCAGACGGTGCGCCGCGTCCCCACCAACCCCGACGACCGGCTGAACTCCCAGTTCATCGCCGAGATCCAGCGCATCAACCACTTGGCGGTGGACGGCACCCGCCAGTACACCGAGCTGTCGCTGTACTGGGTGGTCTGGTACATCGGCGTGCCCGCGCTGCTGATGGCCGCCTTCGGCGCGGCGCTGCTGGTGCGGCGGCTGCTGCGCGGGCAGTCGCCCGAGTGGCTGCTGCCGTACCTGGTGATCGTCTGGACGACCGCGACCACGCTGGTGCGGCCCGGCATCACCCCCGACCACCCGTGGGCGGGCCGCCGGCTGATCACGGTGGTGGTGCCCGGCCTGATCCTGCTGGCGGTCTGGGCCACCGCCTGGACGCTGCGCCGCGTGCGCCGCCTGGGCTACGGGCCGCGCGTGGTGCGGCCGGGCGCGGTCCTCGCCGCGCTGCTGCTGGCGGTGCCGGTCGCGCTGTCGTCGGCCGGCATCCTGGCCTCGCGCACCAACCAGGGCGAGGTCGCCGCCGTGCGCGGGCTGTGCCGGGCGATGGGCCCCGGCCGCTCGGCGGTGATCGTGGACCGGGCCACCGCCGACATGTTCCTGCAGGTCGTCCGGTCGATGTGCGGGCTGCCCGCAGCGCGCACCGCGCAGGGCGCGACCCCCGAGGACGTGTGGCGGGTGACCGGCAAGATCTACGCCGCGGGGCGGCGGCCGGTGCTGCTGGGCGCCGATCCGCGCCAGCTCACCGCCTACGGCGCGCCCGTGCACGCCCTGGCGCTGCGCACCCGCCAGGACGAGCGCACCCTGACCGAGCCGCCGGACGGCACCTGGACCCTCAACCTGAACGTCTGGCTGACCGAGCCGCCGCGCCGCTGACCGGCCCCGGGGCGCCCCCGCACGGCTGATCGGCCGCAACAGGGCGCGCGGGCGAGTATTCTCGCGCTGCGTGAGTACCGATCCCGCCACCCGCGTGCACGTGACGATCGTTCTGCCCTGTTACAACGAGCAGGACCACGTCGTCGACGAGGTCGAGCGGATCTGCAAGGCGATGGACAACAGCGGCAAGACCTACGAGCTGCTGGCCGTCGACGACTGCTCGACCGACGCCACGCTGGCGCGGCTGGAGGAGGCGGCCCCCCGCTTCCCGCACATGCGCATCATGCGGTTCCAGCACAACAGCGGCGCGGGCACCGTGCGCCGGATCGGCTCCCAACAGGCGCGCGGCGACATCGTGGTGTGGACCGACGCCGACATGTCCTACCCCAACGAGCGCATCCCCGAGCTGGTGGAGATCCTCGACACCGAGCCCGCGGTGGACCAGGTGGTGGGCGCGCGGCGCACCGAGGAGGGCACGCACAAGCTGCTGCGCGTGCCGGCCAAGTGGTTCATCCGCAAGATCGCCGAGCGGCTCACCAACTCGAAGATCCCGGACCTGAACTCCGGGCTGCGCGCGTTCCGCCGCGAGGTGGCCCGGCCCTACCTGCGGCTGCTGCCGCCCGGGTTCTCCTGCGTCACCACGATCACGATCGCGTTCCTGTCGAACCAGCACCCGGTGCGGTACGTGCCGATCGACTACGCCAAGCGGGCGGGCAAGTCCAAGTTCCGCTTCACCAAGGACGCCTACCGCTACATCCTGCAGGTGCTGCGGATGGTGATGTACTTCAACCCGCTCAAGGTGCTCATGCCCCTGGCGCTGTGGCTGATCGTGATCGGCCTGCTCAAGGGCGTGTTCGACATGGTCGTGCACTTCGGCTACTTCGCCAACAACACCATCATGATCTTCGTGACGGGGCTGATCATCGCCTCGATGGCGCTGCTGGCCGACCTCATCGTCAGATCCAGAGGGGACGTCTAGCGCCGATGCGAGTCGCGATAGTCGGGCCGGCGTTCCCCTACAAGGGCGGCGGCGCGCACCACACCACCGAGCTGGCGCACCGCCTGGCCGCCGCCGGGCACGACGTGCGGATCGAGTCCTGGAGGGCGCAGTACCCCGCCTTCCTCTACCCGGGGCAGCAGACGATCAGCGACCCGGAGGGCGAGCCGTTCCCGGCCACCCGGCGCGCGCTGGACTGGCGCCGCCCCGACGGCTGGTGGCGCGCCGGCCGCGCGCTGCGCTCGGCCGACCTGGTGGTGCTGGCGGTGCTCAGCCCCGTGCAGGTCCCGTCCTACCTGGGCATCCTCGCCGGGATCGGCCGGAAGACGCGCGCGGTGGCGCTGTGCCACAACGTGCTGCCGCACGAGCGCAAGCCCTACGACGTGCCGCTGATGAAGGCGCTGCTCAAGCGGGTGGACGGCGTCCTGACGCACTCTGAGCAGCAGGCCGATCTGGCGCGCGGCCTGACCGGCGGGCCCGTCCGCGTCGCCGAGATGCCCGCCCACCTCCCCGGCGCGGCCAAGGCGGCCGAGCGCGACGGCAAGGTGCGCGACCACCTGCTGTTCTTCGGCATCGTCCGCCCCTACAAGGGCCTCGACGTGCTGCTGCGCGCCCTCGCGCAGGCCCCCGGCGCCACGACCCTCACCGTCGCGGGCGAGTTCTGGGGCGGCCTGGACGACACCAAGGCGCTGATCGGCGAGCTGGGCCTCACCGAGCGCGTGGACCTGCGCCCCGGCTACGTGCCCGCCGCCGACATGCCGGACCTGTTCGCCGCCGCCGACGCGCTCGTGCTGCCCTACCGGACCGCGACCGCCTCGCAGAACGTGTGGATGGCCCACGAGTACGGCGTCCCGGTCATCGCCACCCGGGTGGGCGGCTTCCCGGCCCAGGTCCGCGACGGCGAGGACGGCCTGCTGTGCGAGCCCGACGACGTCGACTCACTGGCCGCCGCGCTTGAGCGCTTCTACGCCGACGGCGAGCCCGAGCGGCTGCGCGCGGGCGTCCGCCCCGTCGACCACGGCCCCCTCTGGGACGCCTACGTGGCCGAGCTGCTGACCTCGGACTGATCCTCGGGCTCGGCGGAGGCCGTCCGCCGCCCCATCAGGAACGCGACCCCGGCCCCGGCGAGGTCGGCCACCGTCAGGACCACCCGCGACGCCAGCGCGACCACGATCGGCGCGCCCGCCGGGAGCGCCGGGGTCAGCACCACGACCATCGCGGCCTCGCGCGCCCCGATCCCGCCGGGCGCGATGAACACCAGGAACCCGGCCACGAACGCCAGCGCGTACGCGCCGGTCGCCAGGAACGGCAGCCCCGCGCCGTCGCCGCCCGCGCCCAGGCACAGCAGCCACAGGTGCACGCCGAACAGCGCCCAGCCCGCCAGCGTCCACCCGATCGCGACCAGCGTCGTGCGCAGGCTCACCGCGTGCTCCAGCGGCGGCCGCCGCACGATCCGCAGCAGCGTGTTCAGCGCCCAGGTCACGATCCTCGGGTGCAGCAGCGCCAGCAGCACCGGTGCCAGCGGGAACAGCCACCAGTACCGGTCGCGCGCGGCCGGGGAGGTCAGCGGCAGCGTCGCCGCCGCGACCGCCAGCCCGCACGCGGTGGAGGTCGCGACCGCCAGCAGCGTCGCCCAGAAGCTGCGCGAGCGCGGCACCTCGTGCTCGCGCGCCATCTCGATCTGGGTGACCAGCGCCCACACCTTGCCCGGCACGTACTTGCCCAGCGCGGAGATCGCCGAGATGCGGAAGGCGGCCTTCAGCGGGATCGGCGACCCGAGCCCGGTCAGGAACGCGCGCCAGCCCAGCATCCACACGTACAGGCCCGCCGCGCCGCACGCGAACGCGCCCAGCAGCGTCGCCCACGACATCTGCCGGAAGGCGCGCACGGTGTCGTCCCACTGCGAGACCAGGCTCCAGGCGCAGAAGGCCAGCGCGAGCACGACCAGCAGCACGCGCAGCGCCCGCACCGCGACGGCCTTGATATTCACCCGCCCAGCGTAGGTGAACCCCCGGCCCGCCCGTGCGCCCTACAGTTGGGGCGATGAAACTCTCGGATGTGGTCGCCTTCATGGGGCACCAGGTGCATGTCTGCCGGTACCGCGAGGCCGGATCGCTGCTCGACCTGATGGGCCGCGACCTGCGCGGCAAGCGCGTCCTCGACGTGGCGGGCGGCGACGGCTACTGGGCCGGGCAGGCCGTCAAGCGCGGCGCGGACGCGGTGTCCATCGACCTGATGCGCTCGAAGATGCTCTACGGCAGGAAGCTCGCGCACGCCCCCGCGCTGATCGAGTGCGACGCGCTGCGGCTGCCGTTCCGCGACGGGTCCTTCGACGCGATCCTGTCGGTGTGCGCCATCGAGCACTTCGACGACGGCGGGCGCTCCCTGGACGAGATGGCGCGCGTGCTGGCCCCCGGCGGGGAGATCTTCATGTCGGCCGACGTGCTGAGCCGCGCCGACGAGTGGCCCGAGCTGCGCGACGCGCACAAGGCGAAGTACCACGTGCAGCACACCTACACCCACGAGTCGTTGGGCAAGCTTTTGGACGAGCGCGGCATCGACCTGGTGCGCTACTCCTACCAGTTCCGGACGGCCGCGGCCGAGCGCCTGTACCTGTCGCTGTCGGCCTACGGGGGCAAGGTCGGCTTCAACGCCGCCGCCCCGCTGGCCCCGCTGGTGGCGCTGGGCGACCGGGGCGCGCCCAACGAGCGCGGCAGCATCGTGCTCGTGCACGCCCGCAAAAGGCCGTCTTAAGGGGAGTCGTCACCCCCACGTCCCGGCCCCGATGGGCGTAGGCTCGGAGGGTAAAGAGTGATCTACGCCACTCGGCCGCGGCCGCGGCCGGGGGAGAGGGGTGGCGACCCGTGGCTCCGCGCATCCTCCTCGACGCGACCGCCGCGCCCGCCGACCGCGGCGGGCTGGGGCGGTACGTGGACGGACTGCTGGCCGCGCTGCACGCGCTCGGCGCCGACCTGGCGGTGGCCTGCCAGCGGGCCGACGAGCAGCGCTACGGCGAGCTCGCGCCGGGCGCCCGCGTGGTGGCGGGCCCGGTGGCGCTGGCGCACCGCGCGTCCCGGCTGGCCTGGGAGCAGTCCGGGCTGCCCTACCTGGCCGAGCGGGTCGGGGCCGACGTGATCCACCTGCCGTCGTACACGATCCCGATCCGGCCGGGGCTGCCCACCGTGGTGACCATCCACGACGTGACGCTGTTCGCCGAGCCGGGGACCCACGACCCGCTGCGCACCACCTACGTGAAGTCGGCCACCCGCACCGCCGCGCGCCGCGCGACCCGGCTGATCGCGCCCTCCCGCGCCACCCGCGACGAGCTGGTCCGGGTGCTGAACGCCGATCCCGACCACATCGACGTGGCCTGCCACGGCGTCGACCACGAGGTCTTCCACCGGCCCGACGCCGACGAGGTCAAGCGCGTCTCCGACCGGCTCGGCCTGCACGGGCGGCCCTACGTCGCCTACCTCGGGGCGCTGGAGCCGCGCAAGAACGTGCCCAGCCTGATCCGCGGCTGGGCGCGGGCCTGCGCGGACCTGCCCGACCCGCCCGCCCTGGTGCTGGCGGGCAGCGGCGGCTGGGACGACGAGGTGGACGCGGCGCTGGCGACCGTCCCGCTGGAGCTGCGCGTGGTGCGCCCCGGCTACCTGCCGTGGCCCGCGCTGCCCGGCTTCTTCGGGGGCGCGCTGGTGGTGGCGCTGCCGAGCCTGGGCGAGGGGTTCGGGCTGCCGGTGCTGGAGGCGATGGCGTGCGGGGCCCCGGTGCTGACCACCCGGCGCGGCCCGCTGCCGGAGGTCGGCGGCGACGCGGTCGCCTACACCGAGCCCGACGCCGCCGGGATCGCCGCCGCCCTGGCCGGCCTGCTCGGCGACGCCGACCGGCGGCGCGCGCTGGCCGAGGCCGCGCACGCCCGCTCCCGGCTGTTCAGCTGGGAGGCGTCGGCGCGGGCCCACCTGGCCTCCTACGAGCGCGCGGTCTCCCAGTACGCGGCGTCCCGATAGGTTTGACCGGCTGGTTCACGGCATCCGAGGAAGGGCGAGGAAGGAACCCGTTGGAAGCGATTTTGTTGGTCGGGGGCCAGGGGACCCGCCTCCGCCCGTTGACGATCTCCACCCCCAAGCCGCTGCTCCCCACCGCCGGTGTCGCCTTCCTCGCGCACCAGCTCGCCCGCGCCCACCAGGTCGGGGTGACGCGGATCGTGTTCGCGACCTCCTACCGCGCCGAGATGTTCGAGGCGGCCTTCGGCACCCGCGCGCACGGCGTCGAGCTGGCCTACGTCACCGAGGACCAGCCGCTGGGCACCGGCGGCGCGATCCGCAACGCCGCCGCCGCGCTGACCTGCGGCCCCGACGACCCGGTGCTGATCCTCAACGGCGACATCCTGTCCGGCCACGACGTGCGCGCCCAGGTGGAGCTGCACGAGAAGGCGGGCGCGGCGGTCACGCTGCACCTGACCGAGGTGGAGGACCCCTCCCGGTTCGGCTGCGTGCCGACCGACGGCGAGGGCCGGGTGACGGCGTTCCTGGAGAAGACCCCGCACCCGGTCACCGACCAGATCAACGCCGGCTGCTACGTGTTCCGCCGCTCGGCGATCGACTCCATCGCGCCCGGCGAGGTCGTGTCGGTGGAGCGCGAGACCTTCCCGGGCCTGATCGCCTCGGGCGCGCCGGTGATGGGCTACGTCGAGTCGGCCTACTGGCTGGACGTCGGCACGCCGGAGGCGTTCGTGCAGGGTTCGCGCGACCTGGTGCTGGGCGCCATCGCCTCCCCCGCGATGCCGGGCGAGCCCGGCGAGCGGCTGTGCCTGGAGGGCGCGATCGTGTCGCCGGGCGCGGTGGTGCGCGGCGGCACGACGGTCGGCCGGGGCGCGGAGATCGAGGCGGGCGCGACGGTGCTGGGCAGCGTCCTGCAGGACGGCGCGTTCGTCGCCGAGGGCGCCACGGTGCGCGACTCGGTGCTCGGGCGCGGCGCGCGGGTCGGCGCGGGCGCGGTGCTGGACGGCGTGGTGCTGGGCGACGGCGTCACGGTGGGCCCCGGCAACGAGTTGAAGAACGGGCTGCGGCTGTGGCCGGGGATCACCCTGCCGCCGACGGCGGTGCGGTTCTCCGCCGATGCCTGACCAGGCGTTGGCCGGGGAGCCCACCGCTGGAGGGCTCCCCGGCCAACGCGCCGTCCCGGCCGTCCCGCTGGCGCGGGAGTGGCGGGCGCCCTGGCCGCTCGACCTGCGGCGCGTCCTGCGCCCGCACAGCCGGGGCCACCGCGATCCGGCGTTCCGGACCGATCGCGACGGCACGATCTGGCGCGTCTCCCGCACCCCGGACGGCCCGGGAACGCTGCGCCTGCGCACCGGGCGCGATCCCTCGCGGGTCGCGGCCGGCGACGTCGTCCACGCCACCGCCTGGGGCCCGGGCGCGGCGCTGATGCTGGCCGGGCTCCCCGATCTCCTGGGGGCGAACGACGCCCCGGAGGAGTTCCAGGCCCGGCATCCGGTCCTGGACAAGGCGCTGAGGGCGAGCGAGGGGCTGCGCATCGGCCGGACGGGGCTCGTCTTCGAGGCCCTGGTCCCGGCGGTGCTGGAGCAGAAGGTCCTGCTGGAGGAGGCGTGGCGGGCCTGGGGCTACCTGCTGCGCCGCTTCGGCGAGCCCGCGCCCGGCGCGCCCGGGCTGCGCGTCCCGCCGCCGCCGGAGGTCTGGGCCCGCATCCCGTCGTGGGAGTGGCACCGCTCGGGCGCCGAGCCCGTCCGGGCCCGCACGATCGTCAACGCGGCGCGGCACGCGTCGCGGCTGGAGGCCGACCCCTCGGTGCGCAGGCTGACCTCCCTGCCCGGCATCGGGGTCTGGACGGCCGCCGAGACCCGGCAGCGCGCCCTGGGCGATCCCGACGCCGTCTCGGTCGGCGACTACCACCTGCCCGGCGTGGTGGGCCGGGCGCTGGCGGGCCGCCCCGTGGACGACGCCGGGATGCTGGAGCTGCTGGAGCCCTACGCCGGTCACCGGCACCGGGTCATCCGGCTACTTGAAGCGGGCGGTGGGGCGCGTCCGCCGCGCCGCGCTCCGCGGCTGCCGGTGCGGGACTACCGCTCCTTCTGACCGCCGCGGGGGTGCGGGGCCCGCGCCGGCGCGGCAGCCGGAAGTTGTCGGGGGCCCAGTCGAGCCCGTCGCGGGAGTCGGCGCCGAAGACGACGCCCAGGAGACCGAAGGCGGCGAGGGTGAGGACGAGGGCGATGAGAGTGAACATGGGACTGTCCTTAGGGTGTTCGTGGGGGCCTGGCCGGGCCCCCGGGACGTTCCCGCGCGGTTCGTGTCTCTAGTTTGACTCCGTCCAACGTTCAGGTCCAGCGACCATTTCTGGATGGTTTGTGTAAGGATTTCTTCACCATGCTCGATCTCGGACGGCTCCGCGTGCTGCGCGAGCTGAAGCAGCGCGGCACCGTCGGCGCGGTCGCCGAGGCCCTGGGGTACAGCCCCTCGGCCGTCTCCCAGCAGCTCGCCCAGCTCCAGAAGGAGGCGGGCGTCGCGGTGGTGGAGCGCGTCGGCCGCCGGCTGCGGCTGACGACGGCCGGGGAGGTGCTGGCCGCGCACGCCGAGACGCTGCTGGCGGCCGCCGAGCGCGCCGAGGAGGAGGCGCTGGCCGCGGCGGGCCGCGTCGCGGGCACCGTCCGGGTCATCGGCTTCCAGACCGCGCTGCTGCACGTGCTGGCCCCCGCGCTGCCGCGCCTCACCGCCGCCTACCCGGACCTGCGCGTGGAGGCGGTGGACGAGGAGTCCCATCGGGTGCTGGAGGCCCTGGAGCTCCAGGAGATCGACGTGGTGATCACCGACGAGTACACCCGGCTGCCCCGCCCGCGCCGCCCCGGGCTGGTCGCCGAGACGCTGGCCGTGGAGCCGATGCGCATCGCGCTGCCGGCCGGCGACCCGCTGGCCGCCGCGCCCGGCCCGGTGCCGGTGGCCGGGCTGGCGCGCCACCTGTGGGTGACCGGGCGGATCGGGACCAACCACTCGGACCTGCTGGAACGCACCTGCGTGGAGCTCGGGGGATTCCGGCCGCGGGTGCGCTACCGCTCCAACGACCTGTTGATCATCTTCGCGATGATCGCGCATGGCGGCGCGGCCTGCCTGGTGCCCGAGCTGGCGCTGGCGGAGGAGCAGCCGGGGATCGTGGTGCGCGACCCGGCCGAGGGGCGGGTGAGCCGGCGGATCGTGCTGTGGTGGCGGGAGGGCGCGGACGTGCGGCCCTCGGTGCGGGCGGTGCTGGAGGCGCTGCGCGAATCGGCCGCCGAGCTGCGCGAACGCCGGCCGAGCCTGCGCGTCGGCCCGCAGGACGAGCCCGGCGCGTCGCTCGGCGCGGTCTGCGGCGAGACCGGTGGCGAAGGCGGGGGCGAAGGCGGGGGCGAAGCCGCGCGGACCGGGGAATAGATCATCCGGCGGCGCGGCTGTCACCGGGGGAGGTGGTGCGGAACGGGGACTCCCACCGCTTCCGGAATATGACGATTGGCATAGAGTGCCTGCATGGACGCTGGTGTGACCGACTCCGCACTGCGCCGGGCGCTGGCCCGAGCCCGTGACGGCAAGACACTCGACCCCTCCGAGGCCACCACCCTGCTGCACGCCCGGGGCGCGCGGCTCGACGACCTGCTCTCCTACGCCGCCCGGACCCGCGACGCGGGCCTGGAGGCCGCCGGCCGCCCCGGCATCATCACCTACAGCCGCAAGGTGTTCATCCCGCTGACCCGGCTGTGCCGCGACCGCTGCGGCTACTGCACGTTCGCGACCGTGCCGCACAAGCTGGAGTCGCCCTACCTCAGCCCCGACGAGGTCCTGGAGATCGCCCGGCAGGGCGCGGCGATGGGCTGCAAGGAGGCGCTGTTCACCCTCGGCGACCGGCCCGAGGACCGCTGGAGCGCCGCCCGCGAGTGGCTGGACGCGCACGGCTACGACGACACCCTGTCCTACGTGCGCGCGATGGCGATCCGGGTGCTGGAGGAGACCGGCCTGCTGCCGCACCTGAACCCCGGCGTCATGAGCTGGCGGGACTTCCAGCGCCTGAAGCCGGTCGCGCCGTCGATGGGCATGATGCTGGAGACGACCGCGACCCGGCTGTTCAGCGAGAAGGGCGGCCCGCACTTCGGCTCGCCCGACAAGGACCCGGCCGTCCGGCTGCGGGTGCTGGAGGACGCGGGCCGGGTGAACGTGCCGTTCACCACCGGCATCCTGATCGGCATCGGCGAGACGGTCGCCGAGCGCGCCGACGCGATCTTCGCGATCCGCAGGACGATGCGCGAGTACGGCGCGATCCAGGAAGTGATCGTCCAGAACTTCCGCGCCAAGCCCGACACCAAGATGATGGCCGCCCCGGACGCCGACCTGGAGGAGCTGGCCGCCACCATCGCGGTCGCCCGCCTGGTGCTCGGCCCCAAGGCCCGCATCCAGGCGCCGCCCAACCTGGTCGGCGACGAGCACGCCCTGATGCTGCGCGCCGGGATCGACGACTGGGGCGGCGTCTCCCCGCTGACCCCCGACCACGTCAACCCCGAGCGCCCCTGGCCGCACATCGACGAGCTGGCCGCCACCACCGCCGCGTCCGGCTTCACGCTGCGCGAGCGCCTGACGATCTACCCCGAGTACGTCACGCGCGGCGAGCCGTGGCTCGACCCGCGCCTGGCCGGGCACGTCGCCGCGCTCGCCGACCCCAAGACCGGCCTCGCGCGCGAGGACGCCGTACTGGAGGGGCGGCCCTGGCAGGAGCCCGACGGCGGTTTCGCCGCGTTCGGCCGCACCGACCTGCACGTCGAGATCGACACCACGGGCCGCACCAGTGACCGCCGCGACGACTTCGACGAGGTCTACGGCGACTGGGACGCGCTCAAGGACCGCATGAACGCGCCGCAGCGCTTCGACGCCGACATCAAGGCGGCCCTGGCCAGCGCCGAGAAGGACCCGGCCGGCCTCTCCGACGACGAGGCCCTCGCCCTGCTGCACGCCGACGGCCCCGAACTCGACGCGCTGACCCGCCTCGCCGACGACCTGCGCCGCGAGGCCGTGGGCGACGAGGTCACCTACGTGGTCACCCGCAACATCAACTTCACCAACGTCTGCTACACCGGCTGCCGGTTCTGCGCGTTCGCCCAGCGCCGCACCGACGCCGACGCCTACACGCTCTCGCTGGAGCAGGTCGGCGACCGCGTGGACGAGGCGTGGGCCGCCGGGGCCACCGAGATCTGCATGCAGGGCGGCATCCACCCCGACCTGCCCGGCACCGCCTACTTCGACCTCGCCCGCGAGGTGAAGAAGCGCGCCCCCGGCATCCACCTGCACTCCTACAGCCCGATGGAGGTCGTCAACGGCGTCGCCCGCACCGACCTGTCGGTCCGCGAGTGGCTGCTGGCGGCCAAGGAGGCGGGCGTGGACTCGCTGCCCGGCACCGCCGCCGAGATCCTCGACGACGAGGTCCGCTGGGTGCTGACCAAGGGCAAGCTGCCCACCGACCAGTGGGTGGAGGTCGTCACCACCGCGCACGAGGTCGGCATCCCGACCACCTCCACGATGATGTACGGGCACGTGGACACCCCGGCGCACTGGGTGGGCCACATCAAGCTGCTGCGCTCGATCCAGGAGCGGACCGGCGGGTTCAGCGAGTTCGTGCTGCTGCCGTTCGTGCACCACAACTCGCCGATCTACCTGGCCGGCCTCGCCCGCCCGGGGCCGACCGTGCGCGAGAACCTCGCCGTGCACGCGCTCGCGCGCATCCTGCTGCACGGCGCGATCCGCAACATCCAGACCTCGTGGGTCAAGCTCGGCGAGGAGCTGTGCACCCGCGTCCTCCAGGGCGGGGTGAACGACCTGGGCGGCACGCTGATGGAGGAGACCATCAGCCGCATGGCCGGCTCGGAGAACGGGTCGTTCAAGGCGATCAGCGAGCTGGAGGAGATCGCGGCCCGCGCCGGCCGCCCCGCCCGCCAGCGCGACACCCTGTACGGCCCGGTGCCGGCCGAGCGCGTCGAGGCGGCCCGCCGCACCGACGGCATCGGCCACTTCGGCGCCAAGCGAAAGCTCCCCCTGGTCGGGACCTGACGTCGATCGGTGACCGGGCGGCGCGGAAAAGCGCCGTCCGGTCCGGTATTACTGACGCGTGGACGAAAAGCCGACGCCCGGCCCCGGCCGGCCTCCCCGGCCCTGGTGGCGCAGGCCCGTCGCGTGGGGCGCGGCCGCCGCGCTCACGGTGACGGCGGTGGGCGGCGCGGCGTGGGCGTCCGGCGTGTTCGAGGGCGCCTGCGGCTCGGAGCTGGACATCACCGTCGCCGCGCAGCCTGAGGTGACGCAGGCGCTGCGCGAGGTCGCCGACCGCTTCTCGGTGGAGAACCACCGCGTGGCGGGAAGCTGCGTGCGCGTGCAGGTGATGCCCGCCGCGCCCGCCGAGTACCTGGGCGACGAGACGATGCGCCAGGAGTCCGACGCGTGGGTGCCCGAGTCGTCGCTGTGGTTCAAGGCGGCCCGGGACGCCAAGCTCAGCGGCGTTCCCACGGGAGGCCCGTCGGTGGCGACGTCCCCGGTGGTGCTGGCGACGACCCGCGCCGTCGGCGAGGAGTTCGAGGACGCCGGGGTCAAGCCGTCCTGGAAGCTGCTGCTGGACGACGAGGCCGAGGACCTGCCCCTGGAGCGCCGCGCCGCCGACCCCGCCCGGAGCATGGCGGGCACCGTGGCCATGCTCGCGATCAGCCAGGTCACCGAGGAGGACGACCCGCCCTCCGGCCTGGTCGAGGCGCTGCGCAAGAAGACCCCGAAGGCGGGCCCCCTCGACGCCCTGACCGGCGCCGAGCGCTTCGACCGCCCCCTCGCGGCGACCACCGAGCAGGCGGTGGCCGCCTACAACCGGACGCACCGCCCCAACCCGCTGGCGGTGCTGACCCCGCGCGAGGGCACGCTGCTGCTCGACCACCCCTACGCCGTCACGACGAAGGACCCCGGCCGCCGGGCGGCGGCCGAGGCTTTCCAGGACGCCCTGGGCGCGCGCTCCTCCCGCGACATCCTGCAGCGCTTCGGCTTCCGCACGCCCGAGGGCGAGATGGCCCCCGACCAGGCCGAACTCCTGGACGTGCCGGAGAAGGCGCCCAAGGCCCTGCGGCTGCCGAGCCAGAAGGAGATCGACCGGGCCGTGAAGTCCTGGCGCTAGCGGACCTCGATGAAGGCGTCCGGCTCGCGCGGCGGACGCTCGCGCGGGGGAGCGGCCGGGTGGCCGACGCCGACCGCGCCCATCGGGTCCCACGTCTCCGGCAGGTCGAGCGCCTCGCGGACCACGTCGCGGCAGAACATCGTGCTGGACACCCAGCACGAGCCCAGCCCCTCCACCGCGAGCTGGACCAGCAGGTTCTGCACGCCCGCGCCGGTCGCCACCACGAACATCTCGCGCTCGGCGCGCGAGCGGCGCTCGTCGGGGTAGTCGTGCGAGCCGTCCATCACCAGGCACGGCACCACCAGGTACGGGGCGCGGCGCAGCACCTCGCCGCGGCGCAGCCGCTTGGTGACCGACTCCTCGGAGAAGCCGTCGCGGCGCAGGTCGGCCTCCCACGCGTCGCGCATCGCGTCCAGCAGCTTCGTGCGGGAGCCGGCCGACTCCAGCAGCACGAACCGCCACGGCGTGGTGTGGTGCGGCGCGGGCGCGGTGATCGCGGCGGCGACCGCGCGGCGCACCGCCGCCGGGTCCACCGGCTCGTCGGTGAACTCGCGGATGGTGCGGCGCGCGTACAGCACGTCGGCCGAGCCGTAGCGGAACATGTCCTCGGCCGAGGGCCGCACCAGCGCCCGCGCGCCCGGCCCGTCGTCCTCGGTGACCAGGGAGCCGAGACCGCGCACGATCGCGATCGGCACGCCGTCCAGCTTGCCCTTGACCAGCTCGGCGGCCGAGGCCAGCTCGTCGGCGACGGCGGTGACGGTCGCCTCCAGCCGGTTGCCGAACGCGTCGCTGCGGCCCCGGAAGTCCTCCAGCGGGGCCATGCCGGCGACGCCGATCGCCACGTCGGTCAGACCGTTGCGCCAGGGCCGCCCGAAGGTGTCGGACACGATGACGGCGACGTTCGCGCCGGTCCGCTCGCGCAGGCCCGCGCGGATGCGGCGGGCCGAGGCGTCGGGGTCCTCCGGCAGCAGCAGCACGGTGCCGCGCTCGGTGTTGGAGGCGTCCACCCCGGCGGCGGCCATGACCAGGCCCTGCCGGGTCTCCACGATCCGCGTCTCGCCGCGCGCGTGCGCCCGGCGGGCCACCACCCGCACGGTCTCGGCCTCGATGGCCTCGTCCCGGCCGGCGGCGGCCAGGACCCGCCCCTCGGCCTTGCTCACGATCTTGGAGGTGACGACCAGGACGTCGCCGTCCTCGACCAGGCCGGCCGGGACGAGCGCGGCCACGTCGGTCCCCTCGGCCACCTCGGGGACGCCGGGGACGCCGAAGACCCGCAGGCTCACTGGGCGAGCTCCCGGGCCAGGTCCAGCGCGGCGGCGGCGATGGCCGCGGTCGCCTCGGGGTCGCTCATCAGCAGCGGCCGCGACCGCACCTCGACGCCCTCGACCGCGACGCCCGCGTCGGCCTCGTCCACCAGCCAGCCGTCGATCAGGTCCGCGCCGTAGTGCTCGGCGACCGCCCGGGCGGAGGTCTCCACGCCGATTGCGGTCAGGCACACGTCGGCCATGCCGCGCACCGGCGCGTCCCCGATGATCGGGGAGACGCCGACGACGGTCTTGGCGGCGACGGCCTCGCGGACGCCGGGCACCGACAGGATGGTGCCGATGCTCACCACCGGGTTGGACGGCGGGAACAGCACCACGTCGGCCGCCTCGATCGCCTTGAGCACGCCGGGCGCGGACTTGGCGTCGTCGGCGCCGATGGCGGTGATCGCCTGCGCCGGGACCGACGCCCGCAGCTTCACCCACCACTCCTGGAAGTGGATCGCGCGGCGCCCGTGCTCGGGGTCGTCGATCACCACGTGCGTCTCGACCTGGTCGTCGGTCATCGGGATCAGCCGCACGCCCGGCTGCCACCGGTCGCACAGCGCCTCGGTGACGGCCGACAGCTTGTAGCCGGCCTCCAGCATCTGCGTGCGCACGATGTGGGTGGCGAAGTCGCGGTCGCCCAGGCCGAACCAGGACGGGCCCACGCCGTAGGCCGCCAGCTCCTGCTTGACCGTGAAGGTCTCGTCGGCGCGGCCCCAGCCCTGCTCCTCGTTGATCCCGCCGCCGAGGGTGTACATGACGGTGTCCAGATCGGGGCAGACCCGGAGCCCGAACAGCGAGATGTCGTCGCCGGTGTTCCCGATCACGGTGATGTCGGCCTCGGGGGCGGCCGCCTGGAGTCCGCGCAGGAAGCGGGCCCCACCGATACCGCCCGCCAGCGCAACGATCCTCATGGGATCAGCCTAGGCGTCCCGAGCGGGCGCCCCGTACGCCGGTGGCGCCCGGCGACGCGATCTTCACCGGCGGGACGCGCCGGTACCGGATGTGCAAAGCTTTGCGCTGTAATCCGATTGCCTATATCAGCCTTTCGGGCGACGCCCGGGGCCTGGGGCCAGCCCCCCAGGGAGACACCGTCTGGAGATGTTTGGCCGTGAACAAGGAAGCCGTCCAGCGCCTGCGGGAACCGGCCGCCTGGGTATTGCTCGGCGCCGCGGGGCTGCAATTGCTCGCCGGCCTGATCGTGCTGCTCGCGGGCGGCGGTGAGGGCAGCACCTTCAAGGGCCGCGCCTTCGCCGAGATCACCGGCGGCTTCTTCACGAACGTGGTCACGGTGGCGCTGGTGGCGGCGGCGGTGGCGGTCTCGCTGTGGGGCGGGCCGCCGACCAGGCAGGCGCGGACGGTCGTCATGGGCGCGCTCGGCGTGCTCGGCGGCATCGCGCTGTTCGCGGTGGTGTGCTGGCTGAGCGCGATGCTGGTGGACACCACCTCCGCGGCGGCGGCCGAGAAGCTCGGCGTCTTCCTGTACGGCGCGTCCCGCCTCGCCGTGGTGGGCCTGGCGATCTGGTTCGTGCTCACGATCTTCAAGGGGATGCAGCCCGCCCGCCCGGCCGCGCCGCAGGGGCAGATGGCCCAGGGCTACCCCGACTTCGGCTACCAGCAGGGCCAGCAGCAGTACGGCGGCCAGCAGCAGTTCGGGCACCCGCAGGACTTCCAGCAGGGCCAGCCGGGGCAGCAGCCCGGCCAGCAGTACCAGCAGTTCGGCCAGCAGCCGGGCTACGGGCAGGGCGGCGAGGGCCAGCAGCAGCCGGGTTACGGCGAGGGTCAGCAGCCGGGTTACGGACAGCAGCCCCAGTACGGGCAGCCGCCGCAGGGCCAGCCGGGGCAGCAGCCCGACCAGCAGTACCAGCAGTACGGCCAGCAGCCCGGTTACGGGCAGGGCACCGGCGGCCACCAGCAGCCCGGTTACGGCGGCGAGGGCCGCCAGCAGTCACCGTCCGACACCGGCGAGGGCGTCGGCGAGTGGACGCGCGCCTACGGCGGATCGGGCGGCGAGGGCGGCCAGCCGGGCCAGCCCGGCCAGCCGAGCCACCCCGGTTACGGGCAGTCCGGTTACGGGCAGCAGCCGCCGCAGGGCGAGCAGCGTCCGGACGAGGGCGGCGACTGGTATCGGGACAACCGGCCCCCGCAGTGACGTCTCCGTGAGACCCTGATTACCCCTGGTGAAGCCGCGATTATCTGATCTCCGGTCAAAGTAGATCGCACTCATACCCCAAAAACCCCTCTTTGTCCCATCGGAAACTTGTTCCGCTTGACGGAGTGGGCGCTACACGCGTGTAATTTCGTGGGTGTAGTTCTGTGCCTTCTCGGGGGATGGAGCTGGAGGGAAGGCATTGACCAGGGGGCTCCACGGGCTAGGAGGTGCGCTGTGAGCGAGGTGGTGATCCCGCTGGCGCACGGCACGGACGGCGAAGAGTTGGGCTGGCAGGAGCGTGCGCTGTGCGCGCAGACGGACCCGGAGGCATTCTTTCCGGAGAAGGGCGGTTCCACTCGCGAGGCCAAGAAGGTGTGCCGGGCTTGCGAGGTACGGGCCGAGTGCCTGGAGTACGCGCTGCAGCACGATGAACGGTTCGGTATTTGGGGGGGTCTGTCCGAGCGGGAGCGTCGCAAGTTGAAGCGTCAGGCGGTCTGATTCCCACGCCGCCCTGAAGCGCGTCGCGCCGGCCGCCCTCCCGCGGTGCGGGCCGGGCGCGATGCGGGGCGGCGGGGCTCGGACCGACCGGGCGCCCATGACGTCGGCGCGGCCCGGTGATCCGGACAACGGGGAACTTCCGGAGATTTCGAGCAGCCGCGCGTACAGTGTCAGCCGTGCCGGCCCCGAGGGGGCGGCACGGCTGACGTCTGTCGTCCCGAGATCGGGCGGAACCCCCCGTGCCCCCTGCTCCCGCCACCACCGACCGGCACGTCGTCACCGCGGTCCTGGTCGCCCACGACGGCGCGCGCTGGCTGCCGGAGACGCTGAAGGCCCTGCTCACCCAGTCCCGGCCCGTCCAGCGGATGGTCGCCGTGGACACCGGCAGCCGCGACCGGGGCCCCGGCGTCCTCGCCGAGGTCGTCACCTCCGGGAACCTCCTCGAACTGCCCCGCGGCACCGGCTACGGCGACGCGGTCGCCCAGGCGCTGCGGCATCCGGCGGCGTCCCTGCCCGTCCCCGACGACCGCCCCGGCGAGCCGCGCACCGAGTGGGTGTGGCTGCTGCACGACGACTCCGCGCCCGCCCACGACGCCCTGGAGCGGCTGCTGCCGCGCGCCGCCGCGTCCGGCGCGGCCGTCCTGGGCCCCAAGCTGCGCGACTGGTACGACCGGCGCGTGCTGCTGGAGCTGGGCACGACCGTGGACCGCGCGGCCCGCCGCGAGACCGGCGTGGAGCGCGGCGAGTTCGACCAGGGCCAGCACGACGGCGTCCGCGACGTGCTGGCGGTCAGCAGCGCCGGGATGCTGGTGCGCCGCGAGGTGTGGGACCGGCTCGGCGGCTTCGACGCGGCGTTCGGCCTGTTCCGCGACGACCTGGACTTCTGCTGGCGGGCGCTGGCGGCCGGGCACCGCGTGGTGGCGGTCGGCGATGCGGTGGTGCACCACGCCGAGGCCGCCCGGCGCGGCGACCGCGAGATCAGCGCGCGCACCGGGAGGGCGGGCGCTGAGAGCCCGCGCCGCCTCGACCGCCGCAACGCCCTGTACGCGCTGCTGGCGAACCTGCCGTGGCCCGCCATGCTGCGGGCGCTGCTGCGCAACCTGTGGACGACCCTGGTCCGCGCGCTGTGCCTGCTGGCGGTCAAGCGGCCCGAAGCGGCGCGCGCCGAGCTGGGCGCGTTCGCCGACGTGGTGCTGCATCCGCTGCGGCTGCGCCGGGCCCGCGCCTCACGCGCGCAGGGGAGGCGGCACGTCTACCACAGCGTCCGCCGCCACTTCGCGCGGCGCGTGGTGCTGCGCCGCCTGTACGAGGCGTTGTCGACGCACGTGGCCGCGCACGAGGCCGAGCGCCGCCGCGACCTGGACGAGGACCTTGAGGAGCGGCGGCACGGCGGCCGCCGCGCCATCGCCGCCGCGGCGCGCTGGTTGTCGGCGCGTCCCGGCGCGCTGCTGTTCCTGACGCTGGCGGTGGTGGCGCTGGCCGCCGAACGCTCCCTGGTCTTCGCGGGGAGCCGCCTGGGCGGCGGCGCGCTGATGCCCACGGACGGCGGCGCGAGCGACCTGTGGGCGCGGTACTGGGCGGGCTGGCATCCGACCGGGCTGGGCTCCGCCGACGGGAGCCCGCCCTACGTCGGGGTGCTGGCGGCGGTGTCGTCGCTGCTGTTCGGCAAGCCGTGGCTGGCGGTCTCGGTCCTGCTGCTGGCCAGCGTGCCGCTCGCGGGGCTGGCGGCCTACGCGGCGGCCCGCCCGCTGGTGCTGGAGCCCACCCGGACGCGCCGGGCGCGCAACCGCCGCCGCGTCCCCCTGACCGCGATCCGGGCGTGGTTCGCGGCGACGTACGCGCTGCTGCCCGCCGCGACGGGCGCGATCGCGGGCGGGCGGCTGGGCACCGCCGTGGTGCTGGTGCTGCTGCCGCTGATCGGGCTCGCGGCGACGCGCGCGTGCGGGCTGCCGCGCCGCCGGGGCCGGCGCGTCGAGGGGCGGGCGGCGTGGACGGCGGCGCTGCTGCTGGCGGTGGCGACGGCGTTCGTGCCGCTGGTCTGGATCCTGGCGCTGGCCGCCGGGGCGCTGGTGGGGGCGCTGTCCCGGCGGAGCCGCCGCAACCTGGCGATCATGCTGGCCGTGCCGCCGCTGCTGCTGGGGCCCTGGACGCTGGGCCTGCTGCGGCATCCGTCCCGCTTCCTGCTGGAGGCGGGGCCGAACGCCGCGATGCTGCCGCTCCCCGACGCCGCCGACCTGCTCGCCCTCGATCCGGGCGGCCCGGGGACCCCGGCGCGCTGGGCGACCTGCGGGCTGCTGCTGGCGGCGCTGTGCGCGCTGCCGCTGCGCAACCGCCGCACGGTCGTGCTCGCGGGATGGCTGCTGGCGCTGTTCGGGCTGCTGGCGGCGGTGGCGGTGAGCGCGTTCATCGTGGTCAAGGGCGCCGACGAGGCCCCGGGCTGGCCGGGCGCCGCCCTGCTGTTCGCCGCCTGCGGGCTGCTGCTGGCGGCGACGGCGGCGGTCCGGCGGGCCGCCGAGTCGCTGGCCGGGACGCACCTGATCTACCAGGCGGGCGGCGCGCTGGTCGTGCTGGCCGCCCTGACCGCGCCCGCCTGCGCGGCCGTCCTGTGGATCATCGGCGGGTCCGGCCCGCTGGCGCGGGTCCCGCAGGACACCGTCCCCGAGTTCCTGGCCGAGCCGACCGGCCCGCGCACGCTCCTGCTGCGCAGCGCGCCCGACGGCCGCGTCCTCTACAGCGTGCTGCGCGGCGGCGAACCGGTGCTGGGGGAGACCGAGACCCCGCCCGACGAGCGGGCGCGCCGCCGCATGGACGCCCTGGTCGCCGGACTGGCGGGCGGGCGCGCGGGCGACGAGGGCCAAGCCCTGACGCGGATGGGCGTGCAGTACGTGCTGGTCGCCCGCCCCGCCGAGGAAGGGCTGACCGCGGTCCTGAACGCCGCGCCGGAACTGACCCGCTTCAGCCGCACCGAGGCGTTCGGCGCCTGGCGCTTCCAGCAGCCGGCCGGACGCCTGACGCTCCTGGGCGGCGCGGAACCCGAACCCCTCCCCACGGACCAGGTGGCGGCGCGGGCCCGGATACCGGCGGCCTCCGGGCCCCGCACCCTCCTGCTGGCCGAACCCGCGGACGGCGGCTGGCGCGCGACTTTGGACGGCCGCGAACTGCAACCCCGCCTGACCGACGGATGGGCGGCGTCCTACGAGGTCCCGCCCTCCGGTGGGGAGTTCGTCCTGGAACGGAGCCAGCGCCTGCGCCACGCCTGGGTGGCGGTCCAGGGGGCGGCCGTCCTGCTGGTGATCGTCCTGGCCCTGCCCGGGGCCCGCCCGGACACCTTCACCACCCCGGCCGGACGCCGCCGGGCGCGGGCGGCGGCGGGCTCCCTGCGCCGCCGCGTCACCGCCGGACGCGAGCCCTCGGCCGTGCCCGCCCAGGCGCCCGCGTCCGAGCCCTCCACCTCAGAGCCCTCCGCCTCGGAGCCCTCCGCCCCCGGGCCGTCCGTGCCCGCAGGGCCGCGGGCCGGGGAGCGGGCATGATCACGAAGGTCCTGGCGCGCCTGATGCGGCTGACGGCCTACCGCTACGCCGTGGCCGGGCTCGTCCTGCTGGCCCTGGCGGCCCTGTACGGGGCCGCCGCGCTCTCGCGGCCCGAGGGCCCGGCCCGTGCCGCCACCGGTGCGCGGGTGCCGGTCACAGCGGCTCTGGCGGCCTGTCCGGGCGGCGAGGCGCTGCGCCTGAGCACCCTCGCCCCGCCCGCCGCCGCCAAGCCCGCCACCCAGGGCAAGGGCGAGATCGTCCCGACGCGCGGCGGCGCCCCGCTCGGGACGCCCGCCGCCCCCGGCACCGTGTGGGCCAAGGACCTGGACAAGGCCCGCGACTCGTTCACCGTCCGCGCCTACGGCCCCCTCGCGGCGGGCCTGGAGGCCGAGCAGACCACGTACTGGCCCTCCGGGGGCGACCGGGGACTGGCCGGGGTGCGCTGCGCCGCCCCCAACGCCGACCAGTGGTTCACCGGGCCGGGCCCCGGCGCGGCCGAGCGCCTCGACCTCCACCTGAGCAACCTGGAGGCCCAGCCCGCGACCGTGGACGTCACCGCCCTGTCGGGCGAAGGCCCGCTGGACACGCCGGACGGCCACGGCACCCTCGTCGAGCCCTACAGCACCCGCGTCGTCCGCCTGGGCGAGCAGCCGGAAGGGCTGGGCGACATCGTGGCCGCCGCCCGCGAGATCGCCGTCCGGGTGCGCTCCACCTCGGGCCGGGTGGCCGCGTCGCTGCGGGTCCGCTCGGCCGCCGGGGCGGGGATCGACTGGCTGCCGCCCGCGCCCGCGCCCGCCACCTCCCTGGTCGTGCCGGGCGTGCCCGGCGGATCGGGCCCCCGGCGGCTGCTGGTCGCGGTCCCCGGCGGCGACGACGCGCAGGTCCGCGTCCGCGCGATCACGGCGCGCGGCACGTTCACCCCGCAGGGCCAGGACGTGCTGGACGCGCCCGCCGGGACGGTCACCGCCGTCCCCCTGGAGAGCACCCTGGCGGGCAAGGCCGCCGCCGTCCGGATCACCTCCGACCGCCCCGTCGTGGCCGGGTTCACGGCGCAGAGCGGCGCGGACGTCGCCTACGGGACGGCCACGGAGCCCTTGGGCGAGGCGGGCGGCGTCGTCGCCGACAACCGCTTCGAGTCGTGGCTGACCCTGACCGCGCCCGACCGGGCCGCGACCGTGCGCGTCACCCCCGTCGGCCCGAACGGGTCCGGAACCGTCCAGGAGATCCGGGTTCCGGCCGGGCGGACGGCCGAGGCCCGGCTCGCGGGCCCGCCCGGCGCGCCGTCGTTCGGCGCGCTGATCGCGCTGGGGCCCGGGTCCGGGCCGGTCCACGCGGCCCGCACGCTCGCCACGGGCAAGGGCGGCGGGCGGTCGTTCACGGTGCTGCCGGTCGGGCCCGCGCCCACCGAGCAACGGCTGCCGCCGGTGGGGGACTCGCCCCGCTCGCTCGTCCCCTGACACGGGTGTGGGCCCCGGCCGGTACGGCCGGGGCCCACACCCTGCGGGGATCTTCAGGAAGCGGTCTAGAGGGCGGGGACGGCGATGGTCTGCGGCTTCCCGCAGACCGAGCCGTCGCACGCCTGGACGACGATCTTCTTGATCACGCGCGGGCCGGACGGGTAGCCGAAGACGCGGTCCAGGCGCCGGTTGACGGTGAAGGTGGTCGTCCGGGTCGAGCCGGTCCGCAGGTGGTAGGTCACCTTGACGGTGGCGCGCCGGGTCGTCTGCTCGTTGGCCTTGACGGTGCCCTTGATCGAGGTCCGGGTGAAGGTGAACTTGCCCTTGGCGCGGACCTTGAGCCGCGGCGCGGTCGCGCACTTGTGCACCTTGGGGGCGCACACGTCGAAGGAGCGGGACACCGAGACGGCGGAGGCCGAGGCGCCGTCCTGGGCGGGGGCGGCGGACGCGGAGGCGGCGGTGCCGAGCGCCCCGGCGCCGAGGGCGAAGGCGAGGCCGCCGACGGCGGCGCCGCGGCGCAGGGCGGTGGAGGTCGTGGTGGTCATGGTGGTTCCTTTCACGGAGGGACGGGTCAGACGAAGGAGACGGTCAGGAGGAGGTGCCGGACAGGGCGTTGTGGAGCAGCAGCAGCGGCCCCGGGCCGCTGCCGGTCGAGCGCCAGGTCGAGCCGTGGTCGTGGGAGTAGCGGGACTTCCAGCCGGAGCCGGTGCCCTTGTTCTTGACCACCGAGTGCTCCAGGCCCTGGCCCGAGGCATAGATGATCTTGTGCTTGGCGCGCATCCCGGTGGCCGACCCGCTGGTGATCATGTCGTCGTCGCTCGCGCCCACCAGCGTCCAGTCGGTGCCGCCGGAGCCCTGCGGGTTCTGGCCGGCCCACTTCAGGAAGCCGCTGTTCGGCCGCACGTCGCTGCACTGCTTCCAGCCGCGCAGCGCCGTGCAGCTGGTGCCCCAGCTCGTCCCGGTGTGCGGGGTGCTGTAGGTGACGACGTCGCGGATCAGCAGGCGGTCCGGCCAGTCCTTGTTCTTGCCGTAGCGCCGGACGCCCTCCAGGGCGGCCCGGACCACCAGCCCGCCCATCGAGTGGGCGACCACGTCCACGGGCTTGCCGGACTTGGAGTAGCGGTCGTGGACGTCCCAGGCCAGCCGGCGGCCGAGCTCCTGGAGCCGGGTGTTCAGGTCGCCGTTGACCTTGCGCGTGCAGCGGGTGTCCTTGGCGTAGTAGCCCCAGGTCACCATCGGGCCCTTCCAGCCCTTGGCGCGCAGCGCGGCGATGGCGGCCTTCCAGGTGCTGTCGCAGTTGATCCGGGCGTCGCCGGGGCGGGAGTGGTTCCAGTCGATGCCGTGCACGAAGTAGACCGGGTTGGTCCCGGCCGCGGCGCGGGCGGCGAGGGCCGACGCGGCCGACTCGGCGGAGGCGGGGGCCGACGCGGGCGCGGCGGGGGCGGACGCGGCGGCGGTGCCGGCGGCCGGCGCGACCACGGCGGTCAGCGCGGCGCCGACGACGGCGGCGCGGGCGAGGACCCGGCCGTTCACCGGGGCGCCGGGGCGGAGGAGGGCGTGCGGAGGGCGGGGAGGGGCATGCCGGTGACCCTTCGTGGCGGCGGAGGCCGCCATCACCATGATCACGGCCACCGAACACCCTGGCGGTGATCGCCCGCCGCGGGAATCCCCCGCCGGCTCTATTCGCGGCGGAGGGAATTAGTGCCGTGGCACTAAAAAGAATCCGGGCGCGGTCGGGCGCGCACCGGATTCCGGGAAAGGGTCACCCGCCGGACGGCTCGGAAAAGGCGGGGAAAAGCGCGGGCGGGGCCCGCCGGGCGCTACTCGTCGGGGGAGTCGTAGCTGGGGTCGACCGACTCGGGCGGCAGGTCGAGCAGGTCGGCGACCTCCTCCACCAGCAGGTCGCGCACCAGCCGGACCGTCTCGGCGTCGCCGTCGGCGCGGGCCTCGACGGGGCGGCGGTAGACCACGATGCGCGCGTGCCCGCCCGCGTCGCCGGGCAGCGTCTCGCCGAGCGGCGCGGGGCCGGTGAAGTCGGGGTCGAGGTCGGGGACCTCCGCGACGACGAACTCGACCTTGGCCAGCTCGCGCTCCCAGCGCCGGCCGAGCCTGCGGACCTCGTCCTCGACGAGGTCGTCGAACCGCTCGGCCCGGGTCCGGGAGACCGGCGCCTGCGGGGGCGTCAGGGGCCCACGGAGCCCGCGGCCGTGCCGGTCGCGGCGCCGTACGCCCGCCACACGGGGTCGCACGTGCCCCAGCCTACCGCCGCGCCCCCCTGATCAGCCCCGGCCGATGCCGGACGGGCCCGCCGGCCGCTCCCGCGGGACGGCCGCCCGGCCGCCCGGCCGGCCGCCGCCGCGCCGGGAAAGGACGCGTTCCGGCGCCGAACCGACCGCGTACGGGAATTGAGCCGACATTCGGCGATCACGATTATGTCCTTTGTCGCCCGAAGCGACGCCCGGTCATATCCGGTAACAGGAAGGCGTACCCGAATGCGTAACAGGAAAGTGGCCAAGCTGGCCGTCGTCGCGGTGGCGATAGGCGGCGGGTTCGCCGTGGCCGGCCCCGCCGCGCTGGCCTCCGCCGACACCGGGACCACCGCCAAGGCCGCCAAGGCCGAGCCGACCTACTCGGCGGCCGGATGGTCGGGCCGGCGGAACTTCGACAGCGGCTACCACCCGCAGTGCCGGGGCTACTACCAGGTGGCCAAGCCGTGGAAGACCGGCCGCTACATCAAGACCAGCCAGAAGTTCCACTGCAACTCCGGCGGCTGGGGCCGGAAGATCAACGTCCGCCTCGACCTCCAGCAGTACCGGGGCGTCGGCCTGTGGCGCAACAAGGCGACCGCCAAGCACAGCGACGGCAACGCCTCGCACGCCTACACCAAGACGGTGACCGCCTCCTGGAAGTGCTCGGGCGGCAGCCAGCTCTACCGCCCGAAGGCGCACCTGCAGGCGTACTCGGTGCTCCGCGGCAGCCAGACGGCGAACCTGTACCGCAGCAGCGAGCAGGTCCGCATCCGCTGCTGACGCCGCGACCTTCCGAGTTCCACCCGCTCGACCGCCGACGGCCCCGCGGACACGACCGCGGGGCCGACGGTCCGCCCGACGAAGGGGAGCCCCTGATGGCCCGTCACCGCGTCCTGCTCGGCCTGGTGCCCGCCGCGCTGATCGCCTTCGGCTCGGCCGGCTGGTGGTACCACGCCGACGCGCAGGCCGACGAGCGGAGCCACGCCGACGCCAAGCGCCGGTACATCGCGGCGGTGGACGCCGTCTGCACCGACGCGGGCCGCGAGCACGAGGGGAAGGCGCCCGAGGGCCCGGCCGACGAGGTCGCCGAGCTGCGGCGGGCGGCCAGGGTGATGACCGCCGCCATGGGCCGGATCGAGGCGGTGCGGCCGCCGGCGGCCGACGCCGGGCGGCTGCGGCGCGAGTTCGTCGCGCCGGGGCGCCAGATGGCCGTGCGGCTGACCGGCCTGGCCGACCGCGCCGAGGCCGCGCTGCGCGCGGGCGACGAGGCGGGCGCGCTGAAGACCGTCGAGGAGTCGCTCGGCTCCTACCGGCCCGAGGAGACGATGCGCGAGTTCGCCGAGCGCTACGGTTTCCGCGCCTGCGCCGGACGCTGACGGCCACGGCCCGCCCGCCGTGACCTGCCCGTACGGCCCGTACGGCCCGTACTGCCCGTCCGCCTACCCGTCCGCGCGGCGGCACGGCGCCCCCGCCCGCGCGTCGCGGTCAGGCCGCGCCCGGGTCCCCGGCCTCCTCGGCGATCAGCCGCAGGCCGTAGCCGCGGACCGACTCGATGCCCACCTGGGCGCCCGCCTCCGCCAGCTTGCGCCGCAACCGCCTGAGCGCGCTGTGCACCACGGTCGGCTCGATCCGGTGCGCGCAGCCCCACGCCGCCTCGGTGATCTCCTTGAAGGAGTACGCGCGGCCGGGCGCGCCCGCCAGGCAGCTCAGGATGCCGACCTCCTGCTGGCTGAGCTCCAGCGGCCGGCCGCGCCACAGCACCCGGCGCTCGCCGGGGCGGATCTCCAGCTCTCCCACCCGGACGCCCTCGCCGCTCCGGGGGCCGCCGCCCCCGGGGGCGGGCGCGTGCTCCTGCGCCATCCAGCGCGCCGCGTGCTCGACCGCCCGCACGACCACGACGGCGGAGTCGAAGCGCAGCAGTTCGTTGATCGACTCGACGTCCACCAGGTGCTCGGCCACGACGATCACGTAGCCGGCCTTGGCGACCGGTGACGGTCCGTACAGGGTCTCTGTCATCTTGTCCTCCCGGAGGGACCTTCTGGGCCGTTGCCCCCGGCGGCGCGGTCGCCGCTTCCACAGACGAGAGCAGACTGCCGCCGCCCGCGCCCCCGGGACAGGTGCCAGGGCACTAATCGCGCCACCGCGCACTGGTACCGGGGGGCCAGGGGCCGCGCCCGCGCGGTGACCCAAGGTGATCTTGTTCTGCCTCCGCGCGCCGACGGCGCAGGTCAGCGAGCGGGCGCCGATCCGGGCACGGGAACAGGCAGGTTCTTTGTGTGATCAACGGGGTTACAGTGACGCATATCGCCTCTTGAGACAGGTTTTTAGTTGAAGTATTAAGAAGGGTCGCTCGCGTTGGATCCCTCATCGGCGGACGCGACCCCGGTCCCGCACGGGCACCGGCCGGACGGCGTCCCAGCGCGCCCGGCCAGCCCCGGCCCACCCGCCGGGGACCGGTACGGCGAGGAGACGGTCCCGGCCTACCCGGCCGGCTCGCGATCCTGGCCCGCTCCCCCCGCCACAGCCCCTCCCGCCCACCTCCCTCCCGCCGCCGGCACCGGCCGCAACCGCGACCGCGTCTCGATCGCCGTCGCCATGGCGCTCGGCCTCGGGCTGCTGGTCGGGGGCGGCGGCTGGGCGTACGCCACCCGCGACGCGCACTGCGACGGACGCACCCAGTGGCTGACGGTGACCGCCGACCCGGCCATCGCCCCCGCCGCGCTGGCGGTCGCCGACCGCTACAACGACGCCCAGCGCGCCGACGGCCGGTGCGCGGTCGTGAAGGTCGTGGCCGGCGACTCCGCCGAGACCGTCGCGGTGCTGCGGCAGGGCCGGGCGGTGCCCGACGTCTGGATCCCCGACTCCACCTTCTGGATCAAGGCGGCCGGAGCGGGGCGCGGCGGCGCGGCGCAGTCGGTCGCCTCCTCGCCGATCGTGTTCGCGCTGCCGCAGGCGGAGGCCGACCGGTACGGCCCGGTCCTGGAGAGCCGCTCCTGGGCGGGGTTCGGACCCGACCGCAGGCCCCGCCCGGTCGCCGCCCGCGCGCAGGCCGACACGAAACCGTTCCGGCTGTGGATACCCGACCCCGCGCGGACCGGCGCGGGCAGCCTGGCGCTCCAGGCGCTGTGGCACTCGACCGCGGGGCCCCGGCGGTTCGCCGACACGCTGCGCTCGGTCGAGCCGCTGCCGCCGGGCCGCCCGCTGGAGCGCGCCCTCGGCGGCGGCGACGGGCGGGCGGAGGTCGCCGCCGTCCCCGAGCAGCACGTCTGGCGGCAGAACCGGGACGCCCGCGACGACGCCGACCGCCTCGCCGTCGTGCACCCCGCCCGGCGCACGCCCGCCCTGGACTTCCCCTACGTCAGCGTCACCCGCGACGCCGGGCGGCGGCGGGTCGCCGCCGCCTTCCTGGCCGAGCTGCACTCCTCGCGCACGGTCGCCGACCTGCACCGCGCGGGACTGCGCCGCCCGCTCCGGCCGGGCGCGTCGCGGCTGGACGGCCCCGGCCTGCCCGTCGTCCGGGCCGCGCACGGCCGGTTCACCCGCCCCGCCCCGCCGGTGCTGCCGGTCGCGAGCGACCGGGTGGCCGGGCAGGTCCAGGAGTACTGGCGGCGGATCAAGCAGGGCGTCAACGCGCTGGCGCTGGTCGACCAGTCCGGTCCGGCCCGCGGGCCGCGGCTGGGGCTGATGCTCGGCACCCTCTCCCAGGGCGCCTCGCTGATGCTGGACGACACCGAGTTCGGGATCTGGACGCTCGCCGCGCGGCCGGGCGGCCCGCCCCGCGTCCTGGCGCCGGTGCGCCCGCTCGCCGAACGCCGCCCCAGCGGCCACACCCACCGCCTGGCGATCCAGGAGGCGCTGCAGGGGGTCCGGCCCAGGCCGGGCCCCGGAACCGGCCTGTACGCGGCGATCACGGCCGCCCACCGCGAGGTGTCCCGGCGCTACGACGAGGGCGACCTCAACGTGGTGATCGTGCTCACCGCCGGCGGGGACGGCGGCGGCGCGCGCGGCGACCTGGCCCGCACCCGCCGCGAGCTGGCGGCCGCCTTCGACCCGCGCCGCCCGGTGAGCGTGATCGTGCTGAGCGTCGGCGCGGCCGTCCCGCCCGACCTGCGCGCGCTGGCCCGCAGCACCGACGGGGGCGCGTTCACCCTGCGCGACCGCCGGCAGGTGGTGCGGCTGCTGCGGGACTCCGACGCCTGGCGCGCCTGCGACGATCCCCGATGCCCCGACTGACCGGGGGCGGCGGCCCGGCCGGGCACGCCGCGGACACGCGCCTGGCGGTGACCTTCCGCCTGCTCCTGCTGCTGCGCGGCCTGCTGCTGGCGATGGCCCTGGTGCTGATGCCCGGCGAGCGGCTCGGCCCCGGCCTGCTGGCGGCCGTCGCGGTGCTGGGCGCCGAGACGGTGCTGGCGGAGGCGGCCTGGCGGCGCGTCCTGCCGGTCCTGCTCCGCCGCCCGGCGCTGGTCTGCCTGGACGCGGTCCTGGTGTTCGCGGTCCTGGTGCAGGGCGGCGTCTTCGGCCCGATCTTCCTGTTCACGGTCATGACGGCGGCCCTCGCCGGGGTGCTGTACGCCTGGGGGCCGGTGCTGCTGGTCTGCCTGGTGCAGATCGCCCTGTGCTACCTGGCGATGCCCGGGACCGTCCCCAGCGCGCACGCCGATCCCGGCCTGCTGGTGGCCCTGCCGGTCTTCTACCCGTTCGCCGCCTGCGCCGGGGTCGTGCTGCGCCGGCTGTTCGACCAGTACGCCGAGGCCGAGGAGGCGCGGCGGACCGCCGAGAGCGCGCTCGCCGCGGCCGAGGAGCGGGCCCGGCTCGCCCGCGAGATGCACGACTCGCTCGCCAAGACCCTGGAGGGCGTCGCGCTGTCGGCAAGCGTGCTGCCGGCCCGCATCCGGACCGCGCCCGACCGCGCCGAGCGCGACGCGGCCGCCATCATCGCGGCGCTGGCGGCGGCCCGCCGGGAGGCCCGGGGCCTGATCGCCGACCTGCGCGAGGAGGCGTTCCTGCTGCCGATGGCCGAGGGCGCGCGGCGGGTGTGCGCGGAGTGGAGCGCCGCCGCGGGCGTCCCGGTCGACCTGCGCGCCCGCGGCCTGGAGCCGGAGCACGGCCCCGAGCCCCCGCCGCTGGTCAAGTACGAGCTCATCGCGGTGCTGAAGGAGGCGCTGGTCAACGTGGAACGACATGCCGAGGCCCGGCGCGTGGAGGTGGCGCTGCACCGCTCGGCGGCCGGCGTCGAGCTGACGGTGCGCGACGACGGCAAGGGCTTCGCCCCGCCGGACGGCGACCGGTTCGACCTGCTGGCCCGCGAGGGCCACTACGGGCTGCTCGGCATGGCCGAGCGCGCGCGCCGCGCCGGCGGCCGCTTCTGCCTCTCCTCGGCGCCCGGCCGGGGGTCGGTCGTCCACGTCGCGGTCCCGTGCGCCCGCCCGCTGCCCGGCCCCCAGGACGACGCGGAGCACGCCCGATGAGCGGGCGGCCCGCGCTGCGGGTGCTGGTGGTGGACGACAACCCCGTCGTCCGGGCGGGCCTGGTCGCCCTGCTGGAGACCGGCGGCCTGGAGGTGGCCGGGGAGGCCGTGGACGGGCGGCACGCGGTGGAGCAGGCGCGGCTGCTGCGGCCCGACATCGTGCTGCTGGACGTGCGGATGCCGGAGATGGACGGGGTGGCGGCGGCCGGGCCGCTCAGCGAGCTGGCCAAGGTGCTGATGCTGTCCTACGACACCGACGCCGAGGTCATCGGCGCGGCCGTCCGCAACGGCGCGGCGGGCTACCTGGTGCACGGCTCGTTCGGGGTGGAGGAGCTCATCGCCGCGATCCACGACACCGTCGAGGACCGCGCCAGCCCGCTGTCCCCGGCCGCGAGCGTGGCGGTGGTGCGGGCGCTGCGCGGCGCCGGACCCGCCGCGCGGCCCGCCGACCGCGCCGCCGGGCCGGACTGCGACCGCTGGGGCCTGTCGCGGCGCGAGGCCGAGGTGATGGACCTCATCGCCCGGGGCCGCGCCAACGGGGAGATCGCGGCCATGCTGGTGCTGTCGGAGTTCACCGTGAAGAACCACGTGAACCGGATCTTCGCCAAGCTGGGCGTGCGCACCCGGGGCGCCGCCATCGCCCGCTGGCTGGGCACCGCGGCCCCGCCGGACGGCGCCGGTGACGGATAGTGATCACTAGCTGCGTGAATGTGATTGTTACCGGGGAAATTGACCGGTAACGGCGACACGTGCACCGGGGTGGTGGCGGAGGCGGCGGCGGGGAGGTACGGTCGGCCATCGTGAGCCCCGTCCGCATCTGCTCCCGCACCGCCTGCAAGGCGCCCGCAGTGTTCACGCTCACGTACGTCTACCGCGACTCCACCGCTGTTCTGGGGCCTCTCGCCACGTACGCCGAGCCACACTGCTACGACCTGTGCGCGGAGCACTCCGAGCGGCTCACCGCCCCCATGGGGTGGGAACTGGTCCGCCTGCCCGTCGAGACCGAGACCGAGCCGAGCGCCGACGACCTGGAGGCGCTCGCCGACGCGGTCCGCGAGGCCGCCCGGCCCGCGCCCGACGGGCGCACCGAGCCGGTCGGGCAGGGCACCGAGGTCGGCCGCCGCGGGCACCTGCGGGTGCTGCGCTCCGAGCCCGCCGCCACCAAGCCCGCCCAGGAGTGACCGGCGCCCCCGCCGGGGGCCCCGCCTCCTGACCGCGTCCCGGCCCGCGCCGTCCCGCTCCCATGCCCGTACCGCGCACCCCGGACTGCCGACGCCCCCGGCCCCGGTAGGCTCGGGGCCCGCAGAACGACGTTGGGCCGGCAGAGCCGTTCGACCAGGGGAGCACGGGAGTGGGCGACCTCGCCAAGATCTTCAAGGCGTACGACATCCGCGGCGTGGTGCCGCAGGAGTTGGACGCCGCGACCGCCGAGGCGGTCGGGGCCGCCTTCGTGCGGGTGACCGGGGCGTCCGCCGTCGTCACCGCCCACGACATGCGCGAGTCGTCCGGGCCGCTGGCCGCCGCGTTCGCCCGCGGGGCGACCGCCCAGGGCGCGGACGTGGTCGAGGCCGGGCTCGGCTCCACCGACCTGCTCTACTACGCCAGCGGCGTGCTGGAGCTGCCCGGTGTGATGTTCACCGCCAGCCACAACCCGGCCAGGTACAACGGCATGAAGCTGTGCCGCGCCGGGGCCCGCCCGATCGGCCGCGACACCGGCCTCACCGAGATCCGCGACCTGGTCGAGAAGGGCGTGCCCGCCCACGACGGCGAGCCCGGCACCGTCTCCCAGCGCGATCTGCTCAAGGGCTACGCCGACCACCTCAAGACGCTGGTGGACCTGTCGGGCATCCGGCCGCTGAAGGTCGTGGTGGACGCGGGCAACGGCATGGGCGGCCACACCGTCCCCACCACGTTCGCGGGCCTGCCGATCGACCTGGTGCCGCTGTACTTCGAGCTGGACGGCACCTTCCCCAACCACGAGGCCAACCCGATCGAGCCGGAGAACCTGCGCGACCTGCAGGCCAAGGTGCGCGAGACCGGCGCCGACATCGGGCTGGCCTTCGACGGCGACGCCGACCGCTGCTTCGTGGTGGACGAGCGCGGCGAGATCGTCTCCCCGTCGGCGGTCACCGCGCTGGTGGCGGCCCGCGAGCTGGCCAAGCACCCCGGCGCCCCGATCGTGCACAACCTGATCACCTCCAAGGCCGTGCCGGAGATCGTCGCCGAGCACGGCGGCACGCCGGTGCGCACCCGCGTGGGGCACTCGTTCATCAAGCAGACGATGGCCGAGACCGGCGCGGTGTTCGGCGGCGAGCACTCGGCGCACTTCTACTTCCGCGACTTCTGGTTCGCCGACTCGGGGATGCTGGCGGCGCTGCACGTGCTGGCGGCCCTGGGCGAGCAGGACGAGCGGAGCCTGTCGCAGCTGCTGGCCGAGTACTCCCGCTACGCCGCCTCCGGCGAGATCAACAGCGAGGTGCACGACCAGGCCGCGGCCGCCGAGCGGGTCCGGTCGGCCTTCGCCGGGCGGCCGGGCGTTACGATCGACGAACTTGACGGCCTGACCGTCGATGGCGGCGACTGGTGGTTCAACCTGCGGCCGTCCAACACCGAACCGCTGCTGCGCCTCAACGCGGAGGCCGCCGACGAGCCCGCCATGGCCGCCGTCCGCGACGAGGTCCTGGCGATCGTGAGGGAGAAGTGACGGTGAAACTCGACACCTGGCTGCTGGAGATCCTGGCCTGCCCCAACTGCGGCGGCGACCTGCGGCCCGCCGACGACGCCGACGAGCTGGCGTGCGTCGGCACCTGCCACTACGTCTACGCGGTGCGCGACGACATCCCGGTGCTGCTGGTGGACGAGGCCAGGGCCCCGGCCCCGTGAGCGGCGCGGTCGAGACGGGCGTGCTGGACGACGCGGCCGCGATCGAGGCGGCCGACCCCGGCGGCATGCTGCGCCAGGTCGCCTCGTCGGCCGCGCAGATCCGCGAGGGTCTGCGGCGGGCCCGCGAGGCCGGCGTCGCGGCGCTGGCCGACGACGGGCGGCCGCGCGCGGTCGTGGTGACCGGCATGGGCGGCTCGGCGATCTCCGGCGACGTGCTGGCGGCGGTGTGCGGCACCGGCTGCCCGGTGCCGGTGGTGACCGTGCGCGGGTACGCGCTGCCCGGCTGGGTCGGCGCGTCCGACCTGGTCGTCGCGGTGTCGTGCTCGGGCGGCACCGAGGAGACGCTGGCGGTGGCGGCCGAGGCCGCGCGCCGGGGCTGCCGCCTGCTGTTCGTGGGCGGTGAGGACTCGCCGCTGGCGGCGCTGGCGACGCAGAACCGCGCGCTGTTCGTGCCGGTGCGGTCGGTGGGGCAGCCGCGCGCGACGCTGTGGGGCCTCACCGTCCCGCTTATCGTGGCCGCCCGCGAGCTGGGCCTGACCGACGTGTCCGACGAGGTGCTGGAGGCGACCGCCGGGCGGCTGGAGGACGTGGCCAACCGGTGCCGCCCGGCCAGCGAGTCGTTCGTCAACCCCGCCAAGCGCATCGCGCTGGACCTCGCCGGGGACGTGCCGATGGCGTGGGGCTCCTCGCCGCTGGCGGGCGTGGCGGCCTACCGGATGTGCTGCCAGCTCAACGAGAACGCCAAGTACCCCGGGGTGTACGGGGAACTGCCGGAGGCCGACCACAACCAGGTGGTGGCGTTCGACGGCTTCTTCGCCCAGCAGCGCGGCGGCGATCCCGACGACTTCTTCCGGGACCGCGCCGACGACGCCGAGCACGGGCTCCACCTGGTGATCCTGCGCGACACCGACGAGCACCCGCAGGCGCGCAAGCGCCGCGAGGCGTCGGTCGAGATGGCGCGGGGACGCGGCGTGGCGGTCACCGAGATCGCGGCCGAGGGCGAGCATCCGCTGGAAAGAATCGCGACACTGATCGCGCTCGCGGACTATGTGACGGTTTACTTGGCTATCGCGTTGGGCGTCGACCCCACGCCCGTGTCGGCCATCCAAGAGCTCAAAGCGAGGATTGCGTAGATGAGTGCAGAAGGCGGAACCAAGGCGATCGTCGCCGCGCTGGCCGCCAACCTCGGCATCGCCACCGCCAAGTTCGTCGCGTTCGGCTTCACCGGGTCGTCGTCGATGCTGGCGGAGGGCATCCACTCGGTGGCCGACTCCGGCAACCAGGGCCTGCTGCTGGTGGGGCGCAAGCGGTCCGAGCGCAGCCGCACGCCCAAGCACCCGTTCGGGTACGGCCGCGAGCGCTACTTCTACGCGTTCGTGGTGGCGGTGGTGCTGTTCACCGTGGGCGCCGTCTTCTCGCTCTACGAGGGCTACCACAAGATCCATGAGGCGATCGAGCACCCGGGCGCCAAGATGGACTCGCCCGCCTGGGCGTTCGGCGTGCTGATCGTGGCGATCGTCCTGGAGTCGTTCTCCTTCCGCACCGCGATCAAGGAGTCCAACCACGTCCGCGGCGACAAGTCCTGGTGGCAGTTCATCCGCCGCTCCAAGGCCCCCGAGCTGCCGGTCGTGCTGCTGGAGGACCTGGGCGCGCTGGTCGGCCTGATCCTGGCGCTGGTGGGCGTGACCCTGGCCGTGGTGACCGGCGACCTGGTGTGGGACGGCGTCGGCACGGTCTGCATCGGCGTGCTGCTGGCCGCCATCGCGATCATCCTGGCGATCGAGACCAAGAGCCTGCTGATCGGCGAGGGCGCCGACCCCGAGCAGGAGGAGCGCATCGTCGCCGCGCTGGAGTCGGTCGAAGAGGTCGACCACGTGATCGACATCCGCACCGAGTACGTGGGTCCGGAGGAGATGCTGATCGCGGCCAAGATCGCGGTCTTCCACGACGACACCGCCGCCGAGGTGGCGCGCGGCATCGACGCGGCCGAGGCCAAGATCCGCGCCCAGTTCCCCGAGGCGAAGCTGATCTACCTGGAGCCCGCCCTGGGCGCGCGCGGCGTCGAGGCGGAGACCCCCGCGGCGCCCTGACTCGCCGCCGCGCCGACCGGGTGCCCGCCGTTCCACGGAACGGCGGGCACCCGGTCGGCTTTCAGCGGGGGCGCGGCGCGTCGGTCCAGGTGATGGCGTCCACGGCGCGCGGAGCGCCCCCGAGCGGGCCGGAGCGCCACCGGCCCCCGGTCCAGTGCGGGACGGCCCCCTCGCGCCTCGTGACGATCATCCAGGCGTCGCGGGCGGAGGAGGCGGAGACCCCTTCCCAGACGCCGTCCGGGGGCGGGGACGGCGGTCTCACGCCAGCGGGCGCCGTTCCAGGCGAGGGCGAAGGGCGCCCGGCCGCTCAGCCCGGCCGCTCAGCCCGCGTGCGCGGCGGGCCCGGGCCCGTGAAGATCATCAAGGTTCGTCCCCCGGGATCCGATTCTCCGGGAGGAGGGGCAACGGGCCGTCCAACGGACCTTGCGCGCGGGCCGAAGCCGCGGGCCGGAGCCTCCGCGGAAGCGGCTGTTCCCTCGCCGGTCGGCCGGTGTGGTGCCGATCGACCCCAGCCCAGGACATGACCGGTCAGTCGGCCGTCCGGCGAGGGCGCCTCTTCCCATTGCTCCCCGTCCGGCCCCTGATTCCGGACGGTTCTGGTGTGACCGCGGCAGCCCCGCCGAACCCCCTAAGCCGGCGGCGCCGCCGCGTTGGTCACGGTTAAGACACTACGCGGCCTCGGATCACCCGTACGTCCCCCCAAAGGAGGGAAAACAGGTCGTCCTCCAGGGGGATACGACCCTGAGGCATAGCCCCTCACGGTGAGGTGAGGACCCCGGGTCAGCGCGCACTATGGAGGGGTGACCAGGGACGACCACGCAGACGAGACCGCCCCCGCCGCCGCGCCCACCGCCTTCGGCCCCGCCATAGCCCACCACGCCTGGCGGCTGTCGGGGCGCATCGTGGCGGGTGTCGGCCAGCTGCTGCTGTGGGTGCTGACCGGGATCGGCGCGCTGCTGCGCCCGCTCGGCCGCAGGATCGGCGCCAAGCTGGACCGGCGGCCCTCACCCGGCGACACCCAGGCCACGCCGCTGCCGCGCTGGATGAGCGTGTGGGGCGAGGTCGCCGGGACGTGGTGGTTCGCGCCGCTGACCGGCTTCGCGCTCACCATCGCCGCCGTCGCCGAGCTGGCCCCGCGCGTGGCGACGCCGCTCAGCGTGGCGGGGGCGTTCGCGGTGGCCTGCACGCTGCCGCTGGTGTGGCGGCGCGAGTACCTGCGGCCCGTCGCGGCGGTGGCGCTGGGCGCGTTCGCGGCGGGCCTGCTCACCGGGCAGCCGCTGCTGGTCACCACCACCTTCGCCGCGCTCTACACGCTGTACGCGCTGGGCCGCGAGCTGCCCCGCCAGTCGGCCGGGGTGCTGGCGGTCGGCAGCGTCGTCACCGTCGCGGTCGTGTACCTGGCGACCTCCACGCTGGACGACGTGCCCTGGCCCGCCGCCGTGGTCGCGGTGCTGGCCGCCATCGGCCTCGGCGACGCGGGGCGGGCGGTCGAGAGCGCGGGCCGCACCGAGGCCGAGGCGCAGGAGCGCAACAACGAGACCCTCACCCGCCTCACCGCCGTGCAGCGCGAGCAGGCGGTGATGCGCGAGCGCGCCCGCATCGCGCGCGAGCTGCACGACGTGGTCGCGCACTCGGTCTCCATGATCGCGGTGCAGGCCGAGACCGCGCCCTACACCATGGACGACCTGTCCCCGCAGGCCCGCGAGGGCTACACCGAGATCGCCAAGACGGCCCGCGAGGCGCTGGTGGAGATGCGGCGGCTGCTCAGCGTGCTGCGCGCCGACGCCCGCCCCGAGCCCGACTCGGCCCCGCAGCCCCGGCTGGACCGGCTGCCGGAGCTGATCGAGCAGCACCGGGGCGCGGGCGGCCAGGTGGACCTCGCGGTGCACGGTGACCCGCGCGCGCTGTCCACGACGGTGGAGCTGTCGGCCTACCGGATCGTCCAGGAGGCCCTGACCAACGCGCGGCGGCACGCGCCCGGCTCGGAGGTGCGGGTGGAGCTGACCTACCTGCCCGACCGGCTCGCGGTGCGGGTGGTCGACGACGGGTCGGCGCGGCCCACGATGGTGCTGAACCGCGAGCGCCCCCACTCCCGTACCGCCGTACTGGACCCCACCGGCACCGTCCCCGACCCCGCCGCCGATCCAGCCGGGCGCACCCGCGTGCAGCCCGCCCCCGATCCGTCCGGTGGCGGACACGGTCTCGTGGGGATGCGGGAACGTGCGACCATGCTGGGCGGACGGTTCTCCGCCGGCCCGGCCACCCAGGGCGGGTTCCTGGTGGAGGCCGAACTGCCGCTGTCCAGGGAGGAGAACCCGTCTCGTGATCCCGGTTCGCAGGGACCGCCCGGCCGCCGCTGACCCGGCCCGGAGGCGGCGGTGATCAAGGTCGCGATCGTGGACGACCAGACGATCGTCCGCGCGGGCTTCGCCGCGCTGCTGGGCGCCCAGCCCGACATCACCGTGGTCGGCGAGGGCGGCGACGGCCACGACGCGGTGCGGCTGGCCGAGCGGCACCGCCCCGACGTGGTCGTGATGGACATCCGGATGCCCGGCATGGACGGCATCGAGGCGACCCGCCGCATCCTCGCGCGCCCCGGCGCCGACGGCGTGCGGGTGCTGGTGCTGACGACCTTCGACGTGGACGAGTACGTCTACGAGGCGCTGTCGGTCGGCGCGAGCGGCTTCCTGCTCAAGGACGCCACGGCCGACGAGCTGGTGTCGGCGGTCCGGGTGGTGGCGCGCGGCGACTCGCTGCTGGCCCCGCAGGTGACCGGCCGGCTGATCCGCGAGTTCACCAAGCAGCGCCGCAGCCGCCCGCAGGCCCCCGCCGAGCTGGCCACGCTGACAGCCCGCGAGACCGAGGTGCTGGTCCTGATCGCGGGCGGGCTGTCCAACGGCGAGATCGCCCGGCGCCTGGTGGTGAGCGAGCACACGGTGAAGACGCACGTGGCGCGGGTGTTCACCAAGCTCGGGCTGCGCGACCGGGCGCAGGCGGTGATGCTGGCCTACGAGTCCGGCGTGGTGGTGCCCGGCGGCCAGGAGCCGGCCGACCAGTAGTCCGCCAGCGCCGCGCCCCGGTCGAACGCCTCGGCGAACGCGTCCGGGCCGAGCGCGGCCTCGGCCGCCGCGGCGATCCGGTCCACGTCGAAGCGCTCGCCGGGCGGCAGCGGCGCGCCCACGCCGCGCCGCGCCCCGTCGGCCGCGCCCAGCAGGAACGCGGCCCGCCCCGCGTCCTCGGCCGCGCCCGCCAGCCCCTCCAGCGACAGCGCCAGCGCGCGCGGCTCCCCGATCGAGCGGGCGATCTCCAGCCCGCGCCGGTGGTGCGCGGCGGCCTCCCGGCGGTCGCCGCGCAGCTCGGCGAGGAAGCCGAACTCGGCCGCCAGCAGGTGCTCGCCGACCGCCGAGGAGGTGTGCTCGTCGCGGATGCGGGCCAGGTGCCGCTCGGCGCCGTCGAGGTCGCCCGCGCGCCGCGCCCCGAGCGCCAGCCCCATCAGCGCGTGCACCTCGCCGTAGACGTACCCCTGCCGGACGGCCAGTTCCAGCGCCTGTTCGTGCAGTTCGCGGGCGCGGTCCCAGTCGCGGGTCAGCAGCGCGAGCCGGCCCAGGCCGGAGGTGCGCGCAGAGACCTCCGTCGCGAGGCCGAGGTCGCGGGCGATGCGCAGCCCCTCGCCCTGCAGGCGCTCGGCCTCGGCGTAGTCGCCCCTGATCTCGGCGAGCGAGGCGCGCGGGGTGAGCGACTGCAGCTCGCCCCAGCGGTCGCCGAGCGCCCGGAAGACCTCGGCGCTGCGCGTCCCGTCGCGCGCGATGCCGTCGAGGTCGCCCCGCACCAGCGCGTGCATCGCCCGCAGCCCGAGCGCGGCGGCGGTGGCCCACCGGTCGCCCGCGGCCAGGTCCAGGACGCGTCCGCAGAGCTTCTCGCTGGCGTCCAGCCCGCCGGTGTTGAACAGGCCGAGCGCGTAGAGCCACGCCGCCCGCAGGACCCCCGGGTCCGCCTCCGCTTCCCACGGCGGCGGCTCCCCGGCGGGGTCGCCGGTGAGCAGCACGAACGCGCCGTGCAGCAGCTCCACCTCGGTGGAACGTTCCCGCACCGCCTCCAGCGCGCGCCGCCCCTCGTGCAGCCGCCCCCGCAGCAGCCACCACCACGCCAGGGCCCTGACCAGGCGGACCGCCTCGTCTCCCGGAGCGCGCAGCGACTCCGCCAGGGCGGCCCGCAGGTTGGCGGACTCGGTGTCGAGCAGGGCCAGCCGGTCGCGCTGCCCGGGGCCGTGCAGGCCGGGCGCGGCCCCTTCGGCGAGCCCGAGGTAGTGGCGCAGGTGGCGGCGGCGGACCTCGTCCAGGTCCGCCAGCTCGTGCAGGCGCTCGGTCGCGTACGCCGCCACCGACTCCAGCAGCCGGTACCGGGGCCCCTCCGGCCGGTCCGCCATCACCACCAGGGATCGGTCCACCAGCCGCGTGACCAGGTCGAAGACCTCCTCGCGGGCCACGCCGTCCCCGGCGCACACCGCCTCGGCGGCGGCCAGGTCGCAACCGTCGCGGTGCACCGCGAGGCGGCGCAGCACGATGCGCTCGGGCGCGCTGAGCAGGTCCCAGCTCCAGTCGATCATCGCGCGGAGCGTCCGCTGCCGGGCCGGGGCGCCGCGCCGCCCGGCGGCCAGCACGCGGAACCGGTTCTCCAGCCGCGCCGCCAGCTCCCGGACGCCGAGGCCCCGCACCCGGGTCGCGGCCAGCTCCAGCGCGAGGGGGATGCCGTCGAGCCTGCGGCAGATCTCGGCGACGGCCGCGCGGGACTCCCCGTCCAGGACGACGCCCGGCGCGGCGGCGCGGGCCCGCTCGGTGAACAGCCGCACCGCGTCGGCGTTCGGCAGCGGCTCGACCGGCACCACCGTCTCGCCCGCCGCGTCCAGCGGCTCGCGGCTGGTGGCCAGCACGCGCAGGCCGGGGACCGCGCGCAGCAGCAGGTCCACCAGGTCGGCGACCGGTCCGACGACGTGCTCGCAGTTGTCCAGCACCAGCAGCGGGCGGCGGTCGCGCAGGGCCGCGGCGAGCCGTCCGGCGGGGGAGGAGGCGGCGCCGGGCGCGTCGTCGCGGACGCCGAGCGCGGCGGCGACGGCCTGCGCGACGTCGTCGCCGGGGCCCAGTCCGGCCAGCTCGACCAGCCACACCCCGTCCGGCAGGCGCGGCACGAAGCGGGACGCGGCCGCTATCGCCAGCCGCGTCTTGCCGACCCCGCCCGGCCCGGTGAGCGTGACCAGCCGCGCGCCGTCCAGGAGGCGTTCCAGCTCGTCCAGGGCGCGGTCGCGGCCGATCAGCGAGGTGACCTGGGCGGGCAGGTTCGTCGGCGGGAGCCCGGCGGGCTCTGCGCGGGCGGGCGGGGCGGCAGGGGAGGCGGGCGGCGGGGACGGGAGCAGGGAGGCGTCCTGGCGCAGGATCGCCTGGTGGAGCGCGGCCAGCTCCGGGCCGGGATCGACGCCGAGCTCGTCCGCTAGGCGTTCGCGCAGCTCGGCGTAGGCGGCGAGGGCCTCGTGCTGGCGGCCCGCCAGGTACAGGGCGTGCAGGTGGACGGCCCGCAGGCGCTCCCGGAGCGGGTGCCGCGCCACCAGGTCGGCCAGCTCGCCGACCAGCAGGGTGTGGTCGCCCGCCGCGAGCCGGGCCTCGGCCTGCTCCTCCAGGACGGCCAGGCGCTGCTCGTCCAGCCGCTCGGCCGCGGGCCGCGCGAACTCCGCGTCGGCGAAGTCCGCGAACGCCGGACCCCGCCACAGGCCCAGCGCTTCGGTCAGCGCCGCCGCCCGCGCCGCCGGGTCGGCCTCGGCCTCCGCCCGGTTCGCCAGCGCGCGGAACCGGGCGGCGTCCACGTCCAGCGGGTCGTCGAGGCGCAGCCGGTACCCGGCCGCCTCGTGGACGACCCGGTCGCGGCCGAGCGCGCGGCGGAGCTGGGAGACCTTGGCCTGGAGGGCGTTGGCGGGGCGGCCCGGCGGCCGGTCGCCCCACAGGTCGTCGATCAGCCGGTCCGCCGGGACCGGCCGCCCCTCGTGCACGAGCAGGTCGGCCAGCAGCGCCCGGACCTTGGCCTCGGGCACGGCGACGGCCGCGCCGTCCCCGTCCCACACCGCGAGCTGGCCGAGCACCCCGAAACGCATGGTCTGCACCGTACACAGCGCTGACGGGCACACCGTCAGCGATCCGTCAGCCCGCCCGAAGCGCCCGGCGGCACAGTCCTGCCATGACCAAGTACGCGGGAACCAGGGCGCTCGTCGCAGGGGCGACGGACGTCGGCCTGGCCGCCGCCAAACGCCTGGTGGAGGGCGGCGCGGACGTCCTGCTGGCCGACCGCGACGCGGCGCGGCTGGCGGGCGCGGCCGCCGAACTGGGCTCCGCCGTCCACCTGCTGGAGCCGCCCGCCGGCGAGGTGCCGGCCGCGGCCGTCGCCGAGGCGCTGGGCGGCGTGGACCTCGTCCTCACCGCCACCGGGCCGGAGGGCGTCCGCCCCCTGCTGCCCCTGCTGGCCGACGGCGGCGCGATCGTCTTCGTCGCCCCTTCGCCCGGAGGCGCCGGCGCCCCGCAGGCGGACGGGGACGCGCCGTGGGCGGGGGTGCGCGCGCTGGCCGCCGAGCTGGCCGGGCGCGGCGTCAGGGTGAACACCGTCGTGCCCGGCTTCCTCGACCCCGCTCCCGGCGTCCCCCTCGACCGCTACGCCGACCTGCGGGACCGATGTCGCGCCCGCGCCCCGCTGCGGCGGCTCGGCGCGCCCGACGAGGTGGCCCGCGCCGCCCTGTTCCTGGCCACCGAGGCGACCTTCACCACCGGCGCACGGCTGCCCGTCGACGGCGGCCTGGCCCTCCACGACTGAACGACCGGAGACAGACCATGGCAAGCGCTACCACCACGACACGAACCGGGCCTCCGGCGGCCGCCCCCGACCGCCTCCCGATGCCCGCCCTGCTGGCCCTCGCCACCGCCGTCTTCATCACCAGCCTGACCGAGACCCTGCCCGCCGGCGTGCTGCCGCAGATGAGCCGGGCCCTGGGCGTCACCGAGTCCGCCGCGGGCCAGACCGTCACGATCTACGCTATCGGCACGGCCCTGCTCGCGATCCCGCTGACGGCGGCCACCGCCGGATGGCGGCGCAAGCGCCTGCTGCTGACGGCGGTGGCGGCGTTCGCGGTCGCCAACACCGTCACCGCCCTGTCGTCGCAGTACCTGCTGACGATGACGGCCCGCTTCGTCGCCGGGGTCGCCGCCGGCCTCGCCTGGGCGCTGCTCGCCGGGTACGCGCGGCGGCTCGCCCCGCCCCGCCTCCAGGGCCGGGCCATCGCGATCGCCATGGCGGGCATCCCGGTGGCGCTGTCGCTGGGCGTGCCCGCCGGGACGTTCGCCGGGCAGGCGCTCGGCTGGCGGAGCGCGTTCTGGATCATGACGGCGCTGACCGTCGCCCTGGTGTTCTGGATCATGGCGGCCGTCCCCGACTTCCCCGGGCACCGGCGGGGCGAGCGCGTCCCGGTCCTGCGCGCCGCGCGCGTCCCGGGCGTGGCGCCGGTGCTGTTCGTCACCACCGTGTTCGTCCTGGCCCACACGATCCTGTACGCCTACATCGCCACGTTCCTGGCCGACCTCGGCATGGGGGGCGCCACCGACCTCGTGCTGCTGGTGTTCGGCGTGGCGTCGCTGGTGAGCATCTGGGCCGCCGGGGCGCACATCAACCGCCGCCTGCGCGCCCTGACCGTCGCGAGCACGCTGCTGGTCGCGGCCGGCGCGGCGCTGCTGGCGGCGGCGTCCGGGGGCCACGTCCTCGTCTACGCCGCCGCCGTGCTGTGGGGCCTCGGCTGGGGCGGCGTCCCGACCCTGCTCCAGACCGCCGTGGGCGACGCCGGAGGCGACCAGGCCGACGCCGCGCAGACGCTGCTGGTCACCCTCTGGAACGTCGCGATGGCCGCGGGCGGCGTCCTCGGCGGCGTCCTGCTCGACCGCTTCGGCACCGCCTCGTTCCCCTGGGCCGTCATCGCCCTGCTGGCCCCGGTCCTCGCCGTGGTCCTGGCGGCCCGCGCCCACGCCTTCCCCGCCCGGCGCCTGAACCCCTGAACTCCCCGACCCCTGAAGGAGACCGCGATGACCACGCTGCTCGCCCCCGCCGCCCTCGGCGCGCTGACCCTGCCGAACCGCCTGGTGATGGCCCCGATGACCCGCAACCGCGCGACCGCCGACGGCGTCCCGACGCCCCTGATGGCCGAGTACTACGCCCAGCGCGCCACCGCCGGGCTGATCGTCGCCGAGGCCGCCACGCCCAACCGCGCCGGCCAGACCTACCCGAACATCCCGGGCGTCCACGACGCGGCGCAGACCGAGGGCTGGCGGCGGGTCACCGAGGCCGTCCGCGCCGCCGGGGGCCGGATGTTCCTGCAGCTCCAGCACGGCGGCCGCATCGGCCACCCCGCCAACAGCGGCCTGGACCCGGTCGCGCCGTCCCCGGTCCCGTTCCCCGACGCCGTCCACACGCCGGACGGCCCGCGGTCGGCCCCCGTGCCGCGCGAGATGACCCTCGACGACATCAGCGCCACCGTCGCCGACTTCGCCCAGGCGGCCCGCAACGCCGTCGCGGCGGGCTTCGCCGGAGTGGAGGTCCACGCCGCGAACGGCTACCTGCTCCACCAGTTCCTGTCCACCCGCACCAACCACCGCGCCGACGCCTACGGCGGCTCCGTCGACAACCGCATCCGGTTCGTCCTGGAAGTGGTGGACGCGGTCGCGGCCGCCATCGGCCCTGACCGGGTGGGCGTCCGCATCGCCCCCGGCGTCACCGCCAACGCGATGCGGGAGACCGACGTCGAGGCCCTCTACCCGGTCCTGACCCGGGAGCTGGCCGCCCGCGGCCTCGCCTACCTGCACGTCGTGTTCGCCGACCCCGACAGCCCGCTCTTCCGCGAGCTGCGCGCCCTGTGGCCCGCGACCCTGATCGCCAACCCGGCCCTGCCGTGGCCGACGCCGTTCCCCGAGGACGGCGGCCGGGCCGCGGGCGAGCGCCTGCTGGCGGCGGGCGCGGACCTGGTGTCCCTCGGCCGGGCGTTCCTGGCGAACCCCGACCTGGTCGAGCGGCTCCGCCGGAACGCGCCCCTCAACGAGAGCCGCCCCGAGCACTGGTACGGCGGCACCGAGGAGGGCTACACCGACTACCCGACCCTGGCCCTCGCCCCGGTCCCGGCCTGATCTCCCAGAACCGCCGGCTCCGTGGGCCCGCCCGGCAGAGCGAGCCCACGGAGCCGGCCACACGCATCTCCCGCACCCGTACGGCAGGCCGCTCAGCGGCGGCGTTGCAGCAGCCGCAGCGCCTTCTCCTTCTCGAAGTCCAGGTAGCGGGCGGGCGGCGCGGAGACGCGGCCGATACGCTCGCCCAGCTCGCGGACGCGCGCCTGCACCTCCGGCTCGGCCAGCACCCGCAGCCCGAACGCCAGCTCGGCCGGACCGATGTCGTAGCGCTTCTCCAGCGCCAGGGCGAGCGCGATGGCGCGCAGCTCGGCCTCGTCGAAGCGGCGGTGGCCGCCGGGGGCCGCGTCGCGGGTGGGCGGGAGCAGGCCGAGGCTCTCCCGGTAGCGGAGCATTCGGGGCGAGGTCCCGAGGCGCCGCGCGGCCTCCGTGATGCGCATGGCGCCAATTCTGACAAATTCGTGTCAGAAAAGCCCGACCGACCGTGCCCCGGAGCCCCGACCGCGCCTAGACTCGCTCGCAGACCCCGGCCCACGCCCTCGTGCCGACGCACGGAGCAGCGCACCGCGCACCATCCGTCATCCGTCGGCCGCCGCGAGCGGGCGCCGCATCCACGGGACCCAAGGAGCAACGAAAGCATGGACTACAAGGTCGCCGACCTGGCGCTGGCCGACTTCGGACGCCGCGAGATCCGCCTCGCCGAGCACGAGATGCCCGGCCTGATGTCGGTCCGCAAGGAGTACGCGGACGCCAAGCCGCTGCGCGGGGCCAAGATCATGGGCTCGCTGCACATGACGATCCAGACCGCCGTGCTCATCGAGACCCTGGTAGAGCTCGGCGCCGACGTGCGCTGGGTGTCCTGCAACATCTTCTCCACCCAGGACCACGCCGCCGCGGCGGTCGTCGTCGGCCGCGACGGCACCCCCGAGGACCCCAAGGGCGTCCCGGTCTTCGCCTGGAAGGGCGAGACCCTGGAGGAGTACTGGTGGTGCACCGACCAGGCCCTGCAGTGGCCGGACGGGTCGGCCCCCAACATGATCCTGGACGACGGCGGCGACGCCACCCTGCTGGTGCACAAGGGCGCCGAGTACGAGAAGGCCGGCGCCGTGCCGACCGCCTCGGCCGACGACCCGGAGGAGTGGGGGATCATCCTGGAGACCCTGCGCCGCACCATCGCCGAAAAGCCGGGCCGCTGGACCGAGGCCGCCGCCTCGATCAAGGGCGTCACCGAGGAGACCACCACCGGCGTGCACCGGCTGTACGAGATGGCCAAGGCCGGCACCCTGGCCTTCCCGGCGATCAACGTCAACGACTCGGTCACCAAGTCCAAGTTCGACAACAAGTACGGCTGCCGCCACTCGGTGATCGACGGCCTGAACCGCGCCACCGACGTGCTGATCGGCGGCAAGGTCGCGCTGGTCGCCGGCTACGGCGACGTGGGCAAGGGCTGCGCCGAGGCGCTCAAGGGCCAGGGCGCCCGCGTCATCGTCACCGAGATCGACCCGATCTGCGCGCTGCAGGCCGCCATGGACGGCTTCCAGGTCGCCCGCCTGGACGACGTGGTGGACCAGGTCGACATCTTCGTGACCACCACCGGCAACTTCAACATCATCCGCGCCGACCACATGGAGCGGATGAAGCACCAGGCCATCGTCAGCAACATCGGCCACTTCGACAACGAGATCGACATGGCCGGCCTGGCCCGCATCGACGGCGTCGAGAAGATCGAGATCAAGCCGCAGGTGCACGAGTGGCGCTTCCCCGACGGCCACTCGATCATCGTGCTGGCCGAGGGCCGGCTGATGAACCTGGGCTGCGCCACCGGCCACCCCTCGTTCGTGATGTCCAACTCCTTCACCAACCAGGTCATCGCGCAGATCGAGCTGTTCACCAAGACCGAGGAGTACCCGGTCGGGGTGTACGTGCTGCCGAAGCACCTGGACGAGAAGGTCGCCCGCCTGCACCTGGACGCCCTGGGCGTCAAGCTCACCGAGCTGACCAAGGAGCAGGCCGAGTACATCGGCGTGGACGTCGAGGGCCCCTACAAGCCCGAGCACTACCGCTACTGATCGCCCGTAGCGGGACCCGCCGCCGCCGCACCGCCCGCACGGGCGGTGCGGCGGCGGTCTCCCACGCCCTGGAGGACGGCTGATGAGCGACATCTCCGACGCCGCGCTGGCGTACGAGGGCGTCAAGCGGATCGAGTGGGCCGACCGGAGCATGCCGGTGCTGCGGCAGATCCGCGAGCGCTTCGCCGCCGAGCGCCCGCTGGACGGCCTGCAGGTCGCCGCGTGCATGCACGTGACCACCGAGACCGCCGGGCTCATCCGCACCCTCCAGGCGGGCGGCGCGCGGGTGGCGCTCGCCGCGTCCAACCCGCTGTCCACCCAGGACGACACCGCCGCCGCGCTCGTGCACGAGTACGGCGCCGAGGTCTACGCGCGCGCCGGGACCGACCGCGAGGGCTACTACCGGCACATCCACCAGGCGCTGGAGACCGGCCCCGACCTGGTGCTGGACGACGGCTGCGACCTGGTCAACATCCTGCACACCGAGCGCACCGACCTGCTCGGCACCGTCAAGGCCGGGTGCGAGGAGACCACCACCGGCGTGATCCGGCTGCACCAGATGGCCCGCGAGGGCGCGCTGCGCTTCCCGATGGTGGCGGTGAACGACACCGACACCAAGCACATGTTCGACAACCGGTACGGCACCGGGCAGTCCACGCTGGACGGCATCATCCGCGCCACCAACACGCTGCTGGCGGGCAAGGCCGTCGTGGTCGCGGGGTTCGGCTACTGCGGCCGGGGCCTCGCCGAGCGCGCCCGCGGCCTCGGCGCGCGGGTGGTGGTGACCGAGATCGACCCGGTCAAGGCGCTGGACGCGACGCTGCAGGGCTTCGAGGTGCAGCCGATGGCGGTCGCGGCGCGGCACGGCGACGTGTTCATCACCGTGACCGGCAACCGCGACGTGATCGGCGCCGCGCACCTGGCGGCGATGAAGGACGGCGCGATCCTCGCCAACTCCGGCCACTTCGACGTGGAGATCGACGTGCGGGCCCTGGGGGAGATGGCGGTGGCGGTGCACCGGGGCGTGCGGCCGCAGGCCGACGAGTACGTGCTGGCCGACGGCCGCCGCCTGGTGCTGCTGGCCGAGGGCCGCCTGGTCAACCTCGCCGCCGCCGAGGGCCACCCGCCCGCGGTGATGGACATGTCGTTCGCCGACCAGGCGCTGACCTGCGCCTGGCTCGCCACGGCCCACCCCTCGCTGGAGGCGGCGGTGCACGAGGTGCCCAAGGAGATCGACACCGAGGTGGCCCGGCTGAAGCTGGCCTCGATGGCGGTCGACATCGACACCCTCACCCCCGAGCAGGAGGACTACCTGCACTCCTGGCGGCTCGGCTCGTGAGCCCGCCCCCCCGGCGCCATTTAGTTCGTGACGCGAATGAAAATGCGTATCCTGGGGGGATGGCGAAGAGCGGGGAAGAGCGGATGGGGGTCGTCACCGCGCTGGTGCGCTCGGCGTTCCTGGTGGACGCGGTGTACGCCGAGTCGGCGCGCGAGCACGGGATCACCACGCAGCAGGGCCAGCTGCTGTGCGTGCTGATGGGGCGGCCGCTCGGCATGACCGAGCTGGGCGAGACGCTGCGCCTGGCCAAGTCGAGCCTGACCGGCCTGGTCGACCGCACCGCCCGGCTCGGCCTGGTGCGCCGCGAGCCCGACCCGGAGGACGGGCGCGCGGTGCGGGTCGCGCTCACCGGCGAGGGGGCCGCCCTCGCCGACACCTTCTACACCGAGACCTGCGCCCGGATCGGGCTGCTGCCGTCCGCGCTGGGCGAGGACGAGCGGGAGCTGCTGGCCGGGCTGCTGGGCCGCGTGGTGCACGACAACCAGGTGCCGATGGTGTTCATGGACGGCGCCCGCTGAGGGCGGGCGCCCCGCCTCAGCGGCCCACGCGGTAGGTCACGTGGGTGACCAGGTCGGTGGTCCTGCTCCGCACCGGCGTCAGGTCCAGGTCCCCGACGCCCTCGAACAGGCGCTCGCCCGCCCCCAGGAGCACCGGGGAGACGTGCAGGCGCAGCTCGTCGATCAGGCCGGCGGCCAGGTACTGGTTGACGGTGTGCGCGCCGCCCGCGATCGACACCGTGCGGTCCCCGGCGGCCTCGCGCGCCCGCGCCATGGCCGCCTCGACGCCGTCGGTGACGAAGTCGAACGTCGTGCCGCCCTTCATCGTCACGGTCTCGCGCGGACGGTGGGCGAGCACGAACACCGGCGCGTGGTACGGCGGCTCCTCGCCCCACCAGCCCGTCCAGTCCAGGTCCCATTCGCCGCGGTCGGGACCGAACATGTTGCGGCCCATGATGTAGGCGCCCGCCTCCGTGATGGCCGCGATCTCCTCGGCGCTCTCCTCCCGGCGCTCGAACATCCAGCGGTGCAGCAGATCGCCGGCGTGCACGCCCGCGTGCGTGCCGATCGGATACTCCAGGCACTGGCCGGGGCCCGCGGCGAAGCCGTCGAGCGAAACCGCGATGTCACAGGTGACCTTGCTCGTCCGCTTGCTCGTCTGCTTGCTCATCTGCCGTCTCCTCCTGAGGTCGATTCGCCTACTGGTCGGAGCGGCCACCGCGTTCTCGACATCGCGGCCGGAATCTTTTTCGCGGATGTCAGGGCGCGAGGTCGCGCAGGTTCTTGCGGGCGGCGGAGGCGATGGCGGGGTGGCCGGTGGCGACGGCGCGCTCCCACCACAGCCGGGCCCCGGCCGGGTCGCCCTCGTCCTGGGCGATGAACCCCAGGTTGTGCATGGCGCGCGGCGCGATCTCGGCGTCGGAGGACGCGGCGGCGCGCTCGTACCACTCGCGGGCCCCGGCCAGGTCGCCCTGCTTCTCTGCGACCACGCCGAGGTCGTTCATGGCGGCGGGCGCGACCGGCGGGTAGGCGCTGGCGACGGCGCGCTCGTACCAGTCGCGGGCCCGCGCCAGCATCCCCGCCTCCTGCGCGAGCAGGCCGAGGCTGCGCAGGGAGCGGGGCGCGGCGTCTTCATGGCCGGTGGAAGCGGCGCGCTCGAACCAGGCGCGCGCGTCTTCCGCGTCGCCCTGCTCGCGCGCGAGCAGACCGAGATGGCGCATCGCGCGCGGGGCGGCGTCCTGGTGGCCGGTGGCGGCGGCGCGCTCGAACCAGTGCCGCGCGGCCTGGGCGTCGCCGCGCTTCTGCTCGGTCAGCGCGAGCCGCCGCATGGCGCGCGGGGCGTAGTCGGCGTGCCCGGTGGCGGCGGCGCGCTCGTACCAGTGGCGGGCGGCGTCGAGGTCGCCGTCCTGCGCGGCCAGGGCGCCCAGGCAGTGCATGGCGTGGGGGGCGGCGTTGGGGTGGCTGCTGGCGGCGGCGCGCTCGTACCAGTGCCGTGCCTCCTCGCGCTCGCCCTGCCGCTCGGCGACCCCGGCGAGGTCGGCCATGGCGGTGGGGGCGATGCCGGTGTGCCCGGTGGCGGCGGCCTCCCGGTACCAGCGGCGGGCCTGGTCGAGGTCGCCCCGCTCGTCGGCGGTGACGCCGAGCCGCCGCAGGGCGCGGGGCGCGATGACGGTGTGGCCGGTGGCGGCGGCGCGCTCGTACCAGTGCCGGGCGGCGACGTGGTCGCCCTCGCGCTCGGCGACGTTCCCGAGCCCGTAGAGCGCGACGGGAACGGCCCCGGTGTCGCCGGAGGCGACGGCCTCCCGGTAGGAGCGCCGGGCCTCGGAGAGGTCGCCGCGCTGGAGGGCGGAGTGGCTGCGCTCCAGCACGGCCGCCGCGCCGGAGACGGCGGCGGGCGCGGCGAGGGTGGGCTCGGAGACGCCGGCGGGGGGATCGGCGGCGTGCCCGCCGGTGGCGGCGGACGGCGCGTCGGCCTCCGGGAGGGCCGCGGTCTCCGCGCCAGGGGCGGGGTGGGCCTGGGTGCGCTCGGAGGTCTCGGCGGCGAACGCCGTGGGGGCCGGGGCCGCCTGCGTCGCGCCGGGCTCGGCCCGCTCGGCGATCATCGTGCCGACGTCGGCGGGCAGCCATGTCCGCCCGGTGGTCTGGCCGATCGTCTGTCCGGTCGCCGCGCGCGGCAGCCTCAGGCGCTCCAGCACCTCGCGCGGGGCGGGGCGGTCGGCGGGCTCCTTGGCCAGGCACGCCGCGACGACCTCGCGCAGCCCGGCGGGCACGCCGGCCAGGTCGGGCTCCTGCGCGCAGATCCGGTAGATCAGCGCCTCGGGGCGGCCGTCGCCGAACGGGCCGCGCCCCGTGGCCGCGAACGTCAGCACCCCGCCCAGCGCGAACACGTCGGTCCGCCAGTCGATGCCGTCCTCGCCGCGCGCCTGCTCGGGCGACATGTACGCCGGGGTGCCGATCGGCCCGCTGGTCACGGTGTGGCGCGTGGTGCCGGAGGCCAGCGCGATGCCGAAGTCGATGATGCGCGGCCCGTCCTCGGCCAGGATCACGTTCCCCGGCTTCAGGTCGCGGTGCACCAGGCCGCCCCGGTGGATCGCCGCCAGCCCCTCGGCCAGGTGCGCGCCGAGCAGCCGCACGGTGTCGGCGGGCAGCGGGCCGTGCCCGTCCACCGCCGAGTCCAGCGTCGGGCCGGGGATGTAGGCGGTGACCAGCCACGGCGGGTCGCCCTCGGGGTCGGCGTCCACCACCGGCGCGGTGTAGAACGCGCTGACGCCCATCGCCGCCCGCACCTCGGCGGCGAACCGGCGGCGCAGCTGCGGCAGCCCCGCGAAGTCGGCGCGGATCACCTTCACGGCGACCGCCCGGCCGCTCGGGGTCTGCCCGAAGTAGACGGTGCCCATCCCGCCCTGGCCGAGCCGCCCCACCAGCTCGTACTCGCCGATCGTCCGCGGATCGCCGGGCTGCAGCGGCCGCATCGTCATCCCAGCGCTCACCTCGCGGCCTCATCGGGTCCGGGGCCCCGTCCGGACGTACTTGATTAGATCAGCAATATCCCCCGATTCGTTCGCGGCGGGGAGGCGATTTCTGCGGCCGCCGCCCGACCGGTAGCGTCTGGCGGATGCCGCGCGGAACGTACCTGCACCTGGACGAGGGGGTCGCCGAGACCTTCCAGTGCGCCCCCGGGCCCGGCGGCTGGCGCTACGTGGGCGAGCGCGCCGACGGCGTCCGCACCGACCTGGTCGTGGACGCGCGGTGGCGGCAGATCCGCGTGGAGATCGTGGCCCCGGCCTGGTGGGCGCGCGGCGGCGTCACCGGACCGGCGGTCGCCTGGGTGCGCGGCGCGGGCGAGGACGCGGCCGAGCACGACGCCCCCGCCAAGGGCTTTCTGGGGGAGTCGCCGGGATTCCTGGTCGCGGTCGCCCGCTCGCTGGACCTGGCCGAGGGGGCGCAGGCCGACGTGCGCCTGGTGCGGCTGTCGGGGCCGAACCTGGCCGCGCTCACCGTCGCCGAGCGCTGGCGCCTCGCCGAGATCACCGCGCATGGGACCGACGGCGGCCCGCTGCCCGTCGAGCGCTACGAGGTCGCGGACCTGGCGACGGGCGAGGTACACGACGTGCACCTGGCGGGCGACGTGGTCCTGGACGCGCCGGGCATCGAGCTGACCGCCCTGGAGTCCCCGCCCAACCTCGGCGGCTGACCCTCCGGCGGCTGCACCGCCGAAAGGCCGGCGCCATCCCGTATCGGGGGGACAAAGGCAGAACGGGGGTGGTACGCGGCTTGCACCGGCGACGTGCACAATGTCTGGCACGGCGACGCCTCCCATCAGGCGCGAACCGGGCAAGAGTTTCCCCCGCACCATCCCCGTGGACGTGAAAATGCACGCTGGTACGCACGAGCTTTCGGCCCCGCCCCCGTACTCCGCCGCCCCCGCCGGAGCGCCGGACCGGCCTCCGACGTCGGTCTTCGTCGTCGGCACCCTGTTCTCGGGCTCGACGCTGATCGGGCGCGACATGACCGCCCGGATCGAGCGGGCCCACTACGTCGGCGAGCTGAACAACTTCACGCAGTTCCCCGGGCTCAGCCACGAGACCTCCGGAGGCGAGTGCGGCCCCTGCTCCCTGCTCGGCAGGCGGTGCGGGCACTTCACCGAGGCGCTCCGGGCGCGGGTGACCTACGACGACATCCTCGGCATGCACCGGTGGTTCGCGCGGTCGCTGGACGCCTCGGTGATCATCGACGGGAGCAAGTACGTCGCCTGGCTGCGGCACGCGGTCGAGCGGCGGAGCGCCGCCCCGGCGGACCGGGCCCCGGTGAACGTGATCGTCTCGGTGCGGAACCCGGTCGCCTTCGCGATCAGCCACCGGAACCGGACCGGCGACCCGCTCTGGCTCGGGGCGGGCATCTGGCGGGACACCTACGTCGACGCGCTGCGCACCGCCAACCACTACGGCCTGCCGCACCTGGTCGTGCGCTACGAGGACTACATGGCCCGCCCGGAACGCTCCCTGGAGCGCCTGAGCGGCTTCCTGCACCTGCCGCTGGCCGCCGAGCCGGACAACGCCGCGCTCCACGACGTCGGCGGGAACTGGAGCTCCTTCGTGCCCTACGTGGGGAAGGAGGAGCTCGAAAAGTACATCGAGGGGCTCGACGGGCCCGGCCGCGCCGAGGCGGAGGAGTTCGTCAAGCACGCGCGCGCCTACTGGAACGACGGCAAGACCAAGGAGGACAAGCGCTGGCACCGCAGCCTCGACACCGGCGAGGTCAACATGGTCCTGAGCACCCCTGGGCTGGCCGACGTGGCGAGCCTCCTCGGCTACAACCTCGCCGAGGTCGTCCACGCCGCCGTCCGCGGCGGCGACGCGGGGGCGTAGCAGGGCGGGCCGCGTCCGGACGCGTCTACGGCTTGAGGGTGACGGTGTGGGCGGCCGTCTTCGGGTCGGCCCACACCGACAGGACGCGGCGCGCGGCGTCCCAGCGGTACCGCCACGCGCCCGCCGGATCGGTGCCGGAGACCTTGGGCGTGCCGTTCGGCCACCAGATCTCGGTCGGCCCGGTGGCCCCGGCGCGGTTCCGCCAGCCCACGGTGAGCGTGCCGGAGCGGTAAGAGATCTCGGTCGGGGTGCCCGCGACGGCGCGCGGGTAGGGGCGGGCGAGCATCCGGCCGAACACCGTCCAGTTCCCCTGGGCGTCGGTGGGGCCCGCGCCGCCCGGGTCGCTGGACCAGTAGGCCCAGCCGATCCGCAGCTCGTCGGCCATGGCGAGCCAGTCGGCGGTGAAGTCGGCGGCCCCGGGCGCGTCGGCGCCCATGCCGCCGACCTCGCCGAGCCACATGGGCAGGCCCAGGCGCTCGGCGGCGGCGGGCATGTTGCGCTTCCACAGCTCGAACTGGGCGCGCGCGAGCAGCTTGGTCGCGCCGGTGTAGGAGCTGCCCAGGTCGATGCCGACGGGGTAGAAGTGCGGCGCGAACACCAGGCGCCTCCCGCCGGGGCGCGGGTCGGTGATGGCGCCGAGCGAGGTGTCGGCGCCCTCGTTGGGGCCGAGCGCCTGCGGCGCGTAGAAGATCCAGTTGTCCCGGTCGACCTCGCGGATCGCGTTCACGATCCGCTGGTAGAAGGGGGTGAGGGTGGGCTTCTCGAAGAACCCGAACTGGCGGGTGCCGCCGAACGGCTCGTTCATCAGGTCGTAGCCCAGGACCGCCGGGTCCTTGGCGAAGCGCTCGGCCACGTGCCGCCACATCGCCGTGTAGTGCCGCATCAGCTCGGGGTGCTTGCCGGTGTGGTTCCAGAAGTTGTCGTAGGCGCGGACGACGGCCGGTTGCAGGTAGGTCAGCACCCAGGGCGTCTGGGGCGTGCAGGGCAGCCCGTCGGTGAAGGTGGCCCAGGCGGGCGTGCCGTTGCCGGCGCCCTTGCAGGCGGCCGGGCCGTAGATGTCCTGGTGCATGTCGAGGACGACGTGCATCCCCTGCTCGCGGTACCAGGCGAGGCGGCGGGCGACCTCGTCGAGGTACCTCTCGTCGTACCGGCCGGGGCTGGGCTCGACGTTCTTCCACTGGATCAGGTAGCGGACGGAGTTGGTGCCCAGCTCGCGGGCCTCGCGCACCACGTCCGCGCGCTCGATCCAGGGCAGGCCGGACGACCCCTTGGCGGAGCTCGCGGTGTTGAGGCCGTGCAGGATCAGCGTGCGGCCCCGGTCGTCGGTGATGGTCGGCGGCGCGGCGGCCGCGGCGGGCGCGGCGTGGGCGGAGGCGGGGGAGAGGGCGGCCCCGCAGGCGAGGACGGCGGCGAGCGCGGTGGCGAGGGCGGCGGGCCGGGTGGGAACGGGACGAGCGCGCATACCGCCTCCTGAGCAGGCGACCGACCAAATATGAAAGTTGCTCGGATGTTAGGCCGGGGCAGGAGGCGCGACCAGTGGGAGATCTCCACAACAACGGCACGGTGTTGTGGCGCTAGTTGATAGCGCGAGTGCCCTGAGGGGTAGGCGGCGCTGCTGCGGCGGGAGGCCGTTCCGGACTCTGGCGGGTCGTCCTAGCCCAGTGGCGCGGGGCCGTTCGGCTGCGGGCCACGGTCCTGCGGCGCAGGGCCTTGCGGGGGACCGGCCTGGTTCGGCCACTGCGGCGCGCTCGGGCCCTGCGCGGGTCCTGGCTGGTCCGGCCAGTGCGGGGCGGGGCCGTTCGGCGGTCCGGCCTGGCCCGGGTACGGCATGGGCCGCTGCGGGGCCAAGACCTGCTGGTACGGGCCCGCCCCGTAGTGCTGCGGCGGCAGGAACGCGGGCTGCCCAGGGCGCGGCGCGCTGAACGGCGGCGGCGCGGGCGGCCCCTGGCGCGGCGCCCCCACCGGCTGCAGGCCCGCCGCGGCCACGGCCACCTCCGGAACGGACTGTGGCTCCGGCGCCCACCCCAGGCGCCGCATCCGGCGGGCGCGGCGCTCGGCCAGGCGGCGCTCCTCGCGCACCCGGCGCTCGGCCAGCACCGCCGCCAGCAGGATCTCCGGCCGCACCCCCGGCGGCGGAGGCGGGCTGATCACCGCGACGACCTGCCCGGCGATGCGCTCGCCCAGCTCGTCGCGCACCTCCGGCAGCAGCTCCCAGAACCGCGACAGGTACTGCCGGGCCGTCAGCGCCAGCTCGTCGGAGACCTGCGACAGCTCCAGCCCCCGCGCCCACGGCAGCAGCGGCGGCGGCATCACCGCGACCGGCCCGAACATGCCCGTGGTGGGCACCCGCTCCTGGATCACGATCGTCCCGGCGAACACGTCGCCCAGCCGCTTGCCGCGCCGGCTGCCCAGCGAGGTCAGCAGCGCGGGCGCCCCGTAGAACAGCCAGAACTCCGGCACCCCGGCCAGCGCGCGCACCAGCGCCTGCCGGAAGCGCACCGGCCCGCCGTCCTCGGCGACCACCCGCAGGCCCAGCGCCATCTTGCCCAGCGACCGGCCGCGCGTCAGCGTCTCGAACGCGCACGGGTAGCCGACCAGGACCAGCACGCTGGTCAGCAGGACCAGCCCGACCGTCCACGCCTCGTCGGCGACCAGCGCGGTCATCGACACGATGTAGACGGCGAAGTTGAGGACCGCGAGCTGGAACATCAGGTCCAGCAGGAGGGCGCATCCCCGGCTGGCCAGGCGCGCGACGCGCAGGTCGAGCGCCACGGCCTCGCCGGTGACCAGTTCGGGCATGACCCTCCTTCGGTAGTGACGGCTATTTTGCCCGGTGTGCGGGGGGAGGCGTTAGTCTCGCCGGGTGGACGTCGACGCCTACGTGGCCGCGCACAACCCCGAGTGGCAGCGCCTGGAGAAGCTGATCAACTCCAGTCGGAAGCTGTCCGGCGCGGAGATCGACGAGCTGGTCGAGCTGTACCAGCGGACCGCCACCCACCTGTCGGTGGTGCGCTCCAGCTCGCCCGACCCCATGCTGGTGTCGCGCCTGTCGTCGCTGGTGGCGCGCGGCCGCGCCGCCGTAGCGGGCGCGCGTGCGCCGCTGTGGCGCGACGTGTCGCGCCTCGCCACGGCCGCGTTCCCGGCCGCCGCCTACCGGCTGCGCTGGTGGTGGCTCGGCAACGCCCTGCTCGGCAACGTGCTGGCGCTCGCCCTCGGGATCTGGGTGGCGCGCAACCCCGAGGTGCAGGCCGCGATCGCCACCCCGTACCAGGTGCGCGAGCTGGTCGAGCACGACTTCGCCAACTACTACACCGAGCACTCGGCGGCCTCGTTCGCGTTCCAGGTGTGGATCAACAACGCCTGGGTGTCGGCCGTCGCGCTGATCTTCGGCATCTTCCTCGGCATACCGACGGTCTACGTCCTGCTGACCAACCAGCTCAACCTGGGCGTCACCGGGGGCCTGATGTTCGCCCACGACAAGGGAGACGTGTTCTTCGGCCTCATCCTGCCGCACGGCCTGCTGGAGCTGACCGCCGTCTATCTCGCGGTCGCGGCGGGCCTGAGACTCGGCTGGACGGTCATCGACCCCGGCCCCCGGCGCCGCGGCCAGGCCCTGGCCGAGGAGGGCCGCGCCGCGATGAGCATCGCGCTCGGCCTCATCGGGGTGCTGCTGGTGTCGGGCCTGATCGAGGGCTTCGTGACCGGCTGGGTGCACGTCACCTGGCTGCGCATCGGCATCGGCGTGGTGGCCGAGGCCGCGTTCCTGGCGTACGTGGTGGTGCTGGGCCGCCGCGCGGTGCGCGGCGGCGAGACCGGCGACGCCGAGATCCGCCCCGACCTCGCCCCCACCTCCGGCTGACCGCCCGCCCCGCGCCCTCACAGCCGCCCGGCGGCCTTCAGCGCCAGGTAGGCGTCGGCCAGCGCGGGCGCGATCTCCTCCGGCGGCGCGTCCACCACCTCCACGCCGTAGGAGCGCAGCTCCGCCGTCAGGCGCCGCCGGTCGGCACGCGCGCGCTCGGCCGCCGCCGCGTCGTACACCGCCGCGAGGTCGCCGCGCGCCGCCGCCATCTCGCCCACCCGCGGGTCGGAGATCGCCGCCACCAGCACCATGTGCCGCGCGGTGAGCTGCGGCAGCAGCGGCAGCAGCCCCTCCTCGATCGCCGCGCCGTTCAGCTCGGTCAGCAGCACCACCAGGCACCGCTGCCGCACCCGCGACAGCAGCGCCGACACCATGCCCGCCGCGTCGCTCTCGATCAGCTCCGGCTCCAGCGGCGCCATCGCCTGCACCATCGACGGCAGCAGGTCGGTGCGCGAGGCCCCCTCCACGCGCGCGCGTACGCGCCGGTCGTAGGCCAGCAGGTCCACCCGGTCGCCCGCCCGCGACGCCAGCGCGCCCAGCAGCAGCGCCGCGTCCATCGAGCAGTCCAGCCGGGGGACGTCGCCGACCCGCCCGGCGGCGGTGCGGCCGGTGTCCAGCACCAGGTAGATGCGGCGGTCGCGCTCGGGCCGCCAGGTCCGCACCACCACGTCGCCGCGCCGCGCGGTGGCCCGCCAGTCGATGGAGCGCACGTCGTCGCCGTCCACGTACTCGCGCAGCGAGTCGAACTCGGTGCCCTGCCCCCGGATCAGCGCCACGTGCGCGCCGGTCAGCTCGCGCAGCTTGGCGAGCTTGCCCGGCAGGTGGCGGCGCGAGGGGAAGGCGGGCAGCACCCGCACCCGCCACGGCGCCGGGCGCGACAGCTGCCGCGCCGCCAGCCCCAGCGGCCCGACCGACCGCACCACGACCGTCACGGCCTCGCGGTCGCCGCGCCGCGTCGGCACGAGCGTCATCTCGACCCGCCGCCGCTCCCCGGCCGGCACGTCGATGCGCGTCACGCGCGGCGTGGCCCCGGCGCTCGGCGGCCACACGTCGCGCAGCCGCGCCTTGACCCGCCGCCGCCCCAGGTTCTCCACGGTCAGCGCCACGTGCGCGGTCTCGCCCAGCCGCACGTTGGCGTCGCCCGAGCGGTGGAACCGCAGCGCCCGCACGTTCCCCGCCAGCAGCAGGTCGGCGACCACGCCCGCCAGCAGCGCGCCCCACAGCGCCCACAGCGCGCCCCAGCTCGGCAGCACCAGCGGCACCAGCGCGCCGAGCAGCGCCAGCAGCCCGAGCCGTCCGGTCAGCGCCATCAGCGCGGCGCGGGGACGTGGGCGAGGATGCCCTCCAGCACACCGTCGGCGGTGGCGCCCTCCAGCTCGGCCTCGGGCCGCAGCTGGACCCGGTGCCGCAGCGTCGGGCGGGCCAGCGCCTTCACGTCGTCGGGCGTCACGTAGTCGCGGCCCGACAGCCACGCCCACGCGCGCGAGGTCGCCAGCAGCGCGGTCGCGCCGCGAGGCGACACCCCGAGCGACAGCGACGGCGACTGCCGGGTCGCGCGGCACAGGTCCACCACGTACGCGGCGACCTTGGCGTCCAGGTGCACCGTGCGCACCGCCGCCTGCCCGGCCGCCAGCTCCGCGGCCCCGGCGACCGGCCGCACCCGCGACAGGTCGCGCGGGTCGAATCCGGACGCGTGCCGCTGCAGCATCGCGATCTCCTCGTCCCGGGTCGGGACCGGCACCGTCAGCTTCACCAGGAACCGGTCGAGCTGCGCCTCGGGCAGCGGGTAGGTGCCCTCGTACTCGACCGGGTTCTGCGTCGCGCACACCACGAACGGGTCGGGCAGCGCGCGGGCGGCGCCGTCCACCGACACCTGCCGTTCCTCCATGGCCTCCAGCAGCGACGCCTGCGTCTTGGGCGGGGTGCGGTTGATCTCGTCGGCGAGCAGCAGGTTGGTGAACACCGGCCCGGCGCGGAAGTCGAACTCGGCGGTGCGCGCGTCGTAGACCATCGAGCCGGTGACGTCGCCCGGCATCAGGTCCGGGGTGAACTGCACCCGCTTGAAGTCCAGGTCCAGCGCCCGCGACAGCGTCTTGACCAGCAGCGTCTTGGCGGTGCCCGGCACCCCCTCCAGCAGCACGTGGCCGCGGCACAGCAGGGCGATGACCAGCCCGGTCACCACCGAGTCCTGGCCGACAACGGTCTTGCCGACCTCGGCGCGCAGCGCGGCGAGCGCCGCGCGCGCGTCCTCGGCGCCCACCGGCCCGCCGGGCGCCGGGACGTCGTCGTCCTTGTCGAGGTCCACAGGGTGGTTCACGAGTCGCGTACCTGCCTTTCCAGGTCGTCGAGAAGATCGGAGAGCCGGACCAGGCCGGCGTCGTCGGCCGGTTCGGGGCCGTACAGGGCCGCGCCCACCTCGGCCTCCTCCCGGCCGGTGCGCAGCGCGACCGCCGAGACGATCCCGGTCGCGGCGGCGGGGTCCTGCGCGGCGCCGCGCGGCAGCCCCAGCAGCGGCACCAGGCGTTCGCGGGCGCCCGCCCGCAGCGCGTCCGCGGCCCGGTCCCGGGCGCGGTGGGCCCGGTAGAGGCGCGCGCGCCCCTCCACGGCCTCGCTGGAGCGGACGACCACCGGCAGCGCCTCGGCCACCACCGGCCCGAGCCGCCGGGAGCGCCACAGCGCCACCAGCACGACCGCGACCAGCAGCTCCAGGAAGAACAGCTTGACACCGAACGGCAGCAGGTCGCCCAGCGACCGCTCGCCGCCCTCCGAGCCCGGCTCGGGAAGGTCGGGGATCAGCCACACCACCGAGGAGCGGGCGCCCGCCAGGTTCAGCGCGAGCGCGGCGTTGCCCTCCTCGGCCAGGTGCTCGTTGGTGAGCGGGGCGCTGGAGCCCAGCACCGTGACCGTGCGGCCGCCGGACGGCACCTGCACGAGGCGGGACAGCCCGTCGGCCTGGTAGCAGCCGGTGGCGCCGGGCGGGACCTCGTAGGTCTCGGCGTTGGTGAACAGGACGCGCCCGGCGAGCGTGGCGGCGGGCAGCGCGCAGTCGGGGTCGTCGGCGCGCTCGAAGGTGGGGGCGGCCTCCCGGACGCCCGGGGCGAGCGCGGCCAGGGTGTCGCGGCCGGGCGCGACCAGCAGCAGGTCGCCGGGGGCCGCGCGCAGGCGCTCCAGGTCGGCGCCGGTGAGGCGCTCGGGCCGGGTGACGACCAGGACCGAGTCGGCGGCGGCGCGGGCGGCGGCGTCGGCGGCCCGCCGGGACACCGCGACGGGCGTGCCGCGCTCCTTGAGGACCTCGGCGAGGGCGCGGGTGCCGCCCGCGGCGGGCGAGGCGGGGTCGAGGTCCTGCGCGGTCGTCGAGGGGCGCAGCGCGGCCAGCACGACCGCGATGGCGACCATGGCGAGGAGCGCGAGCAGCACCCCGCGCGAGGCGCGCCAGCGCCGCCCGGCGACCTGCCGCGCGGAGGGGTCCGCCGCCGGGTCCGGCGCCGCCGCCCGCGTCACCATCGCAGCCCTCCGTCCAGGTCGGCGCCCGCCGGCGCGGGCTCGCCGGCCCCGTCCAGGGGGCGCGGGCGGGTCGCCCGGACCCGCTCGTCCACCGCCGTGACCTGCTCGTAGGCGGTCGCGCTGCCCGGCCGGTCGCCGTACCAGACGTCGTCGAAGATCCGCACCGCGGCGGCCAGGTCGCCCGCCAGCTCCGGCAGCGCCGCGCCCGCCTCGGCCGCCAGCTCGTCGGCGGTGCGGCCCGGCCGGGGCGCCAGCACGGCCCGCTCCTCCAGGTCGCGGGCCAGCGCGCGCAGCCGCTCGCGGATCGCCTGGGGCCAGGCCCCGGTGGCGGCCAGCCGCTCGGCCTCGGCGCGGTGGTCCAGCGCCGTGGACGGGGCGTCCTCCAGCAGCGCGTCCCGCGTCGAGCGCACGTTGCGGCCGCCGCGCATCAGCCACACCGCCAGCGCGACCGCCGCGACCAGCAGCACGGCGATGACCAGCCAGGACAGCCAGCCCATCGCGCCGCTGCCGTGCGCCTCGGGCTGGGCCGTGCGCTGGAACAGGTCGCGCAGCCAGTCGGAGAAGGAGTCCCAGAACCGCTCCAGCAAGGACGGCTTGTCCCGCTGGTAGATCTGCTCGTCCAGCTCGCGGCGGGCCAGCTCGCGGGCCTCCTCGCGGCCGATCGGGTCGGCGAAGGTCATCGGGTTCCGCCCTCCGGGTGCGGAGCGGGGCGCTGGTCGGCCCACTGGCCGGGCCGCTGGTCGGCCCACTGGCCGGGCGGCGGGGCCGGGCGGTGCTCCGGCCGAGGGCCGGGCCGCCGCGCCGGCCGCCACAGCTCGAAGAAGCCGTCCGCCCCGGCCGGGGGCCGGGTGCGCAGGTCGAGGTCCAGGCCCTCGCGGCGCATCCGCCGGTCCATGTAGAGCAGCGCGATCACGCCCGCGTCGAACGGCAGCACCACCGACCAGCTCACGATCCGGCCCACCGTGTCCAGCGCCAGCGCGCCGAGGACCGCGCCGCCCTCGGCGTCCCCGCCGAAGAAGATCAGCTGGGCGAGCAGGAACGGGATGCGCAGCGCGAAGAAGCCCATGAACACCGTCACCAGCAGGGCCAGCAGCAGCGTGCCGCAGGTCCGCCACCAGCGGCCGCGCGACAGGTGCCGGGCGCGGGCCAGCGCGGCGCCGACCGGCTGGCGCTCCAGCACCACTGCGGGCGCCGCCAGCACCAGCAGCACGTACAGCCACACCATCAGCACGATCCCGGCCGGGACCCCGACGACCGCCGCCAGCGCGCTCAGCGCCGGATGCGCGTCCAGGGCCGCCAGCAGCAGGAACGGCGTGACCGGCACCAGCAGTCCCAGCAGCGACGCCGCCATGATCACCAGGCTGACGGCCAGCAGCCCGCCGATCCGGGGGCGGGCGTCCCGCCACGCCTGGCGCGGCGCGTTGGGCAGACCGAACAGGCCCCGGCCGAGCACCGGCGCCAGCAGCCCGGCCAGCAGCAGCACCCCGAAGGCCGACAGCACCAGGCTGACCGCCCCCAGCGTGGCCTGCGCGCCCAGCGACCGCAGCACCACGCTCGGGGTGATCTCGTCGCGGGCCTGGTCGCCGATGAAGAAGTAGGCGGTGACCGAGCCGGCCACCTGGATCACGGTGGTGACGGCGATCGACAGCCCCAGCGTGGTGCGCGGGGCGCGGCGGATGCCGGCGATCGCGCCGTCCAGCATCTCCGAGATCGACATCGGCCGGAACGGGATGTCGCCGCCCAGCAGCGCGGCGGTGTCCGTGGCGCTGCCCGCGACGGACACCCGGGCGGATTCCTGGGCGGGCACCTGGGCGGGCGCGGCCGCGTCGCCGCCCCGCTCCTCCGGTCTCGCCATGCCAACTCCCCGTGCGCCTGTCGGATTCGGTCATCCTGTCATGTCGGACCGTCTGGATTGCCCGTACAGTCCGGGTCGGTCCCGGCGCGCCGCGGCCTTTCGCCCGTGCTCCGGACGCCCGTCCGCCAGGCATGGGACGCGGCCGGGGTGGGTCAGGACCCGGTTTCCGGAAGTCGGAGGGAGTCATGTACGGGGCAAACGCAGGTAACCTTGCGTGCCGAGGCATATCTCTCCCTGGCGAGGTGGGTCCGGGCTCCGGTCCCGGAGGCGGCGGCCACGCCGCCGAACCCCGTACCCCCACCGAACCCCGACCTAGTGACGATGAGGGCCATGAGAGGACGTGTACTGGTCGTCGACGACGACCTCGCTCTCGCCGAGATGCTCGGCATCGTGCTGAGGGGCGAGGGTTTCGAGCCGTCGTTCGTGCACGACGGCGACAAGGCGCTGGAGGCCTTCCGGGAGACCCGGCCGGACCTGGTGCTGCTGGACCTGATGCTGCCCGGCGCCGACGGCATCGACGTGTGCCGCCAGATCCGCGCCGAGTCGGGCATCCCGATCGTCATGCTGACGGCCAAGAGCGACACCGTGGACGTGGTGCTCGGCCTGGAGTCGGGCGCCGACGACTACATCGTCAAGCCGTTCAAGCCCAAGGAGCTGGTGGCGCGGGTGCGGGCGCGGCTGCGCCGCACCGACGAGCCGGCCCCCGAGACGCTGCAGATCGGCGACATCACCATCGACGTGGCGGGCCACTCGGTCAAGCGCGCCGACCGGCACATCCCGCTGACCCCGCTGGAGTTCGACCTGCTGGTGGCGCTGGCCCGCAAGCCGCGCCAGGTCTTCACCCGCGAGGTGCTGCTGGAGCAGGTGTGGGGCTACCGGCACGCGGCCGACACCCGGCTGGTCAACGTGCACGTGCAGCGGCTCCGCGCCAAGATCGAGAAGGACCCGGAGCGGCCGGAGATCGTGGTCACCGTCCGGGGCGTCGGCTACAAGGCCGGCCCGGCCTGAACGCGCCGTCCCGATGAGCCCGCGCCCCCCGGTGCCCCCGAAGGCCCGCCCTGCCCCGCAGGCGCGGGTCTCCGGGCTGCCCGCGGGCCGGCGGGCCCCTAGGGCGCCCCGCCCGCACCGGGCCGGTGCGGGAGCCGGCACGGGGGCCGGCACGGGCGCGGCGCCGCGATGAGCGGCACCACCCGCCGGCGCGCCGTCCGTCCGCTGCGCCGAGGCCGTGCGGGCGCCGGGCGCGCCAGGGGCCTCCGCCGCGCCCTGGCCAGGGCCCGCCGCGCCCTGCGGCGCGTGCTCCGCAGCGGCTACTCGCGCTGGCGCCGCTCCCTCCAGATCCGCGTGGTGACCTGGACGCTGGTGCTGTCGGCGGTCGTGGTGGCGATCCTCGGCATCTTCATCACCCAGCGGATGTCCAACGCCCTGATGGACGGCAAGGCCAAGACCGCCCAGGCCCAGCTCGACGACGGCCTCGCCCAGGTGCAGCGCGACCTCGGCAACCGGGGCACCACCACCGACGACACCGACCGGCTCAAGCGCGCCGTGGACGGCCTGAAGGCCCGCAGCGGCCCGTCCGGGCTGTACGAGGTCTACATCCGCGACACCCGCGAGCAGGACTACGACGGCTTCGCCACCAACGAGCTGCTCAGCGAGAGCGTCCCGCAGCGGATGCGCGAGGAGCTGCGGCACGCCCCGACCGGCGCCCGGGTCTACACCTACGGCTGGCTGACCTACACCAAGGGCGCCCCCGTCCAGGGCCTGATCATGGGCGGCAAGACCGGCCAGCTGGAGCTGTACTACCTGTTCCCGCTCACCCAGGAGCAGCACACGCTGACGCTGGTCAGCCGGTCGCTGGTCGGGGTCGGCGTGGTGCTGGTGCTGCTGCTGGCCGCGATCGCCTCGCTGGTCACCCGGCAGGTGGTCACGCCGGTCCGGCTGGCCGCCCAGGGCGCGCAGCGGCTGGCCGCCGGGCGGCTGGAGGAGCGCATGCGGGTGCGCGGCGAGGACGACCTCGCCCGGCTCGCCCGCTCCTTCAACGACATGGCCGCCAACCTCCAGGACAAGATCGGCGAGCTGGAGGACCTGTCGCAGGTGCAGCGGCAGTTCGTCTCCGACGTCTCGCACGAGCTGCGCACCCCGCTGACCACCATCCGCATCGCCGCCGACATGCTCTACGAGAGCCGCGACACCTTCGACGACCCGGCGGTCGGCCGGTCGGCCGAGCTGCTGCAGAGCCAGCTGGAGCGCTTCGAGTCGCTGCTGGCCGACCTGCTGGAGATCAGCCGCCACGACGCGGGCGCGGCCACCCTGGACGCCGAGTCGCTGGACATGCGCGACCTGGTGCTGCGCTGCGTCGGCGACATCCAGGGCCTCGCCGAGCGCAAGGGCAGCAAGGTCGTGCTGCAGCTGCCCGGCGAGCCGTGCATGGCCGAGGTGGACCGCCGCCGCGTGGAGCGCATCCTGCGCAACCTGCTGGTCAACGCCGTCGAGCACGGCGAGGGCGAGGACATCGTGGTGTCGGTGGCCGCCGACCGCGACGCGGTGGCGGTGGCCGTCCGCGACCACGGGGTCGGGCTGAAACCGGGGGAGGGCCAGATGGTGTTCGACCGCTTCTGGCGGGCCGACCCGGCGCGCGCCCGCACGACGGGCGGCACCGGGCTCGGCCTGTCCATCTCGCGCGAGGACGCCCAGCTGCACGGCGGCTGGCTCCAGGCGTGGGGCGAGCCGGGCGCGGGCTCGCAGTTCCGGCTCTCGCTGCCGCGCGTGGCGGGCACCGAGCTGCGCGGCTCGCCGCTGCCGCTGGTGCCGCCGGGCGTGGGCGGGGCGCGGCCGCTGTTCGCCGAGCTGGAGGCGGGCGAATGACGGCCCGCCGAGCCTCCGGGGCCCCCTTCGAGCCCGAGCACGGCCCCGCGCCCGGCGACGGACGCGAGCCGCGGACGCGGCGCGTCCCGGCGGCGCTGGCGGCCGTCGCCGCGCTCGCCATCGGCGCGGTCGGCTGCGCCAACGTGCCCACCAGCGGCCGCGTGGTGTCCGGCAAGGCCGTCGAGCGCGCCGACCAGGTGGACGACCCCTACGTCCGGCTCATCCCGGTGCCGCCGAAGGCGAGCTGGGCCCCCGAGCAGGTCGTGTCGGGCTTCCTGGCCGCCTCGGGCAGCTTCGACGACAAGCAGCGCGTCGCCCGCTCCTACCTGGCCAAGCCCGGCGCGTGGACGCCGGGGCCGCGCCCGTCGGTCACGGTGTTCAAGGACCGGCTCCAGCCCGTCATGGTCCGGCAGAACGCCGCCCAGGCCACCGTGCGGGTGGAGGGCGAGCAGCTCGGCGCGATCCGCGCCGACGGCCAGTACGTGGCCGACCCCAAGCGGGTCGCCGTCACCTTCGACCTGGCCAAGGCCCCGCAGTCGGGCTGGCGGATCGCCGGGCTGTCGGGGGACGCCGGGGCGCGGCTGCTGCTGACCAAGAGCGATGTGGAGCGCGCGTTCCGCACCGTCGACCTGTACTTCTTCGGGCCCGACCGCGGCGCGCTGGTCCCCAACGGCATCTTCCTGCCGCTGGTGGACCGGCAGAGCCTGCCCGCCCAGCTGGTCCAGGCGCTGCTCGGCGGCCCGACCTCGTGGCTGCGCGACGCGGTGCGCAGCGAGTTCCCGGCCGGCACCGAGCTGCGCGGCGTCACCGTGGACAACAAGATCGCCACGGTGGAGCTGAGCGGGGAGGCCGCCTCGGGCGACCTGCGGCGGATGTCGGCCCAGCTCAGCTGGACGCTGCGGCAGCTGTCGGAGATCCGCTACTGGAAGCTGCGGATCGACGGCGAGGACTACACCCCCGACGGCATGGGCGACACCCAGCCGGTGTCGCGGTCCTGGGAGGAGTACGCCCCCGACGGCCCGTCCGACCGGCACAACGGCGAGGCGTACGCGATGGGCCTGGCCGGCGACCTGAGCCGCCTCGCCGGGGACCGGCCGCAGCCGGTGATGACCAACGACGCGGGCCGCCTCAGCCGGCCCGCCGTGTCGCCCGACGGCCGGGAGGCCGCCGGGCTCAGCCGAAAATACGACCAGGTCCTGATCACCGACCTGACCGGCGACCAGCGGCTGCGCCCGCTGCTGACCGGGCGGAACAAGTACTCGCGCTTCACCGCGCCCGCCTTCGACCGCAACGGCCGCCTGTGGACGGTGGAGAGCAGCGCCGACAAGTCCTGGCTGTGGGTGCGCGAGCGCGGCGGACCGCCCGTGCAGGTCAAGGTGTGGGGGCTGGGCGGCCGCCAGGTGCTGGCCTTCCAGGTCGCCCGCGACGGCGTGCGCGCGGCCGTCATCGTCCGGATCGACGGCAAGGCCCAGGTGCAGCTCGGCCGGATCATCCGCGCCCCGGACGGGGCGCTGGACGTGGGGTCGTTCCTGCCGGTCAGCTCCGAGCTGCCCGACGCGCGCGACCTGTCCTGGCGCGACTACGGCACCCTCGCCGTGCTGGGGCGCAAGGAGCTGGACGAGACGGTGCTGCCGTACCTGATGCCGGTCGGCGGCGGCGCGATCACGCCGCTGGGCGGCGGCGTGCTGGACTCGGCCCGCACCATCGCGGCCTCGCCAGGGGCGCCGGTGCTGATCGGCACCCGGACGGCCGAGGGCCCGCGGGTGTGCCGCCAGCGGAACCCGCGCGAGCAGTTCAGCGAGTGGACGTGCTCGATCCCGGCGACGGACCCGACCTACCCGAACTGAACCCGGCCCGCCCGACCTGTTCGGCTCCGGGGCCGTGGCGCGGCACGCCCGGACCGGCGCCGGAGTTTTCCCCAGCCCCGCCGATCCACCGGACGGCGCCGCCCTGGACGCCGCAGGATCGCCTCATGCGTCCGTACACGGCCTTGCTGGATCTGCTCCTCCCGCAGCGCTGCGCGGGCTGCTCCCGGGCCTCAGGGCCTCTCTGCGGCCGTTGCGGGGCCTTCCTGGAGTCCGACCCGGCCCGCGCCCGCCCGGACCCCGTACCGCCCGCTCTGCCGCCGGTCTGGGCGGTCACCCCCTACGCGGGCCCGGTCCGCATGATGATCACCGCCTACAAGGACCACGGCCGCACGCCCCTCGCCGACCCGCTGGGCCGGGCCCTGGCGCGGGCGCTCGCGGCGGCCGCGGCCGGTGCGCCGGTCCCCGGCCCCTTCCTGGTGGTGCCCGTTCCCTCGGCCCGCCGCGCGGTGCGCCGCCGAGGGCACGACCACATGCGCCGGATGGCCGAGGCGGCCGTCCGGGAGCTGCGCCGCGACGGCCACCCCGCGACCGGCCTGGCGGCCCTGCGCCAGCGCCGCCGCGTCCGCGACCAGGCGGGCCTGCCCCGGTCCGCCCGCGCCGCGAACCTGGCCGGCGCCATGGAGGCGCACCCGGCCGCGGACGTGGCGGGCCGCACGGTCGTCCTGGCCGACGACGTCCTGACGTCCGGCCACACCCTCGCGGAAGCGACACGTGCCCTGGGCGAGGCGGGCGCCGACGTTTCGGCCGCCGCCACCCTCGCGGTCACCCTCCGTAGACCCCGCGCCTGACGCGCCGGCGCCCACGGCGCCCCGCCGCGCCCGGCGCCGCGCCGGCCGCCCCGGCGCGATGATCAGGTGATGTCGGTCTGGCCGGGACGGCATTGCGCGGTTCCGTGGAGGGTGACTTTCTTCACGGTGACACGCCCGGTCGGTAGTTACTTACTGTAACCGTCGGCCATCTGAGATGTCGGTCATGTCATGGTCGGTCGCGAAATCAGCGGTCACCGACGGTCGGCCGCACGGTAGAGATTTTGCAAACCGGCCAGGCGGTCCGATCCCTCTGACCTGCGCGGCGGCGACCGGCCGCAACCCCTGCGGATACGGGGTTTCACGGCACGTGAGCGGCCTGCGGGAGGGTGTCGCGGGCCTCTCCGGAGGGGCCCGCGATGACGTTCAGTGAGTTTTTCCTCCGTCCACCCCCCTGACATTCGTGGCGTAAGGGGTTAGCGTTCCTGGCATGGCACCCGCCCGGGTCCGTGGTTGCGTCGGATCGCAGTGCTCGTTGCGAGCACGGCATGCGATCCGGCTAGCCGATGCCAGGCGCAGGCGAAACGGCCCACGTAAGGCGACTTCTCGTCGTCCGATCACGGTGCGCCTTAGAGGTAAGTCCTGCCCCGCCGGAGGATCAGACATCCTCCGAACCGGGAGAAGGGCAGTAGTGGCGACAGAGCTGCGAGCCCCTCGGCAGGCGGATGTGGGGACGAAGACCAGGTCGGCCGGGCGGGTGCGACCCATCCAGCTGTGTAGTCCGCTCCGGGATGGGGAGACCCCCGTCCCGAAACGGAACGACAACCGGGAGAAGGGGGGTCCCGCGTGGACATCATCGTGAGGGGCCGGCACACCGACGTCAACGACAGGTTCCGTCGGCACTGCGACACCAAGCTGGCCAAGATCGAGCGACTCAACCAGAAGATCACCCGCGTGGACGTGGAGGTGTCCGAGGAGCGCAACCCGCGCCTGGCCGACCAGCGCGAACGAGTCGAGATCACCATCCGCGGGCGCGGCCCGGTGGTGCGGGCCGAGGCCGCTGCCGACGACCGCTACGGCGCGCTCGACCTGGCCCTGGACAAGCTGGAGTCCCGGCTCCGCCGCGACGCCGACCGCCGCAAGCCGCACCACCACGGCAGCCGCGTCAGCCCCAAGCTCGCCGCCGCCGTCCCCGAGCCGCTGCCCGCGACCGGCGCGGCGGTGGCCACCGACACCCTGACCGACACCCGGGCCGACACCGAGTCCGACGGGGCCGCCGAGGCCGCCGCCGCGGAGGCGACCTCCGAGGCCGACGGCAACCTCGTGCCGATCCCCATGGACGGCGACGGTCCGGTCGTCGTCCGCGAGAAGTTCCACAAGGCCGAGCCCATGGGCATCGAGCAGGCCCTCTTCGAGATGGAGCTGGTGGGCCACGACTTCTTCCTGTTCCGCGACAAGGCCAACGGGTCCCCCTCGGTGGTCTACCGCCGCCGCGGCTGGGACTACGGCGTCATCCGCCTTGTCGAAGAGTGATGTGGCACTTGCGTCACGTCACGACCCGAAGCGTGTCATGATCTAGAGGGACGTCAGCCGGCAGGCCGCGGACGCGGCGGCCGGGCACGCCTCGCGCGGGTTCGCCCCGCGCGCCGGGTGCCCGGCCGCGCGTCCGCGCCAGGCTTACGGGAACGGCCCCGGCCCCCTGCGCGTTGGGCTGAGGACACCTCCCGGCGGTGGGCGTCCGACCGGTGGAATCCGGCCCGCCGAGGCACGCCCTCGGACCCCGAAACCTGCATAGGCCCAAGATCACCGATTGCGAAGGGGGGAAGCGGCGTCCCCTCCACGCCGCGACTCAGGTGAGCGAGAATCCCGAGGCTCGCGGCGCCGCGGCGGTGCCCCGCCAGGCCGGCGCCGTACCGCGCGGCGGGTCCGGCGCCGAGACCGGCGCGGCGGCCGGCGGAGCGGCCGACCCCATCCGCGTGCTCATCGTGGACGACCACGCGCTGTTCCGCCGCGGCCTGGAGATGGTCCTGCAGGGCGAGGACGACATCGACGTCATCGGCGAGGGCGGCGACGGGCACGAGGCCGTGCAGATGGCCGGCGACCTGCTGCCCGACGTGGTGCTCATGGACATCCGGATGCCGCGCCGCAGCGGCATCGAGGCGTGCAGCGCGATGAAGGAGGCCGCGCCCAGCGCCAAGATCGTGATGCTGACCATCAGCGACGAGGAGGAGGACCTCTTCGAGGCGATCAAGGCGGGGGCCAGCGGTTACCTGCTCAAGGAGATCTCCATCGACGAGGTGCCGCAGGCGGTGCGCGCGGTGCACGGCGGCCAGTCGCTGATCAGCCCGTCCATGGCGTCCAAGCTGATCACCGAGTTCGCCTCGCTGGCCAAGCGCAGCGAGGAGCGCACCCAGCAGGTGCCCGCCCCGCGGCTGACCGACCGCGAGATGGAGGTGCTGCGGCTGGTGGCGCGCGGCCTGGGCAACCGGGAGATCGCCAAGGAGCTGTTCATCTCCGAGAACACCGTGAAGAACCACGTCCGCAACATCCTGGAGAAGCTGCAGCTGCACTCCCGGATGGAGGCGGTGGTCTACGCGGTGCGGGAGAAGCTGCTGGAGATCACCTGACCCGGGATGTGACCGCCCAAGCCGTTTTGTCGGTGTCGTGGCCTAGCATCACGGCGTGACCTACGCCGAACTCTCCTCCGCCGAGGCGCGCCGCCTGCAGCTGCGCGCCCAGGGCCTGCTGGGCGCGGGCGCGCGCAAGGGCGGCGTGCCGGGCGCCCTCGCCCGGCTGGGCGCCGTCCAGCTCGACACGATCTCGGTGCTGGCGCGCTCGCACGAGCTGGTCCCGTACGCGCGGCTCGGCCCCGTCGGCCGGGCCGCGGTGGACGCCGCCTACTGGGGCGGGCCGGGCGAGCCGCACCGGGCCCGCACGTTCGAGTACTGGGCGCACGCCGCCTCGATCCTGCCGGTGGAGGACTGGCCCCACTTCGCCTTCCGCCGCCGCGCGTACCGCGAGCGCGGCCACCGCTGGCACCAGGTCCCCGCGGAGGCGTGCGACCAGGTGCGCGCCCGCCTGAAGGCCGACGGCCCGCTCACCACCAAGGAGCTGGGCGGCGCGCGCTCGGGCCCCGGCACCGGCTCGATGTCGGACTCGTGGGCCTGGAGCGATCACAAGATCGCCATTGAGTGGCTGCTGGACCTCGGCGAGGTCGTGTGCGTGCGCCGCACCGGCTGGCGGCGCGTCTACGACCTGGCCGAGCGCGCCATCCCCGCCCCGCTGCTGGACCGCGAGCCGAGCGACGCCGAGTGCCTGACCCACCTGGTGCGGCACGCCGGGCGCGCGCTGGGCGTGGCGACCCGCGCCGACCTCGCCGACTACTACCGGCTCAAGGGCGAGCAGGTCGACTCGGTCGTCGAGGCCGCCGGGCTCGTCCCCGTCGCCGTCGAGGGCTGGCGGCACCGCGCCTGGGCCGACCCGGACGCGCTGGCCGAGCCCGTCCGCGGACGGCACGCCACCACGCTGCTGTCGCCGTTCGACTCGCTGGTGTGGGACCGCGCCCGCGCCTCGCGCGTGTTCGGGTTCGACCACCGGCTGGAGGCGTACGTGCCCAAGCACAAGCGGGTGCACGGCTACTTCGCGATGCCGGTGCTGGCGGGCGGGCGGCTGATCGGCCGGGTCGACCCCGGGCGCGAGGGCCGCACGCTGGTGGCCAAGCAGGTGTCGCTGGAGCCGTGGGCCGCCACGCCCGGCCGGCTGGAGTCGTCGGCGGCCTCCCTGGCCGAGGCGCTGCGGCGCGCCGCCGGCTGGGTCGGCTGCGACGACGTCCGCGTCGAACGCGCCGCCGACCCGGAACTCGCCCGGGTGCTCCGCGCGTTCCTGTAGGGACGGGCGAAAAAAGTGACGGACAAAACAGAGCGACCCGCCCGGGATCCAAATGCGCGATCCTCTCGGCGGGCCGTTCTCCACCTACCGGACGTCAGCCGTGCGGCGTGTGCTGGGTGTCGGTCTTGACCGGCTTGTCGATGCTCTCACCGGCCCTGCCGCCGCGCCGCTTGGACGTGCGGCTGCCGAACACCGAGTAGTCGACGATCTCGGGGATGACACGCGGTGCGTCCACCACCACATCGGAGAAGACATGGACCGCCGCGCTCACCACCAGACCGACCACGATGACCGCCGCGCCCACCCAGAACAGCAGCCAGTTCGGGCCCAAGCACAACGCCACGCCACCGATGGCGAAGCCGATGAAGATGATAGAAACCGCGACCCACGAACTGGGCCTGCCGGCGTGCGAGCCGTGCGATTCCTCGGACATGATGCGCCTCCCCTCAGGTGCACTGAGAGATCTTTCCTTGACCTGACGGGCCAAACGAGACCCGTCCTGGATTGCGTCGCAGGGTGACCTAGACCATTCTGGGTCTCGCCTACGATGGCATCGTACGTGTGGTGTGCGTACCGCCCTCCAGCGGTGACCCACGATCTGCAAGGAGCCTCCGAGAGTGCCGCCAGTCATCGACAAGATCCTTCGTGCGGGCGAAGGCAAAATCCTGCGCAAGCTCAAGAAGCTCGCGGATCAGGTCAACTCGATCGAGGAAGACTTCCTCGAGATGAGCGACGCCGAGCTGCGTGAGCTGACCGACAAGTACCGGGAGCGCATCGCCGAGGGCGAGAGCCTGGACGACCTGCTGCCCGAGGCGTTCGCGACCGCCCGCGAGGCCGCCAAGCGCGTACTGGGGCAGCGGCACTACGACGTCCAGATCATGGGCGGCGCCGCGCTGCACCTGGGCAACATCGCCGAGATGAAGACCGGTGAGGGCAAGACCCTGACCTGCGTGCTCCCGGCCTACCTGAACGCGCTGTCCGGCAAGGGCGTGCACGTGGTCACGGTGAACGACTACCTGGCCAAGCGCGACGCCGAGTGGATGGGCCGCGTGCACCAGTTCCTCGGCCTCGACGTGGGCGTCATCCTCCCGCAGATGACCCCCGAAGAGCGCCGGGCCGCCTACGAGTGCGACATCACCTACGGCACCAACAACGAGTTCGGCTTCGACTACCTGCGCGACAACATGGCCTGGAGCCTGGAGGAGTGCGTCCAGCGCGGCCACAACTTCGCGATCGTGGACGAGGTCGACTCGATCCTCATCGACGAGGCCCGGACCCCGCTGATCATCTCCGGCCCGGCCGAGCAGAACTCCAAGTGGTACGCCGAGTTCGCCAAGATCGTGCCGCGGCTGAAGCGCGCCGAGCTGGTCAGCACCGCCGGCCAGGTCGACCAGTACGGCCCCGGCGACTACGAGGTCAACGAGAAGAAGCGCACCGTCGGCATCACCGAGTCGGGCGTGGAGAAGGTCGAGGACTACCTCGGCATCGACAACCTCTACGACTCGGTCAACACCCCGCTGGTCAGCTTCCTCAACAACGCCCTCAAGGCCAAGGAGCTCTACAAGCGCGACAAGGACTACGTCGTCATGAACGGCGAGGTCCTGATCGTCGACGAGTTCACCGGCCGCATCCTGCACGGCCGCCGCTACAACGAGGGCATGCACCAGGCCATCGAGGCCAAGGAGGGGGTGTCGATCAAGGACGAGAACCAGACCCTCGCCACCATCACCCTCCAGAACTACTTCCGCCTCTACAACAAGCTGTCGGGCATGACCGGCACCGCCGACACCGAGGCCGCGGAGTTCAACAAGACCTACAAGATCGGCGTCGTGCCGATCCCGACGAACAAGCCGATGATCCGCAAGGACGTGGCCGACGTCGTCTACAAGACCGAGCAGGCCAAGTTCGAGGCCGTCGTCGACGACATCGCCGAGCGGCACGAGAACGGCCAGCCGGTCCTGGTCGGCACCACCTCGGTGGAGAAGTCCGAGCGGCTGAGCAAGATGCTCAAGCGGCGCGGCATCCCGCACCAGGTGCTGAACGCCAAGGCCCACGAGAAGGAGTCGGCGATCGTCGCCGAGGCCGGCCGCAAGGGCGCGGTCACCGTCGCCACCAACATGGCCGGCCGCGGCACCGACATCATGCTGGGCGGCAACCCCGACTTCCGCGCCGACCTGGAGCTGCACCAGCGCGGCCTGAACCCCCTCGACACCCCCGAGGAGTACGAGGCCGCCTGGCCCGAGGCGCTGGAGAAGGCCAAGGACGCGGTGAAGGGCGAGCACGAGGAGGTCGCCGAGGCCGGCGGCCTGTACGTGCTGGCCACCGAGCGGCACGAGTCGCGCCGCATCGACAACCAGCTGCGCGGCCGCTCCGGCCGCCAGGGCGACCCGGGCGAGTCCCGCTTCTACCTGTCCCTCGAGGACGACCTGATGCGGCTGTTCAACTCCGCCCGCGTCGAGGCGATCATGACCCGCCTCAACATCCCCGACGACGTGCCGATCGAGTCCAAGGTCGTCTCCGGCGCGATCAAGTCGGCGCAGAGCCAGGTCGAGCAGCAGAACTTCGAGATGCGCAAGAACGTCTTGAAGTACGACGAGGTCCTCAACCGGCAGCGCAAGGTCATCTACGCCGAGCGCCGCAAGGTCCTGGAGGGCGCCGACCTCTCCGAGCAGATCCGCAACATGATCCACGAGGTCGTGGACGGCTACGTCGCGGGCGCCACCGGCGAGGGCTTCGCCGAGGAGTGGGACCTGGACAAGCTGTGGAAGGCGTTCAAGCAGCTCTACCCGATCTCCCTCACCGTCGACGAGCTGGTCGAGGAGGTCGGCGGCGACATCTCCGGCCTGGACGCCGAGACGCTGGCCGAGAAGGTCCGCGAGGACGCCTTCGCCGCCTACGACAAGCGCGAGCAGGAGCTCGGCGCCGAGGTCATGCGCGAGCTGGAGCGCCGCGTCATCCTGTCGGTCCTGGACCGCAAGTGGCGCGAGCACCTCTACGAGATGGACTACCTCCAGGAGGGCATCGGCCTGCGGGCCATGGCGCAGCGCGACCCGCTGGTCGAGTACCAGCGCGAGGGCTACGACATGTTCAACGCGATGCTCGACGGCATCAAGGAGGAGTCGGTCGGCTACCTGTTCAACCTGGAGGTCGAGGTGGAGGACCAGCCCGCCGCCCCGGCCGTCGGCGCGAACCCGGTGGCGCTGAGCAAGACGGCCGACACCGACGACGCCCCCGCCGACGACGCTCCCGAGGACGACGTCCCGGCCATCCACGCCAAGGGCCTGGACGAGCCGCAGCGTCCGAAGAAGCTCGACTACTCGGCCCCGACCCTCGACGGCGAGGGCGGCGTGGAGCGCCACACCGAAGAGGCCGCCGACGAGTACGCGGGCGTGAACCGCAACGACCCGTGCCCCTGCGGCTCGGGCAAGAAGTTCAAGCGCTGCCACGGCGACCCGCGCAGCAAGTAGGCGCAGGACGCGGGCGGTGACGCGCGCGAGAACGGCCCTCCGGGTTTCCCGGAGGGCCGTTCTGCGTCGCCGGCCATGAGGCGGGCGGAAGGGGTCAGCCCGCCTGCCGGGCGGCCGGTCTGGATCTGATCGGGGTCGTCGTCTCCACGGCGGTGCAGCGCCACTGGCCCCGGTGACGCTCCAGCCGGAACGCCAGGGCCTGGACGTGGCCCGCCAGGACCACCACCGCGCTCGCCTCCACGACGCCGGGGGCCGGTTCCTGGGCCCGGACGGACAGGACCCGCGGCGGAGCCACCCGCGCGCCCGCGGCCACGGGGATCTGGTGGGCGGCCACCCCCGCCCTCACCTGGGGGAGCGCCCTCGCGTCCAGGTGGCGGGGGACCCGGACGCCCGCCAGCACCTCGATGACCAGGCGCGCGGTCAGCTCGGCCACGTCCCGCACGCCCGTCTCGGGCCGGCTCACCAGGCGCAAGGCGGGTGGGGTGCGCGGGGGAGCGTCCGGCGGTCCGGACGGCGGCGTGCCGCGGACCGGGCGTAGGCGGGCTCTCGCCGTTCCCACGGGGCTCTGGGCGGCGCTGTGCTGGGTGCGGGGGCTGTGCGGGGTGTAGGGCACGACCCGGACCGGCGGGCGGTTGCGTGACGACGGCATGGCGGCCTCCTTCTCGACGTGTCGTGGAGAAGGAGGGGCGCGGGGGAGCGCTGATACCTGCTGGCCGGATGCGGGCGGCCCCGTAACGCGGAACGCCGAGGCGGCGGAGCCGTTCGCAGGCTCCGCCGCCTCGGCGGTCACGGCCCTGGGCTGGACGGGCCGGAGGTGTCGCGCGGGTTGCTACGCGGGGGAGTCCTGGGCTTCGGGCTTGCCCTTCTTGGCGCCGGTCTTCTTCGCTCCGGCCGCCACCTCGGGGGAGGCCGCCGGGTCGGCCGCGACCGACTCCTCGCCCTCGGGCTCGCGGCCCGGAGTCGCGAAGTCGAACTTCTCGATCAGGAACTTGAAGACGAAGAAGTACACCAGGAAGTACACGACGCCCATGCCGAGGATGAGCGCCAGGCCCTTGGTGTTGTCCTTGGTCGCGTTCAGCGCCATGTCGATCAGGCCCGCCGAGAAGCCGAAGCCGAGCTGGGCCCCGGCCGCCTCCAGCACGGCCATCGAGATGCCGGTCAGCACCACGTGCACGCCGTACAGGACGGGCGCCACGAACATGAACGCGAACTCGATCGGCTCGGTCACGCCCGTCACGAACGCGGTGAGGGCGGCCGAGATCATGATGCCGCCGACGGCCGGGCGGCGGTGCGCCGGGGCCGCGCGCCACATCGCCAGCGCCGCGCCGGGCAGGCCGAACATCAGCACCGGGAAGTAGCCCGCCAGGAAGCCGCCCGCGTCGGGGTCGCCGGCCAGGTAGCGGTTGATCTCGCCGTGCACCATGCCGTCGGGGCCCTGGAAGTCGCCGAACACGAACCAGATCAGCGAGTTGGGGATGTGGTGCAGGCCGAACGGCAGCAGCAGGCGGTTGATCACGCCGTAGACGCCCGCGCCCGCCGCGCCCGCGCCGGTCACCCAGTTGCCGAAGTCGGCCAGCACGCCGCCGAGGAAGGGCCACACCAGGCCGATCACCACGCCCAGCGCCAGCGCGGCCAGCGCCGTGACGATCGGCACGAACCGGCGGCCGCCGAAGAAGGCCAGGTAGGTGGGCAGCTTGACCCGGTAGAAGCGCTGGTAGAGCAGGGCGGCGATGATGCCGATCAGGATGCCGCCCAGCACGTCGGTCGGGTTCTTGGCGCCCCAGTCGATGACGCTGGTGGCCTTCCCGTCCGCCATCTTCTCGATCATGAAGCGGCCCTTGAGCTCGGCGCTGTCGCTGAGCGAGAACATGACCTTGGAGACGCGGTCGAAGACCAGGTAGCCGACCACGGCGGCCAGCGCGGTGGAGCCGTCGGCCTTCTTGGCGAAGCCGATCGCGACGCCGACCGCGAACAGCAGCGGCAGGGCCTCCAGCAGGGCGTTGCCGGCCTGGCCGACGACGTTGGCGACCTTGTCCCAGCCGAGGCCGTCGGCGCCGAGCAGGTCGGGCTGGCCGAGGCGCAGCAGCAGGGCGGCGGCGGGCAGGACGGCGATCGGCAGCATCAGGCTGCGGCCGATGCGCTGCAGGACGGCGAACGCGCTGGAGCCGCGCTTCGGCTGGGCCGTGCCGTCCGCTGCAACAGCGGTGCTCATCAGGGGGTTTCCTCTCCTCTTAGCGGGGTTCGCTGGGGCGCGATGGGGGGTTTCCGAGTGCCGTGTGGATCTGGTAGCGGTCGGCCCGGTAGGTCGACACGCCCAGTTCCGCGCAGACGCCGTTGATGTAGGAGCGGCGCTGCAGCAGCAGGACGGCGCTGCTGCGGGGGATCTGGAGCCGCCGGGCCTCGGCGGCGTCGGCCAGCACGGCGTCGATGGTCTGGTCGCCGGCGTCGAAGACCAGCCCGTACACCGCCTCCAGCACGCCGTACAGGGAGCGGTCGGCCAGCCGCCGGTCCAGCAGGTCGGGGGCCAGCGAGGCCAGGATGTGCGCGCGCTCGACGGCCATGGGCTGCCCGTCGGCGGTGCGCAGCCGCTCGATGACGTGGATCGGGGTGTCGGGCTCGACGTCGAACAGCCGCGCCAGCCGCGCGTCGGCGGGGACGGTGCGCCGGTCCAGGTCCACCGCGCCGGGGCGCAGGCCGCGGGCGAGCATGTCCTCGGTGAACGAGATCAGCCGCAGCGGCATCTCCAGCTTGGGCCGGGCCACGAAGGTGCCCTTGCCGGGGACGCGGTACAGCCGCCCCTCGGTGACCAGCTGCTCCACCGCCTGCCGGACGGTCATGCGGGACAGCTCGTAGCGCGCGCACAGCTCGCGCTCGGAGGGGATCAGCGCGTCCACCGGCAGCTCGGCGCTCTCGATCAGGTCGAGCAGGATCGCGCGGAGCTGGAAGTACTTGGGGACGGGGCTGTGCGGATCGATGGTCGTCACGGGGGGCGCCTCGCCGGATCGACAGGTTCGTACTGGTCTAGGCCGGACTAGACCACATGTCGGAAAGGGGTGTCAATGCCCCTGGCGGTAACGGACCGATCACGCAAGATCGTGAATTTGTGCAGGTCAGAGGGGTGGAGCGGCGGCGGGCCGGGGGTGGTCACCGGGCCGCCGCCGCTGGTCGGCGGAGGTCAGAGACCGTCCTTGCGCATGTCCGGCGGCTCCTCGTCCTCCGGCTCGCGCCCCGGCGTGGGCAGGTTCAGCCGTCTGATCAGGAAGGTGAAGATCCCGAAGTAGAGGAAGAAGTACAGCACCCCCATGCCGATGATCAGCCCCAGGTGCCGGGTGTTGCTCTTGGTCGCGTTCAGCACCATGTCGATCAGCCCGGCCGAGAAGGCGAAGCCGAGCTGGGCGTCGGCCGCCGCCAGCACGTACATCGACACGCCGGTCAGCACCACGTGGATGCCGTACAGCAGCGGCGCCACGAACATGAACGAGAACTCGATCGGCTCGGTCACCCCGCACACGAACGCGGTCAGCGCCGCCGAGATCATCAGGCCGCCCACCGCGTCCCGCTTGTGCGGCGGCGCGGCCCGCCACATCGCCAGCGCCGCGCCCGGCAGGCCGAACATCAGCACCGGGAAGAAGCCCGACAGGAACGTGCCCGCGTGCGGGTCGCCGGCCAGGTAGCGGTTGATCTCGCCGTGCACCGCGCCGTCCGGCCCCTGGTAGGAGCCGAACACGAACCAGATCAGCGAGTTCAGGATGTGGTGCAGGCCGAACGGCAGCAGCAGCCGGTTCGCCACGCCGTAGATGCCCGCGCCGACCGCGCCGAGCCCGGTCAGCCAGTCGCCGAAGGAGTCGATCCAGCCGCCGAGCAGCGGCCAGATCAGCCCGAACACCACGCCCAGCACCAGCGCCGCCACCGCGCTGATGATCGGCACGAACCGGCGGCCGCCGAAGAAGGCCAGCCACGACGGCAGCTTGATCTTGTAGAAGCGCTGGTAGAGCAGGGCGACCATGATGCCGACGACGATCCCGCCCAGCACCTGGGTCGGGTTCTTGGCCCCCAGGTTCAGCACCTCCTTGGCGCTGTCGCCGTCCTGGACCATCTGCGTGACGCTCTCCTTCAGCTCCGAGCTGTGCTGGAACAGCGTCTTGGAGACCCGGTCGAACACCAGGTAGGCCACGATCGCGGCCAGCGCGGTGGAGCCGTCGGCCTTCTTGGCGAACCCGATCGCGACGCCCACCGCGAACAGGATCGCCAGGTTGTCCAGCAGCGCCCCGCCGGCCGCCGCGAACACCTCGGCGATCCGGTTCCAGCCGAGGCCGTCCTTGCCGAGCAGGTCGTCCTGCCCCAGCCGGAGCAGGATGCCGGCCGCGGGCAGGACGGCGATCGGCAGCATCAGGCTGCGGCCGATGCGTTGCAGCACCGCGAACGTCGCGGACCACGCGCCGCGTGCCCCGCCGCCGGACGCGGCGGTCGTGGAACTCATGAGCGGTCGACCTCCCCCGAGAGGGCCCCGCCCGGACAAGTGGGACCCGACATCTTCGCTCTACCGGTTTCCTGGGATATGGTGCGTACTGGTCTAGTCCGGACTAGACCAGTCGTCGGAGGCGACGACCAGTGGTTTCGGCGTCACGGAGCGTGCGCACCTATGGCAGCACTTCTGATCACCGCGAACAGCTTGATCACTTCCCCCGGGGAGGGTCCTACCCGCGTGGTGTCCCCGGGATTCGTCCGGGTCGAGAACGGTGTGGTCACCGAGGTCGGCGAGGGCCGCCCGGAGGAGGCCGCCGACGTGCACCTGGCCGAGGGCACCCTGGCCCCGGGCCTGGTGGACCTCCAGGTCAACGGCTTCTACGGCTACGACATGGTGGACGCCGACGAGCGCGGCTGGGAGGCCGTCGTCTCCCGGCTGCCCGAGACCGGCGTGACCGCGTTCCTGCCCACCTTCATCACCGCGCCCGTCGAGGTGCAGGCCGCCGCGCTGACCCGCGCGCAGGGACTGCTGCCCCGCCTGCCCCTCGGCTCCAAGGTGCTGGGGGTGCACCTGGAGGGCCCGTTCCTGTCGCCGAAGCGCAAGGGCGCCCACAACCAGGTCTTCCTGACCGACCCCGCGCCCGACGCGATCGCGAAGCTGCTGGAGACCGGCCTGGTCAAGCTGGTCACCCTGGCGCCCGAGCGCGACGGCGCACTGGCGGCGATCCGCGCCCTCGCCGGCGCGGGCGTGCTGGTCAGCGTCGGGCACAGCGACGCCACCGCCGCGCAGACCGCCGCCGCGGCCGACGCCGGGGCCCGCATGGTCACCCACATCTTCAACGCCCAGTCCGGCGTGCACCACCGCGACCCCGGCGTCGCGGTCCAGGCGCTGATCGACCCGCGCCTGCACCCCGGCCTCATCGCCGACCTGCACCACGTCGCCCCGGAGGTCTGCCGCCTGGTGTTCCAGGCCGCGCCCGGCCGCGTGGTGCTGGTCACCGACGCCGCCTCCTCGGCCGGGATGCCCCCGGGCACCTACGAGCTGGGCGGCGAGCCGATCACCATGCCCGAGCAGGGCCCCCCGCTGCGCGCCGACGGCACCATCGCCGGTTCCGGACTGCGGCTGGACGAGGCCGTCGGCAACGCGGTGTCCATCGGCATCGACCCGGTCGTCGCCATCGACGCCGCCACCCGCGTACCCGCCGACCTGATCGGCCGATCCGACCTCGGGCGCATCGCCCCCGGCGCCGCCGCCGACCTGGTCTGGCTCGACGACACCTACCGGGCGCGTACGACGTGGATCAACGGGCAGAAAGTCTTCTGAGGGGGATCATGAGCACCACCAGCCGCATGCGCGCCGAGATCGGCGAGCAGCCCGCCGCGCTGCGCGCCACCATCGACGGCCTGCTGCCGCGCGTCGCCGACATCGAAAAGCTCGCCGAGGGCACCCGCCAGGTGCTGTTCATCGCGCGCGGGTCGTCCGACAACGCCGCGGTGTACGGCCGCTACCTGGTGGAGTCGCACGCCGGGCGGCTCGCCACGCTGGCCGCGCCGTCGATCGCCACCACCTACAAGCGCGACCTCGACCTGTCGGGCGTGCTGGCGGTCGCCATCAGCCAGTCCGGCAAGACCGAGGAGATCGTGCAGACCATGGACTGGGCCGCCCGCTGCGGCGCCCGGACCGTGGCGGTCACCAACGGCGCCGGCTCGCCGCTGGCCGAGTCCGCCGAGATCGCGCTGATCACCGAGGCGGGCGAGGAGCTGGCGGTCCCGGCGACCAAGACCTACACCACCCAGCTCGCCGCGCTGGCGGTGCTCGGCCTCGGCCTCGGCGCCGAGGTGGACGCCGGCGACCTGGCGCGCGTGCCCGACGAGGTGGAGCGGGTCATCGCCGCCACCGAGGCGTCGGCCGCGCTGCCCGAGATCGTCCGGGCGCTGTCGGAGGTGCCCGGCACGGTGGTGTCCGGCCGCGGCATCGCCTTCGGCACCGCGCTGGAGCTGGCCCTGAAGATCAAGGAGGCGTGCTACCTGCACGCCATGGGCCTGTCCTACGCCGACCTGCTGCACGGCCCGATCGCGGTCGTGGACGCCGAGACCCCGGCGCTGCTGGTGGCCGCGAACGAGGGGCCGACGCTGCCGGGCACCGTCGCGCTCGCCAAGCGGGTGCGCGGCGCGGGCGCGGCCGCGTTCGGGGTCGGCGGCGGCGACGCCCTCGCCGAGGCCAGCACCGCCGCGCTGGCGGGGCCGGACCTGCCCGAGTGGGTCGCGCCGCTGGGCCTGATCGTGCCCGGCCAGATCCTGGTCGAGAACCTGGCCCGCACGCTGGGCCTGGACCCCGACGTGCCGCGCGGCCTGAACAAGGTCACCCAGACCGACTGAGAACAAGGAGTCACCGATATGGACAAGGCCGAGGCCATCGTCGCCGCCCTGGGCGGCGCCGACAACATCGTGGAGATCGAGCCGTGCGCCACGCGGCTGCGCACCGAGGTCTCCGACGCGGGGCTGGTGAACGAGGCGGGCCTGAAGGCCGCCGGCGCCTTCGGCGTCATGCGCAGCGGCACCGTCGTGCAGGTCGTGGTGGGCCCCGAGGCCGACACCATCGCCAGCGACATCGAGGACATCCTCGACTAGGGAGGCCCAGCCATGACACGAGTACTGTCCCCGGTCGCCGGCCGCGCCGTCGGCCTGCCGGGCGTGCCCGACCCGGTGTTCGCCCAGGCCATGGTGGGTCCGGGCACCGCCGTGGACCCCGAGCGCGGGCCGGGCGAGGCGATCGCCCCGGTCTCGGGGAAGATCGTGAAGCTGCACCCGCACGCCTTCGTGGTGGTGGACGCCGAGGGGCACGGCGTGCTGGTGCACCTCGGCATCGACACCGTCCAGCTGAAGGGCGAGGGCTTCCGGCTGCTGGCCGGCGAGGGCGACGAGGTGACCGCGGGGCAGGCGCTGGTGGCCTGGGACCCGGCCGAGATCGAGGCGGGCGGCCGCTCGCCGATCTGCGCGGTCGTCGCCCTGGACGCCGGGGCCGACGCCCTGTCGCAGGTCGTGGAGAGCGGCGAGGTCGCCAAGGGCACCGAGCTGTTCCGGTGGAACTGAAGCCGTTGACCGAGCTGAGCCTGGAAGCCGTGGCGTTCGACCTGGACGGCACGCTGATCGACACCGAACCGCGCAACCGCGTGATGTGGTCGCGGCTGTTCGACGCGCACGGCGCCCCCTACGACGAGGCGCTGATCGCCTCGTTCGCCGGGCGCCGGGGCCGCGAGGCGCTGGCCGACCTGCTGCACCTGTTCCCTGGGCGCGGCGTGGAGGAGCTGTTCCAGCAGGCCCTGACCTACGAGAACGCCCCGGACATGCCCGCCGCCAGGCCCGTCCCGGGCGCGGTCGGGCTGGTCCGCGCGCTGCACGCGGCGGGCGTCCCGGTCGCGGTGGTGACCTCGGGGATGCGCGGGTACGCCTTCGGGCTGCTGGACGCCCTCGGCGTGCGCGACCTGCTGGAGCTGGTGGTGACCGCCGACGACGTGGCCGTCGGCAAGCCCGATCCCGAGGGCTTCCTGGCCGCCGCGCGCGGCCTCGCCGTGCCGCCGGAGCGCATGGTGGCCTTCGAGGACGCGCCCGCCGGGGTGGCCGCGGTCAAGGCCGCGGGTATGACCTGCGTGGGGATCACCACCACCCAGCCGCCGGACGCGCTGGCCGCGGCCGACCGCGTGGTGGCCGATCTGTTGGAAGTAGCCGTACTGCCCGGCCCCGTGCTGCGGGTGCCCGGGAGCTGACGAGGAGTTGCCGTGAGCGAGCGTAATGTCAAGATCGAGTCCACGGTGGGGCTGCACGCCCGCCCGGCCGCGCTGTTCGTGCAGACCGCGGCCAAGGCCCCGATGGAGGTCACCGTCGCCAAGCAGGGCAAGGACCCGGTCAACGCCAAGAGCATCCTGGCGGTGCTGGGCCTGGACGCGCGGCACGGCGAGCAGGTGACGTTGCGCGCCGAGGGCGACGGCGCCGACGAGGTGCTGGACCAGCTGCAGGCCATCCTGGCGCAGCCGGAGCCCTCCGGTGCCTGAGCGGCTGACCGGCGCCGGGGTGAGCCCCGGCGTCGGCCACGGGCCGGTCCGGGGCATCGCGGGCGCGGTGCCCGAGCCGCCCGAGGGCGACCGGCACGACGGCGACGCCGAGGCGGCGCGGGCCGCGGCGACCGCCGCGCTCGAAGCCGTGGCCGCCGACCTGGAGGAGCGCGGCGAGCGGGCCGCGGCCGCGGGCAACACCGAGGGCCGCGACGTGCTGAACGCGCAGGCCCTCATGGCGCGCGACCCCGGCCTGGCCGAGGGCGCCGCCGCCAGGATCGGGGAGGGGACCTCCGCGGCCCGCGCGGTGTTCGAGGCGTTCGCGGTCTACCGCGAGATGCTCGCCGGGGCGGGGGAGTACCTGGCGGCCCGCGTGACCGACCTGGACGACATCCGCGACCGCGCGGTCGCGCGGCTGCTCGGCCTGCCGATGCCGGGCGTGCCCGACTCCGACGAGCCGTTCGTGCTGGTCGCCCGCGACCTGGCCCCGGCCGACACCGCCGTGCTGGACCCGGCGCAGGTGGTCGCGTTCGTGACCGAGGAGGGCGGCCCGACCAGCCACACCGCGATCCTGGCCCGCACGATGGGCGTCCCGGCCGTGGTGGCGCTGCCCGGCGCGACCGGTCTCGCCGACGGCACGATGGTGCTGGTGGACGGCGCGGCGGGCACGGTGCGGGTGGACCCGACCGAGGCCGAGGTCGCCGAGGCGCGCGCGGCGGCCGCCGCCCGCGCGTCCGCGCTGGAGGGCGCGACCGGGCCCGGCGCGACCAAGGACGGCCGCGCGGTCCCGCTGCTGGCCAACATCGGCGGCCCCAAGGACCTGGACGCCGCGCTGGCCAACGGCGCGGAAGGCGTGGGCCTGTACCGGACCGAGTTCCTGTTCCTGGACCGTTCCACACCGCCGTCCGACGACGAGCAGGAGGACGCCTACCGCCGCGTGCTGGAGGCGTTCCCCGAGGGCCGCGTGGTGGTGCGGGCGCTGGACGCGGGCGCCGACAAGCCGCTGGCGTTCCTGCCGCCGCCCGGGGAGGAGCCCAATCCGGCGCTCGGCGAGCGCGGCCTGCGGATGCTGCGCCGCCACGAGGACGTGCTGACCGCCCAGCTGGGGGCCCTGGCCCGCGCCGCCGCCGGGCAGAGCGCCAAGCTCCAGGTCATGGCCCCGATGGTGACCGACGCCGAGGAGGCGGCCTACTTCGCCGCCGCCTGCCGCGCGGCGGGCATCGAGCACCCCGGCGTCATGATCGAGGTCCCGGCGGCCGCGCTGCGCGCCCGCGACCTGGCGCCGGAGATCGAGTTCTTCAGCCTGGGCACCAACGACCTGACCCAGTACACCTGCGCCGCCGACCGCCAGATCGGCGGGCTGGCCGGCCTCCAGGACCCGTGGCTGCCCGCCGTGCTGGACCTGGTGGCGCTGGCGGCGGACGCGGGCGTGCCGTGCGGCGTCTGCGGCGAGGCCGCGGGCGACCCGGCTTTGGCGTGCGTGCTGGTGGGCCTCGGCGTCACGTCGCTGTCGATGAGCGCCCCGTCGCTGCCCCTGGTCCGCGCGGCCCTGTCCCGCCACACCCTGGCCGAGTGCCGGGCGGCGGCGGAGGCGGCCCGGAGGGCGCGCTCGGCGGGCGCGGCCCGCGACGCGGCCCGCGCGGCCCTGCCCGCGCTCGCGGAGCTGGGCCTGTAGGACCCGCGAACGGCGAGGTCACCCGGTGTAGGGGTGACCTCGCCTTCGTGCTGTCAGGGACGTGTCGTCAGGGCACGTGTCGTCAGGGCACCAGCAGCCATCGCGCGCCGGTCTTGCGCAGGGTGAAGCGGGCGGCCAGGACGCCGCCTGGGCGGGCCGGTTCGGCCTTCCACTTCAGGTCCTCGAACTGCACGCTGTACTCGCCGGGCCCCGCGCCGGGCTCGGCGGTCGGGACGGCCACGGTGCGCAGCGCCGCCAGGTCCTTGGGCCGCATCTTGCGGCGGGCCTGGGGGAGGCCGGGACGGCAGCCGCCCGGCCGGCCGTAGACCGCCCGTTCGTAGGCCGGGGTCAGCAGGGCGCAGACCTTGGCGTCGCCCGCCGCTATGCCCCGCAGGTATTTGGTGAGGGCCGTCCGGGCGGCGGCGGTCTGCTTCGGCGGGATCGCGGTGTGCGCGCTGGGGCGCGGCGGGGCCTCGGCGGCGGGCTTGGCCGGTGCGGGGTCGTCGCTGCACGCGGCGGCGGGCAGGGCGAGGGCCACGACGAGGAGCAGGCGCAGGCGCACGGGACCTCCCGGAAGGTAAGCGCGCGCTGATCCTGCCAGGCCGCCGCCGGGCCGTCTAGCGGTAGGTGAGGCCCGTGCCGATCGGGGCGCCCGCCGGGACCGGGAGCTTGCCGGTGGGCTTGACCTGGCCGGACAGGACGCGGCCCAGGGCTTTCACCGCGACCGTGCCGGAGGAGTAGGTCGCCAGCGCCGCGTCGGCCCCGCCCGCCTCGGCGAGGTCGTAGGGGCGGCCCAGGGCGGCGACCACGACGGGCTTGCCCCCGGCCGCCCGGATGCGGGCCGACGGGTCGGAGTTCAGCGTGGTCAGGACGGTCACGTCGGCGGCCCCCGGCGCCTTGGCGGTGCGCAGTCCGGCGCCGCGCAGCGCCGCCGCGAGGGCGTCGCTGCGCGGGCCGGAGACGTACACGCGCTTGCCCTTCAGCGGCAGCACGCCGCCCTTGTTGCGGACGAGCGTGACCGCGTGCTCGGCCACCCGGCGCGCGACGGCCTTGTTGGCGGCCGACCCGACGATCTGGTCGGCGCGGGCGGGATCGACCTGCGTGCTCCCGAACAGCCCGCGCTTCTCCTTCAGCCGCAGGATGTGCCCCACGGCCTCGTCGAGCCGCTGCTTGGAGACCTTGCCGCCGCGCACCGCCTTCATGACCGCCGCGTGCGCGCGAGGGAGGCTGGGCGGCATCAGCAGCTGGTCGGCCCCGGCGTTGAGCGCCCGGACGGGGGTCGCGGCGTTGCCGTACTTGCGGCGCGCGCCCTCCATCTGCAGCGAGTCGGTGACGATCACGCCCCGGTAGCCCAGCTTCTGCCGCAGCAGCCCGGTCAGCACCGCGCGCGACAGCGTGGAGGGGTCGCCGGAGTCGTCCAGCTTCGGCACCACGATGTGCGCCGACATGATCGCGTCCGCGTCGGCGGCGACCGCGGCCCGGAACGGCGGCGCGTCCAGCCGCTCCCACTGCTCCCGGGTGTGCTCGATCACCGGCAGCCCGGTGTGGCTGTCGGTGGCGGTGTCGCCGTGCCCGGGGAAGTGCTTGGCGGTCGCGGCGACCCCGGCCGACTGGTAGCCGCCGATCGCCGCGGTCAGCAGCGTGGACACCAGCGCGGGGTCGGAGGAGAACGAGCGGACGCCGATCACCGGGTTGGCCGGGTTGACGTTGACGTCGGCGACCGGGGCGTAGTCCTGGTTGATGCCGACCGCGCGCAGCTCGGCCCCGGTGACGCGGGCGGCGTCGCGCGCGTCGTCGGTGCTGCGGGTCGCGCCCAGCGCCATGTTGCCGGGGAAGCGGGTGATGAACGGCGTGCGCGTAACCAGGCCCTGCTCCTCGTCCACCCCCAGCAGCAGCGGCACCTTCGACGCCTTCTGCAGCCGGTTGGACAGCACGGCGGTCTTGCGCGGGGTGGTCAGGTTGCCGGGGAAGTAGATGAAGCCGCCCACGTGGTACTTCTTGATCATCGACTCGGCGTCGGCGGCGCTCGAGAAGGTCGGCACGAACAGCTGGCCGACCTTCTCCGCCAGGCTCATGTCGGCGACGAAGCCGGGAATCCACGTGCTCTGCGGGCTCGGGCTGGGGCTCGCCGACGGCTTCGCCGGGCTCTGCGCCGAAGGGCTGGCGACGGGCGCGGGCGCCTCCTCGCAGGCGGCCAGCGGCAGCGCCAGCAGCGTCGCGGCGGCGGCCGCCCGGCCGGGCGACAGGGCAGGCGACAGGGCGCCTGACAGCGCGGATGACAGGGCAGGTGGCAGGCGGTGCACTGGACCAGGCCCCCCGACATGGTCGTTATTCGTCCGTGATCTGACCTCGCGACGTTAGCCGCTCCTTCTTGCGCTGTCGAGCCGACGCGGTCGGGTCCGGCCGCCCGGACGGCGGGGCGGCCGACGAGGCGGGCGGGGAGGCGGGCGGTGTCGCGGGCGGCACCAGGTCGCGGGTCGTGCCGGTGAAGGCCGGCTCGGGGAAGTCCTCGGCCGCCAGCGCCGGCGTCACCCTGGACATGAAGGCCCGCCAGACGCGCGCGGGGACGTTGTCGCCCGATACCACGCCGCGGTGGCCGGGCAGGTCGCGCAGCGTCCTGGACCTGCCGTCGGACATCACCACCGCCGCCGACACCTGGGGGACGTACCCGACGAACCAGGCGTCGCGGCTGCGGTCGGAGGTGCCGGTCTTGCCCGCCGCCTGCCGGTCGGCCAGCGCGGCCCGCCGACCGGTGCCCGCGACCACCGTGCTGCGCAGGGCGTAGGTGGCCTGCGCGGCCTGCTCGCGGGTGAGCACCCGGCGGCCCGGCCGGGTCCAGGGCAGCGGCACCTCGCGCCCTCGGGCGTCCACGACCCGGGTGACCAGGTGCGGGGTGACGGCGGTGCCGCCGTTGGCGAACGCCGCGTACCCGGCAGCCTGGACCGCCGCTGAGACGTCGGCGACGCCGAGCGCGACCCCGGCCTGCCCCTTGAACGGCTTCAGCGCCGCCGCCGGGACGCCGAAGTCCTCGGCGGTACGGATCACGTTGTCGATCCCCGCCTCGAACGCCAGCTTCACGTAGCCGGTGTTGACCGACAGCGCGGTGGCCCGCACCAGGTCCACCGCGCCCAGCGAGCCGATCTTCTCGTCGTTGTCGACCAGGTAGCCGGGCGTGCTCAGCGGGGTGGTCTCGCCATTGGGCGCGAACTTCACCGGCGACCTGCCGCTGACCTTCGTGCGGACCGTCATCCCCTTGCGCAGCGCCGCCGCCAGCACGTACGGCTTGAACGTCGAGGCGGCCTGCGCGACGGGCCGGAACACCGTGTCGATCTGGCTGCGCCCCGGGTCGCCCGCGTAGAACGCCCGCACCGCCCCGCTGGCCGGATCGACCGCGACGAGCCCGGTCTGCACGTCCCGGGGCCAGCGCGGCTCCCGCGCGGCGCGCATGGCCTGCTCGGCGTGGGCCATCCACTCCTGGTCGAGCGCGGTGTAGATCTTCAGGCGGCCGTTCACCACGCTCTGCTCGGGGACGCCGGCGTCGCGCAGCTCCTCCAGCACCCGCTGCCGGACCAGCGGCGACTGCCCCGACAGCAGCACGCCGCGCCACTGCCTGCGCGTCACCGGGAAGTGGAGCCGGCCCGCGTCGCGCCGCGCCAGCCGCCCCATGCCGACCATCCCGTCGACGACGTACCGCCAGCGGGCCCGCAGCGCGCGGGCGGGCGCGGAGTCGCCGCGCGTCTCGAAGTAGGCCGGCCGCTGGATCATCGCCGCCAGCAGCGCGCCCTCGGCGACCGTCAGGTGCTGCACGTCCTTGTCGAAGTAGGCGCGGGCGGCCGCCTGCACGCCGAAGGTCTGGCGGCCGAAGTAGATCGTGTTGAGGTACAGGTCGAGGATGGCGTCCTTGCTCTTGGCCCGGTCGAGCTTCAGCGCGATGAAGATCTCCCTGGCCTTGCGGTCCAGCGTGCGGTCCAGGCTCAGCCCCTTGTAGTAGTTGCGGGCGAGCTGCTGGGTGATGGTGGAGCCGCCCTGGACGTCGCCGCCGGAGGCGGCGTTCCACAGGGCGCGGGCGGTGCCGACGGGGGAGACGCCGTGCCCCTGGTAGAAGCCGCGGTCCTCGGCGGCGAGGACGGCCCAGCGCACGTGGTCGGGGATGTCGCCGTGCCGGACGGCCTGCCGGTTGGCGCCCAGGCGGAGGATCGGCGTGCGGCCGTCGCCGTAGTAGACGGCCGATCCCTCGTCGGTGACGCCGTCCTGGGGCTCGGTCGGGGTGGGGGTCCGCTGGTAGGCGACCGCGAGCGTCCCGGTGACCAGCACGACCAAGGCGGCGAGCGTCCCCAGCACGGCGCGCACGGCGCGGCGGGAGGGCTTCGGGAGCGGTACCCGGCGGGCGGCGGAGCGCAGCGGGCGGGCGACGGAGCGCAGGCGGCGCGTGACGGCGCGCAGGCGGGGACGCGAAGGGGGGAGCGCGTGCAAGGAGACCTCGTTCGATGCGGGTGTACGGAACGGGACCACCGCCCGCGCACCACGGCGTGCCGAAGCCGGGCCGGCCCTGGGACAGGGCGGGAGGGGGCGTTCGGCCGCTCACCCCAGGGAGGGGAGTCGGGCGGTCAGGCGGTGCTGCGCTTCTCGCAGCTGTTCGGTACGGGCCACATCCGTGGCGGGTGGGTCCCTCCGGTCCGCCCCTGACGGGCACGGCCGGGGGAGTCAGGTCTCCACCGCTGATCACAGCTTAATCACAGCGGTCCGCCCGTCCGCAACAAGAACTCCCATAAACGTGGACCGCTCGCGCCCCGGAATCGGGCAGCACGAAATCGGCGGACGGCTCGCTCCGGCCCGGCACTCGCTCGTGCATCGAGGCGCGGGCAGGGCGACGCCGATGAGCGACAGCAGCAGGTGTGGGGTGCGGGGTTCGATACGCGGGGTCTGGTACGCGGGGTGCTGTGCGCGGGGGGTGCGGGGCGGCGTGAGTCGTGCGGTGCTAACCGGGCGGTGCTAGCCGGTCAGCGCTAACCGGGCAATGGATGGCCTAGGCGGCGCAGGGCCAGCCCCGCCGCGCCGACCGCGCCGTCGCCCGCCCGGCGCGGGGCCGCCGCGAAGCGGTCGCGCAGGCCCTCGCGCACCGCCTCGGCCACCGGGCCCTCGCGCAGCACCGAGCCGTGCATCACCACCGGCGCGGCCGGGTCCGCCAGCGCCGGGCGCACCGCGTCCACGTCGCGCAGCAGCCACTCGGCGGCCTCCTCGGTGATCCGCCGGGCCACCGGGTCGCCCGCCGCGGCCGCGGCCGCGACCACCGGGCCGAGTCTGCCGAGGGCCGCCGGCGGGCGGCCGTAGACCTCCTTGATGATGGCCTGCGCGAGCTGGGGGTTGGGCGGGGTCTCGGCGAACGCCTGCGGCTCGGGCGGGCGCGGCGCGTCCTGCACCAGCATCGCGGTGCCCGCGCCCGCCCCCAGCGCGGGGCCGGCGCCGTGCGGGGACGGCGGGGCGACGCCCAGCGGCGAGGAACCGGAGCCGAGCGGGGCGGCCCCGGAGCCCAGACCGGATGCGCCGCCGTGCCGGCCGCCGTCCAGCGGCGCCGCCCCGGCCATCGCCAGCGCGCGGCGGTGCCGGGGACAGGGCCGCCGGGCCGCGTCCAGCTCGGCGACCACCGCCGCGCCGAGCAGCGCGCGCGGCACCGACTCGGTCAGCGTGGTGGGGCGGCTGCGGCCGTCCAGCGCGGCCAGCGCGGCGCGCACCGCCTCGCGGCCCAGCCACACCGCCGAGCCCTCGTCGCCGACCAGCCAGCCGTAGCCGTCGGCGCGCTGCACGATCGCGCCGTCGTTGATCACGGCCGCGCCCGCACCGGTGCCGGAGAACACCACGATGCCCTTGGGTGAGCTGGTCCCGGCGGCGAACGCCACGGCGATGTCGGTCACCACCGCGGGCGAGCCGCGCAGCCCGACCGCCTGCCAGGCCTGCCGGGCGGCGGCGACGGCGGCGGGCCGGCCGGCCGACCCGGCCCCGGCGATGCCGAACACGCCGGCGATCACCAGGGACCGGTCGACCTCGCCGAGCGCCTCCCGCAGGGCCGTGGTGAGCGCCCCCGCGGTGTCGCCCCCGGAGTTGGGGTTGGCTCCGGGACCGGTGCCGGCACCGGCCAGAGCTCCCCCGAGCGTTAGTACGACACAGCGGGTCTTCGTGCCACCCGCGTCTATGCCGATCACGAAAGGACCGGCCAAATGGGTCAACACATGGCGACCGTAGCCCTTTCTACCGTTGACGTGACATCGCGTAAGTAAGAAAATTCCTTACATGAGGAAACCCACCGGCTCAGAGCCGGGGAGCACAGGGGAGGCCGGCGCGCCCCACCACCCGCCCGGGACGGAGGCCGCGTCGGCCAGGGAGGCGACGCCGCTGAGCACCGTGGTGCGGGTGCGTTCACTGCTGCCCTCGCTGCCCCCCGCAGAGCGCCGTGTCGCGCAACGCGTCATCGACGACCCCGAAGGGGTCGCCAACTCGACCATCACCGAACTCGCGCAGAACTGCGGCACCTCCGAGACCACCGTCATCAGGTTCTGCCGCGCGATCGGGTTCCATGGTTATCCAGAGCTCCGACTGACCCTGGCGACGGAGGCGGGCCGGGCGCAGAGCGCCACCGGCGGCCGGGTCATCGGCAGCGACATCAGCCCCGACGACTCGCTAGAGCAGATCGTGGAGAAGGTGACCTTCGCCGACGCGCGCGCGGTCGAGGAGACCGCGGCCCAGCTCGACATCAAGGTGCTGGAGCAGGTCGTGGACGCCGTGGTGGCCGCCGAGCGGGTCGACGTCTACGGCGTCGGCGCCAGCGCGTTCGTGGCCGCCGACTTCCAGCAGAAGCTGCACCGCATCGGGCGCGTGTGCGCCAACTGGTCCGATGCCCACATCATGCTGACCAGCGCCGCGGTGCTGGGCAGCGGCGACGTGGCGCTCGGCATTTCCCACACCGGCGCGACGATGGAGACCATCGACGCGCTGGAGGTGGCCCGCGGCCGCGGGGTGACCACCGTGGCCCTGACCAATTTCCCCAAGTCCCCGATCGCGGAGGTCGCCGACCTTATCCTGACGACGGCGGCGCGGGAGACCACGTTCCGTTCCGGTGCGACCGCCAGCCGGCTGGCCCAGCTCACCGTGATCGACTGCTTGTTCGTCGGCATCGCGCAGCGCACCTACGGACCCACCCGCAAGGCCCTGGAGGCCACGTTCGAGGCGGTCCGCGGCCGGACCGTGCGACCCGACCGGAGGCGTCGGTGATCGATTGCGATCTGCCCACCGAGGGCCGTAACCCCCGCACCGTCGATGTGGACGTGCTGCCCACGATGGAGGTACTGCGGCTGATCAACACCGAGGACGCCACCGTCCCCATGGTGGTGGCCGCCGTGCTCCCGCAGATCGCCGAACTGGTGGACCTGGCGGTGGTCTCGCTGCGCGCGGGCGGCCGGGTGCACTACTTCGGGGCCGGGACCTCCGGCCGGCTGGCGGTCATCGACGCCGCCGAGATCCCGCCGACCTTCGGCTCCTGGGGGCGGGTGGTGGCCCACCACGCCGGCGGGCCGGGCGCGCTGTCCCAGGCGATCTCCGACGTCGAGGACGATGTGGACCTCGGCGCCCGCGACGCCGCCGACGTGCGGCGCGGCGACGTGGCCGTCGGCGTCGCCGCCAGCGGCCGCACCCCGTACGTGCTGGGCGCGCTGCGCGCGGCCGCCGCGGCCGGGGCGCACACCGCGCTGATCAGCTGCAACCCGCACACGCCCTACGGCGACGAGGTGGACGTGCACATCGGCCTCGCCACCGGTCCGGAGGTGATCAGCGGCTCCACCCGCATGAAGGCCGGCACCGCCACCAAGCTGGTGCTCAACTCCTTCTCCACCACCCTGATGATCAGGCTGGGCCGGACCTACTCCAACCTGATGGTCAGCGTGAACGCGCTGAACGGCAAACTGCGCGCCCGCCTGGTGCGCATCCTCACCGAGGCGACCGGCATGGACGCCCGCACCTGCGAGAACGCACTGGCCGAGGCAGGGGGGAACACCCGCGTGGCCCTGGTCTCGCTGCTGGGCGAGGTGCCGGCCGCGCGCGCCACGGTGGTCCTGGAGGAGAGCGACGGAGGAGTCCGGGAGGCCCTCCAGCGTCTGAGATCCGCCTGACCGGACGGAGGCGTGGGGAGGGGGCCTCCCCACGCCCCGCCGGCCCTAGTCCTGGTAGCGGCGCAGTTCCTGGCGGGCGACGGTGCGCACGTGCACCTCGTCCGGGCCGTCGAAGATCCGCATGGCCCGCACCCAGGAGTACATGGCCGCCAGCGGGGTGTCGTCGGACACGCCCGCGCCGCCGTGCACCTGGATGGCGCGGTCCAGCACCTGGTGGGCGATCCGCGGCACGACCACCTTGATCGCGGCGATCTCGGAGCGGGCGCCCTTGGCCCCGTGCCTGTCGATCAGCCAGGCGGTCTTGAGGGTCAGCAGCCGGGCCTGCTCGATGGCCATGCGCGACTCGGCGATCTGCTGCCGCACCACGCCCTGGGCGGCCAGCGGCTTGCCGAACGCGACGCGGTCCACCGCGCGCCGGCACATCAGCTCCAGCGCCCGCTCGGCCATGCCGAGGGCGCGCATGCAGTGGTGGATGCGGCCGGGCCCGAGCCGCGCCTGGGCGATCATGAAGCCGTCGCCCTCCCGCGCGATCAGGTTGGCGGCCGGGACGCGCACGTCCTCGAACAGGATCTCCGAGTGGCCGTGCTGGTCCTGGTAGCCGAAGACCGGCAGGTGCCGCAGGATCTTGACGCCCGGGGTGTCGCGGGGCACCAGGATCTGCGACTGCTGCCGGTGGGCCGGGCCGTCGGGGTCGGTCTTGCCCATCACGATGAAGATCTTGCAGCGCTCGTCGGCGGCGCCGGTGATGAACCACTTGCGGCCGTTGATCACATAGTCGTCGCCGTCGCGCACGATGCTGGTGGTGATGTTGGTGGCGTCGGAGGAGGCGACCTCCGGCTCGGTCATCGCGAACGCCGAGCGGATCTCCCCGTTCAGCAGCGGCTCCAGCCACCGCTTCCGCTGCTCCTCGGTCCCGAACATGTGCAGGACCTCCATGTTCCCGGTGTCCGGGGCGGCGCAGTTGACCGCCTCCGGGGCCAGGTCGGGGGAACGGCCCGTCAGCTCGGCGAGGGTGGCGTACTCCAGGTTGGACAGGCCCGAGACGTCGGGCAGGAACAGGTTCCACAGGCCGCGCCGGCGGGCCTCGGCCTTCAGCTCCTCGACGACGGGCGGCAGCGCGTGGGGGTCGTTGGCGGCCCGCCACTCGGCGTAGACACGTTCGGCCGGGTACACGTGCCCGTCCATGAACTCCTGCAGTCTCTCCTGGTACTCGCGCGCCTTGGGGCTCAGTTCGAAGTCCATGGCGCCAGTCTGACAGAACGGCGTTCGGTTCTTCGGGGCGGCTACCCTGGCCGATTCACCGAAAGGTTCGAGACGATTCCGGAGATGGACGAGAACGTGCTCTTCCGGCATCGTTGATCCACCATGACCGAGCTGACCACACGGCCGGCGGACGCCACCGCGACGCCGCCGGCGGGACGCGGCGCGCCCGCGGGGGACCGGTCGCGGGCGTTCGCCCGGCGCCACCGCGTCTTCCTCGGCCTCGCCGCGCTGGGCGTCGCGCTGCGGGTCGTCACCATGCTCGGCTACCGGTCGGTGCTGTGGTTCCCCGACTCCAACGACTACCTGTCGGGGGCGGTCAACCCGAACCCGAACCTCATCCGCCCCAGCGGGTACTCGCTGTTCCTGGCGCTGGCCGGGCCGTTCCAGAGCCTGACGCTGGTGGCGTTCCTGCAGCACGCGATGGGCGTGGGCATCGCGGTCATGCTCTACGCGCTGCTGTACGGGCGCGGCCTGAAGCCCTGGATGGCGGCGGCCGCGGCGGCGCCGGTGCTGCTGGACGCCTACCAGCTCCAGCTGGAGCACCTGGTCATGTCGGACACGCTGTTCGCGTTCCTGGTGATGGCGGCGGTGACCGCGCTGCTGGGGCCGGACCGGCACCGGGACCGCTGGGCGGTCGCGGGCGCGCTGCTGATGGGGCTCGCCGCCGTCACCCGCTCGACCGGCCTGCCGCTGCTGGGCCTGCTGGTGGCGGTCCTGCTGGTGCGGCGGGCCGGATGGCGGACGGTCACCGCGGCGCTGGCGGCGGCCGTGGTGCCGCTGGCGGCCTACGCGTCGTGGTTCGCGATCGACCACGGCCAGTTCACGCTGACCCGCAGCACGGGCGTCTTCCTGTACGGGCGGGTCGCGCCGTTCGCCGACTGCCACAAGATGGACGTGCCGGTCGAGGAGATGCCGCTGTGCCTGGGCTCCTCCCCGGCCGAGCGCTCGGTGCGCCAGTCCTACATCTGGGGCCACCACGCGCCCCGGTACCGGATCGAGGCGGAGGGCTTCACGCCCGAGGGGGAGCGGCTGTCCCGGTCGTTCGCCATCCGGGCGATCATGTCGCAGCCGCTGGACTACCTGAAGGTGGCCGGGACCGACATCGCGCGGGCCTTCCGGCCGGGGCACCCGCCGTTCCCGGACGCCGACACCTACCGCCTGTACCTGTTCGCGCCCAAGGTGGCGCGGCCGGACGCCAAGGCCGAGCACTACATCCGCGAGTACGACCCGGGCTACGAGCCGCCCCGCGTGGTGCGGCCGTACGCCGGCTTCCTCGGCGCCTACCAGAAGGTCGCCTACCTGCCGGGCATCGCGCTGCTGGGCGTCGCGGCGCTCGGCGCGGCGCGCATCGCGCGCCGCCGCTACGAGTGGGGCGGGGACAACCTGCTGCCCTGGTGCGCGGGCATGGGGCTGATCGTGATCCCGGCGTTCACCGCGCAGTTCGACTACCGCTACGTGCTGCCCGCCGCGCCGCTGCTGATGCTGGCGGCCGGCCTGAACCGCCGGGCATAGCGGTCATCTTTCGGCTCTTTCGGCGGACACCGCCCCTGCTCGGGAAGGAAGTTCGAGAGAGCAGTCGCCCGATAACGGGATTTTCGATTCCGCCGCGTTCGATCTTCTTCGCCATTAGGTTCGATGGCATGCGGCTTCGCTATCGTTACCGCTTGTATCCGACGCCTGGTCAGCGTGTTGCGCTGGCGCGTGCGTTCGGGTGTGCGCGGGTGGTGTTCAACGACGGGCTGCGCGCCCGACAGGCCGCCCATGCCGCGGGCCTGCCGTACATCAGTGACACCGTCCTGCAAAAGCAGGTGATCACTCAGGCGAAGCAGGCTCCGGAACGGGCGTGGCTGGGAGAGGTGTCCAGCGTCGTGCTGATCCAAGCGTTGGCCGACCTGCACATGGCCTACCGGACCTTCTTCGCCTCGCTGGCGGGTAAGCGCCAAGGCCCCAAAGTGGATGCACCCCGGTTCCGGTCCCGCAAGGACGGGCGGCAGGCGATCCGCCTGACCCGCAACGGGTTCCGCTTGCGACCCGGCGGACGCCTGCATGTGGCCAAGATCGGCGGGATCAAGGTGCGATGGTCGCGGTCGCTCCCGGTCGAGCCGTCCAGCGTGACCGTGGTCAGGGATGCGGCCGGACGCTACTTCGCCTCGTTCGTGGTCGAGGTGGGAGACGAGCCGCTCCCGTCCAGTGCGCGGGAGGTGGGCGTCGATCTGGGCCTGGCGCATTTCGCGGTGTTGTCGAACGGCACCAAGATCTCAAACCCGCGGTGGCTGCGCCGCCGCGAACGCAAGCTCAAACGTGCCCAGCAGAGCCTGTCACGCACACAGAAGGGATCGAGCAACCGCGCCAAGGCCAGGCTTCGCCTGGCCAGAGCACACGCCAGAGCCGCCGATGCACGCCGTGAGTTCCACCATCAGCTCTCCAATTGGCTGGTCCGCGACAACCAAGCGGTCTATGTGGAGACGCTGAGCGTCAAGGGATTGGCGCGTACCCGGCAGGCGCGCAGCGTGCATGACGCCGGGTGGGCGGCGTTCGTGCGGATGCTGGAGTACAAGGCCGCCCGCCACGGCCGCACCGTCACCAAAGTGGCGCGGGACTTCCCGTCCACTCAGCTGTGCTCGAGGTGCGGACGGCGCGACGGCCCCAAGCCTCTGCGCGTTCGTGCCTGGACCTGTCCGGGATGCGGCGCTCAGCATGACCGAGATCTCAATGCTGCCCGAAATGTGCTGTACGAGGGTCGCCGCACCAGTAGGATCACCGTCGCCGCTGGACGTACCCCTTCGCAGGGGCATGCGGAGACGTCAAACGCCTGTGGAGAACCGGTGAGACCACCGTTCGCGGTGGCGCGGTTTGTCGAAGCAGGAACCCGCCAGAAGCCGGAGGCAAGATGAAGAGCGATCGGCAGGCTGGAGCCTCCGCTGTTCAAGGCGGAGAGGACGTCAACGTCAACGCTGTGATCACCGACTGGGGCGGCGTGCTGACCTCCCCCCTCAACGACGCGATCGGCCAGTGGCTGGCCGCCGACCGGATCGACGCCGACCGCTACAAGTCGATCATGCGGGCCTGGGTGCGGCAGGCCTACGACGGCGCGGGGGTGAACCCGATCCACGGCCTGGAGGACGGCACCCTGGAGCCCGCCGAGTTCGAGCGGCTGCTGGCCGCCGAGCTGCTGACCGACGCGGGCGGCCCGGTGGCGGCCGAGGGGCTGATCTCCCGGATGTTCGGCGCGTTCATGCCCGTGGAGCCGATGTACCAGGCGCTGCGGGAGTGCCGGGCGGCCGGGACGCGGACGGCGCTGCTGTCCAACTCCTGGGGCAACGACTACCCGCGCGACCTGTTCGCCGACCTGTTCGACGCCGTGGTGATCTCGTGCGAGGTCGGGATGCGCAAGCCGGACGAGCGGATCTTCCGGCACACCGCGGACCTGCTCGGCCTCGCGCCCGCCGACTGCGTGTTCATCGACGACATCGAGCACAACGTGCGGGCGGCCGAGGCGGTCGGGATGCGCGGCATCCTGCACACCGGCCCCGAGAGCACGATCGCGGAGCTGCGGGGGCTCGGCGCGCTGTGAAACGGCCGTGCGGCCTGGCGCTCCCCGCGGGCCCGGCCGGATAGGCTGCCGATCGTTATGCGCGTCTATCTGCCGGCCACGCTGCCGGGCCTCGCCGCCGTCCACTCCGCCCGGGAGGTCGGCCCCGCGCCGCTCGCCGCCCACGCGGTCACCCCGGCGCTGCGCGAGTGGTACGCCGAAGGCGACCAGGAGGAACTGGAGTACGCCGCCCTGACGGCCGCGGCCCGGGACTCGCTGCGGCTGCTGGCCGCCGACCCGCAGGCCCCGCCGCGCCGGGTGGTGCTGGCCGCCGAGGTGCCCGACGAGGCGGTCTCCTGGGAGCGCGGCGAGGACCGGTCCCTGGTGCGGGTCGCCGCCGCGGTCCCCTGGAAGAGGATCGCCTCCGGCCATGTGGACGACGAGGCGGCCGAGGACGACGTCCGCGCGGCGGCCGGGGCCCTGGCGGCCGCCGACGCCGGGGACGAGGACGCGCGCTTCACCGTGGACGGGGCCGAGGGCCACGAGCTCCTCTGGTACGCCACCCAGGAGCTGGGCGACCTGGCCCCCTGACGCATCGAATGGGCGGAATCGGCAAAATTTCGTAGGCTGAAAGCGCGCGTCGCGGGCGGGCGGGGTAGGTCCCGTCCAGCGCGGGGCGGCCGCCGCACTGGGCGGCCGGCTCCGGGTGCCGTGCGACGATACGTGTGCCTATCGACAATGATGTCGGACTTCCAGGGAGTGGTCAGATGGACGCCGTCACCAACGTGCCGGTACCGGTGAACGAGCCGGTCAAGGGGTACGCCCCGGGCAGCCCCGAGCGCGCGGCGCTGGAAAGCAAGATCAAGGAACTGGCCGGCGAGCGCCTCGACCTGACCATGAGCATCGGCGGCGACCGGCGGCTCGGCGGCGGCGACGCCGTCGACGTCGTGCAGCCCCACAACCACGGCCAGGTCCTCGGCACCATCGGCAACGCCACCGACGACGACGTGCGCGCCGCCATCGACGCCGCCCGCGAGGCCGCCCCGGGCTGGCGCGCCCTGTCCTTCGACGACCGCGCCGCGATCTTCCTCAAGGCCGCCGAGCTGCTGGCCGGCCCCTGGCGCCAGGTGCTGAACGCCGCCACCGTGCTCGGCCAGTCCAAGTCGGTGCAGCAGGCCGAGATCGACGCGGCCTGCGAGCTGATCGACTTCTGGCGCTTCAACGTCGCCTACGCGCGCGAGCTGTACACCCAGCAGCCCATCTCCTCGCCCGGCGTGTGGAACCGCATGGAGTACCGCCCCCTCGAGGGCTTCGTGCTGGCCATCACCCCGTTCAACTTCACCGCCATCGCCGCCAACCTGCCCACCTCGGTCGCCCTGATGGGCAACGTCGTGGTGTGGAAGCCCTCGCCCACCCAGCAGTTCGCCGCGCACTTCACGATGGCGCTGCTGGAGGAGGCGGGCCTGCCGCCCGGCGTGATCAACCTGGTCACCGGCGACGGCCAGGCGGTCTCCCGGGTCGCGATGAGCCACCCCGACCTCGCCGGCATCCACTTCACCGGCTCCACCGGCACCTTCCAGCACCTGTGGCGCACCGTCGGCGAGAACATCGCCGGCTACCGGGGCTACCCGCGCCTGGTCGGCGAGACCGGCGGCAAGGACTTCGTGGTGGCGCACCCGTCGGCCGACCTCGGGGTGCTGAAGACCGCCCTGGTGCGCGGCGCGTTCGAGTACCAGGGCCAGAAGTGCTCGGCGGCGTCCCGCTCCTACATCCCGCGCTCGCTGTGGGACCGGATGCGCGACGAGTTCATCGACGAGGTCAACTCGCTGACGGTGGGCGACGTCGCCGAGGACCTGTCGGCGTTCATGGGCGCGGTGATCGACGAGCGCGCGTTCGCCAAGCACAAGGCCGCCATCGAGCGCGCCAAGGGCCTGGACACCATCGACATCCTGGCCGGCGGCGAGGTGGACGACGAGCGGGGCTGGTTCGTGCGGCCCACCGTCCTGCGCTCGGCCGACCCGACCGACGAGATCTTCACGGCCGAGTACTTCGGCCCGATCCTGGGCGTGCACGTCTACGACGACGCCGACTACGACACCATGCTCACCCAGATGGAGAACTCGGCGCCCTACGGCCTGACCGGCGCGATCATCGCGCAGGACCGCACCGCGATCGCGGCGGCGACCGACAAGCTGCGCTTCGCGGCCGGCAACTTCTACATCAACGACAAGCCGACCGGCGCCGTGGTGGGCCAGCAGCCCTTCGGCGGCGCGCGGGCGAGCGGCACCAACGACAAGGCCGGGTCGATCTTCAACCTGACCCGCTGGGTGAACGTGCGCTCGCTCAAGGAGACCCTGGTCGCGCCGACCGACTACCGCTACCCGCACATGGGTTAGGCGCCGGCCCGCACTTCCGACCGCTGATTCGCGAGTGCCGACCGGCCCGGTGAGGCGCGCCCTCGGCGCCGCCTCACCGGGCCGGTCGCGCGCGCGGCGGCCGAGGCCCCGCCCGCCACCGGTCCGGCGAACCCGCCGGTTGCGGGTGGCGCCCGCCAAGCCCGACGATAAGGGCGCCCGTATCCGACCACGGCTGAGGACTGGGATGACGACGCTGAACCGGCTGGTGTTGTGGAACGTCGATCACACGCTGGTCGACGTCGGGCGGGTCGCCCGCGACGCCTACGCCGAGGCGTTCCAGCGCACCACCGGCCGCCGCCTGGTCCGGCTGGCCCCCACCCCCGGCCGCACCGAGTCGGAGATCATCTTCGAGACGCTGGCGTTCAACGACATCGTCACCACCGACGACCACCTGCCCGCCTTCATGGTCGCGCTGACCGACGCGTTCGCCGCCCGCCGCGCCGACCTGCGCGCCCACGGCCGGGTCCTGGCGGGCGCCCGCGAGGCGATCGCCGCGCTGGCGCGGGTGCCCGGCACCGCCCAGTCGGTGCTGACCGGATCGCTCCAGCCCAACGCCGTCCTGAAGGTCACCGAGCTGGGCCTCGCCGACCACCTCGACCTCGCCTCCGGCGGCTACGAGAACGGCGTCTACAGCAAGGCCGCCCTCCTGGAGGTGGCGCGCGGCCGGGTCGGCGCGGCGCGGGGCGCGCGCTACGGCGAGTCCGCCACCGTCTACATCGCCGACTCGCCCCGCGACGTGCAGGCCGCCCACATCGCCGGCTCCCCGATCATCGCGGTCGCCACCGGCAGCGCGACCGCCGCCGAGCTGCGCTCGGCGGGCGCCGACCGCGTGCTGGACACCCTCGCCGACACCGGCGAGGTCGTGTCCGCCGTCCTGGACCTGACCCGCTGACCGTCCGCCTGACCGAGCTGCGCGCGCCCTACGAGGGACGGCGGCGTTGGACCCTCCCATAGTGGGAGGGCCCATCATCGGGGGGACCGACGACCCCCGTCCCAGGAGCGCACGGCATGGCCATGGTGAAGGACATCGACGCGCGCGGCGCGCGGCACTGCGAGACGACGGCGCTGGGGGTGCTGCTGCGGCACCAGGGACTCGACCTGTCCGAGCCCATGCTCTTCGGCCTCGGCTCCGGCCTGTCCTTCGTCTACTGGGACGGCAGGAACATGGACTTCCCCTTCCTCGGGGGCCGGGTCAGGCCCTTCGAGCTGACCCGGAACCTGGCCGCCCGGCTGGGACTTGACCTCCTGGTCCGGGAGACCGCCTCGCCCCGCAAGGCGTGGGAGAACGTGGCGTCCTCCATCGACGCCGGCCGCCCCGTCGGCCTCCAGCTCGACAGCCACCACCTGGACTACTTCCGGACGAAGGCGCACTTCGGCGGCCACATCGTGGCCATGTACGGCTACGACGACCACGCCGCCCACCTGGTGGACACCGAGCAGCAGGGCGGCGCGGTGTCCACCGGCCTGGACGGGCTCGCGCAGGCCAGGGCCGCGCGCGGCCCCATGACGGCCAGGCACAGGTCCTTCACCATCACCGTTCCGCAGGACATGCCCCCGCCACGGGAGCAGATCGTCCCCGCCATCGCAGCCTGCGCCGAGGCGTTCCTCGACCCGCCCATCGCCAACCTCGGCCACCGCGGCATCGAGAAGGCCGGCAGGCTGGTGCCCACCTGGTTCCGCCGCACCGACGACCCGCGACGGGACCTGCCGCAGGCCGCCCTCCTGATGGAGAAGGCCGGCACCGGCGGCGCCCTGTTCCGCAACCTCTACCGCGACTTCCTCGCCGAATGCGCCGAGCTGATCGACAGCGGCCCCCTGCGCACCGGCCACGGGCTGTACGCCGAGGCGGCCGCCCTGTGGACGGAGGTCGCGGCACTGATCGCCAAGGCCGGCGAGTCGGGCGACGCGCGGTGCCTCGCGCAGGCGGGCGCCGCCCTCCGCGACCTGTCGCGGACCGAGCGCGAGGCGATGGAGGCGCTGCGCCGCGTGGAGGGCTGAGCCCGCGGTGCCCCGACCTGCCGTCCGGATACACAATGGTGTGTCCGTAGGCTCTTGATCAGGGGTGCCGCGCTCCGGGCGCGGCAGGAGGGAAGTGCCCATGTCGTCCCAGGTCTCCGAGGGCGCTCCGCTGTGGGAGCCGTCCGAGACGGTCGTCGCCGAGGCCCGCGTCACCCGCTTCCGGGACTGGCTGGCGGAGCGGGGGGTGCGGACGGGGTCGCAGGAGGAGCTGTGGCGCTGGTCGGTCACCGAAGTGGACGCGTTCTGGGACGCGGTCTGGGACTACTTCGACGTGGTCGGCGAGCGCGGCGACGGGCCGGTCCGCACCGGCGGCCCGATGCCCGTGGACGGCCTGCGCTGGTTCCCCTCCGCCACCCTCAACTACGCGGCCACCGCCCTGCGCCGCGCCGCCGGGCACCCCGACGAGACCGCCGTCGTCTTCCGCTCCGAGGCCGGGGGCCACCGCGTCATCAGCCGCCGCGAGCTGGCCGGCCACGTCGCCGAGGTCCGCGCCGGGCTCGCCGCCCTCGGCGTCGGCAGGGGCGACCGCGTCGCCGCCTACGTCCCCAACATCCCCGAGGCCCTGATCTGCTTCCTGGCGGCCGCCTCGCTCGGCGCCGTCTGGTCGTCCTGCTCGCCGGACTTCGGCTCCTCCTCGGTGATCGACCGGTTCGCCCAGATCGAGCCCAAGGTCCTGATCGCCGTGGACGGCTACGCCTACAACGGCAAGCGCTTCGACCGCCGCGGCACCGTCGCCGAGATCCGCGACGCGCTGCCCACCCTGGCCGCGACCGTCCTCATCCCGTACCTGGACGCCGCCGCGACGCTGGAGGGCGCCACCTCCTACGCCGACCTGCCCCGCCCCGGCCACGAGCTGGAGTTCGAGCCCGTCCCGTTCGACCACCCGCTGTGGGTCGTCTACTCCTCGGGCACCACGGGCCTGCCCAAGCCGATCGTGCACGGCCACGGCGGCGTCGTGCTGGAGCACTTGAAGGCCCTGTCGTTCCACCAGGACCTCGGCCCCGGCGACGTGTTCCTCTGGTACACCACCACCGGCTGGATGATGTGGAACTACCTGGCCGGCGCGCTGCTGGTCGGCTCCACGATCGTCCTGTACGACGGCGCGCCCCTGGACCTGTGGACGCTCGCCGCCGAGACCGGCACGACCTACATGGGCGTCGGCGCGCCGTACATCATGGCCTCCCTCAAGGAGGGCCGCAGCCCCGGCGCGGAGCTGGACCTGTCGCGGCTGCGCGGCATCGGCTCGACCGGCTCGCCGCTGCCGCCCGAGGGCTTCGCGTGGGTGTACGAGCACGTCGGCCGGGACCTGCTGCTGGGCTCGTTCTCCGGCGGCACCGACCTGTGCACCGGCTTCGTCGGGCCGTCCCCGGTGCTGCCGCTGTACGCGGGCGTCATCCAGTGCCGCGGCCTGGGCGCGAAGGTCGAGGCGTACGGCGACGACGGCAAGCCGGTGATCGACGAGGTCGGCGAGCTGGTCATCACCGAGCCGATGCCGTCGATGCCGGTGTTCTTCTGGAACGACCCGGACGGCGAGCGCTACCGCGAGTCCTACTTCGAGACGTTCCCGGGCGTGTGGCGGCACGGCGACTGGATCAAGGTCCGGCCGGACGGCGGCTGCGTCATCTACGGCCGCTCGGACTCCACCCTGAACCGCGGCGGCGTCCGGATGGGCACCGCCGACTTCTACCGCGTGGTGGAGGCGTTCGACGAGATCGCCGACAGCCTGGTCATCGACACCGGCCGGCTCGGCCAGGAGGGCCGCCTGCTGCTGTACGTGCAGCTCGCCCCGGACGCGGAGCTGACCGACGACCTGGTCGGGCGCCTCAAGCGCGAGATCCGCTCGGCGCTGTCGCCCCGCCACGTCCCCGACGAGATCACGGTGGTGCCGGGCGTCCCGCGCACGCTGTCGGGCAAGAAGCTGGAGGTCCCGGTCCGCAAGATCCTGCTGGGCGCCCCGGCGGACCAGGCGGCCAACCGCGACTCGATGGCCAACCCGGAGGTCCTCGACCACTTCCGCCCGCTGGAGTGACGGCGGCCCCGGACGCGGGGGGGGGGGGGCGGGGGGCGGGGCGGGGGGGGGGCCGGGGCGGGGGGGGGGGGGCGCGCGCGGGGGGGGGCGGGCCGCGCCCCCCCCCCGGCCCCCCGCCCCCGCCGCCCCCCCGGCGCCCACCCGGGCCGCTTGGCCCCCCCGGGGGGGCCCCCCCCCCGCCCGCCGGGGGGGGGGGGGGCGGCCCGGGCGGGGGCGGGGGGGCGGGGCGCCGCGCCCGCCGGGAAGCCGGAGCCGCCGGTCCGGTCCGCCTGCGCGGGCAGCGGGCCATGACGCCGACGGCGCGCATGACGATCGCTTCCGCGCAGGCACCCGTCGGCGGTGATCCGCGTGCCAACGGCGAGGCCGTGCGCGCCGCGATGGCGGCGGCCCGTCGGCAGGGCGCCCGGCTGGTGCACTTCACCGAGGGGGCCGTCTGCGGGTACGTTCCCGATCCGTTGGCCGCCGACCCGGAGGCCGTCCGCCGGGAACTGCGCGGCATCGCCGCCCTTGCGGGGCGCTTGGGGGTGTGGGTCGTCGTCGGGGCCGTCCACTACCTGACTCCGCCGCACCGGCCCCACAACAGCCTCTATGTGATCTCCGACGAGGGGCGGCTCGCGGGGCGGTACGACAAGCGCTACTGCTCCCACACCGAGATCGCGGAGCGCTACACGCCCGGCTTCCGGCCGCTGGTCTTCGAGGTCGACGGGTTCCGCTTCGGCTGCGTGCTCTGCATCGAGGTCAACTTCCCCGAGGTCTTCCTCGACTACCGGGCCCGGGACGTGGACTGCGTGCTCTTCTCGTCCTTCTCCGACGATCCCGTCTTCGAGACCCTGGCCCGCGCCCATGCCGCCGCGCACGGCTCCTGGGTCTCCGTCGCCGTCCCGGCGCAGTTCAGCCACGTCATGCCCGCCGGGTTGATCGGGCCGCACGGCCGTCGGCTCGCCGGCGGGCCCGATGACGGCGCCGCAGCCGTCGTCACCGCCGTGCTCGATCCCGCCGACCCGGCCCTGGACACCGCGCTCGACAAAGCCCGGCCCTGGCGTGCCCGAGCCCGTGAGGGGGAGATCTACCGGGCTCGCCGTGTTGTAGACCCGCGCAGTTCGGACCGCATGAGCTTCTAGCTCAAGAACGCGAGCGGGCCGCGTAGGCCAGGATGTCGGCGCGCTTGTAGTAGCGCCGCACCCGGCCGCCTCCCAGCGGCTCCACCTTCGCCGGCTCCGGCCATCCCGCAGGCGGGCGCTTCGGGTACACGGTCACGCTCGTCTGCGCCAGGCCCAGCATCCGGCCCGCCTCCGCCAGCGTCACCAGGTCCTCCGGATCGCCCTCGTCCGGTGCCTCGTCCGCCAGGTCCGCGTACCAGGCCGCCCACTCGTCGGCGTCCCAGTAGAGGGCCTTGCCGCTCTGGTGCGCGGGCTCGGGGTGGCCGTTCTCCGCGCGGTCCGCCCACAGCTGCTTCAGGCGGTGCCTGCTCAGGCCGTGCCGCGCGCCCAGCTCCTCCCGCGACAGCACGCCCGGCGGCACCTTCGGGGCCGACCTCCGCGCCGCGTACCAGCGGTCCCACTCCTCGGCGTCCCACGCGTGCTGCGCGCCCACCGTCCCCACCGGCTCGGGGTGGCCGTTCTCCGCGCGCTCCCGGTACCACTTCTCCAGCGTGCTGCGGCCCAGCCCGTACGCGGCCATCAGATCGGTGCGGGTCCGCACGCGGCGTCCGTCGAGCATGGTCATGGCGTCCATCTTCGCCGATCCCGCGTCCCGTCAGAGCTCGGTCGGCACCTCGGGCAGCGGCGTCCAGCCCGGCCTGCTGGCCCCGACGAAGCCGGAGGCGTAGTAGCCCTGCATCTTCTGCAAGGTCACGTACTTTCCGGGGCGCGGCGCGTGGATGAAGTACCGGTCGCCCACGTACATCCCCACGTGCCCCAGCCCGTTGAAGAACACCAGGTCTCCCGGGCGCAGCTGGTCGCGCGCGATGTGGGGCCGGACGCGCCGGTACTGGTCGTGGCTCACCCGGGGCAGGTCCACCCCGACCTGCTTCCACGCCTGCTGCACCAGGCCCGAGCAGTCGAACCCGCTCTGCCCGGTGCCGCCCCACACGTACGGGCGGCCGAGCTGCTTGAGCGCGTGCCGTACGGCGCGGTCGGCGCGGCGGTCCCACTGCGCGAGCATCTGCGCCCGTTTCTTGCGCACCGAGCGCTGCAGCGCGGCCAGCATCTTGGCGTGCACCTCCGCGCGGGCCCCGCGGTCGTGCATCCCGCCGCGCTGCTTGGACTTGCCGGCGCGGACCTCGGCGCGGCCCGGGGGCTCCGCGGCGTGCGCGACGCCCGGGGGCAGGATGAGCGCGACGCCGACGGCGCCGCACGCGGCGGCTCTCAAGGGGATGGACATGCCCGTCGTACCTCCCTGTCAAGATCATCCGCAGTCGACCTACCCGGCGGCCGCGGCGCGCACGCCGAAATTCTCCGTAAACCACGCGTCCAGCTGGACGTATGTGGTCGGATGCCGGTTGTGGGTGCTATCGCGACGGCTGTGGCGGCACTAAGCTGTTTTCAGATCAAAGACGGCGCTCCCGGAGGTTCGCGCCGCAAGTTCGCGCGACCGGGTGAACTTCCCCCGGGGTCAGGACGTCACACGAACACAGGGCCGATCTGCGCTGATCCGGTCGGCGGCCCTGTCCGGACTGCACGACTCGACGAAGAGGGACGGTTCCACGCATGGAGGTTGGGGCGCTGCGCTCCTCCGACCCGGAGCGACTCGGCTCCTACGCGCTCGTCGGCCGGATCGGGGAGGGCGGGCAGGGCGCCGTCTTCCTCGGGACCGCCGAGGACGGGCGGCGGGTGGCCGTCAAGCTCCTGCACGCCGAGCTGACCTCCGACGACAAGGCCCGCGCCCGGTTCCTGCGCGAGCTGGAGGTCGCCAAGCGGGTCGCGCCGTTCTGCACGGCGCAGGTCATCGACGCCGACGTGGAAGGCGACCTGCCCTACATCGTCAGCGAGTACGTGCCCGGCCCCTCGCTCAACCAGCAGGTGCTGGCCGAGGGCCCGCTGTCGGGCGCGGCGCTGGAGCGGCTGGCGGTCGGCACCGCGACCGCGCTGGCCGCGATCCACCAGGGCGGGATCATCCACCGCGACTTCAAGCCGCACAACGTGCTGATCGGCCCGGACGGCCCGCGCGTGATCGACTTCGGGGTGGCCCGCGCGTTCAGCGGCTCCACCACGCTGACCAGCAAGGTCATCGGCACGCCCTCCTACATGTCGCCCGAGCAGATCCGCGCCGCCGAGGTCGGTCCGCCCGCCGACGTGTTCTGCTGGGCCGCCACGCTGACGTTCGCCGCCACCGGGCAGCCGCCGTTCGGCCAGGACTCCATCCCCGCGGTGATCAACCGCATCCTGCACGAGGAGCCCGACCTCGGCGAGCTGGGCGGCCCGCTGGGCGACCTGGTCGCCGACTGCCTCGACAAGGACCCCGCGCGCCGCCCCGACGCCCGCCAGGTGCTGATGCGCCTGCTCGGGCACGGCGAGCAGCCCGCCCACGACGACGAGCACGCGCTGCTGACCGTCGGCACCGAGGTCGTCGCCGAGCTGGGCGAAGGGGAGCGGCCCGCCGCCGCGACCTCCGCCGACCCCGCGACGCGCCGCGCCCGTCCCCCGCGGCCCCGCAAGCCCGCCGCGGCGGCCGCGGCCGCCGCCGTGGCGCCCGCCGCCGCCGAGCCCGCTCCGATCGAGCCCGCCTCGACCGAGACGCAGGCCATCGGCTTCCCCGGCGGGTCCGACGTCCCCGAGCGGCTGCCCAGCCCGGCCGAGTGGGCCGAGCAGAACACCATCGCCCCCGCCGCCCGGCCGCCCCGCAAGAGCCCGCTGGCCCACGTCCTGGAGCTGTCGGGACGCCGGGCCGCCGCGGCCGCGGGCCTGGCGGCCGCGCTGATCGCCGTGGTGGTCGTCTCGGCGGCGCTGGCGTTCAGCGGCGGCCCCGAGAAGCCCGCCCAGCCGGCCAGCGACCCGCGCCGCAACGCCGTGGTGCCCTCCAGCGAGGTGCCCGCCGCGCCGACGACCGGCCGCCGGACCAGCGCCCCGATGCAGCCGGCCACCACCTCCGCGCCGACCGGCGGGCCGACCGGGACCGGGGAGCCCACCCCGACCGAGCCGACGGCCCCGGTGCCGACCGACACGGGCCGGCCGACGACCACGCCGCCGAGCACCCCGACGACCACGCCCCCCACCAGCGACCCGGTGACCACGCCGCCGACGGGCCCGACCAAGGAGCCCACCGGCGAGCCGACCGACCCGGGCGCCGGCGGCGGGGGAGACCAGACCGGCGACGGCGAGAAGACCTCCGACTGACCGCTCGCACCCCCCCGCCCCGAGGACGGCCCGTTCCGTCCTCGGGGCGTCTTCGCGCGCCCGAGGCGAAGGGCCGCCCGCCCCTCCCGCACCCCGCCGTTCCGCAGGTTGAGACAGGTCGCGCGAACACCGTGAGCGGGGCCTCCCGGCCTGGCAGGGTGGGCAAAGCCACGGCCGCCTGCCTGCAGTGCGAGTCGGCTTTGGGGGAATTCCTGGCTACGCTGACGCAGTGAGCGGCGCCACAACGAGGTGGCGGAAGTTCTTAGGGGAGTGTTGATGGGCGGCAAGCTCGATCAGGCGAAGGACGATCTGCTGCGGCGGGCGGCTGAGACATGCGCCCAGCGTCCGGGAGCGCGCGGTGGCGATCTTGAGGAGGCGGTCGAGTACCTGCGCCTGTACTACCGCCACGTCGCCCCCGAGGACCTGCTGACACGCGACCCGGCCGACATCTGCGGGCCGGCGATGGCCCACCGCCTGCTGGGCGAGGACCGGCCCCAGGGGCGCGCCAAGGTGCGGGTCTTCACCCCCACCCTGGAGGAGTACGGCTGGGACCCCGGGCACACCGTCGTGCAGGTGGTCACCGACGACATGCCGTTCCTGGTCGACTCGGTCTCGATGGAGCTGAACCGGCACCAGCTCACCAGCCATCTGATCGTGCACCCGCTGCTCGGCGTGGACCGCGACGTGGCGGGCAGGCTGAAGGCGTTCCGCGGCAAGCTCGACAGCGACACCGACATCGACGAGTCGTGGATCCACATCGAGGTGGACCGCACCAGCGACCGGGCCCGCCTGGAGGCGCTGGAGAAGGACCTGCTGAGAGTCCTCGGCGACGTGCGGGTCGCGGTGGAGGACGAGCCCAAGATGCGCGCCCGCGCCGGGCAGATCGCCGCAGAGATCCGGGAGAACCGCCCGCCGCTGCCGGACAAGGAGCTCGCCGAGGGCGTCGAGCTGCTGGACTGGCTGGCCGACGGGCACTTCACCTTCCTCGGCTACCGCGACTACACCCTCACCGACGACGGCACCGCGCTGCGCCCCGAGCCCGGCACCGGCCTCGGCATCCTGCGCACCGACAAGCGCGAGTCCGACAGCTTCGCCGCGCTGCCGCCCGAGGTCCGCGAGAAGGCCACCGAGAAGCACCTGCTGGTGCTGACCAAGGCCAACTCGCGCTCCACCGTGCACCGGCCGCACTACCTGGACTACATCGGCGTAAAGAAGTTCGACCAGGGCGGCGACGTCATCGGCGAGCGCCGCTTCCTCGGCCTGTTCACCCACGTCGCCTACAGCGAGTCGATCGCGCACATCCCCGTCCTCAAGCGCAAGCTGGAGGAGGTCCTGGAGCGCGCCGGCTTCACCGCCGACAGCTACGACGGCCAGGACCTGATCGAGATCCTGGAGACCTACCCGCGCGACGAGCTGTTCCAGCTGTCGGTGGACGACCTGCTGCCGATCGCGCTCGGCGTGCTGCGGCTGCGCGAGCGCCGCCAGCTCAAGCTGTTCCTGCGCAAGGACGCCTACGGCCGCTTCATGTCGTGCATGGTCTACCTGCCGCGCGACCGCTACACCACCAAGATCCGGCTGCGCATCCAGAAGATCCTGCGCACCGCCTTCGACGGCGTCAGCGTGGACTACAGCGCCAACGTCACCGAGTCGGTGCTGGCCCGCCTGCACGTGGTGGTGCGCACCGAGCGCGGCCGCCCGATCCCCGACGCGGACGTGGAGGAGCTGGAGGGCCGGCTCGCCGCGGCGATCCGCGACTGGGCCGACGACCTCGCCGACGCGATCACCGAGCAGTGCGGCGAGGAGCGCGCGGGCGAGCTGGCGCGCCGCTACGGCGACGCCTTCCCCGAGGGCTACAAGGCCGACTTCCCGGCCCGCACCGCCGTGGCCGACCTGCGCCGCCTGGACGCGCTCACCGAGGCCGACGACACCTCGATCAACCTGTACGAGCCCTACGGCGCCGAGCCCGGCGAGCGCCGCCTGAAGATCTACCGGCTGGGCGAGCCGATCTCGCTGTCGCGGGTGCTGCCGCTGCTGCAGAACATGGGCGTCGAGGTGATCGACGAGCGCCCCTACGAGATCCGCCCGGACGACCGGCCGCGCGCGTGGGTCTACGACCTCGGGCTGCGCTACGTGCCGCCCGCCGACGTCCCCGAAGAGGCCATCAAGGACCTGTTCCAGGACGCCTTCAACGCCCTGTGGCGCGGCGAGATCGAGAACGACGGCTTCAACGCCCTGGTGCTGCACGTCGGCCTGAACTGGCGGCAGGCCATGGTGCTGCGCGCCTACGCGCTGTACCTGCGCCAGACCGGCACCTCCTTCTCCAAGCGCTACATCGAGCAGGTGCTGCTCGGCAACCCGGCGATCACCCGGCTGCTGATCCGGCTGTGGGAGTCGCGGCTGGACCCCTCGCTGGCCGGCGGCGAGTCCGAGCGCAGCGACGGCATCACCGAGGAGCTGTCGGGCAAGCTGGACGAGGTCGCCTCGCTGGACGAGGACCGCATCCTGCGCGCCTACCTGGCGATGATCACCGCGACCCTGCGCACCAACCACTACCAGCGCAAGCCCTACCTGTCGCTGAAGTTCGACCCCGAGCGCATCCCGGACCTGCCGCTGCCGCGCCCCAAGTTCGAGATCTTCGTGTACTCGCCGAACGTCGAGGGCGTGCACCTGCGCTTCGGCTCGGTCGCGCGCGGCGGCCTGCGCTGGTCCGACCGGCGCGAGGACTTCCGCACCGAGATCCTCGGCCTGGTCAAGGCGCAGGCGGTCAAGAACACCGTGATCGTCCCGGCCGGGGCCAAGGGCGGCTTCGTGGGCAAGAAGCTGCCCGACGCCTCCGACCGCGAGGCGTTCATGCGGGCCGGGATCGCCTGCTACAAGGAGTTCATCTCCGGCCTGCTGGACGTCACCGACAACCTGGTGGACGGCAAGGTCGTGCCGCCGCCGGACGTGGTGCGCCACGACGGCGACGACACCTACCTGGTCGTCGCGGCCGACAAGGGCACCGCGACCTTCTCCGACATCGCCAACGAGGTCGCCGCCTCCTACGGCTTCTGGCTGGGCGACGCGTTCGCCTCCGGCGGCTCGGTCGGCTACGACCACAAGGCGATGGGCATCACCGCGCGCGGCGCGTGGGAGTCGGTCAAGTACCACTTCCGCTCGCTGGGCAAGGACGTGCAGAACGAGGACTTCACCGTCGTCGGCATCGGCGACATGTCCGGCGACGTGTTCGGCAACGGCATGCTGCTGTCGGAGCACATCAAGCTGGTGGCGGCTTTCGACCACCGGCACGTGTTCATCGACCCCGACCCCGATCCGGCGGCCTCGTTCCAGGAGCGCAAGCGCCTGTTCGCGCTGCCGCGCAGCTCGTGGGCCGACTACGACGCCAAGCTGATCAGCAGGGGCGGCGGGGTGTTCCCGCGCACCGCCAAGTCGATCAAGCTGACCCCGCAGATCCGGGCCGCGCTGGGCATCGACGCCGAGGTCAAGGCGCTGACCCCGTTCGAGCTGATCCGCGCGGCGCTCAGGGCCCCGGTCGACCTGCTGTGGAACGGCGGCATCGGCACCTACGTCAAGGCCGCCTCGGAGAACAACGCCGACGTGGGCGACAAGGCCAACGACCCGGTCCGGGTGGACGGCGCCGAGCTGCGCTGCAAGGTCGTCGGCGAGGGCGGCAACCTCGGCCTGACCCAGCTCGGCCGCATCGAGTTCGCCCGCGCGGGCGGCCTGGTCAACACCGACTTCATCGACAACTCCGCCGGGGTGGACACCTCCGACCACGAGGTCAACATCAAGATCCTGCTGGACCAGGTCGTCCGCGACGGCGAGCTGACCCGCAAGCAGCGCGACAACCTGCTGTACGAGATGACCGACGAGGTGGGCTCGCTCGTCCTGCGCGACAACTACGCGCAGAACGTCGTGCTGGCCGCGACGCGCGCCCAGGCGCCCGCGATGCTGCACGTCCACGCGCGCTTCATGCGCAAGCTGGAGCGCGACGGCGGGCTGAAGCGCCGGCTGGAGTCCCTGCCCGACGACAAGGCGCTCGCCGAGCGCCGCCAGGCGGGCCTCGGCCTCACCGGCCCGGAGTTCTCGGTGCTGCTGGCGTACGCGAAGCTGACGCTGGACCGCGACATGGTCTCCTCCCACCTGCCCGACGACCCCTACCTGGAGTCGTGGCTGGTGGAGTACTTCCCCACCCCGCTGCGCGACCGGTTCCGCTCCTACATGGACCGGCACCCGCTGCGGCGCGAGATCATCACCACCGCCGTCGTCAACGACATGGTCAACAACTCGGGCCTGTCGTTCGCGTTCCGGATGAACGAGGAGACCGGCGCGTCGCCGTCCGACATCGCGCAGGCCTACCTGGTGGCGCGCGAGGTGTTCGACATGCCGGAGTTCTGGGCGTCGGTGGAGTCGCTGTCGCACCAGGTGGACGAGTCGACGCAGATCGCGATGCTGCTGGAGGCGCGGAAGCTGACCGAGCGGGCGGCGCGGTGGCTGCTGCACAACCGGCGGCCCCCGTTCGACATCCAGGAGACGATCGACTTCTTCGTGACCGGCGCCCGCACGCTGGTCCCGCAGCTGCCCAAGCTGCTGGCGGGCCTGGACCTGCTGGCGTTCGAGCAGCGCCGCGACGGCTTCGCCGAGCGGGGCGTGCCGGACGAGCTGGCCGAGCAGACCGCCATGCTGGTGCCCGCCTACTGCATCTTCGACCTGGTGGGGATCGCCCACGACACGGGCCGCCCGGTCGAGGAGGTGGCCGAGGTCTACTTCGACCTGGCCGACCGCCTGCAGCTGGCGCGCCTGCGGGAGCGGATCATCGCGCTGCCGCGCGACGACCGCTGGCGCTCGATGGCCCGCTCGGCGCTGCGCGACGACCTGTACGCGGCGCACGCGGCGCTGACGCGCGACGTGCTGGTCACCAGCGTGGCGGGCGCCAAGCCCGAGGAGCGCCTGCTGAACTGGACCGAGAAGAACGTGACGGCGGTCTCCCGGGCCCAGCAGACGCTGAGCGAGATCTGGGAGAGCGACAGCTTCGACCTGGCGACGCTGTCGGTGGCGCTGGGCTCGATCCGGACGCTGGTCACGGCGAGCTCGCTGCCCTCCACGGAGGCGTGAGGACGGCGTGACGGCGAAGGGGCCGCCGCGGGGAGGGAGATCCTCGCGGCGGCCCCTTCGCGTCACCGTCCGGCGGGCGGCTCGCCGCCGAGCCGGGCGGCCGCCGACAGCCACAGCAGGCCGAGCGCCGCGCCCGCGAGGAACGACAGCACGCTCGCGCCCGAGCCCGCGAAACCGGCCACGACCAGCGCCGGGACCACGCGGGTGGCCACCGCCCAGCCGCGCCGGCCCTGGGCGGACAGATGCCGGGCCAGCACCAGGAAGGCCGCGCACAGCGCCAGGTAGCCGACCATGCCGCCGAGCATGTGGACGGTGCCCTGCGCGCTGAGCGTGCCGGGGCCGTCGGGGGTCCCGGCGGGGAACCCGGCGCCCGGGTCGGCGGCGAAGACCGCGCTGACCAGGAACGAGGCGCCGAACACGGCGACCAGCCGGGGCGCCCAGGTGCCGGGCAGCCCGAACGCGCCGGCGATGAGCAGAGCGCCGGTGACGACGAAGTTGGCCACCTGGATCCAGCCCAGGTCGCCGAGGCTGAGCTGGCTGATGGCGTTGCGGGTGAAGTCGAAGCCGTCGCGGGCCAGGCCCTGGGCCACGCCCGCCGCCAGGAAGAGCGGGCCTGCGACGACGGCGCAGTTCCGCAGGGACGAGGGCGTGGCGAACGAACGGTCGGCGGTGCTGAGGGCGTGCGTCATGGGGGCTCCTCTGGGCGCGGGCGGGCCGGCGGGCGGGGGCGCCGGGCCCGGCGCGCGGCCGTCCGGCGCGGGTCCCCGCCCTCTTGTGTACGATGTCCACTTCTGTGGACGGACGGATCATGGCACGCTCAAGTGGACGTTGTCCACATAAGGAGGAGACGATGGCCGATCGGGCCTCGACCACCGCGTCGACCGCCGCGTCGACCGCCAAGCGCGGCACCTACCGCCACGGCAACCTGCGCCAGGCCCTGCTGGAGGCCGGGATCGAGCTGGCCCGCGCCGGCGGCCCCGAGGCGGTGGTGCTGCGCGAGGCGACCCGGCGGGCGGGCGTGGTCCCGAACGCCGCCTACCGGCACTTCGCCGACCGCGACGCCCTGGTGCACGCCGTCTCGCTGGCCGCGATGGCCGAGCTGGCCCGCACGATGGAGGCCGAGCAGGCGCGCCTGCCTCCGGCGGCCGACCCGGCCGAGGCCGCCCTCGCGCGGTTCCGCGCCGTGGGCGCCGGCTACCTGCGCTTCGCCCGCGCCGAGCCCGGCCTGTTCCGCGCGGCGTTCTACGTGCCCGCCGACATGGCCCAGGCCGAGACCGCCGTCTCCGCCGGGGAGGGCGGCCTCACCCCGTTCCAGCTGCTCGGCGCGGTCCTGGACGACCTGGTCGAGGCGGGGCTGATGCCGCCCGAGCGCCGTCCGGGCGCCGAGTTCCTGATCTGGTCGAGCGTGCACGGCCTGGCGGTGCTGCTCATCGACGGCCCGCTGCGCGGCCTGCCGGACGAGCGGGCCGACGAGGCCGCCCGCCTGCTGGTCGCGATGCTGGAACGCGGCCTGTGACCCCGGCGGGGCCGGAGCGCGGCGGCCGGAATGATCACCGTTGGGTAGGGTCGGAAGCGCGATGAGCCCTGGAACAGCACCGCCCCGCCCCGCCCCCGCCATGGTCGAGATCCCCGCCGGGGAGGTCGTCCTGAGGGACGAGGGGACCAAGAGCGCCTGGAAGGTCGAGCTGGACGGCTTCCGGCTGGCCGCGCACCCGGTGACCCGCGAGCTGTACGACGCCGTGCGCGGCGCGGACGCCGCGGGCCCGGGAGGGCCGCGCACGCCGGTGACCGAGGTGTCCTGGAGGGACGCCGTCCGGTTCTGCGACGAGCTGTCGCGGATCTCGGGCCTCACGCCCTGCTACACGACGGGCGACGACCCCGACGCCCTGGACGCCGCCTGGGACCGGGACGCCGACGGCTACCGGCTCCCGACCGAGGCGGAGTGGGAGTACGCGTGCCGGGCCGGGACGACCGGCGTCCGCTACGGCGAACTGGACGAGATCGCCTGGTACCGCAAGAACTCGGGCGGCGAGGTGCACGAGGTCGGCGGCAGGGCGCCGAACGCGTGGGGCCTGCACGACATGATCGGCAACGTGTGGGAGTGGTGCTGGGACCTCTACGACCCGGCCGTCTACGGCCCGTACCGCGTGTTCCGCGGCGGCGGCGCCTACGACCGGGCCTGGGGCTGCCAGGCGTCGTCGCGCCGCAAGAGCCACCCGACCCTGCGCATCGACGACCTGGGGTTCCGCCTGGCCCGCTCGGGCTGAGGCCGCGGGTCGGATGGGACCGCCGGTCAGTCGGCGTCCGTCAGCGACACCGACTCGCCCAGGACGCGGGCCCGGCCGCTGGTGGGCGCGTAGCCGATCGCCAGCCACTGCCACTTCGTCCGCAGCTTCCCGCCGGCGTCGATGCCGGAGCGGTCGAGGTAGGCGCGCAGGTCGGCGGGGAGCGTGCCCGCCGATCCGCCGGTGAGCGTCTGCTCCTGCTCGATCCCGTACCAGACCAGGGAACCGCCGTCCTTGGTCCGCAGGGCGTAGGAGGGCTTGGGCCCGGGGCGGAACCGGCCCGGCTCGGCGCGCCAGTCGCCCTGCTCCTTCTCGCGCGCCTTGGCGGAGAAGGCGTCGGGCGTCAGGGCCGTCTGGTCGCCGGAGGCCAGGTAGGCGGCGTGGGCGGCGGGCAGGGCGCGGTCGTCGGCCGGGACGGCGTAGCCCTCGGCGTCGTAGTCCAGCTCGGGGGGACGCCCCTTGAACGTCAGCCAGTGCCCCGCCCGCCAGGGCTCCTTCGCGGCCGCCCGCACGAACCACGCCATGATCTGCTGCTCCTCGCCGCCCTCGGTCCGCTCCAGCGCGGCGACCCCGAACCAGCGGGGGTAGCCGCTCTGGCGCGGCACGTAGAGCACGGGGTTGAGCAGGGAGATCCGCGCGGACCGCGACAGCTTCCCGTAGGCCCGCACGCGCGCCCGGACGGGCGCGGCGAGCGCTCCGGTGACGGTGTCGCGCCAGCGCTCCTCGTCGCCCGAGGTCAGCGCCTTGTTGTGCCGGGAGGTCCAGTCCCGCAGGGCGCGGGCCGACTCCTCGACGGTCACGGCGGGCTCGCCCGCGGGCGCCCGCCCGGCGTCGCCGCCGTCCGCCGTCCCGCCGGAGCAGGACGCGGTGGACGCGAGCGCGGCGACCAGAGCCAGAAACCGGCGCATTTCCCCACCTCCACCGACAGTCTCGGCGTCCGTCGCGCCAGTGTAGAGGCGGGGAGCCCCTCCGGAAGCCCGTAAGGCGTCGGCGCGGTCCCACTGCAGCGGTCAGGAAGAAGCGGGACCGCCCCGACGCCCGGCGGGCGGCTAGACGCCGTCGACGGCGACGGCCTTGCGGTACATCCCGGTCACGGCGGTGGCGCCCTTCGGCGGCACCGTGGCCAGGTACTGGATCAGGACGGTGGTGGTCATCCGGCTGCCGGCCGCGCCCGCCGGGGCGAGCCCCGAAAGATCACCGGATACGGTCAGCGTGCCCCGCCGGGCGGCGGAGTACGCCTCCTTCTGCCGCAGGACGTACCAGACCACCGCGCCGCCGTCCCTGGTGCGCAGCGCGTAGGCGGGGGCCGGATCGGGCGTGAACGACGAGGTCAGCCGCACGCCGCGCTTGGCCAGCAGCTGCACGCCCCGCTCCAGCTCGTCGCGGGTCTGCGTCGTCCGGGGGCCGGGCGCCAGCGACGTGACGCCCGAGCCGCGCGGGCCCTTCGACAGCAGGGCGGCGTGGGCGGCGGCGACCCTGCCGGGCGCCAGCGCGAGGCCGGAGGCCACCGCCGGGACGGCCGTCGCGTAGCCGTCGCTGTCGAGCCTGACGCGGCTCAGCGCGGCGTCGGCGGGGTAGGGGTCGGCGGCCAGCAGCCAGGGCCCGCCCGCCTTGGCCTGCGTGAACAGCAGCGCGTGCCGCAGCGTCCGCTTGCCCGAGCCGGAGACCGCGTCGACGGCGAACCAGCGCGGGTACCCGGTCGCGCGCGGGATGTAGAAGACCGGCCTGGTGAACGCCAGCGGGCCCGGCTTCTGCCCGGTGGCCCGGCGCAGCTTCACCGCGGCGGTGTCCATGGCCAGCTGCGGCCCCGTCGCCACCGACGACAGGGGCGAGGCGTCCAGCCGCTGCCCGGCCCGCCCCGCCGCCTGGGCGTAGCGCGACAGCACCTGCCGCGCCTGGTCCCGCGTCAGGACCGGCGGGGCGGAGCCCGCCTCCGGCCCCGGACCGCAGGCCGGAAGCAGCAGGGTCGCGCCGAGCGGCAGCAGGGCGGCCGCGGAGCGTACGGACATGAGGGCCCCCGAGGGGAGAGGCGGTGGTGCGGGACCGCCACATCATCGCAGGGTCATCGGCCGATTACCCTGCGAATTTGAAATGACCCTTATGTCAGCTTTCCTGCTGGCGCATCCAGCGGATCTCCGCCTCGACGAACTCGTCGATGTCGCCGTCCAGCACCGCGGTCGGGTTGCCGACCTCGACGCCGGTGCGCAGGTCCTTCACGATCTGGTACGGGTGCAGCACGTAGTTGCGGATCTGGGTGCCCCAGCTGCTGGTGCCCTCGCCGCGGAGCGCCGACATCTCGGCGGCCTCCTCCTGCCGCTTGCGCTCCAGCAGCTTGGCCTGGAGCACGTTCATCGCGCTGGCCTTGTTCTGGAGCTGGCTGCGCTCGTTCTGGCACGACACCACGATGCCGGTCGGCAGGTGCGTGATGCGCACCGCCGAGTCGGTGGTGTTGACGCCCTGGCCGCCCGGACCCGACGACCGGTACACGTCGATGCGCAGGTCGCCCTCGTCGATGTCGACGTGGTCGCTCTGCTCCACGACCGGCACCACGTCCAGGCCCGCGAACGAGGTCTGCCGGCGGCCCTGGTTGTCGAACGGGGAGATGCGCACCAGCCGGTGCGTGCCGTGCTCGCCGCGCAGCGTGCCGTAGGCGTAGGGCGCCTTCACCGCGAAGGTGGTGGACTTGATCCCGGCCTCTTCGGCGTAGGAGGTCTCGTAGATCTCGGTGGGGTAGTTGTGCCGCTCGGCCCAGCGCAGGTACATGCGCTGGAGCTGCTCGGCCCAGTCGGCCGCGTCCACGCCGCCGGCCTGGGCGTTGATGGTGACCAGCGCCTCGCGCGAGTCGTACTCGCCCGACATGAGGGTGCGGACCTCCAGCTGCTGGACGGCCTTGTGCAGCCCCTCCAGCTCCTGGTCGGCCTCGGCGCGGGTGTCGGCGTCGTCCATCTCGGCGGCCATCTCGTACAGCGTGGCCGCGTCGTCGAGCCGCTGCCGCAGCCCCTCGACCCGGCCGAGCTCGGCCTCCAGGTACGACAGGCGGCGCGTCACCGACTGGGCGCGCTCCTGGTCGTTCCATAGATCAGGGTCGGCGGACTGCTCGCGCAGCTCGGCGATGTCGCGTCGCATCGCGTCCAAGTCCAGCACCTGCTCGATGCTGGTCAGGGTCGAGCCGAGCTCCTTGAGCTGATCTTCTGGATCGATTCCTGCCACCCCCTGAGCTTATCGTCGTCGGGACAGTGCCGGAGCGCCGGTCAATACCCTGTGGATGGCACAATCACGGAGCAGCGTCGCCAGACCTGCGTGCGGGCTCGCGGAGAGCGCGCGTTCACAGAGAAAGGCCGGGGGACAGGGTGCACAGGACATCGGTGGCCGCGGCGGTCGCGCTCGCGGTCGTGGCGCCGCTGACCGCCTGCGCCGAACGCAAGAGCGAGGCCAGGCCGTCCCCGATGCCCTCCTCGGCCTCGCCGACGCCGCAGCCGCTGACGCCGCGGGACGCCGAGCGCGAGTTCGCCGCCTACACCGCCAACGACGAGGTCGCCCGGGCCGCGGGCGACGAGCGGCTGGCGCTGTCGTGGGTGGCCGACGGCCAGGCGCTGCTGACGGCCGCCGAGTACCGCAAGGCCGCCTTCGACGGCGACCCGGTGAAGCGCTACGAGTACGGCAAGCCCCGCCTGTACGTGCCCAAGCTGCCCCAGGCGACCTACCCGCAGTGGTTCGTGGCCGAGACCGCCCGCACCGTCAGGGGCCAGGGCAAGAGCACGCGGACGGCGCTGATGGCGTTCGTCCGGCGCTCGGCGGCCGAGGACTGGAAGCTCAGCCTGACCACCGAGCTGATGCCCAAGGCGAAGGTCCCCAAGATCAGGCTGGACGCCGAGGGGTACGCGCCCCACCTGTCCAACACCGACGGGTCGGTGCTGATCCGGCCGCGCGAGGTGCCCGGCATCCAGGCCACCCTGGCCCAGGAGGGCCCCGCCAGCGTGGTGTCCAAGATCATGAAGAGCGGCCCGGTCACCACCGGCTACTACCAGCAGACCGAGCGGGCCGAGAAGCGCGCCAAGGACCGCGGCCTGAACCTCCAGGCGGTCTTCGTGGCGACCCAGTTCCCGATCTTCGCGCTGCGCACCGAGCACCAGGACGCCCTGGTCCTGTACTCCCTGTCGCGCAACAGCGTCACCAGCGTCAAGGACAGGGAGCACAAGCCGCCGATCCCGCCGGAGGTGGCGCACCTGCTGGACGGCACGGTGAAGGGGACCGACATCAACACCGCCGAGACCCTGCAGTTCGCGGCGGTGGACCCGGTCCGGGCCAAGAGCGGCAAGGACCAGCCGAAGGCGGACGTGATCGCGAACGCGGGCGCCGTCACGAAGGCGAGCACCCCGCCGCCCAAGAACCCCTGACCCGGCAGGTGGGCGGGGCGGGCGGCCCCGCCCTGGGGAGAGCCGTGCGGCCCTAAGGAGAAGGGCCTCGTCGCCTAGCGCGGCCTCAGGCCGCCAGGTGGCGGAGCATCAGGGCCGCGAACAGCAGCGCGACCAGGCCGGCCAGGACCAGCGCCGGCGGGATCTGCGCGCCGTGCTTGTGCATCTCGGCGTGGGCGGCGCGGCAGGTCGCGCAGCGGCCTTCCGACACCGGGTGCGAGCAGTGGGCGCAGATCAGGTGTTCACAGCTCATCGTTGGGCCCCCATCTCCGTGGGCGGTAGGTGCGGCCGTGCGGGCGAGAACGTCGATCGACGACCTATTGGGCATCTTTCGCCATCATCCAGCGTAGCCGGACTGTATGGTCGGTCCGGCAGGGTCGGGAGCTTGGCCGGGCCGGGAGCCCGGCGGGCGCGGGTCCGGCCGGACGTCGGGAGACGATCGCATGGCAACCATGGACGGCACGCCGACCGTGGTCCTGCCCGCGGCGCCCCGCCCCGATCCGTCCGAGATCACGCCCATGGCGTCCGCCCTACCCCGAAGATCCGGCCTGATGCCGGACCGGCCCGCCCGGTCCCCTCGCGCCGGGTCCGCGCGGCCCGCGCTCCGGCGCCCCGCCGCCCCCTCGCGCCCGCCGGGCCGGGCCGCCCGCCTTCCGGCGGGGTCCGTTCCATCCCGGTTCCGGGGCCTTTCCGACGCAGGTCATCCGCCCTTCCCGGCGGGGTGTTGCGACCCCCGGGACCGGCCTGTCAGGGCCGAGGCAGTTGACCGCCCCATCTATAGTGCTCCAAGGCCCGTCGGTCCCAAGGGCCGAGGAGCCCCGGCGGCGGCTCGGGACCGCGGACTCGTCCGAGGCACCAGCGACGCCGCGCCACTCGACCCCTACACTGAACCGCCGTGATGCAGCCGTGATCCATTTCGACAACGTCACCAAGGTCTACAAGAACCAGAACCGGCCGGCCCTCCAGCACGTGAACGTCGCCATCGAGAAGGGCGAGTTCCTGTTCCTGGTGGGTCCCTCCGGTTCCGGCAAGTCGACCTTCCTGCGACTGATCCTCAAAGAGGAGCGTCCTTCCCAGGGTCACGTGCACGTGGCGGGCAAGGACCTGAGCCGGCTCAGCAACTGGAAGGTCCCGCACCTGCGCCGCCGCATCGGCTGCGTGTTCCAGGACTTCCGGCTGCTGCCCAACAAGAACGTCTTCGAGAACGTCGCGTTCGCCCTCGAGGTGATCGGCAAGCCGCGGCGCTTCATCCAGAAGGTGGTGCCCGAGGTCATCGACCTGGTCGGCCTGGAGGGCAAGGGCCACCGGATGCCCGACGAGCTGTCGGGCGGCGAGCAGCAGCGCGTCGCCATCGCGCGCGCCTTCGTCAACCGTCCGATGATCCTGCTGGCCGACGAGCCGACCGGGAACATCGACCCGGCGACCTCGATCGGCATCATGAAGGTGCTGGACCGCATCAACCGGACCGGCACCACCGTCGTCATGGCCACCCATGACGCCGCCATCGTCGACGCCTTCCGCAAGCGCGTCGTCGAGCTGGAGGACGGCCGCGTGGTCCGTGACCAGTCGCGCGGCGTCTACGGGCAGGCTTACTGACACCGTCGTCCCGGCCGCCGCCGCGGCCCTGAACCGGCGCCGTCGGCCGGGACGTACAGATACCGACTGAAATCCATGCGGATTCGGTTCAAGCAGGTGCAATCCGGACGGATGGCATAGCCTGCACCGGACCCGGCTCCCCGCGGGCACAGGCGATCAAGGACAGCGAGGCATGCGCGCACAGTTCGTATTCCAGGAGATCTGGATCGGTCTCCGCCGGAACCTCACGATGACGATCTCCCTCGTCATCACCGTCGCCATCGCCATGGCGCTCTTCGGCACCGGCCTGCTCATCAAGGCGCAGGTCGACAAGTCGCAGAGCTTCTGGAACGACAAGGTCGAAGTCTCGATCTTCCTGTGCGCCAAGACCAGCAGCAACCAGAACTGCGCGCGCCAGGACGTCACCGACTCGCAGAAGGGCGAGCTGAAGAAGCTGCTGGAGGGCCGCCCCGAGGTCTCCAAGGTCGTCTACGAGGACCGGGACACCGCCTACAAGCGCTTCCAGCAGCGCTTCGCCTCCAGCCCGGCGTTCGTGTCCAGCACCAAGGTCGGCGACATCCCCGACTCCTTCCGGATCCGGCTGAAGGACCCCAAGCAGTTCCAGAAGGTCGCCGAGGTCGTGCGGGGCAAGCCGGGCGTCGACGCGGTCGTCAACGAGCAGGACATCCTCAAGAAGTTCTTCGGCATCCTGGACGGCCTGCAGTGGGCCGCGCTGCTCATCGCGTTCATCCAGGTGGTGGCGGCGGTGCTGCTGGTCGGCAACACCGTCCGGCTGTCGGCGTTCAACCGGCGCCGCGAGACCGGAATCATGCGGCTGGTCGGCGCCTCCAACCTCTACATCCAGATGCCCTTCATCCTGGAGGGCGCGATCGCGGGCCTGATCGGCGGCATGTTCGCCGCCGTGCTGCTGGTCGGCAGCAAGATCTACCTGATCGACCAGCTGCGCGAGTCGGTGGGCTTCGCGCTGGAGCTGGGCTGGGGCTCGGTGGTCGGGATCATCATCTTCTCGATCTGCGTGGGCGTGCTGCTGTGCGCCGGCGCCTCCTTCCTCACCCTGCGCCGCTACCTGAAGGTCTGATCCTCCGGCGGCCTCGCACCGGCCGCCCCGCGCGCCCCGGCCTAGACTGGAACCCATGTTCCCGATCAGCGGCCGGGTGCTGCGCGGGGCGGCCGTCGCCGTCGCGGTGCTGTGCGCCTACGGCGCCGGCGCGCTGGGCGGCGACCACGGCCGCCGCGCCGAGGGGGAGCCGAGCGCCGGGCGGGACGGCTCGCTGCTGGACGAGGCCGCCGACCGGATCGGCCGCGAGGCCGAGAGGCCGGTTCCCCGCGCCGAGCTCGAACGGGCCGCTGTGGACGGCATGCTGCGCCGCCTGGGCGACCGGTGGGCGCGGCACTACACCGCGGGCGAGTACGACGACTTCCAGGGCCGCCTGAACGGCCGCTACAGCGGTGTCGGCCTCTGGCTGGGCGCCGGCGAGGGCCGCGACCGGCGGATTCGGGTCGCCAGCGTGCAGCCCGGCTCGGCCGCCGACCGCGCCGGGGTGCGCGGCGGCGACGTGCTGCTGGGCGTCGGCGGTTCGGCGGTGGCCGGCCGGGACGTGGCCGGGGCCGCCCGCGCGCTGCGCGGAGCGTCCGGTACGGGGGTGGACCTGACCGTGGAGCGCGACCGGCGCGTGCACCGGTTCCGGCTCGTCCGCGCCCCGGTGGCCGGCGGCGACGTCACCGTCCGCGACCTGGCGGGGCGCGCCCGGCTGATCGGTGTGACCGCGTTCACGCGCGGCGCGGGCCGGCAGGTGCGCGAGGCGGTGGCGCGCCATCCCGACCGGCGCGGCGGCGTCGTGCTGGACCTGCGCGGCAACCCCGGCGGCCTGCTGGAGGAGGCGGTGGAGACCGCCTCGGCGTTCCTGAAGGACGGCCCGGTGGTGACCTACCAGCGGCGCGGCGCCCCGCCCGAGCGGCGCGAGGTGACCGCGCCGGCGACGCCGCCACGCCCCTGGTGGTGCTGGTGGACGCCGGGACGGCCAGCGCCGCGGAGATCGTCGCCGGGTCCCTGCGCGACCGGGACCGCGCGGTGATCGTAGGATCGCGTACCTACGGCAAGGGCTCGGTGCAGGAGCCGATCAGGCTGCCGGACGGCTCGGCGATCGAGCTGACCGTGGGTCGCTACCGCACCCCCGGCGGCCGTAACCTCGACGGGGTGGGGATCGACCCCGATGTGGCGGTCTCCGCCGATCGACCGCCCAGGGCGGCCGAGCAGCGCGCCCAGGCGGTGCTGCGGGGGCTGCTCGCGACGTTGCCGGAGAAGGACCGAGGCTGATCACGTGCCACGTGAGACAGGGCGCAAGCTCATCGCGCAGAACAAGCGCGCCCGCTACGACTACCACATCGACGACACCTGGGAAGCCGGCATGGTGCTGATGGGCACCGAGGTGAAGGCGCTGCGCGCGGGCCGCGCCTCGCTGGCCGACGGCTACGCCCACGTGATGGACGGCGAGGTGTGGCTGGAGAACGTGCACATCCCCGAGTACGTCCAGGGCACCTGGACCAACCACGCGCCGCGGCGGCGCCGCAAGCTGCTGCTGCACAAGCGCGAGATCGGCAAGATCATCGCCAAGTCGTCCGAGCCCGGTTGGACGCTGATCCCGCTGGCGCTGTACTTCAAGGACGGGAAGGCCAAGGTCGAGATCGGCCTCGCCCGTGGTAAGAAGTCCTACGACAAGCGCCAGGCGATCGCCAAGCGCGAGGCGGACCGGGAGATGCAGAAGGCGGCTGCGGCCCGGTTCAGGAGACGGTAAGGGTGGCGATGTCCAAGCGAGCCCGCGGGCGGGCGCACGCCCGGACGCCGCGGCACCGGCTGTCCCGCGCGCCGATGCGCCGGGTGATCTCGATGGCCGCCGGCGCGGCGCTGGTCGCCACGACGGCGTCGGGCTGCTTCGCCGAGCCGTCGGCGATGCCGACCGTCCGCGACTTCCTCATCGCCTGGCAGGTCGGCAACTACAAGGCCGCCTCCAAGCTCACCACCGGCGCCGACCAGGCGGCGGTGGAGAACACCCTCGGCCAGGTGCGCACCCAGCTGGACGCGGTGTCGATGAAGCTGGCCCTCGGCGTGCCGGTGCAGCCGGGCAGCAGCAAGAAGACCGGCGTGGCGATCATCAAGAAGGGCGACTCGGCCGACGCGCGGTTCTCGGTCAAGTTCGACCTGGGCGAGAACGGCAAGCCCTGGACCTACACGGGCCTGATGCGGCTCAAGCGGATCGGCGGCCACTGGAAGGTGGTCTGGGACCCCTCGATCATCCATCCGCGGCTGAAGAACGGGCAGCGGCTGGCGGTGGTCACCGAGACCCCGGCCCGCGCCGCGATCCAGGACGCGAACGGCGGGTCGATGCTGAAGCGGGTCCAGGCGACCGTGGTGGGCGTCACGCCGGGCCGCCTGTCCGACCCCAAGCGCACCCTGGACCAGCTCGCCAAGGCCACCCGGCTGGACGGCGGCCGCCGCCTGGACGTGGAGCGGCTGCTGGGCCGGGTGCGCTCGGCCCCGCCGCAGAAGTTCCTGCAGCTGCTGACGCTGCAGCGGCCCGCCCACGCCGCGCTGATCGACCGGCTGACCGGCATCCCCGGCATCGAGGCGAAGTCCCTGCCGCTGCCGATCGGCGCCACCCAGGCGCCCGAGGTCGTCGGCACCCTGGGCCCGGCCACCGCCGAGAAGCTCCAGACCGTCGGCGCCCCCTACCAGCCCGGCGACACCATCGGCACCGAGGGCCTGCAGCTCCACCAGCAGCGCCGCCTGGCGGGCACCCCCACCGTGCGGGTGGTCGCGCAGGACCCGGCCGGCAAGGACGAGCAGGAGCTGATCTCCTGGCAGGGGGAGCCGGCGCACCCGGTGCGCACGTTCCTGTCCGCCAGCCTGCAAAAGCGCGCCGACCGGGCGCTGGAGGGCGTGCCCTACCCGGCCTCGATGGTCGTCGTGCGCTCCAACTCGGGCGAGCTGTGGGCGGTCTCCAACCACGGCACCGGCGGCCGGAACCTGGCGATGGAGGGGCAGTACCCGCCCGGCGCCACGTTCTCGATCGTGACGGCGGGCCCGCTGCTGAGCAGCGGCGCGGTCACGCCGGAAACGAAGGTCGAGTGCCCCGCCAGCGTGGACGCGGGCGGCGGGCAGACCATCACCAACCCGGCCGGTGCCCGGCCGGCCGCCTCCTTCCAGAACCAGCTGGCGCAGGGCTGCGCGACGCTGCTGGCGTCGCTGGCGGACAAGGTGGACAGCGGGGCGCTGATGGCGTCGGTGGCCCGCTTCGGGCTCGGCAAGAACTGGGGCCTGAGCATCCCTTCGTTCTCGGGCACCGCGCCCGCTCCCGCCAACGCCGGTGAGAAGGCCGCGCTGCTGGCCGGCCAGGGCAAGGTGCGGGTGAGCCCGCTGTCGATGGCGCTCGCGGCGGGCACGACCGAGACCGGCACCTGGCGCCCCCCGCAGTTGCTGAAGGAGCCGCGCAGCGCCGAGGCGGTCCCGGCGCAGCCGCTGGTGGACACCGCGGCGAACGGCGACCTGCAGCGGATGATGAAGCAGGCGGTCAAGCGGGGCTCGGCCAGGAGCCCGGGTGCGGCGCCGGCGCAGTTCGGCCTGACGGCGACGGTCACCTACCCGGAGAACGGGCGCACCAAGACGGTGTCGTGGTTCGTGGGCTCGAACGCGGGCTACGGCTTCGCGATCGCGGTCGAGGGCAAGGTGGACACCGCCAAGCTCGTCGGCCACTTCCTGAGCGGGACCAGCAGCAGCACGGCCGGCACCGGGACCCCGACCGGCGCCCCGACGGGCACGGGCACCCCGGCCCGCTGACCCGGCCGTATCGACGCGGAACCCCTGCCGTTACAGGGGTTCCGCGCTCCGTTACCATTTTGTGATCCCTTTACGTCGCGGGCGCAACCATCCGGGCGGTCCCCGGCGTCTCTACTGGTGACTGGGACACCGCTTGGGGGGTTGCGGACTCAGTCGCCGTGATGAGACCAGAGCCTCGTCTCGGGGGAGGCTCTGCCGTCCGGACCGGCCCGACCCTGCCGGTCGGCCCCGGTGGGCGCGATCCGTTCGCGCCCGCCGGGGCGTCACACTTTCCGGCCCCGGAACCCGCCCGCCCCGGCGGGAATCCCGTTGGCATCCGGCGCGTTAACCTTGTAGCGTCTGCATGCGGGCGCCCGCCATCGGCGGGACGTCCGGCTTGACAATTCAACATGGGGGTGACCGGCTTCGACTTCGATAGGTCGAGCCAGGGGAAGCGGGTCGAGGGTGGTCGTCATGACCTCGTAAATCCTGTGACGGCGAACAAAAACTGCCAACAAGAAGCAGTCCGAGTTCGCTCTCGCCGCCTGAGGCGAGTAGCGACTCTGTCAGCCCGGGAGCGTCTCCGACCCGGGGTCTGGCATCGTAAGGAGACTCCACCTGCCCACCCGGTCGCGGGGTGAGTAGGAACAACTAACAGCGGCTGAGCCTGTCGGCGACTCGCCTGCGTGAGCGCCGGGGCTGAGAAAGCGACTAGCAGGCTGCACCCGGAGAAGCCCTGACTCATCATCGAAGGACGCGGGTTCGATTCCCGCCACCTCCACGAGACGGACCACTGTGGTCGGCGCCAAGGCGCCTTCCCAGTGGTCCGCTGTGTTTTAGAGGTCCAGACGAATGTGAAAGCCCTCTACTGGCCGATGGCCCGGTAGGGGGCTTTTGCGTGCCCGCCGGCCGAGGTGGTCAGGCGCGGGCGTAGCGGGCCGGGGTCGTGCCCACCGTCGCGGCGAAGTCCCTTGTCAGGTGCGCCTGGTCGGCGTAGCCCAGGTCCGCTGCCAGGGACGCCCAGTCCACGCGGGTGCCCTGGTCGGCGCGGGCCGCCGCCTCGTGCAGGCGGGCCCGGCGCAGCGTCCACTTCGGGCTCGCGCCCACGTACTCCGCGAACAGGCGCTGCAGGGTCCGCACCGACAGGCCCGCCTCCTCGGCCACCTGGTCGACGCGGACCAGGGACGGGGACGAGGTGATGCGCTCGACGATCGCCGCGGCGTCCTCGGCCAGGGCGTCGGGCGCGGCGGGGAGGCGGGGGAGGAGGAACTCCTCGGCGCGGGCCGCCATCGCCGCGCCGTCCGGTGCGGCCAGGACGGCGGCGGTCCACTCGGTGATCTCCGGGCCGAAGAACCCGGTGGCCGGGAGGCGCCGGTCGGCCAGGTCCGCGACCGGCCCGGTGGTGAAGGGGCGGAAGCCCCCGGGGCGGAACTTCACGCCCAGGACCTGGCCCGAGCCCTCGATGCGGCGCACGAACAGGTTGCGGTCCACGCCGTAGACGCGCGCCTCGGGCTCCTCGAACACCAGGTGGACGTTGGGATGGGCCAGCACCTTCGTGTCGTGCGGCACCGGGACGTCCCACGCGACGTGCCAGTAGAACTCGACGAAACGGGCCGCGTGCGGGCCCGGCCGGTGCGTCATGGAACGAACCGTCCCGTCCTGCTTCCTCGGGTAGAGCAGGCCCCGTGGCGTTTCCGTCATGACGCCAGGTTAGTGGCGTGTTTCTTCAAGAGCGCGGGCCGCCGCCCTCCCTAGGTTCGGGGTATGAACGAACTCCACTCGCACCTCGCCGCCAGCGCCGCCGAAGCCGCCCGCATCGCCCGCGGAGTCCGTCCCGGGCAGCTGGCCGACCCCACTCCCTGCGGGGAGTACGACGTGCGCGCGCTGATCAACCACTGGGTCCTGTACACCTCGCACGGGCTGGAGTGCCGCGCGCTCCGCCGGCCCATCCCCGAGGAGCTGACGGAGCGCGACTTCGCCGCCGACCCCGGCTGGGCGGAGGCGTACGCGGCGCAGCTCGACCGGGCCGTCGCCGCCTGGGCCGAGCCCGCCGCGTGGGAGGGGACGATCCTCATCGGCGACCAGGAGTGCCCCGCCGCCGACGTCCTCCAGATGATCATCAAGGAGCTGACCGTGCACGGCTGGGACCTCGCCCGCGCCACCGGCCAGGACATCGCCGTGCCGCCCGGGACCGGCGAGCTGATGCTCAAGGTGGTCGCCGAGCACGCCGAGCTGTACCGCCGGTACGGCGGGTTCGCCGAGCCGGTCGCGGTGGCCGCGGACGCCTCCGCGTTCGAGCGGGCGCTGGCGGAGTCCGGCCGCGACCCGCGCTGGACGCCATGATCAAAAATCGTCCGCCAGGTCTTCCAATGTGACGCGGATCTCCGCTTGGCTGGGACCATGGACGAAAGGATCGCGGTCGTCACCGGGGCGACCTCGGGCATCGGCCGGGAGATCGCCGCGGGGCTGGCCGAGCGCGGCTACCGGGTCGGGATCGTCGGGCGGAACGAGGTGCGCGCCAAGGCGGCGGTCGCCGCCCTGGCCGAGCGGGCCCCCGACTCGCGGGCGGACATCTTCCTGGCCGACCTGTCGTCGCGCGCCGAGGTCCGCGACCTGGCCGGCCGGCTGCAGGACCGGTACCGGCGGCTGGACGTGCTGGTCAACAACGCCGGGGTGCACACCCTGCGCGCCAAGGTGAGCGCCGACGGCTTCGACCGGATGATCGCCACCAACCACCTGGGGCCGTTCCTGCTCACCAACCTGCTGCGCGACCTGCTGGTGGCGTCCGCGCCGTCCCGGGTGGTGATGGTCGCCTCCGAGGCGCACCGCCACGCGGGCCCCCTCGACCTGGACCGGCTGGCCGAGCCCGCCGCCTACGGGGCGCTCGGCTCGCTCCGGGTGTACGCGCGCTCCAAGCTGCTGAACATCCTGTTCACCCAGGAGATGGCCGAGCGCCTCCAGGGCACCGGCGTGACGGTCAACGCCGTGTGCCCCGGCATGGTCGCCACCGACCTGACCCGCGATGTGCCCGGCGCGGGGCGGCTGGGCCCGCTGGCCGCGCGGACGCCGCTGCTGCGCACGCCCGAGCAGGGAGCGCGCATGGCGCTGCGGCTGGCGACCGAGCCGGAGTTCGCAGGCAGCAGCGGCGGCTTCTACTCCTCCACGCCGGGCGCGCGGCTGCTGCCGGCGTCGGCCGCGCGCAAGGACCGCGAGCTGCGGCGGGCGGTCTGGGAGCGTTCGGCCCACCTCGCGGGGCTTCCGGCCCGATAGTTTGGCCTTGTGAACCAGCCGTACGAACCGCGCCCTCCGCACCAGGTGCCCCCGCCCGGCCCTCCGCCCGCCCGGCGGCAGGGCCCTCCGCCCGCCGGTCCGGCCGCCGAGCGTCCGGCCGAGGACCGGCCCGGTGCCGTCAAGGACCTGTTCAACGGCGTCGGCTACCTGTTCCGCGGCCTCGCCTGGATTCTCCGCCGCCCGGGGCAGTGGCTGTTCGGGCTGATCCCCGCCGTGATCGTGCTGGTCGTGTACGTGGCCGGGCTGAGCCTGCTGGCGGCCAACGTCAACGACGTCGCGGACTGGACGACGCCCTTCGCCGACGACTGGTCGTCCGGGCTGCGCAGCACCACCCGCGTCATCGCGGGCATCGCGATCCTCGGCGCGTCGCTGTTCCTGGCGATCCTCACCTTCACCGCGCTGACCCTGCTGGTCGGCGACCCGTTCTACGAGCGCATCGCGGTGAAGGTGGAGGAGTCGCAGGGCGGCGCGCCGCCCGAGTGGGACGAGCCGCTGGCGCGCAAGATCCTGCGCATGGTCGTGGACACGCTGCTGCTCGCCCTGGTCGCGCTGGGCTTCGCGATCGTCTTCTTCGCCTGCGGGTTCATTCCGATCGTCGGGCAGACGGTGGTGCCGGTGGTCGCCGCGTGCGTGTCGGGCTACTTCCTGGCCGGTGAACTGTCGTCGATCGCGCTGGAGCGGCGCGGAATCCTCCGCAAGGAGCGCTTCGCACGGATGAAGCGGCACCGCAGCCTTGTCGTTGGTTTCGGCGCGGCCACATTTGTGGTCTTCCTCATTCCCCTTGGCGCGGTGCTGGCGATGCCGGGCGCCGTGGCGGGCGCAACCTTGCTGGCCAGGGAACGCCTGGCGAACAATCCGCAGGTCACCGGGGATGACCTTGGCGCCGGAGAACATCACTGAGGCGATAGAAAGATGTGTCCTGAGCGTGATTACCGGCCCGGTCGTAAATAGTGATCTTCGCGTAACGTGTGCCGCATGTCCGATCAGGGGGAGCGCGATGTGCGCTGGACCGATATGAGCGAGAACGACACCGTCGAGCGCGCCGAGGCGCCGACCGGCGCACGGGGGGAGACCTCCCAGGGCCGCCCGGCGAGGGCCGCCGGCATCCCCGAGGCGGAGGTCCCCGCGCCTGCGGGCCGCACCGACTTCTCCGCCGAGGCCGAGCCCGAGCCGGTTCCGCACGACGTGTGGGGCAAGGTCGAGATGCCCCGCGCCCGCCCCGCCGCCCGTCCGGCGGCCCCCGCCGAGCGCCCCTCCGCTCCGGCGCAGGACGCCGAGGAGACGGGCCCCGTCCCGGTCCGGGGGGACGTGCCGACCCGGCCCGAGCCCGCGTCCCGGGAGCCGGAGGCCGCTCCCGTGGTGGAGACCGGGCCGCTGCCCGTGCAGGTCGAGGAGCGGGACGAGGCCGAGACCCCGTCCAGCGCGACCGGCCCGCTGTTCGTGCAGGGCGAGGACGCGCCTGCGGCTCAGTCCGGTGTGACCGGTCCGCTGCCTGTGCAGGATGAGGACGTGCCTGCGCCTCGGTCCGATGCGACTGGTCCGTTGCCTATGCAGGACGAGGGTGTGCCTGCGCCTCGGTTCGGTTCTACTGGGCCGTTGCCCGTGCAGGAAGAGGGCGTGCCTGCGTCCTGGTCTGGGTCCACTGGTCCGTTGCCCGTCCAGGACGAGGATGTGCCTGCGCCGCGGTCCGGTGCTACCGGTCCGCTGCCTGTGGAGGAAGAGGGCGTGCCTGCGTCCTGGTCTGGGTCCACTGGTCCGTTGCCGGTGCAGGACGAAAATGTGCCTGCGCCCCGGTCCGGTTCCACTGGTCCGCTGCCCGTCCAGGACGAGGACGTTCCCGCTCCCCGCTCCGGTGCCACCGGGCCGCTTCCCTCGCACTTCGAGGACGACCGGGCCCCCGTGCCGCCCCAGAAGCCCCTGTTCGCCCCGCACGACGCCGCCGAGGCCGCGCCCGCGCGCCCCCGGCCCGAAGCGCCGCAGGACGTCGAGCCCGACGACGTCAAGGTCGCCCCCGTCCCCGCCGACGAGCAGCACGGCCCCGGCTGGGAGGGCTCGCTGTTCGACGGTGACGACGAGGGCGGCGACGCCCGCTACGCCGCCGTCACGCCCACCGGCGCCGACGGCCCGGCCAAGCCCGGCAAGCCCAGCAGCGGCAACTGGCAGATGCCCGACTGGATGGCCGACGAGCAGGCCGCCGACGCCAAGCTGGGCCGCGGGGCCGACGACGCCGAGGGCGGCGGCCGGGGCAGGCTGGTGCTGTTCGGCGGCGTCGGCCTGCTGGTGGTGGCCGTGCTCGCCGCGGGCGGCGCCTACTACATGAAGAACAAGGACGACGCCGGGCCCGCCCCGTCCGAGGGCAAGCCGGGCCGTCCCGCCGCCGCGCAGAAGCCGCAGCCCCCGCAGGCCCAGCTCCCGCCGGACCGCGTGCTGCGCCGCTTCCCCGGCAAGCCCACCAAGGTGATCGGCCGCGTCAGCGACCGCTTCTCCGGCCTGTCCTACCCGCGCCTCGGCCCGCCCTGGCAGGTGCCCAACAAGAAGAACAAGCTCGGCACCCAGGGCTGGTCCGGCCAGCAGGTCGTGGTGACCGAGAAGCGCGCCGGGCAGCCCTGGTACGGGCAGCTCCTGACCGGCTCGCTGATCCCCACCCTGCAGAGCGCCTACGAGGGCCCGCAGAGCCTGAGGAACGTCGCGGGCCTGGCCGCGAAGGGGCTGGAGGGCAACTACTACGCCTTCCCGCACAAGAGCGCGCCGCTGGCGTCGCAGCCGCTGAACGTGGGCGGCCGCAAGGGCTGGCTGGTCGCGTCCTACCTCACCTACAAGCGGGCGGGCGTGCGGGCCACCGGCGAGGTCATCGCGACCGCGGTGATCGACACCGGCAAGCCGGCGCCTGCGGTGGTGTTCGCCTCGATGCCCAACACCCACCGCAAGATGTGGCCGGACATCAACCAGTTCTTCGGCCAGCTGCGGATCGCCTCCTGACGGCCCGGCCGCGTGCCGTGCGCGGCGGGTGATCTCTCACCTACGCTGCCCGCGTGAGGCCGGACCAGGAGCACGCCGACGACGCGGCCACCGGGCCGCTGCCGATCATCGGACCGGACGGGCGCCCCGGCTTCGGGGCGCCCCCGGAGCCGTCGGCCGCCGGTCCGGAGGAGGAGCGCGGCGGCGCCGTGCCGCCGCCCGATCCCGGCACGGCGCGGGAGCGCCCCGCCGCCGAGGTCCCGCCCGCCGGGCCGTCCGACGCCCCGGCGGAGCCGCCGTACCGGCAGGGCCTCATGGCGGCGGCCGTGCTCGGCGCCGTGCTGGTGCTCGTGGCGGGCGTGGTCGCGGCCCGGCTCTGGCCCTAGGAAACCGAATACCGTTCTAATAGGCTGTGCCCACCCCGACGGAGAGGTGCGGCCATGGCGATCGGATTGACCGAGGAGCACGAGGCGCTCGCGGCGTCGGTACGCGGGTTCGCGGCGCGGCACATCACGCCGCAGCAGGTCAGGGCCGGGCTCGGGGACGAGGGGCGGCCCGCCTACTGGAGCGCGCTGGCCGGGCAGGGGCTCCTCGGCCTGCACCTCCCCGAGGAGTACGGGGGCCAGGGCTACGGGCTGCTGGAGCAGGCCGTCGCGCTGGAGGAGCTCGGGCGCTGCCCCGTTCCCGGCCCCTACACGCCGACCGTGCTCGCCGCCGCCGCCATCGCGGCGGGCGGCACCGACAAGGCCCGCGCCGAGATCCTGCCCGCGCTGGCCGACGGGTCGCGCACCGCCGCGATCGGCCTGGTCCCGGGCGGTCCCGTGCTCGGTGCGGCGGAGGCGGACGTCCTCGTGCTGCCCTTGGGCGAAGGGCGCTGGGCCATCGTCGAAGGGGCCGAGGTCACGCCGCTGGAATCGCTGGACCTGACGCGTTCGGTCGGCGACGTCGCCGCTCCGGAGGACGTGCCGGAAGAACGGCTGGTCTCGGGCGTGGACGTGCGCGCGCTCGCGGTCGTGCTGCTGGGCGCCGAAGCCTGCGGCGTCGCCGGGCGCGCCTTGGACGACGCGGTCGCCTACGCCAAGACCCGCGAGCAGTTCGGCCGTCCCATCGGCCAGTTCCAGGGCGTCAAGCACAAGTGCGCCCGGATGCTCATCGCGCTCGAACGCGCCCGCGCCGCCGTGTGGGACGCCGTGCGGGCGCTGGAGGAGCCGGAACAGCAGCGCGCCTACGCGCTCGGCGTCGCCGCCGTGCTCGCGGGCGACGCGGCCGTCCAGTGCGCCGAGGGCAACATCCAGGTCCACGGCGGTATCGGCTCCACCTACGAGCACGACGCCCACCTCGTCTACCGCCGCGCCCTGTCGCTGCGCGCCCTGATCGGCCGCGCCTCGCAGGCGCGCGCCGAGGTCGCGGCGCTGGCCGTGGAGGGCGTGCGGCGGCCGATGGGCATCGAGCTGCCGGACGAGGTCGAGCCGCTGCGCGAGCGGATTCGCGCGCAGGTCGCCGAGCTGGCCGCCATGGAGCCGTTCGAGCAGCGCGCGGCGATGGCCGAGGGCGGCTGGGTCGTGCCGCACCTGCCCAAACCGTGGGGGCGCGACGCCGGGCCGTTCGAGCAGATCGTCATCCAGCAGGAGCTGAAGGCCGCCGGGGTGCGGCCGGTGCCGCTGATGATCGCGGCGTGGGCGGTGCCGTCGATCGTCCAGTACGGCACGCCCGAGCAGCGGGAGCGGTTCCTGCCGCCGACGCTGCGCGGCGAGATCATCTGGTGCCAGCTGTTCTCCGAGCCGGGCGCGGGCTCGGACCTGGCCGGGCTGTCCACCCGCGCCGAGCGCGTCGAGGGCGGCTGGGAGATCACCGGGCAGAAGATCTGGACGTCGCTGGCCCGCGACGCGCAGTGGGGCATCTGCGTCGCCCGCACCGACCCGGACCGGCCCAAGCACGACGGCATCACCTACTTCCTGGTGGACATGTCCGCGCCCGGCATCGAGATCCGGCCGCTGCGCGAGTGCACCGGCGACGCGGTGTTCAACGAGGTGTTCCTCGACGGCGTGTTCGTGCCCGACGAGCTGGTGGTCGGCCCGGTCAACGAGGGCTGGCGCGTCGCCCGCAACACCCTGGCCAACGAGCGGGTCGGGCTGACCAGCTCGTTCCAGCTCGGCGGCGACCTGCCCAAGCTCGTGCGGCTGGCGGCGGAGCTGGGGCTGGCCGACGACCCGGTGGTGCGCGCCGAGATCGGCCGGCTGGCCTGCGACGAGCACGCGTTCGCGCTGCTGGGGCTGCGCGCGACGCTCAAGCGGCTCTCCGGCACCGACCCGGGCGCGACCGCCAACGTGCGCAAGCTGGTGGCGATGGAGCACGGCCAGCAGGTCACCGAGTACGGGTTCACGCTGCTGGGCGAGGAGGGCGCGCTGACCGGCGGCTGGCGGTCGGACCTGCGCCGCAGGTGGACGCGGTACCTGCTCGCCTCGCGCGCGATGTCGATCGGCGGCGGTACGACCGAGGTCAACCTGAACGTGATCGGGGAGCGGATTCTCGGTTTGCCGCGCGATCCCGTAACATGAAACTCCTTCACAAAGTTTCGGGGGAGCACTCGTGGACCTGCGCGGCAAGACCGTCCTGATCACCGGCGCGTCCTCGGGCATCGGCGCGGCCGCGGCCCGGGAGTTCGTCCGCGCCGGTGCGGCGGTCGCGCTGGTCGCCCGCGGCGCCGACCGGCTGGAGGAGCTGGCCCGCGAGCTGGACGGCGCCGCGCACGTGTTCCCCGCCGACCTCGGCGACCCGGACGCGGTCGCGGCCATGGCCGCCGAGGTCGAGGCGCGGCTCGGCACGCCCGACGTCATCGTCAACAACGCGGGCGCGGGCCGCTGGCTGTTCGTGGACGAGACCACCCCGCACGACTTCCGCGCCATGGCCGCCGCCCCCTACCTGGCCGCGGGCTATGTGACCTGCGCGTTCGCCGCCGGCATGGTGCGGCGCGGCAGCGGCCGGATCATCGTGGTCAACTCCCCGGTCTCCCGCGCGACCTGGCCGGGCGCGTTCGGCTACGCCGCCGCCCGCTGGGGGCTGCGCGGCCTGGTCAACGCGCTGCGCGCCGACCTGCGCGGCACCGGCGTGGGCGTCACCGAGGTGATGCCCGGCAAGGTCTCCAGCGACTACTTCGCCAACAACCCCGGCTCCGAGGAGCGCATCCCGTCGATCTCGGCGATCGTGCCGACCGTGAGCCCGGAGCAGGTCGCCCGCGCCCTGGTCGCCGGGACTGCGCGGGACCGCCGCCGCGTGCTGCTGCCGCTGACGCTGCGCGCCGTCGCCGCGCAGGCGTGGCTCGCCCCGCGCCTGACCGACCGGCTGATGGGCGCGACGGGTGCCAAGCGCCGCTGACGGGCGGCACCACCGAGACCAGGCGGCCGTGAGCGCGGGGGGCGTTCACGGCCGCCTTTCCCAACGGGGCCGCGGGCGCGGTCCGCTAACCTCGGGCCTCTGATGACCAGGCGTTCGCGGCACCTCCCGGCCGCTCTCACCGGGCTCGGGCTCGGGGTGCTGGCGCTCGGGCCCGCGCTCGCGCCCGGCTTCGTGCTGTCGTACGACATGGTGTTCGTGCCCGAGCCGCTGTTCAACGCGCTGACGTTCGGGCTGACCGGCACCGTGCCCCGGCACGTGCCCAGCGACGCGTTCGTGGCGGCGCTGTCGGCCGTGCTGCCGGGCGGCCTGGCGCAGAAGGCGATCCTGCTGGCGATCTTCGTCATGGCGTGCGTGTCGGCGGCGTCGCTGGTGCCCTCGCGGCGGCTGCTCCCGCGCCTGGCCGCCGGGGTCTGCTACGCCTGGAACCCCTTCGTCGCCGAGCGCCTGCTACTGGGCCAGTGGGCGCTGCTGCTGGGGTACGCGGCGCTGCCGTGGGTGGTGGCCGCCGCCGCGTCGGCGGGCGAGCGCGGCGGCGGGAAACGCCTGGTCAGAGCGTTGCTTCCAGCGGCGATCGGCGGGTTCGCGGCGCTGGCGGTCTCCGGGCTGGCGGCCCTGGCGGTGGCGCTGACCGGGGCGGGGCGGCGGCGGAACGCGCCGCGCGTGGTCGCGGCCGGGGTCGTGCTGAGCCTGCCGTGGCTGGTGCCGGGGCTGCTGCGGTCCGCCGGGATTCCGGGGGACGCGACGGGCGTGGACGCGTTCGCCGCCCGCGCCGACACCCCCTTCGGGACGCTCGGCAGCCTGCTGCTGCTGGGCGGCGTCTGGAACGGCGAGGCCGTGCCCGCCGGGTACGGGGCGCCCGTCCTGGCCGTCGCCTGGCTGGCCGCCGTCCTGGCGGCGCTGGCCGCGTACGCGAAGTACTGCCGGACGCCCTGGGCCAAGGGCGCGGCGGTCGCGGCCGCCGCCGGGTTCGCCGTCGCGGCGCTCGGGGCCGTCGCGAGCCCGGTGCTCGAAGCCGCGATCCGGCTGTGGTCGTGCTTCGCGCTCCTGCGCGACGGCCAGCAGTTCGTCGCGCCGCTCGCCGTGGTGGTCGCGGTGGGGCTGGGCATGGCGGCCGACCGGGCGTGCGAGGCGCGGCTCCCGGCGGCGGCCCTCGGCGCGGCGCTGGTCCCGGTGCTGGCGCTGCCGTCGCTGGCCTGGGGCGCGGCGGGGCAGCTGCGCGCGGTGGACTACCCGGACGACTGGGCCCGCGCCAAGCAGATCATCGAGGCCGACCGGGCGCCGGGCGACGTCCTGCTGCTGCCCTGGGCCTACCACCGGACCTACGCGTGGAACCGCGGCCGCCGCGTCCTGGACCCGATGCCCCGCTTCCTGGACCGCCGCGTGATCGCCAACGACGCCGTCACGGTGGCCGCCGGTGGCGAGGCCGTCACGGTCGCGGCCGAGGACCCCCGCGCGCGGCGGCTCGACCCGCTGATCCGGGCGGGCGACCCGCTGACCGAGGATCTGCGCCGCGCGGGCGTCGGGTACGTCCTGGTGGACGCCCCCGAGGCCCGGGACGCCTGGGGGGCGCGCCTGCCGGGCGCCCCGGAGGTGATGCGCGGCCCCGACCTGGTGCTCTACCGCGTCCCCGGCGCGGCCCCGGTCGCCGAGAGCACGGTCCCCGCCCTGCCCGCCGCGCTCGCCTGGCTCGCCGCCGGGCTGGTCGTTTTCTGGTCATTCCTCGCCACAGGCATTAATCTGGGCACCCCGCACCCCCTCCGTCCCCTCAGCCGAAGGACCCGCTGATGCGCATCGCCGTCTCCGCCCTGATCGGCGTCCTGCTCGCCGGAGGCACCGCGCTCGGCGCGGTGCAGCTGGCGAACGCCTCCCAGAAGGACCCCGTCATCAAGCCGCTGTACAACTACGGTTCCCGCTGACGCCTTGGCCGGGGCAGCGACGGGCACCGCAGGCGCCGTCGCGCTGGAGGTCGTCGTGCCCGCCTACAACGAGGCCGCGCGGCTTCCGGCGGGGCTGACGCTGCTCGGCCGCAAGCTGGCCGGCCTGCCGGTGCGCGCCCAGATCATCGTGGTGGACAACGCCAGCACCGACGCCACCGCCGACCTCGCCCGCGCCTGGTCCGGGCCCGTCCCGGTCCGGGTGCTGCACTGCGCCGAGCGCGGCAAGGGCGCCGCGGTCCGCACGGGCCTGCTGGCCACCGGCGCCCCCTACGTCGGGTTCTGCGACGCCGACATGGCCACCGGCCTGGACGCCCTGGACCGCGCGCTGGCGCTGCTCACCGGCGGGCACCCGGTCGTCGTCGGCTCGCGCAGGCACGCCGCCTCCGACGTGCAGGGGTACGGGCAGCCGCTGCGCCGCCTCGGCGCGATCACCTTCAACCGGCTGGTCCGCGACCTGGCCGGCGGGGTCTCCGACACCCAGTGCGGCTTCAAGTTCTTCACCGGCGACCTGGCCCGCGCGGCGGCCGCCGACCTGCGCACCGCCGGGTTCTCCTTCGACGTCGAGCTGCTCATGCACTGCGTGCGGCGCGGCGCGCCGGTCACCGACATCCCCGTGGTGTGGCGGGATCGGCCCGGCAGCACCTTCTCCATCCGGCGGCACTCGCTGGCCGTCCTCGCGGAGCTGGCCCGCGTCCGCGCGCTGGCGGCCCGCCGCCCGCTCCCCGCGCCCGCCCTCGCCCCCGAGACGGCGCTGCCCTCGGCGTCCGCGGCCGGTCCCGGATGAGCACGGACGGCGCCGTGGACACCCGGACGGAAGGTCCGGCGGGCGGCCCCGCGACCGGCGACGTCGCCGGGCTGCGGATCGCGATCGTCAACTGGCGCGACCCCTGGCACCCGGCCGCGGGCGGCGCCGAGCGCTACGCCTGGGAGCTGGCCCGCCGCCTCACCGGGCGCGGCGCGCGGGTCGTCTACGTCACCAGCCGCGCCCCCGGCCAGGAGCGCCGCTCGCGCGCCGACGGCGTCGAGCTGGTCCGGCTCGGCGGCACCTTCACGGTGTACCCGCTGGTGCTGGCCTGGACGCTGGCGCGCCGCCGCTCCTTCGACGCCGTGATCGACTGCCAGAACGGCATCCCGTTCTTCACCCCGTGGGCGCTGCCCCGCCGCGTCCCGGTGCTGTGCGTGGTCCACCACGTGCACGACGGGCAGTTCGGCCTGTACTTCCCGGCCTGGCTGGCGTCGGTCGGCCGCTTCCTGGAAGGGCCGGCGAGCCGCCTGGCCTACCGGCGGCACGCGTTCGTGGTGGTGTCGCCCTCGACGCGGCGGGCCGTCCGCGAGCGGCTCGGCTGGACCGGCCCCGCCTATCTGGTGCCCAACGGGACCGACGCGCCCCCCGCGACGGCCCCCGCGCCGACCTCGCCGGGCGATCCCACGCTGGTGTGCGTGACCCGGCTCGTCCCGCACAAGCGCCCGCTCCGGCTGCTCGACCTCGCCGAGCGGCTCGCCGAGGACCGGCCCGGCCTGCGCCTGGACATCGTCGGCGACGGCCCCGAGGCCGCCGCGCTGGCCCGCGCGGTCCGCGAGCGCGGGCTCGGCGGCGTGGTCACCCTGCACGGCTACGTCTCCCAGGAGGTCAAGGCGGCCCTGGTCGCCCGCGCCGACCTGCACCTCAGTACCTCCCAGGGCGAGGGCTGGGGGCTCAGCGTGGTCGAGGCGGCCGCGCTGGGCGTGCCGACCGTCGCCTACGACGTGGACGGCCTGCGCGACGCGGTCCGCGACGGCGCCACCGGCTGGCTGGCCGACCCGGACGAGGACCTCGCCGACGTCGTCGAGCGGGCCCTGAAGGAGTTGGCCGACCCCGGCCGCCGCGCCGAGACCGCCGCCGCCTGCCGCGACTGGGCGGGGGAGTTCGACTGGGCCCGCACCACCGACCGGATGGCGCGGCTGCTGGCCGCCTCCGTCCGGGCGGGGACGGCGGGCACCGGCGATGACCGGGCACACGTGGTGCACCGGTACGGTGACGAGCACCCGCTGGTGGTGGAGGGCCCGGCCCGGGACGCGCTGCTCGCCGACGCGGGCGCGGTGCGCTCGGCCCGGCCGGCGACGCCGCTGGAGCGCCTGCTCGGCAGGCCGGTGGCGGGCACCGGGTCCTGACCGGCGGAACCGGCCGGAGCGGCCGGACAGGGGGCCCGCGCGCGGCGCGGCGGAAAGGGAAGCGAGCATGGCCGTCGGAGAGGTGAACCCGTCTTCGGCCGCCGCGCCCGGGACCGGGCACCGGCCCGCGGGCCCTGCGCCCGCCCCCGGACGCGGCCGGGGCGACGGCCGGTCCGGTGGCCGGTTCGACGGCCGTTCCGGCGGCGCGACGGGTCTTCCGGCGGACGGCGCGACAGGCGGCGCGACGGGCGGTCCGGCCGGCGGTGCGGCGGGCGGCCCGCCGGGCGGCTCCGGGCCCGACCCGGCCGGGGACGCGCGCTTCCGCGAACGGCTCCGCGCCCTGGCGTGCTGCCTGGCGCTCGCGGCGATGGCGTTCGCCACCCGGCCCGGCGCGATCCTCGCCGACACCAAGATCGACATGGCGGTGCACCCGGGCGGCTTCCTCGGACGCGCCCTGCACCTGTGGGACCCCGAGCAGTTCGGCCAGCTCCAGAACCAGGCCGTCGGCTACCTGTTCCCGATGGGCCCCTTCCACCTGCTCGGCGACCTGGCCGGGGTGCCCGCGTGGATCACCCAGCGGCTGTGGCTGGCGCTGCTGATGTGCCTGGCCTTCAACGGCGTGCGGCGGCTCGGCGCGCGGCTCGGCGTGGGCGGCCCCACCAGCCGCCTGGTCGGGGCGATGGCCTACGCCCTGGCCCCGGGCGGCCTGGCGACCCTCGGGCAGATCTCCTCGGAGTACCTGCCGGTCGCGATGCTGCCGTGGATCGTGCTGCCGCTGGTCACCGCCGCCGAGGGCGGCGGCCGGGTGCGCGCCGCGGCCCGCTCCGGCGTCGCGATCGCGCTGTGCGGCGGCATCAACGCCACCGCGACCATCGCGGTGCTGACCGTGCCGGTGCTGTACGTGCTGACCCGGCCGCGCGCCGCGCCCCGCGTCCGCGTCCTGGCCTGGTGGTCGGCCGCGGCGGGCCTGGCGACGCTCTGGTGGCTGGTCCCGCTGCTGCTCACCGGCACCTACGGTTTCTCCTGGCTCACCTACACCGAGAAGGCGGAGACCACCACCGGCCCCACCGGGCTGATCAACACGCTGCGCGGCGCCGAGCGCTGGGTCAACTACCTCAACGTGGACGGCCAGGCGTGGTGGCCGGTCGGGCACGCGCTGTCCACCTCCCCGGTCCCGGTGGTGTGCACCGGCCTGGTGGCCGCGCTCGGGGCGGCCGGGCTGCTGCGGCGGCTGCTGCCCGAGCGCTCGTTCCTGCTGCTGACGCTGCTGGCCGGACTGGTGATCATCTCGGCCGGACACGTCGGCGACCTGCCGGGCCTGTTCTCCGGGCAGGTCCGCGAGCTGCTGGACGGGGCGCTGGCCCCGCTGCGCAACGTGCACAAGTTCGACGCGGTCGTGCGGCTGCCGCTGGCGCTGGGCCTGGCGCACCTGCTGACCACGGTGCGGGCCGACGAGCGCGCCGCCGCGCGGGCCGCCTCCGGGCTCTCCCGGCCGCGCCGGGCGCTGCTGGTCCCGGCCGCCGCGCTGCTGGGGCTCGGCGGCGTCGCGGCCACGGCGGTCTCGCACGGCCTGACGGGGCCGGGGGAGTTCCAGCAGGTCCCCAAGTACTGGCGGGACGCCGCGTCCTGGCTCAACGCCCGCGCCGGCCAGCAGGGCGTGCTGGCGCTGCCGGGCGCGGCGTTCGGCGAGTACACCTGGGGACGGCCGATGGACGACATCGTGCAGCCCCTGCTGTCGGTGCGGTGGGGCGTGCGGCAGCTCGTCCCGGCGGGCTCGCCCGGTTACACGCGCGCGCTGGACGCCGTCGACCGGCAGGTGCGCTCGGGCACCGCGTCGCCGGGCATGGCCGCGTTCCTGGGCCGGATGGGCGTGCGGTACCTGCTGGTCCGCAACGACCTGCGGCGCGAGACGCTGCGCGGCGGCTGGCCCGCCCGGCTGCACCAGGCGCTGGACTCCTCGCCGGGGCTGCGGCGCGTCGCCGCGTTCGGCGGGCCGGTCGGCGGCGACCTCGCCGACGACGCGGTCTCGGGCCTGGACCAGCCGCTCCCGGCGCTGGAGGTGTACGAGGTCGCGGGCGCCGACGACGTGGTGGACATGGCCGACGCGACCAGTCCCGTGCGGGTCTACGGCGGGCCGGAGTCGCTGCTGGCCATGGCCGACGGCAAGGCGCTGCCGCGCGGGCCGGTCCTGCTCAACGACGACTCGCCGGAGCTGGGCGGCGCGCCGGTGGTGTCGGACTCGCCGCGGCTGCTGCGCCGCAACTTCGGCGAGCTGCACCAGACCTCGCCGACGCTGGCCGACGCCGACCGGGCCAAGGCCGCCGACGTGCTGGACGAGGGCTGGGAGAAGTACACGACCCGCGCCCGCTACGGCGGCGGGGTCCGCAACGTGACGGCGTCGTCGTCGGCGGCGGGCGCGGACGCGATCCCGCAGGCCCGCCAGACCGCCGCCACGCCCTACGCCGCGCTGGACGGCAACCGGTTCACCGCCTGGGAGACCGGCGGGTGGACCGGGCCGGTGGGCCAGTGGCTGAAGGTGGACTTCGACCGGCCGCGCGAGGTGCCGGGGCTGTCGGCGGCGTTCCTGAAGAGCGAGAAGGCGGGGCCGCCGGTCGCCCGCGTGGCGGTGGAGACCGAGGCCGGGAGGGTGGAGCAGGCGGTCCGGCCCGACGCCGCCGCGCAGGACCTGCGGGTCCCGTCCGGGGAGACGCGCTGGGTGCGGGTGCGCGTCCTGGCGCTCGCCGAGCCCGCGAAGGAGCCCGCCTGGGCGCGGGCCGGGATCACCGAGCTGTCCATCGACGGCGTGAAGCCCGTCCGCACCTTCGCCCTGCCCGACCCCGGTAGCGCCGCGAAGAGCACGGCCAAGGACGCCGCCTTCGTCATGAGCCGCGCCTCCGGCGGCGCGCCCGACTGCATGAAGGGCGCGCGCCGCTGGGTCTGCGCCCCCTCCCTGGGCTCGGCAGACGAGGAGGGCGACGGCTTCGACCGCACCTTCACCGCCGCCTCCGCAGCCCGGGGCGTCCCGCTGACCGGCACCGCCGTGCTCACCGACCCCGCCCTCATCGAGCGCTATACGAGCTTCGGCGCCACCACCCTGGTCGCCGCCGGGTCGACGATCACCAAGCATCCGGCGGCGCAGGCGCGCTCGGGCTTCGACGGGGACCCGGCGACCACCTGGATCGCCGCCGAGTCCGATCTCAACCCGACCTTCACCGTGGCCTGGAGGGGCCGCACCAGGGTCGGCACGATCACCCTGAGGCAGCCGCCCGGCGCGGGCGGCGCCATGCAGGTCATGGTCGAGGGCGAGCAGGGCCAGACCCGCGAGGGGCGGCCCGACGCCAAGGGCCGGCTGTCCTTCGCCCCCATGCGCACCGACCGGCTCACCGTCACCTTCCGCCGCGACGGCCGCCTGCAGCCGGTGCAGCTCACCGACCTGGTCATCCCGGGCGTGCGGCACCTGCCGGACCTGCGCGACTTCCCGCTGCAGCTGAAGTGCGGGTTCGGGCCCCAGTTGAAGCTGGGCGGGGCCGCCGTCCCCACGCGCGCGACCGGGACGGTGGGGGACGTGCTGGAAGGGCGGCCGCTGCGGTTCGCCGCCTGCGGGCGGGGCCTGGCCCTGAAGGAGGGCGCGAACCGGCTGGCGTCGGCGGCCTTCGACCCGTTCCGGATCGAGACGGCCGTGGTGGGCCGGGCCGCGAGCAGGGACCGGGCGCGCCGGCCCGTGCGGGTCACCGAGTGGTCGGCGGGGTCGCGCAAGGTCGAGGTGGAGGCCGGGCGCAGGTCGTTCCTCACCGTCAACGAGAACTACAACCCCGGCTGGAAGGCCCGGGTCGGCGGCACCGCGCTGGAGCCGGTCCGCCTGGACGGCTGGAAGCAGGGCTGGATCGTCCCGGCCGGGACGAACGGCACCGTCGAGCTGACCTACGGCCCCGACCGCGCCCAGCGGATCGCGGTGGTGGTCGGGCTGAACCTGCTGCTGGTCCTGCTGCTGGTCTCCTGCCTGCGCGGACCCGGCGGCGAGCGGCGGCGGCCGCTCCCGGCCGGGACGGGGTGGCCGGTGTGGGCGGCGCTGGGCCTGGCGGTGCTGCTCGGGCTGTGGACGGCCGGTCCGGTCGGCGGCGCGGTGGCGGCGGTGGTCGCGGGGGCCGCGGCGTGGGCGCGCACCCGGACCTCCCGTTTCGCGCGGGCCGTGGCCTCGCCCTGGCTTGCGGCCGCGCTCGCGCTGGGGGGCGCGCTCTGCATGGCCGCCGGGCTCCGGCTGGGGCTGCTGGAGAACCCCGCCGCGCCCTCGGGCGTCCTGGGGGACGTGGTCCCGCAACTGCTGGGCGTCGCCGTCGTCGCGCGGATCGCGGTCGAGTTGTGGCGGCCCCGGCCGCGCGCCGCGGCCGAGCCGATCGTGATCAGCTGGCGCGCCCCCGACGGCGCGCCAGCAGCTGGAACGGCTTCTCCACCAGGTAGTAGCCGACCGTCGCCGCTGCGATGGTCGCCGCCAGCAGCAGGGGCAGGTCCGTCGCCACCGAGCCCCGCCCCAGCCGGCCGGTCTCCTCGAACCAGACGACGATGATCAGCATCTGCCACAGGAACAGCCCGTAGGAGATGCGGCCGAGGAACCGCATCACCGGGTTGCCCAGCAGCGTGCGGACCGGGTCGTGCGCGCCGCGCGGGCCCGCCGGGGCCAGGGCGGCGGGGGCGACGAGCGCCAGCGCGCACAGGCCGTTGACCAGCAGGTGGAACTGCGCCGGCCAGAACTGCGGCTGCTCGCCCAGGAACAGCGGCCCGGTCGCGGGCGTCGCGGCGATCACCAGCAGCAGCCCGGCGGCCGCCCAGCACGCGCCCCAGGAGTCGGCGACGCGGCGGCACAGCACGGCCGCGGGGCCCCGCTCGTCCAGCCGCGCCCACACCGTCAGGACGGCGAGGGCCATGCCGAGCGCGAACCAGGCGAAGTAGCGCGGCGGCCACAGCCCGATCCGGCGGTGGTACTCGGGCACGAACATGGCGGCGGTGTGGAGGAAGGACAGGGCCGCGTAGCCGCCGAGCCCGTACAGCAGCCGCCGCGCCAGCACCGCGGGGTCGCTCGCGCCGGTGCGGCGCGCGTACCAGGCCAGCAGCGCGGCGGTGGGCGGCAGCAGCACGTACCAGGCGGCCTCGACGGCCAGGCTCCAGATCTGGCCGATGTGGTGCGGGCCGAGGTCGCCGCTCCACCAGGGGTCGGTCAGGTAGGTGTGGGTGAGCGTCGGGACCGCCGCCCACGAGGCGGGGTCGGCGAGGTGCTCGCGCGCGACGACGGCGAAGAACACCGCGATCATCACCCAGTAGGCGGGGAGGATGCGCAGCGCTCGTTTCAGCAGGTAGGAGCCGGTCCTCGGGGCGGGCCGCCCGGTCAGCGCGGCCGCCGCCCACGGCCGGTACAGCAGCAGTCCCGACAGCACGAAGAAGACCGCGACGCCGACCTGGCCGCCGTTGTAGAGCCAGCCCGCGCCGTCGGGGGCCCTGATCGCGCCGGCGTTGGAGGCGACGTGGAAGACCAGCACGCCGAGCGCGGCGACCGCCCGCACGCCGTCCAGGGCGTCCTGGTGGCCCGACACCTGCGGGGCGGCGGGCCGCGCGGCGGCGCGGGCGGGCGCGGGGCTGTGCACGGGATCAGTCCTTCACGGGGTTCTTGCGCAGCACCAGCGTCAGGTTCCAGGTGAGGAACTCGCGCAGCACCGGGACGTGCACGATGCCCGCCGCCCAGCGCGGCAGGTAGCGGGGGAACACCGCCAGCACCGTCGCGTCGGGCCGCCGCCGCGCCCAGGCGAGGGCGGCGGCGACCGAGACCGGGTGCAGGCTGCGGCGGTAGCGGTTCTTGGGCGGGCGGCCGTGCCGCCGCTGGTAGCGGCGCGCGGCGCGCTCACCGCCCAGGTAGTGCCACGGCGAGGTCTCGTGCCCGCCCCACGGCGACAGCCAGTTGGTGAACGACAGGTACACCACGCCGCCCGGCCTGGTCACCCGCACCATCTCGTCGGCCATGCGCCAGGGGTCGGCGACGTGCTCCAGCACGTTGGAGGAGAAGCAGACGTCCACCGAGCCCGTGCGGAACGGCAGCGCCGTCGCGCTGGCCACCAGGTCGTCGTCGCCGGGCTTGCGGTGCGCGGTCAGCTCGGCGAGGTCGTGGTCGAGGCCGGAGCAGCGGGCCCCGGCCGCCCGCAGCGCCGCCGCGCAGAAGCCCGCGCCGGTGCCCACGTCGACCACGGTCGCGCCGTCCAGGTCGGTGTAGGCCGACAGCTGGGCGACGGCGTCGCGGGCCATCAGGCCGTAGAAGTACTCGGGCTCGGTGCGCTCCCTGCGGAACGCCGCGAACAGCCGGACCGAGCGGGCCAGCGTCGCATGGTGCCGGGGGGCGGCCCGGGAAGCCGGTGACATGACCACCTCGCGGGGGCGGGGAAGCGTGCGGGGCGAACGGGTACGCCGGAGCCTACCTGCTGGTACGGGGCCGTCCGGTACGACTGCGGAACGAGCCCCGGAACGCCCGGTTCAGTGGACGCGGCGGGGCAGCAGCGGCGACAGCAGCGCCGCCAGCGCGAACGCGGCCGCGCTGAACAGCAGCGTCCGCGCCCCCGCCTGGGTGAACGCGGCCGGTCCCGCGCCCGGCCCGTGCTCCCCGAAGAAGATCACCCCGGCGAGGGCGACGCCCATCGCGTTGCCGAGCTGGATCACCGAGTTGAGCACCCCCGACGCCGCGCCCGCGTCGCCGCGCGGCAGGTCGCTCAGCACCAGGTTGGACAGGATCGGGATGGTCAGGCCCATGCCGACCCCGGCGGTGACCATCCACGGCACCAGGTGCGCGGCGGCGAGGTCGGGGCCGTGCCGGGAGGCCGACCAGGCGAGCCCGGAGGCGCCGACCGCCATGATCGGGGTGCCGACGGCGACCAGCAGGCGGGCGCGGGCCGGGCCGTAGCGGTTGGTGAGCTGGGCGGTGCAGGCGACGCCGAGCGGCCAGGCCAGGCCGACGAGCGCCACGTGCAGCGGCGTCCAGCCCAGCCCGAACTGGAGCATCCAGGTCAGCATGATGAAGTAGGCCGAGACGCCGCAGAACAGCACGAACAGCAGCGCCGACCCGGCGGCGAAGGGCCGCTGCCGCCACAGCCGGGTCGGCACCAGCGGGTCGCGCCCGGCGCGCTCGCGGCGGCGCTGGTGCCAGGCGAACAGCGCGAGCACCGGCCCGGCGGCGGTGAGCGACAGGCCCGTCCAGGCGGGCCAGCCCAGCTCGCGGCCCTGCACCAGCGGGAAGGCGACCAGCAGCGCGGCGAGCGTGATCAGGGCGGCCCCGGCCGGGTCCGGCCGGGGCGGGCGGGCCGCGCGCGACTCGCGCATCCACCACCACGCGCCCGCCAGGGCGACCAGGCCGACCGGCAGGTTCACCAGGAAGATCAGCCGCCAGCCGGGGCCGCCGCCCGATCCGGTCAGCAGCCCGCCGAGCACCGGCCCGCCGACCTGGCCCGCGCCGAGGACCAGCCCGTACAGGCTGATCGCGGCGGTGCGCTCGCGGCCCGGCCGGAACTCGGTCGCGATGATCGACATGACCTGCGGGACCATCACGCCGCCGCACGCGCCCTGCAGCACCCGGGCGGCGATCAGCATGCCCGGCGACACCGCGGCCGCCGCCAGCGCCGAGGCCGCCACGAACCCGGCGACGCCGAGCAGGAAGACGCGGCGGTGGCCGTGCACGTCGCCGAGCCGGCCCCCGGTGACCAGCAGGAGCGCGAACGCCAGGGTGTACCCGGCGGTGAACCACTGCCCGGCGGCGTAGGAGGCGTGCAGGTCGTCCTGGATGGCGCGCAGGGCCACGGTCACGATCGTCACGTCCACCAGGTCCATGAACGTGGCGAGCAGCACCGCCGCGAGCGCGGGCCACCGGCGGTCCGGCACGCGGGCGCGCAGGGTCATGGAGTGCCTTCCGGGACGGCCGGGCGGCCGGAGAAACGGTGTGAAGCGGTCATGTAGGGTAACGCGGGCATACGCGAAAGCGACCCGGCAGGCCGGGTGAGACGGCAGTCTGGGGAGATGGACATGCGGCGACCGCTCAGCCTCATCCTGATCGCCCTGGGGGCGTTCTGCCTCACCCTCGCGCCGCTGGTCAAGCTGTACGTCGCCGACAAGACCGTGGTCGCGCCGCTCAACCGCTACCAGCGCACCCAGCTGGAGGCGCCGGGCGCGCTGTACTTCGACATGGCGAAGCTGAAGACGCGCAAGAACGTCACGCTGGTCGCCGACAACACCGTGCGCGGCGACGTGCGGGCCAACAACGGCAACGACAGGATCGCGGTCTGGGACTCCTCGACCAACATCTACGACAAGAGCGACCCGGACAAGCAGATCGACATCCAGTCCTACCGGATCGCCTTCGACCGCAAGACCTCCGAGCTCACCAACTGCTGCGGCACGCACGTGGGCGGCGACGGCTCGGTCAAGATGTCGGGCTACGGCCTGCTCTACCCGCTCGCGCACGTGGAGAAGCGGGACTACCCCTTCTTCGACATGTCCACCCGGCAGTCGGTGCCCATGCGGTTCAGCGGCGAGGAGGAGATCGGCGGCGTCGACGCCTACCGCTTCGTGCAGCAGGTGCCGCCGAGCAAGACCGGCAAGGTGGACTTCAAGGTGCCCGGCGACCTGCTGGGCCTGGGGAAGGGCAAGCCCGCGCAGAAGGTGGACCGCTTCTTCGAGGCGTCGATCACCCAGTGGGTGGACCCGCGCACCGGCGTCCCGATCCGCATCGAGCAGAAGATCAACAGCTTCGTGCAGACGCCGGACGGCCGGGGGCGGCTGACGGTCGCGCAGGCGGACCTGAAGACCACCAAGGCGAGCCAGGACAGCCTGGTGAAGCTGGCGAACGAGAACGCCCTCAAGATCGCGCTGGTGCGGACCTACGTGCCCTACGGCGCGGTCGTCGTCGGCGTGCTGCTGCTGGGGCTGGGCGTGCTGGTGGGCTGGCTGGCCGCGCGCCGCCGCAAGGCCGAGAGCGACGCCGCGCCCGCGCCGAAGGCCCCGAGGCGGCCGGACGGCAAGTTCGGCGACGGCGCCCCCAAGCCCGCCACGCCTCCGGGCGGCCCTACGGGGCCGCGCGGCGCGGACGGCAAGTTCGGCGGGCTCCCGGCGGCCCCCGTCAAGCCCGTCGTCGCCCCGGGCGGCTCCGCGGCCCCGAGCGCTCCGGCCAAGCCCGCGGCCCCGCCCGCTCCCGCCAAGCCCGCACCTTCCAGCGGCAGGCCCCCGGCGGCCGAGCCCGCCGAACCCGCCTCCGGCAAGCCCGCGCCCGGCGGCAAGACGCCGCCGAAGGGGCGGCAGGCCCCCCGCCGCCTGGGCCGCCGCTGACCGCACGCCCCACGCCCCTCGGCCCCGCACCGGTCCCCGGTGCGGGGCCGCTCGCGTTCCCGCGCCCAGTTCGCTGATACGTGTTCTAGGAGTCGCCTCTCAGTAACTGCCTGGCTCAACAATCACCAACTAGAACCTGTTGCAGTTTTGCGTCGCGCGCCCTAGGGTCGAGGGCGTGCGGACACCAGTCACCGAACTATTCGGCATCGAGTATCCGATCTTCGCGTTCAGTCACTGCCGCGACGTGGTCGCCGCGGTGAGCCGCGCCGGCGGCATGGGCGTGCTCGGCGCGCTGTACTTCACCCCCGAAGAGCTCGAACTGGAGCTCAAGTGGATCGACGAGCACGTCGGCGGCAAACCGTACGGCGTGGACGTGGTCATGCCCGCCAAGTACGAGGGCGCCGACCTCGGCGACGCCGACGAGCTGCTGGGCAAGCTCCAGGGGATGATCCCGGCCGAGCACCGCAGATTCCTGGAGGACCTGCTCGCCGAGCACGGCGTGGAGCCGTCCGCCGAGACCGCCAACCGCGCGCTGCTGGGCTGGACCGACCAGACCGCGCGCCCGCAGGTCGAGGTGGCGCTCAAGCACCCGATCGCGCTGCTGGCCAACGCGCTCGGCCCGCCCCCGGCCGACGTGGTCGAGCTGGCCCACCAGCACGGCGTCAAGGTGGCGGGGCTCGCCTCGACCGCCCGGCACGCGCGCAAGCAGGTGGACGTCGGCGTGGACATCATCGTCGCGCAGGGCACCGAGGCCGGCGGCCACACCGGCGAGGTGTCCACCATGGTGCTGATCCCCGAGGTGGTGGACGAGGTCGGCGCCGAGGCCATGGTGCTGGCGGCCGGCGGCATCGGCCGCGGGCGGCAGATGGCCGCGGGCATGGCGCTGGGCGCCGACGGCGTCTGGACGGGCTCGATCTGGCTGACGGTGGACGAGGCCGACACCCCCGAGCGCGCCCTGCCCAAGCTGCTGAAGGCGACCTCGCGCGACACCGTGCGGTCGCGGGCGTGGACGGGCAAGCCCGCGCGCTTCCTCAAGACGGCCTGGACCGAGGCGTGGGAGAGCGACAAGTCGCCCGGCTACCTGCCGATGCCGATGCAGTTCATGCTGGTGGCCGACGCGCTGCCGCGGATCGCGCGGTCCGGCGACGGCGAGCTGGTGACCTTCCCGGTGGGGCAGATCGTCGGGTCGATGAACCAGGTGAAGCCCGCCGCGCAGGTGGTCTACGACCTGATCGAGGAGTACGTGGAGGCGGTCGAGCGCCTCAACGCCATCACCGAGGCCGAGTAGCCCCGGGCCGGACGACCTCCGGGAGCGGGGCCCCGCGCCAGGGGCCCCGCTCCCGGAGGCCGTCGCCCGCCGTCAGAAGCGGGTCAGCCAGGACAGGACCCGGCCCAGCAGGTAGTACACGACGGCCGCGATGCTCCAGTTGATGTAGAGCTGGTGGTCGGGGTCGGGCCGGGTGAACACGTCGTGGAACGGGGTGGCGAGCCAGCGCCCGGCGTCCAGCGTGGCGTCCACGATCGTGTTGCCGGGGTTGGCCCCGCCCCAGGTCAGCGCCATCCCCAGGACGAGGATCAGCGCGGCGGCCCAGCCGGCGCCCAGCAGCGCCATGCTGATCGGGTTGGGCCTGCTGCGCCGCCACCGGCGCGGCCGGCGCTCCACCACCGTCGGGGCGGGGGCCGGGGCGGGCGCGGCGGGCGCCGGGGGCGCCGCCGGCGCGACCTTGGTGTCGGCCTCCGCCGCGGTCGCGGCGCGGCGGCGGTTCCTCAAGATGTGCACGGCCATGGCCTGTCACTCCTTCGTTCCGCTTCGCGCCCCGGGTATGCCGCGAGCCGATCACCGCAAACGCCGCCCCCCTTACGGTCAGTCCTTAATGCGGGTCATGGCGGTCTCGTAACCCCCGCCGCCGGGGTAGGTCCACGCGCCCGACAGGGAGTCGCCGTCAGCGGCGAAGGTGCCCCGGAAGTAGGCGGGCGAGCCCTTCTCCAGGGCCCAGATCGTCAGGGTGTCGCCCTCCAGTTCGTACACGTAGTCGAGGGTGTCGCCGTGCCCGCCGTAGTAGCGGGACCTGATGTCCTCGCTGGGCTCCTCGGCGCCGTACGGGCGCTCGCGGCCGATCACCTCCAGGCCCTTGACCCGGTGCCCGTCCTGCTCCAGGTCGACGTCCTGGAGCAGGAAGAAGCCGCCGTCCAGCCAGCGGTAGGTGACGGTCCCCTCGGCGCCGCCGGTGACCTTCCAGGTGCCGGTGAGGCGGTCCAGGGCGCGCAGGGCGGTGTCCTCCATGGGCTTTCCTCTCTCGATGCGGACCTCCAGGGGACAGCGTCACACCGGAAGGGGGTCCGGTCCCGGAGGAAGGCCCTTCGGCGGCCGAACGCGGCCAGCGCGCGGCCGAGGCCGCTTGACACCGGGGGCGGAGCGCCCTTCTAATGATCAATGTGTCGTGAAGCGCCCCTCGCCCGGTGGACGGCGGGAGGGTGGCCGACACCTGTACGCGCAGGGGATGATGACGTGGCCATGACGTTCACAGGACCCGCCTGATCTAGCGCGCCGTCCCCGCGCCCGGCGGTAGTCGAACGTACCGCTCCCCTTGCCCTCTCCCGGTATGGCCGCGCCCGCGCAGGGCCGATCGACGGCGTCGCATCGCAGTGCACCGCACTGCATCGCACCGCCCTTCCTTCACCGCGCCCGCGCGCGGATCTGACCCATGCCTGGAGAACACACGTATGCCCAATGACTTCAACAAGCCGATCATCGAGGAGTTCCGCGCCAACGACGGCCGGGTCGGCGGCCCGTTCGAGGGCGCCCGCCTGCTGCTGCTGACCACGACCGGCGCCCGCTCGGGCCGCCCCCACACCACCCCGGTCGGCTACCTGCCCGACGGCGACCGCGACCTGGTCATCGCCTCGGCCGGGGGCTCGCCCCGCCACCCGGCCTGGTTCCACAACCTGCGCGCGAACCCGCGCGTCACGGTGGAGAGCGGCGCGTTCACCTACGAGGCCGACGCGGTGGTCCTGGAGGGCGCCGAGCGCGACGCGGCCTTCGCCCGCGCGGTGGAGGCCGAGCCGGGCTGGGCCGAGTACCAGGCGGCCACGTCCCGGACGATCCCGGTGGTGGCGCTGGTGGCGGTCCCCGGCCCGCCGGACCTGGGCGGCCGCCCGATGGGCGACGGCCTGAAGGCGATCCACGACGGCTACCGCCACGAGCTGGCGATCATCCGCAAGGAGCTGGCCGCCGCCGGCCCGCGCCTCGGCGCGCAGCTGCGCATCAACTGCCTGACGATGTGCCAGGGCCTGACCACCCACCACCAGGGCGAGGACGGCGCCATCTTCCCGGCCGTGGCGAAGGCGCGTCCGGAACTGGCCGAGCCGCTGGCCCGGATGGAGCGCGAGCACGAGGCCGTCGCGGCGCTGCTGGCGGAGATCCAGACGCTGATCACCGCCGAGGACACCGCCCCGGCCGACCTGCTGGCGGAGTTCGACCGCCTGGCCGACGACCTGGAGGCCCACCTCGCCTACGAGGAGGAGCAGCTGGTCCCGCTGCTGAACACCCTGTTCGGCTGATCCGCGCCGGGCGGGGCCGCGAGGCTCCGCCCGGCGCCCGTGGGCGCGCGCCGGGCGCGCTCACTTCCCCTTGAAGACCGCGGGCCGCTTCTCCTTGAACGCCTTCGACCCCTCCTTGGCGTCCTCCGAGCCGATCACCGGCCAGCCGATCTCGTCGGAGATCTTGAGGGCCTCCTCCTCCGGGAGGTGCTGGGTCTCGCGGTAGGTGCGCAGGATCGCCTGCACGGCCAGCGGGCCGCACTCGGCGATCTGGTCGGCCAGCTCGCGGGCGGCGGCCAGGGCCGTGCCGGACGGGACCACCTTGTTGACCAGGCCCATCGCCAGCGCCTCCTGCGGGGTCACCGAGCGGGCCGTCAGCAGGATGTCCATCGCGTTGGCGTAGCCGATCTGGCGGGGCAGCCGGATCGCGCAGCCGCCCATCGGGAACAGGCCGCGCTTCGCCTCGTACAGGCCGAGGGTCGCGTCCTCGGCGACCACGCGCAGGTCCGTGCCGGCCAGCAGCTCGGTGCCGCCCGCCACGGCGTAGCCCTCGATCGCGCAGATCAGCGGCTTGGTCGGCTGGCCCTCGCGCAGCAGGCCCTTCCAGTGGAAGTTCGGGATCTGCTGCATCCGCTCCTGCACCTGCGGGTCCGACGGGGGAGTCCCCATCGCCTTCAGGTCTGCGCCCGCGCAGAACTGGCCCTCGGCCCCGGTCAGGATGCCGACCCGCACCTCGGGCGTCTCCGACATGTACGCCCACGCGCTCGCCAGGCCGACGAGCATCGCCGAGCTGAGCGCGTTGCGGGCCTCGGGGCGGTTCATCGTGACGATGACGACGTGGCCGTCCTGCTCGACGGTGCAGTGCTCGGTGCTGATCGGCAGCCGCTCGGCCATCGGTTCCTCCGGAGTGCGTGGGATGAAACGAGAACCGATTCTAGTTGTGGCCGAGCTTTGCCAACAGGTCTTGCCCGACAAAACGAGAACGTGATCTACTTTCCTCGCTGGGCACCCGGGTGTGACGGTGCTCACTGACCATGCGATCACCGAGGGGAGATCCGATGGGGTCGTTGGGCTTCTGGCGGCTGGCGCAGGCCGATCCCGAGTGGACCGCCGCCGTCGACCCGGACGGGACCGAGTTCACCGCCGGGGACCTGCTCGCGCGGGCCAACCGGCTGGTGCACGGGCTGCGCGCCCTGGGACTGGAGAAGGGCGACGGCGTCTGCGGCCTGGTCCCCAACGGGCACGAGGGCCTGGTGCTCTACCTGGCCGCGCTGCAGGCCGGCTGGTACTACACCCCGATCAACTGGCACCTGACCGGGCCGGAGATCGGGTACATCGTCGCCGACAGCGAGGCCAAGGCGTTCTTCGTCCACGAGCGGTACGGCGCCGAGGGCGCGCGCGCCGCCGACGAGGCCGGCCTGGAGGCGCACCGGCGGTTCGCCTTCGGCAGCGTCGAGGGCTTCCGGCCCTACGGCGAGCTGGTGGACGGGCAGCCCGACACGCTGCCGGACGACCGCAGCAACGGCGCTACCATGCACTACACCTCCGGAACGACCGGCCGCCCCAAGGGCGTCAAGCGCAGGCTCGCCGGGATCGACCCCGACGACAGCGCCGAGCTGATGTCGTTCCTGCTGTCGATGTTCGGCATCCAGCCGGGCCGCCCGGCGGGACAGCCCCCGCAGGCGCACCTGATCACCTCGCCGAACTACCACACCGCCGTCACCCAGTTCGGCGGCACCGCGCTCCAGATGGGCCACACGCTGGTCTACGTCGACCGGTGGGACGCCGAGGAGACGCTGCGGCTGATCGAGCGGTACCGGATCACCAACACGCACATGGTGCCGACCCACTTCAAGCGGCTGCTCGCGCTGCCCGACGAGGTGAAGAAGCGCTACGACGTGTCGTCCATGAAGTGGGCGATCCACGCCGCCGCGCCCTGCCCCGTCCCCATCAAGCAGCGGATGCTCGACTGGTGGGGCGACTGCATCTGGGAGTACTACGCGGCCACCGAGGGCGGCGGCACCATCGCCTCCCCGCAGGACTGGCGCGCCCACCCCGGCACCGTCGGCAACGCCTGGCCGATCAGCGAGCTGCTGATCGTGGACGACGACGGCAACGAGGTCCCGACCGGCGCGCCCGGCACCATCTACATGAAGATGGCCGGCACCGAGTTCGAGTACAAGGGCGACAAGGACAAGACCGAGAAGAACCGCCTCAAGGGCTTCTTCACCGTCGGGGACGTCGGCTACCTCACCGAGGACGGCTTCCTGTTCCTGTCCGACCGCAAGTCCGACATGATCATCTCCGGCGGGGCCAACATCTACCCGGCCGAGATCGAGAACGAGATCACCCTGCACCCCAAGGTCGCCGACGTCGCGGTCTTCGGCATCCCCGACGAGGAGTGGGGCGAGCAGATCAAGGCGGTCGTCGAGCCCGCCGAGGGCGCCCGGCCCGGCCCGGAGCTGGCCGCCGAGATCCTCGCCTCCCTGGAGGGCCGCCTCGCCAAGATGAAGTGGCCCCGGACGATCGACTTCATCGAGACCATGCCGCGCGAGCCCAACGGCAAGCTCCTCAAGCGCAAGCTGCGGGACCCTTACTGGAAGGACCGCGACAGTGCCATCTGACACCACCGAGCCCAACCACATCCTGGAGTTCCCCGGCGGCTACACCCGCTCGGTCGGCCCCGTCATCGGGCGCTTCCTGAGCGAGCTGCGCGACGGGAACCTCGTCGGCGTCCGCACCCGCGAGGGCCGGGTCCTGTTCCCGCCCACCGAGTACGACCCGGACAGCGGCGAGGCCGTCACCGAGGAGTTCGTCCCGGTCGGCCCCGTCGGCACCGTCACCACCTGGTCCTGGGTCGCCAAGCCCCGCAAGACCCACCCCCTGGACCGCCCCTTCGCCTGGGCGCTGATCCGCCCCGACGGCGCCGACACCGCCGTCCTGCACGCCCTCGACCTCGGCGTCTTCGAAGAGGGCGCCAAGCCGCCGCGCTTCCTGAAGACCGGGATGCGCGTCCGCCCCCGGTGGCGGGCCGAGCGCACCGGCGACATCGGCGACATCGAGTGCTTCCGGCCCGAGGTCACGATGATCACCTCGCCGACCCGGCTGGAGTACCGCCTCCAGGGCGGCCGCGCGCTGGACCGGTTCCTGGAGGGCGTCTCCCAGGGCAAGCTCATCGGCCACAAGTGCGACGTGTGCGGCCAGGTCATCGTCCCGATGAAGGGCCTGTGCCCCAAGGACGGCGTGCCCACCACGCAGGAGGTGGAGCTGCCCGACACCGGCACCGTCACCACCTTCGCGGTCAACAACCTGCCCGACCCGCGCGCGCCCGAGGTGCCGTTCGTGTCGGCCTACATCCTGCTGGACGGCGCGGGCCTGACCATGCTGTCGCTGGTCGCGGGCATCCCGGCCGACCAGGTGCGGATGGGGATGCGGGTGAAGGCGATCTGGAAACCTCGCGACGAGTGGGGACGAACCATGGCGAATATCCGATGGTTCGCCCCACTCGACGAGCCTGACGTGCCTTTCGACGCCATCAAGGACTACCTTTGACGTCTTCTCTGCCCGCAGGGACTGAGAATCCAGTCGTCGCCGACTGGGGTTCCTGCTTCTACGCCGGTAGCGCTCTCGGTGAAGCGGACTCCGCCGAGATCCGTCTTACATCAGCTCCACAGGCGTTTCACCTCTCCGCCCGCCCTTCGGCGAGGTTGTTTCGACCATCTCTCCCCCGCTTGGTTATCGCGGAGCGTAATCAGTCGCTATCAGTCTGTCCAACGACCCAAGGTGGGATTCATGAAACGTGACATCGCCGTCGTCGCGTTCGTGCAGACGCAGCACACCGGCGAGGACACCGGGCTGTCGGAGACCGAGCTGCTGGCCCCGATCATCACCGAGATCAAGGAGCGCACCGGGCAGAAGCGGTTCGGCTTCACCTGCTCGGGCTCCAACGACTACCTGGTCGGCGCGCCGTTCTCGTTCGTGTCGGCGCTCGACGCCATCGGCGCCTGGCCGCCGATCTCCGAGAGCCACGTCGAGATGGACGCCGCCTGGGCGCTGTACGAGGCGTGGGTCAAGCTCCAGCACGGCGAGATCGACACCGCGCTGGTCTACGGGTTCGGCAAGACCTCCCAGGGCGACATCGCCGAGATCGCCACGCAGGGCTACGACCCCTACTACCTGGCCCCGCTCGGCATCGACGGCACCTCGATGGCCGCGCTCCAGGCCCGCGCCTACCTCGAACGGTCCGGCGCGAAGGAGGACGACCTGCGCGCCGTCGCCGCCCGGTCCCGCGCGGCCGGCCGCGACAACCCCTTCGCCCTGCACCTGCCCGACCCCGAGGGCGACGACTACGAGGTCGCGCCGCTGAAGCCGCACGACATCTCGCCGGTCACCGACGGGGCCGCCGCGATCGTGCTGGCCGCCGGCGACATGCGCCGGGGGCGTGGCAAAGCCTATGAGCTGTGCGAGCGGCCCGCCTGGATCACCGGCATGGACCACCGCGCCGAGGCCCACTCGCCCGGCGTCCGCGACCTGTCCCGCTCCGAGGCCGCGCGCCTGGCGGCCGAGCGGGCGGGCGCCAAGGACGTCCAGGTCGCCGAGCTGCACGCCCGCTTCAGCCACGAGGAGCTCATCCTGCGCGAGGCCCTCGGCCTCGGCGACGAGGTGTCGGTCAACCCCTCCGGCGGTCCGCTGTCGGCCGACCCGGTCATGGCGACCGGGCTGATCCGGATCGGCGAGGCCGCCGCGCGGATCAGTGACGGGACGGCCGACCGGGCGCTCGCCCACGCCGCCTCCGGGCCCTGCCTCCAGCAGAACCTCGTCTGCGTCCTCTCGGGAGCCACCCGTGGGTAACCCCTGCGCGATCATCGCCGAACCAGTGAACACGTGGGCAGACCGTCGCACGAAGCGGGAGCGTCGTCATGGGTAACCCTTGCGCGATCATCGCCGAACCAGTGAACACGTGGGCAGACCGTCGCACGAAGCGGGAGCGTCGTCATGGGTAACCCTTGCGCGATCATCGGCGTCGGTCAGACCGCCTACAAGACCAAGCGCCTCGACGTGTCCATGGCCGGGCTGCTGCGCGAGGCCGCGCAGAAGGCCCTGGACGACGCCGGGCTCGCCTGGCGCGACATCGACGCGGTCGTCATCGGCAAGGCCCCCGACCTGTTCGAGGGCGTCGCGACGCCGGAGGCGTACCTGGCCGACGCGCTCGGCGCGACCGGCAAGCCGATCATGCGGGTGCACACCGCCGGGTCGGTCGGCGGGTCCACCGCGATCGTCGCGGCGAGCCTGATCCAGAGCGGCGTGCACAAGCGGGTGCTGACCGTCGCGTGGGAGAAGCAGTCGGAGTCGAACGCCACCTGGGCGCTCACGGTCAACACGCCGTTCTCCACCTCCCTGGTCGTCGGCGCGGGCGGCTACTTCGCCCCGCACATCCGCGCCTACATGCGCCGCTCGGGCGCGCCCGACCACATCGGCACGCTGGTGGCGGTCAAGGACCGGCAGAACGCGCTGAAGAACCCCTACGCGCACCTGCGCATCCCCGGGATCTCGCGCGAGATGGTCGAGTCCACGCCGATGCTGTGGGAGCCGATCCGCTACCTGGAGACCTGCCCGTCCTCCGACGGCGCGTGCGCGATGGTGCTGGCGTCCGAGGACGCGGCCAGGCAGGCGCCCAACAAGCCCGCCTGGGTGCACGGCACCGCGATGCGCTCCGAGCCGATCTTCTTCGCCGGGCGCGACACCGTGAACCCGCAGGGCGGCAAGGACGCGGCCGCCGACGTGTACCGGCAGGCCGGCATCACCGATCCGCGCCGCGAGTTGGACGTCGCCGAGGTGTACGTGCCGTTCTCCTGGTACGAGCCGATGTGGCTGGAGAACCTCGGCTTCTGCGGCGAGGGCGAGGGCTGGAAGCTCACCGAGGCGGGCGCGACCGCCCTGGACGGCGACATCCCCTGGAACGCCTCGGGGGGCGTGCTGTCGTCCAACCCGATCGGCGCGTCCGGCATGATCCGCTTCGCCGAGGCGGCCCTCCAGGTGCGCGGCCTGGCCGGGGAGCACCAGGTGGACGGGGCGCGCCGCGCCCTCGGCCACGCCTACGGCGGCGGCGCGCAGTTCTTCGCGATGTGGATCGTCGGCAGCGACAAGCCATGACCTCCCGGAGGCCGTCCGATGGAGTACAACCACGCTGACCTGTTCGAGGGCGTCGCCGACGCGATCGGGGACCGGCTCGCGCTGGTCTGCGGCGATCAGCGGCTCACCTACGCCGAGCTGGACGCGCACGCCAACCGGCTCGCCCACCATCTGGCCGCCGCCGGGGTGGGGCCCGGCCAGCACGTGGCCATGCAGCTGTACAACGGCGTGGAGTACGCGGCGGCGCTGCTGGCGGCGCTCAAGATCCGCGCTGTGCCGATCAACGTGAACTACCGGTACGTCGAGAGCGAGCTGCGCTACGTCTACACCGACTCCGACGCGGTCGCGCTGCTGTACGACGTGGAGTTCGACGAGCGGGTGGCCGCGACCGCGCCGCAGGCGCCGAAGCTGCGGCACCTGATCGCGGTCGGCGGGCCGTCGGCGGTGCCGGGCGCGGTCGCCTACGAGGACGCGCTGCGCGAGCAGCCCGCGACGCGCGGGTTCCCGGCGCGGTCCGGCGAGGACACCTACATCATCTACACCGGCGGCACGACCGGGATGCCCAAGGGCGTCATGTGGTCGGTCGAGCAGCTGCTGCTGGCGTTCTGGAACCCGACCCTCCCGCGCCCGGACAAGCCCGCCGACATCGTGGAGCAGGCCCGCGGCGGCGGCCCGATGGTGATGATGCCGGTCGCGCCGCTGATGCACGGCGCGGCGCAGATGGCGACGTTCATCTCCTGGTGGATGGGCGCGACGGTGGTGTACGTGCGCAAGTTCGACGCCGCCGAGGTGTGGCGCACCATCGAGCGCGAGAAGGTCAACTCGCTGACCATCACCGGCGACGCGATGGCGATCCCGATGGTGACCGACCTGGAGGGCGGCGCGTCCTACGACCTGTCGTCGCTGTTCGCGTTCGTGTCCACCGGCGCGATCCTGACCGGCGCGGTGCGCGACCGGGTGCGGCGCGCGCTGCCCAACGTCATGATCATGGACCGGTTCGGGTCCACCGAGTCCGGCTCGACCGCCGAGGCCGTGGCGGGCTCCACGCCCGAGAAGGGGCTGAAGTTCGCGCCGGACGTGGCGAACGTGACCGTGCTGGACGAGTCGCTGCGGCCCGTCGAGCCCGGCTCCGGCGTCATCGGCCAGGTCGCGCGCACCGGCCACATCGCGCGCGGCTACTACAACGACCCGGAGAAGACCGCCCGCACCTTCCCCGAGGTGGACGGCAGACGCTGGCTGCTGACCGGCGACATCGCCACCGTGGAGGCGGACGGCTCGATCGCCGTCTACGGGCGCGGCTCGCAGACCATCAACACCGGCGGGGAGAAGGTCTTCCCCGAGGAGGTCGAGGCCGTCCTGAAGGGGCACCCGGGCGTGTACGACGCGGTCGTCACCGGCGTCCCGGACGAGCGCTGGGGCAACCGGGTGGCCGCGGTCGTGCAGCCGGTGGGGGACGCCCCTTCGGCGGAGGAGCTGGACGCGCACTGCCGCAAGGAGCTGTCGGGCTACAAGGTGCCGCGCACCTACGCGTTCGTGGCGGAGATGAAGCGCTCCCCGGCGGGCAAGGCCGACTACCGCTGGGCCAAGCAGGTCGTGGAGAACGCCGTCTCCTGACGCCGGGCTCGGAGCCGGACCTCAGTGCCGGGCTTCGACGACCAGCTCGACGTCTGCGGGCGCTTCGCCGGGACCGGTCGCGTCGCGGGACGGCCGCCACGTCACCTCGTAGGTGACGTCGTGGTCGCGGCCGTCCCCGCGGCCGGTCCAGCGGCCCACGCCGTGCTCGAAGCCGTCCAGGCGGACCAGGTCGGCGAGGGTGCCGGTGAAGACCGGGAAGGGCAGCAGCGCGCCGGTGCGCTCGAACACCCCGACGCGGACCCTCCTGGCGGCCGGGCAGTGCGCGAGGTCGGCCGCTTCGCAGTGGTGCCCGGTGGCCGGGGCGCCGCCGTGGGCGTGCTCGGCGCGGACGTACAGGGCGACGGTGGCGTCGACGTCGTCGCGGTAGCGGACGGTCAGCGACTCGGAGCCGCGCTCGCCGGGGGCGAGGCCGTCCAGGTGGAGGCGGGCGGTCGCGGCGGTGCCGTCGGTCAGGGCGATCGTGGCGGCCGGCAGGGTGGACGCGGTCATGGAGGAACCCCCCTGGGCAGGCTCGTGAAAGTTTTCACAAGCAGGGTCTTTTGTTGGCCCCGGGGCTTTGTGGGTCCCGGGGCCGGTCGGGACCGTTGTTAGCGGTCCTAACAAAAACCATTTTACGGCCCGTTCGCAGTCGCGGGGACGTCCGGTCGGTCACACGCGCTAGACTCTCCGGGGTCGAGTGGTTGAAAATATGACCTCTCTTTTCTGGAGACGCAGAGGGCGGGTGGCGGCGTGGCGACGGCGCGGGAGCGCGCGGAGGCGATGGCACTGCTGCGGCTGGCGGTCCAGCGCAGCACCATGTACACGGTGCTGCTGCACCACGCCACCGCGACCAAGGCCGGGCTCAACGTCACCGACGCGCAGGCGCTGAACGCGCTGTACCTGGACGGGCCGCAGACGCCCGGCGAGCTGGCCCGGCTGATGGGCATCACCACCGGCGGCGCGATCACCGCGGTGATCGACCGGCTGGAGAAGGCCGGGTACGTGCGGCGCTCGCGGGACGCCGACGACCGCCGCCGCGTGATCGTCGAGGTGGTGCCCGAGGCGATGGCGCGCTTCGGCGCCTACTTCGAGCCGGTCGGCGCCTCGTTCGCCGAGCGCGCCGCGGCCTGCAGCGACCGCGAGCTGGCGTTCCTGCGGCGCTGGATCGACGCCGGCAACGCCGAGATGCCGAAGGTCATCGAGCGCGTCCGCGACCTGCCCTAGCGGCCGGGCGCTCAGCGGACCAGCCGGCCGCGCAGCAGGTCCATCAGCGTCGCCTGGATCTCGGCCCGGTCGCGCCCGGGCTGGAGCGTGCGCCACTCCAGCGCGACCGTCAGCACCATCCCGAACACCGCCGACGCGGCCAGCTCCACGTCCAGGTCGGGCCGGAGCCCCCCGGCCGCCACCGCCTCGCGCAGCACCCCCGCCAGCACCCCGATCGCGCGCTCGCGGATCAGCCCGGCGGCGTGCTGCCAGTCGCCGCCCGACCGCCACGCCTCGGCGATCAGCAGCCGGGCGAACGACTCGTGCTCGCCGATGAACGCCAGCTCCGCGCCCACCACCGCCTCCAGCGCGGTCAGCGGCTCGTGCCCCTCGGCGGCCTCGCGCAGGGTGGCGGCGAACCGCTCGATCCCGTACTCCAGCAGCGCCGAGAACAGCGCGGCCTTGCTGCCGAAGTTGTAGTAGACCGTGCCCTTGGCGACCCCCGCGTGCTCGGCGATCCGGTCCACGGTGGTCGCGGCGAACCCGCGTTCGGCGATCAGCTCGATCGCCGAGGTGAACAGCCGCTCCCGCGTCGCCGCCGTCCCGCCCGCTGCCCGGCCCACTGGCACGCCCCTCACAGTCTCAGCGCGGGGTGCAGCCGCTTCATCGTCCACACCCGGTTCTGCCGGACGGCGAGGGCGGAGAGCGCCAGGCTCCCGGCCAGGAACGCCGCCAGCACCGCACCACCCTGCCACACCACGGCGAGGTCGCCCCCGCTGATCAGCCGCCGCGCCGCGTCCACCACCCACGACATGGGCAGGTACGGGCGGATCGCCTGGAAGAAGCCGGGGCTGGTCTCGATCGGGTAGGTGCCGGCCGCCGAGGTGAGCTGCAGCATCAGCAGCGCCAGCGCCAGCACCCGGCCGACCGGCCCGAACCGGGCGTTGACCCACTGCACCACCGCCATGAACGCCGCCGACGCCAGCACCAGGAACGCGACCAGCCCGGCCCAGTGCTCGGCCTCCAGCCCGAGCGCGAAGCGCAGCACCGCCAGCACGACCAGCACCTGGCCCGCGCCGATCACCGCCGCCGGGAGCCAGCCCGCCAGCGCGACCCGCCAGCCGGGGGCGGTGCTGCCCTGGGCGCGCGGGTTGATCGGCCGCAGCATCATGTAGGCGAACATCGCGCCCACCCACAGCGCCAGCGGCACGAAGAACGGCGCGAAGCCGGTGCCGTAGTTGGGCACCTTGTTGTCGGTGGAGCTGGCCAGCTTCACCGGGCCGCTCATCATGTCGGCGCGGGCGCCGCGCTCGCCGTCCCCGTAGTCGGGCACCTGCTCGACGCCCTCGTCCAGGCCGGTGGCGAGCTTGCCGTTGCCCTCGGAGATCTGGAGCAGCGCGGTCTCCAGGCTGACGGTGCCGTCGGCCAGCTTGCCGAGGCCGGTCTGGAGCCGCCCGGCGCCGCCCTGCAGCGTCACCAGGCCGCCGGTCAGCTTCGCCGACCCCGCCAGCAGCCTGCCGGTGCCGGTGTCGATCTGCCGGGCGCCGGCGTTGAGCCGGTTGACGTCGCGCTGGGCCCGGTCCACCTTGGCGGCCAGCGTCGGCGCCTCCTCGGCGAGGCGGCGCGCGCCCTTCTCCACCTGGCGGGCGTCGGCGGCGACCTTGCGCAGGTCCGCACTGTGCGCGCGGACGTACCGGTCCACCTGACGCGCGACGTCCACCACCTGGTCGGCCGAGCGCAGCAGGTCCTGGCGGACGTTCGCGGGGATCTCCGGGTGCGCGGCCAGGTGGGCGCGCAGCTCGGCCTTGGCGGTCTCGGCGCGCCGGACGGCCTGCCGGGTCTGCGCGGGCAGCGCGCCCGCGCCGTCGGCGAGGGCGTCGGCGCCGCGCGCGACCAGCAGGGCGCCTTCGCGGATCTCCGGGGCCTTCTCGCGAAGCACCGGCAGCAGGGTGTCGCTCGTCCGGTTCACGAACGCGGACAGTTTCTGCGTTCCGGCCGCGACCTGCCGGGTGCCGTCCTGCAGCGTGTCCAGACCGGAAGTGATCTTGCCGCTGCCCGAGTGCGCTTCGTCGATGCCGCCCTTGAGCTTGCCCATCCCGGTTTTAGCCTCGCCCGCGCCCTTGGCCAGTTCGCCCGCGCCGTCGTGGGCCTTGCCGGACCCTTCGGCCAGCTCGCCCGCGCCCTTGGCGGCCTCGTCGAGCTTGCCGTGCAGCTTGCCGAACGACACGAAGATCTGGTCGAAGTAGCCCCGCACGGCCTTGCCGCTCGCCGCCGTGCTGACCTCCTTGAACGCGGCCTGCGCGACGGTGCCCACCACGTAGTTGTTGGAGTCGTTCATCTGGAGCCTGAGCCCGGCGGCCTTGGGGGTGCCGTCGCCGGAGGGGGAGGCGATCCGCGCGCTGAAGTCGGACGGGATCGTGAGCGCCATGTAGTAGCGGCCCTCGCGCACGCCCTTGTCGGCGGTCTCGGCGTTCACGGTGCGCCAGTCGAAGACCTTGCGCTCCTTCAGCTCGTCGGCGAGGTCCGCGCCCGCGTGCACCTCCTTGCCGTCCGCCTTGGCCGGCTTGTCCTCCACGACCAGCGCGACGGGGATGTGGCCGAGCCGGCCGTACGGGTCCCAGAACGACCACAGGTAGAGGCCGGCGTAGAGCAGGGGGAGCAGGACCAGTCCGGCGAGGGCGATCCTGGTCAGCCTGTTCCGCTGGAAGCGGCGCAGTTCCAGGCCGCCCGTCGTCAGGGCGGGGAGTCTCATCGGGGGTTCTCCTCAAGCAGGGCGGTACGGGGGTCGGGCAGCTCGACGCACTGCGCGAGTCCGGCGGCGGGAGCGGCGTCGTGGCAGGTGGCCAGGACGGTGACGCCGGAGTCGGCGATGGCGCGCAGCCGCTCCCACAGGGCGCGCTGCCGGTCGAGGGGCAGGCCCTCGTCCACGTCGTCCAGCAGCAGCACGCCGGGCTCCCCGACCAGGCCGAGGGCCGCGCCGAGGAGCTGCGCCTGCTCGGGGTCCAGCTCCTCGGCGAGCGCCTTGGGGTCCAGGCCGCCGAGCCCGACCTCCTCCAGCACCCGCGCGATCCGCGCGGACCGGCCGCGCCACCGGCCGAGCAGCCCCTCGCGCAGGTCCAGGGCCTCGCTGACGTGCTCGCGCACGCTCAGCATCGGGTCCAGGTCGGTCACCCCGGCCACGGTGCCGAGCGCGGTGACCCGTTGCACGGCGCGCAGCCGCGCGGGGACGTCGAGGTCGCCGACCGTCGCGATGCCGGAGGTGGGTTTCATGCGGCCGCCGAGGGTGAGGAGCAGGGCGGTGCGGCCCGACCCGGCGATGCCGGTGACGGCGGCGAGCCCGCCCGCCGGGACGTCCAGCGCCACGTCGCGGAACACCCAGCCGCGCGCCCCGCGCAGCGACAGGCTCTCGGTCCGCACGGGCAGGGCGGTGCCGGGAGCGGCGTGCCGGCCGGGGGCCGGGGGTTCGGGAGACGACACGGTTCCTCGCAGAACTCTTTGTACTGACCGGTCAGTACAAATCTAACCCCGGCTCCGGCCTCCGTGACCGGCCGTGCCGGTGACCTCGGCCACGTCGCTCCGGGTGCGCGCCGGTGGGCGGGCGGGCCGGACCGCGCGGTGGCGGTTCGCGCCTTTCCGCCTCCGGCGAATGGCCGTAATAGCGTAAGGCGACCCTTACCCTCGTTATCCTTGACTCGAAGTAATCGGACTTTAAGGTGAAAGTGGAAGCATTTCCCGGCGCCGTGGGAAACCTGACGGGGCGGTCGAAGGCCGACCGCCGGAGGAGCCCATGGAGAACACCGTTCCGGCCGTCCCGCCGTTGCCGACGAAACGGCCCAGGCCGCTCGATCCCCCCGACGAATACGCCGCTTTCCGCAAAGGCCCGCCCACCCGGGTCGGCCTGCCCGACGGCAGCGTGCACTGGCTGGTGAGCCGGCACGCCGACGTGCGGGCGGTCCTGGCCGATCCGCGCTTCAGCGCCGACGACACCCACCCCAGCTTCCCCCGGATGTTCCCGCTGCCGCCGGTGCCGGGCATGCTGTCGTTCCTGCGCTTCGACGACCCCCAGCACGGGCGGCTGCGCCGGATGCTGACGGGCGAGTTCACCATGCGGCGGACCAACGCGCTGCGGCCCGCCATCGGCCGGATCGTGGACGACCTGCTGGAGGCGATGGCCCGGCAGGGGCCCCCGACCGACCTGGTCAAGGCGTTCGCGCTGCCGCTGCCGTCGCTGGTCATCTGCGAGCTGCTCGGCGTGCCCTACGCCGACCACGACTTCTTCCAGGAGCACAGCGCCGCGGCGCTGTCGCTGGAGGCGGGGCCCGAGCGGTCCGCCGCCGCGATGGAGGAGATCGGCCGCTACCTCGACGGGCTGGTCGCCGACAAGGAGCGCGCCCCGACCGACGACCTGCTCGGCCGCGCCGCCGCCCGCGTGGCGGCGGGCGAGCTGGACCACGACGAGCTGGTCTCGATGGCCCGGCTGCTGCTGATCGCCGGGCACGAGACCACCGCCAACATGATCGGCCTGGGCACCCTGGTGCTGCTGCGCCGCCCCGACCAGCTCGCCGCGCTGCGCGCCGAGCCGGCGCTGATCCGGTCCGCCGTCGAGGAGCTGCTGCGGCACCTGACCATCGTGCAGCTCGGCACCGCCCGGGTCGCGCGCGAGCCCGTGGAGGTCGGCGGGGTCACGGTGCCCGCGGGCGAGGGCGTGGTGGTGGCGCTTCCGGCGGCCAACCGCGACCCCGAGCATTTCCCGGAACCGGACCGCTTCGACATTCGCCGGGACGCCGGTCAGCACGTCGCCTTCGGTTTCGGAATGCACCAATGCATCGGCCAGATGCTGGCCCGCGTCGAAATGGAGATCGCGTTCACCCGGCTTTTCGAGCGCTTTCCCGGACTCGCTTTGGCGGCCGACGAGGCCGGTCTCCGGTTCCGCGACGGAATGATCATCTACGGTATGCACGAACTGCCGGTGCGGTGGTGAGCGGCGCGCGGCTGGAGGCCGACAGAACGGCCTGCCGGGGCGCGGCCCAGTGCGTTTTCAACGCGCCGGAACTGTTCGACCAGGACGAGGCCGAGGGGCTGGTGATCGTGCTGCGGCCCGATCCGGGCCCGGACGAACTGGCCCCGGCCCGCCGCGCCGTCGCGGCCTGCCCCAACCGGGCCATCGCGCTCACCGAGGAGTGAGGGAGCGGGCGGGCCGCTTATTGGACGTCCCGTCCGACATGCCACACTCTCCGCATGACCGACTCCACGCGCCCCGCCCGCCGCCTGGCCACGATGCTGGGCGCCATGGGCACGCTGCACTTCCTGGTGCCGCGCCCGTTCGACGCGATCGTGCCCGAGCAGATCCCGGGCTCGGCCCGCACCTGGACCTACGTGAGCGGGGCCGCCGAGCTGACGCTGGCGGCCGCCGTCGCGCTGCCCCGGACCCGCCGGAAGGGGGCGCTGGCGGCCGCCGCGCTGTTCGTCGCGGTCTTCCCGGCCAACGTCAAGATGGCCTACGACTGGCGGCGCCGCCCGCTGCCGCTGCGCGCCGCCGCCTACGGCCGCCTGCCGTTCCAGGCCCCGCTGATCGCCTGGGCGCTGAAGGTGGCCCGCTCGGCCCGCCCGGCGGCGACGCCCCCGGCGTGACCGGCTCTCCGGCCTGCCCTCCGCACCCGGGCAGGCCGGAGAAGATCTTCCCGGTCAGGGGCCCATCCGCACGTCGTGGCCGCTGGACTGGACGAGCACCTGGTACTTGGCGGAGATCCCCACCGACGTCGGGCAGCGGGCGTCGTTGGTGCGCAGGCGCGGGAAGTTCGGCCCGGCCAGCGTGAGCTGGGCGTGGCCGTTGACCGGGAAGGGGCGGTTCGGATTGGTCCTGTTGAACCAGGTGAAGTCCGCCGGAAGCGTCGAGGCCAGAAGGTAGTCGCACGTCAGGCTGGGGATGCCCACGCCGGGGAGGGTCATGACGACCCGGAGGGCCGGCGCCGGCGCGGTGGTGGAGACCGTCAGCAGCCCGTCCCTGCCGCCCAGGACCGGGTTGTAGTGGGCGCCGGTCGTGCTGATCGGGCCGAGGGCGTTGAGCGTGGTGGTGCCGGCCTTGTTGTTGGTGCAGCTCATGGAGAACGAATCGAAGCTCCACGCGTTGGCGCCCGAGATGGTGGCGGTGAACTGGGCGGTGCCGCAGAAGTGCTGCAGCGAGTAGGCGGTGGGGGTGTTCAGCGTGGAGGTGCCGAGGCCGGTGCCCTGGACGCCGCCGGAGTACGCGACGCCGACCGTGTCGTCGTAGAAGGTGCCGAGGAAGGCGTGCGCCGGGGTCGTGCCCGCGACGAGCAGGGCGGTGGAGCCGAGGAGGGACAGGACGATCCTGCTTGGCGTTCGCATGATTCCTCGCTCAGGGGGAGGGGTGGCCGTGACCGCTCTCCGGCCTGCCCTCCGCACCCGGGCAGGCCGGAGAAGATCTTTTCGGTCAGGGGCCTATCCGCAGGTCGTGGCCGCTGGGCTGGGCGAGCACCTGGAACGTGGCGGTGACCCCCAGGGTGGCCGAGCACCAGCTGTCGCCGCGCAGGCGCTGGAAGCTCTGCCCGGTCAGCGCGAGCTGGGCATGGGCGTTGGCCGGGACGGGGCGGTTCGGGTTGGTCCGGTCGAACCAGTTGAAGACCACCGGATTGATCGACGTCAGGCCGTAGGTGCACCGCACGACGGGGATGCCCAGGGCGGGCAGCGTCATCACGACCTCGACGCCGATGTCGCGGTCGGGCGTGGGGGTCGCCAGGTACCCGTTCCTGCCGCCGAAGACCGGGCTGTACTGGGCGCCGGTCGTGCGGATCAGGCCGGCGCTGAGGGTGGTGGTGCCGCCCCTGTTGTTGGTGCAGCTCATGGTGAACGGGCCGAAGCTCCACGCGCCGGTGCCCGAGGCGAAGGCGCTGAACTGGGCGCTGCCGCAGGAGTGCACCAGGGCGAGGGGGTTCGGGGTGCTCAGTGAGGAGGTGCCGAGACCGGTGCCCTGGACGCTGCCGGAGTAGATGGCGAGGGTCGTCTCGTCGTAGACGTAGCCGGAGGCGTGCGCCGGGGTCGTGCCCGCGGCGAGCAGGGCGGTGGAGCCGAGGAGGGACAGGGCGATCCTGCTTGGCGTTCGCATGCTTCCTCGCTTGGGGGAGGAGCGGTGTCCGCAAGACCGCCGGGGCCGGTCCGCGCCGCCCTGCGGGGCGGGCGGCGCGGACCGGGCCGGGGCGGCGGCTACTTGCGCTTGGCCTTCGCCTTGGCCTTGGCCGCCTTGGCGGCCTTGATCTTGGCCTGGACCTTGGCCTTGAACTGGGCCACCTGCGACTTCGACAGCACCTGGCCGGTGTAGCCCTGGTTGGTGCTGTAGAAGTCGAAGATCGCGGTGTTGGTGCCCGCCTTGGCCGGCAGGCCGGCGCGGAAGTCGGCGATCGGGTTCAGCAGCCCCCAGGGGCCGCAGCCCGACGACTTGGGCACCGCGAAGGCGTTGTCGACCAGCCGGCCGCCGAGCACCGTCGGGTTGTCGGGCAGCGGCTCGGCCACCACGCCGCTGATCGGCTTGTTGGGCGGCGGCGGGTTGGTGGTGCCCCAGGTCAGGTTGAGGGTGAGCGGGTTGGCGTTCGAGCCGATGTAGCAGGTGTCGCCGAGCAGCGGGTTGATCGTCTTGATCTTCAGCTTCAGCCGGTAGATCGTCCCCGGCGAGTCCGGCGGCACGAACTCGAAGTCCCCGGCCAGCTGCGGCTGGGCGTGGATCTGGAGCAGCGGCAGGAAGTCCGAGCCGGGGATGCCCAGCACCCCGCCGTCCACCCGGACCGGCGCGCCCTTCAACGGCCCGGAGATGAGCTTGGGCTCGAAGGTCTCGGGGTCGTAGCCGGTGGCGTAGGTGAGCTTCATCGGCGCGGTGATCTTCTGGTTGATCTTGCCGAGCTGCAGCGTGCCGCCGTGGATGACCACCACGGTGCACAGCCAGTACTCCGGCGGCGCGCCGTCGGGGATCTTCGGGCAGTCGTCGAAGTTCACCTCGGGCGGCAGCGGGGCTGCGGCGCGGGCGGGAGCCGCGTTGGCGGCGGGCGCGGCGGCCAGGGCGAGCGCGGCGGCGCCCGCGGTGAGGGCCGTGCCGAGCGACCGGACGGCCCTGCGGCCGCCCTTCGGTGCTGTCATCGATGCTCTCCAGAGGGGGGTCGAGGCCCGCACGGGCGCCGGAGCGGCCGTGCGGACCGGGGTGGTACCACGGGGCCGCCCGCACCGGAGCGCGGGCGGCGGCGGGGATCGGGGGCGGCCGGGCCGGTCAGCTGGCCGGGATGTCGGTGTAGGTCCTGTTCGACACGTACTGCTTGAAGATGGCGGTGTTGCGGCCGGCCGCCGAGGGCAGCCCGGCGTACTTGTCCACCGCCCAGTTGAGCGGGCCGAGGCCGAAGCCGCAGCCGCTGGAGCGGGGCACGGCGAAGGCGTTGTCCACCACGGTCGTCTTGATGACCGGCGGGTCCTCCGACACCAGCACCGGCGGCTCGCCCTGGATCGGGGTGTTGGGCGGCGGCGGGTTGGTGGCGGTGACGCCGAGGTTCAGCTTGATGGCGTTGCTGTTGGTGCCGATGTGGCAGTTGCTGCCCAGCAGCGGGTTCTGCACGTTCACCTTGAGGCTGAGCTGGATCTTGCCGCCGTCGAGGTTGAAGCTCCCGGCGTACTTGGGCTGGGCGTAGACCGCGGTGACGAACGGGTCGCCGAACAGCCCCGGTTGCACCAGGAACTTGCTGGCCTTCAGGCCGCCGAACAGCACCTGCTGCTCACCGGTGACCGGGTCGAAGCCGTTGGCGTAGGTGATGGTGATCGGCGAGGTGATGGTCTGGTTGATGCTGCCGAGCTGGAAGGTGCCGCCGTAGGTGATGGCGACGCTGCACAGCCAGAACTCCGGGACCGCGCCCTCGGGCAGCTTGGGGCAGTCGGCGAAGCTGAAGGTGGGGAGGTCTTCGGCCGCGGCGGGCGGGGCGGCCACCGCGGTGAGCAGGCCGGCGCCGAGGGCCAGGCCGCCCGCGGCGCCGAGGACGCGGCGGCGGATCGATGAGGTCATTCAGGACGCTCCCGGGGAGTGGTCGGTTCGATCACGGCGGGCCGCCGTACCCGGACGGGTACGGCGGCCCTGGTGGGGGTGGGGACCGGTCAGCCGGGGCTGTGGCCGGCCGTGGGGCGGGTCCGCTCCGGGATCAGGGGCCGATCCGCAGCTTGTGGCCGCTCGGCTGAGCGACGATCTGGAACTTGCCGTTGGCCGCGACCGAGGCCGGGCAGCGGGCGTCGGTGCCGAGGCGCTGCAGCGACTGGCCCGTCAGGGTGCCCTGCGAGTTGGCGTTGGCCGGCACCGGCTTGTTGGCGTTGGTGGGGTTGTACAGGTTGATCGTCAGAGGGGTGCTGGTGGTCAGGCCGTAGTTGCAGGTCAGCGACGGGATGCCGACGTTGGGGAGGGTCAGCACCGCCTTGACGTTGACGGCCGCGTTGGGCGCGGCGATGTTGATGGTGCCGTCGCGGCCGCCGGCGACGGGGGCGTAGTTCACCGTGGCGCCCGAGTAGGGCAGGTTCAGTGCGGTGACGGTGGTGGTGCCGCCCATGTTGTTGGTGCAGCTGGTGAGGCTGACGCCGGTGAGCTGGCCGCCGGTGCCGTTGGACAGGACGCTGGCGTCGAGCTGGCCGTTGGTGCAGGTGGTCAGCATGAAGCCGAGCGAGCTGGAGCCGCTCAGGGTGACGTTGCCGCCGATGTTGTTGGCGCGCACGTTGCCGCTGTAGGCGGTGTTGGTGTCGGCGTCGTAGATGGTGACCGCGGCCATCGCGGCCGTCGCGGTGCTGAAGAGAAGCGCGGAGGTGCCGAGCAGGGGGAGTGCGATCCGGCCGAGCTTTCTCATGTTCCCTCGCTTTTCGGGGTGGAGAGGGGGAAACCGCGTTCGCCGTCCCGTCCGGGCCCTGGACCGGAATGGTGTTCGCGGCACTCGGACAGAACCATGAATGACGACGTTCATCAAGGAAGCCCTACTCGCCAGTAGCGAGGCTTCGGGTTTTGGAGATAGGTATCGGCCCGGCGGCGGTGACCGAATATGAGGGTCGAACGGGTGTGATGGCCGTCACTCTGGGTGGACCGCCGGCGCGTGATCGCAGCGTGGATGTGTCGGGCATCACGTCAGTGGTCACTGACTGGGTGGTCATTTGGGACAGGTTCCAGACTGTCCGCATCCGGCCACCGCCCGAACGGCCCGCGCGCCGGGTCAACTCGGCGGCTCGGGCTTCATCAGGAAGAACGCGAGCGCGGCCGGGGCGGCGTTCAGCAGGTCGGATGGTCTGCGGAGCGGGCCGCGGGCACTTGCGGACGGGAGGCCAAGCCCCGGAGCCGGGGGCCGGGGAGGAGGCGTCCCGGCGGGCCGGCGGCGGCCGTCAAGACTCCGGGACGGCATTTTCGGGTTTCCAGACCGTGCGGACATCTCCCGGACACTGCTCATCGGCCCATAAGAAACCCGCTGATGTTTCACGATCAATGCGCGAAAGGTGCGGAAAGCCGGGGCCTGTCGGCGGTCCGCACCGCGCCGGGAATCAGGCCGGAGGCGTCGCGTCCGGGCCCCAGCGCTCGGGGTCGGGCACCGCGAACGCGGCCAGCAGACCGTTCAGCAACTGCGGCAGCTCGGCGGTCTCGCCGCGCCGGATGCGCGTGTAGGCGACCTCGTAGATGCCGCCCACCATCGTCTCGGACATCAGGCCCGGCTCGGGGTAGTGCGGGAACGTCTCGCGCATGTTGACCTCGACGAGCTGGGCGAACGCTTGCTTGGCGCGGTCGCGCCGGGCGGCCGCCGCGGGCCCGGCCGCCAGGCACTCCACGATGAAGGTGCGCGCCGCGAGCGGCTCGTCGGCCAGGAACTCCAGGAACGCCGACAGGCCCGCGCGCAGCCGGTCGAGCGCCTCGCGCTCTTCCTGGTATGCCGCGGTGACGTGTTCCATGAGGCGTTCCACCATCACGTCGTAAGCGCGGAGAAAAGCGTCCTCTTTGTTCTTGAAATGCACGTAGAAAGTGGCGCGGGAAACACCGGCGTGCGCGATGATGGCGTCGACCGTGAGTTGCGCGTAGCCGACCTTTCCCGCCACTTCCATGACGGCCGTGAGAATGCGCGATATCTGGTGCTGGGCCACGTAGTCGCGGGGCAGGCGGTGCCGCCCGGACGGCAGCCGTCCCCGATCGGGTGGCCCCTCGGACCCTCCCCCGCCACGTCCCCCGCCCTGTGCCACGCGGTGTCCTCCGGCATGCGCGTCTCCCGTTCCGTGATCCTCTCACGCCGGAGCGGGGCCGTCAGCGGACGGCGATGACGGCCGAGCCGTGCCCGAACAGCCCCTGGTTGACGGCGATGCCCGCTTGTGCGTTCGTGACCTGACGCCCCTCCGCCCGCCCCCTGAGCTGCCACGTCAGCTCGCAGACCTGCGCGATCGCCTGCGCCGGGATCGCCTCGCCGAACGAGGCCAGCCCGCCGGACGGGTTCACCGGGAGGCGCCCGCCGAGCGCCGTCGCGCCGGAGCGCAGCAGTTCCTCCGCGCCGCCGGGCTCGCACAGGCCGATGTCCTCGTACCAGTCGAGCTCCAGCGCGGTGGACAGGTCGTACACCTCCGCCAGCGACAGGTCCTCGGGGCCGATTCCGGCCTCCTCGTACGCCGCGTGCGCGATCGCCGACCGGAACGGCCGCTCGGGCTCGACCACCGTCATGGCCGAGTCGGTGGCGAAGTCCGGCAGGTCCAGCACCGTCTTGGGGAACGTCGGCGTCACCGTGGACAGCGCCGGGATGCGCACCGGGGCCGCGATCCCGTGCCGGCGCGCGAACTCCATCGACGTCAGCACCAGCGCCGCGCCGCCGTCGCTGGTCGCGCAGATGTCCAGCAGCCGCAGCGGGTCGGCGACCACCGCGGACTCGCGCACGTCCTCCAGGGTCACCTCCTTGCGGTAGCGGGCGTTGGGGTTGGCCAGGCCGTGCCGGGCGTTCTTGACCTTCACGGCGGCGAAGTCGTCCAGCGTCGCGCCGTGCACCGCCATGCGCCGCCGCGCGTACAGCGCGAAGTAGATCGGGTTGGTCGCGCCCAGCAGCCGGAACCGCAGCCAGTCGGGGTCGTCGGGCCGGTCGCCGCCGACCGGCTTGAAGAACCCCTTGGGCGCGGCGTCCGCGCCGACCACCAGCGCCACGTCGCACAGGCCCGCCAGGATGCGCGCGCGGGCGTTGTCGATGGCCTGCGCGCCGGACGCGCAGGCGGCGTAGCAGCTCGACACGCGCGCGCCCGACCAGCCGAGCGCCTGCGCGAACGTCGCGCCGGCGATGAAGCCCGGGTAGCCGTTGCGGATGGTGTCGGCGCCCGCGACGTACTGCACGTCGTTCCACGACAGCCCGGCGTCGGCGAGCGCGGCGCGGGCCGCCGCGAGCCCGTACTCGACGAAGTTGCGGCCCCACTTGCCCCACGGGTGCATCCCGGCCCCGAGAACGGCGATGTCCCTGCTCACGCGACCGGCCTCCACATCCACACCGTGTACGCGGTCTCGTCGTCCTCGTACAGGACGCCCTCGGCCAGCTCGACCGCCATCCCGACCTCCAGGCCGTCCACGCCCACGCCGGGCACGACCTGCCCGAGCACCACCATGCGCTCGGCCTCCAGCTCCACCGCCGCGACCGTGTAGGGGACGAACGGGTCCGGCGACACGTACGGGGGCGGCGGCTTGTACCGCGAGTCGGCGTAGGACCAGACCGTGCCGCGCCCCGAGAAGGCGTACTCCGCCAGCTCCGACCCGTCCTTGGGGCCGGTGCAGCGGGGGTTGCGGCAGGCCAGCTCGTTGCGGGGGAAGTAGGGGGTGCCGCAGGCGGAGCAGCGGGTGCCCAGCAGCCGCACGGCCCCGTCCTCGGCGGTGTACCAGCCCTCGATCGCCGGACGCCGTTGCTTGGTCGTGCCCACGCACCCTCCCTGACTCGGCGGTCTCCGGGCGCAGCTTACCAACCAAGCGCACGCTCAAATAGTGGGGGCGGGCCCCGCCTTCGCGCGGCGCGGCATCCGCAGGGCCGCGACCAGCCCGACCGCCAGCAGCGCCAGCACGTACAGGCCCGTCCCGGTCCAGTGGCCGCGCTCGTAGGCGAGGCCGCCCGCCGACCCGCCGACGCTGCTGCCCAGGTAGTAGGCGAACAGGTACAGCGCCGACGCCTGCGCCCGCGCCGTGGACGCGCGCAGTCCGACCCACCCGCTGGCCACGGCGTGCACCGCGAAGAACCCGCAGGTGAACAGCAGCAGCCCGGCCGCCACCAGCGGCAGCGACGCCGGCAGCGTCAGCAGCAGCCCGGCCGCGCCGAGGACCGTCGCGCCGAGCAGGACCGGGCGGCGCCCGGCGCGGTCGGCCAGCGCCCCGGCGCGGGCGGAGGCGAACGAGCCCGCCAGGTTCGTCACCGCGATCAGCCCGACGACGGCCTGCGGCAGGTGGAACGGGGCCTCCAGCAGCCGGTAGGTCAGGAAGTTGTAGACGGTCACGAACCCCGCCATCGCCACCAGCGCCGTCAGGTACAGCCGCCGCAGCCCGGGGTCGGCGAGGTGGCCGAGCAGCGGCCGGTAGTCCACGCGGGACGGGGTGAACAAGCGCGAGGGCGGCAGCAGCAGCCAGAACGCGACCGTGAAGCCGAGCGCGACCAGCGCGGTCACCGCCAGCGCCCACCGCCACCCCGCCAGGTCGGTGGTCACCGACGGCACGACCCGGCCCAGCACGCCGCCGATGCCGGTCCCGGCGACGTAGCGGCCCATCGCGCCGCCCAGGTGCTCGCGGTGCACCTCGTCGGCGAGGTAGGCCATCGCGACCGCGGGGACCCCGGCCAGCGCCAGGCCCTGCACGGCGCGCGCCGCCGCGAGCATCCCGAACGTGCCGCACAGCGGGATCAGCAGCCCGACCAGCGCGGACGCCGCCGACGACACCACCATCACGCGGGTGCGCCCGTAGCGCTCCGACAGCGAGCTGATCGGGATCACCGCGAGCGCGACCGCGCCGGTGGCCAGCGAGACCAGCAGGCTGGCCTTGGCGGGGGAGACGCCGAACGCGCCGGACAGCTCCGGCAGCAGCGCCTGCGTGCAGTACAGGGACATGAAGGTGGTGAGCCCGGCCGCGAACAGCGCGAGGTTGACGCGGCGCAGGCCGGGCGAACCGGCGCGGTGCCGTTCGGGGGCGTGCGGTTCGGGGGCGTGCGACGGGGACGGCACGGCCTGCTCGGCCACGCCGGGAGAGGTCGGGGGCATGACCGCCAGGCTCCTCCCACCGGCGGTGATGCGTCCAATGTTCGTATTCGCGCTAACCGATGCGGTGTATGCATGAAGGCATGGACCTCCAGACAGTGCGCTGGTTCCTGGCCGTGGCCGACCTCGGGCATGTGACCAACGCCGCAGCCGAGCTGCGGATCTCGCAGCCGGGCCTGTCGCGCGCCGTCACCCGCCTGGAGCAGGACCTCGGGCACCCGCTGTTCGACCGGGTCGGGCGGCGCGTGGTGCTCAGCCCGTACGGCGAGGTGTTCGCCGAGCACGCGCGCCGCCTGGTCGCCGAGGAGGAGGCCGCCCGGCGCGCGCTCGCGCAGGCCGCCGACCCCGAGCGCGGCGAGGTGTCGCTCGCCTTCCTGCACACCCAGGGGCCGTCGTTCGTGCCGGACCTGATCCGCCGGTTCCGCGCGGGCCGCCCCGGCGTGACGTTCCGGCTGATCCAGGACCGCGCCGGGCCGATCGCGGCGGCGGTCGCCGAGGGCCGCGCCGACCTCGGCATCACCAGCCCGCGCCCCGACGGCCCGGACTTCGGCTGGCGGCCGCTGACCACCGAGCGGCTGAGCCTGGTCGTGCCGCGGGGGCACCGGCTGGCGCGCCGCAGGAGGGTGCGGCTGGCCGAGGTGGGGGACGAGCCGTTCGTGGCGTTCCGGCCCGACACCGGGCTGCGCCCCATCTTCGAGCGGCTGTGCGAGCGGGCGGGCATCCGGCCGCGCATCGCGTTCGAGGGCGAGGAGCCCATGACGGTGCGCGGCCTGGTCGCCGCCGGGCTCGGCGTCGCGGTGGTTTCGCCGCCCCCACCGGGGGAGGAGGGGCTGCACGGGGTGCGCCACATCGCGCTGGCCGAGCCGGACGCGGTCCGCGACATCGGCCTGACCTGGTCGGACGCGCGCACGCGGCCGCCGGTGGCCGAGGCGTTCCGGGCGTTCGTGCTGGCCGCCCCACCAGGTAACTGACCCGTCAGTCACTTTCGGTACAGTAAAACCGAGTCTGATTCTGTCGGGTGAGGGAAAGGGTGAGCTGATGCGCACCGGACTGCAGGGCAAGACCGCGCTGATCACCGGGGCGTCCCGGGGGATCGGCAAGGCGACGGCGTTCGCGCTGGCGGCCGAGGGCGCCAACGTGGTGCTGTCCTCGCGCAAGCAGGAGGCGCTGGACAAGGTCGCCGCCGAGCTGCGCGCCGCCCACCCCGAGGCGGGCGTGCTGGCCAGGGCCGCGCACGTGGGCGACGCCGAGCAGGCCGCGGCCTGCGTCGAGGCGGCCGTCGCCGAGTTCGGCTCGCTGGACGTGCTGGTCAACAACGCCGGGACCAGCCCGCACTTCGGCCCGATGACCGAGATCTCGCCGGCCGCCGCCGCCAAGACCGTCGAGGTCAACCAGTTCGCGGTCGTGCAGTGGACCCAGCTCGCCTGGAACGCCCGCATGAAGGAGCACGGCGGCTCCATCATCAACGTCGCCTCGGTGGGCGGCCTGGTGACCGAGCACGGCATCGGCTACTACAACGCCACCAAGGCCGCCGTCATCCACATCACCCGGCAGTTCGCGATGGAGCTGGCGCCCAAGGTGCGGGTCAACGCCATCGCGCCCGGCCTGGTGAAGACCGACCTCGCCCGCGCCCTGTGGGAGACCAACGAGGAGCAGATCGCCGGGTACATGCCGCTCGGCCGCCTCGGCGAGCCCGAGGACATCGCCAACGCGGCGGTGTTCCTGGCCGGGGACGCCTCGTCCTGGATGACCGGCCAGACCATGGTCGTGGACGGCGGCTCCATCATCCGCCCGTCGATCGCCTGATCCGCGAGGAGAACAGCATGTCGCGCTGGGGACTGACCATTCCGCTGACCGGCCTGCCGCTGGCCGGGCACCGACAGATCATCGAGGAGCTGCCCGGCCTCGGCTACACCGACGCCTGGTCGGCCGAGACCAACGGCACCGACGCGTTCACACCGCTCGCGCTCGCCTCGCAGTGGGCGCCCGAGCTGCGCCTCGGCCCGGCGATCGTGCCGGTCTACACGCGCGGCCCGGCGCTGCTGGCGCAGCAGGCCGCGACCCTCGCCGACCTGGCCCCGGGCCGGTTCGTGCTGGGCATCGGCACCTCCTCCGACACCATCGTGCAGCGCTGGAACGGCATCCCGTTCGACGAGCCGTACAAGCGCGTCCGCGACACGCTGCGGTTCCTGCGGCACGCGCTGGCGGGGGAGAAGGTGAAGGAGGAGTACGACACCTTCGCCGTCAAGGGCTTCAAGCTGGAGACCGCGCCCGCCGCCCCGCCGCCGATCGTGCTGGCGGCGCTGCGCCCGGGGATGCTGCGGCTGGCGGCGCGCGAGGCCGACGGCGCGATCACCAACTGGCTCGCGCCCAAGGACGTGCCGACGGTGCGCGGCGAGCTGGGCGACGGTCCGGAGCTGATCGCGCGGCTGTTCGTGTGCCCGACCGAGGACGCCGAGGAGGCGCGCGCGATCGGCCGCTGGATGATCGCCGCGTACATGACGGTGCCGGTCTACCGGGCCTTCCACGAGTGGCTGGGCCGCGGCGAGGCGCTGCGCCCGATGAACGAGGCGTGGGCCGCCGGGGACCGCAAGAAGGCCCTGGAGGTCATCCCCGACGAGGTCGTGGACGACCTGATCGTGCACGGCTCGCCCGAGGCGTGCCGCGCGCGCGTCCGCGAGTACGTGGACAGCGGGCTCACCACGCCGGTGCTCGCGATCGTCCCCGGCGGCGGCCTGTCGCACGTCGAGGCCGTCCGGGCGCTCGCCCCGAACGCGGGCTGACGGCTCCGTCGCGCCCCGTCCCGGTGACGGGGCGTGACGGATCGTCGCGGTTTCGAGGTTTACCGCCGTGAAGGCCGGGGAGGGTGGGGCAGGTCCGCGCCGCCAGTGCGGATCTCGTACGACGACAGGACCATTCGACCCCGCAGCACCGACACGCTAGGAGCTGAGCATGCTCACGCTGACCAGCGACGCCGTCCAGGTGATCCGTACCGTCACGACCAATCCCGAGCTCCCGCCGGAGACCGGGCTCCGCATCGAGTCCGGGGTCAACGGCTCCGACGCCCTGCGGCTGTCGGTCGCCCCGGCCCCCGAGGCCGGCGACCGGGTCGTGGAGGAGGAGGGCGCCCGGGTCTACCTGGAGCCCCAGGTCGCCGACCTGCTGGACGACAAGACCCTGGACGCGCAGGTGGACCCGCAGGGCGACGTGGCGTTCACCATCGCCGACGGGGAAGAGGTCTAGCGGGCCCGGACCCGCCGCGGGCCGCCCCTGATCCGCTCCCCGCTCGACCAGGAGCGCCCGCACGGTGGAATGCCGAGGGCGCCGATCCGTTCGCGGATCGGCGCCCTCGGTGCGTTCTACAGCGCCGCGACCAGCGCCAGGACCACCAGCGCGAACGCCACCGTCGTCAGGACCAGGAACGCCGCCACCACCGCGCAGGCCAGGCCGCGCGGCTGGTCGCGCCAGGTCCCGTAGCGGTCGCGCACCTGCCGGTCCAGCTCCTCCCGCGAGGGCGGCTCGTCGCCTGCCGGTGAAGTCACGGCGCCAGTCTGGCAGAGCCGTGCCGCCCTCAGGCGTCGAACGAGGGGTGCGGGCCGAGCGCCCAGTACTCGAACAATCCGTGCCCGACGCCGTCGCCGCCCTCCGGCGCCGCGCCGTCCAGGTACTCGTAGCGTGCGACCGCGTCGACCATGCCCCACATGCGCGCGGCGTCCTCGGGCTTGCGCGCGTCGTAGACCACGCCCTGCACGACGGTCTCGGTGCCCTGGTACATGCCGTGCTTCCACTCCGGCTCCAGGCCGTAGCCGGTGCCGAGCATCATGTGCACCGGCAGGAGCGGCGTCGCGCCGATCTCGAACGGCTTCCCGCCGGGCGGGTTGAAGGCCAGCGTCGCGGTGACCACGTCGCGGGTGCCCTCGGCGTACACCGGGCGGTACTCGGGGCGGCCCAGGTACTCGGGCTCGCGGCCCCCGTCCGGCCAGACTCGCACCGCCTCCTCCAGCACGCGGCGGCCCTTCTCGTCCTCCTGGATGATCGCCATGACGGAGTGGTCGGCGAACTGCATGGGCGCGTACAGCCAGTAGAAGGTCCCGGCGTTCTTGACCTGGATGCCGGGCGGCTCGGGCTCGCCCACCGGCCGGACGCCCCAGGAGCGGTCGCGCGAGCCCCACCAGCGGTCCGGGGTGATCTCGATGCGCTCGCCGTCCACGACGATGTGCCCGCTCCACCGGCCGGTCTGCGCGAGGCGGCGGGAGTCGAAGATGACGCGCTCCTGCCAGCGCTGGTAGTGCGGCGGTTCGAGCTGGGCGGGAACGGCGCCCTCCCAGGTGAGGTCGAACGCGAGGCCGTGCTCGTTGTCCTCCAGCGTGACCCGCAGCCGCTTCAGCCCCTCCAGGACCTCGACGCGGAACGGGCCCACGCTGGTGTCCATCCGGTCCAGGCCGAGCTCGCGGGAGGCCCGCACCACCTTGTGGAGCGGGCCGCGCCGGACCAGCGCGTAGGCGTCGGCGACCCCCAGGTTCGGGTACTGCCCCATCCCGATGATCATCATCAGGTCGTCGCCGCAGGGGTGCAGGTTGAAGTAGTAGCGGTCGTAGAAGTTGCGGTCGGAGGTGGCGACGTGCCGCATCACCTCGGGGGCCTGGTGGATCGGGTAGTCGTCGAGCGGGGACAGCGTCACGCGGACCCTCCGGTGGTGGCGGGGGCGGGCAGGCCCAGGATGCGGGCCAGCAGCTGGGTGCAGTTGTTGTTGTAGGGGAAGTCGCTGGCGGGCTCGATCCAGTCGAAGTCGATCATCGCCTGCCCGATCCGGGCCATGATGATCGAGAACTTGAAGCCCGACAGCACCTCGTAGTAGTCGAGGTTCCGCAGCGGCCGGCCGAGCAGTCCGGCGTAGCGGTCGGCGGTCTCGGCGTAGGACGGGAAGCCCGGCAGGCGCGGGACGCCGATCCCGTCGGAGTGGTGCCGGTCCAGGAACATGAACCAGGCGAGGTCCTCCTCGGGCGCGCCCAGCACCGCGGTCTCCCAGTCCAGGACGGCGGCGGGCACCCCCTTCTGGAAGATCACGTTGCCGATGCGGGCGTCGTTCCAGAGCACGACCGGCGGGTCCGGCTCCTCCGGCCGGTTGGCGCGCAGCCACTCCAGGGCCTTCAGCGCGGTCTCCTGCGGCCCCGGGTAAGCCCAGTGCAGGTAGTGCTCGTAGTAGTTGAGGCGCTGCTCCAGGCCCGTGGCGCCCCAGTGCGGCTGGTCGAGGAACCCCAGGCCGAGCGCCGCCACGTCCAGCCGGTGCAGCCGGGCCATGATCTCCAGCGTGGACCACCACATGGCCGCGCGCTCCTCCGGCGGCGCCTCGGTGACCCAGCCGCCCGAGTGGTAGGGCGGCATGTCGGTCGGCACCCGCCCGTCCACGCGGCCCATGACGAAGAACGGCGCGCCCAGCGGCTCGGCGGAGGGCTCGTACCAGCGGATCGGCGGCACCGGGATGTCGGTGCGCTCGTCCAGCACGCGCATCAGCCGGTACTGCTCCTCGAAGCGGGGCTCGGGGAAGATCTGGTAGTGCGCGGGGGCGACCCGCGCGACCAGGGCCTCGCGGCGCACGCTCCCGGGCCCGCCGTCCCGCCCGTCGGTCCAGGTCGCCTCGAACATCAGGGTCTCGCTGGAGAACCCGCTGGTCTGCGGCGTCTCGATCACCGGGATGGCCGCGCCGGGCAGCCGCCGGCCCAGCCACTCGGTCAGCGCCCGCCGGGTGACCTCGGGGTCCCGCTGGTCGGGAACGGGCATCGCCGCCTCCTCGCGCCGCACCACAAAGTGAAACGTGTTCTATCAACGGCCTCGCGCCCGGTCAATGCCCGTTCCCGCCTGTGAATACTCTGACCTGCGGATATAACAAAAATGCCGACCAAGCGCTCGGTAAGTTATGTGTGCGTGCGGCCGGCCCGGGGCGGCATGAAAAGATCGGCACATGCGTCTCACCAAGTTCGGACACGCCTGCGTGCGGCTCCAGAAGGACGACCGGACCCTGGTCATCGACCCCGGCTCCTTCAGCGAGGCGGGCGACGCGCTCGCCGGGGCCGACGCCGTCCTGATCACGCATGAGCACTTCGACCACTTCGACCCCGACGGCCTGCGCAAGGCGATGGCCGACAACCCCGGTCTCCGGGTGTGGACCTCGCGCGTGGTGGCCGAGAACCTCACCGACCTGGGGGACCGGGTCCACCAGGTCGGGCACGAGGACGCCTTCACCGCCGCCGGGTTCGACGTGCACGTCTACGGCGAGGAGCACGAGCTCCTGCACCCCGACGTGCCGCCGATCCCCAACGTGGGCTTCTTCGTGGACGGCCAGGTCTTCCACCCCGGCGACGCGCTGACCGTGCCGTCCGCGCCCGTGCCGACCCTGTGCCTGCCCGGGAACGCGCCCTGGATGAAGGTCCCCGAGCTCTTCCAGTACACCCGCGCGGTGGACCCCGACCGGGCCTTCGTCATCCACGACGGCCTGCTGAACGACATCGGCCTCACCGTCATGCAGACCGCCGTCACCAACGCGGGCAAGCAGCTGGGCAAGGACTTCCGCCGCCTGACGCCGGGCGAGTCCGTCGAGCTGGACGCCGAGTGACGCTCCGCACCACCGGTCTCACCCGCACCACCCGCTTCCCCCGGAAAGGCAGGGCCGCGTGACCGCGCCCGCGCACGTGCGGCCCATCCAGGCCGTCTTCTTCGACATCGGCGAGACCCTCATCAACGAGGGCGAGATCTACGGCCGCTGGGCCGACTGGCTCGGCGTGCCGCGCCACACCTTCCTCACCAAGCTCGGCGCCGTCCTGGCGGGCGGCGGGACCTACATGGACCTGTTCGAGCACTTCAAGCCGGGCTTCGACCTGGCCGAGGAGGAGAAGCGGCGGGCCGAGGCGGGCGTCCCGAACGGCTTCGGCCGCGAGGACCTCTACCCCGACGCCCGCGGCTGCCTGGCCGCGCTGCGCGCGCAGGGCCTGTTCGTGGGCGTGGCGGGCAACCAGCCCGCCGACGCCGAGGGGCAGTTCTCCGCGCTCGGCCTGCCCGTCGACGCGCTCGGCATCTCCGAGGTGTGGGGCGTGGAGAAGCCCGCGCCGGAGTTCTTCGAGCGGTGCGCGCAGCTCGCCGACGTGCTGCCCGAGCACGTGCTGTACGTGGGGGACCGCATCGACAACGACCTGCGCCCCGCGCTGGCGTTCGGGATGCGGGCGGCGTTCCTGCGGCGCGGCCCCTGGGGGCACATCCAGCGGGACGACGAGGCGCTCGCGCAGGCGACGTTCGTGCTCGACGAGCTCGCCTCCCTGCCCGACCGGGTCGCGGCCTACAACTCCCCGGAGTGACGCCCGCCACCCCTAGGGGGTTACCCCTAATCCGCAGGTAGCGGGGCAGGACCAGCCGTTAGACCGATTCGTGGCGGGGCATCGGTTCCCTAACGTGGAACACGTCAACAGGGAACGAACCCGACACGAATCGGAGTGACACACCATCATGAACGGCCTCTACCGCCCCCGCGACGGTCGGATGATCGCTGGAGTCTGCGCCGGCCTCGGGCGCCGGTTCGGCCTGTCGGCCGGGACCGTGCGCCTCCTGGCCGTGCTCTCCTGCCTGCTGCCCGGACCGCAGTTCGTGGTCTACCTGGTGCTGTGGGTGATGCTGCCCAACGAGGACAAGTACCGGGCCCGCGCGCACTGACGCGCGGCCGCCGGACCTGACATGATCGCCTGACGTGCAAGATCATCCCTTCCGCTTGGATCGGAGCGGGGCGGGGTGTTAGATCGGGGCACGATGTTCGCCGAGCAGGGGAGGCGGCTGTGCCCGAGCACGGCCCGGGGACGACCGGCCGGGGCGCGGACCCCGCGGCCCGGCTGCTCCGGTTCCTGCGCGACCTCGCCCGCGCCCGCCGCGTGCCGGCCGCCGAGGGGGGCGGCGACGGCGAGCGGGCGCACTGGCTGGCCGAGCTGCCCGGCGACGTCTACGTCGAGACCGACGCCGGGCTCGGGGACGTGCTGTTCAGCGTCCCGGTCATCCCGCTGAAGCCGCCTGCGGTGCCCGAGGAGTTCGACGGGTGGCTCGCGCTGCGGCACTGGTACCGGCTGCTGCGCGAGCTGGCCGACCGGGGCGGCGCGGCCGACCTGGCGACCGGGCTGCTGTCGTGGCGGCCCGCCGAGGGGCCCGCCGTCGCCGCGCACCTGCTGGCCACGCCCGTCCGCGTCGTCGCCGAGGAGCGCACCGGCCGCGTGGACGTGGTGCTGGACGGCCCCACCGCGCTGCGCGACCGCGAGCTGCTGGCCGGGCTGCCCGGCTTCCGGCCCGCCCGCACCGACTGGGTGTGGGACGCGGTGCAGGCCGGGCAGGGCTTCGGGCTGCGCCCGTCGGTGTCGGACGTGCTGCGCAAGTGGAGCACGGTCGCGTTCCGGGACGAGACGGTCGCCTTCCGGGAGGACTGGGCCGCCCCCTCCGGGCCGCCCTCGGCCGCGCCCCGGCTGCGCGTCGCGCCCGCCCTGGTCGTGCGGCCCGCCGGGCGCACGGCCGTCGCCGACCACTACGACCGGCTCGCCGCCCGGCTGCCCGACCTGCCCGGCGCGGCCGCGCGCTTCCTGGACCCCCGCGGGCGCCCGCCGCTGCTGCACGTCCCCGACCGCACGCCGCAGGCCCTCGCCGAGCTGCTGACCGGCCTGCTGGCGCGCGGCCTGCGGGTGCTGGTCGCCACCGACGCGACCGACCTGCGCGCCGTCCTGCACCCGCGCGTGGCCGCATTGTGCGACCCGGAGGGGTTCGAGCCCGGCGGGCCCGAGCCGGTGGACGACCTGGCGCGGCGGGAGGCCGAGGCCGCCCTCGCCGCCGCCGACCTGCGCGAACGCCTCCGCCTCACGCAGAACGCCGACGAGTGCGACCTCGGCCCCGGCTACCGGGGCGACCGCGCGGAGCTGGCCCGCCGCCTGTACGCCGAGGCCCCCGACTTCAACTGGCTGCCGCCGCGCCCCGGCCTGCCCACCACCCCGCCGCTGACCCGCGAGGAGGTCACCGAGCTGGTGCGGGCCCCCGCCGGCCCCGACCGCACGCGGCACCGCGACGTCGACCCGTGCACGCTGCCGAGCGCCCCGTACGTGCGGACGCTGATCGAGGCCGAGCAGGTCGCCGCCGAGCTCGCCGGGCGCAACGAGACCGACATGTCGCGGCGGCTGCGGCGCTGCGACGTGGAGGTGCTGGCCCGCCTGGACGCCGCCGCCTCCAGCGTGGACGGCGCGCTGCGCGACCTCGGGCTCGCCGGGCACCCGGGCGGCTGGGACCCCGCCGACCACGCCGTCCGCGCCTTCACCGACGCGCTGGCCCACCGGCGCCCCGCCGTGTGGGCGCGGGTGGTCGAGATGGCCGAGCAGGCGGAGTGGGCGGGCCGGGCGCTGGAGGCCAACGCGGGCCGCCGCGTGGAGCTGCCGCCCGGCGAGCTGCACCTGCGGCGGATGGCCAGCATCGCGCAGGACCTGCGCACCTACCTCGCCGACGGCGGCGCCCTCAAGCGCGGCCCGCTGCGCTCGGCGGCCCAGCGCCAGGCCGAGCCGCTGCTGGCGAGCGTGACCGTGGACGGCGCGCCGCCCACCACCCCGGAGCTGCTGGAGGCGGTCTTCACGCACCTGATGGTGCTGATGACCTGCCAGGAGCTGCAGTACGTGTGGGAGGCGGCGGGGGTCTCCTTCCCCGCCGACGTGCCGCTGGAGGACCGGGTGGCCCGCTTCCGGCGCGCGCACGGCCGCCTCACGCGCGTCCGCGACGTGCTGCCCGCCATCGAGGAGACCGTCGAGCTGCTGTCCGGGCTCAGCATCCCGGTCACCCACCCGCTCCAGTGGTACGGCTACACCACGGCGCTGGAGACCGCCCTGCTGTCGCAGGGGGTCAACCGGGCGGCGGCCGATCTGACCGCGCTGCGCGACTCGATCGGCGAGGGGCCCGACGACCCGCCCGAGCTGCGCCGCGCCCTGGACGCCGTCGACGCGCGCGACGCCGACGCGTACGGGGACGCGCTGATCGACCTGGCCGAGGCGCGCCACGAGCGCGCCGCGCAGCTGCGCTGCGCCGACTACGAGGAGCGCCTGCGCGCGGCCCATCCCGACCTGCCGGACGTGCTGGCGGTGCCGTCGGAGGCGTGGCCGGCCCGGCTGGCGCGCTGGGACGAGGCGTGGGCGTGGGCGCACGCGTCGGCGCGGCTGGAGGAGCTGCCCCAGTCGCCCGCCGAGACGCAGCTGCGGGCGGCGCTGGAGGAGGCCGAGGCGCGGCACCGGGAGATGTCGGCGCTGCGCGCGTGGAACGCGCACTGCGGGGCGCCGGAGGCCCCGGCGAGGCTGGTGCCGCTGTGGGAGATCCCTGAGACGGTGCCGGACGAGGCGTTCGACGCGGTCGTGGTGGACGGGGACCGGGACACGGGCGCCGAGGCGCTGTACGTGCTGTGGGCGGCTCCGCGCGTGATCCTGGTGGGGCCGCCGGCGCCGGAGGCGGCGACGCCCGAGCAGGAGTCGGGGATGCGGGTGCCGGGCGAGGACCTGCCGGACGACCTGCGGGCCCTGGTGACTCCGGAGACGTCGCTGTTCAGGCTGCTGCTGGCCCGTTTCGGGCGGGCGGGGGACACCGTCCCCGAGCCGGCCCGGCCCGCGCCGGACGCGGAGTCCCCGCCGGAGTCCGCGCCGGACGCCCCGGAGGAGCGGCCGGTGGAGTCGTGGGAGTTCCGGGAGGGCCCGTCGCCGCTGGCGGACGAACGCCTGGAGGCTCCGCTGAACCCGGCGGGACCGGACGCCCCCTTGATCCCGGAAGCCGCTCCGGCTCCGGAGCAGCATCACATCCCCCAGCCGCGCCAGGCCCCGGAAACGCACCCGATGCCGGAACCGGCCCTGCCACCGGAACCGCGGCGCTCCCCGGAGTCGCCGCCCGCCTCGGCCGCACCGCGAACGGCCCCGGCTCCTCCCGAGACCGTCCCGCCGGACCAGGTCTACGCGCAGGCCGGGCGGTCCATCGTCACCTACAGGCGTCCGGAGCTGGTGGCCCTGGTCGGGCGCATCGCCGACGGCGCCCCCGAGCTGGACGACGACCAGGTCATCGCGCTGGCGCGGCGGCTGCTGGCCTGCCCGGCGGACGAGGAGATGCTCGTGGGCGCGCGGCTGCGGTTCGCGGTCCGCGCCTACCGGGCGGGCGGCGCCTCTCCAGAATAGCGGAATGGAGTATTCCGTTCTGTGGCGACGGCCTGGCCGTGGAGCCGTTCGAGTCGCTCACGGCGTCCGCTTCACGCTTCGGAACCCCTGAGGGACGGCGAGTCAGCCATTTCGGTCGTAGGTCTTCTGTAGAAAGGAAGGGTGACCGACTGGGGCGAGGACGCGCTCAACCAGCTGCGCGCCGCGGCGTACCGCGGGGACGGCCGGACCGGGGCCGGGGTGCTCGGCGCCCGGCCGCTCGGCCCCGTGCTGCAGTACGCCGGGGACGTGCTGGTCGCCGCGCTGCGCCAGGACGTCCCGGACGCCGAGCGGCTCGCCCGCAAGTGCCTGGAGGAGCTGGACGGCCGCGGGCGGCCCGGCGACGCCGAGCTGGCCGCCGAGCTGACGGCGGCCCTGGGCGCGCCGCGCGACCGGGGCGCGCTCACCGAGGTCCCGGCCGACCTCGGCGCGCTGGGGACGGCCCTGGAGGGCGACCCGGGGGAGATCTGGGTGCTGGACCTGCGGCGGGGCGACCTGCTCACGCCGGACGACCTTGAGGACGAGCCCGCCTTCGACGCCCACGCGCCCGAGTACGAGGCGCAGCGCTGGCTGGTGTTCGGCCCGCTGGGCCCCCACCCGCGCGACACGGCCGATTTCGCGGGGTCGGTCGCCGACGGCCCCCTGCGCGAGCGGCTCGTGCGGGCCGTGGAGGAGGGGCGCTTCGAGGACGAGGCCGGTCCCGTGGCCGAGCGGTGGCGGTTCTTCAAGGAGGAGCGGCAGCGCGGCCGTGCCCGGCACTGGCTCGCCGAGTACGGCTACCGGCCCGGCCTCCGCACGCTCTGACCCGGCCCGGACGGCGCGTCCGGACCGGGCCGGCCCGGGTCAGGTGCCCGGACGCACCAGCGGGAACGGGATCGTCTCCCGGATGGAGCGGCCGGTCAGCGTGATCAGCAGCCGGTCGACGCCCATGCCCATGCCGCCCGCGGGCGGCATCGCGTACTCCAGGGCGCGCAGGAAGTCCTCGTCCAGCTCCATCGCCTCGGGGTCGCCCCCGGCGGCCTGGAGGGACTGCTCGGTCAGCCGCTGCCGCTGGAGCACCGGGTCGATCAGCTCGGAGTAGGCGGTGCCCAGCTCCAGCCCGAAGACGATCAGGTCCCACTTCTCGGCCAGCCGCGGGTCCTTGCGGTGCGGCCGGGTCAGCGGCGAGGTCTCGGCCGGGTAGTCCCGCACGAACGTCGGGGCCTTCAGCTCCTCCTCGACCAGCGCCTCGAACAGCTCCTGCACCAGCTTGCCCTGGCCCCACTCGGGGTCGAAGTTCAGCTTGACCCGCTGGGCCAGCGCGTGCACGGCGGGCAGCGGGGTGTCGGGCGTGACCTCCTCGCCGAGCGCGTGCGAGACCGACCCGTAGACGGTGATCTCCCGCCACGGCTCGGCCAGGTCGTACTCCACGCCGTCGCGCACCACGACCGTGGTGCCCAGCGCGGCCCGCGCGGCCGACACCACCAGCTCGCGGGTCAGCGCGGCCATGGTGTCGTAGTTGCCGTAGGGCTCGTACGCCTCCAGCATCGTGAACTCGGGGTTGTGCTTCTGGGAGACGCCCTCGTTGCGGAAGTTGCGGTTCAGCTCGAAGACCTTGCCGACGCCGCCGACCAGCAGCCGCTTCAGGTACAGCTCGGGCGCGATCCGCAAGTACAGCTGCATGTTGTAGGCGTTGATGCGGGTGTGGAACGGCCGGGCCGTCGCGCCGCCGTGGATCGGCTGGAGCATCGGCGTCTCGACCTCCAGGTAGCCGCGGTCGCGCAGCCCGTCGCGGACGGCCGCGACCGCGTCGCCGCGCATCCGCAGCATCTTCCGGGAGTCGTCGTTGACGATGAAGTCCACGTACCGCTGCCGGACCCGCGCCTCGGGGTCGGTGAGGCCGGCGTTCTTGTTGGGCAGCGGGTGCAGGCACTTGGCCGTGAGCTTCCAGGAGTCGGCCAGCACCGACAGCTCGCCGCGCCGGGAGGTGACCACCTCGCCGGTGAAGCCGACCTGGTCGCCCAGGTCGATCAGCTCCTTCCACGAGCGCAGCGCGTCGTCGCCCAGCTCGTCGGCGGTCAGCATGACCTGGAGGTCGGCGGTCTCGTCGCGCAGCGACACGAAGACCAGCCTGCCGTGCTCGCGGGCCAGCACCACGCGCCCGGCGATCGCGACGCGCTCGCCGGTGCGGGTGTCGGGGGCCAGCCCGGCGCACCGCTCGCGGATGTCGGCGGCGTAGTCGGTGCGGTCGAAGCCGAGCGGGTAGGGCTCCAGCCCCGCCGCGCGGATGCGCTCCAGCTTGGCGTGCCGGACGCGCTCCTGCTCCGACAGGCGGCGCTGCGGGGCGCGGGCGGCGTCGGCGGCGTCCTCGATCTCCTTGATCTTGTCGACCAGGGAGCGGGCGGGCACGGTGTTGGCGGCGCGGTCCAGCTTGGGCCGGTTGAGGCTCGGCAGGAAGCCCTCGGCGCGGGCGTAGGCGAGGCCGAGGCGCACCAGGTCGCGGTTCTGCTGGTAGCAGATGAAGCGGGGCCGCCAGTCGGGCAGGTACTTGGCGTTGGCCAGGTACAGCGACTCCAGCTGCCAGAACTTGGAGGCGAAGGAGAGGAACCGGTAGTACAGCCGCGCCACCGGGCCCGCGCCGATCTGCGAGCCGCGCTCGAACGCCGACCGCAGCATCGCGAAGTTCAGCGACAGCTGCTGGGCGCCGACCGTGGCGGCCTTCTCGGCGAGCTTGGCGACCATGTACTCGTTGAGGCCGTTCTCGGCGGCGCGGTCGCGGCGCATCAGGTCCAGCGACAGGCCGTTGCGGCCCCAGGGCACGAAGCTGAGCAGGCCGCGCAGCTCGCCCTTGGCGTCGAACGCCTCCACCATGACGCAGCGCCCGTCGGTGGGGTCGCCGAGGCGGCCCAGCGCCATGGAGAAGCCGCGCTCGGTCTCCTCGCCGCGCCAGGCGTCGGCGCTGCGGATGAGCTTGGCCATCTCCCAGTCGGGGATCTGCGAGTGGCGGCGGATGCGCACGGTGTACCCGGCGCGCTCGACGCGGCGCACCGCCTGCCGCACCTGGCGCATCTCGCGGCCGTCCAGGTTGAAGTCGGTCAGGTCGATGATCGCCTCGTCGCCGAGCTCGATCGCGTCGAAGCCGTGCCGCCGGTAGATGTGCGCGGCGCGCTCGCTGACGCTGACCGCGCCGGGGATCCAGGCGTGCGCCCGGCACTCGGCGAGCCAGGTCTCGATGGCCTGGTCCCACGACTCGGGGTCGCCGAGCGGGTCGCCGCTGGCCAGCGAGACAGAACCCTCCACCCGGTAGGCGATGGCGGCCTTACCGTTGGGTGCGGTGATGACGTCCTTGTCGCGGCGCAGCGCGAAGTAGCCGAGCGAGTCCTGGTCGCCGTACTCGGCCAGCAGCCGCCGGGCGTCCAGCTCCTCGCGCTCGCTGAGCACCGCGTCCTGGCGGCCGGGCCGGAACAGCGCCCAGAAGGTGACGATGAGCAGGCCGGTGCCGAGCACGCCGATGATGACGTCCACCCAGCTCGGCACGTCCACGTTGATGGGCTCGCCGGTGACGCCCGAGCCCAGCACCGTCTGCAGCAGCACGTAGGCGGGGTGGGTGAGGAAGTCGCCCTCGGGGTTGCGGTCGGTGACGGTCACCAGGAACGTGCCGATGCCGCCGCTGACCACCAGCAGCACCGAGAACACGATCGCCGCGACCCGCCGGTTGGCGCGGTCGGGCAGCGTGGTGAACTGCCCGCGCGCCGCCACCAGCAGCCCCAGCAGCACGATGTAGATCGCGCTGGTGATGCTGACCCCGACCGGGGTGGGCTCGGCCGGGTCCAGCAGCAGCGTCAGCGTGACGGCCAGGGAGGAGGCGGCGAACAGCCCGATCATCAGCACCAGGATGCGCCAGGCCGCCTTCTTGCGCCGCCGGATGCCCATCGACAGCAACAGCAGCAGCAGGCCCCAGGGCACGCTGGCGAAGAAGCCGAGGAAGTACAGCCAGCGCAGCGCCCAGATGTCGGCGATCTTCAGGATCAGATCCGACGACAGCCAGGACAGGATGGACATGATGCCCGAGAGCCGGGTGTACCAGAAGAAGACCGTCGGTACCGCCTCGATCAGGCGCCGCCACGCGCCGAGCAGGCCCGTCGTACCGTCGGACGCGCCCGTCCGCACGTTCATGGTCCCCCTGTCGCCACTCCGTCGAAGTATCCTAGTTGTACCGGTTTTGCCGCCCTGCCTGCCGTGATCGGCGGGGATTTCAGGCTGCCGGTGGCTGTACATCATGCTGCCTCCGGCTTCCGGCGGGTTCGCGGTTCGGTGAACCGCGCCGCCGCGTCGGGCGGCCTTTGCGGACCCGCCGCGCGGGTGGCACCCTGGCCGGGCGGCGGACACGGGCGGTGGTCGCGGTGGTGCTGCACGTCATCGAACGTAACGGCGAGGCGGAGCGGACGCGTCGGAATCGAAGCCCCTGTCGCATCCCATGACCGAGTCGGGACGCCCGGACCCGTGAGAGGCTCGGGGGACGGCTCGCGGCCAGGGTTCCGGGCGCCGGTCCCGCGACCGTCGCACCGCGCCGCGAACCCCGGCGTTACGGCGGACGTCGTACGGGTAGGGGGATGTGGCTTGCACACCGAGTCCAAGATTGTCAGCAAAAGTCGATATGGTCGCGGATATGCCAAATGAGACCACCGGGGAGCGGTTGCTCGCCCAGCGCTACCGACTGGTAACCAAGGTCGGCCGCGGTGGCATGGGCACGGTCTGGCAGGCTCACGATGAGGTCCTCGGTCGTGACGTTGCGGTGAAGGAGGTCATCCTGCCGCATGGTCTCACCGACGAGGAACGCGCCGTCCAGTACAAGCGCACCTTCCGGGAGGCGCGCACCGCCGCCCGGCTCGGCCACCCCGGCGTCGTCACCGTCTACGACGTCGTGGAGGAGGACGGCCGCCCCTGGATCATCATGGAGCTGATCCACGCGCGCTCCCTGGACCAGGTGATCAAGCAGGACGGCCCGCTGGAGGTCCGCCGCGCCGCCGAGATCGGCCGGCAGATGCTGGCCGCCCTGCACGCCGCGCACGACGCCGGGGTCCTGCACCGCGACGTCAAGCCCAGCAACGTGCTGCTGACGGCCGGCGACCGCGCCGTCCTCACCGACTTCGGCATCGCCACCGCCGCGGGCGACGCCACCCTGACCCAGACGGGCCTGGTGATGGGCTCGCCCGCCTACATCGCGCCCGAGCGCGCCCGCGGCCGCACCGCGGGCCCCGCCTCCGACCTGTGGTCGCTGGGCGTGACCCTGTACGCGATGGTGCACGGCAGGTCGCCGTTCGAGCGCTCGGAGCCGATGGCGGCCCTGGTCGCGGTGATCTCCGAGGAGCCCGACCCGCCGGACAAGGCCGGCCGGCTGGCCCCGGTGATCGAGGGCCTGCTGCGCAAGAACCCCGACGAGCGCATGGACGTGATCGAGGCGGGCGCGCTGCTGGACGGCATCGTCCGCCAGGAGACCGTCGACACCCAGCGCACGGTCGCCGTCGAGGTCACCGAGGACATGCTGGCGCCGCCCGAGCCCCGGCGCCCCCCGCCCGCCGCCGAACCGCCCGCCGAGCAGCCCACCGACGGACGGACCCGCGTGACGCCGGCGGTCGGCGAGGAGCGGGCCCCGGCGTCGGGGGCGACGTGGAACGCCGGCCCGCACACCGAGCCGGCCGCCCGGCCGCCCGCCCCGCGCGACGGCTCCGGCGGCCCGAGCCGCAACGCCCTGCTGGTGGGCGCGATCATCCTGGTCGCCCTGCTGGCGGTCGGCGGCCTCGCGCTGATGCTGAACGGCGACGACAAGCCGGCCGACAAGCGGAGCGGCCAGAAGTCGGCCGCCCCGACCCCCAAGGCCTCCGGCAAGCCCCCGACCTCGGCCCCGCCGAGCTCGGCGAAGGCGACGCCGTCCGACACCCCGTCGGCCGACGCCGTCCCGGCGGGCTTCCGCCGCCACGAGGACAGGACCGGTTACTCGGTGCTGATCCCCAAGGACTGGGGCAAGCCGGAACGACGCAGCGGCGGCGACTACTTCTACTCGCCCGACCGCAGCATGTACATCCAGATCGGCCAGGAGCCCGACCCCCGGCCCAGCGCCCTCCAGGACTGGATCGACTACGAGCCGAGCGGCAAGAGGAACTTCCCCGGCTACGAGAAGATCAAGATCGCGGGCGTCAAGGAGGGCGGCAAGCCGGTCGCCGACCCCTCGGGCGCCAAGGCCGCCGACTGGGAGTGGACCTACAACGGCAAGCCGGGCCGGATGCACGCGCTCAACCGCGGCTTCGTGATGAACGACACCGGCTACGCGATCGTGCTCGTGGCCCCGGACAAGGACTGGTCCAAGACCCTCGCCGACATGCAGCCTGTCTACGAGGGCTTCAAGGGCAAGGGGGACTGAGCGTCCGCGAGCCGCGGCGTCACCGCGACGGTCAGGGGTTGCGGCCGCTGACCCGGAAGCGCACGATGCCGGAGCAGTGCTTCAGCGCCTCGTAGTGGCACACGCGGAAGTAGATCTGCCGCCGCTCGCTCAGGTTCTTGCTGTAGCTGGCGGACGACCTCGGATCGACCGAGCCGAGGGCGTGCCACCTGTCGTTGACGCCGACGTAGTTCCATTCGACGAAGGCGATTTCGGGCGTCTGGCCTCCCTGGGAGGCGTTGTTCCAGATCTGGAAGCGGTCGCCGTAGGGGTAGAAGACCGCTCCCGTGATGTTGCCGGATTCACGTACCCAGTTGCGGTACGGGATGGCCGCCTGGGCGGCGGGCATGGTGGTGGCGAACAGGGCGCCGGTGAGGCCGAGGGTCAGGGCGGCGGACTTGACGGAGAGGCGCACGGGAGGTTGCTCCTTCGGTCAGGAAGCTGATCGTCAGGATTCCAGCACGGCGCGGTCGGCGTGGCAAGCTTCGTGTTTTGGGGCAAAAGCCGCGAATGCGGGGTAGGTATGTCGTTCCGTTAGGCGGGATCGGTAGTGTCGCGACACATGTCGCAGGGGGATCAGGACGTACGGGGGAGTGAACGGCTGCTCGCCGGCCGTTACCGGTTGCTCTCGGTGGTCGGACGCGGCGGCATGGGCACGGTGTGGCGCGCGCGCGACGAGGCGCTGCACCGCGAGGTCGCCGTCAAGGAGGTGCTGCTGCACGAGGCGCTCAGCGACGAGGAGCGCGAGCAGCGGCACCAGCGCACCCTGCGCGAGGCGCGGGCGTCGGCGCGGCTCAACCATCCCGGCGTGGTCACCGTCCACGACGTCGTGGACGAGGGCGGCCACCCCTGGATCGTCATGGAGCTGGTCCAGGCCCGCTCGCTGCAGGAGATCCTGGACGAGGAGGGGCCGCTGCCGCCCGGCCGGGCCGCCGCCGTCGGGCGCCAGATCGCCGGGGCGCTGCGGGCCGCGCACGCGATCGGCATCCTGCACCGCGACGTCAAGCCCGCCAACGTCCTGATCACCGCCGACGACCGGGCCGTGCTGACCGACTTCGGCATCGCGCAGATCGCCGGGGACGCCACACTGACCCGGACCGGCCTCATCATGGGGTCGCCCGCCTACATGTCGCCCGAGCGCGTCAACGGCGACCGCGCGCTGCCCGCCTCCGACCTCTGGGCGCTCGGCGCGACCCTCTACACCGCCTGCGAGGGGAGGCCGCCGCACCACCGCTCCGACGCGATGGCGGTCCTGGCCGCCATCCTCACCCAGGAGCCGATGCCGCCGCGCAACGCCGGGCCGCTCGCCCCCGTGCTGCGGGCGCTGCTGGAGCGCGACCCGGCGCGGCGGATGAGCGCCGACGAGGCCGAGAAGGCGCTGGCCCGCGTCCAGGCGGGCGAGACGCCCGTCCCCGCCGCCGAGACCCGCTGGGAGGAGCGTCCGGCCGCAGCCGCCGTCTCAGCGCCCGCCGGCACCGGCACGCTGATGGGGGGTCCGGGCACGTCTCCCGCGCACTGGGCCGGCACCGCCGACGTTCCGGAACCGGCGCCGTGGGATTCGCGGACCGGGCCCGTACCGGCGAAGCGGTCCTCGCGCAAGCCGCTGTGGGCCGCCCTGGCCGGGGTGGTCGGCGTCGCCGTGATCGCGGTGGTGGTCGTGCTGATGAACGGCGGCGGTGACGAGAACCCGTCCTACGACGCCGCCGCCGGGCCGAAGACGCCGGGGACCAGTTCGGCGGCCAGGCCCGTCAAGCCGCAGAGCAAGCCGTCCGGCGTGGCGTCGGCCCCGCCGACCCTGCCCGCCGGGATGCGCTGGGCGGGCGACGGCACCGGCGCCTACAAGATCCCGGTGCCGGACGGCTGGACGCGCCGCCGCGACAGCGAGGATTCTGTCGTCTGGCTCGACCCGGACTCCGCCGCCTACATCGTGGTCGACCGCACCGGCTGGTCCGGGGACCCGGTCGCGCACTGGCAGGAGTGGCTCCGCGACCCCGGGACCGTGAAGGCGCTTCCGGGCCTCGAACGCAAGAGCCTGCGGACCGCCCGGATGCGCAGCGGGGAGACCGCCGCCGATCTGCAGTTCGTCTGGAACAACGGGGGTACGCCCATGCGCGCCGTCGACCGCGGAGTGATCATCGACGGGCAGTCCTACGCCGTCATGGTCGCGTTCCCCGCCGCGCAGTGGAACCAGCGCCAGCAGACCGTGAACAATGTCCTCAACGGCTTCCATGTGTGAGACGCCGTTGAACCTGGGCGGGCGTTCGCGCGTCCCAGAGACGAGAGTTGCAGCAGAGGCGCGTCCGCGGGGCTCCTCTAGGCAGCGCCGCGCGCGACGGGGGACTGTTTAGTCATGGAAGAAGGCCGTCTGCTCGGCGCCCGCTACCGGCTGGACGCGGTGGTGGGCCGGGGCGGGATGGGGACCGTGTGGCACGCGCACGACCTCATGCTCGACCGCGAGGTCGCCGTCAAGGAGGTCGTGCTGCCGCCGGGGCTCACCGACTCCGAGCGCAACGTGCTGTACGAGCGCACCTTCCGGGAGGCGCGGGCCTCCGCCCGGCTCAACCACCCCGGCGTGGTCACCGTGCACGACGTGGTGGAGGCCGACGGCAGCCCCTGGATCGTGATGGAGTTGGTCCGCGCCCGTTCGCTGCAGGACCTGCTGGAGCAGGGGCCGCTCAGCCACCGGCGGGTCGCCGAGATCGGGCTGCAGATGCTCGGGGCGCTGCGCCACGCGCACGAGAAGGGCATCCTGCACCGCGACGTCAAGCCCAGCAACGTGCTGATCACCGACACCGGGCGCGTGGTGCTGACCGACTTCGGCATCGCGCAGATGGAGGGCGACGCGACGCTGACCCAGACCGGCCTGGTCATGGGGTCGCCCGCCTACATCCCGCCCGAGCGCGCCGCCGGCGAGCGCGCCGTGCCCGCCTCCGACCTGTGGGCGCTCGGCGCGACGCTGTACGCCGCGCTGGAGGGCCGCTCGCCCTACGAGCGGTCGGACGCGATGTCCTCGCTCCAGGCCGCGCTGACCGAGCCGGTCCCGCCGCCGCGGAACGCCGGGCCGCTGGCGCGGGTGCTGGAGGGGCTGCTCGCGCGCGAGCCCATGCACCGCATGAACGCCGCGCAGGCGGAGCCGCTGCTGACCCAGGTCGCGCTGATGCCCGAGCCGTCGCGGGAGCCGCCGACCTCGACCGACGCCACGGTGCTGGACGAGCCGTCGTCGCGCCGTCGCCCCGACATCGCGGCCGAGACCATCCTGGACGTCACCGAGTTCGAGGCGCCCACCCGCGAGGACTCCCCCTCCCAGCGCTGGACGCACCAGCCCGAACGGCCCAGCGAGCGCCGCGAGCCCTCGGGACCGGCCCCGCAGCGCCGCCCCCAGACCGACCCCGAGGCGCACACCCTGCTGGAGGAGACCGAGTGGTCGGCGGGGCCCGGCCCCTCGCCGCGCACCCCGCAGCCCTGGGACCAGCGGCAGACCCACTACCCGCAGTGGCGGCAGCAGCCGTCGGCGGGCGCCGCCGACCGGCAGCGCCGCACCACCCTCATCATCGTGACGGTCGCGGTGATCCTGGTGGTGGTCGCCGTGCTGGCGGGCGCGTTCCTGCTGCGCGGGAGCCTCAGCGGCTGAGCGGGGCGGGCCCGGGGGTCAGCCGCGCCCGGCGTCCAGGGCGTCCAGGGCCAGCCGCAGATCGGCCACGTGCGCGGTCAGCCCGGCCAGCGCGGCGGCCTCGCCGGGCGCGGCGCGCAGCCGCGCGACGTCGTCCTCGACCAGGGCGAGCCGCTCGCGCAGCAGCGGCAGCAGCCCGTCGCACGCGGCCTCGCCCGCCTCGCCCTCGCCGGCCAGTGCCCGGCGCAGCAGCGCCGCCTGCTCGCGCAGCTGCAGGTTGCGGCGGTGCAGTTCCACGAACACCGACACCTTCGCGCGCAGCAGCCAGGGGTCGAACGGCTTGGTCAGGTAGTCCACCGCGCCCGCCGCGTACCCGCGGAACGCCTCGTCGCCGGTCGCGCCGGCGGCGGTCAGGAAGATGATCGGCACGTCCCGGGTGCGGGGCCGGGCCTTGATGTGGGCGGCGCACTCGAAGCCGTCCATCTCCGGCATGACCACGTCCAGCAGGATCAGCGCGAAGTCGTCGGCCAGCAGCTCCTTGAGCGCGGCGCGGCCCGAGGTCGCCGTCACCACCTCGACCGGCAGGGAGTCGAGCACGGCCGACAGCGCGACCAGGTTCTCCGTCCGGTCGTCCACGGCCAGGATCCTGGTGGTGTTCGGCACCGCACTCCTCCGCGTCGGCGACGACTCGGTCCCAGGCCCGCCCGGGCGCTGTGCGTTCCACCCTGTCACGTCCGCGCCGCGGGTGACAGGGGATCGCCGGTGAATCGCCGCGGAGTGCGGAACAACGCGCGGGGGGAGCGGCGCCTCAGGGCAGCCAGCCGGGCCTGACCAGCCCCGACTCGTAGGCGAACACCACCAGCTGCGCGCGGTCGCGCGCGCCCAGCTTGATCATCGTGCGGCTGACGTGGGTCTTGGCGGTGGCGGGGCTGACCACCAGCCGGGCGGCGATCTCCTCGTTGGACAGGCCCTCGCCGACCAGCGCCATCACCTCGCGCTCGCGCTCGGTCAGCGCGTTCAGGTGCGGGGAGGCGGCGGGCTCGCGGGCGTGCGCGGCGAACTCGGCGATCAGGCGGCGGGTCACGCTCGGCGACAGCAGCGCGTCGCCGGCCGCGACCGCGCGCACGGCGTGGATCAGCTCGACCGGCTCGGTGTCCTTGACCAGGAAGCCGCCGGCGCCGCCGCGCAGCGCCTCGAAGACGTACTCGTCCAGCTCGAAGGTGGTCAGGATGATGATGCGGGTGGAGTTCAGGCGCTCGTCGGAGGCGATCCGGCGGGTGGCCGCCAGCCCGTCCAGACCAGGCATCCGGATGTCCATCAGCACCACGTCGGGGCGCAGCCGCCGGGTCTGCTCCACCGCCTCGGCCCCGTCGCCCGCCTCCCCGACCACCTCGATGTCGCCCTGGGCGTCCAGCAGCGCCCGGAAGCCCGCGCGGACCAGCACCTGGTCGTCGGCCAGCAGCACTCTGATCATGCCTGGTCCTCCGTCTCGGGGGAGCCGGCGGGCAGGCGGGCGCGCACCCGGAAGCCGCCGCCGGCGCGCGGCCCCGCGTCGAACGTGCCGCCGAGGGCGGCCGCGCGCTCGCGCATCCCGCGCAGCCCGCTGCCGGCCGGCCGGTCGTCCAGCAGGGGCGTGCCCCGGCCGTCGTCCTCGACCTGGACGGCGACGTCGCTCTCACCGTAGGCGATGCTGACCCGCGCCGTCACCGGGCCGGGGCCCGCGTGCCGGGTCACGTTGGTCAGCGACTCCTGCACGATGCGGAACGCGGCCAGGTCCGTCCCGGCGGGCAGCGCGCGGCGCTCCCCGGTGATCTCGGCCCGCACCGCCAGCCCGGCGGCGCGGGCGCGCTCCAGCAGCTCCTCCAACCGGTCCAGCCCGGCGGTGGGGGCGCGCGGGGCCTGCTCGCCGTCGGCGCGCAGCGCGCCGATCACCGACCGCATCTCGGTGAGCGCCTCCTTGCTGGCCACCTTGATGGCGGCGAGCGCGGTCCGCGCCTGGCGCGGATCGTCGTCGATCAGGTGCAGCGCCACCCCCGCCTGCACGTTGATCATGGAGATGTTGTGCGCCAGCACGTCGTGCAGCTCGCGGGCCATGCGCAGCCGCTCCTCGCTGGCCTGGCGGCGCTCCTCCTCGGCGCGGGTGCGGGCCGACGCGGCGGCCTTCTGCGCGCGCATCCGCGCCAGCTCGGCGGTCACCAGCACCACCAGCGCCCAGCCCAGCGTGGCGATGGTGCCGCCGAGCGTCGGCCGCTCGACCGGGAACAGCGTGCCGGGGCTGCCGCGCTCGGCGGCCGGGACGCCGATCACCTGGGAGAGCGCCAGCCAGCCGCCGAGCGCGGTGAAGGTGCCCGCCCAGGCCAGCAGCCGGTGCCCGGCGGCGACCGCCGCGAACATCGCGACCGGCGCCGACAGCAGCGCGGGGCCGTAGGTGTAGGCGCGCAGGAAGTACAGGCCGGTGACCGTGCCGACCGCCGCCAGCGCGACCACCGGGTGGCGGCGGCGCAGCAGCAGCAGCGCGGGCCCGGCCAGCAGGAGCGCGACGCCGAACGCGTCCAGCGGCGTGCTCGGGTAGGCGCTGTGCAGGTCCTCGCCCCGCTCCTGCCAGCGGCCCGGCGGGCCGCCCCCCTGCTGCGCGCCGAACGAGCCCATCACCTGGACGAACGCCAGGACCAGCGGGACGGCCCACACCGGCCACGCCGCCGGGTTCAGCAGCGGCGGGCGGTCGGGACCGCGGTGCGGGGAGATGCTCACGACGGCACGGTAACCCGGCCGTCGCCGAGCGGGCGTCGCCCGGGAGGAGTGATCGCCGCTACTCCTCCCGGGGTACGCCGGAGCCCGGCGCCGCCACCGCGGGGCCGCGCCGTCACTCGGGGCGGACCTGCCTGCCCAGCCACGCCAGGACCTGCGGCAGCCAGGCGCGGGACTCCCGCAGGGACGCCGCCGCGCCCGGCAGCGCGATCTTCTCGGCGCGCATCGGCGGCTTGGCCAGCGCCGCGAACCGCGTCGCCTGCCGGTCGGCGTGGCCGCTGTCCTGGCCGGCGGCGACCAGCACCGACACCGGGGGAGGGGGCAGGTGCTCCAGCCGCCACAGCAGGTCGTTGTCCTGCTTGAGGGCCTTGCTGCCGCCGTACAGGTCGGCCTTGGCCCCGCCGCCGGACACCTGGGCCGGGGGCGGGTCGAAGGCGCCGTTCAGGCTGGCCCCGGCGGCGAACAGGTCCGAACGCAGCATCGCGAACCGCGCCGCGCACTGCCCGGACGCGCCGAAGCCCGCGACCGCCCAGCCCGCGCGGATGCGCGGCACCCGGTAGGTGTCGCCGACCGCGACCGGCAGGTCCTGGGTGAAGAACGTCTCGGCCTGGCCGAAGCCCCAGCCGGGCACGTTCAGGCAGGAGGCCGGGTGGCCGCCGCCCGCCGCGGCGGTGGCCGGGTGCTTGGCCAGGCCCTTGTCGGCGCCCGGCCCGGCGGGCGGCTGGCGCGTCTGGGTGAGCGCCCCGGCCGACCGCGTCATCACGTAGATCATCGGCTGGGCGTGCGCGTCGCCCCGGGCGAGGGCCTGCGCCGCCTGGGGGAGGCGCGCCTGCTTGATCCAGGCCAGCTTCTCGTCGGCGGAGGCGTCCTGCGGCCGGGCCCGCCCCGACAGCAGCAGCACCACCGGCAGGCGCTTGGCGGCGTACTTGGGCTGGAAGTACTCGGGCGGCAGGTAGACGTGCGCCTCGCCGTCCAGCCCCGAGCGCGCGCCGGTCACCTGGAGCCGGTCCACCCGGCCGTCCTTGGCGGGGTCGGCCTTGCGCCCCTTGCGGTGCGGGCCGAGCGCGGTGGTGGTCCGGTGCACGAGCCCGGACGGCACGGCCTCCTTGCCCTTGTCGGTCTGCACCTGCTTGACCTGCACCCTGGCCCTGTCGCTGCCGAGCAGGTCGTTCCAGGTCGCGTAGAAGACGAAGTACTTGTTGGCCACCATCACCAGCGCCGCCGTCAGCAGCGCCTGGGTGGCCACCAGCAGCCCCGAGCGGGCCGCGACCTGCCGCGCCCCGCCGCCCGACACGCGCGACCACAGCAGGACCGTCGCGCCGAACGCGGCGGCCGCGAGCAGGCAGAGGGGGGCGAGCAGGCCCCAGTCGGTCGGCTCCATCGTCACTCCCCCTGCAGGTGGGCGCTCAGCCACTTCATCGTGGGCGGGATGTACTTGCGGAAGGTCTTGAAGTTGTGGCCGCCGGTCGGCAGCAGCACCTTGTCCACCTGCAGCGGCGGCCGCGCGGCCGCCATGAACTTCTGCGCCGAGGGGTAGGTCTTCTCGCCCACCAGCGCCGACCCGACCAGCACCGAGACCGGCGGCTGCGGGAGGTTCTTCAGCCGCCAGATCAGGTTGCTGGCGCGGCGCACCTCCGCGCTGCCGCTGTAGAGGTCGCGGGTGGTGGTGTCCAGCAGCGCGTGGAAGTGCCCGGCCATGCTGGCGGCGGCGGCGAACCGGTCGGAGTGCAGCATCGCGAGCTTGGTCGCGCAGAACCCGCCGGTGGAGTACCCGGCGAGGCCCCAGCCCTTGCGCGACAGCGGGGCGCGGTAGGCCCCGGCGATCGCCTCGGGCACGTCCTGGGCGAAGAAGGTCTCCACCTTCGGGCCGCCCGGCACGTCGGCGCACTCGGTGTCCCAGCCGTCCTGCACCGTCGGCCGCATCATCACGTAGATCATCGGCTGGATCTGGCCGGAGCCGCCCATGGCCAGGGCCTCCTCGGGCAGGTGCCCCTTGCCGATCCAGGTCAGCCGGTCGGCGGCCGGGTACCCCGCGATGAAGATCGCCACGGGCAGCCTCCTGGTCGCGTACCGCGGCTGGAAGTACTGCGGCGGCAGGTACACGTACGCCTCGGACTCGATGCCGGTCCGCACGCCGCGGATCTCCAGGTGCTCGACCTGCCCGTTGCGGTCCGGCCCGGCCTTGCCCTTGCGGCCGGGCGCCAGCTCGGGCTTCACCTTGCGGACCACCTGGGAGGCGGCGGCGGTGTCGGCGCGGGCGGGGGGCCGGACCTGCTGCTTCTGCTGCGCCTTGCCCCCGGCGGCGCTGAGCAGGTCCTTCCACGTCCCGTAGAACAGGTAGTAGCCGTTCACGCCGGTGAGCAGGGTCAGCACCACCATGACCTGCGCGCCGAGCAGCAGCACCGGGCGCAGCGCCACGCGGACGGCCCCGCGCCCGGCCAGGCGCGGCCACAGCCACACCGTCGCGGCCAGGCAGCCGCCCGTGCCCGCGGTGAGCAGCCCGAGCAGCCCCCAGCTCGTCAGTTCCACACCCAGTCCCCTTCGATCACCAGCCCGGCCCCGAACAGCGGGCGCGAGTGAACAACTCAGCAGATATGACGCTGAGTTCCAGCAAACGTTCAGAAAGCGGACATGATCGTAATGGGCGGGCTCAGTGGGGGCCGGTCACGACGTCCCGTCGTTCCACCGCGATGTCACGGGCATGTCAGGAGGTGCGCCGGGCGCGGGGCGCCGCCGTCACTCGGCCCAGCGGATCGGGAGCCGCTCGAAGCCGTGGCGTGCGCTGGAACGCAAGGGTACCGGTCTGCCGGCCGATTCCGGGCGTCCCGGGCGCTGCACGACGGCCGCGAGGAAGGCGCGCAGGTGCACCCGCGCCAGCCGCCCGCCGAGGCAGGAGCGCCCGCCGTGCCCGAAGCCCAGATGCGGGGGAGCGCCGTGCAGGAAGCGGGCGGCCCGGAACGCGTCGGGCTCGTCGAAGGCGGCCTCGTCGCGGTTGGCGGCCGTCAGCCACAGGACCAGATCCTCCCCGGCCAGCAGGGGGACGCCGCCCATGGAGGTGCTGCGCAGCACCGTCCGGCGGAGCCGCATGACGGGCGTCCACCAGCGCAGCACCTCCTCGACGGCGCTGTCGAGGAGGCTGTCGTCGCCGTCGCGCAGCAGGTCGTGCTGGCGGGGGTGGCGGAGCAGCGCGTAGAGGCCGCCGGCCAGGGTGTTGCGGAGCGTCTCGGGGAGGTCGGCGGCGACCTGTGTGACGAAGTCCACAGGCTGCGGCCCGGCCATGCGTTCGAGCAGGGCGCCGGTGGGCGGCTCCATGTCGATGGACGCGGTCTGGTCGCCGCCTCCCCGGCAGACCGGCCCGTGCAGGTCCTGGCCGGCCACGGGCGCGAACAGCCCGGGGTGCTCCAGCGCGCGGCGGACGTCGGCGTACCGCAGCACGGCCCAGGCGCCCTCGTCGGCCAGCCAGGCGACCGGCGTGCGCGCCCGCAGCCGCTCCAGCCGCTCGTAGGGGACGCCGCGCACGTACGTGGCCGGGCTGCACAACACCCCCGCGTCGGAGCCGGAGAGCGCGCCTCGCCGTTGAGGCATGGGGTGACCTCCTCTTCCAACCGGAAGGTAACGCGTCCCTCCCCGGCTCGGCATGACCGAAACAGGCCGCGGCCCGCCCGCTCCCGGCCGCTAGATCAACACAGCCATTCGCCGGTCTCGACGCTGACCAGGCCGTGGCGGGCTGCTTCGATCACCGCTTCGCGCTGAGAGTGCACGCCCAGCTTGCTCAGCACGCTCTGCACGTGGCTGCGCGCGGTGCTGCGGGTCACGCCCATCGCCTTGGCGAGCGCCTGGGTGGACTCGCCGCGGGCCAGCCGGGTCAGCACCTCGCGCTCGCGCGGGGTGAGGAACTGGGCGACCTTCTGCGCCTGGCTGCGCGGCCGCACGGTCGAGGCGCGCCGGGCGGCCTGGTCGACGACCACCTCGCCGGCCGCCACGCGGCGCAGGACCGCGAGGATGTCGCCGGCCTGCTGGCCCTTGTGCGCGAAGCCGCGCACCCCCGCCGCCAGGCCCGCCTCCAGCACCGGCTGCTCCAGGTAGCCGGTCAGCACCACGAACGCGACCGCGGGGGCCGCGGCGCGCAGCCGCGGCATCCACTCCAGCGCCGTGCCGGTCGGGAAGTGCAGGTCGATCAGGCACAGGTCGGCGGGGCGGCCGCGCAGCACCGGGACCGCGTCCTGGGGGGAGTAGGCGACCCCCACCACGACGTGGCCCGCGTCGGCGAGCACCAGCGACAACGAGTCGGCGAACACCGCGTGGTCGTCGCAGAGGATGACCCTCATGGATGGGGCCGCCAGTCGTCGTGGGCGGGCGGCGCGGACGGCAGCGACAGGCGCACCCGCGCGCCGCCCATCTCGCCGGTGCGGATCTCCAGGCTGCCCCCGTATCCGGCGATGAGGTCGTGCACGATGCCGAGGCCCAGCGAGGCCAGGCCGCGCGGGGCCTCCCGGCGGCGGCCGAAGCCGGGGCCGTCGTCGTCGACCTGGATGACGACCCAGCCCTGCTCGACCAGCACGCTGACCTCGACCCGGCCCGCGGCGACGCGGCAGGCGTTGTCCAGCACGTTGCGCAGCGCCCGCCACAGGGCGACCGCGTCCATGTGCGCCCACGCCCGCTCGCCGGTGAACTCCACCGCGTGCGGCGTGGCCAGCCGCATCCCGGTGACGACCTCGGCGGTGAGCTGGTCGACCCGCAGCCGCTCGGGGCTGGGCAGGCCGGCGTCGGGGGCGTCGGGCTCCTCCTCGTCGAGCCGGCGGATCAGGTGGTCGAGCCAGTGGGTCTCGCCCAGCAGCTGCTCGATCCGGGCGCGGCTGCCGTCCCCGATGTCGTCGGCCACCACGACCGCCGAGGCCAGCATGATGATCGTGCCGAGTTCGTGGCGGATGTCGTGCCGCAGGCGCCGCCGCCACAGGGCCGGGTCCCCCGGCCCGGGGTCCTGGGCGCCGGCGAGCGTGGCGACATATGCGGGCGTGTCCACCGGCGACGACCGAGACTGCCCGTTGTTCATGAGGACCCCCGTCCGTAATACCAGCACCAAGGCGACCGTCACCCGTGGGGCCACCCATGTCCAGTCAATTGACCGCAACCGACCAAGGAATGACCGGAAGTGGACATGGCAAAGTCCGAGTAAACCGCCATCATTGTCCGGGCGTCTAAGACAGGATTGTCAGTCGCCTCCGCGACATTTCTTTCATACCTACGGCGTAGGCGGCTTGCGCATTCCGATGGGTGTGGGCGGTACTTGCGGGGGAGACAGTCGCCCTATGCCGACGGTCACCTTTCTCGGACATGCCGGAATCGCGGTACGCGCTTCCGCGTTCCGCCTGCTCGCGGACGCCTGGCTCGCTCCAACGGGCGCGTTCCTGGGCGCGTGGCACCAGTACCCGAGAAACGATCACCTTGACGTTCCCGCGCTGATCGACTGTGACTGGGTCGCCGTCTCGCACGAGCACCTAGATCACTTCGATCCCTGGGTCATCGAGCGGTTGCCCGAGCGGACCCGGATCCTCATTCCGCGCTATCCCGGTCCCGCCTTCCGGCAACGGATGGCGGAGGCCGCGGGTTCCCGGCAGGTAATCGAGATTGCCGCGTGGGAGAAATTTCCCCTTGACAATACGGGGTCGTGGATCACCGTGATTCCCGAACTGTCTCCGATGTGTCATGACGCGGCATTCCTCATCGTCGCCGACGGCCGCGCGGTGCTGCACTGCAACGACGCGCGCCTGACCGCCGCCCAGGCCCGCCGCGCCAAGCACCTGGCCGGCGGCGCCCTCGACCTGATGGCGCTGCAGACCTCCGGGGCGTCCTGGCACCCGATCTGCTACGAGTACCCGGCGCAGGAGATGGCCGAGGTGTCCATGGCCAAGCGGATGTCCAAGCTGCGCGCCGCGCAGCGCCTGGTCCGCCAGACCGCGCCGGAGCTCGCGGTGCCGTTCGCCGGGCCGCCCTGCTTCCTGGACGACGAGGTCTCCCACCTCAACTGGGTGCTGGACCAGCGCGACGGCGCGTTCTGCGACCCCGACGTCTCCACCCGGTGGCTGCGCGAGCACCTGCCCCGCCAGCGCTGGGACCACTTCAACCCGGGCGACTCCATCGACCTGGACACCGGCGAGGTGGCGCGCGACCCGGTCTCGGCGCGGTTCTCCTTCGCCGACGCCGACCGCCCCGCCTACCTGGAGCGCTACGCCGCCGACCGGGCGGCGCAGCTCGACGCCGTGCTGGCCGCCCACCCCGAGCCGGGCCCCGACCTGTTCGACCGGTTCGTCGCCCACTTCGAGTACCTGGGCGGGCTCAGCGACTACTTCCTCGGCCAGATCGACATGCTGGTCCGCTTCGAGATCACCGGCCCGCACGGCGGCGTCTGGGACGTGGACTTCTCGCCCGAGGGCCTGAAGGTCGGCGAGGCGTCCCCGGGGGCCCGCCCGCACTACCGCATCACGACCGCGGGCCGCTGGGTGGACGGGGTGCTGCGCGGCGAGATGGCGTGGGAGGACCTGCTGATCTCCTTCCGGGTGACCCTCTACCGCGACCCCGACGTCTACAACGACTACCTGGTGGGCCTGCTCAAGCACGCCAACGCCCCCGCGCTCCAGGCCGTCGAGGCCTACGAGACCGGCCGCGACGAGTCCGAGCGGATCGTGGTGGAGTCCGGCGGCCGCTCCTACGACATCCCGCGCTACTGCCCGCACGCGGGCGAGGACCTGTCGATCGGCGCGGTGGTGCGCGACGGCCAGGTGCACTGCCTGGCGCACAACTTCGCCTTCGACCTGGCGACCGGCGTCTGCGTGAACGCCCGCTCGGCCGCCCTCGGCAGCCGCCCGGTCGGCTGACGGCCGGCCTTCCCGCCCGGAGGACGGGCCGCCTCGCGCGAGGCGGCCCGTCCTCCGGGGTCCGGCGCGAGCCCGTTGTCGCGACCTGCTAAATTCTCCGTGTTTGATGGGGTTTTAAGGGGTCGGGGTTGACGCGCAAGAAGCTCGTTCTGAGCGGTGTGGGACTCGTTCTGGCGGTGCTCCTGATGGAGTTCGCCGCACTCAAGCTGGGGTCGCTGGAGCTCCCCCTGCCCAAGGCGCCGGGGTCGGAGGCCGCGGTCGCCGACCAGCAGGGCGCGCAGCAGATCCCCTGACGCGGGCCGCTCAGCGCTTCGGCAGGTTGCGGGCCCGGACGAGCGAGTGCAGGTCGGGGTGGTCGCCGCCGTCGGCGTCGCGCAGGGTCGGGCACGCCCATTCGCCCTGGTGGCCCCACGAGTAGGAGATCTCCAGCGGCGGCCGCGGGACCAGGCGGTCCCAGCGGCGCAGGATCTGCCGGAACTGGTCCTCGGTCGGCAGCCAGTACTGGCGCTGTCCCTTGGAGCAGCTCTGCCCGAAGGTCTGCAGGACCGGCACCACGAGCCTGCGCGCGATGCCCGCCTCGTCGGCCATCCGCACCATCCGGTCGATCGCGCCGATGTCGCAGTCGGTGCGCGCCCTGGCCGCGCCCTTGCACGGGTAGGGGTCCAGGCCGACCAGGTCCACGTTGACCTTCTCGGGGGTGACCGGCTTCATCGGGAAGTCGGTCAGCGAGATGAACGACACCTGGCCGGGCGCGTGCCGCTCCAGGTAGTCGGCGCGGCGCCTGATCTCACCCGCGATCTTCGGGCAGCTCCCGGCGTCCGGCTCGTCCGACAGGTACCAGCCGTACACCTTGGGGTGGCGGGCGTACTTCCGCACGGCCGCGGTGAAGTCCTCGTAGGACGTCTCGTAGTCGTCGCACTGGAAGTTGCCGACCCACAGCATCGCCCGCATGCCGTCCGGCACCCCGGCGACCAGGGAGTCCTCCGGCTTCACGTCCACCAGGTCGTAGCCCAGCTCCCGCAGCTTGGGGTAGTCGGAGGGGCGGGTGTTGAGCGCGATGCGCCGCGTGCCGCCCGGTTCGGTCGCGGGTGTCCCGGGCGTGGCCGGCGGTCCCTGGTACGTCTCGGTCCCGCCGCCGGAGCGCGCGTCCCGCAGGTGGAACAGGAAGCCTCCCGCCAGCACGAGCGCGGCCACCACCGCCAGGATCTTGTAGCGGTCCTCCATCGCTGCCTCCGCGCGGCGTCGGTCGGGCGGTCTGCTGTGCGGGCGCTCAGGCCGCGGTGCCGGGCTCCCCGGCGCCGGTCCCCTCCTTGCGGACGCCGACGGACGGCCCGCCGTCCGGCGCGCGGGAGTCGGCCCCCTCGCGCACGGTGCCGTCGGCGGCCACCTGGAGCGGCGGAATCGTGAAGCCGAGGACGTGCCGCACGGTGTCCCACAGCGCGCGCAGGGTCGCGGCCATCGACGGGTCGCGCAGGTAGACCGCGTCGACCGCCACCCGCGCGGGCACGATCCGCTCGATGTAATTGACGAGATCGACCTCCTCGCCCGGCCCCAGCACGTCGAAGTCGCGGAACCGCACCTCCGACACCCCGGTCAGCCCCGGCCGGTGGTCGAAGATCCAGCGCGAGCCGGCGTCGTAGTGCACCGCGAGGTCGTAGGTCTCCGGGCGCGGCCCGACCAGCGTCATCTGGCCGCGCAGCACGTTCACCAGCTGCGGCAGCTCGTCCAGCGACCACTGCCGCAGCAGCTTGCCGATCCGGGTGAGCCGGGGGTCGCAGTTGGCGGTGACGGTCAGCCCGCCCACGCCCTGCCGCATCGTGCGGAACTTGTACATCGTGAACGGCCGCCCGCCCTGCCCCACGCGGGTCTGCCTGAACACCCCCGGGCCGGGGCTGGTCATCCGCACCGCCAGGTAGAGGGCCAGCAGCGGGACGCACAGCAGCACGAGCCCGGCCAGCGCGCCGAGCACGTCCAGCGCGCGGCGCGGCGCCGACGGCGCGATCCCGTCGGACGGATCGATCGGCCGGGTCTCCAGCTCAGGCTTGTCGTTCACGGGACCGTCCCTTCAACCGGGCGAACCAGAACAGCAGGACGAGGGTGGTGGTGTAGTAGGACAGCGCCGACGCCACGGCCGCGCCCACCGCGCCGAAGTGCGGGATGAGCGCCAGGTCCAGGCCGACGGTCACCAGCAGGCCCGCGGTCTGGGCGAGCGAGGTGAGGCCCGGCCGGCCCACGCCGTACAGGTAGGCCATGACCAGCCCGGAGACGCCGAAGGTGACCAGCCCGCCGAGCAGGATGTAGGTCGGGGTGAGGGCGCCGTCGAAGGCCTCGCCGAACACCAGCGGCAGGACCGCTCCGGCGACCAGGGCCAGCGGCAGCGCGCTGAGCGCCGACACGGCGAGGGCGGGCAGGATCAGCCTGCGGGTGCGGGCCGCCGCCGTCGCCTCGTCCTCCTTGGCGAAGTCGGGGTACAGCACGTAGTTGACCGCGAGGCCCGGCAGCTGCACCAGCTCGGCGAACTTGCTGGCCACGGTGTAGACGCCCAGCACCGACGGGCCCGCGATCGCGCCGAGGAACGCCACGTCCAGCCGCAGGTTGAGCAGGTCCACCAGCTGGCCGAGCTGCCCGCGCATCCCGTACGAGGCCACCGCGCGCGCCAGCGCGCGGTCCGGGCGGCCCCAGCCGCGGAAGAAGCCGCGCCGCCGCAGCCGCGCCGCGATCCACGCGGCGGCCGCGACGTCGGCCAGCACCAGGCCGGTGATCAGCGCGCCCGGCCCGTACCAGCCGATGAGGATCACCAGGTAGACGGGCAGGAACACCAGCTCCTCGACGGCGATGGCCAGGCTCGCGCCGCGCAGGTCGTCGGTGCCCTGGAGCAGGCCCTTGCCGACCGACACGAAGCCCTGGGTGAAGGCCGGGGCCGCCGCCGCGACCGCCACCCACAGGCCGAACGACTTGAAGAACAGCAGGTAGATCAGCGGGCTCAGCGCCAACCAGGCCAGACCGCCCACGGCCGCGCCGCCGAAGGTCATCCAGATCAGCGTGGGCCGCACCCGCGCCTGGTCGTGCTCCCTGCTCGCGAGGAAGAACGGCGCCGCGCCGGGCAGCCCCGCGTTCGACAGGTGGCACACCAGGCCCGGCAGGATGCGCACCAGCGTGAACGCGCCCACCAGCGCGGGCCCGCCGATCCGCGCGACCATGACCGTGGCGACGCCGAGCGAGGCCAGCGCGCCGATCCGGCCCGCCATGTTGCCCGCCACCAGCGCGACCAGCCGGCCGCGCAGGCCCCGGCCGCCGTCGTCGGGGGCGGCCGGGGCCTGCGGGAGGCCCCCGGGCGCCTCCGGCCCCGGCGCGCCGGGCGCGTTCCCGGGATCGGCCGGGCCGTCGGCGCCGGGCGGCCGCGTCTCGGTCATCCGGCCCTCCCTTCGGCCGTGCGCGGCACGGGCGACTCGCGGCGTCCGAACAGGTTCAGGGCCGCGATCAGCCCGAAGAACGCCCACCCGTGCCGGTAGTGCAACGTCTCGTAGAACAGGCCCGAGATCAGGAACACCGCCACCAGCGCGCCCAGCAGCTCCGGATGCGGCACCGCCCTGGCGTACCCGGGGGTGAGCGCGCCGCGCCGCGCGATCCGCGTGCACGCCAGCAGCAGCGTGAACACCAGCACGATCAGCGCGAGGCCGCCGAGGAAGCCGCGCTCCAGCACGGCGGCGATGTAGTCGTTGTGCGCCTCGCGGACGTAGGTCTCCTGGTTCTCCAGCATCGCGGCCTCGGTGTGGCCGGGGCCGATGCCCCACGGATGCCGCTGCTCCTGGATCATCCGCACGGTCGTGCCGAACACCGTGCTGCGCGAGTTGGTGGACTCGCCGGTGGTCCGGCCGATCGAGTCGCGCAGGAACGGCGACGCCTGGCTCGCCTGGTCGAGGTACGGCTGGACGTCCACCTGGCTGAGCACCGCGACCCCGCCGCCGCCCACGAACACCGCCAGCGACCCGACCGCGATCGCCTGGTGCGCCTTTCCCTCGCGGAACAGCTTGAACAGGTAGCCCAGCACCAGCGCGCAGCCGAGCGCGAGGGCGCCGCCGTTGGAGCCGGTCAGGACCTCGGCGAACAGCAGGACGCCGCACACCGCGTAGCGCTGCCAGTTCCGCTCGGGCACCCGCGCCGCGCGCGCGAGGAAGAAGCAGACGATGAACCAGTTGGAGCAGTAGTTGGCGTCGCCGAAGGTGAACATCGCGCGCTCGCCGTCGATCTGCTTGCCCGACAGCACGTCGTTCCCGGCCAGGTAGCCGAAGATCATGATGAGGGCGTAGCCGGTGCCGATGTACACCCACGCCTTCAGCGCCAGCCGGAACAGCCCCAGGTCGCGGCCCAGGTTGGCCAGGCACACGCCCCACAGCAGCACGAACAGGTCCTTGACCAGGGTGAGCGCGCCCGCGTCATTGACGATGGCGGCGATCCCCCCGGCGATGATGGTCAGCAGCGTCGGGATCAGGAACGGCCAGTGCACCGTCCGCCGCCGCCCCGCCGCCCAGAGCAGCGTGGTCGCCGTCAGCGCGATCAGCGCCAGGTCGGGCAGGCCGGTGTTGCCCGGACCCGCGCCCAGCCCGAACGGCATCAGCATCGGCAGCGAGGCGATGCTCCCCACCAGCATCACGGCGGGCACGGACCGGCGCCGCCGCAGCGCGGGCCGCTCCCGCCGCCCCGGCGGCTCGGCGGACGGCCCGGTCGTCGCGGGCGGCGGCTCCGGGCGGGCCGTGGTGGTCGCGGTCATGCCTTCTCCTGAGCGCTCACTGCCGGTTGCCCGATCACTGGCGGTAGGGCCGTTCTGAACTCCCGCGGTAGACGTCGTCGAGCTGGCCGCCCAGGTGGCGCGGCGAGAACCAGTCCCCGACGCGGTCGCGGGCGCGGGCGGCCATGCGGGCGGCCGCGGCCGGGTCGTCGAGCAGGACCGAGACCGCGGTGGCGAGCTGCCCCGGGTCCTCCGGCCGCACCAGCATCCCGGTCTCCCCGGCCAGCACCAGGTCCTGGTTGGACGGCACGGCGGTCGCCACCAGCGGCACGCCCGCGCCGATCGCCTCCACCAGCACGCACGGCAGCCCCTCCCAGCGCGAGGCCATCGCCATCACGTCGAAGGCGGGCAGCAGCTCGGCCACGTCGTCGCGGTGCCCGAGCCAGCGCATCCGCTCCGCGAGCCCGAGCCGCTCGGTCAGCCGCACCAGCTCGTCGGCCATCGGGCCGCCGCCGACCCACAGCCCGAACACGTCCTCGGGCAGCTCGGCCAGCGCCCTGACGAAGATCTCCGGGCCCTTCTGGAAGGTGAGGCGGCCGATCGACCCGACCACCTTCACGCCCAGCGGCAGCTCCAGGCGGCGGCGCGCCTGCGCCCGCGAACCGGGCGCGACGGTGTACGCGGCCACGTCCACCGCGGGCCACGACAGCCGGACCCGCTCGGGGGTGGCGAGGCCGAGGCGCAGCGCCGTCGTCACCGTCTCCGACCCGATCGCCAGGAACGCGTCGGTGTGCTTGGCCGCGACGCGTTCGAGCCGGACGTAGACCGAGCGCCGCAGCCGCGACTGGAACTCGTTGAACGGGAACCCGTGCCAGGTGTGCACGATCCGCGGCACCCCGGCGCGCGCCGCCGCCAGCCGCCCGATCACCCCGCCCTTGGCGCTGTGGGTGTGCACGACGTCGTAGCGGCCCTCGGCCAGCACGCGGGTGAGGGTGCGCAGCGCGGCCAGGTCGTCGCGCGGGGAGATCTGCGGCACCAGCGGCCGGACCTGCACGATCTCGCACCCGGCCCGGTGGGCGGCGGGGGTGAGGTCCCCGGCGGCGGCGTTGGCGACGGCCTCGTCCCCGTACAGCACGTCCCGGTCGGCCCGCACGGCGCCGGCCGCCACGCTGTCGATCCCCACGCCGCCGGTCACCACGGCGCGCTCGTAAGCGCCGGACGGCAGCGCCAGCATGCCGTTCAGCGCCACCTGTCCGGCCCCGCCGTTGAAACGGGTGATCACCGTTGCGACTCGGAGCTTGCGGGTCGGGCTCATGCGCACCTCGCTCAAAGGACTCACAGGCCAGGGGCGTCGGGGGTGCATCCCGCGTCGCACAGCGGGGTGCCGCCCGGCGGGGTCGCGCCGGTGGGGCGGCGGCGGACGGGCCGGTACTCGGGCAGCAGCCGCCGCAGCAGCAGCCGCACCCGGTCGGCGTCGCCGTCGTCGGCGGCCGCCGCCAGCGCGTCGAGCAGCCGCGGCAGCCCGGCCGGCGGCGCGGCCGGCCGGGTCGCCCAGATCTTGGGGTGCGCGGTGGCGATGCGCCGCTCGGAGTCGGCGAAGGTCTTCTCCGCCAGCTTCTCGCCGGGCCCGAGCCCGCTGAACCGGATGGTCACCTCCGGCAGCCGCAGCTGCTCGGCGTAGCGGTGCACCAGCTCGATCACCGGGACCGGGCTGCCCATGTCCAGCGCGAACGTCTCGGCCTCCTCGGCCAGCGCCGCCGCCTCCAGCAGCAGCCCGGCCGCCTCGTCCACCGTCATGAAGTGCCGCGCCACCTCCGGGTGGGTGATGGTGACGACCTCGCCGCAGGAGATGCGGTGGGCCAGCACCGCCAGCAGCGACCCCGGCGAGCCGATCACGTTGCCCACCCGGACGGCCGCGAAGCAGGTCGGGCCGCCGGTCGCGGTGCGCAGCAGCAGCTCGCCGAGGCGCATCGTCGCGCCGAACACCGAGGTCGGGTCGGCGGCCTTGTCGGAGGAGACCAGCACCAGCCGCTGCACCTGGTGCGCGACCGCGCCGTCCACCAGGTTGCGGGTGCCGACCACGTTGGCGGCCACGCCCCGGCACGGGTCGCGCTCCACCTTGGCCAGCTCGTTCTGCCCGGCGGTGTGGAACACCAGGTCGGGGCGGGCCGCGCCCAGCACCTCCTGCACCCGGGCGCGGTCGCGCACGTCGGCCTCGGCCAGCGCGACCCGGCCGTCCTCCAGCCGCCCGGCCATCTCGCGGCCGAGCCGGTCGAGCCCGGCCCCGTCCTTGTCCACCAGCCACAGCGCGGCCGGCTCCAGGTTCTCGACCTGGTGGCACAGCGCCGAGCCGATCGTCCCGCAGGCGCCGGTCACCAGCACCCGGCGGCCGCGCACCATCCGCCCGCCCCGCGAGCCGGCGACGACCTCGGCCCGGCCCATCAGCAGGGCCAGCGGGCTGGTCTCGGCCGGGACGGGGGCCGGGGCGGGGGCGGGGCGCGGGCGGCGCCGCAGGAACCTGAACACGTCAGCTCCGCGCCCGCAGCGCCTTGGCGAGGGCGGACACGACGCGCTCCTGGGCGTCGGCCGACAGCCCCGGATACAGCGGCAGCGACAGCAGCTCCTCGCCGACCCGGTCGGTGACCGGCACCGCCGCGCACTCGTGCTCGCCCAGCACCTGCCGGTAGAAGGTCATCTGGTTGGCCGGGATGAAGTGCACCGAGGTGGACACCCCGTCGGCCGCCAGCTCCTCGATGATCGCGTCGCGGTCGGGGACCCGCACCTGGTACAGGTGCCAGGCGTGCTGCACGCCGTCCAGCCCGCGCTGCGGCAGCACCAGGCCGGGCGCGCCGCGCAGCGCCTCGTCGTAGCGGGCGACCAGCTCGGCGCGCTCGCGCTGCCAGCCGGGCAGGACGCGGAGCTGGGCGCGGCCGATGGCGGCCTGGATGTCGGTCATGTTGGCCTTCAGCCCGGCGCGCTTGACGTCGTAGCGCCAGTTCCCGCCGGGCAGGTACCGCTTCCAGGAGTCCTTGCTCATGCCGTGCAGCCGCATCGCGCGGACGCGGTCGTTCAGCTCGGGGTCGCTGGTGGCGATCGCGCCGCCCTCGCCGATCGGCATGTTCTTGGTGGCGTAGAAGCTGAAGCAGGCGGCGAACGAGTCGGCGCCGACCGGGCGGCCGCCGCGCGCGGCGCCGGGGCCGTGCGCGGCGTCCTCGATCACGCGGGTGCGGTCCAGCCCGGCGGCCGCGGTGAGCGCGGGCACGTCCACCGGGTAGCCGCCCTGGTTCTGCACGATCATCGCGGCGGGCTCCGCCCGGGCCGCGGCGGCCGCGACCGTCGCCTCGCTCGGCACCAGGGTGTGCTCGTCGATGTCCACCAGCACCGGGCGGTGCCCGGCGTGCAGGATCGCGTTGATCGCGCCGCAGAAGGTCAGGCTCGGCGTCAGCACGGCCGAGCCCGGCGGCAGGTCCAGCGCGCGCAGGCACAGCTCCAGCGCGGTGGTGCAGGAGGCGACCGCGATCACGTGGGCGGCGCCCAGGTGGTCGGCGAAGTCCTGCTCGAAGGCGGCGGTCTGCGGGCCGGTGGTGACCCACCCGGAGTCCAGGACCTTCCCCAGCGCTTCGGCGGTCCCGTCGGCGAACGAGGTGATGTTGAAGGGGATCGTGGTCTGCTCGCTGGAGCTCATGGCCTGGTTGTCCCTCTCAGCCCTTGACCTTGCGGGTGGTGGCGACGACCCCGAGCAGCGGCCAGCCGGACGCGGCCACCAGGTCGCGCACCGACTCCAGGCCGGCGACCGGGGTCACCGGGCCGGCCACCGCGACCACGCCGACCTCGTCGTCGGCGCCCGGGTCGAGGTCGGCGAAGGCGTGCACGTGGCACACCGCGCGGGCCGGGGCGGGCCGCGCGGCGGCCGCGGACGGCGCGACCTCGCCGGACTTCTTGGTGATGACGGCGGTGCCGCGGCCGCCCGCGCGCACCATCGACGTGCTCTTGCCGCCGGCGGGATCGTTGTGGTTGAGGTTCTCGTCCTTGCCGCCGCCGCCCGCGCCCCCGTCGTCGCCGGCTTCGGGCGCCGGTCCCGGCTTCGCCGCGTCGGCGGCCTCGCCCGTCGGGTCGGGCCGGGCGGTGACGACCTTGGTGTCGTCGCCGTACACCGCCGCCGCGATCCGGGACACCAGCTCGGGCGGCAGCGGCCCGCCGCCCGCGCCGACCAGCGTCACCCGCTCGACCCCGGCGCGCCTGGCGGCCAGCCGGACGCGCCGCCCGAGGTCGGCGAGCCGCGCGTCGCCGCGGTCGGCCCAGCCCAGCAGCGGCACGCCCAGCCGCCGCGCCACGCGCTGCTGGCCGGGGACCGTCGGCCGGAACATCTCCACGACGACGGCGACCAGGATGCCGAAGATCAGCCCGACCAGGCCCGCGATCAGCGACATCATCAGCGCCGGGTCGGTGCGCGGCGCGAGCACCGCGGGCTGCACGACCGAGGCGGTCCCGGCCGCCGACAGCTGGGTGCGCAACTCGGTGCGGCTGCTGCGCAGGTCGGTCAGCTCGGCGGCGACGCGCTCGCGCTCGTTGGCCGCGCCGATGTCGGGCACCGGGACGCGCCCGGCGCGCTGCGCCAGCGGCCCGAGCCTGCCCTCCAGCTCGCGGATGCGCTTGTCCAGGTCCTTGATCTGCTTGGCGACCGTGCCCTGGTTGGACTCGTTGATCTCCTTGACTACGGCCGCCGCCAGCGCGTCGCTGAGCCGCCGCGCGGCCTCGGGGTCGGTGTCCTTGACCGCCAGCTCCACCACCGTGGAGGTGCCGAGCCCGGTCACCGCGATGTTCTTGGACAGCCGGACCGGATCGCGCTGCAGCCTCAGCTCGCGCAGCACGCGGTCCTGGAGGTTGCGGCTGGTGGCGAACGCCTTGACCTGGCTCACCACGATGCTGACCCCGGCGTCGCCGGGCGCGGCGTCGGTGGCCTTGCTGCTGGCCTGAAGGCGCGACTCGGCGACGTGCGGGGGCTCCTGGCCGCTCATCACGTACCCGACCACCAGCACCGGCGCCACCAGCATGACCAGCAGCAGCGCCCAGTAGGTGCGGACCACGCGGGCGGCGACTTCGTCGATCTCCACGGTCATCCCTCCGGCTTCGTCAGCCAGAGCGTAGGAAGGGCCGGTGATGATCGAATCGCCCAACGAGACGAGCGCCCGCTACGTCGTTTGATGGGTGCGGCGGATCAGTCGCGGCTCCCGGGCCGCATCCCGGCGCGCATGGCGAGGGTGATGGCCTCCAGCGCCGAGTGCATGTCGAGCTTGGCCAGCAGGTTCTGGGTGTGGGTGCGCACGGTGTTGGCCGACAGGCCCAGCCGGTCGGCGATCTCCGCGCGGGCCAGGCCGTCCACCATGCACTGCAGCACCTCGCGCTCGCGCGGGGTCAGCTCGGCGAGCGGCTGCGCGCCGCCGCTCGGCTCGGGGTCGGCGGCCAGCAGCCGGCGCAGCACCTCGCCCGCGATGTCGGGCGGTATCCAGCCGCCCCGGCGGGCCGCCGACCGGATGACGCGCGCGACCAGGTCGGCGCTCTCGGTCTTGGACAGCCAGCCGACCGCGCCCCGGCCGATCGCCTGCACGACGGTGTCCAGGTCGCTCATGGCGGTGAGCATGACGACCCGCACCTCCGGGTGCCGCTCGCGCAGGCGGTCCAGCACCTCCAGGCCGTTGTCGGAGCCCAGCGAGACGTCCAGCACGACCACCTGCGGGCGCTCGGTGGCGGCCAGCGCCAGCGCGCGGCGGGCGTCGGCGGCCGGCGGCAGGAGCACCAGGTCGGGTTCCCGTGCCAGCCGGGCGGCCAGCGCCTCGGCGAACAGTGCGTGGTCGTCCACGATCAGGACGCGGATGGGCTGCATGGCTCCGACGATGCCCTGCCGGGCGCCGCGGCGGATCCTGCAAACGCTGTACTCCGCGACCGGGGCGCGGGCGGTCTGAACGGCGGCTGGAGGCCCGCTGAAGACCGAACCGCGCAGGTGGCGGCGGAGCGGGAAGGCTCGGGCGCGGACGCCCGGACCGCGCCGCCGGTTGACGCGCGACCTAACCCGGACACTTGCGCATCCGGCCGTTGACCGTCCGCGACCGCCTGCTGATCCTGTGCGTACCGAGGCAAGGGGACCGCGAAGCAACCAGGGGACGCACCGTGAAAGTGCTGATCACAGGGGGAGCCGGGTTCATCGGCAGCACGATAGCCTCGGCGTTCGCCGAGCGCGGCGTGACGCCGGTGGTGCTCGACAGCCTGATCACCGGACGCCAGGAATTCGCCCAGGACAAGATCTTCTACCAGGGGGACATCGGGGACGGCGCGCTGCTGGACGAGATCTTCGCCCGCCACCCCGACATCGCCGGCGCGGTGCACTGCGCGGCGCTGATCGTGGTGCCCGACTCGATGCGCGACCCGCACCGCTACTACCAGGTCAACCTGGCCCGCACGCTGGACCTGGCCGGGCACCTGGTGCGCAACGGCTGCGACCGCATGGTCTTCGCCTCCACCGCCGGCATGTACCGCCCCGAGGCCGACCTGTCGGTCACCGAGGAGTCGGCGCTGGAGCCGCAGAACCCCTACACCCGCTCGAAGATGATGGCCGAGCTGGTGCTGGCCGACCTCGCGGCGGCCCACGGGCTGCGGGTGGTGTCGCTGCGCTACCTGAACCCGATCGGCGCCGACCCGCTGATGCGCACCGGCCTGCAGAGCAGCAAGCCCACGCACGCGCTCGGCAAGATGATCCAGTGCCACGCCGACGGCGAGCCCTTCCAGATCACGGGCGTGGACTGGCCGACCCGCGACGGCACCGCGGTGCGCGACTACATCCACGTGTGGGACATCGCGCGCGCCTTCTACGAGGCGTTCGACCGCTTCGACGCGATCGTCCCGCCGATCCGCCCGGCCGGCGACCGGGACGCCTACCAGGTCATCAACCTGGGCACCGGCGGCGGCACGACGGTGCGCGAGCTGGTGGACGCCTTCCGCGAAGTGGTCGGCGACGGCTTCCGCGCGCAGGAGGCCCCGGCGCGCCCCGGCGACGTGGTGGGCGCGTTCGTCAGGCCGGACAAGGCGTGGGAGCTGCTGCGCTGGAAGCCGGAGTACACGATCGAGGACGCGATCCGGCACTCGCTCCAGTGGGCGGAGCGCCGCCGGGAGCTGGACGTCGCCTAGCGGCCCGGCCGCCCCGGACCCGCCCGCACGGGCTTGAACGGTCCCCCCGGAGAGCAGCGGCGCTCCGGGGGGACCGTTCGAGCGCGCTCAGCGCACGCGCGGCACGGTGACCGAGACGTCCAGGTCGGCCCAGCCGGCCGAGCGCTGCCAGGTGAACAGCCCCGTGCCGGGGATGATCTGCACCGCCAGGCGGCTCTTCGGGCCGACCTTCCACGCGACGGCCTCCAGGTCGCGGGTGACGGTGCGCTCGCGCCCGTCGAGCGTGACCGGCAGCGGGGTGGCCTGGTTGCCGATCACGATGCCGGTGTCGCGGTCGATGACCTGGGCGAACAGCGCGGTGCCGGGCTTGAGGGCGTGCCCCCGGTAGGTGAGCGTGACGCGGGGCGAGCCGACGATCCGGGCGGTGGCGGCCGACGCCGGGACCGGCACCTCGACGGCCTTCTTGCTGACGGCGGCGGCCATGGAGGAGCCCGAGTTGTCGAACGGGGTGAACGCCAGGCGCCCCGAGCGCCGCGCCTTCAGCGGGCCGAGGGCGGGCGGCGGGTAGGAGGCCGCGCCCCGGTAGACGCCGTCCTGGTCCACGTACTCGAACTCCGGCCCGGTGCCCACCGAGCGGTCGCCCCGCAGGTGGCGGCCGAACCAGGCGAGCGTGGCCTTGGCGACGTGGTCCTCGGGCCCGGCCTTGGTGTTGCAGGAGCCGTGCCCGCCGCAGTACCAGATCATCTTGGCCGGGGCCCCGTTGCGCTTGACCGTGCGGTAGGTCTCGACGGCCTCGCGCAGCGGGAACAGGGTGTCCACGGTCCCCTGGATGACCAGCGTCGGGATCTTCAGGCCCTTGATCAGGTGGGCCGGCCCGTGGTCGGCGAACCACTGGTCCAGCTTCGGCTCCAGCCGCCCCTCGCGGACGCCGTCCACGCACGCGCGCTGCACCTGCGGCGAGATGCGGTTGCCGCCGGTGACCCCGGCGAGGCACAGGTTGATGACCCAGCCCGCGCGCAGGACCTTGTCGCGGTACAGCGAGCGGCGCAGGTCGTTGTAGGCGATCTGCGGCGCGATGACGTCCACCCGGCGGTCGATGCCCGCGGTGACCAGCTGGATGGCGCCGCCGTAGCTGCCGCCGGCCATGCCGAGGCGGGGGTCGCCGGGCCGGTCGAGCGCGACCTCGGGCTGGCGGGCGGTCCAGTCGATGAGCTTCTGGACGTCGCGGCCCTCGAAGCGGTGGTAGTCCACGTTGGCCTGCCCGCCCGAGCCGAAGCCGCGGGCGTTCCAGGTGACGACGTTGTACCCGGCGGCCAGCAGGGCGCTCAGCATCCCCTTGGCGGTGTCGGTCTCGCCGCGCCCGCCCCAGCCGTGGCCGAGCAGCACGGTGGGGGCGCGCCGCCCGGCCGCCGCGCCCCCGGCCGGGAAGAAGTGGGTCACGATCGACACGCCGTCGAACGACTTCACGTTGACGGTGCGCGCCTTCCCGGCGGCGGGCGCGGCGGGCGCGGCGTGCGCCGCGGGCCCGGCGGCGACGGCCCCGGCGGTGAGTGCGCAGGCGGACAGGGCGGCCAGCAGGCTTCGCGGCATCAGGCGCTCCGGCGGAAAAGTGATCAAGGCACGTGTTTTATACCACTCGGTAAGTTTGTTGGCCAGATCACAGCAGAACGCCGTTCGGCGTCAGTTCACGCGGTCGTCCCCGGGCGGCAGCGGCAGGCGGCGGGCGGCTGCACCGGCACGGCGCCGACGTCGACCACGGCGGTGTCGCGGTCCACCACGGCGGTCTTGCCGTTCTCGTACAGGGTCGCGGTGTTCTTGGAGGGCGGCGGGTTGACCCCGCGCGGGTAGGAGACCTTGACGGTGTAGTGGACCGTGCACTTCTGCCCGCCCGCCAGGAACCCGGCCCCGGGCAGCAGCTCGCCGCCCTTGCGGGAGAAGAAGCCCTTGTTCGGCGTGCAGGCCGGGCGCGGCCCGGTCACCTTGCCGGGCACGACCGACACCACGCTGCCCTTGGGGAACCGGCGCGCGACGTCGTCGGTGACGCGGGGCCGGGCCGGCATGTTCCCGTAGGGGTTGCCGACGGTGACGGTGTAGGGGATGGCGTAGGTGACCCGATTCTTGCCCGTGGACACCCGCTTAGGGGTGCCGGCCCTCTTGTCGATGTTGGTGTCGCGGCAGCCGAAGAAGCGGGTGATGGCGGCGCTGCCGAGGGCGTGGCCGTCCACGACGATCCGCACCTGGTCGACCGGCTCGTCGAACACCACGTCCACGACGTCGAGGGGGATGAAGTCGTCGGCGCCGGGGTCGACGACGCCGGTGGTGTCGCGGATGTCCAGCGCGTCGCCGTCGGTGGAGACCTTGGGGTTGTCACCGCCGCGCGGGATGCCGCGCGGAGTCACCGGCTTGCCGTCGCGGTAACCGACGATCTGGATGTGCTCGTAGGCGTCGAGGTCGGTCACGCTGAAGAACAGCCGCTGGGCGTAGCCCAGGTCGTACACGGCGGTCATCGGGTCGTTCTTGTTGTAGGGCTCCAGCGCCTCCCCCTGCCAGTGGGAGTTCAGCCCGCCGTTGAAGCCGGCCGGGTAGTCGACGGTGTCCCAGGCGGAGGCGTCGGTGTTCTGCCCGGTCAGCGTCGCGTCCGGATAGCCGTCGTCGCCGGCCGGCAGGCGGGTCTTCCCCGAGGTGCCGGAGCCCTTCACCCCGTCGTAGGTGAACAGGGTGCGCAGGTCCTTCCCGCAGCCCAGCCGGTCCACGAACGGGACGTTGGGCACGCGTCGCGGGTTGGGGTCGGCCGCCGCCGGGACCGGCTGCAGGGCGGCCGAGCCCAGGGCCGCCCCCAGGCCCATCGCGACGGCGGGCAGTGCGGCGCGGCGTTTCCGATCACCCATGCCAAGTCCTTTCGCGCCCGGGACGCGGGCGAAGCGCACAAAAGATCTTTCGCAGCTTCGCAACGCGGGGCGCCGGACCGGCGCGCGCGGCACCGCCCGTGGCCGGACCCTGGCCGAACCCTGACTCAATCCATGATCGAGCGCGCCCACGCATAGTCGGGCTTGCCCACCGGCGTGCGCCTCAGCTCCGGCGCGAAGCGGAAGGTGCGGGGGATCTTGTAGCCCGCCAGGTGCCCGCGGCAGTGCGCGACCAGCTCCCGCTCGTCGGCGCGCGGGGTCACCACGGCCGCGACCCGGCTGCCCAGGCGCTCGTCGGGGACGCCGACCACGATCGCGTCGCCCACCGACGGGTGCTTGCGCAGGACCGTCTCGACCTCCTCGGCGAAGACCTTCTCGCCGCCGGTGTTGATGACCAGCGAGCCCCGGCCCAGCAGCGTGACCGTGCCGTCCTCCTCCAGGCGGGCGTGGTCCCCCTGCAGCGCCCAGCGCGTGCCGTCCGGCGCGGTCACGAACGTCGCCGCGCTCTTGTCCGGGTCGTTCCAGTACGCCGACGGGATGTGGCCCGTCCGGGCGACGATCCCCTCCTGCCCCGGGGAAACGCGGGCCAGGTCCGGGCCCAGCACGGCGAACTCCGCGCCCAGCCGGAAGCGCCCGTCCGCCTCGGCCGCGCCCATCGCGCCCGTCTCCGAGCCGCCCAGGTTGTCGGAGACGTAGGCGTTCGGGACCGCCTTCAGCAGGCTCTCCTTCACGTCCGGCGACAGGGGCGCGCCGCCCGAGCCGAACGCGAACACCTCCAGGTCCGGGTACGCGCCCGTCGCCAGCTCGTCGGCCACCGGGCGCGCCATCCCGTTGCCGACCAGCATCAGGATCTGCGTCCTCTCGCGCTCGGCCAGGCGCAGCGCGGCCGCCGCGTCGAAGCGGCGGCCCGTCCACAGCACCACCGTGCCGCCCGTCGTCAGCGTGATCCACGTGATCCACTGGCCGCCGCCGTGCATCAGCGGCGCGTGCACCTGCGCCCGCATCGGGTCGCGTCCGGCGCACGCCGCCAGCTCCTCCGGATCGGTGATCGGCGCGCCGCCGAAGTTCCCGCCGCCCATCGCCGCGACGAAGATGTCCTCGCACCGCCACAGGACGCCTTTCGGCAGGCCCGTGGTGCCGCCGGTGTAGAGCAGGTACGGGTCGTCGGACGAGCGCGGCGCGAAGTCGCGCGCGGGGGACGACGCGGCCAGCGCCTCCTCGTAGTCGCCGTCGATCGTCAGCACGTGGCGCAGCTCCGGCAGCGCGTCGCGGCGCACGTTCGCCAGCAGGTCCTGCTCCGCCACCAGCGCGACGCACCCGGCGTCGCCGAGCAGGTGCGCCAGCTCGTCGGCCACGTACCGGTAGTTCACGTTCACCGGGGCCGCGCGCAGCTTGAAGCACGCGATCATCGTCTCCAGCCACTCGGCCCGGTTGTGGGCGAGGACGCCGACGTGGTCGCCGGGGCCCACCCCGTTCGCGGCCAGGTGGTGGGCCGCCCGGTTGGCCCGCGCGTCCAGCTCGGCGTAGGTCAGGCGCGCGGCCGGGCCGCCCGCGGCGACCAGGGCGGGACGGTCCGGGCAGGCGTCGGCGACGGTCTCGAACAGGTCCGCGAGGTTGAACGTCCGCATGGGGGCTCCTCGGACAGGGCGCCGAGCCGCGGCGGGGTGCCGATCGCAAGGGGTGAAGGATCGACTACCCGCCGCAACTCAACGACGAGGGGTAAGCGTAATCGGGAAAGAGGTAACGCCGCGTACAAAAGCGTTGGGCAGGATGCGCGGACCCCCCTCGCCGGCCCGCTCGGCGGCGCCCACGCGGGCGACGAACTCCTCGAAGAAGATCCGCAGTTCGAGCCGCGCCAGCGACGCGCCGAGGCAGAAGTGCGGCCCCAGGCCGAACGCGATGTGGTCGCCCGCCGGGCGCGTCACGTCGAACTCCTCGGGCCGGTCGAAGACGGCCTCGTCGCGGTTCGCCGAGCCGTACATCAGCAGCACCTGCTCCCCGGCGGGGACGGTCACGCCGTGCAGCTCGGCGTCGCGGGCGGGGGTCCGGCACATGTTCAGGATCGGCGTCGTCCACCGCACGAACTCCTCCACCGCGTTCGGGATCAGCGACGGATCGTCGCGCAGCAGCGCCCACTGGTCGGGGTTCGCGATGAGCGCGTCGAGCGCCGTCGCGATCACCGTCCGAGTGGTCTCCGCGCCTCCTACCAGCAACAACAGCGCTTCATGGGCCAAATGCTGGTCGTCGTAGTCGGGGTCGCCGGGCCCGGCGTTGGACCAGATCGACAGCAGGTCCGAGCTCGGGCACCCGCGCCGCTCCTTGGCCATCTCCAGCACCGCCATCGCGAACTCGCCCGCCGCGATCGTGGCGTCGTCGGTGATGTAACGACGTCCGCCGCCCGCCACCACCGCCGTCGCCGACCAGTGCACCAGGCGCTCCCACGACTCCTCGGGGAAACCGAGCAGCCACCCGATCACGCGGGCGGGCAGCGGGGCGGCCAGCGCCGGGACCGCGTCCACGGTCCCGGCCTCCAGCGCGGTGTCGATGCAGTCGACCGCGGTGGCGCGGATCTTGTCGGCGTAGCGGGCCGTGCCGCGCGGGGTGAAGCGCTGGTAGACCATCCTGCGGCGCGCGGTGTGCTCGGGCGCGTCGTGGCCGATCATGGACGGGTCGGAGTCCAGTTGCGGCCGGTATCCGCCGGAATTGCGCCACAGCTTCGCGTCGCGCTCGATCGCGAAGACGTCGGCGTGCCGCGAGACGCCCCACAGCCCGTTCTCCGCGTCGTGGTAGACCGGCGCCTCGGCGCGCAGCCACCGGTAGACCGACCAGGGGTCGGTCGCGTACATCTCGCCGTCGAGCAGGTCCACCTTCATCGCGTGCCTCCACGCACGAGCGCGCCGGGCAGCTCCCCGGTGTGCTCTCCGTCTGCGAACGTCTGTACTCCGGACACGAACGTCGCCAGGTACCCGTCGGCCCGCTGCAGCAGGCGGCGGCCCCCGGCGGGCAGGTCGTAGGCCATCTCCGGCCGGCGCAGCGCGACGGCGTCGAAGTCGACGAGGTTGAGGTCGGCCTTCATCCCGGGCGCGATCACGCCCCGGTCGGCCAGCCCGTAGAGCCGCGCGGTGTCGCGCGTCATCATCCGCACCACGTGCTCCAGCGGCAGCCGCTCGCCGCGCCGCCGGTCGCGCGCCCAGTGCGACAGCATCGTGGTCGGCATCGACGCGTCGCAGATGAACCCGCAGTGCGCGCCGCCGTCGCCCAGGCCGAGGACGGCGCGCGGGTGGGTGAGCATGGCGCGCTGCGCGTCCAGGTTCTGGTCGGCGTAGTTGAGCAGCGGCAGCAGCAGGACGTTGCGGCCGTCGTCCTCCAGCAGCAGGTCGTACAGCAGCTCCATCGGGTCGCGGCCGGACGCCGCCGCCCGCGCCGCCACCGACGTCTCCGGCGCGGGCTCGTAGTCGGGGTCGCGCTCGGCCAGCGGGAACAGGCGCTCGGGGAAGCCCCGCACCAGCGCGGCGAGCACGTCCTCCTGCGCGGGCCGCTCGGCCAGGATGCGCGCCTTCACCTCCGGGTCGCGCATCCGCGCCACGCGCTCGGCGCGCGGCAGCAGCGCCATCTCCACGTAGGCGGGGTGGTCGCCGAAGGCGTGCAGCGACTCCAGCGAGACCAGCATCCCGAACGGCCGCGACGCCACCTGCGGGAACAGCTGCGCGTCCTCGGCCGCCGACAGCTCCAGCAGCTCCCGCCACAGCTCCGGCACCGCGTCGATCTGCAGCAGCGCGAACGACACCGGCCGCCCGATCGCCCTCGACAGCCGCCGCATCCACGCGATCTCCCTGGCGGGCGCGTTGACGTCCTCGCCCGCCGCGCCGGCCGGAGCCAGCTCGTACACCCCGCGCCCCAGCTCGCGCAGCGCCTCGCCGATGCCGAACAGCTCGTCCTCGGCGGCGAAGGTGCCCGGCACGTACTCGCCGTCGATCGCCTTGTGCGTCAGCGTCCGCGAGGTGGAGAAGCCCAGCGCGCCCGCCGCGATCCCCTCCCGCACGATCGCCTTCATCGCCGCGATGTCGTCGGGCGCGGCGGGCTCGTTGCGCGCGCCCCGCTCGCCCATCACGTAGGCGCGCACGGCCCCGTGCGGCACCTGGGTGCCGATGTCGATGGCGTAGGAGCGGCGGTCCAGCGCGTCCAGGAACTCGGGGAAGGTCTCCCACTCCCAGGAGATCCCCTCGGCGAGCGCGCTGCCGGGGATGTCCTCGACGCCCTCCATCAGCCCGATCAGCCACTCGTGCCGGTCGGGCGCGGCGGGCGCGAAGCCGACGCCGCAGTTGCCCATGACGGCGGTCGTCACGCCGTGCCAGGACGACGGCGCGAGCACCGGGTCCCAGGTCGCCTGGCCGTCGTAGTGGGTGTGGACGTCCACGAAGCCGGGCGTGAGCAGCGCGCCGTCGGCGTCCACGGTGCGGGTGGCGGGACCGGTGGCGGTCCCCACGTCGGTGATGACGCCGCCGGAGACCGCGACGTCGGCGGTGCGCGCGGGCGCGCCGGTGCCGTCCACGACCCGGGCGCCCCTGATCACGAGATCGTCCATACGCGTCACTCCCCGTCGGGCGGCAGGCCGCGCAGGCCGTCCGCGCCGAACATCGGCTCGAACATGGAGCGGTAGTCGGGGCCGCGCCGCAGGTGGTGGCCGCCGTCCACGTTGACGACCTGGCCGGTCAGCCAGGACGACTCGGGCCCCGCCAGGAAGCGGGCGGCCTCGGCGATGTCCTCGGGCTCGCCCACCCGGCCGAGCGGCATGCAGGCCAGGTAGTCCTCCAGGACCGGCCCGGACTCGGCGATGCCGCCGACCAGCTCGGTGCGCACCAGGCCGGGCCGGATGCCGTTCACCCGGACGCCGACGCCGCCCAGCTCGTCGGCGCCGAGCCGCACCAGGTGGTCCACGGCCGCCTTGGACACCCCGTAGGCGCCGAACCAGCGGTGGGTGTTGGACGCCGCGATCGACGAGATCGCGACGAACGCGCCGCCGCCCGTCCGGGCCATCGAGCGGGCCGCGTGCTTGAGCACGAGCATCGTGCCGGTCGCGTTCAGCTCCAGCGTCTGCCGCCACGCGCCGGTGTCCAGCTGCGGCAGCGGGCCGATGGAGGTGGAGCCGCCCGCGCTGTGCACGACCGCGCCCAGCGGCGCGGTCTCGGCGGCCGCGGCGACGGCCGCCGCGACCTGCTCCTCGTCCACGACGTCGGCGACCGCGTAGCGCAGCCCGAACTCCTTGGCCGCCTCCTGCAGCCGCGACTCGGTGCGGCCGCAGACCAGCACGTCCGCGCCGTCGGCCGCCAGCCGCCGCGCGCACGCCAGTCCGATGCCGCTGCCGCCGCCGGTGACCAGCGCGGCGGTGCCTTCCAGTGCCTTCACGGGCGGTTCCTCACTGGTCCACGGCGGTGGTGCCGCCGTCCACGGTCAGATGCGCGCCGGTGATGAACGACGCCTCCTCGCTCATCAGGAACCGCACCGCCCGCCCCACCTCGGCCGGGTCGCCGAGCCGCCCCAGCGGGGCCTTGCGGGAGAAGTGGCCGAGCAGTTCCTCGGGGGTGCTGCCGCGCAGCATGGGGGTGTCGATGTAGCCGGGGCAGACGGCGTTCACGCGCACGCCGTCGGCGGCCAGGTGGTGGGCCAGCGCCCGGGTGAGGCCGAGCACGCCGGCCTTGGAGGCGCAGTAGGCCGGGATGAACGCCTGCCCCTGGAACGCCTCGATGGAGGCGATCCCGACGACCGCCGAGCCGGGGTTGGCGCGCAGGTCCGCCAGCAGCTCCTGGACGATCAGCGCCTGGGCGCGCAGGTTGACGTCCAGCACCAGGTCCCAGCGCTCCTCGGTGAGGTCGCCGACCGGGTGCGGGCCGGGGACCCCGGCGGCGTGCACCAGCCCGCCGATCGTGCCGAGCGCCTCCCGCGAGGCGGTCACGGCGGCGGGCAGGGCGGCGGTGTCGGTGACGTCCAGGGTGACAGCGTGCGCGGCGACGCCGTGGGCGGCGGCGATCTCCTTGGCCGCGCCGGAGGGGTCGGCGCGGTCCCACAGCGCGACGGGGCGGCCGGCCTCGGCCAGCGCCCGCGCGCTCGCCAGGCCGATGCCCGAGGCGCCGCCGGTGACGACGACGCCGGTGGAGGGGGAGTGGGCTGCGTGGGAGTGGGCGGCATGGGAGTTGTCGGCATGGGAGTTGTCTGCAGGGTGCTGTAGCGGCATCCGGAGCTCCCGGGGGTGGTCTGAGACTCCGGTCTAGACTAACGTCGCACCCAAGCAAGCGGTAGGTGCGATCCCCGTCATCCTGTTCCTGTCGGAGGTGGGCGGCAAGTGCGCGAGCTGAACGGACGCGTCGCGGTGGTGACGGGCGCGGGCAGCGGCATCGGCCGCGCCCTGGCCGCCCGCTTCGCCGCGGAGGGCATGAGGGTCGCGGTCGCCGACATCGAGCCGGGGCCGCTGGAGGAGACCCGGGCGGCCCTGGCCGCCGAGGGGGCCGAGGTGACCGCGCGGGTGGTGGACGTCGGGGACGAGGCGGCCGTGCGCGCCTTCGCCGACCACGTGTTCGGCGCGTTCGGCGCGGTGCACCTGCTGTGCAACAACGCGGGCGTGTTCACCGGCGGCCAGATGTGGACGCGCCCGGCCGCCGACTTCGCGTGGACGTTCCGGGTGAACACCTGGGGCGTGCTGCACGGCGTCCAGGCGTTCGTGCCCCGCATGATCGAGGGGGACGACGAGGGGCACGTGGTCAACACCGCGTCGGTCGCGGGCCTGTTCGCCGCCCCGTTCTCCGGCGCCTACACCATGTCCAAGTTCGCGACCTACGCGGCGACCGAGTGCCTGGCGCACGAGTTCGCCGCGGGCGGCCTGAAGCTGCGGGCGTCGGTGCTGTGCCCCGGCGGCGTCGCCACCGGCATCGCCGCCGCCGAGCGCAACCGGCCCGCCGCCCTGGCGGCCGAGCGGACCCCCGACCAGGACTTCATCGACGAGGTCATCGCCGGCACCGTCAGCGGCGGCATCGCGCCCGCCGAGGTCGCCGACGCGGTGGTGCGGGGCGTGCGCGAGGAGCGGTTCCTGATCCTCACGCACCCGTCCTACCGGCCGGGCCTGGCCGCCCGCGCCGAGGCGCTGGCCGCCGGGCGCCTGCCCGGACTGCCCGACTTCGAAAGCCGAGACTGAGCGCGGGCAAACTGCGAGAGGATGGGGGGCGACCACCCGAGGAGGCGTGTTGAACGGCGATGTTCGGATCACCGTCACGCGGGCGCTGAGCAAGGAGCAGCAGGCCCGCCGCGAACGGCTGATCGAGGCCGCCCGCGTCCTGGCCCACGAGGGCGGCTACCCCGCCGTCACCATGCACGACGTCGCCGACCGCGCCGGCGTCGCCCGCGCCACCGTCTACCGCTACTTCGCCACCAAGGACCACCTGCTCACCGAGGTCGCCGCGGCCTGGGCGCACCACGTCACCGCCGACATCGACGCGCTGGCGGTCGGCGACACCCCGGTCGAGCGGCTGGTGGAGATGCTGGACCGCATCGTCCGCGTCGCCGCCGAGGAGCGCACGCTGACCTCGGCGATCATCCAGGCGGTCACCGCCGACGACCCGAGCGTGGACGACGCCCGCACGGTGCTGTTCCTGTTCGTGCGCGACCGGCTGTCGGCCGCGATCGGCGGCCCGGTGCCCGAGCGCGAGGAGGTCGAGGTGGTGCTCGGCCACATCCTGCTGGCCGCGCTGGTCAGCCTGGCCTCGCTGCGCCGCCCGGTGGAGGAGGTCGCCGCGATCGTCCGCACGTCCGGGCGGCTGGTGCTGACCGGGGCGCTGAGCGCGCAGGCCCCGGCCTGACCGGTCCGGGCGATCGCACCGGTATTGGTCCTGTCGCGGGGACCGGGCGCTCCCTAGCGTGGGGACGGTGACCAATCCGCTGCTCTTCCTGCTGGCCGCGGCGACACTGATCGCCATCCCCGGCCCGAACCACCTCTACATCACCACGCGCAGCATCAACGAGGGCCGCCGCGCCGGGTTCGCCTCCGCGCTCGGCGTCGAGAGCGGCACGCTCGTGCACATCGCGTTCGCCGCGGCTGGCCTGTCGGCGGTGGTCGCGGCGTCGGCGACGGCGTTCGGGTTCCTGCGGTACGCGGGCGCGGCCTACCTGGCGTACCTGGCCTACCGCGCGTTCCGGAGCCGGGGCGACCACGGGCCGCTGGAGCTGGAGCCGCAGCCGCTGCGCCGGGTCTACCTGGACGGGCTGCTCATCAACGTGCTGAACCCCAAGGTGGTGCTGTTCTTCCTGGCGTTCCTGCCGCAGTTCGTGGACGCGGACGCGGGGACGGTGCCGCTGCAGATCGCGGTGATGGGGCTGGTGACGGCGCTCATCGGGCTGGTGAGCGACTTCGTGTACGCCTACGCGGCCGGGTCGATCGGGGAGTGGCTGCGCGCCCGCCCCGCCTTCCGCCGCCGCCAGGCGTACGCGACCGGCGCGATCTACCTGGGGCTCGGCGCGGCCGCGCTCTTCGCCGGGCCGAACGCCCGCCGCGCCTGAGCCTCAGCCGGCGGCCCGCCGCCCGGCGGCCGGGTCGCCGTTCCGGCGGAGGGCGGGGAGGGGCGGGCCGCTGCGCGGATGGACCTCGCCCGCGTAGAGCACGCTGGTCGGCGGCCCCTCCGGAGCGGGCACGCCCGCGGCCTCCAGCAGCCCTCCGTCGGTGTAGTCGAGCAGTTCGGCCGATCGCAGCGGCCAGGGTTCGTGGGCGAACGGGAGGTAGAGCGGCATCCCGTACCAGGGCGTGTGGAGCCCCCACCGGGCGGTGAAGAAGTCCTCGACGGGGTCCCACGCGGCCGGTTCGCCGACCCGCACGCTGAACTCCAGACCCGCGCCGGCCGGGCCCGGCAGGCGTCGCCGGGAGCCGTAGGACACGATGTCGTCGTGGTGCCGCCTGGTCACGTGCGCCCACGAGTAGGGCAGGCGCAGCAGCGCGCGGGCGGCGGTGACGACGGGGAGCCGCTCGGCCTCCATCGCCAGGAACACCGTGCTGCGCCGGCCGTCCTCGCCCACCGTGTACAGCCGCACGTTGAGCTCGTTGAAGTCGCCCAGGTAGGGCAGGCGCAGCAGCCCGCCGACGCGGACCCCGGTCAGGCGCAGGCCCACCACGCCGACCCACGTCCGCCCGTCCCGCACGTCCAGCCTCGTGCCGGCGGGCGCCAGGTGCTCCAGCGCGGCCGGGTCGTAGGGCCAGTGGAGGAAGACGACGTCCCGCCAGGTCTGCGTCGAGACCGGCAGCGGGACGCCGCGCGGCGGGAAGGCCGTGACGGGCTCGGCCGCGGGGTCCACATGATCGGGTGCCATGCCCCAGGCTTACCCGTACCGCGCGGTACATGCCTCGGCGGGGAACCCCCGGCCGCCGGGCTCACCCCTCCTTGACGGCGTGGCCCAGGTAGGTGACGACCGGGGCGCCCTCCGGATCGAGGACGAACCCGACCGCCTCCGGGACCTGCTCGTCGGTGATGCGGCCCGCCCGGCGGGCGCGGACGGCCTTGACGAGCGCGGCGGCGCTCTTCGGCTTGAAGCCGCACACCCCGCCGGAGGCGAGGCCGTGCCGGGCCAGCACTGCGGCGACCTCGGACGGCGGGCGCAAACGGTCGGCCGAGTAGCGGCCCGGCGGCATGATGCGCGTCCACGGGACCGCCTGGAAGGCGCCGAGGTAGACCAGGCGGGAGACCGGCGTCCGGTTCACGGTGTCGTAGACCAGGACGCCTCCCGGGCGGAGCGCGGCGGCGGCCTGCGCGACCACGCGGTCCAGGTCGGGGGTGATCTCGAAGGTGTCGGCGCAGTAGGCGAGGTCGAAGGACCCGGCCGGTACGCCCAGGGCTTCGGCGGGGGCCGTCCGGTAGGAGACGGGAGGACCGGCGGCGGTCCCGGCGGGCACGGCGGCCTCGGCGAGCGCGGTGGCCTCGGCGGACGGGTCCAGGGCGGTGACGTCGAGGCCGAGTCCCGCCAGGCCGCCGGGCAGCGGGCCCCGGCCGCCGCCGACGACCAGGGTGCGGCGGCCGGGGGAGAGGCGTTCCAGGATCTGCCGGGCGTAGGCGAGGCGGACCTCCTGGAAGGCGGCGGCCCGCAGGTGTCGGCCGTCGAGCGTGCCGGGGGCGGCCGAGTCCAGGACGAGGTGCGGAGCGGTGGTCATCGTCGACCCCTTCGTTGGGTTCCTTGAGGGAACCTAACATTGTCGGGTTCCCTCGGGGAACTTGGGTAGGGTGGCGGCGTGACGCGTACCCCGCTGGCCGAGGTGGCCTGCTCGATCGCCCGCGCCACCGACCTGTTCGGCGACGCGTGGACGGCCCTGATCATGCGCGACGTGCTGGTCGGGGTGACCCGCTTCGACGACCTGGCGCACGATCTCGGCATCTCCCGCAAGGTCCTGTCGGCGCGGCTCGCCCGCCTGGTCGAGGAGGGCGTGCTGGAGCGCCGCCGCTACCAGGACAGCCCGCCGCGCGAGGACTACCGCGCCACTGAGAAGGGGCGCGAGCTGTACCCGGTGCTGCTGGCCCTGATGCGGTGGGGCGACCGCTGGTACGGCGGCGAGGGCGGCGCCCCGGCGCGCATCCGCCACCTGGACTGCGGGCGGGACACCGTCGCCGTCGCCGCCTGTGCGCACTGCGGCGACGAGCTGACCGTCGCCAACACCGTCCAGCTGCCGGGGCCGGGCGGGCGCGTCGGCCCGGGGACGATGGTGATCGGCCCGCTGATCGCCTCCCGCGAGGGGGCCCGGCGGCCGGGAGAATCCGGCCGCCCGGAGTGAAGCCGCCGCCGTACGCCCCCGGGGCGGGGCGGTTCTTGTCAGTGCGTTGACAACAAGCCGCGCCTAATGTGTCGCCGGATGTGCAGTGTTCCCGATCACGTCGCGGTAGCTTCCGTTACGCCCCGACCACCCCGAGGGGGCAGGAGGTGCCGACGGTGACGACCCTGGAGGAACGACCGCAGCTCAAGCCCTGGGCAGTGGTGCCGGCCGAGATAGCCGAGGTGTTCCGCCCGCACCTGCGCACGCTGTCGCAGGAGATGATCGAGGAGATCGTCGCGGGGGTGCCCGAGTACGCGCGGCCGGAGAACGAGGAGTACGCGCGCACCGTGCGGGTCGCGGTCGAGGGCGCGCTGCGCCAGTTCGTGGACCTGATCGGCAACGCCGACGCCTCCTGGGACCAGGTGGTCACCGTCTACCGGGAGATCGGCTGGGGCGAGGCGCGCGAGGGCCGCAACCTGGACGTGCTCCAGACCTGCATGCGCCTCGGCGCGCGCGTGGCGTGGCGGCGGCTGGCGGCCGAGTCCGAGCAGCTCAACGTGTCGCGCCGCACGCTGGCCAGCATCGCCGAGGCCATCTTCGCCTTCCTGGACGAGATCGCGCGGGCCGCCACCGAGGGCTACACCAAGGCGCGCGAGCAGGAGGCCGGCGAGCTGGAGCACCGCCGCCGCAGGCTGCTGGACATGCTGCTGGCCGAGCCGCCCGCCGCCCCGCAGGCCGTCGCCGACCTCGCCCGGCTCGCGCAGTGGCGGGTGCCGCGCACGGTCGCGGCGGTGGTGCTGTTCGAGCGCGGCCAGGAGCCGTTCTCCCACCCCTCGCTGCCGCCGGACGTGCTGGCCGACGTCAACCGCCGCGAGCCCTGCCTGATCGTGCCCGACCCCGAGGGCCCCGGCCGGGGCCGGATGCTGGACGGCGCGCTGCGCAACTGGGTCGCCGCGATGGGGCCGACCGTGCGCACCGAGGACGCAGCCAAGTCGCTGCGCTGGGCGCGCGAGGCGCTGCCGCTGGCGCGGCGCGGCATCCTGCCGTCCGACGGGCTGATCCGCTGCGCCGACCACATGCCGACGCTGGTGGTGTTCAAGGACGAGGAGCTGGTGCGCGCGGTCGCCGACCTCCGGCTGGCCCCGCTGAAGACCGTCCGGCCCCGGCACCGCGAGCGCCTCATGCGCACGCTGCTGGCCTGCCTGCAGAACGGCTTCAACGCGACCGAGGTCGCCAACCGGCTGCACGTCCACCCGCAGACCGTCCGCTACCGGCTGCACCAGCTGGAGGAGCTGTTCGGCGAGCGCCTCTACGACCCCGAGTCGCGGCTGGAGATGGAGATGGTGCTGACGGTGTGGCTGTCGGCCCCCGACGACGGCGCCGGCGAGGTGATCGCGCTGGACGGGCGGCGCGGCGCCGCGCTCCCGCCCCCGGCGGCCGGCGGCGGGGGCTGAGACCGCTCTCCATCAAACGATTGACCGGGAGCGGCGCGAGCCCTACCGTGAGGCCGTGACCAGCGACACCGGCCGTGACCGGATCATCGAGGCCGCCACCCGGCTGTTCGCCGCCCGGGGCTACGACGGCACCTCCACCCGCCTCATCGCCGACGCCGCCGGGCTCAACATCGCGACCGTCGCCTACCACGCGGGCGGCAAGCGCGACCTGTACCTGGCGGTCATGGAGCGCGCCCACGAGATCGAGCGCGCCGCCCTGGACGAGGCGCTGGCGGCCTTCACCCCGGACGCCGCCGGGGTGCGCGCGCTGGTGGACCGCTACCTGGACTTCTGCGTCGGGCACCCCGAGATCCCGGCGCTGTGGACGCGCCGCTGGCTGTCGGACGCGGCCGACATGGCCGACCTGGAACGCCGCTACGCGCGCCCGCTCGTCGAGCGGGCCGCCGCCGCGGTCGCCGAGGCTGCGGGCCCGGACGTGGACGTCGAGTACGCGGTGATGACGGTCATCTGGTGCACCCACGGCTTCGGCAGCGGCGGCGTGCCCGGTCCCGACGGGGCGCGGCACGGCGCGGACGACCCCGCCGAGACCGCCCGCTTCCGCGCCCACCTGCACACCCTGGTCGCCCGCCTGCTGGGGCTGCCGTCATGACCGCCCTCGACGGCACCGGGACCCCGCCCCTCACGCGCGGCCGGCTGCTCGGCTACGGCGTGGGCTCGGTCGGCACCGGCGTGTTCGCGGCCGTGCCGGGCCTGCTGCTCCTGTACTACCTGACCGACGTGCTGGGCGTCTCCGCCGCGCTCGCCGGGGCCGTCCTGGTGCTCCCCAAGGCGTGGGACGTGGTGCTCAACCCGATCGTGGGGGCCGCCAGCGACCGCGAGGCCGTGCGCACCGGCCGCCGCACGCGGCTGCTGCTGGTCGGCGCGCTGACGCTGCCGATCGGGTTCGCCGCGACCTTCCTGGTGCCCTCGCCGGACCTGGCCGTCGCGTGGACGGGCGCGGCGTTCCTGCTGGCCGCGACCGCGTTCGCCTGCTTCCAGGTGCCGTACGTGGCGCTGCCCGCCGAGATCTCCGACGTGCCCGAGCAGCGCGGCCGCGCGATGGCCTGGCGGATCGTCTGCCTCACGCTCGGCATCCTGCTGGCGGGCGGCCTCGCCCCGGTCCTGGTGGACGCGGCGGGCGGCGGGCGCGGCGGGTACGCGCTGATGGCCGCGGTGATCGGCGTGCTGATGCTGGCGGCGCTGCTGGCCAGCGCGCTCGGCACCCGCTGGATCGCGTCCCGGCCCGGCCCGCGCCCGCTCGGGCTGGCCGCCGCGCTGCGCACCGCGCGCGGCAACCGGCCGTTCTTCGCGCTGCTCGGCGCGTTCACCGCGCAGGCCCTGGCCACCGCGATCATGCTGGCGGGCGCGCCGTACGCGGCGACCTACCGCCTGGCGGACTACGGCCTCACCTCGGTGGCGTTCGTGTGCATGGTCGGACCGAGCCTGGTGGCGGTCCCGGTGTGGGAGCGCCTGGCGCGCCGCCACGGCCACGTGCCCTGCTACCTGGCGGCGGTGCTGCTGTTCGCGGCGGCGGCCGCCGCGCTGTACCCGGCCGTGGGCGCCGGGGCCGTCGCGCCCTCGCTGGCGCTGATCGGCGTGATCGGCGTCTGCTACGCCGCCGTGCAGCTGCTGCCGCTGTCGCTGCTGCCCGAGACCGTGCGCGCGGACGCCGGGCGCACCGGGCACGCGCAGTCCGGCGCGTTCACCGGCCTGTGGACGGCCGCCGAGACCGGCGCGCTGGCGCTGGGACCGGGGGTGTTCGCGCTGATCCTGGCGGCGACCTCGTTCCGCTCGGCCGACTTCGACCACCCGGCGCGCCAGCCGGACTCGGCGCTCGCCGGGCTCACCGCCGGGTTCACCCTCGTCCCGGCCCTGATCATGCTGCTCAGCGTCCCGCTGCTGCTGGCCTACCGCCGCCTCGCGAAAGAAGACCATGCCTGAATCCGTGCTGCCGGAGACCGGCCGCGCCGCCGACGACCTGCTCGCCGAACTCGCCCGCCTGCGCGCCGCCGACCTGCCGGTGCGCGGCGGCAAGGTCACCGCCTACGTCTACGACACCGGCCGCGCCGACGTGCACGACGCCGCCGCCCGCGCCTACCTGGAGACGCTGGAGGTCAACGGCCTGGACCCGACCGCCTTTCCCAGCATCGTGGCGCTGGAGCGGCAGGTGCTGGCGGCGGTCGCCGAGCGGCTCGGCGGCTCGGCGGCCACGCCCGGCATCTTCACCAGCGGCGGCACCGAGTCGATCATGCTGGCGGTGAAGGCGGCCCGCGACGCGCGCCCCGTCGGGGGCAGGCCCCAGATCGTCGTGCCGAGCAGCGCGCACCCCGCCTTCCACAAGGCCGCGCACTACCTCGGCCTGGAGATCACGCCGGTGCCGGTGGACCCGGCGACCTTCCGCGCCGACCCCGCCGCCATGGCCGCCGCGCTGACCGACCGGACCGTGCTCGTGGTGGCGTCCGCGCCGTCCTACCCCCAGGGCGTCCTGGACCCGGTCGCCGACATCGCCGCGCTGGCCGCCGCGCGCGGCGTGCCCTGCCACGTGGACGCGTGCGTGGGCGGCTGGGTGCTGCCGTGGCTGCGCGAGAGCGGCCGCGAGGTCGCGCCGTTCGACCTGTCGGTGCCGGGCGTGACGTCGATCTCCTGCGACCTGCACAAGTACGGCTACGCGCCCAAGGGCGCCTCGGTGGTGCTGTTCGCCGACCAGGCGCTGCGCCGCGCCGCCTACTTCGCCTCCGCCGCCTGGCCCGGCTACACCGTCATCAACTCGGGGGTGCAGAGCAGCAAGAGCGCGGGCCCGCTGGGCGCCGCGTGGACGACCCTCATGGCGATCGGCGCCCAGGGCTACCGCGACCTGGCGGCCGGGGCGATGAAGGCGGCCGACGCGCTGATGGCGGGCGTCGGCGGCATCCCCGGCCTGCGGGTGCTCGGCGCTCCGGACGCGCCGCTGGTGTCGATCGCCTCGGACGACCCGGCGCTGGACGTGTTCGTGCTGGCGGACGAGGCCCGCGCGCGAGGCTGGTTCTTCCAGCCGCAGCTGTCCTTCCAGGGCATCCCGGCGAACCTGCACTTCACGCTGACCGGCGTCAGCGAGCAGGCCGTGGACGCGCTGCTGGTCGCGCTGGCCGAGTCCGCCGAGGCGGCCCGCACCGCCGGCCCGCCGGACGTGCCCGCCGAACTGGCCGCCGCGCTCGCCGACCTCGACCTCGACAGCCTGGACGACGCGGGCTTCGCGGGCCTGCTGTCGGCCGTCGGGGTGGACCTGCGCGGCGGCGGCGAACCCGAGATGGCGATGGTCAACGCCGTGCTGGACACGCTGCCGCCCGCCACCCGCGAGGCCCTGCTGATCCGCTTCCTGTCGGCCCTGTACTCGGGCCACCTGTAGCTCAGCCGAGCCGGATCAGCCGCGACAGCAGGGAGGGCTCCTCCAGCGGCTCGGCGGGGCTCACCGGGACGCGGCCCGCGCCCGCGGTGACGGTGCCGACCCGCTCGCCGGGGGCCGCCTCGTGCGGCGGGTCGCCCGCCACGCCCAGCGGCACGGTCAGGCCGGGCCAGCCGACGACGTTCAGCGGCGCCTTGGCGACCAGCGGGGTCTTGCCGCCCAGCCCGTCGTCCACCTGCGCGATCGGCCTGCCCGCCGGGGCGAGGGTGGCCGAGACCAGCGCGTTCTCGGCGGCGGCGACCACCCGCTGCGCGGCGTTGATCGCGACCATCGCGCTGCCCTGCACGCCCGGGGTGCGCTGGCCCATGACCGCGCCGACCACCGTGGTGGGGACGCCGCCGACGCGCTTGCGGGCCGCGAACACGAAGTTGCCGCCCGCCTTGTCGGTGTAGCCGGTCTTGCCGCCGACCACGCCGTACTGGCCGAGCAGGATGTTGCCGCCGGGCCGGGCCGGGCCGCCGTTGGCGGGCACGTAGGAGCGCTTGCCCACCGTCTCCGCGAACGCGGGGATCTTCATGGCGGCGGTCAGCAGCTTCACCTGGTCGGCGGCGGTGCTGACGGTCCCGGCGTGGTAGCCGCTGGGGTCGGTGTAGGTGGTGGAGGCCATGCCGAGCGACCGGGCGGCCTCGTTCATCTTGGCGACGAACGCCTGGACGTTCCCGCCCGAGTCCCAGCGGGCCAGCTCGTGCGCGACGTCGTTGGCCGAGATGATCATCAGGGCCTCCAGGGCCTTGCGCTCGGTCAGCCGCAGGCCCGGGGTGATGCCGAGCAGGGACTCCTGGCGGGCCCGGCGGCCGGGCAGCTCGGCGAGGCCCTGCGGCGACACGGCGAACTCCGGCCCGTCCTCGCCCGACCGCAGGGGGTGGCCGCGCAGGATGACGTAGGCGGTCATGACCTTGGCGACGCTGGCGGTCGGGATGGGCTGGGACCCGCCCGCCGTCCCCATGGTGCCCAGCCCCTCCACGGCGACGGCGGACTGCCCGCCGGAGGGCCAGGGAAGGGCGGGCGCGGCGCCGGGGAAGGTGTGCGACGCGGCGGGCAGGCTCAGCTCGATGGAGGGCTCGGGCACCGGCCGCAGGAGCTGCCCGGTGACGACCCCGGCCACGAGGATGAGCAAGGCCACCAATGTGATGAGGACCTTGCGCCCGCGCTTCCGGCGCTCGACGGGCTCGTGCTCCTCGGCGGCCGCGGGGTGGGCGTAGGGCGGCGCCTCCGGCTGCGCGAACGGGGCGATGTCGTGGGGCGCGTAGGCGGGGTCTTCGGCGGTGGGACGGGCAGGGGGAGCGGCCTGCGGGGGCTCGCTGGCGCGCCACTGGGCGGTCCACTGCCCGTTGGGGTCGAGCGTGGGGAGGGCGCGCTCGGGGATGGGCTCGGCGTCCTCAGGGACGGCGGGCTTCTCCTCGGGCGGCAACCGGCGGGGAGGCTGGTTGCGGGAGGGGAGCGGGATGTCGTCCCGGGTGACGGCGGCACCGGGCCGACCGACGGGGGTCTGGCCGGAGTCGCGAGGGCTGACGGGTGTCTCAGCGGAGTCGCGCGGTGAGGTGGGCTTCTCGGCCGGGCGCTGTGGCGAGGCCGGGGCCTGGCTGGAGCCGCGCGGGCTCACGGGCGTCTCAGCGGAGTGCCGAGGGTTGGCCGGAGTCTCGCTGGGCCTGCGCGGCGAGACAGGCGTCTCCCCAGAGCTGCGCGGTGAAGCGGGCTCTCCTACAGGCCGCTGCGGGGAGGTCGGAGCCTCGCTGGAGTCGCGCGAGCTGACCGGTGCCTCTGCAGAGTCACGCGGGGAGGTGGGCTTCTCCGCCGGGCGCTGCGGGGAGGCCGGGGCCTGGCTGGAGCCGCGCGGGCTCACGGGCGTCTCGCCGGAGTTGCGCGGGGAGGCGGGCCTTTCTGCGGGAGGCTGGCTTGGGGCGTGCGGGGTGGCGGGCGTTTCCGCCGAGCGGCGTGGGCTGGTCGGCTCCTCAGTGCTGCTCGGGGCGGCAGGAGCGTCGGCGGAGCGTTGAGGAGCGGACGGCTCTTCCTCAGCCTCAGCGGAGGGCCGCGGGGTGACCGGCGTCTCAGCGGAGTCGCGCGGAGAGGCGGGCTTCTCCGCCGGAGGGCTGGACGGCTTCTCATCCGCGTTGCTCGGAGAGGCCGGAGTCTCACTGGAGTCGGCCGGATCGCCCGGGGCCTCGGCGGACCGCCGAGGGCTGGCCGGTGTCTCGCCGGAGCTGCGAGGGCTCGCGGAAGGGCGCGGCTGGGGCTGGGTCTCTTCGGAGTCGCTCAGGTCCTCCGGGGCCTCCTCGGCCTCGGCGGGCTCCTCTGCCGCCTCCTCCTCGGAGTCCTCCGCCCGCTCCTCGGCGGGCTCTTCCGAATCCTCCGCCGGCTCCTCCGGCGAGGGCTTCATGACGGGGAACTCGGCCGTGCCCGCACGCCCCTGCTCCTCGGCCGGGTCCTCCGCCGGTTGCGGCGTCGAATGCGCGTTGTCCACAGCACGACCTCCTCGGCTTGGCTTCGACACACAGACAGGAAGCGGCCTCAGAGCCGATGAATCCCCCCGTACCCACCTGGAAGATGCGCAGCCTAGTCGGAAAGTTCACTTTGTTATGAATCGGTGATCATCTTTTTTCGCGGCGGCCGTGAACCCGATCGGGGCCTGGCGGAGATACACCGCTGTCATGTCCCCCACAGGAAGGCCGGGCCGTATGCGATGGTGGCCACGGTGAGCGCATTCCTCGCCGGCGCGCGGGCGGTCGGCGCGCCCTCGGCGTACGGCGACGCCGAGCTGATCAGCAGGTCGCACGCCGACCCCGAGGCGTTCGCGGAGCTGTTCGACCGCTACGCGCCGATGCTGTACCGCTACGTCTCCCGCCGCCTCGGCCCCGAGGTGGCCGAGGACCTGGTGGGGGAGACGTTCCTGGTCGCGTTCGGCAAGCGCGCCAGGTACGACCTCGCGCACTCCGACGCGCGGCCCTGGCTGTTCGGCATCGTCACCAAGCTGGTCGCGCGCCACCACCGCTCGGAGGCCGCGCGCTACCGGGCGCTGCGGCGAAGTCCCGTGGAGGGGGCCGTGGAGTCCCCGGCCGACGCCGTGGCCGCCATGGTCACCGCCTCCGCCGCCCGGCCCCTGCTGGCCGAGGCGCTCGCCGCGCTGCCGCGCCGCGACCGGGACGTCCTGCTGCTGGTGGCGTGGGGCGACCTGACCTACGAGGAGGTCGCACAGGCGCTCGGCATCCCCGTCGGCACCGTCCGGTCCCGGCTCAGCCGGGCCCGCCGCAAGGTGCGGGCGGCGCTGGGCGACACCAACCCCCTGTCCGGCGACCTGAGCGAGGAGGCGTAGCCATGGACGACCTCAAGGCGATCCGCGATCTCGGCGACGACCTGGGGCACGAGCCGCCCGCCGCGCTGGTCCGGCAGCGGCAGCGGCTGCTGGACGCCGCCGGGGGCCGCGCGCCGCGCCGCCGTCCGGGCAGGTGGCCCGTCATCGGCGTGGTCGCGGCCGCGACCGCCGCGCTCATCCTGGTCCCGACCGTCGTGCTGCGCGGTGGGGACGACCCCGGCGGCACGCCCCGCCGCGAGGCGGCCGGCGCCCCGGCCAAGACGCTCAACGTGCTGCTCATCGGCTCGGACGCGCGAAACGGCTCGGACGTGCGAGGCGGTCTCGCGCGCGAGGCCCGCTCCGACACCCTCGTGCTGGCCCACCTGCCCGCCGACGGCAAGCGGCCCCGGCTGCTCAGCCTGCCCCGCGACCTCATGGTCGACCTGCCCCCCTGCGGCCGCTCCCCGGCCCGTCGGGGCCTGCTCAACTCGGCCTTCGCTGAGGGCGGCGCGGCGTGCGCCGAAGCGGCGGTCGAGAAGCTCTCCGGCGTGCGCGTGGACCGCACGGTGACCATCGGGTTCGACGGGTTCAAGGCGATGGTGAAGGCGCTCGGCTCGGTCCCGATCACCCTGCCCAAGGCCGTGGACGACCCCAAGTCGGGCCTCCGGCTCCCCGCCGGACGGCACCGCGTCACGGGCTCGGTCGCGCTCGCGTACGTGCGGACCCGGCACGGCCTCGACGACGGCTCCGACCTCGCCCGCATCAAGCGCCAGCAGCACTTCATGGCGGCGCTCGCGCGCGAGGCCAAGACCATGCGGCTGAAGAACCCCGTCCGGTTCGCGGCGTTCCTCCAGGCGGCCGCCAGGTCGGTCGAGATCAGGCCGTCGATGGACTTCGCCACGCTGAAGCGCCTCGCCGAGACCGTCGAGACCGACACCGCCGTGTTCGCCACCGTCCCGGTCCGCCGGCACCCCCGCGACTTCAACCGGCTGGCGCTCGCCCCGACCGCCCCCTCGGTGTTCGCGCAGTTCAAACAGGAGTGACCCGTCGGCAGTGCTGTGCCCAGGGATGATCGGAGGTGTCCTGGGCACAGCGGGGGGATGCTGAGACCAGCGAAAGATCGGAGACTGCCGGAAGGACTGGGGCCGCACGGACGGGGCTCGTACTGGATCGAGTCCACACCGCCCACCTCCTACCCGCGCCTGGACGAGGACACGGCGGTGGACGTCGCCGTGGTCGGCGGCGGCATCGCGGGGCTGAGCGCCGCGTGGGAGCTGACCCGCGCGGGCCGCACCGTGGCGGTCCTGGAGGCGCGCCGCGTCGTCTCGGGGGCGACCGGGCACACCACCGGGCGGCTGTCGGCGCTGCACCCCTACCTGTACCGGCCCCTGCACAAGGCGCACGGCGCCGACGCGGCCCGGCTGTACGCGCACTCGCAGCAGGACGCGGTCGAGCACGTGATCCGGACGGCCGCGCGGCTCGGCGTCGACTGCGAGCTGGAACTCCGCCCCTCCCACGTGTTCGTGACCGACCCCGACGAGGCCGCCGAGCTGCGCGACGAGGGCGAGGCGGTGCGCGAGGCGGGACTGCCCGCCGAGTTCGTCACCGCGACCGGGCTGCCGTTCGAGGTGGCGGGGGCGCTGCGGCTGGACGACCAGGTGCAGTTCCATCCGCGCCGCTACCTGCTCGGACTGGCCAAGGCGATCGTCGCGGCCGGCGGCCGGGTCTACGAGCGGACGCGCGCGGTCCGCCTGGACGAGGGGGACGGGTGCACGCTGACCACCGACGGCGGCCACCGCGTCCGGGCCCGCGACGTGGTGCTCGCGACGCTGCACCCCGTCTTCGGCGGCGAGCGCCCGGACCCGCGGCTGGCGACCCTGCGCGAACTCGTCATCACGGCCGTCGTCCCCGACGACCGGGACCTGGACGGCATGTACATCACCCGCGCGTCCAACACGCGCTCGGTGCGCACCGCGCCCTACGGTGACGGCCGCCGCCTGCTGCTGATCACGGGCGAGTCCTTCTCCCCGGGGGAGGGAAAGGCGACCGAACGGTACGCGAACCTGGCCCGCTGGGCATACGACCACTTCGGGATCACCACGTTCGAGCACGGCTGGTCGGCGCAGGACACCAAGACCGGCGACCAGCTCCCCTTCGTCGGCCCTTGGCCCGGCTGCTCCGGGCACGTCTACGCCGCCACGGGCTTCGCGCGCTCGGGGATGAGCCACGGCGTCATGGCGGGCAAGCTGCTGGCCGCGCTGATGACCGGCCGCCGCCCCGCCTGGGCCGACCTGTACGACCCGCGCCGCGAGGACGCGCCCGTCATGGAGTCCGGCGCGCCCGGCGCCCAGCGGCGGACCGGCGACCGCACGGTCGCCGACATCGCGCCCGGCACCGGCGACGTCGTGCGGATCGACGGCCGCCCCTGCGCCGTCTACCGCGACGAGGACGGCGCCCTGCGCGCGCTGTCGGCCGTGTGCCCGTACTCGGGCTGCCTGGTGGTGTTCAACGAGGTGGACCGCACGTGGGAGAGCCCCTGCCACGGCTCGCGGTTCGACCTGGACGGCACGGTGCTCGACGGCCCCGCGACCGAACCGCTGGAACCCGTCGAGATCAAGGAATGACCTCCGCCCCGCCGGGTAGGGCGGGACCCACTCCGAACCCGACGGAAAGGAGCGCGCGATGGCAGGCAGGGTCAAGGACATCATGACCGGCTCGCTCGCGACCGTCTCACCGCAGGACGACATCGTCACGGTGGCGCGGAAGATGCGCGACGAGGACGTCGGCGCGGTGCTGGTGACCGAGGGCGGCGCCCTCCGCGGCCTGGTCACCGACCGCGATCTGGTGGTGCGCGGGCTGGCGGACGGCGGCGACCCGGCCACCAAGCAGGTTTCCGGCTGCGCCAGCGAGGCGACGGCCAGTGTGAGCCCGGACGACTCGCTGGAGACGGCCGCCAAGCTCATGCGGGAGCACGCGGTCCGGCGCCTCCCGGTGGTCGAGGACGGCCGCGCGGTGGGCATCGTCTCCCTCGGCGACCTGGCGATCGAAAAGGACGAGGACTCGGCGGTCGCCGACATCAGCGCCGCCAAACCGAACCTCTGATGAGGGTGGTGGTGGGCCCGGGACCCCTTTCGGGGTCCCGGGCCCTCGGCGTTCAGAGGGTGTCCAGCAGGCGGGCCAGTTCCTCTTCGGTGTTGTAGTAGTGCACCGACGCGCGGACGGCGGAGGCCGGGGCGTGGGGGTCGTAGCCGTGGTCCCGGGGGAGGGTGACGCTGACGTTGACGCGCTGCTCGCGGAGCGCGAGCTTGAGGTCGGCGGCGTCCCGGCCGGCGACGGTGAAGGTCACGATGCCCGAGCGGCGCTCGCCCCGGTCCAGGACGGTGGTGCCCGGCCGGTCGGCCAGGGCCGAGCGCAGCGTTGCCGCGAGCCCGGTGACGCGCTCCTCGATGGCGGGCAGGCCCAGGTCGAGGGCGTAGTCGGCGGCGACGCCGAGCCCGATCTGCCCGGCGACGAAGCGCTCCCACGTCTCGAAGCGGCGCGCGTCCGAACGCAGCCGGTAGTCGCCGGACGGGTGCCAGGTCGCGGCCTGGAGGTCGGTGAACGGCGGCTCCAGCGACTCCACGATCTCCTGCCGCGCGTACAGGAAGCCGGTGCCGCGCGGGCCCCGGAGGAACTTGCGGCCGGTCGCCGACAGCAGGTCGCAGCCGATGCGGGCCACGTCCACGTCGAGCTGGCCGACCGACTGGCAGGCGTCCAGCAGGAACAGCGCCCCCGCCTCTCGGCACAGGCGGCCGACCTCTTCGGCGGGGTTGACCAGGCCGTTCTGGGTCGGCACGTGGTTGATCGAGACCAGCCGCACGTCGCCTGAGGCCAGCTCGGCGGCGAGGGCCCCCAGGTCGATCTGCCCGTGCGCGTCGTCGGGCACGGGCCGCACGTGCGCGCCGGTCCGCCGGGCGACCTGCTGGTAGGCGATGGCGTTGCTGGAGTACTCGCTGGTCGTGGTGAGGATGCGGTCGCCCTTCGCGAGGGGGACGGAGTAGAACGCCATGTCCCAGGCGCGCGTGGCGTTCTCGACGTAGGCGATCTCCTCGGGGCGCGCGCCGATCAGCCGGGCGACGGCGGTGTAGAAGTTCTCGATCTGCTCGTGCGCCCGCTCCTGGGCCTCGTAGCCGCCGGTCATCTCCTCCAGCTCCAGGTGGCCGAGCACGGCGTCCATGACGGGCTGGGGCGGCAGCGAAGCCCCGGCGTTGTTGAGGTGAGCCGTCTCGGCGCATCCAGGCGTCAGCTCCCGCACCCGCTCGATGTCGATGCCCACGGCGCCCCCTCGTCGAAGATCCAGTCTCCATTGAAACCGAAACTGTCGGACCCGTGGGAGACACTGCGTGCGGAGCCGCAGTTGACCTCAACCTTGCTTGAGGACGCACGATGGCAGCGAGATCCACGACCGGGAGGGCGGCAGGGCTATGAGCATGGAAGTGACCGCATGGATGTCGCTGCACCACATGATGAACGCGCAGAACGACCGCAAGCCGTTCTCGCGCGCGACGTTCCGCCGGATATGGAAGTTCGCGCGGCCGCATAAACGGGCGCTGGCGGCGTTCCTCGGCATCAGCGTCGTGATGGCGGTCCTCGCGGTCGCCACCCCCGTGCTGGCCGGGCGCGTGGTCAACACGATCGTCGGCGGCGGCGCGACCGACACCGTCGTGTGGCTGGCGGTCCTCATCGCGGCGCTGGCGCTGGCTGAGGGCCTGCTGGGCCTGCTCAACCGGCTGCTGTCGGCCCGGATCGGCGAGGGCCTGATCCTCGACCTGCGCACGGCGGTGTTCGACCACGTGCAGCGGATGCCGGTGGCCTTCTTCACCCGCACCCGCACCGGCGCGCTGGTCAGCCGGCTCAACAACGACGTGATCGGCGCGCAGCGCGCGTTCAGCGACACGCTGTCGGGCGTGGTCAGCAACCTGGTCACGCTGCTGCTGACGTTCGCGGTGATGGTCAAGATCTCCTGGCAGATCACGCTGCTGGCGCTGGTCCTGCTGCCGGTGTTCGTGCTGCCGGCGCGGCGCATGGGCAGCCGCCTCGCCCGCCTGGAGCGCGAGGCCGCGGCGCACGACGCGGCGATGAGCACCCAGATGACCGAGCGCTTCTCGGCGCCCGGCGCGACCCTGATCAAGCTGTTCGGCCGCCCGGCGCGCGAGTCGGCCGAGTTCGCCGCCCGCGCCCGCCGCGTCCGCGACATCGGCGTCCGCACGGCGATGGTGCAGCACGTGTTCATCACGGCCCTGACCACGGTGTCGGCGCTGGCGCTGGCGCTGGTCTACGGCCTGGGCGGCTTCTTCTCCCTCAAGGGCAGCCTGGACGCGGGCGCGGTGGTGGCGCTCGCCCTGCTGCTGACCCGCCTGTACGCGCCGCTGACGGCGCTGGCGAGCGCGCGCGTCGAGGTCATGAGCGCGCTGGTCAGCTTCGAGCGGGTCTTCGAGGTCCTCGACCTGAAGCCGCTGGTGGCGGAGAAGGCCGAGACCCGCGAGGTGCCCGAGGGCCCGGTCTCGGTCGAGTTCGACGGGGTGACCTTCGCCTACCCGAGCGCCGACAAGGTCTCCCTGGCCTCCCTGGAGGAGGTCGCCACGCTCGACACCCGGGGCGGCGTGAACGTGCTGCACGAGGTGTCGTTCCGCGCCGAGCCCGGCCAGATGGTCGCGCTGGTGGGCAGCTCGGGCGCGGGCAAGTCGACGATCGCCCAGCTGCTGCCGCGCCTGTACGACGCCGACGCCGGCAGCGTCCGGCTGGGCGGCGTGGACGTGCGCGACCTGTCGTTCCAGGAGATCCGCGACACCCTCGGCATGGTGACGCAGGACGGCCACCTGTTCCACGAGTCGATCCGCGAGAACCTCCTGCTGGCCCGCCCGGAGGCGGCCGAGGCCGACCTGTGGGACGTCCTGGACCGCGCCCGCCTGTCGGACCTGATCCGGAGCCTGCCCGACGGCCTGGACACCATCGTCGGCGAGCGCGGCTACCGCCTGTCGGGCGGCGAGCGCCAGCGCCTGACGATCGCCCGCCTGCTGCTCGCCCACCCCCGCGTGGTGATCCTGGACGAGGCGACCGCGCACCTGGACTCCACCTCCGAGGCGGCGGTGCAGGAGGCGCTGTCGGAGGCCCTGGACGGCCGCACCGCCGTGGTGATCGCCCACCGCCTCTCCACGATCCGCGCCGCCGACCAGATCCTGGTGGTCGAGGCGGGCCGCATCGTCGAGCGGGGCACGCACGAGGAGCTGCTGGCGCAGAACGGCCGCTACACCGAGCTGTACCGCACCCAGTTCGCCGACCAGTCCCCGGCCCCGCTCCCGCAGGCCGAGGAAGAGATCGCCGTAGCCTGACCGCGCATCCCGCGAGGGCCGCCCCCGGCAGGGGCGGCCCTCGCGCCGTTCGGCGGCTCCAGCCCGCTGGGTCGGCGGGTCAGTGCGACAGGCAGGTCCAGCTTCCGCCGACGCTGTTGTAGGACTGCAGGACCGCGTTCGGGTAGGCGGGGAACCTGTAGCGGCAGACGCTGTTCATGTTGATCGGCACGTACTGGCCGTCCTTGGTGACGCAGAACGGGCCGTTGACGAGGGTCGCCGACGAGGCGTAGCCGCGCGAGGTGCAGTACGGCGTCAAGACGGAGTACGGCATCGTCCCGATCGGGGTTCCGGGGCCGCTGGGCGGCTTGCCGCCCTGCTTGGGGCGGCTGGTCTTCGTGGGGGTCTTGGGGCGGTTCGGCGGCTTGCTCGCGGGCTTGGAGCCGCCGGGCGTCGGGGTGCGGCTCGGCGAGGCGCTCGCGGTGGGCGGGGTCCGCCCGCTGCTCGGGGTCGGCGAGGCGCCCGGACGCGCCGAGCGGCCGGAGGGGCCCGTCGAGGGGTTCGCGGCCGCCGCGGCGGCGGAGCCCGCCGACGGCTTGGGCGCCGCGCCCTTCTTGCGGTCGGGGGAGTTCATGAACTCGGTGGCGACCGCCCCGCACAGGGCGATCAGCGCGACGGCGGCGCCCGCCGTGACGACCGCGGACCTGCGCCACCGCCGTTCCCCGCCCGGCACGGTCTCGCCGCCAGGCGCCGCCGCTGCTGATTTGGGCTGGGCGGGGCCGGGGTGCGTGGCCTGGGACGCGGCGGAGTCCGACCGGGTGTCCGGCGGGGTCTGGGGCTGCGCGGAATGGCGGAGCGGGAACTCCGGCGGCGTGCCGCCCTTAGGCGATGCGCCGCTCCTTAGCGGTGTGCCGTTCGACGGCAATGCGACGTGCCTCGGGGGCGTGCTGTCCTTTGGTGGTGCGCCATTCTTTGGGGGCGTGCCGTTTGCCGGTGATGCGACGTCCTTGGGAGGCGTGTCGTTCGGTGGCGGTGCGACGTTCTGCCAAGGCGTGCCGCTCCCGGGGGACGTGCCGCTCGTTGGCGATGCGCCGTTCCTCGGGGGCGCGTCGTTCCCCGGTGTTGTGCCCTTCTTCGAGAACGCGTCTTTCCTCTGGCCGTCCGGTCTGGTCGCGGCCCCGGCGGGCGGGGCCGCCGTCGAAGACGTCTGCTCCAGCAGGCGCGCCGTCACCTGCTCGGCCGTCGGCCGCCCCTCCGGCTCCTTGGCCAGGCACTCCCCGACGATGTCGCGCAGCTGCCCCGCCAGGGGGCCGAGGTCCGGCTCGTCGTGCAGGATCGACTGCATGATCCCCGGGATGGAGTCGCCGCCGAAGGCGCGCACCGCCCCGGCGGCGTAGACCATCGTCACGCCCCACGCGAACATGTCGGCGGCCGGGCCCACCGGCGCGTTGGAGATCTGCTCGGGCGCCATGTAGGAGGGGCTGCCCACCACCTGGCTGGTGGTCGACAGGTGCGGGGTGAGCGCGCGGGCGATCCCGAAGTCGATCACCACCGGGCCGTCCGGGCCCAGCAGCACGTTGGCGGGCTTGAAGTCGCGGTGCACGATCCCGGCCCGGTGGATGGCGGCCAGCGCCGTCGCGGTGTTGATCGCCAGCCGGTCGAGCGCCGCCCCCGCGCGCGGCCCGTCCCGCTCCACCGCCTCCATCAGCGAGGGCCCGGCCACGTACTCGCTGACGATGTAGGGGCGGTGGCCGAGCAGGCCGCTGCCGAGGACCTGGACGGTGCAGAAGCGGGCCACCGCCTTGGCGGCCTCGACCTCGCCGAGGAACCGGCCGCGCGCCCGCTCGTCCAGCGACAGGTGCGAGTGCAGGACCTTGATCGCGACCAGCGCGCCGTCGGGGCCGGTGCCCGCGTACACGGTGCCCTGGCCTCCGGTGCCGAGCCGGCCCACCACCTCGTAGGGGCCTGCCGCGCGCGGGTCCTCGGGGAGCAGTGCCGCCCAACCGGGCACGGGGCCTCCTCAAATAAACAAGATCGTTCGGATGGTAGCAATCTGGACGAAGGCCGGTGGACGGTTCAAAGGGCGCGCCCGTCCCGCATGATGATCACCAGTTGACCTCAAGCCCGGTTGAGGTTGCACGCTGGGTGGACTACCGACGATCAGGGGAGTGAGCGATGCGCGCGGTGTGGTTGAAGGAGTTCGGCGGGCCGGAGGTGCTCGTGCCCGGTGACGCGCCCGAGCCCGTTCCGGGCCCGGGGCAGGTGTTGATCGACGTGGCCTACGCCAACATCACTTTCGTGGAGACCCAGTTCCGGTCGGGACGGCCGTCGCCGTTCCGGGTCGAGCTTCCGGTCATCCCCGGCAACGGCGTCGGCGGCGTCGTCGCGGCGGTCGGCGACGGCGCCGACCCCGCGCTGGTCGGCCGTCGGGTGGTGACCTCCATGGGCGGTTCCGGCGGTTACGCCGAACGGGGCGTGGCCGACGCCGCCGGGCTCTTCCCGGTGCCCGACGGCCTGGAGCTGGACGACGCCGTCGCCGTCCTCGCCGACGGGCGCACCGCCACCATGATGATCCGTGCGACCGCCCCCCGGCCGGGCGAGCGCGTCCTGGTCGAGGCGGCCGCGGGCGGCGTGGGCTCGCTGCTCGTCCAGCTCGCCAAGGCCGCCGGAGTCACGGTCGTCGCGGCCGCCGGCGGCCCCCGCAAGCTCGACGTGGCGCGGGACCTGGGCGCCGACGAGACCGTCGACTACACCGTTCCCGGCTGGGCCGAGGGCGTCGCGCCCGTCGACGTCGTCCTGGACGGCGTCGGCGGCGACATCGGCCGGACCGCCTTCGGACTGCTCAGGCCGGGCGGTCGCATGATCAGTTTCGGGCTGGCGAGCGGCGAGTGGGCGGGCATCTCCGAGGAGGAGGCCGCCGCGCGCGGCGTCACCCTCGTCGAGGGGAACGCCACCCCCGGGCTGATGCGCGAGTACACCCTCAGCGCCCTCGACGAGGCGGCGGCGGGACGGCTCCGGCCGCTCATCGGCCAGCGCTTCCCGCTGGAGCGGGCCGCCGACGCGCACGCCGCCATCGAGTCGCGCGCAGGCGTCGGCAAGACCCTGCTTGAGGTGCGCTGATGCTGAAGCTCGGCGTGCACCTGCCCTCGTTCGGCGTGGACGGGACCGCCGGCGTGCGCGAGCACGCCCGGCACGCCGACGACCTCGGCCTGGAGTCGGTATGGGTCGGCGACCACCTGATCCCGGTCAAGCCGTTCCTGGACGCCACCCTGGTGCTGGCCACCGCCGCCGCCGTCACCGAGCGCGTCAAGGTCGGCTTCGGCGTGATGATCCCGGCGCTGCGCGGGCCCGTCTGGGCCGCCAAGCAGGTCGCGAGCCTCCAGCACCTGTCCGGGGGCCGGGTGCTGCTCGGCGTCGGCTCCGGCGGCAGCCCGCACGGCGACGCCGCCTGGCGCGCCGCCGGAGTCCCCTACGCCGAACGCGGCCCGCGCACCGACGCCGCCCTGGAGGTCCTGCCGGGGCTGGTCGAGGGCAAGCCGACCGAGGTCGGCGGGGAGACCGTCACGCTCTCGCCGGGCGCGCCGATGCCGCCGGTCCTCATCGGCGGCGGCCCCCTGCGCCGGACGGCCCGGTTCGCCGACGAGTGGTACCCGGCGTTCAGCACGGCCGACGAGGTCGCCGCGGGGGCCCGCCGCGTCGCCGAGCTGGCCGCCGAGCTGGGGCGTCCCGCGCCGCGCGTCACCGTGGGCGTCAGCGTCGGCCTCGGCGACCTGCCCGCCTCGGTGATCGACGCCCAGGTCCGGTCGCTGACCGGCTACGGCATGGCCGAGGACGCCGCCCGCGCCGCGCTGGTCACCGGGCCGCCCGCCGCGGCCGCCGAACGGTTCGCCGCGCTCGCCGAGGCGGGCGTGCACCGCGTCATCGCGATGCCGTTCACCGCCGACCGCCTCAGGCAGAGCGAACTGCTGGCCGAGACGGGCCGCCTGCTCGCCCCTTGAACCCGGGCCGGGGGGGGGGGGGGGCCCCCCCGCCGGGGGGGGGGGGGCGCGGGGGGCGCCGGCGGGGGGCCCCCCCCCCCCCGGGGGCCGCCCCCCCCCCCCCCCCCGCCCCCCCCGGGGGCGGGCCGGCCCCCGGGGGCCCGCGGCCCCCCCCGGCCCCCGGGGCGCCCCGCCCCCCCCCCGGGGGGGGGGGGCGCCCCCCCCCCGCGGCGCCCGGAGGCGGCGAACGTGACCGATCGTCGTCAGAAACCGCCGCTCCCGCTGGCGCCCGCTTCTTGATCGCCTCTAACGTCGCTCTTCCGAGAACGCACCGAAAGGCGATCCATGGCCGTCGTCAGCGAGCTGATCACCTACCCCGTGAAGGGCTGCGCCGGGACCTCCCTGCGGAGCACGGCCCTCACCCCCGCGGGGCTCGCCCACGACCGCGCCCACATGGTCGTGGGCCCGGACGGGGCCTTCCGCAGCCAGCGCCGCGACCCCCTGCTGGCGACCGTCCGCCCGACCGCGACCGACGACGCCCTCACCCTCGCCGCGCCGGGCATGGCGGACCTGCGCGTCGATGCGGACCTGGCCGGGCCCCGCCGCGACGTGACCCTCTTCGGCGCCCCGTACCAGGGCATCGACCAGGGCGACGCCGCCGCCGAGTGGCTGTCGGAGGTCCTCGGCGCGCCCAGCCGCCTGGTGCGGGTGCCGCCGGAGCACCGCCGCGTCACCGACGGCCGGACGCCCGGCACCGCCGCCTACGCCGACAGCGGCGCCGTGCACGTGCTGTCCCGCGCCACCCTCGCCGAACTCGACCGGCGCATGGACGAGCCCCTGCCCATGTCCCGGTTCCGGCCCAACATCGTCATCGACGGCTGGGACGAGCCCCACCGCGAGGACCTGGCCCGCCGCATCGCGGTCGGCGGCGCCGAACTCGCCTACGCCAAGCTCGCCCTCCGCTGCGCCGTCACCCTCGTCGACCAGGACCGGGGCGCCAAGGCGGGCCGCGAACCGCTGCGCACCCTGGCCGCCTACCGCCGCGCGTCCGACGGCGGGGTCGCGTTCGGCGCCAAGTTCTCGGTCCTGCGCACCGGCGCGCTGTCGGTCGGGGACGAGGTCGCCGTCGGCGCCTGGGGCGACTCCGAGCTCGGGGCCCCGGCGCCCCGGGCGGCGCTCACCGGCTGATCCGCCGCGACAGCGCCTGGAGGAAGATCCGCGAGATCTGCTCGGGCGTCTCGGCGACGTAGACGCTGCCCGGCGTCACCTTGGCGATCTCCTTCAGCTCGCGGGTGTCCACGCCCTTCCCGATGCCGATCATGACGATCTGGACGGGCCGGTTGGGGTCGCCGGTGCGCTTCAGCCGCTTCAGCGTCTCGGCCAGCGACGGGCCGCCCGGGTCGTCGTTGCCCTTGCCGTCGGTCAGCAGCAGCACGGTGTTGCCGAACTCCGGCTTGTAGGTCTCGGTCATGTGCTCGTAGGCGGCCGTCAGCGTCTCGAACAGCCCGGTGTTCCCGTCCTTCTTCGGCCGGGTCGAGCCCAGCGCCGACAGCAGCAGCTGCCGCCGCGTCGCCGACCCGATGCGCTCGCCGAGCGGCCCCACCGGCACCATCTCGCGCCAGTCGCGGTCGCCGTCCAGCTCCGTCGAGAAGATCCACTGCCCGAGCTCGGTGTCGTCGGCCATCAGGCTCATCCCGGCCTGCGCGGTCCGCGCCGTGGCCTGCAGCCGGGTCGTGCCCGGCGCGATCGGGTCGCCCATCGTGCCCGACACGTCCAGCAGCGACAACATCCGGATGCCCAGCGACAGCCGGAACCACGCCTGGGTCACCCGCCGCACGTCCGCGTCCGCGGGCTCGGCCATCGCCTGCGGCCGGCCCTCCCGCAGCCCCGCCGCCTCCGACGCCGCCGGGGCCCGGCCGTCCGGCGAGCGCAGCCCCAGTGCGCGCACGTCCTCCCGCGCCGCCTCCGACCCGAGCGACCGCTCGAAGGCGCGCGCCGCCGCCCGCCGGTCCGCGCCGGTCGCCGGGACGGTGAACGGGTAGTCCAGCGACAGCGTGCCCCCGCGCGGGTACACCACCGAGGCGGGCTCGGCGGGCCCGGACCGGTTGAACCGCCACACGGCCCGTTCGGTGGTCACCACGACCGGCGGCCGCCCGCCCGCGCTGAACCGCTCGAACGGCGCGTCGGCCGTCGGTACCGAACTCTCCCGCACGGCCCGCGCCACGCCGGTGAACAGCGAGTCCTTCTCCCGCTCCCCGGACAGGATCGCGTCGGCGGCCAGCATCACCCCCACCCCGGCGGAGTCGCGCGCGGGGTCGGGCACCACCAGCCGGGCGTGCCGCTCCTTGGGGGCCGTCGCCGCCGCCTTCAGCAGCCCGCCCCAGGAGGTGTCGGGCAGCCGCACCCCGGCCGACCGGGGCGTCGCCAGCACCAGCGGGCTCCGCGCCAGCGACGTACCGGTGACCTGGAACGGCGCGACCTTGCGGCCCGCCTCGGACGAGGGCGCCGCCCGCGCCGCCCACCAGGTGGAGTCCGGAATCCACACGTCCGGCCGGCGGTTCGCCTCCGACGGCAGGCTCTCCCCGGACAGCAGCGACGCCACCGCCGCGGGCGCCGTCGCGCGGACCTTCGCGTGCACGCACCGCCCGTCCACCCGCCGGCCGGCGAACCGCGCGGCGGCCTTCTCGACGGCGGGTGCGATGTCGGGCGCGGCCGCCACGTCCAGCACCAGGTCGTCGCCGCCCGAACAGCCTTCCCCGGCCGCCGCGAACGCGTAGACCCCGCCGCCGAGCAGCAGCGCGAGCGCCGCCGCTCCGGCCAGCGGCCCGAACAGCGCCATCCGGCTGCGCTGCCGCTTGGCCTTGCGCCGCCTGCCGCCGGACCCGTCGTAGGAGCCGGAGCCGCCGTACGAGCCCGACCCGCCGTACGACCCGGAGCCCCCGTACGCGTACGCCCCCGAATCACCCGCCGACCCGGCCCCGTCCCGTGGCCCCGCACCGCGATGCGAGCCAGAGCCCCCGTACGCCCCCGACCCGCCCCGCTCGTCCTGCCGCCCCTCCGCGCCCTCGCGCGGCGGAAGCGTCGGGTAGGACCCGCTCGCGTCGGTGGCCCCCGGGAAACCGCCGAACCCCGCCGCGCGCTCCCCGGACCACCCGGTCTCCCGCAGCGACGCCGGGTCCTGGGCGTCGGGCGCGCCGAACCAGTTGGACGACCCGTCGATCGCGGGCCCGAAGATGGGCGTGGACGGATCGTGCCCGCCCTCTTCCGGAGGTTCCCAAGGACGGTCGTTGCGCTGCTGTCCGCTCACGGCCACCACGCCTCAGAAGTTCGTTCACCGACGACGGGGACGCAGGTTATATCGGCCGATCAACTCACTTCCAGTGGCCGTCTGACCAGCCCGGAACCGCGGAACGGCGGCCCGTCCGCGCCACCGGCGCGAAATTGTCAGCCGCGGCCGGAAAACCGCCAGGCCACCCCGTCGATTTACTCAGCGGCCTCACTGGACAACACGCGCACCGCCCATTGCGGAGCACTGAAAACAGGTGCGAAAAAAGGAGGGCCGGCCCGCCACCCCGCGGACCGGCCCCCTGCTCGGTGACCTACTTGACCGATCCCGCGGTGAGCCCGCCCACCAGGTACCGCTCGATGAACACGAACATGATCACCACCGGCACGATCGCGATCAGCGAGGTCGCGAACAGGAACTGCCAGTTCTCCTGGTACTGCGTGATGAACGACGGGATCGCCACCGTCAGCGGCCGCCGGTCCGGCGAGGCCGTCACCGTCAGCGCCACGATGTACTCGTTCCACGCCGAGATGAAGGTGTACACCACCGCGGTCACCACGCCCGGCGCCGAGATCGGCAGCGTCACCCGCGTCAGCGCGCCGAACCTGCCCGCCCCGTCCAGGAACGCGGCCTCCTCCAGCTCGCGCGGGATCGAGGAGAAGTACCCGTGCAGGATCCACACGCAGAACGGCAGGTTGAACGCCGCGTTCACCAGGATCAACGCCAGCAGCGTGTCGGTCAGGTCGAGCGCCACCATCTCCCGGTAGATGCCGATCACCAGCGCGGTCGGCGCGAACATCTGCGTCACCAGCACCAGCAGCAGGAACGCCCCGCGCCCCCGGAACCGGTTGCGCGCGCTGTAGTACGCCGCGGGCAGCGCGCACGCCAGCGTGACCAGCGTCGCCGCCCCCGCCACCACCAGCGACACCTGCATGAACTGCCACACCGGCGCGGCCGACCACACGTCCACGAAGTTCGACCACTGCCACCGGTCGGGCAGGTAGCCGCCCGGCGACTTGGTCAGCTCCTTGGCCGGCTTCAGCGCCGTCAGCAGCATCTGCAGGTAGGGGAACAGGAACACCAGCGCGACCAGCCAGCCGACGCCGGTCAGCAGCACCGTCCGCACCGGGTTGCGGTGCCCCACGGGCGAGGCGGTCATCCGATCTCCTCCCGCCAGCGCGTGGCGCGCAGGTACAGCAGCACCATCACCAGGATCAGCACGAAGTTGACGACCGCCATCGCGCCGGACTCGCCGATGCTCTGGTCGTAGAAGGCCAGCTTGTACATGAACGTGGTGGTGGTGTCGGTGGCGTGCCCCGGGCCACCGCCGGTCATGATCCAGATGATGGGGAACGAGTTGAACACGTTGATGACGTTGATGATGGCCGCGATCATCACCGCGGGCCGCAGCAGCGGCAGCGTGATGGACAGGTAGGTGCGCAGGGTGCCCGCGCCGTCCACCCGCGCGGCCTCGTACACGTCGCCGGGGATCGCCTGGAGCCCGGCCAGGATGACGAACGAGGTGAACGGCAGCGACACGAACACCGCCACCCACATCATCCACAACATCGCCGAGTCGCCGGCCAGCCAGTTGACCGGCTCGTCCAGCACGCCGAGGTCCAGCAGCACCCGGTTGACGACGCCGGAGTAGTTGTCCAGCATCCACTTCCAGATCAGCGCCGTCATCAGCACCGACGCCGCCCACGGCACGATGATCGTCCAGCGCACCACGCGGCGGCCGGGGAAGCGGGCGTTCATCAGCTGGCCGAGCGCCAGCGACAGCAGCATCGTGACGACCACGACGCCGCCCACCCACAGCAGCGTGCGCAGCACGACCGGCACCAGGTCGTCCTGCTCGAACAGGTCGGAGTAGTTGGCCAGGCCGTGCCAGCCCAGCGTCACGCCGGACGAGCTGATCTTCTGCAGCGAGGTGCGGACCATCTCCACGACCGGCCACAGCACCACCACCGCGATCAGCACGATCGACGGGCCGAGCCACAGCAGCGGCGCCAGCGCGCGGCCGAGCCGCCGCGGCGCCCCCGGCCGCGCGGGCGCCGGGCGGGGCGCGGCGGCGGCGGCCGCCTCCGCGCCCCGGGCACCGGTCTTCATGTCGGGCAACTCAGCCGCTCTTCTCGGCCGTCTGCTGGATCTTGTCCAGCACCTGCTTGGGCTCGGAGTCGGCGACCGAGGCCCCGAGCTCCTGCTTGACCGCGCCCGCGACCGCGCTCCAGGCGGGGTTGGTGGTCGGCGCGAACTTGGAGGTCGGCAGCGAGTCCACGAACAGCTTGAAGTACGGGTCGGAGCTCAGCGCGTCCCCGGCCGACTTGGTCACCGGCAGGAAGTTCTCCAGCTTGAGGAACTTGGCGGTGTTGTCCTTCTGGTAGAAGAAGTTGAGGAACTTGGAGACGGCCTCCTTGTTCTTGCCGTCGTTCTTCTTGAAGGCCGCCAGCACGTCCATCACGCCGAGGGTGTTGTGCTCGGTGCCGCTCTTGCTGGGCAGCGGGGTGACCTCGTAGGGCAGGTCCTTGTTCACCTTGTCGATGAAGCCGGCGCGGGTGAACGGGCCGCCGATCGCCATGCCGACCTTGCCCTGCGCGAACTGGTTGAACACCGTCTTGCGGTCGGTGGTCTCGGGGTTGGGCTGGGTCAGCCCGGCCTTGGTGAGGTCGCGCAGGAAGTTCAGGGTGTCGACGTTGGCCTGCTGGTTGATGGCCCACTTGCCGGAGGAGTCCACCCAGCCGCCGCCGTTGTTCATCGCCCAGGAGTAGAACTCCGCCTGCGCCTCCTCGGGGCCGAGCGGCAGGCCGTAGCCGATCGCGCCGGACTTCTTGACCTTCTCGGCGGCCGCCTTGACCTCGTCCCAGGTCTTGGGCGGCGCGGCGACCCCGGCCTTCTTCAGCAGGTCCTTGTTGCTGAACAGCAGGCGCGCGCTGGAGATGAACGGCAGGCCGTACTGCTCGCCCTGGTACTTGGCCTGCTCGACGAAGGTGGGGGTGAAGTCGCCGAGCACCTCCGGCGAGACCACCTCGGACGCCTTGTAGATCAGGCCGTCGCGGGCGTAGTCGGAGAAGGAGTTGTAGTTCAGCACGTCGGGGACCTGCTTGGTCTGGACGTAGGTCTTCACCTTGGCGTCCATCTGGGTCCAGTCGACCATCTCCAGCTGCACCTTGTAGCCGGAGTTCTTGGCCTCGAAGTCCTTGATCAGGCCGTCCCAGTAGCCCTTGGTGGCGTCGCTGTAGATCGCGGCGACGAACTTGATGGTCTTGCCGTCGGAGTCGTCGCCGCTGGAGGAGCTGCCCTTGCCGCATCCGGTGGCGCCGAGGGCCAGCGACAGGCCGACCGCCATGGCGCCGAACAGGTGCCGTTTCATGTTCCCGCCTTCACATCTCCGGTCGCGCGGATCGCGGCCCGGACCCTGGGTGTGCGTCGCGCCGGCCCGCCGCCGGCCCCGGCAGGTCCGGTGCGTCCGGGCCGTGCCGCGTGAGACCTCCTTTGCGCGCATGAAAGAAACTGCGCGGTGCGAACGTCAAGCGAGCAGGATCGCGCGTGGCCATGAAGATAAGAGCTGGTCCGTACCAGTTCAAGAGGTCGTTTACGCAAGAGTCTTAACCGTTATCCGGCGCGTTTGACGGCCTTTGTCTGGTCCGGTTCGCACGCTGGACTGGTCCGGTTCTCCGGCCGTTCGGCGGAGGGGGAGTAGTGGCGCCGTGACGGTGGGTGCCCGCCGTGCGCCGCCCCCCGGCGCTGCTTGTTTCGTCCCACTTTGGGCGGGTAGTCGCGGCAGGAACCCCAGCCGACGACGAAGCGAGGACGAGATGAACTTTCGGACCGGGGTGGCGCTCGGGGCGGGCGTCGTCGCCGGCGGCTATGCGGCCGGCCGGTCGGCGCGCGCGGCCCTGCGGCGCTTCCGCCCCGGGCGCAGGCTGCTGAAGGCGGCCACCGAACGTTACGAGGCCAAGCTCGAAGGCGCCGTCCGGAAGCTGACGGTCAAGGCCGAGCAGGGCGGGCCGCTCATGAAGGCGGCCCTGGCGGGGGCGAGATCGCTTGGGGAGGGCAAGTCCCCGGTCCGCGCCCTGCTCAGCTTCGGCTGGACGATGCTGAAGGAGACGCTCAAGAGCATCTTCGGCGGCGGCGGGAAGCTCAAGCTGACCAACATCGTGGAGCACGTGGACGTGGGGGCGCCGCGGCGGCTGGTCTACGACCAGTTCACGCAGTTCCAGGACTTCCCGAGCTTCATGAAGAAGGTCGTCAGCGTCGAGCAGGCCTCGGACGAGAAGCTGAACTGGAAGGCCAAGGTCTTCTGGTCGGCCCGCACCTGGGAGGCCACGATCGTCGAGCAGGTGCCCGACGAGCACGTGGTGTGGCGCTCCAAGGGCCGCAAGGGCCACGTGAACGGCACCGTCAGCTTCCACGAGATCGAGCCGGGCATGACCCGCGTGCTGCTGGTCCTGGAGTACCACCCCAAGGGCCTGTTCGAGCGCACCGGCAACCTGTGGCGCGCGCAGGGCCGCCGGGCCCGGCTCGAACTGAAGCACTTCCGCCGGCACGTGATGACCCGCTCCCTGCTGGAGCCGGACGAGGTCCGGGGCTGGCGCGGCGAGATCCGCGACGGCGAGGTCGTGAAGGCCGACGACGCGCACACCACCGAGGAATACGCGAACCACCACCGATGACGGAGGTAGCACCACATGAAACGCGGTAACTGGGCATCCGGGGCGGCCGGTCAGGTCGCCAAGCGGTTGCCGATCGGCGGCAGGAAGAAGGGGCTCGGCAAGGTCGTCGGGAACCTGCCCCTGCCCAAGAGCATTCCCGGTGGCAAGACCACCGGCACCGCCGGCGGGCTGCTGCTCGGCGCCGGGGCGGCCGTCGCGGCCAACCAGGTGCTGAAGCGGGGCCGCAACGGCAACGACAACGACACCGCGGGCGAGGAGAACGAGGAGACGCAGGGCAAGTCGACCTCCTCCGGCTCCTCCCGCTCCTCCGGCGCCAAGGCCGCCGGGAAGAAGCGGGACGAGGTCTCCGCGTCCATCAAGGACGGCGGCGACTCCAAGGACAAGAAGGACAAGGACAAGAAGCAGGACCAGGAGGGCAAGGGCAAGAAGGGCGGCCTCTTCGGCGGCGTCAAGAACGCGCTCGGCAAGGTCTTCAAGCGCGGCGGCGGGGGCGGCGGCAGCAAGAAGCTGAAGATGACCAACATCGTGGAGTACACCGACGTCGGGGCTCCGCGGCGGCTGGTCTACGACCAGTTCACGCAGTTCCAGGACTTCCCGAGCTTCATGAAGAAGGTCGAGAGCGTCGACCAGGCCTCCGACGAGAAGCTCAACTGGAAGGCCAAGATCTTCTGGTCGGCCCGCACCTGGGAGGCCACGATCGTCGAGCAGGTGCCCGACAAGCACATCGTCTGGCGCTCCAAGGCCCCCAAGGGCCACGTGGACGGCACCGTCAGCTTCCACGAGCTGGCCCCGAACCTCACCCGCGTCCTGGTCAACCTGGAGTACCACCCGCAGGGCCTGTTCGAGCGGACCGGCAACATCTGGCGCGCCCAGGGCCGCCGCGTCCGGCTGGAGCTGAAGCACTTCCGCCGGCACGTCATGACCCAGTCGCTGGTCAAGGCCGACGAGATCGAGGGCTGGCGCGGCGAGATCCGCGACAGCGAGGTCGTCAAGACCCACGAGGACGCCGTGGCCGAGGAGCAGAAGGGCGGCTCCGACGACTCCTACGAGTCCAAGAAGCAGTCGTCGTCCTCCTCCTCCCGCAAGCAGGACACCAGGAAGACCGACGCCAAGAAGACCGAGAAGGAGTACGAGGAGGCCCGCTGACCTCGCACGACCCCACAACTGAATAAGGCTCCGCCCCCGTGACGGGCAGCACCGGGAACCCGGGCCCGGTGGCCGCCCGCCCAGGGGGCAGCTCGACCGCGCGCAGGTGCGGCCGGTACGGTGCCAACCCCGGCGAACAGGAGAAATCCCAGGTGAGCACCCCCGAGCCGAAACCCAAGCCCGTCCTGGCGGCGGCGGCGATGCCGGTCCTGCTGATCACGCTGGCCCTGTGCCTGATGCTGATCGACGACCGGGGCCTGATGGCCGCCGCGGTCGCCGTGCACGTGGTGGTGATCGCGGGCATCATGCTCGCCTCCGGACGGAGGGACTGACCGGCCCTAGAACCGCGCCGGAGATTGCCCAGGGCCTTCCGCGGGGACCTGCCGGACCATGGCGACTCTGCGACGCCGGCCGAGACGGCCGGGGGAACCCGCCCCCGAGCGCGACATGGACCCGCGCCCGGACGACGACGCCCCCGCCCGCCCCGGCGACAGCGTGGTGGACGCCGGCGTCTACCTGAACGGCGTGCGGCACGGCTCGGCGACCGGCCTCGCCGACGCCTACCGGACGCTGCGCGGCACGCCCGGCGGCATGGCGTGGATCGGGCTGTACCGGCCCTCCGAGCGCCAGCTGCAGTCGGTGGCCGAGGAGTTCGGGCTGCACGAGCTGGCCGTCGAGGACGCGATCGTGGCGCACCAGCGGCCCAAGCTGGAGCGGTACGGCGCGACGCTGTTCGTGGTGCTGCGCGCGGCCCGCTACCTCGACGACATCGAGGAGGTGGACTTCGGCGAGCTGCACGTGTTCCTCGGCGCGGATTTCGTGGTGACGGTGCGGCACAGCGAGTCGCCCGACCTCGGCGAGGTGCGGCGGCGGCTGGAGGCCGGCCCCGAGCTGCTGGCGCGCGGGCCCGAGGCCGTGCTGTACGCGATCATGGACGCGGTGGTGGACGGCTACGCGCCGGTGGTGGCCGGGCTGCAGAACGACATCGACGAGATCGAGACCGAGGTGTTCCGGGGCGACCCCCGGGTGTCGCGGCGGATCTACGAGCTGTCCCGCGAGGTGATCGAGTTCCAGCGCGCGACGCGGCCGCTGCTGGGCATCCTGCGCGCGCTGTCGGCGGGCTTCGACAAGTACGGCATCGACGACGAGCTGCGCAGCTACCTGCGCGACGTCGCCGACCACGCCACCACGGTGGGCGAGCGGGTGGACGGGTTCCGGCAGAACCTGCAGGACATCCTGACGGTGAACGCCACGCTGGTGAGCCAGGCCCAGAACGAGGAGATGAAGAACCTCACCGAGGCCAGCTACGCGCAGAACGAGGAGGTCAAGCGCATCTCGGCCTGGGCGGCGATCCTGTTCGCGCCCACGCTGATCGGCACGATCTACGGGATGAACTTCGACGCCATGCCCGAGCTGCACTGGGCGCTGGGCTACCCGTTCGCGCTGGCGCTGATGGCGCTGGTCTGCCTCGTCCTCTACGCGGTCTTCAAACGGCGCGACTGGCTGTGAAGGGCCACGCGCCCTCGATCACGGGGATCGGCGGCGCGGCCCGTGGAGCGGCGCCCCGCCGGGGGCCGGCCGCCGCCATGGGTCAGGAAGGGGCACCGGCGGAATCCGGCACGATGATGCGCCAGGCCCGGTGCCGCACCGTCCACGTGCGGCTGGTGTAGGGGCCGGCGACCTCGCCGTCGAGGTTGGCCGGGAACGCCTCGCCGCTGATGGTCACGCTCTTCACGGGCCGGACGACCACGTCGTCGCGCTCCCGGTGCGAGCCGTCCCGCAGCCCGAGCGCGTACCCGACCCGCGCCATCGGCCCGGTCGCCGCCGACACCACCAGCTCCATCCGCCCGTCCCGGGGCGAACCCTCGGGCGCGAGCTGCGCCGCCCCGCCGCCGATGCCGGAGGCGTTGCTGAGCGCGACCATGAGCAGCCGCCGGTCGGCCACGACCTCGCCGTCCGCCTCGACCTTCAGCCGCCACCCGCGCGAGCGCACCCCGGCCAGGACCGCCCCCACGGGGAAGGCGGCCGTCTTCAGGTAGGGCTTGAACCGCGAGGCCGTCCCGGCGGCGGTGGCCCCGACGCCGACGTGCGCGGCGTTGACGACCACGCCGCCCTCGTCGTCCACCAGGAGGTCCAGCTCCTGGATGCGCCCGTCCCGCAGCGCCCGCGCGGCGGCGTCGGGCTCCAGCGGGATGCCCAGGTTGCGCGCGAGGTCGTTCCCGGTGCCGAGCGGCAGCAGGCCGACGACGCGCCGCTCCAGCTCGCCGCGCGCGTGCAGGGTCTCGACCAGCCGGTGCAGCGACCCGTCCCCGCCGGCCGCCACGACGGTCTCCTCCCCGTCGGACAGCCCGTCGAGGATCTCGTCCATGTCGGCGGGCGCGCCGCACGAGCGCACCTCGACGTCACCGCCCAGGATCTCGACGGCCCGCCGGACCGTCGCGTCGTCCATGGTCCCGGCGTTGGCATTGGTGATGATGAGCATCGTCCCTCCGCCCGCCCTTGTGCCCGCGCTACCCCGCCCGAACCCGAAGTCAGCGTCGGAAGTTCGCCTTGTCGGTGTTGCGCAGCGCCCGGATTCTCGCGCGTACCTTGGACGGCCCCACCACGCCCGCCTTGATGTTGAGCGGAGGGTCGAGCCGTGCCACCAGCCGGTCGATCAGCAGCCCCAGCCCCTCGGCGTCGGCGTGCGGGACCGGCACGACCGACACGTGCCCGGTCATCCACTCGGCCAGCAGGGGGTCGTCCTCGTGGGCCAGGCCCAGCGGCTCGCGCAGCACGGCGGCGATGCTGCGCCGGAACGTGGCCGACCCGCCGCGGCCGGTCACCAGCACGTCGTCCAGCCGGGCCGCCAGCGTGTTGGCCGACCGCTTCCCCTCGGGCTGCTTGGTCGCGCCGGCCTCGCCGACGTAGAGCAGCCCCGGCTCCAGGGGCAGTCCGAGCCCGGCGGCCAGGTCCTGCGCGCCGGACTCGTCCACCCACAGGCCGTAGACGCCGGGCGAGGTCAGGGGCCTCTTGTCCGACGCCCGGTATTCCGGGATCGACAGGGGGGCCGCCGGGTCCGCCAGCCGCGCGGCGATGGCGTCGATGCCCAGCTCGCTCCCCTCGCCGGCGCCGTGGACGCTCTCGTCATCGACGGGCCCGGCGGCCTGCTGCTTGTACCAGGCCAGGCTCTCGCCCAGGCCCATGCCCGCCACCGGTGCGGAAACCGTTGCGCCGAGTTCTTCCAGTCCCGCGCGGACCGGGTCCACGTACGCCTTGCCCGCGTGGATCTCGACGTGGCGGCCCGCCAGCGGTCCGTGCAGCAGGAGGCGCTGCACGACGAACGCGCCCCACGCCCTCCGGTAGGCGACCGGCTGGACGGTCAGGTCGGTGTCGTAGGGGGCGATCACCTCGTCCGGGTGGACGAGCCCCCACCGGCCGCTCAGCACGAACCACGGCCGCCCCGCCCGCTCGGCGCGGGCCCGGCGGTACCCCCACAGGGCGCCCAGGTAGAGGTCCCTGACCGGGACCGGCCGGTCGGCCTTGTCCTTCACGCAGCCCACCAGCACGAGGTCGGGAGCGCCGGTCGCCTGGTCCATGGGTCTCGCCTCGCTAGTCGGTCGTGCCGTTGAGGTAGACCCACGCGCCGTCGTGGCGGGTGAAGCGGCTGACCTCGTGGAGTTCACCGGGCTGACCATTTTGGGTGAAATGCGCGCGGAACTCCACCACGCCCCTGTCGTGGAACGGCGTGCCGTCCTCGGTGCGCACGATCTCCAGCCGCTCCCATCGCAGGTCGCGCTCGAAGTCGACCGCGGGCGGGCGGGTCGCCGGGTGCCAGCTCGCCAGCAGGTAGGCGGCATCCCGCACGGCGAACGCGCTGAAGCGCGAGCGCATGAGCTGCTCGGCGGTCGCCGCGCGGGCCCGGCCGCGGTGCAGCGGACCGCAGCACTCCTGGTAGGTCTTGGGCAGCCCGCACGGGCAGGGACGCGTCTTGGCCATGCCCCCATTGTGGTCGCCGCCGCCGGGTGATCGTCCTTTGCGTCCGGTTGGTGCTAGCCCGGTCCGGAAGGGGGCACAGCCGCGTTCAGGGGAGCACTCGGCGCCCGCGGGGGAGAGCAATGGACATCGAAACGGCCCTGAACAAGCTCATCGAGCACGCGCGCGAGGAGCTGAAGGTGCGCAACCGGCGCGACCAGCAGAAGGCCAACCAGGCCGACCACGGGCACGACTACAGCGTGATGATGGAGTCCGCCGACCAGCTCGACCGGTACGCGGCCGAGGTGCGGCGGCTGCACGACGACGAGTTCCAGCAGGGCTGGCGCAAGCGCAGCGCCGAGTGAATGGGCCCGCCTGACCCGGCGAACGGCGGCACGGCCTCGCGCGACGACCGGGCCGACGACGACGGCGACCGGCCCGGCAGGGGGGTCGAGTGGGGGACCACGGCGGCGGTCGGCGGGCTGATGTTCCTGCTGCTGCGGCTGCTCGCGGTCACCCACTACCACTGGGGCGCGGCGTTCGGGATCTCCGACTCGATCAACTTCGACGACGTCGTCGGCGTGCTGGTCGGCACGCTGCTCGGCGACGCCGTGCTGACCGGCGTGCTGCTCGCGGTGCTCGTCCCGCTGCTGGCCGCCGAACGTCTGCACGGGCACCGCCGGGGACGCTGGGCGCCCGGCCGCACGCTGGTCGTCATCGTGCTCGCCGGCCTCTACTTCTCCGGGCTGGTCAGCTTCCGGAGCTGGCCGCTGCTGCTGGTCGTGCTGGTGGTCAGCGCGCTGCTGGTCGTCGTGCTGCTGCGGCACGGCCCCGCCGAGGAGGTCGTGCACCGGCTCCTCGGGCGCACCGGCCTGCTGGTCATGGGCGCGCTGCTGACGCTGGCGGCGGTGAGCGACACCCCCTGGGTGCCGCGCGAGCGCATCACGCTCCAGAGCGGCGAGCACCTGGTGGGCTACGTCATGGACGTCACCAACGTCACCGTCAAGGTGCTGCTCGACGACGGACGCGAGCTGCGGCTGGTGTCCTCCAAGGACGTCGCCTCCCGCGTCGAGCTCGACTGAAAAACCCGTTGCGGCGTCCGGCGCGGGCCGCCATCATGGCCCGCATGTCATCTACACGACAGGCCCATGCCGTGTAGGCGATCCTGAGCACCGGCGGCACCGCCGCCGCAGGACGCGTCCGCGCCATGGGGCCTGAGAAGCAGCCCGGCCGGCCCCTCGCCGGCCCAGGCCCGCGCCCCATGGAAGCGTCCCCCCTCTCCGTCACCCCCTGCCGCCGACGCGGCCGGGCCGTGCCGCGCGCCGGGAAACGGTCTCCCCTGGGTCCGGGTCCATGCCCCCGACCGTTCTCCCGGAAAGGCGTACGCCCCATGCGCACCACCGCGCCGCACCTGTCCACCGTCCGCAACATCGGCATCATGGCCCACATCGACGCGGGCAAGACGACCACCACCGAGCGCATCCTGTACTACACCGGCGTCTCCCGCCGGATGGGCGAGGTCCACGACGGCGCGGCGGTCATGGACTTCATGAAGCAGGAGCGCGAGCGCGGCATCACCATCGCCTCGGCCGCCACCACGTGCACCTGGCGCGTGGACGGCGCCGACCACGCCGTCACCATCATCGACACCCCCGGCCACGTCGACTTCACCGTCGAGGTCGAGCGCTGCCTGCGCGTGCTGGACGGCGCGGTCGCGGTGTTCGACGGCGTCGCGGGCGTGGAGCCCCAGTCCGAGACGGTCTGGCGGCAGGCCGACCGGTACGGCGTGCCGCGCCTGTGCTTCGTCAACAAGCTGGACCGGCCCGGCGCCGACCTCGGCCGCTGCGCCGGCATGATCGCCGACCGGCTGGGCGCGGTGCCGCTGGTGCTGCAGCTGCCGATCGGCGCCGAAGCGGAGTTCACCGGCGTGGTGGACCTGGTCGCGATGCGCGCCCTGGTCTGGCACGGCGAGGAGTACGAGGTCACCGCGGTCCCGGCCGGCCTCGCCGAGGACGCCGCGCGCGCCCGCGCCCGCCTGCTGGAGACCGTCGCCGAGCACGACGAGGAGGTCATGGAGCTGTACCTGGACGGCGTCGAGCCGACCGAGCGGCAGCTGCACGCCGCGATCCGGCGGCTGACGGTCGCCGCACGCGCGACCCCGGTGCTGTGCGGCACGGCCTTCAAGAACAAGGGCGTGCAGCCGCTGCTGGACGCGATCGTGCGCTACCTGCCCTCCCCGCTGGACGCGGGCGGGACCATGGGGCGCGCTCCGTCCGACGACGCGCCGCTCGCCGCGCTGGCCTTCAAGTTCATGACCGACCCGCACCTGGGCCGGCTCACCTTCGTCCGGATCTACTCCGGCCGCCTGGAGGCCGGCGGCACCGTCCTCAACTCCGTCAAGGGCCGCAGGGAGCGCATCGGCAAGATCTACCGCGTCCACGCCGACGAGCGCGAGGAGACCGGCTCGGCGGGGGCGGGCGACATCGTCGCGGTCATGGGGCTGAAGGCCACCGCGACCGGCGAGACGCTGTGCGCCCCCGACGCGCCGGTGGTGCTGGAGTCGATGGACTTCCCGGCCCCGGTCATCGAGGTCGCCGTCGAGCCGAGGTCCCGGGCCGATCGGGACCGGCTGGGCGTCGCGATCCGGCGGCTGGCCGAGGAGGACCCGTCGTTCCAGGTGCACACCGGCGCCGAGACCGGCCAGACCGTGATCGGCGGCATGGGCGAGCTGCACCTGGAGGTGCTGATCGACCGCATGAAGGAGGAGTACGGGGTCGAGGCGAACGTCGGCCGGCCGCGCGTGGCCTACCGCGAGACCGTCCGCGCGAAGGCGGAGGCCGAGCACACCTACAAGAAGCAGAACGGAGGCAAGGGCCAGTACGCCAGGGTGCGGCTCACCATCGAGCCGCTCGCCGGCGACGCGTCCTACGAGTTCGTGAACAGGGTCACCGGCGGCGCCGTCCCGAGGCACTTCGTGCCCTCGGTGGACGCGGGCTGCCAGGACGCGATGCGGTCGGGCGTGCTGGCCGGGTACGAGATGACCGGCGTGCGCGTCGTGCTGCTGGACGGCGACTTCCACGACGTCGACTCCACCGAGTTCGCGTTCCGGCAGGCCGGGGCGCGCGCGTTCGCCGAGGCCGTGCGGCGGGCGTCGCCCGCCCTCCTCGAACCGCTGATGGCCGTCGAGGTCACCACCCCCGAGGAGCACATGGGCGACGTGATCGGCGACGTCAACGCCCGGCGCGGGCACGTGCGCGCGCTCCACGAGCGCGCGGGCGCGCGCGTGGTGGAGGCCGCGGTGCCGCTGTCGGAGATGTTCGGCTACGTCGGCGACCTGCGCAGCGCGACGTCGGGGCGGGCGGCGTACTCGATGGAGTTCGACTCCTACGCCGAGGTGCCGCGCGCCGTCGCCGCGAAGGTCATCGCGGGCTGACGCCGTGAGCCGCCACGGCCCGGAGACCGGGCCGTGGCGGCGCGCGCTCAGGGGACGCGCGCCACCGCGCACAGCATCGACACGTCCTCGACCCGGGGCCGCCGCCGCAGCTCCTCGTCGGGCCGCCACTCCACCACCGACGTGATGCCGGGGTCGAGCAGCTCCAGGCCCTCGAAGAAGCGGGCGAACTCCTCGCGCGAGCGCAGCCGGAACGGCACGCCGCTGCGCTCGTTGGCCTCCTCGTTCTCGGCGTACTGCTCCGGCGTCAGGTGGTCGCCGGTCGCGTGCGTCATCACCACGTGGCTGCCGGACGGCAGGTCCTCCACCAGCCGCGCGAAGATGCCGTACGGGTCGTCCTCGTCGGTCATGAAGTGCATGATCGCCACCAGCATCAGCGCGACCGGCCGGGTCATGTCCAGCGTGGCGGCGAGGGCGGGGTCGGCCAGGATGCGGTCCGGCTCGCGCAGGTCGGCGTCCAGGTAGGCGGTCGCGCCCGGCTTGGAGCCGGTGAGCAGGGCGCGGGCGTGCACCAGCACGATCGGGTCGTTGTCCACGTACACGATGCGCGCCGACGGCAGGATCGCCTGGGCGACCTCGTGCACGTTCCCCGCCGAGGGGAGCCCGGTGCCGATGTCGAGGAACTGGTCGATGCCGACCTCGCCGGCCAGGTGCGACACCGCGCGCCGCATGAACCGCCGGTTCTCCTGCGCGGCCAGCCGCACGGTCGGGAACGCCGAGGCGACGACCTCGGCCGAGGCGCGGTCGGCCTCGAAGTTGTCCTTGCCGTCCAGCCAGTAGTTGTAGCGCCGGGCCGGATGGGCCTTGGTGGGGTCGATGCCCTGGGGGGCCTTTTCAGCGTGCACGGCAACCTCGGAAGCGAAGAGAAGATCATTCGCATTGTGCACCCTGGACGGGCGTTCCGGGGCGGCGCCCCGCCAAACACCCGAAAAGGTGGCGGACCCTGACGGATCAGGCAATGATCATTCCTGCGCCGGCGACCGAGAGGGCAGGACATGGACCTGGTTTACAGCCCCTACGACTTCGACACGCAGGACGACCCGTACCCGCTGTACGCGCGGCTGCGCGAAGAGGCGCCGGTCTACCGCAACGACGCCGACGACATCTGGGTGCTGTCGCGGCACGCGGACGTGACCGAGGCGCTGAAGGACACCGCCCGGTTCTCCAGCCGCAACGGCCTGCGCATCGAGCCGGCGTTCTGGGGGCCGCAGGCCGAGCAGTTCTTCTCGTTCGTGGCGATGGACCCGCCCAAGCACACCCGGATGCGGGGCCTGGTGTCGCGCGCGTTCACCCAGCGCCGGGTGCAGGCGCTGGAGCCGCGGCTGCGCGAGATCGCCCGCTCCTACCTCGAACCCGCGCTGGCGGGCGAGGAGTTCGACATGATGGGCGACTTCGCCGCGCGCTTCCCCACCGACGTGATCTCCGAGCTGGTCGGGGTGCCCGAGTCCGACCGCGACAAGGTGCGCGACCTCGGCATGGCCATCATGTACCGGGACCCGTCCGGCGGCCCGACCACCGACCTGCCGCCCGAGGCGCTCCAGGCCGTCGGCGCGCTGGTCGGCTACTACACCGAGCTGACGATCGAGCGCGCCAAGGAGCGCCGCGACGACCTGCTGTCGGGCCTGCTGGACGCCGCCGAGGGCGAGGACCGGCTGACCCCGGAGGAGATCGTCGGCGTCCTGATCCTGCTGGTCGGCGCGGGCATCGAGACCACGATGCTGCTGCTGGGCAACGCCTGGCACGCCGCCTGGAGGCACCCGGAGGCGCGCGCGGCCGCGCTCGGCGGCCGGATCGACGACTGGGTGAACGAGACGCTGCGCTACGACCCGCCGTCCCAGACCCTGGCCCGCACGACCGACGAGGACGTGGAGCTGCACGGCACCACGATCCCCGAGGGCGGCCGCGTGCTGCTGCTGGCGGGCTCGGCGAACCGCGACCCGCGCGTGTTCACCGACCCGGACGCGTTCGACCTGGACCGGGACACCGGCGCCTCGGTCGCGTTCGGCGGCGGCCGCCACCACTGCCTGGGCGCGAACCTGGGCCGCCTGGAGGCGCGCGTGGCGCTCCAGGAGATCGCGTCGCTGGTGGCCGACTACGAGATCGACGACGCGCGGGCCGAGCGGGTGCGCTCGATCAACAACCACGGCTTCGCCTCCCTGCCGACGAGGATCACGGCGCGCCGCTGACCGCCGGACGGCCCGGCGCACCGGAGCGCGCCGGGCCCTCAGCTCCGCCACGCGGGCCGCCGCGCGTTCGTCACCCAGCGCAAAGCCCACTCCGCGGGCCCGTACCGGTGCCCCCGCAGCCACCACGCGCTCAGCGCCACCTGCCCTGCGAACACCAGCAGCGCCACCGCCAGCGTTCCCAGCGGCGACAACTCCCCGGCGAATCCGAGACCGATCCCGCTGAAGAGCAACAGCCCGACCAGCGACTGCCCCAGATAATTGGTCAACGCGATGCGCCCGGCCGGAGCGAGCCATTCGCGAACGACCTCGCCATGAGAGCTGTGCATCACCCGCAACAGGGTCGCCACGTAAGCAGCCGTCAGAAGCGGAGCGGTGGCGAAACTGGCGGCCACAGCGAGCGTCTCCCCGTTGCCGCCGCCCAACGCGTACAGAACGCCACCGGCAATCCCCACGGGGAACCCGACCGACTGGATGCGCCGCAGCACGCGCTCGTCCCCCCGAACGTCCATCAGCAGCCCGCGCCGCCCCACGACCATCCCGACCAGGAAGGCGGCCAGCGCGGCGGGCCCCTGCAACGTCACGGCCTGGACCACCAGCAGCGGCAGCCCGGCCAGGTGCTCGCCGATGACATCGCCCCACCCGCCGAGCAGCGCCTGCGTGGCCTGCTCGGCGTTGGCGCGCGCCTCCCCTTCCGAGGGCAGGAACTGCGACCGGTCCACCAGCAGCCCGCTCGCGACCAGGCTGACGAGCACGGCCGCGTACAACCCGGCCGCGACGCGCAGGGCCGTGCGATCAGTAACTCTGCGCATCAGGAAGAGCACCACACACGCGACGGCATATGTGGTCAGCACGTCACCCCCGTAAAGGAAGACGATGTGCAACGCCCCGAGCACGAACAGCCCGGCGATGCGCCGCCACATGCGCACCCGGAAATCGGCCCCGGCCCGCGCGGCGGCGCCCATCTGGAGCGTGAAGCTGTACCCGAACAGGAAGGAGAACAGCAGGTAGAACTTCATGTCGACGAAAACCGACGACAGAAAGCGCACGACACCGTCGACCGGCGAGGAGAAGTCGGGATCGGTCACGAGGTTGCGGGGATGGCCCGACGCCATGAAGGTGATGTTGACGACGAAAATCCCCAACAGCGCGAACCCGCGCAGGGCGTCGACGTCCCCGATACGCGCCCTGACGGCGGCCACATGATTGCTCATGCGGCAACCTCATCAACGCACGGCTTCAAAGGCAGGAAAGCAGAACCGCCATCAAAGGTGGACTTTCCCCTACCCCCTCAGCCCGCTTCTCAAGGCTTGCGGGCGACTCCGCAATATCCCGCGACCTCGGCGGGCTCGCCCCAGGGAGTCGCGCCCGGACGCCACCGCGCCATCGACACCAGGCCGGGCTCCACCAGCTCCAGGCCGTCGAAGAAGCGCAGGACCTCCGCGCGGGCGCGCGGCACCATCGGGTTGGCCGACTTGGCGTTCCAGTCCTCCTGCGCCTCGGCCTGGGCGGTGCGGCCCTGGTCGAAGTCCAGCGTCGAGTGCGTGATCGCCAGGTGGCTGCCCGACGGAACGGCCTCCAGCAGCCGGGCCACGATGCCGGTCGCCTCGTCCATGTCGTGCACGAAGTGCAGGATGCCCAGCAGCATGATCGCCACCGGCCGGCCGAGGTCCAGCGTCGCGGCGGCCCGCTCCAGGATGCCGCCGGGATCGCGCAGATCGGCCTCGATGTAGTCGCAGGCCCCCTCGGGGGAGCTGTTCAGCAGCGCCCGCGCGTGCACCAGCACCAGCGGGTCGTTGTCCACGTAGACGATCCGGGACTCCGGCGCCTCCCGCTGCGCGACCTCGTGGGTGTTGTCCATGGTCGGCAGCCCGGTCCCGATGTCGAGGAACTGCCGGATCCCGGCCTCGCCGACGAGGTACCGCACGGCGCGCCCGAGGAAGGCGCGGTCGGCCTTGGCGATGTTGACGATGTCGGGGAACATCGCGCGGAACCGTTCGGCGGCTTCCCGGTCGACGTCGTAGTTGTCCTTGCCGCCCAGCAGGTAGTTCCAGACCCGCGCCGAATGGGGCACGGTGGCGTCCACCCGAAGCGGAACCTCTCCCGACGAACTCGAACCGGCCATGAACGACTCCTGAGGGGCGCTGCGACACGTCGGGCCCAACATAGCCCGCCGGTGATCTCCATTGCCGCCGATGCCCCGTATCCGTCGCCGGCCGCGGTCACCGCGACGGATGGCGGAGCTTTACAGGCGGGGCGAAGATTTTCGGCGAAAGTGCGTAACCGCGGGCGTGGTCCGCCGTCTCTCCTGCACGTCGTTCTCGTGAAGGAGCTTCCGGATGTCTGATCTCAGCCAGGCGGTCCCCCTTCCCCGGCGCCGCATCGAGCTCGGGCTCTCGTTCGACGGCGCCGCCCGGATCACCGCCGACCTCCGGGAGCACGTGCCCGGCATCGCGGCGGAGGCCGCGCGCCGGATCGAGAAGGAGCTGCCGGAGTTCCAGCGGCCCCACGACCCCCGGTACGCCGAGACGCTCGGGCTCGGCGTGGAGTACGCCATCGGCCACTTCCTGGAGCTGATGGCCGATCCCGACACCGGTTCGGCCGAGGTGCTGCGGTTCTGGCGGCGGGTCGGCGCGGGGGAGGCGGGCGAGGGGCGCGGGCTGGACGCCTGGCAGGCGGCGGCCAGGATCGGCGCCGGGGTCGCGGTCGAACGGCTCACCGAGCGCGCCGAGAGCCTCGGCCACCGCACCGGCGCGGCCACGGTCGGGGCCATCGCCAACGCCGTCTTCGGCTACCTCAACCAGCTCGCCGCCGCCGTCGCCGAGGGGTACGCCGAGGCCGAGGCGGACGCGGCGGGCACCGTGCAGGGCCAGCGGCGGCGGCTGCTCGACCTGCTGCTGACCAGGCCCGTCCCCGACCAGCGCGACCTCGCCGAGGTCGCGCGGCGGGCGGAGTGGCCGCTGCCCCGCACCGCCGCCGCCGTCGCCCTGCGCGAGCGCCGCTCGGGCGCCCGGCCCCCGGCCCTGCCCACCGACCTGCTGTCCGGCCTGCACCTGCCCGAGCCCTGCCTGATCGTCCCCGACCCCGACGGGCCGGGGCGCGGGCAGTCCATGGAGCGGCACCTGCGCGGCTGGAGCGCCGCGATCGGCCCGACCGTCGAGGTGACCGAGCTGGCCAAGTCGCTGCGCTGGGCGCGGCAGGCGCTGGCGCTGGCGGGCGAGGGGCTGATCGACGACGGGCGGCCCATCGTCGCCGAGCGGCACATGCCGATCATCGTGATGATGCAGGAGCGCGAGCTGGTCGAGCGGGTGATCCAGCGGCGGCTGGCGCCGCTGTTCACGGTGCGGCCCGCCCAGCGCTACCGGCTCGCCGAGACGCTGCTGGTGTCCCTGGAGTGCGGGTTCAACGCCACCGAGGTCGCCGGGCGCCTGCACCTGCACGCCCAGACCGTCCGGTACCGGCTGCGCCAGCTCGGCGAGCTGTTCGGCGACGCGCTGCACGCCACGGCCGGGCGCCTGGAGCTGCACATGGCGCTGGAGGCGTGGCTCACCCTGAACGCCGAGTCCGCGCCCTGCGGCCAGCTCCGCACCGGTTGAGTCAGGCGCCCTCGACGGTCCAGCCCTGCGCGGCCACGCCCGCGAACGACGACGGCTTCAACGTCACCGGCCGCAGCCCCGACCAGCTCGCCTGCAGGTACCAGCCGTCGCCGTTGGCCAGCCGGGTGACGCCGGGGCTCAGCTGCGCCATCTTCCAGACCTGGTTCGGGCCGCCGCACGCCGCCGTCGTCACGCCGTACTCGGCGCCGCCCTCCCACGGGACGCCCGGTGCGGGCTTGCCCCGGGCCATGCACTTGCCGGTGGCCTGGCTGGTCAGCGTGAACCCGCCCGGCACGTTCTTGCGCCGCCAGGTGGCCTCCGCCCCGCTGCACGCGCGCCGCTGCACGACGTCGGCCCCCTCGGGCACCAGGCACGAGCGCAGCGTCGTGTTGCGGATGACGGAGGGGGTCCCCGCGCCCGCGCCCGCCCCGGCCCCCGGCCGCCCCGGCGCGGCCCCGGCGCGCTTCTTCGGCGCCTTGGGCTTCCTCGGCGCGAGGGTCTGCCCCGCCGGCGCGGGCGCCGGGAGCGTCGGGACCGGCGTCACGGAGGCCGGGGGCGGCGCGGACGGCGGGAGCGGCGTCGAGGCGTCCGGCGGGCTCGCCGGGCCGCCGCCGACCGTCGTGAACAGCAGCGCCGCGATCACCACCGCGGCCCCCGCCGCCCCGGCCGGGACGGCCCAGCCCGGCAGGCCCGCCGCCGCCGTCGGGATCTGCGTGCCCGACGGCGCGTCCAGCATGACCAGGCCGATCGGCAGCAGCGACCGCAGGCGCCCGTTGAGGTCGGCCATCTCCCGCGAAGCGCGCCGGCACCGGTCGCAGGTCTCCAGGTGCCGCCGCAGGGCCCGGCTGCGCCGCCGCCCGGGACGGCGCATGCTCGCGGCGAGCTGCGCGGTGAACTGCGCGCAGTCGGGATGGCCCTCCACGCTGGCGGCCAGGAACGCCAGCCGCAGCCCCTCGCGCGCCCGGAACGACAGCTGGGTGACGGCCCCCGCTCCCATGCCGAGCAGCTCGGCGACCCGCTGGACGGGCTCGTCCTCGATGACGGTGTGCCAGAGCACGGTCTGCCAGCGTTCGGGGAGCGACCGGAAGGCGCGCACGAGCGTGTCGTGCTCGTCGACGTCCGGCAGCTCCTCGGCCGGCCGGTCGGCCCACTGCGCGACCTCGTCGGTCACCACGGTGCGGCGCCCGGCCCGCGCCCAGTCGACGGCGGTGTTGCGGACGACGGTGTACAGGTAGGGGCGGCACGCCTCGCGGGGCCCGCGCCCTTCGCGCAGCGCGGCGAACGTCCGCGCGAACGCCTCGCTGGTCAGGTCCTCGGCCAGATGCTGGTCGCGGACCAGCCCGCGCGCGTACCCCAGCACGGCGCCGTGATGGCGCCGGTAGAGCTCGCCGGCCGCCCGCTCGTCGCCCGTCCGGGCCGCCGTCATCAGATCGGCGTCCGACTCTGGTGCCCCGCCCATCACCACCACGCAATCAAACCCAAGGCTCGCGTTCCGCCACAACCCTCACCGAGCGATCTCTAGAAGACGCGAAACGGCCGCGCTGATTACGGGCTTTTGCGGTTTTTTCTTCCGCAGTGGCCTCATCAGGCCAGGGGCCGGGCGCGGGAACCCGGGGGCCAATCGGGTGGATCAGAGGCGCATACCGGCCAGGAGACGGCCGATGACCTGCTCGTACTCCTCGCGGACGCGCGGCTTGTCCGCCTCGGGGGCCTCGGCGAGGGCCGTGCCGGCCGCGCCGAGGACGTGGAAGACCACGTGGGCCGTCGGCGCCAGCGGGAGACGGGGCAGGCCGCCCTCGTCCATGAGGCGGCCCAGCAGCCGCTCGATGAAGCCGTAGGCGTACTCGGCCTCGCACTCCCGCCACCTCTGCCAGCCCAGTGCGATGGGGGCCTCCTGCCAGACCAGCCGCCCGTAGACCGGGTCGCAGCAGCCGTCGAGGAAGCACTCCTGGGCGGCGATCGCGGCCTCCCAGGGGTCGGACCTCCGCTCGGCGGCCTCGGTCACGCGGCGCATCATGTCGCCTTCGAGCCGGTCGAACACCGCCTGGAACAGGGCGGTCTTGTTGGCGAAGTGGTGGTAGACGGCGCCGCGCGTGGCGCGGATGTCGGCGGCGACGTCCTCCAGCGACGTCCCGCCGAAGCCGTGCTCGGCGAACCTGCGGGTGGCCGCGTCCAGGAGCGCCGCGCGGGTCTCCTCGGAGTACTGCTCGCGGCGGCTCTTGACGGTCGGCATGCGGAAACCCTACGACATGCGCCGTGTACGTCACAGACACGGCGAAGGTTCCCGGCGATCAGGTGACGCAGCCCACCCTTGACGCCCGCCCGAAGACGTACATACATAGCGTATGTAACCGACACCAAGTAGGTGCCCGCCATGCCGTGGAACGGCGCACGCCTGCTCCCGGACGCGCACCTCGACCACCGCCGGACGCTCCACCGGGCCGCCGGCGTCGACCTGCCCCAGATCCCCCCGGAGGCGAAGCGATGACCGAAGCGACCCTGCTGTTCAACCCGTTCGAGCCCGGCTTCACCGACGACCCGTACCCGGCCTACAAGCGGATGCGCGAGACCGACCCCGTCCACGAGCACCCGTTCGGCATGTGGATCGTCACCGGCTACGAGGACGTGGTCACGGTCCTGCGCTCCCGCCTGTCGGTGGACGAGCGCCAGGTCACCGGCGGCATGCTGCGCGAGCAGTACGACCAGCTCGACGCGGGCGCCCGCGTCGTGCTCGGGATGTCGATGCTCGACCGCGACCCGCCCGACCACACCCGGCTGCGCTCCCTGGTGGCCAAGGTGTTCACGCCGCGCTCGGTCGCGGCCCTGGAGCCGCGGATCACCGCCCTGGTGGACGAGTCCCTGGACCGGATCGCGGCCGACGGCGGCGGCGACCTGGTGGAGTCGCTGGCGTTCCCGCTGCCGTTCGCGGTGATCTCCCAGATGCTCGGGGTGCCGCCGACCGACCACGTCCGCATCCGCGAGCTGAGCGGCTGGCTGGTGCGCTCGCTGGAGCCGGTGCCCGACGGCGACACGATGCGGCGGGTCGGCGAGGCCGCCGACGAGCTGGCCTCGCTCGGCCGCGAGCTGGTCGCCCGCAAGCGCGCCGACCTGGCCGACGACCTGCTCAGCGCCCTGATCGCCGCCGAGGAGGACGGCGACCGCCTCAGCGACGACGAGCTGGTCGCGCAGCTGGTGCTGCTGTACGTGGCCGGGCACGAGACGACCGTGAACCTGATCTCGGGCGGCACCCTGGCGCTGCTGCGCCACCCCGACCAGCTGGCCCTGCTGCGCGAGCGCCCCGACCTGGCGGCGAACGCGGTGGAGGAGATGCTGCGCTACGACAGCCCGGTGCAGCAGAGCCGCCGGATCACGGTCGAGCCGTTCACGCTGGCGGGCAAGGAGATCCCGGCGGGGACGTTCGTGGCCGTCAGCCTGGCCTCGGCCAACCGCGACGAGGCGTTCTGGGGCCCGGACGCCGACCGCCTGCGGATCGACCGCGAGAACGCGCGCCAGCACGTGTCGTTCGGCTCGGGCGTGCACCACTGCCTGGGCGCGGCGCTGGCCCGCCTGGAGGGCCGCGTGGCGGTCGAGCGCCTGGTGCACCGCTTCCCGGACCTGGCCCTGGCGGCCGAACCGCGGTGGAACGGCCGCATCAACCTGCGCGGCCCCGCGACCCTGCCGATCACGGTCTGAGCGCGCCGGGGCGGCCGCGGCCGCCCCGGCGGGCCGGGTCACTGGCGGTAGGGGAAGGTCTTGCCCTCGGCCTGCCTCTCGATGAGGTGGACCATGAGGTCCAGCCGTCCGGTGGCGTCCCGGTCGGCCTGGTAGCCGACGGCGGCCGGCTTGGTGGACTCGATCTTGGCGGGCAGCGAGCTCGGCTCGAAACTCGACTCGGTGACGAACGTGCTGTCGGGGTCGTAGGCGATGCCGTTGGGCGTGTGCGTGCCGTGCGCGGCGCCGAAGAACGGGTCGGGGATCAGCGAGCACCCCGGCGTGAGGGTCGTCTTCGCCTCGGCCTGGACGTCCGCGAACAGCTTGCCGACCCAGCCCTCCCCGAAGTCGGTCCACGGGCGGCCGAGCACCATGTGCGCCAGGCGCGCCAGGTGCCAGCGGACCGTGGGCCGGTGCAGGACGGCGACGTCGAGCTCCATGTCGTTGGTGAACGAGCGCCGGTTCATGTTGGCCGAGCCGCAGACCAGCAGGCAGTCGTCGTAGGTCTGCACCTTGGCGTGCACGTAGATCCCGACGTTGCGCTCGTGGTTCCACGCGTCCACCACCAGCACCCGGCCGCGGGCGCCGTCGGAGCCCAGCTCCTTCCACAGGGTGGTCAGGGCGCGCCTGCGGTAGCCCATCTCGGTGGGCGGCTTGTTGGAGCCGTGCGCGGGCAGGACGATGACCAGGCGCAGCCCCGGGACGGCGGCGACCCGGTGCGCCAGGAGCCTGGCCAGCGGCTCGCTCCAGAAGTACTGGTCCCAGATGGTGATCAGCTTCTCCGCCCGGGCGACGGCGTTGGCGACCCCCGCCATGACCGTGAACTCGCCGCGGGTGAACAGCGTGCCGCCCCGGTTGGCGCCCACCGGGATGGTCCGCCACATCTGGACGGTCGCCTCCCCGCAGGCGGGCGGCGGCACGGCCGGCCCCAGCGACGGGATCGCGACCGACTTGCCGGCCGGCGACGCCTTGGCGTTGCTGAACAGCACCCAGCCCTCGCCCTGGAACCGCTCCCAGAACTTGAGCACGCTGATCTTGGGATCGAACACCGCGACGTTGGCGGGCAGCCGCCAGCGCTCGTCGAACTGCTCCTCCAGCGTCGCCACGATGGGGCCTTCGAGCTTGAGGTGCTGGTCGTGCCAGTGCCGGGGCTGGCCGTAGACGTCGGCGGCCAGCTCGTCGGGGAACTGCTCCTTCTCGTCGGCCGCGAAGGGGAACGCCACCGGCCTGCCTCCCGGGGGCTTGGACGACCGGGGCCAGCCGTTGGCGGGGATCGGGATCGTCGCCCCGGACTGCCAGTCGCCCTCCCCGGCCATCGCGTTCAGCGGGCGGCGCGCGTCGCGGCGGGTGAAGGCCAGGTCCACGCCGCCGCAGAACGCGACGTTGACCGAGCCGACCCGGACGACGACCGTCTTCTGGTGGAGCGACGACGAGATCGACGGCGCCGTGCGCAGGTCGAGGGCGCACACGCCGATGGGGTCGGCGGCCGCCCAGCCCTGCTTGGCGCACAGCGCGGCGTTCAGCTCCTCGATGGCGGCGGCGAGCGCGGCGTGCTGGCGGTTCTGCGGGCCCGTCATGAGGCCCTGGGTGCTGGTGGGCATCCACACCATCACCCGGACCTTGACGCCGGCGGCCATGAGCCTGCCGATGAGGCCGAGCGCCGTCTGGTCCTTGCTGACGCTGCCGTGGTAGTCCTTCCAGGACTCGACGCCCCAGACGTTGTCCTCCGACAGGTCGCGGAGCCCGTTGAGGAGCCAGTCGGCGATGTAGACGTGCCCGCGCTGGCCGGGCGGCGCCGCCGAGAGCTCGGCCTCGGCGATCGCCGCCTCGAGGCAGTCGCGGATGGCCGCCAGGGCCTCGCCGCCGCCGATGAACGGCGTGACGCGGTTGCCCTCGTCCCAGGGCTTCCGGCGGTTCTGGGCCCGGGCGGCCATGGCGGTGCCGTCGCCCCAGGGACGCCCGTCGCCGGTGGCGCTCCCGTAGTCCTGCGAGGTGTGCTGCAGCAGCCAGCGCTCGGGGCTGTCGTCGACGAGGTCGCCCGCGTAGACGACCTGCGCGGTCCCGGTGATGCCGCAGGGCACCGGGTCCTCGGCGTACGAGGGGCGCCGGTGCACCGTCCCGTCGGCCCGCGTCTCCAGGACCGAGCCGTCGTGCGCCGACCCCAGCGAGACCACGGCGGGCCCGACGGGGAGGTCGCTCCACTCGTTCTTGAACAGGTACCGCTTGGCGCTGCCGTCCCCTTGCGGGGGACCCGCCGCCACGAAGGTGCCGGCGGAGTCGACGACGGTGATCGCGTGGAGCCCGTTCCGGTTGGGGGCCTGGGTCCAGGACTTCTTGGCCAGGGTGTAGCGGTGGACGGTCGTGTCGCTGCTCACCGCGTAGACCGCTCCGGTGTGCGGCGAGCCCGCGATGCCGACGACCTTGAACGCGGGCGGGGGCAGCTGCGACGCGGCCCATTTCACCTCGCCGTTCGAGGTGATCCTGCCGCTGTACAGGTTGCCGTCGCCGCCGAGCCCGAGCAGCTCGTCGAGGTCCAGCCCACGGGTCAGCGCGACGAGGTTCACCGGCGGCTTGCCGGCCGGCCGCCAGGGGGCCGGGGACGTGTGGCTGATGATCGGCTTGCGGTCGGGATCGCCCGGCTGCCGCGCGAGGGTGACGCCGAGCAGGGCGCCGCCGGGGAGGGCGATGACGTTGGACAGCTTGCGCGAGCTCTCGATGATGCGCCAGCCGGACCGGTCCGGCGGCAGGTAGTACAGATCGCCCGGCTCCTCCTGCTGCTTGTCCCAGGAGATCCCGAGGAGGGAGTCGTCGGGGAGGGCCTCGACCCGGGCGAGCCCGCAGAGGGGGATGTCGTTCCGCTGCTGCCAGGTCTGGAGGTCGGGCGTGCAGGACCAGAAGCGCCCCTTGTCGGTCAGGCAGAGGACGTTGCCGTTGGGGAGCGTGGCGATGTCGGCGATGACCAGCTCGTCGGGGACGGCGACCTGCTCCCACTGCTGGGCGTAGGCGGAACGGCCGCGGAAGAGCCGGTGCCCGTCCAGCCGGAGGAGGTCGCCGTTGCGGAGCTGGGTGACGGCGTCCCATTTCCGGTTGGTGAGGTCGGGGATGTCGTCGGGCGCGGTGAGGGTGGCGTGGAGCCGGGGCCCGGAATTGGGCGCGAGCGTGAGCAGCGATCCGTTGTGGAGCATCACGCCGTCGATGAGCAGGGGTTTGGCCTTATCCCAGATGCCTTTTTCGGTCCAGAACAAGAGCCCGGAGGTGACCTGAACGTTCCCATTGGGAAGCAGACGGTAATACATGAGTTTCTTCTACAATATCCGGGTTCGGGCCGGGGGAGAGGGGGGCATGGCAGCGCGGCCATAGTTAACGGCCGCTTTCGCCTCTTGTGGTCTTGAAGACAATGCGCAGCGGAGCCGGGCTGCAGCACGAGTTTGATACCGAAGGGGATGATCTTTGGCCCCCCGCCACAGCGCCTGACCAGGAAAAACGCCATGAATTTCAAAGCGAGCAGGTCGGCACTGCGCCTCCCGCCCGTGAAGATCGCCCAATCCGTCAATGGACCGCGCAGCACGCCCGACGCCGCCCGACGGAAAAACCTGAGGGGCTCAGACGGGCTGGGGAGTCCCATGGGAGTGGAATGAAGCAACGACCGCTTAGCGCTATTTGCGTGCGATGTCCAACTCTAGTACTGGCTGAATGTTAGCTTAACAACTCCGGCTCGAACACTTCTCGACCGCGCATAAACATGGCGACCACCGACCATGATAAAGCCGCTTGATCAAAAATGGGAAACTCATAACGGCGCCGAAACGCGCAGTCCAAGAACGGCCGACGGCCCCGCGCCCACCCGAAGCAGGGCCATAATCGTCGCTGTGACCCGTTTGCTGGACGATGCCGCCCTGGAAGACTCCTCAGTCGTCGCCAACTGCACGATGAACCGCGAACGGTCGCTCAGCGGCTCGAACGGATACGGCCGCGAACTCGGCCTGGACGTCATGTCGGCACTGGCAGAACGCGGCACCCGCGCATCCCGCGTGCGCTGGCTGGACCTGTGCTGCGGAAGCGGCCGCGCCCTGCTGGAAGCCGCCCACCTCACGACCAGCGAAAACCCGGCGCACCAGATCGACATCATCGGACTCGACCTGGTGGACCACTTCGTGCCGGGAACCCTCCCGCCGCGACTGCGCCTGATCACCGGCTCGGTGACCGAGTGGGAGCCCGAGGACCGGTTCGACCTGATCACGTGCGTGCACGGCCTGCACTACGTCGGCGACAAGCTCGGCGCGCTGGCGCGCGCGGCTTCCTGGCTGACCGAGGACGGCCTGTTCGTCGCCAACTTCGACGCCCGCTCGATCCGGCACCCGGACGGAACGCCCGCCGGACGACGACTCACGACCGAGTTGCGCCGCCAGGGCTTCGCCTACGACGCCGCCCGCCGCCGGATCTCCCGCCGAGGCAACGGAGAAGTCCGGTTCCCCTACCGCTACCTAGGAGCCGACGACCAAGCCGGCCCGAACTACACCGGCCAACCCGCCGTCGACTCCTTCTACGCCGGCGGCTGAAGAGCGAGGCGCAGGCCGACCCGCGCCTGAGCGCCAAGCCGTTGAAACAGGAGCAAGACTTCCCGCACATGCTGTGCCATCACCGTCTGGCTTGAGACAGAAGCGTCAGCCAGGAGTGGACGATCACCGGAACGGAGATATCGAGAGCTTGCGCCCCAAGAGAGCAAGAACGGTTGGGAACCTCGCCAGCCGTCCCGGCCCGGTCGCCTCTTCTCGCGGACCGGACCGGGACCGGTTCAGGGAAGGGCGACGGTCGCGGTGTGCGTGGCTCCGGCGGTGCCGGTGGCGAACTTCAGCCTGAGGGCCGCCCCCGTGCTCACGACCTGGACGGAGGGGTCATGGGACAGCACCGACGAAACGGGACGCTGCCAGGTCAGCTCGACGGTGACTCCGGTCTGCTTGGGATCGCTGACGCAGATCGTCGCCCGACCGCTCCTTTCCCTGACCAGCACGGCGGCGGGCTGGTCGACGGTGACGGGGCCGACCGTTCCGGCCAACCAGAAGTTCACGCCGAGAAAGCCCAGCGAGGGAACCGACACGCCCTGCTGGGTGTTGGTGTTGGCCAGCACCTGGAGCCAGCTGGTGTCGCGGGCTCTGGCGCGTGCGGTGGCGTGGTCGGCGCCGGGCATGAGCAGATAGGTGTACGTCGCCTCACGCGGGTTGACCCCGTGATCCAGCCAAAGGGTGAGGAACCGCCGGGTGACCGGTGCGGACGACTGGGACCTGTTGATCTCCGACCAGGCGTGGGTGCGCTCCTCCCTGCGGGCCTTGACCGTCGCGCCTCCCGGCAGCACGTAGCTGCCGAAGCCGTCGAGCGTGAGGGCCGTCGCTCCGGCCAGAGTCTCAGACCAGCCGAGAGTGGTGGGCTTGGCGGTTCCGTCGACGGTGAGCGCGGAGGTCCCGGCGGTTCCGAGGTTGCGGTTGTCGAGGATGGACTCCACGGCGGCGCCGTCGCCCGCGGTGATGCCCGCGCCGACGCAGACCACCGCGTCGTCGAGGCAGAACCACGACTTCTTGGCCAGCAGCGTGCTGGACAGGCCGTTGACATACTGTCCGACGGTCGCGAACTCCCCGTCGGTGGTGCCTCCCGCCCAGCGGGCCGCCGGCTTGGCCTTGCCCCACTCACCGCCCTCCGCGTCGGCCAGCGCCTTCTTGGACACCGTGGTGCCCGGCAGCCGGTAGGGATCGACGGTGGCCCAGAAGGCGTCGGTGTACTGCCCGTTGCCGCTGTTGGCGTTCCACCAGTGGGTCATCCCGGCACTGGTGTGCCAGCCGTGCAGGTTCTCCCCGTTGCCGGTCTCGTAGTACGAGGTCCGCGTCGAGCACATGCTGATCGCCAGCGCCCACGTGGGGCGGCGGTGGACGGCGCGGTCCATGGCGGGGAAGAGGCGGTGCTCACGCTGCGGCTCGGAGAGCGAGGTCACCGTGGCGTCGTTCAGGAGCGCGGCGCAGCGGGCGAAGTCGGGCGGTTCCAGGGCCGTGTCGTCGGCGGGCTTGAGGTAGTAGTCGCGTTCCAGCCACCCTTTGGCGCGTCCTCGCCACCGAGCGGCCTCGGCGGGCGACGCGGACTCCGCCAACCGCAGGATCGAGGCGATGATGCCGTGCCCGGCCCGGTGGTCGCCGTCCGGCCGGGCGATGGTCCGGCCGGACACCACGTCCATGGCGAGGCCGTTGAAGATGAACGGCGCGAAGCTCTTCTCCACCGAGTCCAGGATGTTCTGGCGTTGGGGGTCGGTGACCTGCCAGGGGGAACCGGTCAGCCAGGCCAGCAGCAGGCTGAGACTGTCCAGCAGCGCCGCTCCGTAGCTCGCGGTGTAGGGGATGCTGCCGTGCTGGATGAAGGAGCCGTCCGCGTAGAACCCGTCACCCGAGGTCACGTAGGGGAGCACCGGTGACAGCCTGTCCCTGGCGAGCGCCACCTTGTCGGCGGAGCCGCCGAGGACACCGCGCAGCGCCAGCGCTCGGCACAGGTCGACCCGGTTGGCTCCGGTGGTGGTGCCTGCGTAGCCGCAGGTGACGGCCTCGTCCGGGACGAAATGATCCACCGCCTCGAGATAGGCGGGCAGGGACGGGACACCGTGGTCGTGGAGGAACACGCAGGTGTCCAACAGGGCCAGAGGGGCGCCGATCTGGAAGTCCCACCAGTTGCCGATCGGTTGTGTCCTGTTGACGCAGTTGTCGTAGGTCCACTCGCGGCCGGGATGGTAGTAGCGGTCGTGCATCCACTTCAGGCCGGTGACGACCTTCTCCGCCACCGCCGCGTTGCCCGTGATCGGCGTGCCGAGCGGGTTCCGCACGCCGGGGGTCGCGTAAGCCTGCGCGATGAGCCGCAGCCGCCGGTAGCTGTAGGTGATCCAATCTGACGTGGAGCGGTCGGCCCCGTCCTTCCACAGCTGCGTGGTGGCGATGAGGTTCTGCTCGGCGCCGTACGCCCAGCGTCCCAGCAACGCCAGGCGGGTCGCGACGGCCTGGTCGGTCAGGTCGTACGCGTTGCCTGCCTGCAGGTCCCGCCAGCGCACCCGCAGGGCCGACAACGCATCGTCGGCCGATGCGCCGGACTGCGGTGAAACGGCACCGCCTCCGGCCACGGCCAGTACGGCCATGCCCTGGAGGAGGCGTCTTCGGGACAACCATCCGCGCATCGAACTGCCGCCCTGGTCCGACGGCCCACTGTTGATCATCGCATGATGCTAGTCATTACTCACATAAACCGCCATCGGTCAGAGAGCGTTATTTTCCGGTTGGAAACCGACCGCCTTGGTGCCCCCGACCGCGCGCGTCCTCGACGTAGCTGGAGGCGGCAATGTACTCAGGCGCCCCTGTACTGCGTGACCCGCCCTGTCGAAGGCCCTGCGTCGGGGTCATGCCGCCGTCTTGGCACTCATCTGCTGAAAAGCAAATAAGAGACACGGCCGGCGGCTAGGGGCGGGGCCATGCCGCAGATCTGGGTGGATGTGGCGACCACTACTTCACTATCCATTTCCGGTTCCTGTGGTCAGGAGAAACTGCCGGATCGCATCCTCAGGGCACGGCGTCGAGGCATGCTCGGAACAGTCATATGCGACTCGGTAGCGCCACGACACCTGTAAGTGGACTATGGAAGATCTGCTAGATCCGCCCTGTCCGTCGGCGAATCTAACAATCCCGAGGCTTCGTGTTCTCGAACGCTTCTTTGGGACCGCTGTCCGTTCCCGTGGCAGCGCGATCACAACTTCAGGAACATCGGTTCATTTTGCCGGTTTGCTGTGCTGACCTGCGTTCAAGTCTGTACGGCAGCGTTCTGGACCTCAGGCCATTTCATGCATACCGCAATGAGGGGAATGCGGCGACGGAGCTCAATGAAGTTCCCTGATGAGCGATGCGCCATCCGGCGGATGGAACGGTCAACATTCCCATCGATATGTGGGAACCGATGACTGAGCGGGGGCGTACGGTGCTGCTCGGACTGCTGTCGTCCAACGCTGCGACAGTGCTCCGGGATGCGATGACAACGCGACGAGAGTGGTCGGCCCGTGGTCGGGTGTCCATGCTGGGAACGCCTCCTCGAAAGGCAGGCGACAAAAACTCCCGAAAATGACCAACCCGTGCATGATGTCGTTCATGCACGGGTCTGTGTGGTGCCCCCTGCAGGATTCGAACCTGCGCACACGGCTCCGGAGGCCGTTGCTCTATCCCCTGAGCTAAGGGGGCCCTGCGCCGGTCGTTCGGCGCGAGAAGAAGGCTACCAGGGTTGGCGGGCTTGTGCGTACGTGGGCGTTCGCCGTGCGTTCGGCGGGCCGGTCGACTAACTTCGTGGCCGTGACCGAGCCACTGGGACGCGTGCTGGTCGTCGACGACGATGAGGTGATCCGGCAGCTCATCGCCGTCAACCTGCAACTGGAGGGGTTCGAGGTCGCGACGGCGGTGGACGGGCAGGACTGCCTCGACCGGGTCGGGGACGTGGCGCCCGATGTGATCACGCTGGACGTCATGATGCCGCGGCTGGACGGGTGGGTGACCGCCGCGCGGTTGCGCGAGGGTGAGGCCACGCGGCACATCCGGGTCGTCATGATCACGGCGCGGGCGCAGGAGCACGATGTGCGGCGCGGGTACGAGATCGGCGTCGACGCCTACGTGACCAAGCCGTTCGACCCCAACCACCTGATCCAGACGGTGCGGAAGCTCGCTTCGGTGTCCAGATAGTGGTCGGCTAGTCTCGCGAGGGTGACTCCAGCCGATGTGCGCGGTGCCCTCGCGGCCGCGGTGCGCGCCGCCGCCGCGGCGGGCGAGATCGCCGTGCCGGTGCCCGGGGACGTGCCGGTGAGCGGGCGCGGCGCCGGGGTCTACGGCAGCCCGCTGGCCCTGCGGCTGGGGATCGACGGCGAAATTCTGGCGCGGCGGCTGCGGGGCGTGGCCGGCGTCGAGCGGGTCACCGTGGTCAAGGGGTTCTTGACGATCTTCGTTGATCCGGGGCGGCTGGCCGAGGACGTCGTCGCCGAAGGGGCCTCCTACGGGGTCGCCCGGGTGCCAGGGGCGGGATGGCCCGAGTGGCCCAGGACCTTCGGGAATCCGGGGTTCTCCGTGCGGTACGCCTACGCCAGGGCGGCCTCCGTCCGGCGGTGGGCCGAGGATCTGCAGGTACGGCCGGGGCCCGTCGCCGGGTCCCGGGAAGACGAGGAGCTTGCTCTGCTGGGGGTTCTGGCCGAGGTGCCCGAGCGCGCGCGGCAGGCCGAACGGGAGCGCGACGCCGCACCGTTCGTGCGGTGCCTGGAGCGGCTCGCGGGCGCCTACCACGACGTCCACGAGCGATGTCCGGCGCTGCCCAAGGGCGACGAGAAACCCGGGGCGGTGCACGCGGCCCGCGTCACGCTGGCCGAGGCCGCGCGCATCGCCCTCGGAAACGGCCTGAACATGATCGGTGAGACCCCTAGAGAGCGGATATGAGCAGAGTTCACCCGGCCGGCCCCAGGCACGCCGACGTCCTTCCCGAAGACCACCCGCTGCCCCCGGCCGACGACCTGAACGAGCTGGAGCCCCAGGTCTGGCCGCGCAGCGCCCGGCGGGACGGGGGCGCGATGGTCATCGGGGGCGTGGACGTCCGGGACCTGGCCCAGGAGTTCGGCACGCCCCTGTACGTCTACGACGAGGAGGACGTGCGGGCGCGGGCGCGCGAGTACGCGCAGGCGTTCCACGACGGGTCCGTCCACTACGCGGGCAAGGCCTTCTTGTGCACGGCCGTCGCCCGGTGGCTGAACGAGGAGGGCCTGAGCCTCGACGTGTGCAGCGGGGGAGAGCTGGCCGTCGCCCTGGCCGCCGGGTTCCCCGTGGAGCGCATCACCCTGCACGGCAACAACAAGGCCGTCTGGGAGCTGGAGCGGGCCCTGGACGCGGGGGTCGGCCGCATCGTGATCGACTCCTTCGAGGAGATCGCCCGGCTGGGGTACCTCGCGCGGGACAAGGGGCTGCGGCCCAAGGTCATGATCCGCGTGACCACGGGTGTCGAGGCCCACACGCACGAGTTCATCGCCACCGCCCACGACGACCAGAAGTTCGGCTTCTCCCGGAACTCGGGGGCGGCCCTGGAGGCGGTGCGCCGGGTCCTGGCGATCGAGGAGCTGGACCTGGTCGGCCTGCACAGCCACATCGGGTCGCAGATCTTCGACGCCGACGGCTTCGAGGTCGCCGCGCACCGGCTGGCCGAGCTGCTGGTCGCCATCCGCGACGAGCACGGGCTGGAGCTGCCCGAGCTGGACCTCGGCGGCGGCTACGGCATCGCCTACACGCCGGGCGACCAGCCCCTGGACCCCAAGGACATCGCCGACCGGCTGCGCGACATCGTCGCGCGCGAGTGCCGCGCCTACGAGCTGGCCATGCCGCGCCTGACCGTGGAGCCGGGCCGGGCCGTCATCGGTCCCGGCGGGGTTACCCTGTACGAGGTCGGCACCGTCAAGGACGTCGAGGGACTGCGCACCTACGTGTCCGTCGACGGGGGCATGAGCGACAACCTGCGCACCGCCCTCTACGGCGCCGAGTACAGCTGCGTCCTGGCCAGCCGGGCCTCCCAGGCGCCCCCCATGCTCAGCAGACTCGTCGGCAAGCACTGCGAAAGCGGCGACATCGTCGTGCGCGACCTGTGGTTGCCCGAAGATCTTGCGGCCGGGGACCTGGTGGCGGTGGCGGCCACCGGTGCGTACTGTCGATCAATGGCCAGTAACTACAACCACCTGCCCAAGCCCGCCGTGGTGGCGGTGCGGGACGGCAGGGCGCGGGTCATCGTCCGCCGGGAGAGCGACGAGGACCTGCTGCGGCTCGATGCGGAGGTCGAAGCGTGAAACCGTTGCGGGTGGCGCTGCTGGGCTGCGGCGTCGTCGGCACTGAGGTCGTGCGCCTGCTCACCGAGCAGGCCGACGACCTGGCCGCGCGCGTGGGAGCACCCCTGGAGCTGGCCGGGATCGCCGTGCGGCGGCCCGACCGGGTCCGCGAGGGCGTGGACCCGGCGCTGCTGACGACCGACGCGGAGACCCTCGTCACCCGCGACGACGTGCACATCGTCATCGAGGTGATCGGCGGGATCGAGCCGGCCCGGTCGCTGACGCTGGCGGCCATGAAGGCCGGCAAGTCGGTGATCACCGCCAACAAGGCGCTGCTGGCCGAGGACGGCGCGACGCTGTTCGCCGCCGCCCGCGAGTACGGCGCCGACCTGTACTACGAGGCGTCGGTGGCCGGGGCGATCCCGCTGCTGCGGCCGCTGCGCGAGTCGCTGGTCGGCGACCGCGTGCACCGCGTGCTGGGGATCGTCAACGGCACCACCAACTACATCCTCGACCAGATGGACACCAACGGCGCCGGCTTCAACGAGGCGCTGGAGGAGGCGCAGGCGCTGGGTTACGCCGAGGCCGACCCGACCGCCGACGTCGAGGGCTTCGACGCCGCCGCCAAGGCCGCGATCCTCGCCCAGCTCGCCTTCCACACCCCGGTCACCGCCGCCGACGTGCACCGCGAGGGCATCACCGAGGTCAGCGCCGCCGACGTGGCCGGGGCCAAAGAGATGGACAGCGTGGTGAAGCTGCTGGCCATCTGCGAGCGCGTGCCCGACGAGCAGGGCCGCAACGGGCGGGGCGTGTCGGTGCGCGTCTACCCGGCGATGATCCCGCGCTCGCACCCGCTGGCCAGCGTCCGCGAGGCCTACAACGCGGTGTTCGTGGAGGCCGAGTCGGCCGGGTCGCTGATGTTCTACGGGGCGGGCGCGGGCGGCGCCCCGACCGCCTCGGCCGTCCTCGGCGACCTGGTCGCGGTCGCCCGCAACGTGGTGGCCGGCACCACCGGCCCGGTCGAGGTGACCTACGCGTCGCTGCCGCCGCTGCCGATGGGCGAGACCGTCACCCGCTACTACGTCCAGCTCGACGTCGCCGACCGCTCCGGCGTGCTGGCGACGGTGGCCGAGGAGTTCGCCAAGCACGGCGTGTCCATCCAGGCGGTCCGGCAGGAGGGGCAGGGCGACGAGGCCCAGCTCGTCGTGGTGACCCACCGCGCGCCGGACGCGGCCCTGTCGGCGACGGTCGCGTCGCTGCACGGCCTGGACAGCGTGCGCGAGGTGGCGTCCGTCATGCGCGTCGAAGGCGACGAGTAACTACACTCTGCGGCAACACCGCAGGTCATCCTAGGAGATCGACGTGAACGCGACCGCCCGCGCCTGGCGCGGCCTCATCGAGGAGTACCGAGACCGCCTCCCGGTGACGGGGAAGACGCCGGTGGTCACCCTGCTGGAGGGCGGCACGCCGCTGGTGCCCGCCAACCGGGTGTCCCAGCTGACCGGCTGCGAGGTCTACCTGAAGGTCGAGGGCGCCAACCCGACCGGCTCCTTCAAGGACCGCGGCATGACGATGGCGATCAGCAAGGCGGCCGAGGACGGCGCCAAGGCCGTCATCTGCGCCTCCACCGGCAACACCTCGGCGTCGGCGGCCGCCTACGCGGTGCGCGCCGGGATGACCTGCGCGGTGCTGGTGCCGCAGGGCAAGATCGCCATGGGCAAGCTGGCGCAGGCCCTGGTGCACGGCGCCCGCCTGCTGCAGGTGGACGGCAACTTCGACGACTGCCTGGAGCTCGCCCGCAAGCTGTCGGTGGACTACCCGGTGGCGCTGGTCAACTCGGTCAACAAGTACCGGCTGCAGGGCCAGAAGACCGCCGCGTTCGAGATCGTGGACGCGCTGGGCGACGCCCCCGACGTCCACTGCCTGCCGGTCGGCAACGCCGGCAACATCTCGGCCTACTGGATGGGCTACGGCGAGTACGCCGCCGACGGCGTCTCCTCCAGGCGGCCGCGGATGCTGGGCTTCCAGGCCAGCGGCGCCGCGCCGTTCGTCAAGGGCGAGCCGGTGCTGAAGCCGCAGACGATCGCGACCGCGATCCGCATCGGCAACCCCGCCTCCTGGGACCTCGCCATCGCCGCCCGCGACGAGTCCGGCGGCGCGATCGACTCGGTCACCGACCGGCAGATCCTGGCCGCCTACCGGATGCTGGCCGCCGAGGAGGGCGTGTTCGTCGAGCCCGCGTCGGCCGCCAGCGTCGCCGGGCTGCTCCAGGCGAGCGAGCAGGGCCTGGTGGAGCGCGGCTCCAAGATCGTCTGCACGGTGACCGGCAACGGCCTGAAGGACCCCGACTGGGCGATCTCGGGCGCCCCGGCCCCGACCACCGTCAAGGTGGACGCGCACGCCGCGGCCTCCGCGCTCGGCCTGACCTAGGAACGGGCGGAACGATGGACTGGGCGAACGGGCCCGTGACGGTGCGCACGCCCGCGACCAGCGCCAACCTGGGCCCGGGGTTCGACTCCCTGGGCCTGGCGCTGGCGCTGCACGACGAGGTCACCGTCGAGGTGACCGGCGGCGGGCTGGACATCGCGGTGGAGGGCGAGGGCGCCGAGGTCGCCGACCGGGGCGAGCGGCACCTGATCGTGAAGGTGCTGCGCCAGGCGTTCGACCTGCTGGGCGGCGGGCAGCCGCCCGGCCTGGCGCTGCGCTGCGTGAACCGCGTCCCGCACAGCCGGGGCCTCGGCTCGTCCTCGGCCGCGATCGTCGCGGGGATCGTCGCGGCGCGGCACCTGCACCCCGAGGGGCACCGGCTGGACGCCGAGCGCTCCCTGGAGCTGGCGACCGAGATCGAGGGCCATCCCGACAACGTCGCGCCGTGCCTGGCCGGCGGGCTGACCGTGGCCTGGACGACGCCGGGCGGCCCCCGGCTGGTGCGGCTGGAGTCGCAGGTCAAGCAGGTGACGGCGTTCGTGCCCGACCAGCGGCTGGCGACCGAGCGGGCGCGCGGGCTGCTGCCCGAGACCGTCCCGCACGCGGACGCGGCCGCCAACGCGGGCCGCGCCGCGCTGCTGATCGCGGCGCTGGCGACCGGCGCCCCGGACGTGCTGCTGGACGCCACCGAGGACCGGCTGCACCAGGGCTACCGCGCTCCCGCGATGCCCGAGTCGGCCGCGCTGGTGGACCGGCTGCGCGCCGACGGGGTGCCGGCGGTGATTTCCGGGGCAGGTCCTACTGTCCTGGCCTTCACAAGCGCATCACAAGTTGATTCGATAGGCGCACAACTGGGTAATGGGTGGCACATACACCCACTGGACGTCGCCGCCCGCGGTGCCCACGTTCCCAGCGACGGCCCCCGCCCCTGACCTCCGGCAGGGGGAGGGCCGGGCGACACTCCGGCCGGTGCAATGATCCAGCTAGGTAAAATGCGAAGACATCGACCTCTGGGGAATAGCAGTGTGCCCTGGTGATGTTAGGCTGAATGCCGCACCAGATGCCCCGTTCGGGGCCGAGTGCTCGTCAGCCTTGCGTCACCTGTCCGGCCCTTCGGCCGTGACGGTCCCGCGTAACAGGCTCCCCGTCTCCGTGACACTCCGTTGCCAGGCTTTCCACTGTGACTACGGGCGTGGCGGTTGCGGGGACTCATGCGAGCGAACCGTCCCGTCCACCATCTGGCTGTGCCCAGAAATCGCACATCCCGGGCCTGCAAGGGTCCGTGGAGCCCGACTCGGCGCCCCCGCCGGGCCGCACTACCGGGTTGCCTGGCCGACCGCCGGCCAAACCCGCTCCCTGGGAAGGACCCTTAGTGAGCGAATCCAGCGAACTCCTGACGGACGCATCCAGCACGGCACCCACCGGCGAGGCCGCCGCTGAGCGAGCCACCCCCCGGCGCCGCCGGACCGGCACCGGCCTGTCGGCCATGGTGCTGCCCGAGCTCAAGGCGCTCGCGTCCAGCCTCGGCATCACCGGCGTGACCGGGATGCGCAAGAGCCAGCTCATCGCCGCCATCCAGGAGAAGCAGGGCGGCGGCTCGGCCGGGGGCGAGCAGGGAACCGCTGAGCCGGCGAAGGCCGAGCGCCCGCGCCGGACCCGCACGACCCCCGCCAAGCGCGAGGCCGCCGAGGTCACCACCGAGGCCGACAAGCCCGCCGACAAGCCGGCCGAGAAGGCCGAGCGCGCCGACAAGCCCGAGAAGGCCGACCGCGCCGACCGCGCTGAGAAGGCCGAGAAGGCCGACAGGCGCGAGAAGCAGGGCAAGCCCGAGGCCGCCGAGGACGGCGAGTCCACCGGCGGTGGCCGCGAGCGCGGCGACCAGGGCGGCCGCGAGGGCAACCGCCGCAACCGGCGCGAGCGCGGCGACCGCAGTGAGCGCGGTGACCGTGGCGAGCGCGGCGAGGGCCGCAACCGCGACGGCGGCAACCGCGACGGCGAGCGCGACAACGACGGCAACCGCGGCGAGCAGGGCGGCGGCCGCAACCGCGACCGCGGCGACCGCGGTGAGCGCGGCGACCAGGGCGGCCGCCAGCGCGGCCAGAACTCCGGCGGCGGCAGCGGCCAGAACGGCCCCAGCGACGACGACGACCGCGGCGGGCGGCGGGGCCGCCGGTTCCGCGAGCGCAACCGGGGCCGCGGCGGCCGCGGCGAGCGCTACGAGGAGCCGGTGATCAGCGAGGACGACGTCCTGATCCCGGTCGCCGGCATCCTGGACATCCTCGACAACTACGCGTTCGTGCGGACCACCGGCTACCTGCCCGGCCCGAACGACGTGTACGTGTCGCTGGCCCAGGTCCGCAAGAACGGCCTGCGCAAGGGCGATGTCATCACCGGCGCCGTCCGGCAGGCGCGCGAGGGCGAGCGGCGCGAGAAGTTCAACGCGCTGGTCCGCCTCGACACCGTCAACGGCATGGAGCCCGACCAGGCCAAGCAGCGCGTCGACTTCTCCAAGCTGACCCCGCTGTACCCGCAGGAGCGGCTGCGGCTGGAGAGCGACCCGGGCGTGCTGACGACCCGGATCATCGACCTGGTGTCCCCGATCGGCAAGGGCCAGCGCGGCCTGATCGTGTCGCCGCCCAAGGCCGGCAAGACGATGGTGCTCCAGGCGATCGCCAACGCGATCACCAAGAACAACCCCGAGTGCCACCTGATGGTCGTCCTGGTCGACGAGCGTCCCGAAGAGGTCACCGACATGCAGCGGTCGGTGAAGGGCGAGGTCATCCACTCGACCTTCGACCGCCCCGCCGAGGACCACACCACGGTCGCCGAGCTGGCCATCGAGCGCGCCAAGCGCCTGGTGGAGCTGGGCCACGACGTGGTCGTGCTGCTGGACTCGATCACCCGCCTCGGCCGCGCCTACAACCTGGCGGCCCCGGCGTCCGGGCGCATCCTGTCCGGTGGTGTGGACTCCACCGCGCTGTACCCGCCCAAGCGGTTCTTCGGCGCGGCCCGCAACATCGAGAACGGCGGCTCGCTGACCATCCTCGCCACCGCCCTGGTGGAGACCGGGTCCCGCATGGACGAGGTCATCTTCGAGGAGTTCAAGGGCACCGGCAACATGGAGCTGAAGCTCAACCGCGGGCTCGCCGACAAGCGGATCTTCCCGGCGGTGGACGTGGACGCGTCCGGCACCCGCAAGGAGGAGATCCTCATGGCGCCGGAGGAGCTGCGGGTGGTGTGGCAGCTGCGCCGCGTCCTGCACGCCCTGGACACCCAGCAGGCGCTGGAACTCCTCATCGAGAAGATGAAGGAGACCAAGTCCAACGCGGAGTTCCTGCTGCAGGTGCAGAAGACGACCGTCTCGGACGACCGCTGACCCGGCGGGCTCCGGCCGGCCCCCTGAACGGGGGCTGACCGGAGGCCGCGGCCAAGCATGCGAGCCGTGTGGGCCGGAGCCTGGTGCTCCGGCCCACACGGCTTTTTCCGTGGGCGGCGTTCCGTACGGGGGTTAACCCCACCATCGCCCCGGCGGCGGGCTGCATGGTCTGCGGCGGCGCGGGACAGCAGGCTTGGGACGTACGTTGGACGTGGCGTGGAGGGCGATGTGAGCGAGCGGGGCGAGGTCGCGGTGGCGGCCGGAGGACGGGGCACGGCCGGCGTCCTCGACGGGGAGTGGGGCCTGGTGGCGATGGCCCGGTCGTCCCTCACGTGGCGGTCGGCGGTCTTCCTGTTCGCGCACGTGGCGTTCTCGTTCGCGTGCTTCATCGGCCTGGTGATCGGGGTGACGCTGTCGCTCGCCCTGTCGATCGTCTGGGTCGGCATCCCGATGCTGGTCGTGATGATGCTGCTGTGGCGGACGGCGGCGCGGGTCGAGCGGGGGTTCATGCTGGCCGCCTTCGGGGTGCGCGTGCCGGTCCCCTACCGGGAGCGGCCGCAGGGCAGCGGGCCGCTGACCCGGCTGCGCGTCATGGCCGCCGACCCGGCCACCTGGAAGGACCTGCTGTACCTCGGGCTCGCCTTCCCGATCGCCGTGGCGGAGGCGGCCCTGTCGATCGTGCTCTGGGCGCCCGCCGCGATCCTGCTCGCCACGCCCCTGATCGTGCTGGCCGACGACGGCCGCGGCGTCGAGGTCAACTTCGGCCTGGTGTCCTACTGGGCGGGCAACCCGCTGGAAGCGGTGCCGATCATGGCGGTCGGCGTCGGCTGGGGCATCGTCGCGATGTACGGCACGCGCATCATGGCCGTCGGCCACGCCTTCTACGCCCGGCTGCTGCTCGGCCCCAGCGTCTCGCAGGCCGAGAACCGCGAGCTGCGCGCCCGCACCGAGCACCTGCGCGCCAGCCGCGCCCGCGGCGTGGACGCCGTGGAGTTCGAGCGGCGGCGCATCGAGCGCGACCTGCACGACGGCGCCCAGCAGCGCCTGCTCGCGGTCGCCATGGACATCGGGCGGGCCCGAGCGAAGCTGGAGGAGGACCCCGAGGGCGCCCGCGCGCTGATCGAGCAGGCGCACGCGGGCACCAAGGAGGCCATCACCGAGCTGCGCGACCTGGCGCGGGGCATCTACCCGGCGATCCTGACCGACCGCGGGCTGGACCCGGCGCTGTCGGGGCTGGCCGGGCGGGCCCCGGTGCCGGTCGAGGTGAGCGTGGACCTGCCCGACCGGCCGCCCGCGGCGGTGGAGAGCATCGCCTACTTCATCGTCGCCGAGGCGCTGGCCAACATCGCCAAGTACGCGCGGGCCACCCGGGCATCGGTGCGGGTGGCCAAGGAGGACACCTGGGTCGTGGTGGAGATCATCGACGACGGGGTGGGCGGCGCGGTCGCGCGGCCCGACGGCGGCCTGGCCGGGCTCGCCGACCGGGCGGCCACCATCGACGGGATGCTGATCGTGGACAGCCCGCCCGGCGGACCCACGATCATCCGGGCCGACCTCCCGTGCTCCTGGTAGGCCGCGCGCCCCGATAATGGGGGGCATGCGGGTGGTGATCGCCGAGGATTCGGTGCTGTTGCGCGAGGGCCTGGTCCGGCTGCTGGCCGACGTCGGGATCGAGACGGTCGGCACCGTCGGGGACGGCCCCGGCCTGCTCGGGGTGGTGGAGGAGCACCGGCCCGACCTCGCGATCGTGGACGTGCGGATGCCGCCCTCGTTCACCGACGAGGGGCTGCGCGCCGCGCTGGCGGTGCGCGAGCGCCTGCCGGGCACGCCGATCCTGGTGCTGTCGCAGTACGTGGAGGAGCGCTACGCCACCGACCTGATCGGCGGCGGCGCGGAGGGCGTCGGCTACCTGCTCAAGGAGCGGGTGTCGGACGTCGCCGAGTTCATCGACGCGGTGCGGCGGATCGCGGCCGGCGGCACGGTGATCGACCCCGAGGTGATCGGGCAGCTGCTGGGCCGGCGCCGCACCGGCGACCCGCTGGAGGCGCTGACCCCGCGCGAGCACGAGGTGCTGGGCCTGATGGCGCAGGGCCGCTCCAACGGGGCGATCGCCGCGGACCTGGTGGTCACCGAGGGCGCGGTCGAGAAGCACATCTCCAACATCTTCATGAAGCTGGGCCTGCAGCCCGCCCAGGGCGGCCACCGCCGCGTCATGGCGGTGCTGGCCTACCTCGGACGCGCCTGAGGCGCGCCCGCCCCGGCCCCGGGCCCAAGATCGGGAATGGGCGGTGACCTCGGCACGTTCGGGTATCTGGCACACTTGGTGTGCAACCGCTGCGGTACCGGTTCACGCTTCCCGCCCACCACGGCCCGGCCGGGTCGGGCAGGGGACGCCCGGCGACCGCCCTGAGCGAGGAGAAATCCCCATGAAGGCCGACATCCACCCGAACTACGTCGTCACGACCGTGACGTGCACGTGCGGGAACACTTTCGAGACCCGCAGCACCGCGGAGAACGGCGTCATTCACGCCGACGTCTGCTCCAACTGCCACCCGTTCTACACGGGCAAGCAGAAGATCCTGGACACCGGCGGCCGGGTGGCGCGCTTCGAGCAGCGCTTCGGCAAGAAGAAGTAGCGCTCGCCAGACGCAGCACCAGCAGGGACGGCCCGGGGACCCCAAGGCGTTCCCGGGCCGTTCGAAGTCGGCACCCGGAGGCCACACGCGGCCGGACAAGGCCAGGAACACACCGTGAATCTCGACGAGTTCATCAGCGAATATACGGACATCGAGGGGCGGCTCGCCGACCCCGCCGTGCACGCCGACCAGGCTCTGGCGCGCCGGCTGGGCAAGCGCTACGCCGAGCTGCGCCCCATCGTCGAGACCCACCGGGAGCTGTCGGCCACCGACGACGACCTCGCCACCGCGCGCGAGCTGGCCGGTGAGGACGAGGCGTTCGCCGCCGAGGCCGCCGAGCTGGAGAAGCGCAGGGGCGAGCTGGAGGAGCGGCTGCGGCGCCTGCTGGTGCCCCGCGACCCCAGCGACGACAAGGACGTCATCCTGGAGGTGAAGGCCGGCGAGGGCGGCGAGGAGTCGGCGCTGTTCGCCGGCGACCTGCTGCGCATGTACCTGCGCTACGCCGAGCGGGTCGGCTGGAAGACCGAGGTCATCGACTCCCACCCCTCCGACCTCGGCGGCTACAAGGACGTCACGGTCGCGGTGAAGGCCCGGGGCGGCGCCGAAGAGGGCGTGTGGACCCGGCTGAAGTACGAGGGCGGCGTGCACCGCGTGCAGCGCGTCCCGGCCACCGAGTCGCAGGGCCGCATCCACACCAGCGCCGTGGGCGTGCTGGTGACGCCCGAGGCCGAGGACGTGGACGTCCAGATCGACCCCAACGACCTGCGCATCGACGTCTACCGCTCGTCGGGGCCGGGCGGGCAGAGCGTCAACACCACCGACTCGGCGGTCCGCATCACCCACCTGCCGAGCGGCGTGGTGGCCTCCTGCCAGAACGAGAAGAGCCAGCTCCAGAACAAGGAGCAGGCGCTGCGCATCCTGCGGTCGCGGCTGCTGGCGATCGCGGAGGCGGAGGCCGACGCCGCCGCGTCCGCCGAGCGCAAGAGCCAGGTCCGCACCGTCGACCGCTCCGAGCGGGTGCGCACCTACAACTACCCCGAGAACCGCATCTCCGACCACCGCGTGGGCTACAAGGCCTACAACCTGGACCAGGTCCTGGACGGCGACCTGCACAACGTGACGCAGGCGCTGGTGGACGCCGACATGGAACGCCGGCTGGCCGAAGCACAAGGATCATGAACCTGCTCCTCGACGAGATCGCCAGGGCGACCGCGCGGCTGGCCGACGCCGGCGCGGCCTCACCGCGCGCCGACGCCGAGGAACTGGCCGCCGCCGTGCACGGGGTCAACCGCGGCGAGCTGCACAAGGTGCCCGACAGCGCGTTCGACGCGCGGTTCTGGGAGTACGTGGCCCGCCGCGAGGCCGGGGAGCCGCTGCAGCACATCACCGGCCGCGCCTTCTTCCGCTACCTGGAGCTGAAGGTCGGGCCCGGGGTGTTCGTGCCGCGCCCCGAGACCGAGGTGATGGTCGGCTGGGCGCTGGAGACGCTGCGCGACATGGACGTGCGCGACCCGCTGGTGGTCGATCTCGGCACCGGCTCGGCGGCGATCCCGCTGTCGATCGCGCAGGAGGCCCCGCGCGCCCGCGTGCACGCGGTGGAGAAGGACCCCACCGCGTTCGTGCACGCCACCCGCAACGTCGAGGAGCTGGACGAGCGCGGCCGCGTGCGGCTGCACCTGGACGACTTCGCCACCGCGCTCGCCGAGCTGGACGGCACCGTCGACCTCGTCGTCAGCAACCCGCCCTACATCCCGATGAGCGAGTGGGAGTACGTGCCGCGCGACGTGCGCGACCACGACCCGGCCGACGCGCTGTGGGGCGGCGGCGACGACGGCCTGGACGCCATCCGCGTGGTGGAGCGCACCGCGCGGCGCCTGCTGCGGCCCGGCGGCTACGTGGCCGTCGAGCACTCCGACCTGCAGGGCAACGGCGTCTACTGGATCTTCGCCGAGGAGAACGGCTGGCGCGACGTGCGCAACCGCCGCGACCTCACCAACCGGGACCGCTTCGTCACCGCGCGCCTGGGCACCGACTGACCCGGGCCTGGAAGGAAGTTCATCCGTGAGCCGACGCTACGACTGCTCCGACCCCATGGAGCGCACCCGGGGGATCGCCGAGGCCGTCTCGGCGGTGCGCCGCGGCGAGCTGGTGGTGCTGCCGACCGACACCGTGTACGGGATCGGCGCCGACGCCTTCACGCCGCAGGCGGTGTCCTCGCTGCTGGACGCCAAGGGCCGGGGCCGCGACATGCCGCCGCCGGTGCTGGTGGGCTCGGTGCGGGCCGCCGCCGCGCTGGTGGAGGACCTCGGCACCTACGGGCAGGACCTGATCGACGAGTTCTGGCCGGGCGCCCTGACGCTGGTGTGCCGCGCCAACCAGAACCTGCTGTGGGACCTCGGCGACACCAAGGGCACGGTCGCGGTCCGGATGCCGATGCACGAGCTGGCGGTGGAGCTGCTGAAGGAGACCGGCCCGATGGCGGTCAGCAGCGCCAACCTGAGCGGGCGGCCCGCCGCGCGCACCGCCGAGGAGGCCGAGAAGATGCTCGGCGAGTCGGTGTCGGTGTACCTGGACGGCGGGATGTCGGGCCACGCCGACCCGTCCACGATCGTGGACCTGACGGGCGCGATCCCGCGGCTGCTGCGCGCGGGCGCGATCCCCGAGGACAAGATCCGCTCGGTGGTGGGCGTGCTGCTGACCGACGAGGACGAGCGGGACGAGCCGCTGCCGGAGATCTCCGAGGCGGAGCCGGAGGAGGCCGGGCCCTCCCTGGTGAAGAAGGACGGGCCCGTGCCCGGGGAGACCGCGCCCGAGGCCGAGGAGAGCGCGCCCAAGCCGTCCCTCACCAAGGACGACCCGAAGTAGTCCGCTGGTTCCGGCGCGGACGGTCAGGCGACCGTCCGCGCAGGTCACCCGCCGTGACCGCCCGCTGACGCCCTCTCAGGTTGGTCTTATCGCCGGTTCCTAGCGTCCCGGCCATGACGAAGAACCACTGGATTCGGGGACGGCGCGGGGCGTGGGCCGCGGGCGCGGCGGGCCTGGCGATGGTGCTGCTGGCGGGGCTGCTCTGCCTGGTGGTCGGGGTGCCGTGGCGGGCCGCGCCGCCCGGCACGGCCACCGAGGACGGGCCGGGGCTGCCGTGGCCGGTGGGCGCGCGCGGGGCGCTGCACATCGAAGGGGCGCCGGAGGTCCTCCGGTACGGCCCGGCCGAGCCGGTCCCGATCGCCAGCGTCGCCAAGGTCATGACCGCCTACGTCTTCCTCAGGGGCCGCCCGCTGGCGCCGGGGCGCGCCGGCCCGGTCTTCACCGTCTCCGCCGCGGAGGCCGCGCGCTACGACGAGCGGCTCGTCCGGCAGGAGTCGCTGGTGCCCGTGCGGGCGGGGGAGCGCTACACCCAGCGGCAGGCCCTGGAGGCGCTGCTCACCGTCTCGGCCAACAACATCGCCCACGAGATCGCCCGCTGGGACGCCGGGAGCGAGGCCGCGTTCGTCGCCAAGATGAACGCGGCGGCCCGCGCGCTCGGCATGAGGGACACCCGCTACACCGATCCGAGCGGCTTCGACGGCGGGACCGTCAGCACGCCGGCCGACCAGCTCGTGCTGCTGCGAGCGGCCGCCCGCCTGCCGGGCTTCCTGGCGACGGCCTCGCGGCCGTGGTTCGAGGCGCCGGGCACGGTCGGCCGCCGCCCGACCACCAACCTCGCCCTCGGGCAGGCGGGCGTCATCGCGGGCAAGACCGGCTTCACGCGCGCCGCGGGCGGCAACTTCGTGTTCGTGGCGCTGGTCCACAGGGACCGCGTCCCGGTGCTGGTCCACGGGGTGATCCTCAGCCACCGCGTCTCGATGGGCTCGGCCCAGACCTGCTGGCTGACGCCGGGACTGGTCGAGGCGGCCGTTCGCGGGCTGAAGCGGCCGCGGCGGACCGCCGAGGCCGAGCGGGTGGAGGCGTGGAAGAGGACGCGCGCCTAGTCCTGCGCGGGGAAGCGCAGCCGGATGAGGGTGCCGCCGCCCGGGGCGTTCTCGGCGTCGAGGGCGGCGGCGTGGGAGGCCGCGATCTGGCGGGCCATCGCCAGCCCGAGCCCCGATCCGGGCAGGGCGCGGGCGCTGCGCGCCCGGTAGAAGTGGTCGAAGATGTGCGGCAGGTCCTCCTCGCCGATGCCGGGGCCGTGGTCGCGGACCGTCAGCTCGACGCCGTCGCCCGCGGCGACCCGCACCTCGACGGTGCCGCCGTCCGGGCTGAACTTCGCGGCGTTGTCCAGGACGGTGGAGACCAGCCGCGCCAGGCGGGCGGGCACCCCGCGCACGACCGCCTCCTCGGTCTCGGCCGCGAAGGCGATGTGCGGCCAGTTGGCGCGGGCGGCGGCCACGGTGGCGAGCGCCAGCTCGTCCAGGCGCACGTCCTCCAGCAGGGCGGGCGGCTCCTTGCCCCGGGCCAGCTCGACCAGGTCGTTGACCAGCTCGGTGATCGAGCGGAGCTGCCCGTCGAGCGCGGCGACCGCGCGGTCGCGCTGCCGCGGGGTGAGCCGGTCGCCGAAGCCGAGGATGTCGATGTTGGTCCGCAGCGCGGTCAGCGGCGTGCGCAGCTCGTGCGAGGCGTCGGCGACCAGCTGGCGGCGGGCGGCCAGCGACCGCTCCAGCACGTCCAGCATGGTGTCGAACGACGCGGCGAGCCGGGCGACCTCGTCGCGGCCGGGGTCGCCTTCGGGCACCGGCAGTTCGGACCTGCGGCGGGGGTCGCCGGTCGCGGCGATCAGCTCGGCGGTGCCGGTCAGGCGGCTCACCCGGCCGAGCCCGGCGCGGGCCACCAGCCACCCGCCCCCGGCGGCCAGCACGATGCCGGCGGCGCCCAGCACGCCGAGCAGGGTCTGCAGGCGGGCGACCGAGTTGGCGTAGGTCTGGGACTGGATCGCGACCTGGAGCGCGCCGCCCTCGATGGGGACGGTGAGCGCCCGGCCCCGCGCGCCGTTGACCTCGACGTCGGAGTGGGCCGATCCCGCCTCGCCCGCCGCGACCCGGGCGGCGTCGGCGGTGACGGGCATCCCGGAGCTGCCGACCGCGCCGGCCGGGGTCCCGGCGGGGAAGGTCTGCGCGCACACGCCGGTGCCGCGCAGCGAGCAGGACGCCGACGAGGCCCACGGGACGGCCCCGCGCGCCACCACCCCCGGGTTCTCCAGCCAGTCGTCCAGATGCCTGCGCAGGCTGAGGTTCAGCTGCCAGTCCAGCTCGTGCCGGACCGCGACGTACACCCCGGCGGTCAGGCCGGCCACGATCAGCGCCATCACCCCGGCCGTCGTCACCGCCAGCCGGGTGCGGAGCCGCGACCGGCGCCACCGGGCCGCCAGGCCGCCGCTCACGCCTCGCCCAGCCGGTAGCCGAGGCCGCGCACGGTGTGCACCAGCCGCGGCTCGCCGCCGCTCTCCAGCTTGCGGCGCAGGTAGCCGATGTAGACCTCCAGCGAGTTGGAGGAGGGGCCGAAGTCCAGCCCCCACACCCGCTCGCCGATCTGCCCCCGGCTCAGGGTCCGGCCGGGATGCTCCAGCAGGACCTCCAGCACGCTCCACTCGGTGAGGGTGAACTCGATCCTGCGCCCGCCGCGCCAGCCCGTCCGCGTCTCGGCGTCCACGGTGAGGTCGGCGAACCCCCGGGCCGGACCGGGCCGGGAACGGCGCAGCAGGGCGCGCACCCGCGCCACCAGCTCCCCGAGGTCGAACGGCTTGCTCAGGTAGTCGTCGGCGCCCGCGTCCAGCCCCTCGATCCGGTCGCTGACGGCGTCGAGCGCGGTGAGCACCAGCACCGGCGTGCGGTCGCCGCGCGCCCGCAGCGCGCGGCAGACCGACAGCCCGTCGGTGCCCGGCATCATCACATCGACGATCATCACGTCGGGATGCCAGGCCGCGGCCGCGCGCAGGGCGGCCGCGCCGTCGGCCTCGGCGCGGACCTCGTACCCGGCGATCCGCAGCCCCTCGGCCAGCGCTTCCCGCACCTCCGCCTGGTCGTCCACGACCAGCACGCAGCCCTCGTCCAGTTCCAGTGCGCTCACGTCTCACCAACGGACGGAAGCGCCGCCACGATTCCCGTGCGCACCGACGGATCGACGGAGGAAAACCGGCGACGAACAACGCGCAAGAGGTACTCGCTGCGCCAATGCAGAGCCCTTATTAAGGGATGCAAGAAGCGTTCTATAGCGGCCGGGAATTGTCCCCCCCCCGGCGCTCAGTAAACTCGCTTCCAGCCTGCGCACTTGGTGGTGCGGGCCCGGTTCGGCTTCACTCCGCATTCGCGCGCGTAGAGGCGCTCGGTGTAGTCGGAGCTGAAGAACTTCCCGTACTCCTTGCTGTAGGGCAGGTCCGCCGGAACGCCCTTGTGCAGGAAGAAGTAGACCTTGCTCGTGTGCGTCCGGCCCCGCTCCGTGGCGCGGAATTGCACCGCCGCCGCCCAGCCGTTCTTCTTGAAGTCCTTCAACTGCCCGCTCACGGTCACCTTGGTCGATGTCCGCGTGTAGGTGCCGCTCGCCTTCACCGCTTTGTAGCCGGTCGTGGACCAGGTGCGCGGGGCGGCCTCGGCGGTCGCGCTCAAAACGGTCAGGAACAGGCCGGTCGCGAGCGTCACCGCTGCCGTTCGCCGCATGGGAGCCTCCTGTGTCGCGGGGGAGCCTCCAGAAACCTTAGCCGTCACGCGAGTGCCTGGCTGTCCCGTTGGGGCGAAGCCGGAGGCGAGCCCCAGCGGGACAGATCGCGAAGCGATGTGGCACTCGCCCAGGCGAGCCCTCTGGGCCGAGGCTGAAATAAACGAAGCCCCGCCGGACTCGCCGGCGGGGCCTCAGAGCGGTGCGGGGGAGGAGGCTCAGAAGAGCTTCTTCCACGGGCCCGCGACCATGCGGTTGCGGTTGGTCTCGCTCACGCCCACCTCGCGGACGTAGAGGTGACCGGCGTAACCGGCGGTGTACTTGCCGCGGTACACGTTGCTGAACGGCACGTCGGCGGGACGGCCGGTGCGGTTGTCCACGAAGAAGAACACCGCGGAGTTCTTGTACTTCTTGTAGTCCTTCGTGGCGGTGCGGATCTGTACGGCCGGGGACCAGCCGTTGTTGCGGGTGTCGGTCAGGTAGACGCTGACCGCCAGGCCCTTGGCGCTGCGGGTGTACTTGCCCGAGGCCTTCAGCGAGCTCCAGCCGTCCTTGGTGACCCAGGACTTGGTGGTGGCCGCCTCGGCGCCCGTCGAGACGACGGTCAGGCAGGACATGGCCAGGCCGGTGGTGACGGCCAGGGTGGCGATACGCCGCATGTATCCCTCCAGGGGGTTGATCTACCGGGTGGGGAGGCAAACCTAGCAGCGTGATCTTGCGGAGTTTTGTGCATTTGTTCGACGTCGGCCGGGGGCGGACGGCGGCGTGAACCATTCGGTCGCCGCCGTCGTCCAACGGTCTGGCCGATGCTTTCCAACGTGCCGGGCCGGTCCGGCGCCGTCAGAGGTTGCGGGCGGGCGCCCGCGAAGTTCCGAAACCGCTGTGGGATAGATCACACGGGTCAGCGGTCGCGCATCGCGTCCAGGAGCGCGCGCATGTCCATCAGCGCGGCCCGCGCCTGCTCGGCCACCTCGGTCAGCGCGGTGTCGGCGTCCTTCGCGTCGCCGTCCAGGCCCGCCTCGGCGGTGCGCACCAGCCGGGCGGTGTGCTCCAGCACCGTGCCGCGCAGCCCGATCGCCACCCGGTGCCGCTCGGCCATCACCGCCGCGCCGGTCCGGGCCGCCATCGTCTCCAGCGCGCTGGCCTCCCAGCGCAGGCGGCGGCGCGCCACGGTCTTGCCCCACGCCCAGAACGGCAGCAGCAGCAGCGTCCCGAGCGCCAGGCCGGTGCCCATCCCGTACACGAACACCCCGCGCCCGCCGGTGCCGTCCTGCTCGGGGTCGAACATCAGCAGCACCGCGAACTCCGCGCCCCAGGGGATCGCGGCGAGGAAGGGCGCGGGCCAGGTCGGCACCCCGCGCGGGGAGTAGCAGGCCACCGCGTACACCGCGAACATCCCAGCGGGGCAGCCGATGACCAGCAGAACCACCAGCGGCGGCGACGTTGGCCCGGCGGCCGCGGCCGTCACGCAGTCGGCGACCACCAGTAGGGCCAGCACCCGGTAGGGCGCGCGCCGCCGCCACCACAGCGGCACCGCGCGCGCCGTCATCCCCAGCACCACCAGCGCCGCCCCGCCGAGAGTCCAGCCCTTGAGCACCGAGTCGGCGGGCGCGAACGCCATCAGCGACGGCAGGAGCGCGCAGAACGCCACCACGACCCCGTCGATGACCTCCTGCCAGCCCATCCCGCGCCGCGCCCCGGCGGGGGCGGTCGGCAGCACCGCCGTCACCGCCCAGCCGCCGTCGGGCTCGGGCCCGGCGGTCAGGGTGCCGCGCAGCGCCTCGGCGCGCTCGCGCATCCCGGTGATGCCCCGGCCGCCGCCCAGCGACGGCACCGGCGCGTCGTCGCCGGGGGGCCGGTTGACCACCGACACCCGCACCGCGCCCGACACGTAGCAGACCTCCACCGACACCGCCGCGCCCGGCGCGTACCGCATGGCGTTGGTGAGCGACTCCTGGACGATCCGGTACGCCGCCGTCACCACCTGCGGGCGCACCCGCCGGGCGCGGCCCTCGAACGCCAGCGACACCGGCACGCCCAGCCGCGTCAGGCCCTGGCACAGCGGCGGCAGCAGCGCGTCCAGGCCTCCGCCGTCGCTGTCGGGGCCGACCACGTCCACCAGCCGGGTCAGCGCGGTCAGCACGTCGCGACCGGTGTCGGCGGCGGCGGACAGGGCCTGGCGGCTCAGGTCGGGGTCGCCGACGCGGGCGGCCGCGCCGCTGTGCACCACCACGGCGCTGAGGTGGTGCCCGGCGACGTCGTGCAGGTCGCGGGCCAGGCGCTCGCGCTCGGCCTCGGCGGCCGCGCGCCGCTCCCGCTCGGCGGCGGCGAGCTGGGCGGCCAGCTCCCGGCGGCGCGCCTTGTGCTGGCGGCGCAGCTGCCCCAGCGCGATGATCACCAGGTAGAAGAAGAAGTCGAAGACCTCGCTCATGAACACGTCGGCGGGGCCCTCGCGGGAGGGCAGGTACGCCGCGAACGCCGCGGCCCAGGCGAGCAGCCCGCCGAGCACCGCCGGGCGGCGGCCGCGGTGCACCGCCAGCGAGTACAGCGCGATGGCGTCGGCGACGCCGGCGACCAGGGTGTCGGAGCGGTCGATCAGCAGCAGCCCGGTGGAGCCGATCAGCACGGTGGCCAGCAGCACCGGCAGCGGCGCGCGTCGCCGCCAGATCAGCACGGTGCACGAGGCCAGCACGCAGACGGTGAGCACCGCCCACTTCCAGCCGGACATCGCCGGCGACGCCCCGTCCAGGCGCACCATCAGCGGGGTGAACACGAGCTGGGCCGTGGCGGTGACCGCGGGAACGGCGAAGTCGGCGACGTTCGGCCAGCGGCCCGCGTCGCCGCCCGGCGCATCCGCCGGGGGTTCCGTTTCCTTGGTCCTGTCCACGCCTCGACTTTAGGGCCGGTCGGCGGGGCCTGCGGTCGGAGACGGGGCCGCCCCGCCTCCGCCGGGAGGCGGAGCGGCGACCGTCCGTACGGCGGAGGACGGGGGCGGGGCGGCTCAGCCGTCGTCGGGCAGGCAGGGCGTGCTGCCGTCCAGCGTCATCGTCGGCCGGCGGCCGCCGCGCAGACGGACGGTGAGGGTCACCTCGGGCGCCTCGCGCGTCATCGTGAAGGTCCGGTTCCGCTTGCGGCCGCGCGGCGGGGCGGTCAGCCGGTAGCCGCGCTCGCCGATCAGGTCGAGGGTCAGCGCGGTGGCGCGGTCCACGGTCGCGCCCGGCGTCGGGCCCGCCTGCAGCGGCAGCTCCGCGCGCAGCGTGCGGCGCGCCCGCCCGTCGGCGCACGGGTCGGTGCGGTCGGCCAGCGTGTGCGGCTTCCCGCCGAGCTGGCCGGAGCTGCCGCTCAGCACCACGCCCGCGTCGGTGCGCAGCCGGTCGGCCGACTCCGACAGGGCCGGGCCGCGCGCGCAGCCGGCGGCCGGGGCGAGCAGCAGCGCCGCGAGGGCGAGCGCGGACTTGCCGCGCGGTGTGGTCAACCGCACGGTCAGAGGCGGCGAGGCGAGGGACACGGCGCGTAGCCTAAACGGAGAGCGACCGAGAACTACTCACAGTAATCGCTTTGTTACGCCGGAGTACCGGCGGTAACGGTGGAACCATGCCAGTCGTGCGCGGCCGATTCCGGGGGCCGGCGATCGCCGTGGGTGTCCTGCTGGCGACCGTCGTGCTCGTGCTGCCCGCCTCCCCGGCGACCGCCGCGGGGCCGCCCCGCGCCGCGTCCCGCGCTCTGCTGGGCGACTCCGCGCCCACCTTCGACGTGGTGCTGTCCCTCGGCGCGGACGGCCTGGTGCGGGTGCGCGAGACCATCAGCTACGACTTCGCCCGCCCCGGTGACCAGGGCATCGTGCGCCGCATCCCCTACCGGCACGGCCGCCGCCTGTACGAGGTGCGCGGCGTGCGCACCAGCTCCTCCACCGGCGCCCCGGCCCGCGCGCAGACCGTGCGGCTGCTGCACGACGTGCGGATCAGCATCGGCGAGGGGGAGCGGCAGGACGGCGGCCGCCAGGCGTACGTCGTCGAGTACGAGGTGGCGGGCGCCTTCACCCCGCGCGGGGACCAGGTCGAGCTGCTGTGGGACGCGGTCGGCGACTCCTGGCCGGTGCCGATCGGGGAGGCGGCGGTGCGCGTGGAGGCGCCGGTGCCGCTGCGCCGCGTCGGCTGCCGCGCGGGCCGCCACCCGGCCACCACCAAGTGCCTGCGCGACCGGGACGGCCCGTACGCGGTGGACTTCACCCAGCGCGGGCTGCGGCCGCGCGAGGGCATGACGGTCAAGGTCAGGCTGCCCGGCGGCGCGATCAAGGCGCCGCCGCCGCGCTACGCCCCGCCGCGCTGGCGGGGCACCTGGCCGGGCGCGCTGGTGCTGCTGCTGTCGCTCGGCGTGGTGGCGGCCCTCGCCCGGGGGCCGCTGCCGGACCGGCGCGTCGCGGTGCCCCTGGCGGCCGCCGGGGTCACACTGATGATCGCCGACGCCGCGGCCGAGGCCGCGGCCGGTGATCCGTGGGGCGCCTCGCTCGGCGACCCCTTCGTGGCGGGGCTCGCGCTGGCGGTGGCCGGGGCCGCCGCGGCCGTCGCGCGGAGGACTCGTACAACGGAACACGCAACGGACATCCGGCAGTAGGAATAGAGTGGCCGGGCACGGCCCGGACGAAACCGATCCGAACGGATCTCCGTCCGCGGCCGTCTACTCGGTTAAGGGGCCTCGTCGAGGCGGCAGTCGGGGGAAAGGGAGGCACCGGGCGTGCGGGAGTACCTGCTCACGGCTTTGGTCGCCGCCCTCGTGGCCTACCTGCTCACCCCCGCGGTGCGGAAGTTCGCGGTCTGGTTCGGCGCGCAGGCGGTGCCCCGCGACCGCGACGTGCACGTGATCCCGACGCCCCGGCTGGGCGGGCTGGCGATGTTCGGCGGGATGGTGGCCGCGCTGGTGGTGGCCACCGGGCTGCCGTCGATGCGCCAGGTGCTGGCCGCCGGGGACGTCAACGTCGGCAAGGCGCTGCTGCTGTCGGGCGGGCTGATCGTGCTGGTCGGCATCGCCGACGACCGCTGGGGCGTGGACCCGCTCACCAAGTTCGCCGGCCAGGTCGCCGCGGCCGGGATCTTCATCATGCAGGGCATCCAGCTGTACGTGATCCCGCTGCCCAACGGCGAGCCGCTGTCGCTGCCCCCCTCCTACGGGGTGCCGCTGACGGTGTTCGTGGTGGTCGCCACCATCAACGCGGTCAACTTCATCGACGGCCTGGACGGCCTCGCCGCCGGCGTCGTCGGCATCGCCGCGCTCGCCCTGTTCAGCTACGCCTACCTGCTGTCGATGGCCAACGGCCTGACCACCCTGAGCGGCCCGACGCTGACGGCCGCGGTGCTGGTCGGCATGTGCGCGGGCTTCCTGCCGCACAACTTCAACCCCGCCCGGATCTTCATGGGCGACACCGGCTCGATGCTGATCGGGCTGCTGCTCAGCTCCTCCACGATCATGCTGACCGGCACCTTCGACCCCGCCCTGCTGGACGCCTACAAGCTGTTCCCCTTCTGGGTGCCGGTGCTGCTGGTCCCGGCGGTGGCCGCGGTGCCGTTCATCGACATGCTGCTGGCGGTGTGGCGGCGCACCAACCAGGGCATGTCGCCGTTCGCGCCGGACAAGATGCACCTGCACCACCGGCTGCTGGAGCTCGGCCACTCCACCCGCCGCGCCGTGATGATCATGTATTTCTGGGTCGCGCTGCTGGCGATGGGCCTGGTCGGCATGTCGGTGGCGGGCTCGGCCTGGCTGGTGGGCGGCCTCGCGCTGGGGGTGGCGATCGCGGGCGTCACGCTGATGATCGCGCTGCCCCGGCTGGCGGCCCGCCGCGCGGCCCGGCTCCAGGTGCCCGCCGACCCGTCGGCCGACCCGCGCGCCCGCGAGCGCGTGTGACCGCCGGCGGGGATTGTTCACATGTGATTCATCTCAGCAGGTGACGCCCGGACCGCGCCGGGTGTGAACTCGCACTCCTGATCGGGAGGGCACCGCGGGCCCGCGGCCGCGCGTCGGCCCGCCGCCGCCCTCACCAGCGGTTTCTTCCGCGGCCGCGATGGCGCCGCCGATACCGCGCGGCGCGGCACGTTCCCGCCGATCCGGTGCCTGGCCTGGGCTACAGTCCGTGGTGCGACTCGTGCGAGGCCGCGCCGGAGCAAGGTTCAACCGTTACATCAAGGGTAATTGCGGACGTTCCGGACGCTTGTGATACCTTTCACGAACAAGAGACGAACACTGAACGTGACCAGCCGGAGCCCACATGCATTCTTCCGACGCCCGGATCCTCCGCGGCGCCGCGCTCCCCTCTGGTCTCGCCGGCATCGCCGCCGTCGTGGTCGGCCTGCTGCTGGACGGGACCAAGGGCGCGCTGGGTGCCGCGCTCGGCACGATCGTCGTGCTCGCCTTCTTCAGCATCAGCGTCGTGGCGGTGAGCTACGCCTCCAAGATCTCACCCCAGATGATGTTCGCCGCCGCCGTGTTCAGCTACATCACCAAGCTGTTCGTGATGTTCGCCCTGATCGCGGCCCTGGACGGCGTGACCGTCTGGAACTCCACGGTCTTCGCCTACACGGTCATCGCGCTCACCCTGGTGTGGATCGGCGCTGAGATCCGGGTGTCGCTGAGGACCAAGACGCTCTACGTCGACCCCGAGGCGCCGGCGAAGGCCGCCGCCGCGAAGGCCGGCGACGACCCCGAAAGCGCCGCCGTCCCCGGCGAGCGCACCGCCGACCGGAGCCCGTGATGACCCCGTGGGCGGCACCGGCGGCACTGGACTACTCCAATATGACCATCAGGGGGGTGGCCTGCTATGGTCCGTCCTGCGATGAGCGAGGAGGGGCACCGGCCCGATCCGGGGTCCGACGATTCGGACCACCGGGGCTTCGCCAACGCCGCCTGGTCCATCCCGAGCTACATCCTGAGCGGGATGGCCGTCTACGGCGGTCTAGGCTGGCTGCTGGATCGATGGCTGGGCACCTCGGCGCTGCTCCCCATCGGAGTCCTGGTGGGCCTTGCTCTAGCGCTCTACCTGGTCTACCACCGCTACGGCCGCTGAAAACCCGGCCCGCGGCGCTGACCAGCGCCGTCTTCGTAACGCCCCTGCTGCCCACGGGCACGCACACGAAGTACCACCGACTGACCTGCAGAGTCACTGACGAAGGGACTGCCGCGTGAGCGCGCTGCACCTCCTCGCCTCTGGGAGCGGAGATGAGTTCGAGGCCCCGGGCCTGCACATCTTCGACTGGGGGCCGATTTTCAAGGACGGCCCGGCGTGGCTCGACTGGTTCACCAAGCCGACCCTGATCGTCATCCTCGCAGCGCTGGTCGTCATCGTCTTCTCCTGGCGCGCCTTCGGCAACCCCAAGATGGTGCCGAAGGGCGTGCAGAACGTCGGTGAGGTCGCCTACCTGCTGGTACGCGACCAGGTGGCCCGCCCCATGCTGGGCAAGGACGGCGACCGGTGGATGCCGTTCCTGTTCTCCACCTTCTTCTTCGTGCTGTTCATGAACCTGGCCGGCGTGGTGCCGGTGCTCCAGCTCCCCGCCACCTCGCACATCGCGATCCCGATCGTGCTGGCCCTGGTGGTCTACCTGATGATGCTGTTCCTCGGCATCAAGAACCAGGGCCTGGTCGGCTACTTCAAGAACATCATGTTCCCGCCGGGGCTGCCCAAGGCGCTCTACATCATCCTGGCGCCGATCGAGCTGCTGTCCACGATCATCCTGCGGCCGTTCACGCACGCGATCCGGTTGTTCGCGAACATGTTCGCCGGCCACCTGCTGATCGCGTTCTTCGCGACCGTCGCCTGGTGGTTCCTCGCCGAGAAGCTCACTCCGCTGGGTGCGGGTGTCGGCCTCGTCGGCTTCATCATGACCATCGTCATGACCGCCTTTGAGATCTTCGTGCAGAGCCTGCAGGCGTTCATCTTCACGCTGCTGGCCGCCTCCTACATCAACAGCTCTCTGCACGCTGACCACTGATCAGACCAACACACCCGCAAAAGCAAGCCTCCGGTGGGCCGACCCCCCACCGGTCGAGTGAAAAGGAAAGAGCACATGCTCGCTGAGTCCGCTAACGTCCTCGCCGAAGTCTCGGGCAACCTCGGCTCCGTCGCGTACGGTCTGGCCGCCATCGGCCCGGGTATCGGCGTGGGCATCATCTTCGGCCAGGGTGTGCAGGCCATCGCCCGCCAGCCGGAGCTGACCAACGTCATCCGCCAGAACATGCTGCTGGGCTTCGCCCTCACCGAGGCGCTGGCCCTCATCGGTTTCGTCGTGCCGTTCGTGCACAAGTAAACCGCCCCTCCTATATCTGACAGGAAGGCGGAAACCCCATGATGAACCTGTTGGCCGCCACCGTCGTGGCCCAGGGCGAGGACTACAGCCCGCTGGCTCCCGAGCCCGCGGAACTGGTCGTCGGCACCCTCGCCTTCGCGATCGTGCTCATCCTGGTCGGCTGGAAGCTCGTCCCGGCGATCCGCAAGACGCTGGAAGAGCGCACCGAGGCGATCGAGGGCGGCCTCAAGAAGGCCGAAGACAGGCAGGCCGAGGCCGAGGCCGTCTACAAGGAGTACCGGGCCAAGCTCCAGGAGGCTCAGCGCGAGGCCGGCCGGCTTCGCGAGGAGGCCCGCGAGCAGGGCGCTGCCATCATCGCCGAGATGAAGGAGCAGGCCCAGGCCGAGGCGCGGCGCATCACCGAGGCCGCGCAGGCGCAGATCGAGGCCGAGCGGCAGCAGGCGATGCAGTCGCTGCGCGCGGAGATCGGCGCCATGTCGGTCGACCTCGCCGGCCGCGTCGTGGGCGAGTCCCTGCAGGACTCGGCCCGGCAGAGCCGCGTGGTGGACCGGTTCCTTGAGGAGCTTGAGGACCGGGCCCGTACGCAGGAGCAGATCACCTCATGACCATCACGGGAGCGGTGAGCAGGGCCTCGCTGGCCGAGGCCAAGGAGCGGCTCGAGGCGGTCGTCCCCTCGGCCGACCTGGCCGCGCTGGGGAGCGACCTGTTCTCGGTGCTGCACCTGATCGACCACGAGCACGGCCTGCGGCGGGCGATCTCCGACCCGTCGCGGGACGGCGCCGACAAGGCCCAGCTCGTCACGGCCCTGCTCGACGGCAAGGTCACACCGGCCGCTCTCGGGCTGGTCGCCGACGTGGTCCGGCTGCGCTGGTCCAAGCCGTCGGAGCTGTCGGACGCGCTGGAGGTCCTGGCGGTCAACGCCGAGTCCGCCCGCGCCGAGGCCGACGGCCGCCTCGACGACCTGGAGGACGAGCTGTTCCGGTTCTCCCGCGTCGTCGACAGCGACCCCGCCCTGCGCGGCGCGCTGGCCGGCCCGGGCCTGCCGCAGGACCGCAAGCTGGGCGTGGTGACCACCCTCCTGGAGGGCAAGGTCACCTCGTCCGCGCTGACGCTGGTCACCGAGCTGGTGCTCCACCCGCGAGGACGTAGCCTGGAAGGCGGGCTGGCCGAGTACGGCCGGCTGGTCGCCCAGCGCCGGCAGCGCCTGGTGGCGCTGGTGCGGACCCCGGTCGAGCTGACCGAGGCCCAGCGCGCGCGGCTCGCCGCCGTGCTGGCCACGGCCTACGGCCACGAAGTACACCTGAACATCGAGCTCGACCCCTCCACGATCGGCGGCCTGTCGATCCAGATCGGGGACGAGATCATCGACGGCACGATCGCCGGACGGCTGGACGAGGTCCGCCGGCGGCTCGCGAGCTGACGAAGCTAGCTGAGCTGACCCCTAAGGGAGCAAGAGAGGAATCATGGCGGAGCTGACGATCCGTCCGGATGAGATCCGGAACGCGCTGGAGCGCTTCGTCCAGTCGTACGAGCCTGAGGCCGCCGCGCGCGAAGAGGTCGGCACCGTTGTCGATTCCGGCGACGGTATCGCCCACGTCGAGGGCCTGCCCTCCGCGATGGCCAACGAACTCCTGGAGTTCGAGGACGGCACCCGTGGCCTGGCTCTGAACCTGGACGTGCGCGAGATCGGCGCCGTTGTCCTGGGTGACTTCAGCAAGATCGAGGAGGGTCAGAAGGTCCGCCGGACCGGCGAGGTCCTCTCGGTCCCGGTCGGCGACGGCTTCCTCGGCCGCGTCGTCGACTCGCTGGGCAACCCGCTGGACGGCAAGGGCGCGATCGAGTCCACCGAGCGCCGTGCGCTGGAACTGCAGGCCCCGACCGTCGTGCAGCGGCAGTCGGTCAAGGAGCCGCTGCAGACCGGCATCAAGGCCATCGACGCGATGACGCCGATCGGCCGCGGCCAGCGCCAGCTGATCATCGGTGACCGGCAGACCGGCAAGACCACGGTCGCGGTCGACACGATCATCAACCAGAAGGAAGCCTGGGCGTCGGGCGACGAGAGCAAGCAGGTCCGCTGCATCTACGTCGCCGTCGGCCAGAAGGGCTCCACGATCGCCAACGTGCGCCGCACCCTCGAAGAGGCCGGCGCGCTGGAGTACACCACGATCGTGGCCGCCCCCGCCTCCGAGCCGGCCGGCTACAAGTACATCGCCCCCTACACCGGGTCGGCGATCGGCCAGCACTGGATGTACCAGGGCAAGCACGTCCTGATCGTCTTCGACGACCTGTCCAAGCAGGCCGACGCCTACCGCGCGGTCTCGCTGCTGCTGCGCCGCCCGCCGGGCCGCGAGGCCTACCCGGGTGACGTGTTCTACCTGCACTCGCGGCTGCTGGAGCGCTGCGCCAAGCTGTCGGACGACATGGGCGGCGGCTCGATGACCGGCCTGCCGATCATCGAGACCAAGGGCAACGACGTCTCGGCGTTCATCCCGACCAACGTCATCTCCATCACCGACGGCCAGTGCTTCCTGGAGACCGACCTGTTCAACCAGGGCGTCCGCCCTGCGATCAACGTCGGTATCTCGGTCTCGCGAGTCGGCGGCTCGGCGCAGGTCAAGGCCATGCGCAAGGTCTCCGGCACGCTCCGGCTGGCCCTGTCCCAGTTCCGCGACCTGGAGGCCTTCGCGGCCTTCGCCTCCGACCTGGACGCCGCCTCGCGCGCCCAGCTCGACCGCGGCGCCCGCCTGGTGGAGCTGCTCAAGCAGCCCCAGGGCTCGCCGTTCCCGGTCGAGAAGGAGGTCATCTCGGTGTGGGCGGGTACCTCCGGCGAGCTGGACGACGTCCCGGTCGCCGACATCCGCCGCTTCGAGCTGGACTTCCTGGACTACGTCGAGCGCAACCACTCCGGCGTGCTCACCGGCATCCGCGAGACCGGCCAGCTGTCCGACGACGGTTTCACCACCCTGAAGGACGCCATCACGGAGTTCAAGAAGGGCTTCGAGACCGGCGAGGGCAAGATGCTGGGCGCCGACGAGGACGTCGAGCCGATCTCCGACGAGGCCGTGGAGCAGGAGACGATCACGCGCCAGGTCAAGAAGGGCTGATCGGCCATGGCCCAGCTACGGCAACTGCGGCAGCGGATCAGGTCGGTCAGCTCGACCGCCAAGATCACGCGCGCCCAGGAGATGATCGCGACTTCGCGCATCGTCAAGGCCCAGCAGGCGGTGGCGGCCTCCAAGCCGTACGCCGACCAGATCACCCAGGCGCTGACCGCGCTGGTCAGCCACCACGTGGGCATCGACCACCCGCTGCTGAAGGAGCAGCCGGAGGACAAGCGCACGGCGGTGCTGATCGTCACCAGTGACCGGGGCTTCTGCGGCGGCTACAACGCCAACGTCATCCGCGAGGCCGAGTCGCTGATCAAGGCCCTGCGCGAGCAGGGCCGCGAGCCGATCCCGTACATCGTCGGCAACAAGGGCCTCACCTGGTACCGCTTCCGGGACCGGGAGATGGCCGAGTCGTGGACGGGGTTCAGCGACCGCCCGGACTTCGCCAGCGCGGAGCGCATCGGACAGCGGCTGACCGCGGACTTCCTCAAGACCGACGCCGAGGGCGGGGTCGGGGAGATCCACGTGGTCTACACGCAGTTCATCTCGATGCTGTCCCAGGAGGTGCAGGTCCGGCGGCTGATGCCGCTGGAGGTCGAGGAGCGGACGGCCGAGGGCAACGCCTCGGTCCTGCCGGCCTACGACTTCGAGCCGTCGGCCGAGGCCGCGCTCGACCTGCTGCTGCCGAACTACATCGAGAGCCGCATCTTCCACATGCTGCTCCAGTCGGCGGCGTCCGAGCACGCCGCCCGGCGCCGCGCCATGAAGTCGGCGACCGACAATGCCAACGAACTGATCGGTGTCTACACGCGCCAGATGAACCAGGTGCGGCAGGCAGCGATCACCCAGGAAATCAGCGAGATCGTCGGTGGCGCTGACGCGCTCGCCGATTCTGGCGGGGAGTGAGAATGACTGCTCAGGTAGAGACGGCGACGGCCACCGGGCGCGTCGCCCGGATCATCGGCCCGGTCGTCGACGTGGAGTTCCCCGCCGACGCCATCCCGGAGATCTACAACGCGCTCAACGTCGATGTGGCGATGGGCGGCGAGACCAAGACGCTGACCATGGAGGTCGCCCAGCACCTCGGCGACAACATGATCCGCGCCATCTCCATGCAGCCGACCGACGGCATGGTGCGCGGCGCGGCGGTGTTCGACAGCGGCAAGCCGATCTCGGTGCCGGTGGGCGACGTCACCAAGGGCCACGTGTGGAACGCCCTCGGCGAGGCCCTGGACGTCCCGACCGCGTCGCTGGAGGTCAACGAGCGCTGGGGCATCCACCGCAGCGCTCCGGCGTTCGACCAGCTGGAGTCGCGCACCGAGATGCTGGAGACCGGCATCAAGGTCATCGACCTGCTGTCCCCGTACGTCAAGGGCGGCAAGATCGGTCTGTTCGGCGGCGCGGGTGTGGGCAAGACCGTCCTCATCCAGGAGATGATCCGCCGCGTCGCCCGCAACTTCGGCGGCACCTCGGTGTTCGCCGGCGTCGGCGAGCGCACCCGTGAGGGCAACGACCTCTGGGTGGAGATGGACGAGGCGGACGTCCTGAAGGACACCGCCCTGGTCTTCGGCCAGATGGACGAGCCGCCGGGCACCCGCCTGCGGGTCGCCCTGTCGGGCCTGACCATGGCGGAGTACTTCCGCGACGTGCAGGGCCAGGACGTGATGCTGTTCATCGACAACATCTTCCGGTTCACCCAGGCCGGGTCCGAGGTCTCCACGCTGCTCGGCCGCATGCCGTCCGCGGTGGGCTACCAGCCCACCCTGGCCGACGAGATGGGCGTCCTCCAGGAGCGCATCACCTCGACCCGGGGCCACTCGATCACCTCGATGCAGGCGATCTACGTCCCGGCGGACGACATCACCGACCCGGCGCCGCACACCACCTTCGCGCACCTGGACGCGCGGACCGTGCTCTCGCGGGCCATCTCCGAGAAGGGGATCTTCCCGGCGGTGGACCCGCTGGACTCCTCCTCCCGGATCATGGACCCGCAGATCCTGGGCCGCGAGCACTACGAGGTGGCCCAGGAGGTGCGGCGGATCCTGCAGAAGTACAAGGAGCTGCAGGACATCATCGCGATCCTCGGTATCGACGAGCTGTCCGAAGAGGACAAGGTCACCGTGAACCGGGCCCGCCGCATCGAGCGCTTCCTGTCGCACCCGATGTACGTGGCCGAGCAGTTCACCGGCCAGCCCGGCGTCACCGTGCCGAAGGACGAGACGGTCGCCTCGTTCAAGGCGCTCACCGAGGGCAAGTACGACCACATCCCCGAGCAGGCGTTCTTCATGTGCGGCGGCATCGAGGATGTCGAGAAGAAGGCCAAGGAGCTGGAGAAGTAGTCCGCTCCGGCGGGGCCGGGCCCCGGCCCGGCCCCGCCGGTCCGCTCCAGTATTCGGAGGAATGACACGTGGCAACCCTGAAGGTCGGGCTGGTCTCACCCGAGCGTGAGGTCTGGTCCGGCGAGGCCAAGATGGTGGTCGCGCAGACCATCGAGGGCCAGCTCGGCATCATGCCGGGCCACGCCCCGGTGCTGGGCGTGCTGCTGGACGGCAGCGTGGTGAAGATCGAGCCGGCCGACGGCGGCGAGTGGATCACCGCGGCGGTCGGCAGCGGGTTCTTCTCCATCGCCGACGACGAGGTGTCGGTGCTGGCCGAGCAGGCCGAGCTGGGCTCGGAGGTCGTCGTGTCCGACGCCCGCCAGGACCTGGACGAGGCCCTCAAGGCCGGCGCCGCCGACTCCACCGCCGAGCGTCGGGCGCGGGCGCGCCTGCGCGCGGCGGGCGCCGAGGGGTAAGGCTCCTCGGCGCGCACTTCCACAGCACGACGCGGCACCGCCGGTGCCGCGGCACGACGGGTGAGGCTCCACGGGCGAGAAACGGCGGGGGGACTTGGGCGGGACACTGGCACTGGACGCGGGCGGGGTGCTCGCTGTCGTCGTCCTGCTGGTCGCGGTCCTGTTCGTCGCCATGTCGGTGCGCCGCCGGCTGCTGGTGCGCGGCGGTGGTGCCGTGGAGTGCAGCCTGCGGGTGCTGCCCGAGGGGGCGGCGCCCGGCCCGTGGCGGCTCGGTATCGGCCGCTACAAGGGCGATGTCCTCCAGTGGCATCGCGTGTTCGGTTTTCGCGGCAGGCCCCGGCAGGTGATCCACCGCCGGGGCCTCGTCGTGTCCAGGCGCCGCGACCCCGACCCCGGCGAGGCCGACGGCCTGCTGCCGGAGGTGACGATCGTGGAGGTCCGCGACGGCGACGCGGTGCTGGAGCTGGCGATGGGCGCGGCGGCGCTGACCGGCTTCCTGTCCTGGCTGGAGGCGGCCCCGCCCGGCTTCCCGGTGGACATCCCCTACACCGGCCACGACTGAGGGACGCCCGGATCGCGGCGGTGCGGGCGGCATCTGAGGGCACGGTCCGCGGGCGCCTTCCCGGCCCGCCGCCCCCTTGATCAGGTATCGAATAGGTCTCGGGCAGGTAGCGGGTCTTGTGAGCGGCCCCGCCCCGGGTTTTGATCATGCCATCCTGCCCGATCCCCCTCAGGAGTGCATGTTGCGCAAGCTCGCCATAGGCGCGGCCGCCGCGCTGGCCGCCACCTTGCTGACGGTCCCCTCGGCCGACGCCGCGCCCGACCTGGCCTCCCTGGTCACGGTCAAGGACGTCCGCAAGCACCTGGACAACCTGCAGACCATCGCCACCTACAACGGCGGCAACCGGGCCTCCAACGAGCCGGGCTACGACATCTCGGTGAAGTACGTGGTCAGCCAGCTGAAGAAGGCCGGCTACACCCCCGTCGTGCAGCCGTTCTCCTACCAGGAGATCGTGGAGCGCACCCCCACCGTCCTCGCGCAGACCGCGCCGGGCCAGGCCACCTACCAGCTGGGCAGCGACTACACGCTGTCCAGCCAGACCGGCAACGGCGACGTCGACACCGGCGCGACCGCCGTGGACGTCCCGGCGGAGGGCCAGGTCGGCGACGCCGGCTGCGAGGCGGCCGACTTCGCCGGGTTCCCGTCCGGGAACATCGCGCTGATCCAGCGCGGCACCTGCCCGTTCGAGCAGAAGGTCGCCAACGCCGAGGCGGCCGGCGCCTCCGCCGTGCTGCTGTACAACCGCCCCGACGAGGCGGGCCTGCTGAACCCGCTGCTGGACACCAAGCGCGACATCCCGGTCGCCTTCGCCACCCGCGAGGTCGGCCAGGCGCTGGCCAAGCTCGCCCAGGCGGGCGGGCTGAAGCTGCGCGTGCGCACCGACCTGGTCGAGGTCACCAAGAACACCTCCAACGTGATCGCCGAGACCAAGTGGGGCCGCGACGACAACGTCGTGGTCGTCGGCGCGCACCTGGACAGCGTGCACGAGGGCGCGGGCATCAACGACAACGGCTCGGGCTCGGCGGCGACGCTGGCGGTCGCCCAGAAGATCCACCAGCTGGGCAAGGCCAACATCAAGAACAAGGTCCGCTTCGCCTGGTGGGGTGGCGAGGAGGACGGCCTACGCGGGTCCACGCACTACGTGGCGAACCTGTCCGAGGCCGACCGTGCCAAGATCGCGCTGAACCTGAACTTCGACATGCTCGGGTCGATCAACGGCACCCGCGGCGTCTACGACGGCGACTTCTCCACCGGTGAGGGCTCCGAGGGCCCGACGGGCTCGGGCGCGATCGAGAAGGTCTTCACCGACTACTACGCCAAGCGCAAGCTGCCGACCGTGGAGACCGAGTTCAGCGGCCGCTCCGACTACGGGCCGTTCATCGAGGCGGGCATCCCGGCGGGCGGCCTGTTCTCCGGGGCGGAGCAGCTGAAGACGGCCGAGGAGGCCAAGCTGTTCGGCGGCACGGCGGGCAAGCCGTACGACCCCTGCTACCACGCCGCCTGCGACGACATCAAGAACATCGACTGGAAGCTGCTGGACACGCACGTTGACGGTGTCGCGTTCACCACGCAGTTCTTCGCCAAGAGCACCCTGGTGGTCAACGGCGAGGCGCGCAAGGCCCGCAAGGCCGCTCCGTCCCTGGACTACCGGGGGCACGACCGCGCCGTCCGGTAACTGGAGGGCCGCTGCGGCGGAGCAGTGCGGAGGCCGCGTCCCTGTCCGGGGCGCGGCCTTCGCCGTGCCCGGACACCGCCGTGTCCCTTTCGAGACTCGATCGTCACAAGATCAGGATTGTCGCATCCGGGGCGCAATGGAACTATCCGGGCATTCCCTGGTAATTCCCCCCACAGGAGCGATATGCGCAAGCTCGCACTCGGTGCGGCCGCCGTGCTGGCCGCCTCGCTGGCCACCGTGCCGGCGACGCAGGCCATGGCGGCCCCGGACCTCGCGTCCCTGGTGACGGCCAAGGACGCCACCAAGCACCTGAACGCCTTCGCGGAGATCGCCAAGTACAACGGCGGCAACCGGTCGGCCGGGTCGCCCGGCTACGACATCTCGGTGAAGTACGTCGTCAGCCAGCTCAAGAAGGCCGGGTTCACCCCGACCCTGCAGGCCTTCCCGTTCGACTTCTACCGCCAGACCGGCAAGGGCGCGCTGGAGCAGACCGCGCCGAACCAGGTCTCCTACAAGGAGGGGACCGAGTACAACACGATGGAGTACTCGGTCGCCGGCGACGTCACCGCCCCGGTGACCGCGGTGGACGTGCCCGCGCCGGGCGAGGCCGGCTCCTCCGGCTGCGAGGAGTCCGACTTCGCGGGCTTCCCGGCCGGGAACATCGCGCTGATCCAGCGCGGCACCTGCAACCTGATCGTCAAGAGCGAGAACGCCAAGAAGGCGGGCGCGTCGGCGGTCGTGATGTACAACCGGCCCGACGTCGAGGGCCCGATCACCGGCGCCACCCAGGGCACCCCGGCGGGCCTGCCGGTCATGTCGACCACCCACGCCATCGGCCGCCAGCTCATCCCGCTGGCGCAGGCCGGGACGCTGAAGCTGCGCGTGAAGTCCGAGACGCTGAACGAGCGCCGCACCACCCACAACGTCATCGCCGAGACCAAGCACGGTCGCGCCGACAACGTCGTGGTGGTGGGCGCGCACCTGGACGGCGTCCCGGCCGGCGCGGGCATCAACGACAACGCCACCGGCTCGGCGGCGATCCTGGCGGTCGCCCAGAAGGTCAACAAGCTGGGCAAGAAGAACATCAAGAACAAGGTGCGCTTCGCCTGGTGGGGCGCCGAGGAGATCAACCTCGTCGGCTCGACCTACTACGTGAACAGCCTCTCCGAGGCCGACCGCGCCAAGATCGCGCTGAACCTGAACTTCGACATGCTCGGGTCGCCCAACGGCGTGCGCGCGGTCTACGACGGCGACGACTCCGCCGGCGCGGGCACCAACCCGCCGGCCGGCTCGGGCGCCATCGAGGCGATCATCAAGGGCTACTACGCCAAGCGCAAGCTGCCGACCGTGGAGAGCGAGTTCAACGGCCGCTCCGACTACGGGCCGTTCATCGAGCACGGCATCCCCGCGGGCGGCATCGACACCGGCGCCGAGGGCATCAAGACGCCCGAGGAGGCCAAGCTGTTCGGCGGCACCGCCGGCCAGCCGTACGACCCGTGCTACCACGCCGCGTGCGACGGGCTGAAGAACGTGAACTACAAGCTGTTCGACACCAACGTCGACGGCGTGGCGTTCGCGACCCAGTCCTTCGCCAAGAGCACGCTGCCGGTGAACGGTGAGGCCCGCCGCCGCGCCGCCCAGAAGGCCGCGGCCGCGCCGAAGCCGACCACCGACGTGCACGGCCACTCGCTGCGCTAGCCGGGCGGCCGGGTCGCACGACCCCCTCCCGCGCGGGCCCCGTCCGGTTCTCCGGACGGGGGGCCCGGCCGGGGGCGGGCGGGTGTTTTTAGGGGTCTAAAACACCAAAAAACCAAACATGTTGGGTTTTTTGTCGAAATCCCCGATCAAGGGATACCCCCCCCCGAACCACACGGGCGACTGTTGGGG